>NZ_JANIBC010000001.1 GCF_024505085.1 Parvularcula maris
CCATGGGTCCCGGATAGCGCTCACGCGCTTCCGGGATGACGGGGGGTTCAGCGTTTCGGTCTCAGGCCGAGTTTGGCAAAGAGGGCAGCGTCGCTCTTCGGTTCGGGGTTGGGGGTGGTGAGGAGCGCGTCGCCTACGAAGATGGAGTTGGCGCCTGCGAGGAAGGCCAATGCCTGGGTCTCCTCGGACATGGTCTCGCGGCCTGCGGAGAGGCGTACCACGCTCTCCGGCATGGTCAGCCTGCAGACGGCGATGGTGCGGACGAGCTCGATCGGCTCCACCGGCTCGCTCATCGAAAGCGGTGTACCTTCGATGGGGACGAGAGCGTTGATCGGTACGCTGCCCGGATGTTCGGGCAGGGTGGCGAGGGTATGGACGAAGCTGACCCGGTCCTCGCGAGTCTCGCCCAAACCTAGGATACCGCCGCAGCAGGTGGAGATGCCCGCTTCGCGCACCACCTCCAGCGTGTCGAGACGCTCGGCGAAGCTCCTTGTGGTGATCACTTTGCCGTAGTGCTCTTCGGAGGTGTCGATATTGTGGTTGTAGTAGTCGAGCCCCGCCTCTTTCAGCGCGCCAGCCTGTTCGGCCGTCAGCATACCGAGGGTCATGCAGGTCTCGAGCCCTAGATCCTTCACCCCCCGGATCATCGCCGCGATGGCGGGCAGGTCGCGGGGTTTGGGAGAGCGCCAGGCGGCACCCATGCAGAAGCGCGTGGCGCCGCCCTCTTTCGCCTTTCTCGCCTCGGCCAGAACCTCTTCGGTGGCCATCAGCTTGGAGGCCTTGAGCCCGGTGTCGAACTTGGCCGACTGGCTGCAGTAGCCGCAATCCTCGGGACAGCCGCCGGTTTTGATGGAGAGGAGCTGGGCGGCCTCGATCTCTTCCGGATCGAAGTGCTCTCGGTGGACCGTCTGGGCACGGAAGAGAAGTTCCGGGAAGGAGAGCGTGAAGAGGCTTGCGATCTCCTCACGGGTCCAGTCGTGGCGGAGGGCGGAGGGGGCTTGGTCGAGGGGCATGATCTACTCGCTACCTACGATACGGACGTCATCCCGGCCAGCGAGCCGGGACCCATGGACCGTTCTGGTGGTCCAGTTGCAGCCGATAGTCCATGGGTCCCGGATAAGTGCTGCGCACTTTCCGGGATGACGTCGGAAGAGAGTTCAGCCCTTCGGCGTCAGCTTCATGATCCGGCCTTCGCCGCGGTCGCCGCCGTCCTCGATGAGGTAGACCTCGCCTTCAGGCCCCTCGACCACGCCGCGGATGCGGGTGTTCATATCGAAGCGCTCGGCCTCGCAGATGTCGCGGCCGTCGAGCTCGCACTCCATCGTCACGCGGATGAGCGCCTTGGAAGACAGCCCGCCGATCAGCGCCGAGCCGGTCCAGTCGGAGAAGGCGTCGCCCTGGTAGATGACCAGCGAGGAGGGGCTGATGACCGGCGTCCACCACTCGTCCGGCGCGCGGAAGCCGTCGCCTTCGGAGTGGTCGGGGATCTCGCGGCCCGAATAGTGGTCGCCGTTGGAGACCGTGGGGTAGCCGTAGTTCTCGCCGCGCTCGATCTTCTGGAACTCGTCGCCGCCCTTGGGTCCCATCTCGACCTCCCAGAGCTGACCGTCGCCGTCGAAGGCGATGCCGAGGGGGTTGCGCATGCCGACGGTCCAGAACTGCTTGGCCACGCCCCCCTCATCGGCGAAGGGGTTGTCGTCCGGCACCGTGCCGTCGGGGCGGATGCGGATGATCTTGCCGAGGTTCATCTTCATGTTCTGGGCGGGGTTGAACTTCTGCCGCTCGCCCGAGCTGATGAAGAGGTACTCGCCGTCGGGGGTGAAGGCGAGGCGGTGGCCGTAATGGCCCTGGCCCGTCACTTTGGGGGTCTGTTGCCAGATCACCTCGTAGTCTTCCAGGGCGCCGGTCTCGAGGTTCAGGACACCCCGGCCCACGGCGGCGCCCTGACGGTTGCGGCGGCCGGGCTCGGCATAGGAGATATAGACCATGCCGTCGTTCTCGAAGTCGGGGCTCAGCATGATGTCGCCGAGGCCGCCTTGGCCGCCGAACTCGGCCTCCGGCACGCCGGAGATCTCCATCTCGGTTTCGCCCTCGGCGTTCACCACCAGGAGCTGGCCCGCCTTCTCGGTCACTAGCATGCGCCCGTCGGGCAGAAGCTGCATGGCCCACGGATGCTCCAGGTCGGCGATGGTCTCGATCTCGAAAGGATGCTCGGCGGGGGAGGGCTGGAGGACTAGCGCAGTGGTGATGAGAAGGCTGGTGAGCATGGGTGTCTCCTAGGGCTTTTGGGGGATGTAGGCGGCGGCGGCGGAGAAGCGAAGGGGAGAGGGCAGCGGCGCGGAGAGGTCCGCATTACAACCCTTTGCCATCGTCATCCCGGGCGCGTAGCCGGTTGAGCCGCAACACGGATCGACGGACCCATGGACCAACCATCGTAGAACGCACGGCGGTCGTTCTGCTGGCTATATCTTAGGCCATGGGTCCCGGATAGCCTTCGGCTTCCGGGATGACGACAGAACGGCGGTTTCGGCGCTTCATTGGAACGGTCAGATCCCCCTATCAGGCTCAGCCTCGGCCAATCCCAGGACATCCAGCGCAAAAGCATAGTCCGCCGCTCGCTCCTTGAGGCGCTCGAACCTGGCCGCCGAGCCGCCGTGCCCTGCGGTCATGTTCATGCGCAGGAGGAACGGGCCGCCGCTTGCCTTCTCGCGCAGGCGGGCGACCCATTTGGCGGGCTCCCAATAGGTGACGCGGTAGTCCGTGAGCCCCCCGGTGGCGAGCACCTGGGGATAGGTCTCGCCGGGGCGGATATTGTCGTAGGGGGAGTAGGCCTTGATGGTTTCGTAGGCTGCCTTGTCGGTGATCGGATCGCCCCACTCCTCCCATTCGGGCGGGGTGAGGGGGAGGTCGGCGTCCGAGATGGTGCTGAGCACGTCGATGAAGGGCACCGCGCCGATGACGCCTCCATAGAGGCCAGGGTCGAGGTTCATGGCGGCGCCGACGAGGAGACCGCCCGCCGATCCTCCGTAGGCGACGATGCGGCCGCGCTTGGTGATGCCGCGCTCGATCAGCGCCTCGGCGGCGTCGTTGAAGTCGCGGAAGGTGTTCTCTTTCTTGTCGAGCTTGCCAGCCAGGTACCATGGCCGCCCCTTAGCCGAGCCGCCCCTGATATGGGCCACCGCAAAGACCGCACCCCTGTCCACGAGGCTGAGGACGTGGGAGGAGAAGTCATCGTCCACATAGATGCCATAGGCGCCGTAGCCGTAGAGGACGACCGGCAGGTCGCCGTTCGGCTCGACATTCTTTCTACGAACGAGGACGACGGGCACCTCCTCGCCGTCCCTCGCCCTGGCCTCGATGCGCTCGACCACATAGGCGCCCGTGTTGTGTCCGGAGGGAATGGCCTGCGTCTTGCACAGCTCCCTGGTTCGCGCCTTCATGTCGTAGTCGAACACTTGCGCGGGCTGGTTGGGGCTCTCATAGGCGAAGCGGATCACATCGGTCTCGAACTCGCCCCAGCCCATGAGCGACAGCGCATAGGCCTCCTGCTCGAAGGTCAGCGCGTGCTCTTCGCTGTGGTCGTAGCGGGAGACCACGATGCGCGGCCTCGCGTCTTCCCTCTCCTCACGGACGATCCAGCCCTTGAAGAGGACGATGCCCGCCACATAGGTGCCGGGGCGGTGGGGCAGCCAGTCCTGCCAGTTGGCTTTGGAGGGGTCGCTTTCAGGCGCGCGGGCCACCTTGAAGTCGGTGGCATCGTCCGCATTGGTGTGGATGAAGAACTCGCCATTCGCGTGGTCTACATCATAGAGCACACCCGGCTGGCGCGGCTCCACCACGCTGGGCTCACCGGCTGGGTCGTCGAGACGTAGGATACGCTCTTCGGAGGTGTTGCCGTTGCCGATGCTGATGACGAGGTAGACGTCGGACGAGGTCTCGGAGATCGACAGGAACATGCCGTCATCCTCCTCCTCATTGACCAGCCGGTCCTGGGAGGTATCCGTACCGAGAACATGGTGCTTCACGCGCTTGGGCCGCTGGTTGTCGTCCCGCTCCACATAGAAGAAGCTCTTATCATCCTTGGCCCAGACCACCGAGCCGTCGGTGGAGGGGATGAGGTCGCCGAACTCCTTCTCACCGGAGAGGTCGCGCACACGGATGTCGTAGTACTCCGACCCCAGACGGTCGACTGCGTAGGCCATCAGCTTGTGGTCCCAGGAGACATCCACCCCGCCGATGGAGAAGAAGTCCTCGCCCTCCCCTTCCCTGTCACCGTCGAGAAGCACCTCCTCCTCGCCGCCGCCTGCAGGCTTGCGGCAGATGACGGGGTACTGACCGCCCTCGCGGAAGCGGTTGTAATAGGCGTAGGGGCCGTCCTTCATGGGGACGGAGCTGTCGTTCTCCTTGATCCGCCCGCGCATCTCTTCGAACAGCGCCGCCCGCAGGGCTTCGAGATGCTTCGTCCGGTCCTCGTAATAGGCGTTCTCGGCTTCGAGATGCTCGCGGACGTCGTCGCGCAAGAGGGTCGGATCGCGCAGGACCTCCTGCCAGTTGTCGTCGCGCATCCAGGCGTAGGGGTCCTGACGCTCCTCCCCGTGCTGGGTGATAGCGTGGGGGACTTTCTTCGGCTTGGGCGCGTCGGTCATCGGTACTCCTTGGGGGCAGGCGGGCCGCCTATGTGGCGGGGGCCGGGCGGGGGCGCAAGGAAGCGGCGTAGCGGCGTAGGGCGGTCAGCCTCAAAGGGATTGACCGCGAGCTGTAAGCGCAGTTCTTGGATACGCGGCCAACGGCTTTGCCGCTGACCGCCCTACGGTAGTGGGGCCGGAGCTACGGGTTCGTCCTCGACCAGAATCCAGCTGTCCTTGAACGAGGTGACCGGAAGCCCCGGTGCTTCCGGCACCTGCACTTGCCTGACCTCGTAGGTCATGCCTTCTGCAGCCAGACGCTCCGCGAAGGCGTGCCAGCCTACGGCGTTGGTCTTGAGCTCCGTGGTCTCACCATAGCTGTAGGTGCCGGTCAGATCTTCGTGGAAGGAAAGGAAGTAGTCCTCACGCCAGGCCCAGGTGACAAACACCCCCTCTTTCTGGACGGCGATGACCATCTGTTCGAACTCGCGGCGCCCCAGCGAGCGGGACAACGCATCCCTCATCGTCTTCGTCAGCGCCTCTGGGTTCGGGTAGATGGTAACAGCACCTGCCCTGATCGCCTGTTCGAGTTCGCTGGGGCTCTCGAATGCCGGATTGGGGGGAACGGGACGAGCCTCCGTTGGCTGTTGGATCGAGGAGGACAGCGTTGCCAGATCGGCGTTGCTGGCGACAACTCGTTCGAAGGCGGTGCTACCCGGCTCTCCCAGACGGTAGCGCAGATACCAAAGGTCCTCAGCGTCGGCCTTTTCGGGCGCTGCCAGTAGCAGCTGGGCCTGGGACTCTGCCGACCAGGTCAGCGGCTTGAAGAGCGGGGTCTGCAGGAACACTGCTACGCCCACCAGCATCAGGGACAGGACGATGTTCCCCATGCGCAGGACTCCCCACTGCCCTGCCAGCGCGGAGACGGCGTAGAGCGGTGCGTAGCCTGCAAGGATGCCCACCGCGACGATGGCAGCGATACGGTTGGGTGTCAGCCCCTCCGCGCCGATCCTGATCCAGAGGCCGTAGCCTGCGAGCGCCACCAGGAAGACCAGCATCAGACCGAGCGCCCTGGCCGCGGCTGTGGGCAGGGCCTTCACCGGCTCCCCCTCCTCAGCCACCACGGCGTTGATCATGACGATGGCGATGGCAGCGGTGACCGCCAGGGTGACCACGGGGCTCAGCCCCTCGATGATCGAGCCGAAGCCGCGCACCATGACCCCCGCCAGAAAGATCGCGGCGGCGGCGGCGAAGATGGGGCTGAGGGTTCGGATCAGGGCGAAGGAGATGCCCCGGAAGGCCAGCACCGCCTGCTCTCGCTGCCGCACGATGCAGGCGCCGGTCCCCAGAAGCGCTCCGAGGATGATCGCGTTGAACCATCCCGTTCCCAGAAGCTCGGTGAGAACATCGAGGCCGATGAAGTCGAACAGACCTGCGACCAGCCACGCCAAGAGGTAGCCGACCCCCATGAAGCCGAGGGAGATCGCCACGACCGCCGGGTTGTTCCAGGCCTCGGAGTAGAGCCTGCGATAGTCCGCCAGCCCTCCCCCGCCGGTGAACGCCTTGAGATAGGGGATGAGCACCCCAACCGTCCCAAAGGCGAGGAGAACCAGGAGGACCATACCGTCCTCGGAGCCAAGTTCCTGGTGCAGGCCCGTATAGAAGAGGCCGCCTATCAGCACGGCGACCGACAGCCCTACCAGCGCTGCGCGGGGCCAACGCCCCTCATAGACCGTCAGCATGTAGGTCCCGCCGCCGATCAGGATGGCCATCACCCCGGTGGTCGATAGGGGCATGTCGGTCAGCCTCAGGCCGATCCGATCACCGAACCACCAAGCCATCCAGCCGAAGAGCGCGCCCGGCAGGGTGAAAAGAAGCAGCACGGCCCGGCTGCTGGCGGGAACTGCGGTAGTGCTGGAGGACGCCATGACCCACTCCCTGTCCTAACGGACATGTTCGCATGGGGGAGCTGATTGGCAAGGAGAAAGATCGCCTAGTGGACACCGCGTTCGTCCAGCCGCTTCTGGCCGGTATGGCCGAAGATTTCGCAACGTGCGAGGCACTACCAACAGGGTAAGCTGCCCTTTGTGGCGGCGCTCAAACCTAGCAGAGACCTAGCCTTCAGTGGTATGGCCAGCAGTTCTGAGCTGTGTTCTGGCGTTGGATATGGAGGCGAGCTAGTCCTTCGGCAAAGGAGGCTTCCATGGCCGAACTGCGCGTCTATTTTCACTTCCGCAGCCCCTACTCCCGCATCGGGCTGCACCATATCGCCCGCGCCGGGCTGGAGAAGAAGCACGCGCTGTCGCTGCATGTCTTCACCGCGCCCGCAGGGGGTGCGGCGTTCCTCAACCCCACCGATAGCAAGCCGAAGCTGCGCTACATCATGGAGGACGCGCCTCGGATGACCATGCGGGCGGGGCTGCCCATCATGCCGCCGCTTCGTCCCGAGCCCGACTACGGCGCAGCGATTGCCGCCTTCCATGTCGCAAGAGAATACGGCGCGGGCCTGCCCTTCGCCCTGGCGGTCAGCGATGCGCGGTGGGGGAAGGCAGAGGACATCGCCGATCCCGATGTGCTGCAGACATGCGCTGCGCAGGCGGGGCTACCGAGCGGCGCCGACCTGACGGCTGCTCCGGCGGGCGCGATGGCGGCGGACGAAGCCGCTGTCGAACAGGACGGCGCCTTCGGTGTCCCCTTCGCGGTCCTCGACGAGGGCGGCAGCAAGCAGAAGTTCTGGGGTCAGGACCGCTTCGAGCTTCTGGTGGAGCTGGCGGGCTAGCTCTTCTCCTCGTCCAGCGGTACGCCGTAGAGCTCCAGCCGGTGGTCGACGAGGCGGAAGCCGTGCTCCCTCGCGATCTTCTCCTGCAGGCGCTCGATCTCCTCGTTGACGAACTCGATCACCTCGCCGGAGCGGACATTGATGAGGTGGTCGTGGTGCTCGGGCGTCGCCTCTTCGTAGCGGGAGCGGCCATGGCCGTCCTGGAAGTCATGGCGCTGCACCACGTCGTAGTCCTCTAGGAGGCGCATGGTGCGGTAGACGGTGGCGATGGAGATGCGGTCGTCGATCTCGGCGGCGCGGCGGTGGATCTCCTCCACGTCGGGGTGATCGTCCGCGCTGGAGATCACGCGGGTGATGACCCGGCGCTGATCCGTCATTCTCAGGCCCTTTTCGGCGCAGATCTTCTCGAGACGGTCCATGTCAGGTTCCTCCGCTGAGGCTGCGCCGCAGAACCGCCGCGTCCTCGCCATTGCCGTAGTAGCGGCGCCTCAGCCCGACCCGTTCGAAACCGAAGCGGTCGTAGAGCGCCAGTGCCGCCTTATTGGCGACGCTCACCTCCAGAAACAAGCTCTCAGCGCCGCTCGCCTTCGCCGCAGCCATCGCCCCGGTAAGAAGGCGGCTGCCAGTGCCCTGTCGCCTTCTGCCCGCTGCAATGGTCAGGATCTCCGCTTCGTCGCCGAGAAAGCGCACCACCACGAGGCCTAGAGCGGGCTCCCCCTCCACCAGCACCCTGTCGGCGGCGCTCTCTCCGGCGGAGCGAAAGAAGCCTTCGTCCCACCCCCCGCCGGGGAAGGCGGCGGCATGTATCCTAGCCAGAAGCGCCGCTTCGCCCGGCTGCATGGGGCGGATGGTCACGGCAGGAGAGCTCTGGCCGGCTTGGCGTCGGGCGCCCTGAGATAGAGGGTGCGCAAGGGGGCGGGCGTCTTCTTCCCAGTGAGGAAGAGGAGCGCTTCAGGCGGAATGAAGTCAGGGCCTTCAAAGGCAAGGCCAAGCGCAGGTCCGGCATTGCCGAGGCGCCGCGCTGCCCCCGCCAGGCTTGCGGCTGCCTCGTCGTAGCTCACGAGCTGCGGGTCGGCGATGGCCTCTCCCCTCCTGAAGAGCTGGCAGTAGACCTGGCCCCGCCGCGCGTCGATGGCGACGGCCCCCGTGCCGCCCCCCGCCTCCGCAAAGGCCTCGAGTGTGGTGAGGGGAACGGTCTCGGCGCCGCTGGCCATGGCGAGGCCCTTGGCGAAGGCGATGCCGACCCGCTGGCCCATGAAGGAGCCGGGACCTACCGTCACACCGATGCGTGAGAGCTGGGAGGCTTCCGCCCCTGCCTCGCGAAGCAGCCCAGCAAGTGCAGGCGCGATCCGCTCCGCATGGCCGACGCCGATCTCTTCCGACACCGAAACCATCTCTCCGGTATCTGTCTTCAGCCCGAGGGTCAGTCGGCTGAGGCAGGTGTCGATGGCGAGCAGCACGGGCGCCCGGTCAGGCGACGGCTTCGACGGCGTTCACCTCGGGCACGTAGTGCTTGAGGAGGTTCTCGATCCCGCTCTTGAGGGTCATGGTGGAGGACGGGCAGCCAGCACACGCCCCCTGCATGGTCAGGTAGACGATGCCGTCGCCGGGCTCGAAGCGGTGGAAGATGATATCGCCGCCGTCCTGGGCCACGGCGGGTCGCACGCGGGTGTCGAGAAGCTCGATGATCTGCTCGACGATCTCCCGCTCCTCGCCCTTATAGTCCTCGGGCGCAGTGGTCCCGGAGGCGGCCGCCGCCCGGCCCTGGTCGAGCACCGGGATGCCCGCCGCGAGGAAGTCGGCGATGGTGCCGAGGACGGCGGGCTTGATGTCGTCCCAGTCCACGGTCTGGTCCTTGGACACGGTAACGAAGCTGCCGCCCAGATAGACCGAGACCACCCCGTCCACGTCGAACAGGGCGGTGGCCAAAGGCGAGATTTTCGCGGCCCCCGGCGAGGGAAAGTCCATGCCGAGCTGCCCCTCGCCCAGCACGGGCTGATCAGGCAGGAACTTCAAGGACTGCGGGTTCGGCGTGTCTTCGGTGCGGATATGCATGGGGGTGAGATGGCTGCTCGCGCGGTGGAGTGCAAGCGGTGAACATGATGGTTGCGCCGCTCCCAGTTTGTTCACAACTTTGAGGTATGGAACCCGTTTCGCTGGTGCTCGGCTCTTTCCTCTCCGCTCTCTTCGCTATGCCGTGCCAAGGCGGGATGGATAGAGCGATGGCGCGTTTGAAACGCGGCGAGCTGGACCCCAACCACAATATCTTGCGCGCAGCGAGTTACGCCAGGTGGAATGCGAGCCTGCATCTTCTTCAGGCGCATTGGGATGAGTGCATAGAGTGGGCACGCGCCCAGGATCGTTACGGCGTCGTCAACACTGGCCGGTGGGAAGAAGGCCTGGCGGTACGAAAGCAGCTCAACAGACGAATGAGCCGGGTTCACGACAAGGATATGGCAGAGGCCATGGGGCTGGGCGACGGTCAGTATAAAGAAGTCCAGACGGCGATGCGCGATCTTCTGGCCGCCGAGAAGAGTGAGAAGGCTGATCCGCGGGAAGCCCTTACGATAGCGGCCCTTGACGAGCTTTCTTCATGGGCGGGTTGGGACCAGGTTCCCCCGCCTCTTAAGCGCGCTTTCAAGGCGGAGACCAACGGGTTCGCCGACGCGTTCCGCGCCAGTATCGGAGAGCTGCAAGCCACGAACGAAGCGCGGTGGAAGGCGTTTCAGAAGATACACGCTGCGCTCACCCGCGAGGAGATACTGGCCAACACGGAGCACGGGGTCGAGCAAAACGAAAAAATACTTGCCGAGCTCGGTGAGCTGCGTTCTGTACTCGAGGGGAAGATCAACGAGCTCCAGGCCAATGAGCAGCTGGTCAACACCTTCCTCGCTCGCATTCTTGACCGCCATGTCCCCAAAACGCTGTGGGCCGACGAGTTTGACAGTATCGTAGCACGCTGGCGCAGCGCCTCCCATGAATTGGTGGCACCAAGGAACCAAGCCGCGGAGTTTGAACAAGAGCGGCGCCGCGCCAAGGAGGCTCTCGACGGCGGTCAGCTCGAAGAGGCCGAGAATATTCTCGCCACCCTGCGGGCAGAACGGCGAGCCCGCCGCGAGGAAGAAAAAGCGCAGCAGCTCTTCGAGCAACAACAGCGCGAGGCCCGCTGGCGAGAGGAGCAGCAAGCCGATGCGGAGCTGCTGAAAGAACAGGCCGAGATCGTCGCTGTCACCGAGCCCATGCGCGGTGCTGCGCTACTGGAGGAGGCCGCCAGAGAACTGCCTGATGCGCCAAGCGAGTTGTGGGCCGATTGGCTTGAACAATCTGGTGACCTCGCAGGTCGGGAAGGTGAAATCTACGCCGTACCTGGAGCACTTGAAAAGAAAGTCGATCTATTAAGTGAGGTTGCAGGTTGGCGAGGCGCAGGTAGCGAATGGGCAAGGCTCAAGAACAAGCTCGGCAACGCCCTTCTGGTCATCGGCGAACGCGGCCATAACGATTCTCTCGTCCGTGCTGTAAAGGCTTATGATGAGGCACTTCTCGAACGCACTCGCGAGAGGACCCCTCTTGACTGGGCCACGATTAAGAACAATCTCGGCAGCGTCCTGTCGATCATGGCCGCGCGCGGAAATGACGACGCCCTACCTCGTGCCATAAAAGCCTTTGGTGAAGTCCTCCTCGAACGCACTCGCGATAGGGACCCCTTCAACTGGGCTGCGACAAAGAGCAATCTTGGCAACTCCCTGTCAATCCTAGGCGAGCGCGGCGATAGTGATGCACTCTGCCAAGCTATCGAAGCTTATGAGGATGCTCTTGTCGTATGGACACGCGATGAGGCCCCCCTTCGTTGGGCCACGGCCAAGCACAATATGGGAAGTGTATTTCGGGTCCTTGGTGAGCGCGGAGATGAAAACGCACTTCAACGCGCTGTCCGTGCTTACGAGGAAGTTCTACTCGAACGCACCCGCGATAAGGTCCCGCTTCAATGGGCTAAGACCAAAAGTAATCTCGGAAACGCCCTTCGGTTCATTGGTGAGCGGGGAGACAACGAGGCTCTTCGGGCAAGTCTTGTTTGTCACGATGAGGCGCTGGAGGAGCTGACTGCGGAACGGGCGCAAGCCTTGCATGACATGGCCACACGAAACCGTGCGAAGACCCTCGCTCTTATCAAAGAACGGGGTCTCTGACACCGCTCCCCGCCTTTTCCTCTTGATCCTACCTGCGCGACGTGGCTTTGCCTTAAGGAAAACCGGCGAGGTCCCCTTGGCTGACGATACCACAACCAAATTCACCGATGACGAAGCGCTCGATTTCCACTCCCGCGGCAAGCCGGGGAAGCTGGAGGTGACGCCGACCAAGCCCATGGCGACCCAGCGGGACCTGTCGCTCGCCTACTCGCCCGGCGTGGCGGTGCCGGTGAAGAAGATCGCCGAGGACCCCGACAGCGCCTACGACCTCACAGCTAGAGGCAACATGGTGGCGGTGATCTCCAACGGGACCGCGATCCTGGGGCTCGGCAATCTGGGCGCGCTGGCGTCGAAGCCGGTGATGGAGGGCAAGTCGGTGCTCTTCAAGCGCTTCGCCGATATCGACTCGATCGACCTCGAGGTGGATACGGAGGACCCCGACGCGTTCATCGACGCGGTGAAGCATCTCGGCCCCTCCTTCGGCGGCATCAATCTCGAGGACATTCAGGCCCCTGACAGCTTCTATATCGAGGAGCGCCTCAAGGAGCTGATGGACATCCCCGTCTTCCACGACGACCAGCATGGCACCGCCATCATCGCCGCCGCCGGGCTCCTCAATGCCTGCGACATCACCGGCAAGAGGATGCAGGACATCAAGGTCGCGGTCTCGGGCGCGGGCTCGTCGGCCTTGTCCGTGGTCAGCCTCTTCAAGACCCTCGGTGTGCGCCACGAGAACGTGCTGATGGCCGACCGCGGCGGCGTCCTCAGGGTGGGCCGGGACAAGCCGATGAACCAGTGGCAGTCCGCCCATGCGGTGGAGACCGACAAGGAGACCCTGACCCAGGCCATGGAGGGCGCGGACGTCGCCATCGGCCTCTCCGTGGGCGGAGCGTTCACGCCTGAGATGGTGCGGTCGATGGCGTCGAACCCGATCATTTTCGCCATGGCCAACCCCACGCCTGAGATTACCCCTGAACAAGTCGCCGAAGTGCGCGGCGACGTCATCATGGCGACGGGGCGTTCGGACTACCCCAACCAAGTGAACAACGTTCTGGGCTTTCCCTATATCTTCCGCGGCGCCCTCGATGTGCGTGCACGGACGATCAACGAGGAGATGAAGGCCGCCTGCGCCCGCGCCCTCGCCGACCTCGCCCGCCAGGACGTGCCCGACGAAGTCGCCAACGCCTATGGCACGCGCCTTCAGTACGGGCCGGGCTACATCATCCCGACGCCCTTCGATCCGCGGCTGATCTCCGCCATCCCCCCCGCCGTCGCCAAGGCCGCCTGCGACACGGGTGTTGCGAGGAAGCCGATCGAGGACTTCCCCGGCTACGAGAACAAGCTCGCCACGCGCCTCGATCCGTCTGCTGCGTTCCTTCAGAAGGTCTACGCCTCGGTCAGGTCGTCGGAGCCCAAGAAGCGCATCGTCTTCGCCGAGGGCGAGGAGGAGGTGGTGATCCGCGCCGCCCACCAGTTCCAGAGCCAGGGGCTCGGGCAGGCGATCCTGATCGGACGCGACGACAATGTCCGCCGCCAGATGACTTCGCTGGGCCTCTCCTCCCACCAGGACATGGAGATCTGGAACGCCCGCGAATCGGCACAGACACGCCTTTACACGGACTATCTCTACAAACGGCTTCAGCGCCAGGGCTATCTGGAGCGTGACTGCCGCCGTCTCGTCAACCAGGACCGCAACACCTTTGCCGCCTGCATGCTGGCCAGTGGTCACGCCGACGGCATGGTGACGGGGGTGACGAGGCACTACAATGTCGCTCTACGGAATGTCCGCTTCGCCCTCGACCCCAGGCCAGGCGAACGGGTAATCGGCATGTCGGTGATCCTGTCCAAGGGGCGGACGGTCTTCATGGCCGACACCTCGATCGCCGAGTACCCGACCTCGGAGGAGCTCGCCGACATCGCGGTCCAGTCCGCCCATGCGGTGCGCCAGCTCGGCTTCGAACCCAGGGTCGCCTTCACCAGCCACTCGAACTTCGGTAATCCTGATACGGAGCATATGCGCCGCATCTCTGACGCGGTGCGCATCCTCGACGAGCGGGTGGACACGGATTTCGAGTATGAGGGCGAGATGACACCGCGGATGGCGCTCAATGCCCGCCTGCGGAAGATCTACCCCTTCAGCAGGCTGACGGGGGACGCGAACCTCCTCATCACGCCGGGGCTGCATTCAGGTGGCATCGCCTCGAAACTGCTCGCCGAGATCGGCGGCGCGACGGTCATCGGCCCTGTCCTTATCGGCCTCTCCAAGCCCGTGCAGATCGTCCAGACGGGGGTGCAAGTGAACGACATCCTGACCCTCGCCGCCATCGCCGCCTACGAGCTCGACCAGGAGCACCGGGAGTGGGCGGCGGGCAGCGGCACACGGCCTGCGGTCTAGATAGGGGCGCCGCCGCGCTATTCGCGTAGGCTTGCGGCCCTTGATCTTGCCACGAACTGAAGGATCAGCTCGTCCTCGCTGGCGATGAACTCCTTCGGGGGCATGGCGAAGAACGCCTTCACCGCCCTGGCGAAGTGCGCCTGGTCGTAGAAGCCGGCGTCCTGCGCCAGGCGGGCGAGCACCTCCGGTCGTCCGTCTTGGACAGCCGCCGCCAGGCAGTTCATCTGCACGATACGCCGGTAGGTACGCGGAGGAATGCCCACGATCCTGCCGAAGGTCCGGCTGAGATGGCGCTCGCTGATGCCGGCCTCCTCTGCCACCTCGTCGATCCGCGCCGTCCCCTGGGACGCCTCGAGCCGGGAAAGCGCAAGCCGGACCGCATCGGGAGCTTCGAAGCGCTTTTCGCCGTGGGCCTGCCACCAGGAGGAGAAGATCGCCGCTGCGGCGCTCGGGTCCTCGTCACCGCTGAACGCCGCGGAAAGCTCACCGAACGCACCAGCGAAGTCAGGAGCCAGCTCTTGAGGGGGCAGAGCACGGTGGGTGGCCGCCGCACCTTCGATCCCAAAGCAGAGATAGGGAGCGAGGGGGTCGAGTTCGGCGAGGAAGTGCCGCAGCGGTCCCGAACTGCCCATGATCACGGTCTCCTCCGCGATCTGACCGGACAGATGAAGGCCGACCGCATCGAGGTCGAGCGTCCACCCCGCCACCCGAGCCCAAACCCTGCCGGAGATCACCGCTCCGAGATAGGGAAAGCCTGTGGGCAGCGCCCTCCCCTCGAACGTCCGGGCCTCGCTGTCACGGCCGTAAACGAGGCGCCGGACCAGGGAAGGCGTGCCTTGGGGCTCGTCGATCGTCTGGTAGATATTTGGATTCACTGCGTTTCCCCGAGACGAAGACTTGGAACACCGAAGCATGACGTGTCCGCTAGCTAAAATCCTACGCGAAGTTTAGCCGGTGGCCGAAATATACAAGCAGTTCGTCAAAACTTGGTTCAGCTTGGAAAGGGGCGATGCGGTGATTGCGCCGCGCCTTTTGTCTAAACCGGCTTTCTTCGGGGGAAGAGAAACATGAATTATTTCAGAACAGTACTGATCGCAGGAGCGATGGCTGCAACGGCAACTGGCAGCGCCTTGGCGGCGCCTGTCCAGTATCAGGGGATCACCTTCCCTGGCGGCATCAGCTCTTTTGCCGACCGGGTCGTCTCGACGGATACGGGCGAGCTCGCACCGACCAACACGTTCAACCTGATCGCCGACAACGCCATCGGCACGCCGGACAATTTCGCCCGGTCCCTAGGCCGGGGCGGCAACATCGTCCTTCAGTTCACGGACAACGCGCTGACGGGTTCGGGCGACGATGCCGAGGATCTCTTCGTCTTCGAAGTGGGTCCCGATATTGAGGACACGGAGGTCGAGATCAGCCAGGACGGCGTCAACTTCATCAGCGTGGGGCGGGTCTTCGGCTCCACCTCCCGGATCGACATCGACCCGTTCCTTGCGAGTGCAGGGCTCGATCCGTTTACGAAGTTCTTCTTCGTCAGGCTGACGGATGTCGCCAGCGAGGGTCAGCAGTTCGGCCAGTATGTCGGGGCCGATATCGACGCCCTCGGCGCCATCTCCTCGGTCGAGATCTCGCCCGTTCCGGTTCCGGCGGCAGCCCTTCTCTTCGGGCCGCTGGCAGCAGGCCTGTTCTGGCGCCGCAAAGGCTGAGGTTTCTCAGAACTTACGAATGAAGAGAAAGGCGGCTCGCCTCAGTGGGCCGCCTTTTTCGGTGGTGCGCCGGTTTGGACATCTGTGTGAAGACAAGCGCGGCACCCACCTCTCCCTCCGTGAGAGGTCGAAGGCTGTGTAGCAGGCTTCGGGTGAGGGCATTTTCGTACTAGCTCAATCAACTGCTCGCCCTCACTCGACATCGAAGATGTCGATCTCTCCCAAAGGAAGAGATGAAGGAGCGTGCGCCCTCAACGAGGACGCTTACAAACTATGCAACCGCGCTTCTTCCGTCTACTGAGGTGCGCGTTTCGCCAGGATGCGCTGGAGGGTTCGGCGATGCATGCCGAGCCGTCTCGCCGTTTCCGAGACGTTGTGGTTGCAGAGCTCGTAGACCCGCTGGATGTGCTCCCACCGGACCCGGTCGGCGGACATAGGGTTCTCGGGCGGCTCAGGCAGCGAGCCTGCCTTGGCGAGGAGCGCCTTCTCCACATCATCGGCATCGGCGGGCTTGGCGAGGTAGTCGATGGCGCCCGCCTTTACCGCCGCGACGGCCGTCGTGATGTTGCCGTAGCCGGTCAGGATCACCGCGCGGGCATCGGCGCGCTGCTCGTGCAGGAAATTGACGATGTCGATGCCGTCGCCGTCGTCGAGGCGCAGGTCCACCACGGCGAAGGCAGGCGCGCTCTGGCGGATCGCCGATTTCGCCTCGCTCACGCTCTCGGCCAGGGTGGGCTGGAAGCCGCGCTTCTCCATGGCTCGGCCGAGCCGGGTGCGGAAGGCCTGGTCGTCGTCCACGATCAGGCAGCTCACATCCTGGGGCAGGCCGCTTTGGGCGGGGGCGGCGGTGCTTGTCTCACTCATGTTGCGTAGGCCTCCACGGCGAAGTTCTTCTCGACTGATGTGGTCTTTTCCACCAGCTCGGCCAGCGGCCAGGACACCGAGACCCAGGCGCCTCGGGAGGCGCTGCGATTGCCCACCTCGACGAGCCCGCCGGTCCGCTCGAGCAGGGTCTTGGCGATGAAGAAGCCAAGCCCGAGCCCCCCCTTGCCGTCGTCCTTCTTAGCGGCGGGGCGCGGATAAGGTTTGCCGAGGCGGATCATGGTCTCATGGGGGATGCCGGGGCCGTCATCGAGCACCCGCACTCTGAGGTCGCGCTCGGACCAGCCCGCCTCTATGACCAGTTTGGAGGAGGCGTATTTGTGCGCGTTCTCGATCAGGTTGCGTAGGCCGTAGATGATCTCGGGTCGCCGCTGAAGCTTCTCCGGCAGAGGGCCGCTTTCGGTATCGAAACGGAACTCGATCTGCTTCGTGCTCTCGTCGAGAAAGGGCCTTGCCGCCTCGCGCAGCAGGGCGTCGAGGGAGATGGCGTTGTGCACGGCGTCCCCCGCCTCGCCGTTCTCGGACAAACGCCTGAGGATGCGCTGGCAGCGCTGGGTCTGGCTGATGAGGAGGCTGGCATCCTCCTTGAGGGGGCCTTCGGGCAGCTCCCGCTCCATCTCGCGGGCGGTGATCTGGATGGTGCCCAGCGGCGTGCCGAGCTCGTGGGCGGCGGCGGCGGCAAGGCCGTCGAGGGCGGTCAGACGCTCTTCCCGGCTGAGGGCGAGCTGCGCTGCGCCAAGCGCCTCGCCGAGCTTCTCCCGCTCCCGCGCCACCCGGTAGGCATAGGCCGAAGTGAAGGCGACGCCCATCACCAGCGCGGCCCACAGCCCCAGATTATAGACCTGCGGCACCTCGAAGCCGTCATCGGTGGTCCAGGGCAGCGGCGAGTGCCAGAGCGACAATACGGTGTAGCAGGCGATCACCAGGGCAATGACGACCGCCGCATAGGCCGCCCGCGCCGAGCTCGCCGCCAGCATAGCCTGCATGATCAGCCACAGGGCGAAGGGGTTCTGAATGCCGCCGGTGAAGAAGAGGATGACGCTGATCTGCAGCGTGTCGAAGGAGAGGTAGCCGACGATCTCCCGCTCGGTCAGCACCCGCGCCGGGCTGAAATTCAAGGTGGCGTAGAGGTTCACCGCCGCCCCGGCGGCGATCGCCACCAGCACCTGTGCCAAAGGCAGCTCGAAGCCGAAGCCGAACTTGACCACGGCGAGAACCACCACTTGGCCCAGAACGGCAAACCACCGAAGCCCCGTCAGCGTACCCTGCCGCAGGATCGAGGGATGATCGGAGAGAACGGGGCTCATCATGACAGACGCCTTAGGCTGCGTCAGCGGGACTTAGCACCGGAGGAAGGGAGGGCCAAAGGACGCGGTCCAGACTACCCCCGTAGGACGACCAGCAAAGCCGGCCGCGTGATGCTGGCGGGGGCGCTCGTGATGCGCGGCCAGCTTCGCTGTCCGCCCTACGGCGTTCGCCTCCATTTATCCTCGCTCCTTCCCCCGCCGTCATCCCGGCCGTAGCAAAGCGCGGAGCCGGGACCCATGGACGACCTTCCGTAACGAGGAGCGCCCATCCTTCGGTAGACTACCCTCAGGCCATGGGTCCCGGAAGCCTTCGGCTTCCGGGATGACGGAGGGACCAGGACCACCCCCGTAGGGCGGACAGGCCTGAAGGGCTTGGCCGCGTAATGCTGGCGATGGCGCTTGTGATGCGCGGCCAACGGCTGTGCCACTGTCCGCCCTACGGGTACGGTGAAGGTAGCCGTCTGCCGGCGTCTACCCTACGCCTCAACTTAGTCCCGGTAACCCGGCTGCTCGCGCTCCAGCTTGCGCATCAGGGCAGGCCAGATGAGGCTGTCGGCGGCCATCATGAGGCCGCCCTTGCCGATCATCTCGTTCTTGCCGATCACCTCGTCCTGGGTGGCGTAGAGGGGCTTGCCGGAGGACATGGTGGCGATCTGCATCGAGCAGGCGCGCTCCAGGAAGTACATGCGGGTGAAGGCCTGGGCCACCGTGCTGCCCACGGTCAGCGTGCCGTGGTTTCTGAGCAGCATCGTGCCCTTGTCGCCAAGGTCCGCCTGAAGGCGCGGGCGCTCGTCATGGTCGAAGGCGACGCCCTCATAGTCGTGATATGCGAGGTCGCCGATGATGAGCTGCGAGGTCTGGTTGAGGGGCAGGAGGC
The DNA here is from genome assembly GCF_024505085.1 of Parvularcula maris. Classification (GTDB taxonomy): domain Bacteria; phylum Pseudomonadota; class Alphaproteobacteria; order Caulobacterales; family Parvularculaceae; genus Parvularcula; species Parvularcula maris. The sequence continues at coordinate 18,762 of NZ_JANIBC010000001.1, forward strand.
CCTCGGCCTGGGTCGCGACGGCCGTGCCGTCCACCGTGTGCAGGTGCATGACGCAGTTAGCGTCCTCGCGGTGCATGTGAACGGCGGAGTGGATGGTGAAGCCCGCCGGGTTCACGTCGTACTCGCTCTCCTCGACCTTGCCCCCGTCCATGTCGATCTTGACCAGCGAGCCGGCGGTGATCTCCTCGAAGAGCATGCCGTAGGGGTTGATGAGGAAGTGGTGCTCCGGTCCCGGCACGCGGGCGGAGAGGTGGGTGAAGACGAGGTCGTCCCAGCCGAACATCGCCACCAGACGGTAGGCGGCGGCAAGGTCGTTTCGGACCTGGCGCTCTTCGGGGGACATGGAGGAGGGGTGGGCCGTGGTCGTGGTGCTCATCGGGTTTCCTTCGCCTCGGGGGCCGCTTCTTCGCAGCTAGCCTAGCAGACTGGGGGCGCCCTGCCACAGGGGAGGATTTGATTCAGTTCCTGCTGAAACTTTCATTGCGCGCCTGCGAACATTGACGCAGCATCATAAGCTAATTTGTCGCAATCTGGGGGCGGAGGGAGCCTTGCAGGAAACGAAACGCGCATTGACCATTCACCACGCCAGCCCCCGCGGCTTCTGCGCCGGGGTCGAGAGGGCCGTGGAGATCGTCGAGCTGGCGCTGGAGCGCTACGGCCCGCCGGTCTATGTCCGCCACGAGATCGTCCACAACAAAAGGGTCTGCGACGAGCTTCGCGCCAAGGGCGCCCGCTTCGTCGAGGAGGTCTCCGAGGTGCCCAAGGGCGCAGTCGTGATCTTCTCCGCCCACGGTGTCGCCCGCCGGGTCGAGGATGAAGCTACCCTGCGCGAGCTACAGCCCATCGACGCCACCTGCCCCCTGGTCTCGAAGGTCCACCGCGAGGGCCAGCGCTACGCCGATCAAGGCTACGACGTGGTGCTGATCGGCCATCGCGGCCACCCTGAGATCACCGGCACCCTCGGCCGGATCGCAGGCCAGGTCTATGTGGTCGCCGACGAGGAGGAGGCCGAGGCGCTGAGCCCCGAACGCCCGGAACGCCTGGCCTACGTCACCCAGACCACGCTCAGCCTGACCGATACCCAAGGCACGATCGAGGTGCTGAAGCGCCGCTTTCCCCATATCATCGGGCCGAGCACCAAGGATATCTGCTACGCCTCCCAGAACCGGCAGAACGCGGTGAGCGAGCTTCTCTCCGACGTCGATCTTCTCCTCGTCGTCGGCGCGCAGAACAGCTCCAACTCCGCCCGCCTTAGGGAGATGGGCGAGGCGAAGGGCATTCCCTCCTACCTCATCGACGGGGCGGAGGATCTCGACCCCGCCTGGTTCGAGGGGGTAGAGCATGTGGGCCTGACCGCGGGCGCCTCCGCGCCTGCGATCTCCGTGAGAGAGGTGACGGCCCGCCTGGGTGAGTGGTTCTCCCTGACCGAGCGGACGCGGGTCACCGTGACCGAAACCACCCAGTTCAAGCTTCCGCCGGGTCTTGCATCTGCGAACAAGAACCCCCAACCCACTGTTTAAGATTTTCCCGGTACCGCCTGCAACAAGGTGCCGCCAAGGAGTAGCCGATGTCCGTTCCCGTCCGCCAGGCCGCCACCGTCGCTGCCTATATCGCCAAGCAGAAAATGCTCGGGCGCAAGCGCTACCCCCTGGTCCTGATGCTGGAGCCGCTGTTCCGCTGCAACCTCGCCTGCGCTGGCTGCGGCAAGATCGACTACCCCGCCCCCATTCTCAACCAGCGCCTCTCGCCTGAGCAGTGCTTCAAGGCGGTGGATGAATGCGGCGCGCCCATGGTGGCGATCCCCGGCGGCGAGCCCCTGATCCACAAGGAGATCGGCGAGATCGTCGCGGGGCTGGTCGAGCGCAAGAAGTTCGTCAGCCTCTGCACCAACGCGCTTCTTCTCGAGAAGAAACTCGACCTGTTCGAGCCCTCCCCCTACCTCTTCTTCTCCGTCCACCTCGACGGCCTGAAAGAGCATCACGACGACGCCGTGTGCCAGGAGGGCGTCTTCGAGAAGGCCGTCAAAGCCATCAAGACGGCCCAGGATAAAGGCTTCCAGGTCAACACCAACGCCACCATCTTCGACGGCTACCCGGTGGAGGAACTCGCCGACTATCTCGACGAATGCGCTAAGATGGGCGTCAACGTCACCATGTCGCCCGGCTTCGCCTATGAGCGTGCGCCGGACACGGAGAACTTCCTCAACCGTCAGAAGACGAAGAACTACTTCCGTGAGCTGTTCAAGATCCGCGATGAGCGCGGCTCCAAATGGACGCTCAGCCACTCCGACCTTTACCTAGACTTCCTCGCGGGCAATCAGGAGATGCGCTGCACCCCCTGGGGCATGCCGACCTACAATGTGTTCGGATGGCAGAAGCCTTGCTACCTTCTCGGCGAGGGCCATGTCGATACCTTCAGCGAGCTGATGGAAGAGACGGACTGGGACAGCTACGGGACAGGCGCCTATGAGAAGTGCGCCGACTGCATGGCCCATTGCGGCTACGAGCCGACGGCGGCCGACATGTCCTTCTCCAAGCCGTGGAAGCTTCTTCCCTTGATGGTGAACGGCATCAAGACCGAAGGACCGATGGCGCCCGAGATCGACCTGCGCGCCGCCCGCCCGGCCATCGACGTGCACGAGGAGATCGTCGCCGCGAAGATGGACGAGCTCGCCGCGGAGAAGCGCGCCAAGGAGGCGGCTCCCAAGGAGCGGGTGAACCTGATCGACAACGTGAAGTAGCGGGTGAACCTCTCCCTCGGGAGAGGTCCAAATCTACTGATTTGGGGAGAGGGGTTTGCGACCGCACCCCCCTCTCTCGACATCGAAGATGTCGATCTCTCCCAAGGGAGAGATATTTCCCCCTCTCAGAACGTCAGCAGGTACTTCGTACCTGTCGCCTTGGCGTTGCACTTCGCCATCGCCTCCGGCTCCAGAAGCTCGTCCATGGTCAGCTCGCCGGTATAGTGGCTGGCGAAGGTCGTGGTCAGCTCGGAGGCGACCCGCATCGCCATGGCCATGCGTTGCTCCTGGCTGATCGAGGCGAGGAAGTTCGTCAGCAGGAACCCACCTACGCCCCAGGCCATGCCGACCGAGGGCGGCACACGGACTTCCGACAGGTCGAGGCGACCATAAACATAGACCTGTTTGTGGACGGAGGAGCCGTAGCGGCTGTACTCGGTCATCTTCTTCTGCTGGCTGATCTCCATGGCGGTGATGATCTTGCCCGCAAGGTCGCCGCCGCCCACGGCATCGAAGCCGACCGTCGCGCCGGTGGCATCGCAGGCCGCCACCAGCTCCTTCATGAAGCTCTCTTCCTTCAGGTTCAGCGCATAGTCCGCACCAAGATCTTTCAGGATCGCCTGCTGCTTCGGCGAGCGGACGATGTTGATGAGGGGGAAGCCGTCCTTCTTGGCGATCCGCTGCAGCATCTGGCCCAGGTTCGAGGCGGCCGCCGTGTGTACGAGGGCAGGCGAGCCGTCACGCTTCATCACCTCGGTCATGGAGAGCGCCGTCATCGGGTTGACGAAGCTCGACGCGCCGTCGCGTGCGCTTGCGCTTTCGGGCAGCGGCATGACGAGCTGCATGGGAACAGAGCGGTACTCCGCATACATATCTCCGCCTGCAGCGGCGACGCGCTTGCCAATCATGCCTTCGGGCGCGCCCTCGCTGGCCGCGACCACCGTGCCCGCGCCCTCATTGCCGGCGCCGAGCTTCTGGCCAAGCCGTGTGCTGAGAAAGGCCTGCGCCTGTTCGGGCACGGGCATGCTGAGCGTGTCGCCTTCGCGTGCGCCCTCCTCCGGCACGGCGGGGCCGACCAGGAGGGCCAGGTCGGAGGGGTTCACCGGAGCGGCCTCGAGCTTGATGAGGAGCTCGCCGGGGCCGGGGCGGGGCGTGTCCACCTCTTCGATACGGAGTTCGAGCGCCCCGTCCTTGGTCGCTTCGGAGACGAGGCGGCGCATACGGGCTGGCGTGTCGGTCATGGGGTTTCCTTCCGTTGGTTGGGAAGGAGCTACGCCGCGAGAAGGGCGGTGGCTAGGTCGCTACTGCGGTCCGGTTTCTCCCGTCAGCGAGAGAACGATGTCACGCCCCGCCGAACGCAACGTCTCATGGCCGAGGGAAGCCTGCTGCCCGAGGCGCAGCATGGCAGGCAGGTCCTGGGGGCGGCGCAGCAGTCTCAGCACCGTGCGCCAGGTATCGACGTCGCCGTCCGGCGTCACCGCGCCGCGGGCAGCGGCGGGCAGCGACTGGCCCGCATCATCGGAGATCGCCCTGATCACGTAGAACGGCAGTCCTGCCTCTGAAGCCGCGCGGGCGGCGGCGTGGCTCTCCATGTCCACCGCATCGGCGCCCGAGGCCTCTTGCAAGCGCCTTTTGTGAGCTGCACTGACGACCAGCTCGTCCGAGCCTAGAAGCGTGCCCTCCTGGCCGGGAAGGGAGGCAGCCTCGAAGGCTTCCCCTGTTTCGGTGACCACGCGAGCAGGAAGGAAGAGCGCACCGGCCTGCAACCCCCTCGTGAGAGCCCCGGCCAGGCCGACCGAGACGACGGCTTCCGCCCCCTCCGCGATCAGGCGCCTCGTTCCCTCGTAAGCACGGGCCGTGTCTGCCCCCGAGATAGCGGCGCCTTGGCCTACCTTTCCCAGCGCAGCAGCTTCGGATCTCAGACCGCAGACGATCCCCAGGCGCACTACATGCCCCAGCCCTGGGCCGGGTGGTTGGCGCTCGCCATGCGGTCGTAGCGCGCCGTGGCCCAGAGGGGGAAGAAAGCGGCGTAGCCGTGATATTTAAGGTAGAAAACCTTGGGGAAGCCGGTGCCGGTGTAGAGGTCCTCTTCCCAGCGGGGGGTCTCTTCCTCACGCGGAGCGTTGCGCAGCCATTCGGCGGCCTTGGCGACCTCGTCGGAGGCGATCTCGCCGGCGGCCATCAGGCCCATCATCGCCCAGGCGGTCTGGGAGGCGGTGGAGGGCTGCTCGCCGCCGCGGCCTGCCGCTTCGTAGCTCTCCAGCCCCTCGCCGAAGCCGCCATCCGCGCGCTGCTGCCCCTTGAGCCAGGAGGCGGCCTTCCGCACCCAGGGTTCGGAGAGGTCCACATCGGCGCTCTCCAGGCAGACGAGCACGGACCAAGTGCCGTAGATGTAGTTCGACCCCCAGCGGCCGAACCAGGAGCCGTCCTCTTCCTGGTGGCGCTTCAGATACTCAACACCCAGGGCGATCTCTTTGGCGTAGAGGTCCTTGTCCACCTGGGACAGACATCCGACGCAGCGGGCGGTCACATCCACCGTGGGCGGATCGAGCAGCGCGCCGTGGTCGGCGAAGGGGATGGAGTTGAGGTAGAAGTGCTCGTTCTCCGGCTCGAAGGCCCCCCAGCCCCCAGAGGAGGACTGCATCCCGGCGATCCATTCACAGGCGCGGTCGATATTCTCTTTGTACTTCGGATCACCCTGCCGGTGCATAGCCATGGCGACGACGGCAGTGTCGTCCACATCGGGGTAGTCGGGGTTCTCGTACTGGAACGCCCAGCCGCCGGGGCGCACATGGGGGCGGCGGGAGATCCAGTCGCCTCGGTGCTCCAGGATCTGCTTGTCTGCCAGCCAGTCTAGCATCTTCTCCAGGCGTGGGTCCTGGGTCTCGCCTGCCTCGAGGAGGGCGTGGGCGGAGAGACCGGTGTCCCAGACCGGCGAGACGCAGGGCTGAAGATAGAGCTGGTCGCCGCGCCAGACCTTGAGGAGGTCGATCGAGCGGCGGGCGGTCTTCATCGCCTCGCTGTCAGGACTATAGCCGAGAACCTTCAGCATCATGACGGCGTTGGCCATGGCCGGGTAGATGGCACCCAGGCCGTCCTCGCCGTTGAGGTGCTCGAGGACGAACCGCTCCGCCTCCCGCAGGGGCGCCTCCCGAAGCTTTTCGGGCACGCGGGGCTCCACCGCATGCAGCACCTTGTCGAGCGCCAGAAAGAGCGAGCCGACCTTGGTGCCGCTGGGGTTCACCTGCCACTTCGTCTCCTGCTCCGGCGGCGTGACGAAAAGCTCCGTAAGCTGCGTGGAGCAGTCCTCCGCACGCGCCTTCTTCGCGTAGAGAACGAGTAGCGGGATCATCACCGTGCGCGACCAGTAGGCGATCTTGGAGATGTGGAAGGGAAACCATTTGGGCAGGCTCATTACCTCCACCGGGATGGCGGGGGTGCCGCGCCAGGGGATATGGCCAAAAAGCGCCAGCGCGTAGCGGGTGAAGACGTTGGCCCGTGCGGCCCCGCCCCTCGCCAGCACCCAGTCACGGGCACGGATCATCTCCGGCGTCTCCGGATCGACACCGCAAATCTTCAGCGCCCAATAGGCCTTCACCGTGGCGGAGAGATCGCCCGCGCCGCCGCGGAAGAGAGGCCAGGAGCCGTCCTCCTTCTGATCGTTCAGGAGGTAGCGCTTGATGCCCTCTTCTTCCTCCGGGTTCTTCTCACCCAGGAAGCGCAGAAGAAGGACGTATTCGGAGGGGATGGTGGCGTCGGCTTCGAGCTCGAAGACGATGTGGCCATCATCCTGCTGGAAGTCGAACAGGCGAGTGGTCTGCTCGGCGATCAGCTCACGGCGGGCCTGGGCTTGGTGGGCGGCGGAAGGGATCATGGGGTACTCACGCGGCAAGTTGGGCGGCGCGCTCGCCAGAGCGCACGGCGCCTTCGATGGTAGCGGGGAGGCCGGTATCGACGAAGTCGCCGGCCAGGAAGAGGTTGGATAGCTTCGTCCGCTGGGAAGGGCGACGGGCGGCATTGTCCGGCGTCTGAAGGAAGGTGGCGCGCTTCTCGCGCACGAGACGGGCGGCCTCGTAGGACGTATTCTCCGGCAGACCGAGGGCCGCGACGCTTTCACGCCACAGCCTGGTGAGGAGTGCCTTTTCTTTCTCGGTCGAGCCTTCGATATATTCCGCAGCGCTGACGGTGAGGCTGACGATGTCGCCCTTGAGGAAGATCCACTGGGTCAGCGATCTTGTCAGACCCAAGAGCTTCGGCTTGCCAGCCAAGGCGGACGGATCGGCGAGGCGGAAATGGGCGTTGAGGATGGATGCCGACTCGGACGGTGCCTGGGCGTCAGGCAGGATATCGGCCAAGCGGTGGGGCGGTAAGGCCAGAACCACGCGGTCCTCCCTACCCACCTTAATGGCGTCGCCGCGGACGAAATGGAGGGCGGTGACCCTGCCGTCTTCCTGCTCCAACCGGCTGAGAAGCCGCCCGTACTGAATATCGCCGCCTTTCTCTTTCAAGGCGGCCAATGCGGGCTCGATGAGGGCCGCGCCCAGGCCTTGGGGGGCGAACATGGGCCTCGCCAGCCGCCCGTCGCGCCAGGCTTCGAGCGCCGTGGCCCTGAGGAGCTTCGCGCTGGCGAGCCTTGGCGGAAGGTTCACCACCGCCACCGCCATGGGCTCCAGGAACCGCTCGGTGGCCAGGCCCTCCTCGCCGCAAAGCTCGGCCACGGTGTGCCGGTCACCGGCCAGAAGAAGCCGTCCTGCACGGAGCATCTCTGCCAGGCTCACCCCCTTGGGGCGCTTGTTCCTGTCGAAGATCCAGGTGGGCACGGGGCCGTCATTCATGACGACCTCCCAGCGCTCGCCGCTCTCCACGTCGTAGAACGGGAAGCGGGCCTCGGGCGCCTTCTCCAACGCATCCTCCGCACCCGCCCTTTTCAGATAGCGGGCGACGGAGCGGTTGCCGCTGAGCACCAGATGGTTGCCGTTGTCGATGGTGCAGCCGAGGCGGCTGTCGAAATAGCTGCGGCAGCGGCCACCTGCGTGCTGCGCGCCCTCATAGAGGGTGACGGCGCGTCCGCCCTCCACACTGGTGAGCGCTGCGGACAGACCGGCGAGACCGGCGCCGACGATATGGGTACGGCCCTTCTCCATCATGCGGCCTGGGGCGCACCCGGTCCGAAGAAGGCGTAGCGCAGGCCGCGCAGGAGTTTCTCTCGGCTCGATAGGAGCGGCGTGCCGGGGTTGAGCCTCCAGCCGCCCCGCTCCATGCGCAGGAGATAGCCTTCATAAGCGCCCATCATCATCAGTGCGGGGCGCAAGCTGGCACGGTCGTGCTCCCGCGCCAGAAGACGCGCCTCGTCGTAGAGGGCCTCGGCCTCGGCACCGAGGGTCTTTCTGATCGCGGGCAGCTTGGGGCTCGAGGACGCAGCGTTCGGCCGATGCGGAACGCCTTCAGCCTCAAGAAGCTCCGCGGGCAGATAGAGGCGACCGATCCCGGCATCCTCCTCTACATCGCGGATGATGTTGGTGAGCTGCAACGCGTCGCCGAGGCAGAGGGCGAAGCGGTCGGAGACCTCGCCCTTCCACGCGCCGAAGATGCGGATCGACAGCATACCCACCGTACCCGCCACCTGGCGGGTGTAGCGGGCGAGTTCGGTCCTGGTAGGCGCGACCACCGGGCCGTCGGCATCGGTCTGCATGCCGTCGATCAGCAGCAGAAACTCTTCCTTGGGCAGATCATAGGCCGCGACCGTCGGCAGCAGCGCTTGCCCTACGGCGGAGACCGGACGCCCTCGATAGAGAAGCTCGACCTCCTCCCGCCAGACCTCCAGCGCTGCGCGCTTCTCGCCAGGATCGGCGTCGCCGTCGGCGATGTCGTCCACCACCCGGCAGAAGGCGTAGACGGCGTGCATCGCCTCGCGCCTATCACGGCGCAAGATGCCCATGCCCGCCGCGAAGCTCGTGCCGGAGCTTTTGGTGATGGCGCGCACCTCTTCCTTGGCGTCACCTTCGAAGGGGCGTGGGAGGAGCTCGTCGGGGATCATGCTGCGCGCCTCTGCCCGAGGGCGCCTTCGGCGAGGCCCATCGCGCCGGCCGCGAGCATGTCCGCCTTGCTGAGCGCCACGCGTTCGGCCAGCGGGTCCTGCCGCGTCAGCCGCTCGGTCAGACGCTTGGCGAGGCGTAGGGTCACCGCGCTCTCGCTCGCCAGGCGGCGGCTCTTCAGCTCACGGACCAGGCGCTCGGCGGTCTCGTTGAGGTCGCGGCAGACATGGAGAAGCCGCATGCGGACATTGGTGAGGCCGTGGCTGCTTCGTTCGGCCAGCAGGTCATCGGTTGCCGCCCCCTCATCCGCCATCCAGTCCTGGGGCAGGTAGCAGCGGTCTATCTCGCGAAGGTCATCCTTCATGTCCTGCAAATGGTTGAGGATCTGAAGCGAGGTACACAGTGCATCGGAGGCAGGAAACAGCCGCCGGTCCTCGCCGTGGAGGTCGAGGAGAAACTGGCCCACGGGGTTGGCCGAGTTGCGGCAGTAGCCGAGGAGCTGGTCGAGGTTCTCATAGCGCGGCTTCTCCGCGTCCTGCTTGAAGGCCAGAAGGAGGTCGCTGCCGCGCTCGAGAGGAATGCCCGCTTTCAGCAGCGCCTCGCGCAGCCTTCGGGGGCGGCTCAGCCCCTCCGCCTCGCCGTGCAGCACCTGGCGGTAGGCTTCCAGGCGGCGCAGCTTCTCTTCGGCGGAGAGCTCGGGGTCGTCGCCGATATCGTCGGCTGCGCGGGCGAAGTCGTAATAGGCTTTCACCGCCGGGCGCAGGGGAGCGGCGATCAGGAACGAGCCTACGGGGAAGTTCTCGTCCCCCGCGCCCTTGCCGCTATCGGCATCCACCTCGCTGTCCTGATAGGTGACCTCCACCCTTCCCCTCTTTCGCGGCACGCACCACATGCTCTGGCAGTAATCGTCATAAGGCCGATAGGCCTGTGGGTCCACCAAGGGGTTCGTTCGTGCTGGCAGTTTCGTTACTCGCTCTTCTGGCCTGGCTGTACCTTCTGGTGTTCCGCGGCGGGTTCTGGCGTGCAGACCAAGTGCTGCCTGCCGCCCAGCCCCCCGAAAGCTTCCCCCCGGTGGCCGTCATCATCCCTGCCCGCGACGAGGCAGAGACCATCGCAAAGGTGGTCGGAGCGCACCAAAAGTCCGACTATCCGGGGGAGCTCAGGCTCTTCGTCTGCGATGACGGCTCCAGCGACGGCACCGGGGAGCTGGCGAGAGGCACGGAGGGTCCGCAGCAGGTGGAGGTCCTCTCCGTCCCGCCGCTGAAGGAGGGGTGGTCGGGCAAGCTCCACGCCCTCGACCATGGCGTAAAGGCCGCTACCGAGGCCATGCCGGAGGCGGGCTGGTACCTCTTCACCGATGCCGACATCAAGGCGGCACCTTCGCTTCTGACCAAGCTCGTGGCCGCCGGAGAGCGCTGCGATCTCTCGCTCGTTTCGGTCATGGCACGATTGGATGCGAGCGGTTTCTGGGGGCGGCTGCTGGTGCCCGCCTTCATCTATTTCTTCCAGAAGCTCTACCCCTTTCCGCTGGTCAACCAGGCCGGGGGCCGGGTCGCCGCGGCGGCGGGCGGCGTGGTGCTCATCAGGCCCGAGGCCCTGCGGGAGATCGGCGGGCTCGCCGCCATGCGCGATGCCCTGATCGACGACTGCACCCTGGCCGAGAAGGTGAAGAAGGCGGGCGCCAGGATCGGCCTCTACCTCTCCTCGGACTTCGCCGAAGCGGTGAGCCTGAGGCCTAATGACAGCTATGAGGTCATGGAGAAGATGGTGGCCCGCTCGGCCTATACCCAGCTTCGTTACAACCCGGTGCTTCTCTTGGGAACGCTGGTCGGCTTGGCGCTTCTCTACCTCGTGCCGCCGCTGGCCTTTCTGGGGCTGCCGTTCCACGGCAACGGCTCGGTGGCGCTCCTGGGCCTTCTTGCCTGGGGGGTGATGGTCGTCACCTATATCCCCACCCTCAAGCGCTACGGCATGAAGAGGCGCCAGGCGCTGGCCCTGCCGCTAGCAGCGCTCCTCTATGGCTGGTTCACTTGGCTGTCGGCGTGGCGGACTTGGCAGGGTCGCGGCGGGCAGTGGAAGGGCAGGAGCTACGCCTCGGCTGAGTGACCAAGAGAGGCGAGGGCGTCGGTGATGCTCTCCCCGAGCGGCCTGCGCCGGTAGCCGAGCTCCGCCTCCGCCCGCGCCGGAGAGAAGCAGGAAGAGAGTGCGGCCATCCTCACCCCGGCGGTCACGGCCTGGGGCTCCCTGCCGGTCAGCTTGCCGATCAGCTCCTCCACATGGGCGGCCATGAGCGCCGCGGCGGGTGGCGCCAGGATTTTCGGAGGCTTCTGCCCTGCCGCCTTTGCCACCTTCTGCGAGAAGGCGGCCAAGGTGAGGTCGTGACCGGTGAGAAGATAGTCCCTGGCCTCGCCGCCCTTCAGCAGCGCCGAGACCACCCCGGCGGCCACGTCGCGGACATCGGCCACGTCGATCCGGCCCTTCATCGTGCCCGGCAGCTCGCCGCGCGCGATGGCGCCGAGCATCCGCATGGGCGGCGTCTCCGCCCCGCCGCCCGGTCCGATAAGGGCCGAGGGACGCACCACGACCGCCTTGGGAAGGAGCTCGCGTAGAGCCGTCTCGGCAGCGCGTTTCGACTGGGCGTAGGGGCCGAACAGCGTGCCGGGTCTGGGCAGATCATCCTCGGCGACGACGGGCGGCAGGCCCTTGCCGCCATGGACCGTGTAGGAGCTGACATAGACGAAGCGCGCATCGTGCCGGGCGGCATGGCGAGCCGCCTGGACCGTGCCGCCCAGATTGACCCGCCTGAAGTCGCGAACGTCCCGCCGCCAAAGATGGGTCAGCGCCGCTGCGTGAATGACGGCATCCACCTTGCCTGCGGCTTCGAAGCTGGCCTCGTCCAGCACCGAGCCTTCGATGGAGAGGGATGCTGCCAGGGAAGGCTTGAGGTCGAGGCTCACCGCCTCGTGGCCCCCCTCCCCAAGCAGACGGCACACATGCTGGCCCAGAAACCCGGCCCCGCCGGTGACCAGCACCCTCATTCGCTCAAGTCGCAGGTGAGCAGCCGGTCACCGGCCACCGAGCCTGCGAACAGCACCGAGCCGTCGAGCACCGCCGCCGTGGCGCCTGGAAAGAGCTCGCCCGTTTCGTCCTCGAATAGAACTTCGCGGCGTCCCTTTCGAGGTTCGACGAGCATGATCAGGCTCGGCGCCCGCTCGCGGTGGCCGTAGCGGTAGAGCCCGAAGCGCCAGAGGCTCGGTTGGAGCGCTGCGACGATGCCCTCTTCGGAGGCGTTGAGGTTGTCCGGCGCGCCAGGCAGCTCCACAGGTTCGCCGCCGCCCAAGGGTACGAGGTGCTTCGCGCGCATGTCGGCGACCCATACCGCGCCGTCCTGGGGGGCGATCCCATTGGCGAGGCTCAACTTGTCCGCCGTCACCGGCAGACCCGGTGCGAGCTGCCTCACCGAAGCAGCCTTGCCGCCGAAGAGGCGCTGCCAGAAGCCGCCGCAGCCACCCCGGTCGATGGTGACGAAGCCTCCGCCCTTCCCATCGAAGGCCAGGTCGTTCGCCGCACAAAGGGGAAAAGCTTCTCCCTCGCCCACATCCTCAAACCGCTTGGTGCCGTCCGGCAGCACCGTCAGCAGCGCCGTGCCGCCGGGGGCCGAGCGGTCGATCACCGTGAAGCCGCCGCCCGGTCTCGCCGCGATGCCGTGGGGTTTGCTGCCTGGCGTAAGGTTTCTCGCGCTCCACCGCTCAGCGCGCGGCCAGGGCTTGTCGACGCGGTAGACCCCGCCTGTCTGGTCCTGCAGCCGGTCATAGGCGGAGACGAGCAGCCCCCTGCCGTCGGCGATCAGGGTGACGTCCTCCATTCCCGCCACAAGGGCGCCGCTCTCCTCGTCACGCAGCTCGACGGTGCGGCAGCTCTCCAGCGGAAAGCGCGCTTCGCTCAGAAGAAGGGCCGCGGTTAGGAGCAGACTGGGAAACATCATCCGGCAGGCTTCTCATAGCCCCAGCGCTCGAACCAGGGCGCCCAGGCCTCGGCGACCTTGGTGCCGACGGTCTTGGGCTTCTCGAAGCGGTTCTTCTGATAGCCCTCGATGGAGCCGAGATAGGCCTCGAAGCGTGGCCTCGCTTCCTCGAAACCGCCTAGCTCGAGTTCGTCATAGAGGCGGAGCACCGTGCCGATGGGGTTGGCGTTGAGGTCCGCATAGGCGATCTCGGTGAACTGCGGCGCCTTTAGCTCCTTCGTCTCCTCGGTCAGACGCCGCATCATCTCGTCATAGACGCGCAGCACCGTCCCCTCGATGTCCACGTGATCGTAGGGCTGGAGCGCCATCACCGGCAGCAGCTTCTCGTAGAAGTTCTTCATCGACAGGAAGACATCCACGGGGTTGCGGTGAAGGTGCACGAGCTTTGCGCCTGGAAAGAGCTTGAGGAGCTGCGCGGGCCGCGCCGTGTAGACCGGGTTCTTGATGAGGAGCTGCTTGCCTTCGAAGAGGCGGTCCAGCTTGCGCATGAAGAGGACGAAGGCCTCCTCCCAACCGGCGATGTCCTCCTCGCTGGCGCCCTCGAAGAAGAGCCCGCGATCCACCCACTCGTCAAAGCGCGAGGGGAAGTAGATGCCGTGGTAGAAGCTGAGCGGCGAGAGGTTGGCGAGGGCGATCTCGTCCTCCTGCGGGCTCGTCGGCGTGACGGGGATGTTGTCGATATAGCGGCTGTCCGGAAGCTGCTTATCCAGGAAGGGCTTCAGCCACTTACCTAGGGTCAGCATCTCGCCCGGCATCCCCGTCGCCACCGGCGGTACGTAGCCGAATTCGCCCAGGCTCATGATGTTGTAGAGATGGGTGGTGCCCGAGCGCCAGTGGCCGAGGAGGAAGACCGGGGGCTTCATCTCGGAAGCGGAACGGAGCCTGCCTTCCATGCCCTTCTCCAGGGCGCTGAAAGGCGCGCGCCCCGCCGCCGCCCCGAGGAGCGGCGCCTTCTTGGCGAGGGGCACATCCCCCGCCTCCCGCAACATCCGTCTGAGCAGGGGAAGGCTCGCGCCGCTTAAGGGATGGGGCATGAGGAGAAGTTCCGGACTGACAGGCCCCGCGCCTTACGGCGGAGAGGGCTGGCGGCCAAGCTGAACAGACTGGGCACAATGCGCGAAGAGTTCTTCGCGGGTTCTTGACAGCTCTTTGGCAGAGGCCGGGGTTCCAGAGGGCTCGTATCTGGCCCTATGGAACCTCGTTCCGCCAAATGGGTTATGGCGGTCACGGCGAGCCTCTGTACGGCTCAAGCATGGAGTTCTCGATGGCGCGTCTGATGCTCGTCCTTTTCGCTCTTCTGGCGGCGACCGCCTGCACCACCACGCCGCAGCGGCTGGAGGCAGCTCCCGCCATCATCGAGCCGAACGACCCCTTCGAGGACTACAACCGCCGCGCCCTGAAGGCCAACGCCGTGGTCGACGACCTCTATATCGAGCCCTTCGCCGACCTCTACCGCCTCGTCTTCCCCAAGCCCGTGCGGCGCTCGGCGGCGAACTTCACCGAGAACCTCATCACCCCGACCTTCGTGTTCAACGAGCTTCTGCAGCTCGACTTCGAGGATGCGGGGCACTCGACCGTGCGCTTCGCCATCAACTCGACCTTGGGTGTCGCAGGTCTCTTCGACCCGGCCACCGGGATGGGGTTCGAGAACCGGCCCGAGGATTTCAGCCAGACCTTGGGCAATTGGGGCGTGCCCGAGGGGCCTTACGTGGTGGCGCCCTTCGTCGGTCCCACCACGGTCCGGGGCATTTTCGGCTCGCTGGCGAGGCTCGGCCTGTCGCCCGCCACCCAGCTCTACCTGCCCGACGACCTGACCTTCAGGGCGAGCATGGTGGGCCAGCGCACCGCCGAGCGCCGGATCGAGAGCCATGAGACCCTGGAGCGGGTGTTCAGCGAAGAGGACGGCTATATCCTTCTGCGCTCGCTCTTCCTCCAGGAGCAGGCCGCCGCCCTTCACGAGGACGGCGACCCTTATGAGAACCTGCCGGACTTCTAAGGAAGAGCCCCGGTGCCCACCCTCTTTCTGGACGCCGCGCTGTGGCGGCTGATGGCTTTCGCCCGCAAGCGGCCCCTCCTCGTGGGGCTGTTCTGGGCGGCGCTGGCGGCGCTGTCGCTGTTCCAGGTCGCCACCCGCCTCTCGATCAACACCGACAGCTCGGACATGATCGACCCGAGCGCGCCCTTCCGGGTGGCGGCCACCAAGCTGAAAAGCGCCTTTCCCGACCTCGACGATCAGGTGGTGGTCCTTATCCGCTCCGGCACCGCCGACGAGGCCAAGGCGTTCACCGAGAGCTTGGCAGAGCGCCTGCGGGACGATGAGAACGTCGAGAGCCTGCTGGCGCCTCCTGCCGAGCCGTTCTTCCAGGAGAACGGGCTTCTCTTCCTCGAGACCACGGAGCTCGAAGACCTCCTCGCCCGCCTCACCAACGCGGCACCGCTGATCGAGCGCCTCGGCCCCGACCCGACGCTGGCGACCCTCTTCGACGCGCTGGCCGAGGCGGCGGAGCAGGACGGCGCCAGCGCCGACCCCGAAACCCTCGACGCGCTTTATGCCGGACTGACCGAGGTCTTCACCACGCAAGACACGGTGCTCTCCTGGGAGAAGCTCCTCTCCGTTGGCGAGGAGCCGGAGCCCGAGGTGCTCCTCACCATCGAGCCGGTGCTCGACTTCACCAAGCTCAAGCCTGCGCAAGGGGTGAAGACCGCGATCCTGGACGCCGCCGCCGCTGTGCGGTCGGAGGACGGGCTCGAGGCGGAGGTCCTGATCACCGGCGAGCCGATCCTGCGCACCGAGGAGCTCGAAGCGGTCTCCCAGGGCATCGGCTGGGCGCTGGCGCTGTCGGGCGTGCTGGTGGCGGTGCTCCTCGCCTTCGCTTTCAGATCCTTGCGGCTGGTGGCTGCCTGCCTCGTCACCATCGCGTTGTCGGTGATCCTGACCGCAGGGGTGGCCACCGCCCTCTTCGGTCAGCTCAACCTCATCTCCGTGGCCTTCGCGGTCCTGATGGTGGGCCTGGGGGCGGACTTCTCCATCCACCTTCTGATGCACTGGAAGGACGAGCGCGGGCTCGGCGCGAGCGAGCGGGCGGCGGGCTACAGGACCGCGCGCAAGATCGGCACGGCGCTGATGCTGACCGCGCCGACCACGGCGCTGGCCTTCTTCTCCTTCGCCCCCACCGAGTTCATCGGCATGAACCAGCTCGGCGTCATCGCCGGGCTCGGCGTGCTGCTCGCCTTCCTCATCGCCATGACCGTCCTGCCCGCCATGGTGCGGATCGGCGAGACGGTAAAACCCGTGGACCGGCTGCCCGAGGGGCTGATGAACAAGGTCATCAGGCCGCTCGGAATCGTGGTCGGGGCCTTGGGCATCGTCTCTCTCTTCCTTCTCCCCTATGCCCGCTTCGACGCCGATCCGATGGCACTGAGGGCCGTCAGCGCCCCCTCGGTCATCGCCTTTAATGAGATCGCCGATGACGAGGACGCCGCCCCCTACCGCCTCAGCGTGCTGGCGGAGTCCGAGGACGAGCTTCTCGCTCGCGCAGACGGCTTCTCGGATGCCGAGACCGTGTCCAGCACCCGTCACCTCTTCAGCTTCGTGCCTGAGGACCAGGACCTCAAGCTGACCTTGATCGACGCGGCCAGCGTCGGGCTCTCCTTCGCCCTCATCTCCGGCGGCGACCTCGGCCCGGACCTCGAGCCTGCCCTCGGCCGCCTTCTCGTCGCCCTGCGCGAGGAAGAGAGCGAGGCGGCCCGGACCTTCGAGACCGTCCTGCGCGAGCGGAGCCTACAGCAGCTCGAAAGCGCTGCCCCCCGCGTCTTCCGCTTCTGGCCGCGCCAGCGCGAGGCGCTGAACGCCCAGCTCCGCGCCGGTTTTGTGACCCGCGAGGACCTGCCAGACCCCCTCGCCGAGCGTTTCGTCACCGAAAGCGGTACCTACCGGCTGGAGATCCTGCCCGAGGGAGACGCCAGCGATCTCGCGGCCCGCCGGGATTTCGTCGATCAGGTCCTCTCCATCGCCCCCGATGCGGCGGGCTCGGCCAGGACCGCCCTCTCCGCAGGCGACGTGATCGAGGGCGCGATGGTCCAGGCCAGCCTCACCGCCGCGGTGCTGGTGAGCCTCTTGGTGCTCGTCGTGACCCGCTCGATCAAGGTTCTGGTCCTGCTTCTCATCCCGCTTCTTCTCGCCGGATCGCTGACCACGGCGACGGGCACGCTGTTCGGTTTGCCCTACAACTTCGCCAACGTGCTGGTGCTGCCCCTCATCATCGGCATCGGCATCGACAGCGGCATCCATCTGGCGCTGAGGGCCGAGAAGACCGGCGACCCGCTGGCCGGGGTGCGCGGGCCGACGGGGCGGGCCGTGGTCTATTCGGCGCTGACCACCATCGCCTCCTTCGGCAGCCTCATCGTTTCGGCCCACCGGGGCACCTCTTCCATGGGAGCGCTTCTCACGATTGGGATGCTGTGGGTGCTGGCGACGATGCTTTTCGTCTTACCGCCGCTGGCGCAGCTCCTATATGACCGGAAGAGATCACGCCTCGAAAGGACAAGTGCATGATCAGATCAGTTGCAGCAGCCGCCGCATCCCTCGCCTTCGCGGTCGGTACCGCCTTCGCCCAAGGGACCGACGGCGCCGAGAGCTTCGTCAAGGAGCTCGTCGCCGAGCTGAGAACCCAGGCCGAGACCCATGGCGAGGGCTCGAAGGAGGTGCGCGATGAGCTTCAGGCCAACCTTGCCGCCGAGGATATCGGCAAGTTCCTTCTCGCCGGAGACGCCGCGAAGGGCGCCAGCGAGGCCGAGCGGGGCCGCTATGACGAGCTCTTCCCGAGCTACATCGCCGCCGCCTATGCCGACGAGATCGGCCAGCTCACCGCCCGCGAGATCGAGGTGAAGCAGAGCCTCGAGCGCCGCCCCGGCGACTACATCGTGCAGTCCGTGCTGCGCGACAAGGAAGGCCGCGCCCGCGCCGACATCGACTGGCGCGTGCGGGAGAAGGACGGCGAGTACAAGCTTCTCGATGTCCTGGTCGAGCGCACCTCGCCCCTCATCACCCGCCGCCAGGCCTTCTCCTCACGCGTGAGAGACGGCGGCGTGGCGGGCCTTCTCACCCATATGGAAGAGGTGATCGCGGCCAGCGCTGCGGTGAACTGAGGCTACGGCCCACCCGCTTCCTTCCAGGGGTTACAAGCCCTAGCACTGGTTGATCGTAGACCTACGTCATCCCGGAAAGCCGTAAGGCTTATCCGGGACCCATGGACCGGTCCGCTATTGCTAGTCGATCCAGTTGGGCCATGGATCCCGGCTCTTCGCTTCGCTACGGCCGGGATGACGACAAGAAATACTATGTGCGGTTGCCTCACCTGAAGGGGAGGAGAACGCAGACGGACGATGATTGAAGACGCACCGACCTCCCCGCCCCTCGGCAAAACCCGTCACCAAGACCGGCGCTGCTCGGCCAGCGGCGATCCCCTTCCCCCCGGCTCTCCTGCCTTGCGCTTCGTGCACGCGCCGGACGGCACGCTGACCTTCGACCTCAAGGGCAAGCTGCCCGGCAGAGGCGCGTGGCTGACGGCGACCCGCGAGAGCCTTCTTTCGGCTCTCAAACGAGGCGGCTTCGCCCGCTCGCTCCGTGCCCAGGCTTCGCTTCCCGAGGGCCTGACCCCCGAAGACTACGCTGCCCGCGTCGAAGAGCAGCTCCAGCGCGACGCGCTCTCCCGCCTGGGCCTCTGCCGCAAGGCGGGCTCGCTGGTGATCGGCGCAGACCTCGTGCGCAAGGAGGCTGCGAAGGGCCTTGCCTACCTCTCCCCCTCCGATGCCAGTGAGGCGGAGACCACGAAGCTCGCCGCCTTCCTTGAAAAGGCGCACGGCGTCCCCCATCTCCCGCTTCCGCTGGCCCGTCACCCCCTCTCCATCGCCCTCGGGCAGGAAGGGGTGCACTTCCTTCTTCTGGAGGGCGGCCCGTCCAAGGGGGCGCTTTCGGCACTTATGCTCTGGCGCGGTTTCGCGGCCTAGACTGACAGGCCTGAGAGGAAGGGCCTTTTCGCTGCTGCAAAGGTGGACCAGGGGCGGCCCTTCGTTTATGGGGCAGCCCCGGCCTGATGCGACGAAGAGCGGCGCGGCTGGGCGCAGGCGGGCTGGGCGTGACCGGCACTCCGACCTTGTCGGCTAAGATTTCAAGGAGGCACCGGCCTCCGCCAAAGGATGGTATGAGCGACGATACGCAAGAAAAACCGAAGAGCACGCGCAAGCCGCTGAGCCTCAACCGGACAGAGACCGGTGCGGTGAAGCAGAGCTTCTCCCACGGCAGGACCAAGACGGTTCTGGTGGAGAAGAAGCGGCGTGCCGTGGCGCCTGGTGCGGCGGCCAAGAAGGCCGCTACCAAGGGGCCGAAGCTCGTCAAGCCCGCCGAGGGTAAGGCCGCCCAGGCCGCCAAGACCGCTGCCGCCGAGAAAGCGGCTGCTCCGGCCAAGAAGGGCAAGGTGCTGCGCCAGCTCTCCGATGCGGAGAAGAAGGCCCGCGCCGTCGCCCTCGCCAAGGCGAAGAAGGAGCAGGCCGAGCGCGCCAAGCGCGAGGAAGCCGAGCGGAAGGAGCGCGAGGCCCGTGAGGCCGAAGAGCGCGCCAAGCTCGAGGCTGCCCGCAAGGCTCAAGAGGAAGAAGAGAAGAAGCGCGCCGAAGAGGCCGAGGCCCGTAAGAAGGCCGAGGAAGAGGCCAAGAAGCTTCTCGAAGCCGAAGAGGCAGAGCGCAAGCGCCGCCAGGAGCTCAAGGCCAAGGGCATCTCCGATGCGTCCAAGGACGCCAAGGAGAAGGACCGCCGCGCGGACTTCGCCAAGGACGAGAACAACCCCCTCTCCGCCCTCGGTGGCCGCATCAAGCAGAAGCGGAACCAGGCTCCTGCCGACACACGCAGCCAGAAAGAGGCGCCCAAGCGCCGCTCCGGCCGCCTTACCATCTCCAAGGCGCTGGAAGACGACGAGCGGCAGCGCTCGCTCGCTTCGGTGCGCCGTGCCCGCGAGCGCGAGAAGGCCAACCGGGCCAAGCGCGGCGGCCAGCAGGCCCAGCAGAAGCGCGACGTGGTCATCCCCGACGTCATCACCGTGGCCGACCTCGCCCAGCGCATGGCCATGCGCTCGACGGACCTCATCAAGGAGCTGATGAAGCAGGGCCAGATGGTCACCGGCAACCAGACCCTCGATGCCGACACCGCCGAGATCATCGCCGAGGACCTGGGCCACACGGTCAAGCGGGTCTCCGAGGCCGATGTGGAGGAGGGCCTGATCGCCCCCGATACCGAGGACGCTGTCCTCGAGCCGCGTCCGCCGGTCGTGACCATCATGGGCCATGTCGACCACGGCAAGACCTCGCTCCTCGACGCGCTGCGCGGTGCCAATGTGGTGGACGGCGAGGCCGGCGGCATCACCCAACATATCGGCGCCTATCAGATCACCGATAAGAACAAGAACAAGATCACCTTCCTCGACACGCCGGGTCACGCGGCCTTCACGGCCATGCGGGCTCGCGGCGCGAACGTCACGGACATCGTCATCGTGGTGGTGGCCGCCGACGACTCGGTCATGCCGCAGACGGAGGAGGCGATCAGCCACGCCAAGGCCGCCGAAGTGCCGATGATCGTGGCGGTCAACAAGATCGACAAGCCCGGTGTCGACCCGAACAAGGTCAAGACCGACCTCCTCCAATACGAGGTCCAGGTCGAGAGCATGGGCGGCGAGATCCAGGATGTGGAGGTCTCGGCCCTCAAGAAGATCGGCCTCGACGAGCTGATCGAGCAGATCACGCTGCAGGCCGAGCTCCTCGAGCTCAAAGCCAACCGCGACCGCGCCGCCTACGGCACGGTGGTCGAGGCACAGCTCGACAAGGGCCGCGGCGCCGTGGCGACGCTGCTCGTCCAGGGCGGCAAGCTGAAGCGCGGCGACATCGTCGTGGTCGGCTCCGAATGGGGCAAGGTCCGCGCGCTCAACAACGACCAGGGCAAGCAGGTGAAGGAGGCTCTGCCCTCGCAGCCTGTGGAGATCCTGGGGCTCAACGGCGTGCCCGAGCCCGGCGACCAGTTCGCCGTGGTCGAGCACGAGGCGCGCGCCCGCGAGGTCGCCGAGTACCGCGCCCGCGTCAAACGCGAGAAGGCCAACGCGCAGAAGTCGGGCACCTCGCTCGAGCAGATGATGGCCCAGCTCCAGGACGCGGAGATCAAGGACCTCCCCGTCGTCATCAAGGGCGACGTGCAGGGCTCGGTCGAGGCGATCGTCGGCAGCCTCGACAAGATGGCCACCGACGAGGTTCGGGTGCGCGTCCTGCATACCGGTGTCGGCGCCGTCTCGGAGAGCGACGTCATCCTGGCCGAAGCCTCCGGCGCGCCGGTCATCGGCTTCAATGTCCGCGCCAACAAGCAGGCCCGCGACCAGGCCGAGAAATCAGGCACGGAGATCCGCTACTACTCGGTGATCTACGACCTGATCGACGACATCAAGGGCACCCTGTCCGGCATGCTCGACCCCGAGCTGCGCGAGACCTTCCTCGGCAATGCGGAGATCCTCGAGACCTTCATGGTGTCCAAAGTGGGCCGGGTTGCCGGCTGCCGGGTCACCGAAGGCATGGTCAAGCGCGGCGCCAAGGTCCGGCTCCTCCGCGACAACGTCGTCATCCACGAGGGCGAGCTCTCCCAGCTCAAGCGCTTCAAGGACGATGTGCAGGAGGTCCCCGCCGGTCAGGAGTGCGGCATGAGCTTTGCCAACTATGACGATCTCAAGGTCGGCGATGTGATCGAGTGCTTCGAGGTGGAGCGCATCGAGCGCACGCTGGACTGACGCTGACGACCTCTCGGTCGGAACAACGGAGACCCAGGACGCTCGTCCTGGGTTTTTTCGTTGGGCTCTGCATTCATGACCCTTGTTAGGGAAACGCGCATTCCAGCTCGGGCGGCGCAGCGTAGCTCGGCGGTATCCGCCCCTCGATCAGAACCGTTCCAGTGACGGGTCCGTAGGTCTCAATATTCACTTTCACCCCGTCGAAGCGTTTTTCGGACGGAAGACCGTTGTCCTGCCAGAGGTTTAGAATGGGGCCGAGGGTCGTTTCGCCTTGCACCCTGTAGTCCTGACGGATCGCCCAGAACTGCTGCCACTCGCTGAAGGGGAAGGTGAAGTGCCGGTAGACGCCGCCGTCGTGCCGGGTCGTCCCGATGAACTGCGCGCCGAAGAAGGAGGTGAGCTGCCCCTCGAGCATGTCCGGAGGGATCGCCGCCGTCTCGACCACATAGGTCTCGTACCAGCCCGCGGTCTCCTCCCCCGCTTCGGTGTTCCAGCCCACCGATATCTTCGGCCCCGCCCACCAGCGGCCCTCACCCTCAAGCTGCACGTCGTAGGAGAAACAGACCGACAGAGCGTCCGCGACCTCTACCACGGGGACGAGCGGCACGTCATCCCGCGCGATGGCGGTGTCGAGCCCCCCTTCCTCAGCCGTCTGCATCATCGTTAGAAGAAGGGTGCCGCCCGATAGGCTGCGCTCATGGCTACCCTCGAAATCCTCGCTGAGCCAGAGCGGCGCCACATAGACCCCATCGCCCGAAAGGCGGGCAGCTTGGTCGTTCGGAGCGAGCACCTCCGGTGCCGACTGGCAGGCAGAGGCTGCGAGGAAACCGATGACGGCCTTCGCCTCGCGCATGGACTCCCTCCTGAGACTTCTTTCGGGCTGTCTTCCAAATGACCTCCGAGAAGCCTCCGATGCAAGCTTACCGTCGGAAAGCCGCTGCCTATACGCTTCAGCCGAAGCCCAGATCAGGCCCTACGGGCACGATGCCGGTGGGGTTCACGCTGCGATGGCTCTCGTAATAGTGCCGCTTCGCGTGGCCCATATGGATGGTCTCTGCGATCTCCGGCTTGTTTGCGAGGCGCAGCGTGTAGCGGTGGAGGTTCGGCAGGTCCTTGATCCGCATACGGTTGCACTTGAAGTGGCTGTAATAGACCGCGTCGAAGCGGAGGAGCGTCGTCAGGAGGCGGATATCCGCCTCGGTCAGCCGGTTTCCGACGAGATAGTCCTGCCCTTCGAGCCGCTCTTCGAGCCAGGTGAGGGTATCGAAGAGAGGACTCACCTCCTTCTCGTAGACCTCCTGCTTGGTCGCGAAGCCCGCCTTGTAGACGCCGTTGTTCAAGGTCTCGTAGACGCGGTCGTTGACCTCGTCGATCTCGCCGCGAAGCTCCTGCGGGTAGGTGTCGAGCTCTACGCTCGTGAAAGCATCGAAGCTGCGGGTGAGGATGCGGATGATCTCCGAGCTCTCATTGTTGACGATGCGGCGCTCCTTCTTGTCCCATAGGACCGGCACCGTCGCCTTGCAGGAGGCGTTCGGATCGGAGATCTGGTAGAGCTGGTGCAGCGCCTCGACCCCCTCGTTCGGGTCGGGGATCACCCCCTCCCCCTCATGGAAGGTCCAGCCCTGCTCCAGCATCAGCCAGTGGGTGACGGAGACCGGCAGCACGTCGTGAAGCTTCTTCAGCGAGCGCAGGATGAGCGCCCGGTGCGCCCAGGGGCAGGCATAGGAGACGTAGAGATGGTAGCGCCCCTCCTCCGCCCGGACCGCATCCTGGCCATCGGGGCCGGGGCTTCCGTCGGGGGTGATCCAGCGGCGGAAGCTGCTCTCCTCGCGCTTGAACGCGCCGTCATCGTCGGCGAAACCCTTGCTGCCGCTAGAGTGCCACTCCCCGTCGATCAGTTTGCCGCCCATCCGTCTTTCTCCTCACCGTCGCACGGAAAGGGTACGGGAGGGCGGCGCAAAGGTTCCGTCAGCCTAGGCGGAAGGTCTCGCCAGCGAGCCTCCCCACCTCGGCATGAGCCTGGTCGGCGGCAGAACCTGGAAGGCTCGAAGCGTCGATATAGCAAGCGATGACCATGGGAGCGCGGCCTTCGGGCTCGATGAAGGCGATGTCGCCGTAAAGACCATTGAGGCTCGTGCCGGTTTTGTCGCCGGTGCGCGGCAGGTCGGGCAGCCCCGCCCGAAGACGCCTACCGCCTGTCCGGCAGTCGATCATCATGGCGCGCAGCTCACTGGACGCTGCCGCGCTAAGCGCACCGCCATAGAGCATCCGCTCCAGAAGCTGCGCCATGCCCCGCGGCGTCGTGGTGTCGCGCGGATCGCCCGCCGCGTTCTCGTTCAGCCCAGGTTCGATGCGGTCGAGGCGCGTGGTCGCTTCGATCCGGCGGACGCGCTCGGTGAAGCCTGCCGGTCCGCCGATGAGGTCCAGAAGGAGGTTCGCCGCCGTGTTGTCGCTCACCACCACCGCCGCTCGGCAGAGGCCCATCGCCGACATATGGCCCAGCCCTGCACTGAGCCTCGCCTCGACTTCAGGGGAGTAGCCGATCAGCTCGGTCTCCCCGATCGGGACCGACTGGTCCGGCGACAGGCCGCCATTGGCCATCTCGTCTAGGATGAGGCCTGCGAGGGGCGCCTTGAAGGTCGAGCACATGGCGAAGCGCTCGCCCGCCCGGTTGCTCAAGGTGAAGGGGTTGCTCGCCTGCGCGGCATAGACGCCTAGCCTGCCGCCGAGCGCCTTTTCGATGCCAGCGAGGCGTGCAGGGCTGGCCGCGCTTTGGCCGCCAACCAGCAGCGCGGCCAGGGCGGAGGTGAGAGCGGAGCGGCGGTTCAGCGAGGGAAACATGGGCGAAGTCTCGGCGTCGCCTCGAGGGTTTTCAATCCTCTTCCGGTACGACGGTCAGGAAGCCCTCCTCGATGTGAACGCCGGGCACAGCCTCCTTCGTGAAGGGCAGAAGAACGAGCCCGCCCGCTCCCTTGATCTCCATGACATCGCCCGCGCCGTAGTTCTGGACCGTCCGGACCTTGCCGAGACTGACGCCGTCCGGCGTCCGGGCCTCGAGACCGACGAGGTCCTCGATATAGAAGTCGTCATCGTCCTCCGTCGGCGGAAGGACATCGCGGGGCACGGATAGAAGCGCGCCCTTGAACGCATCGAGCAGCGCTTCGGGCGAAGAAAAACCCTCCGCCCGGCAAAGGAACATGGAGGGTTTGAGTGCCCTGACGAAGCTCGGTCTAAGGCTCTGACCGCCTGGCGCGGTCAGCTCGCCATACTCGAACACGTCTTCGGGCTCCTCGGTGTAGCTGCGCAGCTTGAACTCGCCGCGCACGCCGTGGGTGCCCGCGAACTGGGCCACCACCACCATGCGCGGCTCGCTCGGCATGAGGAGCGCTTACTCCGCCGCTTCTTCTGCGGGGGCTTCTTCCTCGGCCGGAGCGGCAGCAGCTTCGGCCTCGGCGGCCTTACGCGCCTCTTCCTTCTCGCGCTTCTCTTCGATGCGCTCCTTGGCTTTCTGGCCGGGCTCGCCCTTCTTGGGGTTGTTGCCGTGTTCCCACTTGATCACATCGGCAGCGCCCAAGAAGCGGGCCACACGCTCGGTGGGCTGAGCGCCTTTGTCGAGCCAGGACTTAGCGGCTTCAAGGTCGATCCGCACACGGTTCTCGTCATCCTTGGGCAGGAGGGGATTATAGGTGCCGATCTTCTCGATGAAGCGGCCGTCGCGCGGGTTGCGCGCGTCGGCGACGACGATGCGGTAGTAGGGGCGCTTCTTGGAACCACCGCGAGCGAGACGGATTTTCAGTGCCATGGGTTACTCCTTTTGGCCTTCGATGGAGACGCCGGAACCGCCATAGGTTCGTCCGTCTTCGGTACAGTTGACATAGACCGCCTCATCGGCCCCGTAGACCGCGAGACGTGCCGCGCGCCTGCGCAGCGGGTTTTCGGTCTCGCTCGGCAGCATGGAGAGGTAGACCTCCGAACCGCCGCCGCGCGAGCGCCTGATGTTGAGAAGAAGCTCCTCGCCGCCGACGGCAAAGGTCGCGCGGGAGCGTTTGCTGCCTCGGTCCTCGGAGGTCAGCTCGTAGCCATCCATGGCGCTGATCGTGCCTATGGCGCAGGCCGGGTCCACCTCTTCCAAAGAGAAGTTCACGGCACTGACGGGCTTGTTCTCCGACTGACAGGAGGCCGCGAGCATTGCCGTAGCGAGTATGCTGAACAAACGGATCATTTCTTTTTGGGGCCGCCTAAACCGGGAAGACCGCCTAGCCCCGGAAGACCTCCGCCAGCGCCGGGACCCCCAAGCCCAGGGAGGCCGCCGCCGGGCATGGCACCGCCCGGAGGCATGCCGCCGCCTGGGCCACCGAGAAGCTGGCCGAGCTGCTGCGCCATACCGCGCTTGCCGCCCTTGCCCATCTTCTTCATCAGCGTGCTCATGCCCTGATAGGATTTGAGCAGGCGGTTCACGTCCTGAACCTGCACGCCCGCGCCTGCCGCGACGCGCTTCTTGCGCGAGGCGTTCATCAGCTTGGGGTTCTTGCGCTCCTTCTTCGTCATGGAGCGGATGATCGCCTCCTGGCGGGCGAGCTCGTTATTGCCGAGGCCCTGCTCGGCGGCGTCCTTGAACTTGCCCATGCCGGGCATCATGCCCATGATGGCACCCATACCGCCCATCTTCCGCATCTGGACGAACTGGTCAGCGAGGTCGTCGAGGTCGAACTGACCCTTCGCCATCTTCTTGGCGGCGCGCTCGGCCTTCTCCTGATCGATCTCTGCGGAGGCTTTCTCGACTAGGCCGACAATGTCGCCCATGCCGAGGATGCGGCCCGCCATGCGCTCCGGATCGAAGGCGTCGAGGGCGTCGATCTTCTCGCCCACACCGGCGAACTTGATCGGCGCGCCGGTGACTTCCCGCATCGAGAGCGCCGCGCCGCCGCGTCCGTCGCCGTCGAGGCGGGTCAGCACCACGCCGGTGACCGGCATGCGCTCCTTGAAACGCTCCGCCGTCTGAACGGCGTCCTGGCCGGTGAGCGCGTCGAGCACCAGCAGCGTCTCCGCCGGATCGGTGGCTCGGTGAATGTCGCTGACCTCGGCCATGAGCTGCTCGTCGATCGACAGGCGGCCTGCCGTGTCCAGCATAACCACATCGAAGCCTTGGAGCCTCGCCGCCTCCATCGCGCGGTTGGCGATCTGAAGCGCCGACTGTCCGGCGACGATAGGGAGGGTCTTCACCCCCGCCTGCTCGCCGAGTACCTTGAGCTGCTCCATCGCCGCGGGGCGCCGCGTGTCGAGGGAGGCCATGAGGACCTTCTTCTTCTCGGTCTTCTGCAGGCGGAGCGCGATCTTCGCGGTGGAGGTCGTCTTACCCGAGCCCTGAAGGCCGACCATCAGCACCGGGACGGGCGCCGGACGGTTCAGGTTCAGCTCATGGTCGCCCTCGGACCCGCCGAGGGTCTCGACGAGGACGTCGTGGACGATCTTGACCACCTGCTGGCCAGGGGTGATGGATTTGAGGACCTCGCGCCCGACCGCGCGCTCCTTGACCTTGGCGACGAAGCTGCGGGCCACGGGCAGCGCCACGTCGGCCTCGATCAGCGCCACGCGCACCTCGCGCAGGGCCTCGGTCACGTCCTCTTCGGTGAGCGCACCTCGGCCGCGCAGCCGGTCAAAGACCCCGCCCAGGCGCTCGGAAAGCGTATCGAACATGACCCGTTACTCCCGCACAGCCCTCTTGCTCGACCGAGAGGGCGTTACCCCGTCGGAAGGAGCCCCCTGCCCCATCCCGTTGCCGGGGGTCGTGCAGGTAGACACGGTAGAAGACCGCTTGTCAGATTCTCAGAGGCGGGAGGTGGCGGCCGCTGGGGAAAAAGTCAAGGGGAGCGGCGCCAGGGGCGCTCGTCGCCCTCGACCAGGGCGTAAAGGGCGGTGTCGCGGACCCCGATATGGGTATGCCAGCGCTTGCGTAGGACCCCTTCGAGCGTGAAGCCGTGCCGTTCGAACAGCCTGCGCGAGGGAAGATTGTCCGGGTCGATATCGGCTTCCATCCGGCGCGGCGCATGAACTCGGTCTACATGGTCGACGGCCTGGCGGAGCGCCTCTCCTGCGAAGCCTCGTCCCTGGGCTGCGGGGCAGGTCATGACCCCGATCTGCCAGATGCCAAGCTCGTCGGGGTAGATGGTGACCCGGCCAAGGGCAGCGCCGTCCTCTCCTTCTGTTACGACCCAGTCGGTATCCGGCGCCTCCTTCACCCAGGCCGCAAGCTTGGCTTCGAGCTCCGCCTCGCTCTTCACCGCCGGGTCCGGAAGGTAGCGGCAGGCGCTGTCGTCACCGAACACGGCGAAGAGGGCGGCAGCGTCTCGGCCGGGGTCGGTGGGTCTGAGGCGGACCATTAGGTTTAGAAGAACAGCCAGCGCGGGGTGCGCTGCTTGAACTGTTCGTACTCCCAACCGAAGAGCTCCTTCAGTGCCCTCTCCTCGGGCACGATCTGCACGGCACTGATGATGCCGATGAAGACCGGGACGAGGAGGAGACCCAGCAGTGTCCAGAGGCCGATGGCCAGCCCGAGAAGCCCGAGCGCCATCCCCGCATACATGGGGTTGCGGGTGATGCGGTAGACGCCGTCCGTCACCAGCGCCGAGGTCTTGGTCGGGTCTTCGGGGCGGTAGGTGGTCTTCTCCTGGCCGAACTGGAAGAGCGCCGCCGCACCAAGAGCGATGCCCGCGGCGGCAAGCACCACGCCGAGCCCGATCTGCCACCAAGTGCTGGGCACG
The DNA here is from genome assembly GCF_024505085.1 of Parvularcula maris. Lineage (GTDB taxonomy): Bacteria > Pseudomonadota > Alphaproteobacteria > Caulobacterales > Parvularculaceae > Parvularcula > Parvularcula maris. Next base: position 47,138 of record NZ_JANIBC010000001.1, read on the forward strand.
CTGCCGGGGAAGACCCGGTCGGCGAAGAAGATCAGGCCCGCGAAGATCGCGCACCAGACCGGCGGGATGAGGATGGGCTTAGACATCGAAACGCCCCAGTCGTTCGTTCTTCTTGAGCTCCTGCGCCTCGAAGATGCCGCCATTCATGACGCCGTAGACGCCGGGCGGCAGGGTCTGGGCGGCGATGATCGCGCCGCCGAGATTGAAGCTCGCATCGCTGACGAAAAGAGCATGGGGCCGCATGGCGCCGGTCAGGACCACGGTCTTGCCGAGGCCGCACTTCGCCAGATAGCGCGCCGTCTCCGCCATGGTGGAGGTGCCGTGGGTGACGACGACGCCTTCCTCCTCCGCCTTGCCGATCCGCTCACAGATGATGTTGCGGTAGGCGTCGGTCATCTCCAGGCTGTCGATCTGGAAGAGCTGCTCGACCTCGTGCTCGTAGCAGCGGGACTGCTGCAGGATGTCGGGCACCTGGCTGCGCCCTGCCCCGGCAAAGGCGATGGTCTCACGCCGCCAGTCATGGACCTTGTCCATGGTGCCCCCCGTCGTGAAGATGCGGACGGGCTTCATGCCGGGACTTTTTCTCTGGCAGGCTCGCCGCCCTTCAGAACGTCCTCGTCCAGCTCCTTCTCCCAGCGGGCGACGGTGGTGGCGACCGTGGCGTCGCCTGCCACATTGGTCAGGGTCCGCATCATGTCGAGGAGGCGGTCGAAGGGGAAGATGAGGGCGATGATGAGCACCGCCTGCTCGGAGGTGACGCCGAAGCTCGTCAGCACGGCGATGGCCAGGAAGAGGCTCGCCGATGGAATGCCCGCCGCGCCGATCGAGGCGGCGGTGGCTGTGACCGCAATGGCGACGATGTCGGGGCCGGTGAGAGCGATGCCGACGGCTTGGGCTGCGAAGAGCGAGACGATGCCGAGATAGATCGACGTGCCGTCCATGTTGATTGTCGCGCCGAGGGGAGCCACCGAGCCCGCCACCGCGCGGCCTACGCCGATATTCTTGGTCAGATTGCCGATGGTCACCGGCAGGGTCGCCGAGGAGCTGGCCGTGGAATAGGCCGTGGTCAGCGCATCGAGCATGCCGCGCAGGAACTTGAAGAAGTTGAGCCGCGCCAGGAGCGTGACCAGCCCTCCATAGACGATGAAGATGTGAAGCGCGCAGGCGATGTAGAGCGCGATGGCGAGCTTGCCGAGATTGACCAGCACGCCGAGCCCTTGCGTGCCCAAGACCCAGGACATGAGGGCGAAGACGCCGAAGGGGGCGAGCCACATGACCCCCTGGGTCAGGGTGATGACCACGTCGGCGGCGCTCTCCATCACCGCGCCGAAGGCCTTGCCCCGGTCGCCCGCCGCGAGGATCGCCAGACCAAGGACGATGGAAAAGAAGATGACTGCGAGGATGTCCTCCTGACCCATAGCGCGGACGACGTTGCGGGGGATGACATCGACGATCTGCTGCGCGGCGGTGCGCTGGGCTGCGCCCGCCGCCTCGTTGCGCTGGTTGATCTCCGCGACGACGCTCTCGTCGGTGGCGCCGACCGAGGCGTAGTCGACCCCCTCGCCTGGGTTGAAGATCATGGCCATCAGAATGCCGATGAAGACCGCGACCGTGGTCGTGCCCAGGTAGAGTGCGATGGTGCGAAGGCCAAGCGAGCCTAGCCGCTTGGGGTCGCCGAGGGCGATCATGCCCGTCGTCAGCGTGGTGACGATCAGCGGGATGATGAGCATGCGGATGAGGTTGATGAAGCCGTCGCCGATGGGCTTGGCCTGGCCCGCCGCCTCCCCGAAGAGAAGGCCGACCACGCCGCCAAGGACCAGTCCCGCCAGCACCCTTGCCCAGAGGGGCAGGCCCTTTCGCGCCAGGAAGAAGAGCAGCGCGAACGCCCCCAGAAGAACGCCCCAGAAGACTAGCGACATGTGATGGCCCCGCCTGATTGATGCTTTGCCGGGGAAAGTGCCGGGATGCGGGGCGGGGCGCAAGCTTGAGAGACCGTCATCCCGGAAGCCGAAGGCTATCCGGGACCCATGGCCTGAGCCTACTGATCAAGCCGAACGGCTGAGCCCACGACCACTGCCGGTCCGTGGGTCCCGGATAAGTGCTTCGCACTTTCCGGGATGACGACGAGAGAGCTACTCCCCCTCGTACCCGATCAAGCCGAGCTCACCAGCGAAATAGGCGTATTGCAGCGCCAGCCTCCTTGCCGCCTGATCCAGGTTCGCCGCGGCGCCGTGGCCGCCCTCGATGTTCTCGTAGTAGAGAAACTCGTGGCCGTACTCCTCCATCAGGCGCGCCATCTTGCGGGCGTGGCCCGGATGGACGCGGTCGTCCTTGGTGGAGGTGAAGAAGAACGGCCGGGGGTAGTCGGCGTCTTCAGCCAGGTTCTGATAGGGGCTGATCTTCTCCAGGAACGGACGTTCCTCGGGGTTGTCCGGGTCGCCATACTCGCCGACCCAGGACGCGCCAGCCAGGAGCTTGTCGTAGCGCAGCATGTCGAGGAGCGGCACGCCGATGCCGATGCCCTTGTAGAGGTCCGGCCGCTGGGTCATCGAGACGCCCATCAGCAGGCCGCCATTCGAGCCGCCCAGGATTCCGAGCTGCTCCTTCGTGGTGATGCCGCGCTCAATCAGATCCTCGGAGATCGCCTGGAAGTCATCGTAGATAAGCTGCCGCTTGCCCTTGAGGCCGGCCTGGTGCCAGGCGGGGCCGTACTCGCCGCCGCCGCGGATATTGGTGTTCACATAGACACCGCCGCGTTCGACCCAGAGCTTGCCCGCCGTGGCGCCATAGGTCGGCAGGATCGAGATCTCGAAACCGCCATAGCCGTACTGAACCGTGGGGGCCGGGCCGCTCTTGAGGGTCTCCTCCTTGGCGATCACCGTGTAGGGGATCTTGGTGCCGTCCGACGAGGTCGCCTCGTAGCGCTTCACCACCATACCGTCCGCATCGAAGAAGGCGGGAGACTGCCTGATCTCCTCAGGCTTACGATCCTTCACGAGATAGAAGGTGTCTGGCTGGATCGGGTTCTCATAGGTGGCGATGACCGTGCCCGTCTCGGGGTCCATGGTGCGCAGGCCCACCACGCCCCCCTCGGGCAGGCGGATGTCCCGCCCGCGCCACTTGCCGCGCCGCTTCTCGAAGCGGACCATGCGGCCCTCGATGTCGTCGAGCATGGAGACCACCACGTCGGACTTCGAGGTGGCGGCGCCCTGAATGGCGATCTTGTCCGTGCCCTCGGCGATGAGCTGCGCCTTTTCCATATCCTCGGAAAGAGCGATCAGCGCGCCGGTCTTGTAGGTCTCGCCGCCGAACTCCAGCGGCTCCTTCAGCTCGATGATGAAGTCACCATCGGCGAAGCCCGAGAGGCTGGCTTTCTTCGGAAGCGGCAGGCGGGAGACCTCGCCCTCATCAGACAGCAGCAGCCAGTTGTAGTCGTAGAAGGTCTCGCCGTGGAAGATGCCGCCCTTGTAGCGCTCACCGTCCCAGTAGCTGATGGGATAGGCCCAGATGTCCTCGGCGGGGACCTCGTTCACCTGTTTCGCTTCCGAAAGGGGCGTTCCGCGCTGCCAGACCTTGGTGATACGCGGATAGCCAGAGGCGGTCAGCGAACCCTCGCCGAAATCCGTGCCGACGAGCAACCTGTCCTGCCCGAGCCAGGCGACCGACGACTTGGCTTCGGGCAGCTCGAAACCGCCCTCGACGAAGCTCTTGCTCTCGATGTCGTACTCGCGAACCACGGCGGCGTCCGAGCCGCCGCGCGATAGGGTCAGAAGGCAGCGCGTGTAGTCCGGCGCCAGGCACTGGGAGCCCGCATAGACCCAGTTCTCGCCCTCCTCCTCGGCTAAAGCATCGAGGTCGAGAAGCGTCTCCCACTCTTGCGCGCCTTCGAGATAGTCCTCTTGGCTCATCCGGCGCCAGAGGCCGCGCACGGCGTCCTTGTCCTGCCAGAAATTATAGGCGTAGCCGCCGCGCAGCGCGACCGACGGCACCCGGTCGTCCGAGGTCAGGATGGCGTTCGCCTCGGCCAGCATGGCGTCATAGGCAGGGTGCGCTTCGAGTACCGCCAGCGAACGCTCGTTTTGGGAACGAACCCAGTCGAGGGCGCGCTCGCCCTCCACCTCTTCGAGCCACAGATAGGGGTCGTTCTTCATCACATCCACGTCGCTCTGGGCCGAGGCGGCACCGATGGAGAGCGCGGCGAAAGCTGCGCCCAGGAGGAGGTTCTTCATGGGGGTTCTCCCTGAGGTTTGCCCTACTTCTCGCGCCTCACGACGGCGCCGGAAAGGTTCTTCTGCACATCACGGGCGTCATAGGCGGTCAGATCGCCCTCGGGCTTGGGTCCGCGGCCTAGGACCACGAAGGCGATGGCGGTGTAGCGCTGGGTCTCGCGGATATCGACATCGTTGAAGCCGGGACCGAAGAAGCCAGGCCCGAAGCCGCGCGCGTAGTAGGGGAAGGGGCCGAAGCCGTAATAACCGAAGGCGCCGTAGCGGGGACCTAGATCCGTGACGCGGGTGCGCCGCTCGGTCTCGGTCTCGTCGCTGACCACGAAGAAGTGGTCGTAGCCGTTCTCCAGCGTGATCTCGGCGGCCCTTAGGAGCAGCGCCGTCTCCACCTGCTCGCGGGTGGTCAGCGAGTTGCCGCGGAAGGAGATGCGGTAGCGGTTGTCTTCGATCTTCTGGTCGGCGAAGCCGTAGCCCTGACCGTCGGCAGGCTCGAACGGCGTCGGTGTCGCGCAGGCGGCGAGGCCTGCGGTCAAAACGGCGGCAAGGAAGATTCTCATAAAGCTACTGCCCTTCACTAGACGTTCGCATCCCCCGCGATAGTTGATCGCGAGACGAAACACTACCGCAAGGAAACCCGTAGCACTACCGCGAGGGAACCTTTGCGAGATGAGGTTATGGTATGGATATGGTCACACCCCTCACCGCCGCGCCCCACGACCATCCGAACGTGGCGTATGGCCGCGTCGGGGTGCTGCTCATCAACCTAGGTACGCCGGAGGCGCTGACGGACCAGTCCGTGCGCAGCTATCTGGCCGAGTTTCTATCGGACCGGCGGGTCGTGGACTACCCGGCCATCCTCTGGCAGCCGGTCTTGAGGGGCATCATCCTCAATACTCGTCCTAAGAAGACCCGTGCCGCCTACGGCAAGATCTGGGACCAGGAGACGGATGAGAGCCCGCTGCGCCGCCATACCCGCGAGCAGGCGGAGAAGCTGCGTGCCGTCCTGCCGGACGGACTCGTGGTGGACTGGGCCATGCGCTACGGCGTGCCGGGGATCGCCGGGCGGTTGGACGGCATGGCGGAGGAGGGGTGCGACCGCATCCTCCTCGTGCCGCTCTACCCGCAATACTCGGCGACGACGACCGGGACGGCGAACGACGCCGCCTATCTCTGGGCGATGAAGCAGGCCTGGCAGCCGGCCCTTCGCACCATGCCCGCTTTTCACGACGATCCCGGCCTGATCGAAGCATTGGTAGGGACCTGCCGCGAGCACATACCCGAGGGCTGCGAGCGGATCATTCTCTCCTTCCACGGCCTGCCCCAGCGCTATTTCCGCGCGGGCGATCCCTATCACTGCCACTGCCAGAAGACTGCACGCCTGCTGCGCGAGGCGATGGGGTGGGACGATCAGTTCGCGCCGACGGCGTTCCAGTCGAAATTCGGGCCGGAGAAATGGCTCGAGCCCTCCACCGAGAGCCTGGTCAAGGCGGCTGGCGAAGAGGGCCTGAAGAAGATCGCCGTCATCACGCCCGGCTTCGTTTCCGACTGCATCGAGACCCTGGAAGAGGTCGGTATCGGCCTCGCCGAGACGTTCACAGAGCATGGCGGCGAAGAGCTGGCTGCCATCCCCTGCCTCAACGCCTCGGACGATTTCATCGAGGTGATGCGGAAGCTTATCCTCCGTGAGCTGTCGGGTTGGATTTCCTAAGAGTGGTCTTCTTCACCGCCCAGGACTTCAACCTCGACCTGCCCGAGGGGCACCGCTTTCCAGGGCACAAATACCGGCTGCTCGAAGAGAAGCTGATCCGCGATGGCACGCTGGCGCGGGAGGACTTACGCACTTCGCCGCTAGCAACCGACGAGGAGCTCCTCCGTGTCCACACGGAGGACTATCTCCGCTCCCTCGAAGACGGCAGCATCGAGCGCAAGGCCATGCGCCGGATCGGCTTTCCATGGTCCGAGCAGATCTCCCGAAGAGGCAGGCGCACCGTGGGCGGAGCGCTTGCAGCGGCGAGAGAGGCGCTTCGCACCGGCCTCTCCGGCCAGCTCGCGGGCGGCACCCACCACGCGCATCCCGGTTTCGGCTCGGGCTACTGCATCTTCAACGACCAAGCCGTGGTGGCGACGGTGCTCCTCGCCGAAGAGCTGTGCGACCGGATCGCCGTCATTGACCTTGACGTCCACCAGGGCGACGGCAACGCCGCCGTCCTGGCCGAACGGAAGGATGTCCTGATCCTCGACGTCTACGGAGAGAAGAACTTCCCCTTCCGCAAAGTCCCGGCCCATATCAACGTGCCGCTACCGGACCATACCGAAGATGCAGCCTTCCTCCGCGCCGTCGAAGAACATCTCGATGGCATCTGGGCCTTCCGCCCCGACCTCGTCCTCTACCAGGCAGGCGTCGATCCCCTCATCCACGACAAGCTAGGCCGCCTCGACATCACCTATGAAGGCCTGCGCGCCCGCGACGAGATGGTCCTCGACGGCTGCCGCCGAAGGGGCATCCCCTGCTCCATGGCCATCGGCGGCGGCTACGCGAACCCGATAGAGCCCACGGTCATCGCCTATGCAAATACCTACGAGGTGGCTCGCGATGTGTACGGATGGTGATGTGTCGGAAGAGCGTAGGGTGGACGCTGGCAGGCGGCCACCATTCCAGGTCGGTGAGCTTGGCAGGTAGCCGCCCTACGGCGTCTACCATACGGCGTTGGCGCCGGTTGCCGCGCAGCACAAATCCGCTTGGTGCGGATAGTTCATAGGAACGGGAACCTGCGCGCAGCGCTGCCGCAGCTTGGGTTCGTTGAGTGTGTGTCTGTGTTTTGGCATGAGGTCCTCCCAGTGCCCTACGCCGCGCGCAGTTTACGGCTGGCGGCTTCGCAGGGGCCGATCCGCAGCTCTTCCCTGCCCAGGGTCCAGTGCTTCGACGCCCAAACCAGCCGAAGCCTCCTGACAAGCGGCGCTACACCGCTCCCTACCCGCCTTGGGGAAGCAAGGGCCCCGCCCCGCATGGTTGCTGCGATAAAAGGACCATACAAGAGGGGGAGGGGGCGGGGATAGGTTGGGTACTGACCCGTAGGGTGGAACACGTAGCTTTCCGCCAGCAGCTAGCGACAGCGCACGGTCTACGCGAGTTGCATATCCACGGCCCAACGAAGCTGCTTTGGTAGAAGATCCTTTCGGGCGTAGTCGATTCGTAGGACCCGGCGGCGCTTAGGCTTCGGCTGTTTGCATGATCGGTGAAGGATCAAGGCTTTGAGCACCAGCAGATCGCCTGGGATAAGCTCAGGTGTGACCGAGATACTTTTTCGAGCTAGTGCACCTGCCGCCCCCGCCTCTACCCGACCGAGACAATGCGTAGCAGGGGCTAATTCCAGACCGCCATTGTCTTCTCCCTCTTTATCGAATGGTATACGAACGAAGAACATATCCTGCAAAAGCTCGAGCGGTGGTTCTGCATGCCAGAAAAGGCCTTGTCGGACCCAGTTACCAAAACCGCTACAGGGGGTCTTTTCAGCAAGGGCGACAACGCGGTCCTGGTGCCAAGGAACACCCCACGTCTTTTCTCTGCTCTTCTCAAATGCGATCACACGGACCGGTTCATGATCTGGGTAAAGAGCGCCGATCGCTGCCGCTGGACCGCCGACAAGGTGAAGATTACGGATCACTTCTCTAAAAGCGGTAAGCCTTTGGCCAGCCTGACTGGTCTGAAAGCAGACTTGCCGCAGTCGACACAACCACTCTTTGGACAATACACCGCGTTGGACGGCTAACCCCGTAGTTTCCAACCCTGCGGCAATGCTAGTCGAACTCACAAGACAGCAACTCAATCTGCTCCGCCGTCGTCTCCCAGCTCGTCACGAACCGCCGCGCCTTCCCCGCATACTGATCGTTCGGCTGGACCCAGTCGTAGAACTGCGCCCCAGCCGAGCGCAGCTTCTCTGCGGTCTCGTCCGGCATGGTGACGAAGAGCTCGTTGATCTGCGGCTCGCAGAGGATTTCTATGCCCCCCTGCCCTTCTAGTACCGTACGAAGTTCCGTACACCGCTCATGGGCCGTGCTGGCCAGCTTCAGCCAGAGGTCGTCCTCGAAATAGGCCAGCCACTGGGCCGAGAAGAAGCGCTGCTTCGAGGTGCCGAGGCCTGCGCGCTTGCAGCGGTAGGCGAGCTCCTCGGCGCGGGAGGTATCGAACACCACAACGGCCTCGGCCTGTAGGCAGCCGTTCTTGGTGGCCCCCATGCAGACGATGTCGATGCCCGCCTTCCAGGTCAGCTCGGCCGGGGTGGCCCCGCTGGCGTTGACGGCTCCGGCAAAGCGCGCGCCGTCCATATGAGCGGCCATGTCGTAGGATCGCGCCTTCTCCGTGAGCTGAACGATCTCTTCCGGTGTGTAGACTGTACCCCACTCGGTCGCTTGGGTCAGGGACAGGACTGAGGGCTTCACCCGGTGGGTCATCGGCGGGTCGTAGGGCGCCATGGCGGCCTCGATGCCTGAGGTCGTCAGCTTACCGAAGGAGCCGGCTGCCGGGATGACCTTGGCCCCGCCGGTGTAGAACTCCGGCGCGCCACACTCGTCGATCAGCACGTGGGCGTGCTCGTGGCAGACCACCCCGCCGTAAGAAGGCGTCAGCAGGCTGAGCGCGATGCCGTTGGCGGCCGAGCCGGTGGGGACGAAGGCCAGTGCCACCTCGTGCTCGAACAGCTCTTCGAACCGTTTGTGCACGTCCTGCGTCAGCGAATCATGGCCGTAGGCGGGGGCGAAACCCTCCCCCGCAGAGCGTATCGCGTCCCACACCTTCGGATGCACCCCGCCCCAATTGTCCGAGGTGAAGAGCATCAGATCGAGCTTCCCATCAGCCTACGGCAGAGATCGTCTAGCTGGTCGAGGTTCTGGTAGGAGAGCACCATCTTGCCTTGCCCCGTCTGGCCCTTGCGGGTGATGTCCACCTCGATACCGAGGCTCTCGCGGAGGTCCTGTTCGAGGGCACGGGTGTCGGCATCTTTAGTCGCTCGGGCGACGGCCTTCTTGACTTTATCCGCACCCGCTTTGTCTGGCTTGTCGGAGACGAGCCTCTCCGTCGCCCGGACCGAGAGATCGCCCGACACCACCTTCTGGGCCGCCGAGGACGGATCATCCGCCGAAAGGAGCGCCCGCGCATGACCCATGGAGAGCTCGCCGGCCATCACCATGGCGCGCACGTCGTCGGGCAGGCCGGTGAGGCGCAGCATGTTGGCCACATGGGAGCGCGACTTGCCTACAGCCTCCGCGATCTCCGCCGGTTTCTTGCCGTAGCGGTCGGCTAGGCGCTGATAGGCGTCCGCCTCCTCCATGGGGTTGAGGTCGACGCGCTGCACGTTCTCGATCAGCGCCAACTCGGCGGAGGTCCCCTCCTCCACCTCCTTGATCAGCACGGGAACCTTATGAAGGCCCGCCTTCTGCGCTGCCCGCCAGCGCCGCTCGCCTGCGATGATGGCGTAGCGGCCCTGACCCGCGGGACGGATCAGGATCGGTTGAAGAAGACCGCGCGCCGCGATCGAGTCGGCAAGGCTCTGCAGCTCTTCCTCCGCGAAGGCCTTTCGCGGCTGGTCCTTATCGGGCTCGATGTCCGACACATCGAGCTCCCGCACGCCGTCTCGTGCCGCGGGCGCGGCCGCCGGTGCGTCACCGAGGATCGCCTCCAGGCCTCGGCCCAGTCCCTTCTTCGCCATTCTAAGCTGCCCTCTCCCGGCCGATCACTTCGCTGGCTAGCTGCACGTAGGCCTGACTGCCGGCGCATTTGAGGTCGTAGAGAAGCGCCGGCTTGCCGTGAGACGGCGCCTCCGAGATGCGCACATTGCGCGGGATCGCGGTACGGTAGACCTTGTCGCCCAGATGCGCCCTCACATCGGCCTCGACGTCAGCGGACAGGTTGTTGCGCCTGTCATACATGGTCAGCACCACCCCCTGAAGCTCGAGCTCAGGGTTAAGCCGTGTACGGACTGTCTCGATGGTGCGCATGATCTGGGACAGCCCTTCGAGGGCGAAGAACTCGCACTGCAGCGGAATGAGAACCGCATCTGCAGCCGTCATCGCGCCAACGGTGAGGAGGCCCAAGGAGGGCGGGCAGTCGATCAGAACGTAGCTGACGGAGGGTTCGGCCTTCTCCAGATCATCTAGAGCGCCCCGCAGACGGAAATGGCGCTTGGGGTCCTCCAAAAGGTCGATATCCACCCCGGCCAGCTCCATCCCTGCCGGCGCGACACGAAGGCGCGGCACCGAGGTGGGGCTCAGGACATCCGCTAGCGAGCGTTCGCCGAGAAGAACGTCGTAGGTCGTTCCCTCTCTCGCACCGGGAGGTACGCCCAGACCCGTAGACGCGTTGCCCTGCGGATCCAAGTCCAAGATGATGACCTCTTCGCCAACCGCTGCGAGAGCCGTGGCGAGGTTGATCGCCGTCGTGGTCTTCCCGACGCCGCCCTTTTGATTAGCGACGGCTAGTACCCGCAGACTGCTCATGGCCTGGCCTCGATATTGCGTAGCACCAAGATGCTGGCTTCGGCATCGGTTTTGCTGTCGTGCCGCTCGAGATCAAATGACCAGTCTTCGGAAGCGGCGTCCAGCTCTACTTGTGCACGTCGCCCCTTCGGCGCAATCAATCTTCCTTCAGTTGCCAGAAGGGGGGCAGCCAGGCTGAGGAGAGCAGTGAGATTGGTCACGGCGCGTGCCGTGATGACATCGAACCTCTCATCACGGAAGGCCTGTTCCGCGCGAGCTGGTACTATTCGCGCCAGTGGAAGCTGCGCTTTTTCGGCGACCCTCGACAAAAACGCAGCCTTTTTCTGGACGCTGTCGCAAAAAGTGTAGCGCGCACCTTCTTCTTCCATGGTGAGGATGCGAAGAACCATCCCTGGGAACCCTGCCCCCGTGCCTAGGTCCAATAGCCGGTAGGGTGCCTTGGGAAGAAGGGGCAGCAACTGGGCACTATCGTGGTAGTGCCTGCTCCATCTGTCTTCCAACGTGCTTCTAGCGATCAGGTTGGTGTGGGCCGAGGTGGAAAGCAGCTCCTCGTCGTAGACCTGTAGGGCCTCTACCTGACGATCGGTCGCATTATGGAGGGCGGCAAAGCCCTCAAGATCACGCAACACGGTTCAAACTGCTCAAACGGAAGGCGATAAGGGTCATGGCGGCAGGGGTCATGCCTTCCAGCCTCTCTGCGGCTGCCAGGGTTTCGGGCTGAGCTTTGACGAGTTTTTCTGTCAGCTCAGCCGACAAGCCTGGAAGTTCCTCGTAGGGAAAACCCGCCGGTATGGGCGTTTGGGCGTGCTTCCGACGCAGTTCGATATCGCTTTGCTGCCGGTCCAGGAATCCTGCATATGTAGAATACGCCTCGAACCGCGCTTTCTCATCGTCAGCTAGGTCCGTGAGGAAAGGAAAGCTGTTCGCCACATCTTCCCAGCTATGGCCAGGAATAGCGAGAAGGTCGCTGGCACGTCGCCGCTTACCGTCTAGTTTTACCTGAAAACCATTAGCTTTAGCTTTTGTCGGGGAGAGGGTGGTGCTTTCGTTCTCTTCGAGAAATCGCTCCCATCGCTGCTGTTTCACGTGAAACAGGCGAGCTCTCTCCTCATCTACCAACTTCCAGTCAATGCCGACGGGAGTCAGGCGAATGTCAGCATTATCGGGACGCAGGGAAAGCCTGTACTCCGATCTTGAGGTGAACATGCGATAGGGCTCAGAGGCACCGTTCGTACGAAGGTCGTCAACAAGCACACCCATATAGCCCTGATGCCGCTCGATCACTACCGGATCAGTAGGCTCTGCGGCGTTAGCGCCCGCTATGAGACCCTGAGCGGCCGCTTCTTCATAGCCGGTGGTTCCGTTGATCTGCCCTGCCAGATAGAGACCGGGAAGGCTCGCCACTTCCAACGATGACGTCAGGGAACGGGGATCGACATAGTCGTACTCTACGGCGTAGCCAGGCTCGACAATCTCAGCCTGCTCCAACCCTTTGATGGTTCTAACGAACCTCTCCTGAACGTCCGTAGGAAGCGAGCTGGAGATGCCGTTGGGGTAGACGAGATCGCTCGTCAAACCCTCCGGCTCGAGGAAGATCTGATGGTTGGTCTTCTGGGGAAAGCGAACCACCTTGTCTTCGATCGAAGGGCAGTACCGTGGCCCCTTACCCGTGGTTTTGCCGCCATAGACAGCGGAGTCTGTCAGTCTCTCGCCGATAACCGCCAGGGTATGTTCGTTAGTCTCTGTAATCGCGCAGGCTAACTGCGGGACCTCGATCCTATTGGTCATATAGGAGAAAGGAACCGGAATAGGATCGGGCTGCTGCTGTTCCAAGCTGTCCCAGTCGATGGAAGACCTTCTCAACCGGGGGGGTGTACCTGTTTTAAGCCGTCCAAGGGGTAGATGAAGAGCTTCCAGGCGCTGACCGAGCTTGTTGGATGGCCTCTCTCCAATACGTCCCGCTTCATACCGCTCGTCACCTCGGTGAATGACGCCCCGCAGGAAAGTCCCAGTCGTAACGACAACAGCATCGGCAGCCATTTGGCCGCCATCGGCGAGTACGACGCCCACACACCGGCCCTCTGACAGCTGAAGATCGGCAACTTCGCCCTGCACGACGGTAATAGCCTGGTAATCGGCCAGTAGATGACTGATAGCCTGCTTGTAGAGCTGGCGGTCAGCCTGGGCGCGGGGACCTCGGACTGCTGGACCTCGAGAGGCGTTTAGCATCCGGAACTGAATGCCGGATCTGTCGATGGCTCTGGCCATCAGACCACCCAGAGCGTCGATCTCTCGGACTAGGTGGCCTTTTCCGATCCCGCCAATCGCAGGGTTGCAGGACATCTCACCGATCTTACCGCTGTCGATCGTAACGAGGTAGACTTTAGCACCTCGACGCGCAGCTGCAGCTGCCGCCTCCACGCCTGCATGGCCGCCACCTACCACGATCACAGTCCGCTGTTTCACGTGAAACACCTATTTCCCGATACAAAAACTAGAAAAGATATCGTCCAGCACCTCGTCCGGCGCAACCCTTCCTAGAAGGTACTCTAATTGTGCGGTCGCCTCCCGAAGAACTTCGCTCCCAAGTTCAGGTGCCGCAAGGGATGCAGCCTCAAAACTCTCTAACTGATTGAGAGCAGCGAGAAGCAGGCTCCGTTGCCGCTGGGTCGGAGCCAGTCCAGGCGAGGCTTTAGAAAGAAGAATCTGCTCGGTTCTATCACGTAGGCGAGCGATGGACTCCTCAGCCTGGATCGTCACGCCGCCTGCATCGAGCTGGTCGTCCTTCGTGATCACCGAAAGGTCGCCCGGCTGTTCGTAGTGATCGAACCAGGCTGCCTTCGAGCCTCCAAGAGGAGTGCAGAGGATCCGCAAGTCAGCTTGATCTGCAAGCTTCTTGGCGCGGCTGATGCCTTCGGCTTCGATCATGTCCTCCGTCTCTTCCCTGATGCCGGCGAGATCGTGAAAGGTGACCCGCAAGCCCCCAAGCTCCACCGTCGCCGACACCACATCGCGCGTCGTTCCAGGGATAGGAGACACAATCGAGCGCTCATCACGGATCAACGCGTTGAAAAGACTGGATTTACCGGCATTTGGTGGACCTAGAATCGCAACGGAAAGCCCCTCTGCCACCTTCTCCGCCGCACGACTTGCCTCGACCACCTGCGCGATGGAAGATGTCAGCTCACGAACGATCGGCAGGGCGCGCTGTTCGATCAGCTCCGGGACGTCCTCTTCGTCAGGAAAATCAACGGCGGCGTCGAGCTGAGCCATGGCCGCGATCAGTTGGCCGCGCCACTCTTCCGCCTTCTCGCGAAGAGCACCCCGGTAGCCAGCCATCGCCTGCTGGTGCTGAAGCGCAGTATCAGCCTCGAGGAGGTCCGCCAAACCTTCGACCTGGGTAAGATCCAGCTTGCCGTGCTCGAAGGCGCGCCAGGTGAAGGCTCCTGGCTGAGCTGGGACACCGCCTAGCTCGGCGATCGCCGAGCTGAGCTGCTCCTCGACGGCTAGCGAACCGTGGAGCTGGAGCTCTGCCACATCCTCACCGGTGAAGCTGTGCGGGCCGGGAAACCAGAGGGCGAGACCGTCGTCGATGAGCGAGCCGTCGCTGCGGCGGACGGCAACGCGCCTGGTCATACGGGGCTTGCCGGGCTTGCCGGTCAAGGCTGTGAGAATCCGTCCGGCTTCAGGTCCCGAGATGCGGTAGACCGCCACTCCGGCGCGTCCTGCACCGGACGCTTTGGCGAAAATGGTCGGTCTCAACCCTTGTCGGACGCGCTGGCGGCCTTGGCGAAGGCAGCCTGGAACGCCTCCATGGACTGACCGCCGGACATGATGGCCCGCTCCCAGAACTTCACCGGATCGGAGATCGTGTCGATCTGCTCCTTCATCTTCTCTTCGAGAGAAGTGGTCACGACCTTGTTGACCCCTGAAAGGTCCGGCAGGCCCATAAAGGCCCGCGCCTCGGCCGGTGTGCAGTCGATGTCGATGGTGATCTTCATGGGAAGGGCTGAAACCCTTCCCCGTCAGAAGTCAAGAAGCGGCCCACCCGCTACCTAGGTGTTCATGGAGTCGAAGAAGTCCTTGTTCGAACGCACCTGACGCAACTTTTCCAAGAGGAAGTCGATGGAATCCTGCGGGTTCATCGGCGAGAGGATACGGCGCAGAACGAAGATCTTGGCGAGCTCGTCCTTCGGAATGAGCCGGTCCTCGTTCCTGGTGCCGGACTTGGCGATGTCGATGGCGGGGAAGACGCGCTTGTCGGCGACTTTCCGGTCGAGGACGATCTCGGAGTTGCCGGTGCCCTTGAACTCTTCGAACACCACCTCGTCCATGCGTGAGCCGGTATCAATGAGGGCGGTGGCGATGATCGTCAGTGAGCCGCCTTCTTCGATGTTCCGGGCCGCGCCGAAGAAGCGCTTGGGCCGCTGGAGGGCATTGGCGTCGACGCCGCCGGTCAGCACTTTGCCCGAGCTCGGCACCGTAGCGTTGTAAGCACGCCCTAGGCGTGTGATCGAGTCGAGGAGGATCACCACGTCGCGCCCATGCTCGACCAGTCGTTTGGCCTTTTCGATCACCATTTCAGAGACTTGCACGTGGCGGGTGGCCGGCTCGTCAAAGGTGGAGCTGACCACCTCGCCGCGCACCGAGCGCTGCATGTCGGTGACCTCTTCGGGCCGCTCGTCGATGAGCAGCACGATGAGGTAGCACTCAGGGTGGTTGGCCGTGATGGCATGGGCGATGTTCTGCAGAAGGACGGTCTTACCGGTCCTCGGCGGCGCCACGATGAGCGAGCGCTGACCCTTGCCGATGGGGGCGACGATGTCGATCACCCGATTGGAGAGGTCCTTCTTCTCCTTACCCTTACCCCCGAGGCTCTCCTCGGTGATCACCTCCATATGGAGGCGCTCCTCAGGGTAGAGGGGGGTGAGGTTGTCGAAATGGACCTTGAGGCGGGCCTTCTCGGGCTCCTCGAAGTTGATCTCGTCGAGGCTGGTAAGGGCGAAGTAGCGCTCGCCCTCCTTAGGGCTCCTGATCTCGCCGGAGACCGTATCGCCGGTTTTGAGCGTGTGCTTCCGGATCATCTGCGGCGAGACGTAGATGTCGTCGGGACCAGCGAGGTAGTTGGCGTCCGCCGAGCGAAGGAAGCCGAAGCCGTCGGGCAGGATCTCGAGGACCCCCGAGCCCATGATCTCGACTTCCTCGTCGGCCAGCTCGCGCAGGATGGCGAAGAGGAGATCTTGCTTGCGCAGGGCGGAGGCGTTCTCGACGCCCACTTCCTCGGCGAAGCTGACGAGGTCCTGGGGCGTCTTCTCCTTGAGCTCGTCAAGGGTGATGCGGTCGGGGATCATGGGCGTATCCAGCGGGCAGGGGCGGCGGCAAAGCTGCGCCGCGATAGGAACTGTGCGTGGGAACCATCAGCGGCAAGGACTGCCGCCGGTCTGACGCTGAGGTAGGGGGGGAGGGGGCGCGCGTCAAGCCGGGGACAGGGGGAGACACCTGCATCCCCCTGCGCCTCACCACGGCGTAGGCGCAGCCGGAGACCGTGGTGCCCATCTCCGGCGCTTTGCGATATTGATAAGTTCAGGGAGATGGGCCCCACGGACAAGCCGTGGGGAAGCGTCTTAGAGGAAACGCGAGGAGATCAGCAGACGATCTACTCCCCGTCCTCCGCCTCGGGATCGTAGCGCTCGAACCAGGCCATGATGGCTTCGGTCTTGGCGAGGAGTTGGCTTGGGCGGTTGGCGATATAGTGGCTGGCGCCGGGGACGTGGATCATCATGGTGTCGACGCCCTGGAGCTTGAGGGCGGTGTAGAACTGCTCCGCCTCCCATTTCGGCGTGCGCCAGTCCTCGGTCCCCGCCATCAGCATAGTCGGGGTGGTGACATTGCCGACTTTCGACAGCGGCGAGAGCGACCAGTAGAGCTCCTGGTTCTCCCACGGCATCTCCTTCAGCCACTCGAACGCGCCGTAGGCGGAGAGGTCCGCCGAGAGAACTTCGGAGGTCCAGTTGATCACCGGCTTGATCGAGGCGGCCGCCGCGAAGCGGTCCGTGTTGCCTACGATCCATGCGGTCAACACGCCGCCGCCGGAGCCGCCGGTGACGAAGAGCCGGTCCTTGCTGACATAGTCCTCCTCGATGAGGTGGTCGACGACACTGATGAGGTCATCATAGTCCTTACCCGGATAGGCGAGGTCGATCTCCTGGGCGAACTCGGCGCCGTAGCCTGTCGATCCGCGGGGGTTGGTCCAGACGGTGACATAGCCCTCGGCGGCGTAGCGCTGGATCTCTGTCGACCAGAAATCGCCATACATGGTGTGGGGGCCGCCGTGTATCTCCAGGAGGAGAGGGTAGGAGCCGTCCGCTTCGAAGCCGGGGGGCAGCGCGATCCAGGCGTCGATCTCGTAGTCACCGACCGAGGAGGGCACCGAGACCTTCTCCATCGTCGGCATGGCGAGACCACCGAGAGCATCCTCGTTGAGCCGGGTCAGCACCTCCACATTGCCGCGCTTCATCACGGCGAGGTCCGCCGGACGGTTGGTCTTGCGGTGGGTGAAGGCCACGGTCCCCTCATTGGATACCGAGTAGCTGCCGGACGAGTAGGGGCGGCCCATACCCTCGTTTCCGACCTCGTCGGTCAGGGTCTCGATATCGCCGTCCTCCTTGATGCGGATGAGGCGCGTGATGCCCCGGTCGTCAGCCAAAGCGAGGAAACCGTTTCTCTGCGGAACGACGGAGCCCACCGAGCGGTCGTACTCCTCGGTCAGGTTCGTCCTGTTCGAGCCGTCCGCGCCCATGACGTAGAGCTCTGTCTGCTGATAGTTCTCGTCGCCGTCGGGGGTGAAGGTGTAGGCGATCCGCCCGCGCGGGGTCACCGCCGCCGAGCCCACGGCGCCGTTCGTCCCGGTCAAAGCCTCGGCCTCGCCGCCCTCCAGCTCGAAGGCGTAGAGGCGGGCGATCTGGGGCTGCAAATCGCGCTCCTCATCGGCGTTGCCGATACCGAGAAGCGTGTCCTCATCGAGCCAGACCGGGCCGTAAGCTCCGCCTTCGAGCTGCGAGACCTGCTTGGGCGTGCCGCCATCGAGTGGCACGACGAAGAGGTGGCGCTCGCCAGGCGTCAGATAGCCCATCCCGTCCGCCCTGAAGGTGAGGTCGGTATAGACCTCGATGGGGTCGGCCCACTCGGCGCCCTCGGGCTTCTTGGGCAGGGTGATCAGCTGCTGAGGCCCGTCCGGGACCAGCATGGAGAAGGCGATCCTGTCTCCCTCCGGCGACCAGACCGGGGTCGAGGCCCCCTCCTGCAGCTTGGCCACGGAGTAGGTCCGGTCGTCCTCGAGGATATGGACCTTGAGATCGGGCTTGCCGCCTTCGCGGCTCGACAGGAACGCGATGCGGGAGCCGTCGGGCGACCAGCGCGGGCTCGAGCCCATGCTGTCGCCGGAGAGAAGCGGACGGTGCTCGTCGCCCTCCAGATCGTAGAGCCAGAGCGCCGAGGTCAGCCGGTCCTTCTCGATATCCATGGCCCGGCGGACATAGACGACGGTGTTGCCATCCGGACTGATCTGCGGATCCGAGGCGACCTCCAGCTCGAAGACCGTCTCCATGGTGAAACGGGGCTGGTCTTCGTCCTGGGCAAAAGCCGCACTGGCGAGCAGCACCCCGCTCGCGGCCATCCATCCACACGTCTTGATCATTCGCTCCTCCGTTCATGCGCTCGGAGCAGGCCGTAGCGCATGGGTGGGGGCAGTCCGAAGGAGGAAAGGCAGCGAGCTCTAGTTCACCAGCGGCTTGAGGATCACCATCGCCACGATGATGGCGAGAAGGAGGAAGGGCACCTCGTTGATCATGCGCCAGAACTTCGCCGTGCGCGGCTTCTCCCCAGCAGCGAACTTCTTGCGCGAGGCGGCGTAGAAGCCGTGAACGCCGGACATCAGGATGACCGCGACGAACTTGATGAGGAACCAGCCGTCATCGTGCCAGCCGTAAGGCCCTGCGACCAGGAGAAGCCCGAACAGCCAGGTGGCGATCATGGCCGGGTTCATGATGAGCCTCAGGAGCTTCTCCTCCATCACCGTGAAGGTCCGCGCCGCCTCGCCGCCCGCTTCCGCCCCGTGGTGGTAGACGAAGAGCCGCGGCAGGTAGAGCATCCCCGCCATCCAGGCCGTGAAGCTGAGGATGTGGGCGATCTTGAACCAGGGGTAGAGGGTGGTGAGGAGAGCCATGATGGGCGCCTTAGAGTGAAGCGCGGGCCGGGGCTAGACGAGCTGCGCCGTCATCCCGGAAAGCCGTTAGGCTTATCCGGGACCCATGGACCGGACGCCTGCACATTTTTGAACCAGAAGGTCCATGGATCCCGGCTCTTCGGCCGGGATGACGGAGGAGCCTAGACCTCTCCCCGAACCACCTTCACCAGCTCCGCGACATGCTCGGGCGGTGTTTCGGGAACGAAACCATGCCCCAAATTGAAGATGTAGGGGGTGCCTTCATAGGCCTCGACGATACGCTCCGCCGCCTCCCGCATCGGCCTGCCGCCCTGGACCACGAGGAGGGGGTCGAGGCCGCCCTGGAGCACTGCGTGGGGCGCGAGCCGTTCCCTCGCCCAGGCGTAGGGGGTTTGCGTATCGAGGGCGAGGGCGTCGAAGCCGCCATCCTTCGCCACCTTCTCGTAGAGCGCGCCGCAGCCCTTGGGGAAGTAGAGGATGGGGACGTCCACCTTCTTCCGCACCCGCCGGGCGATCTCGCGGTTGGGCTCTAAGCAGAGGCGGTCGAAGAGGTCTTCGGACAGCCCCCCCGCCCAGCTATCGAAGAGCTTGAGAGCGTCGGCGCCTGCCTCGGCTTGGGCGATCAGGTACTCGGCGGTGGCGTCCACCAGCATGGCGGTGAGATCGTCCACCAGCTTCGGCTCGCGGAAGAGGAGCTGTCGGGCGGAGGAGGGGTCCTTGGTGCCCTGGCCGTTGATCATGTAGGTGGCCACGGTCCAGGGGGAGCCGGCGAAGCCGATCAGCGCCTTGTCGCCAGCCAGCTCGGCGCGGACCCGCCGGACGGTCTCATAGACGGGGGAGAGCTTCTCGGCGGCGCCCTCGGCGGTGAGGCTCTTCATCAGCTCGCCTGAGAGAAGGGGGGAGAGCCTCGGCCCCTCGCCTTTGACGAAGCGCACCTCCTGACCCATCGCGCCGGGGATAAGAAGGATATCGGCAAAGAGGATGGCCGCGTCCATACCGTAGCGGCGGATGGGCTGCAGCGTCACCTCGGCTGCGTCTTCGGGGGAGTGACAGAAGGAGACGAAGTCGGGATGCTTCGCCCGGACAGCCCGGTACTCCGGCAGGTAGCGCCCCGCCTGGCGCATGAACCACATGGGGGGTCTCTTCGGAGCCCTACCACGTAGGACCGAGAGGATGGGCTTATCGCCCTTAGAAATCCTAGAATCCAAAATCTTGAGTCCGAGTCTATTGCCGGGGGAAACTGTGGGTAAGCCCGAGCTAGGGCACTTGCCAACAGTTTTCACAAGGGCGCGGACACTCTGGACAGAAGTTTCCCACGGACGGACCGGACGGCTTATCCGAGTCGAGTCCGAGTTATCAGGATTCCGCGCCGGTCAGAACGAGGTAGGGCCGGGAAAACCTTTCCCCTGTGTAAACCATGGAGAAACTGCGAGAAAAGAGGATGACCCCAGGGACAACGCGCACTACCCTTCCTGGCAGACAAGTTACTAACAACCGGTAAACGATGGCCGCCCCCGCCTCCTCGAACGACCAGAAACAGCAGCGCCGGACCTTCTTCCACGTCCATCTCGTCTCCGACTCCACCGGCGAGACCCTCAGCACGCTGCTGAAATCGGTTGCTGCGCGGTTTCCCTCGGCCAAACCCCTCGAGCATGTGGCGTCCCTCGTCAGGAACCACACCCAGCTCGACAGCGTCTTGGCAAGGATCGAGCAGTCGCCCGGCCTCGTCATGTATACGGTGGTGGACCCCGGCATGAGGCGGCGGCTCGAGGTGAAATGCGCCGAACTGCAGGTCCCGGCGATCGCCTGCCTCGACCCCATCCTTAACGCGCTGGCCGACTATCTGGGGCTCGAACAGGCGAGCCAGGCCGGGATGCAGCACGAGCTCGACGAGGACTACTTCCGCAGGATCGGTGCTATCGACTTCACCCTGGCCCATGATGACGGCCAGAACACCTGGAACCTTGAGGCGGCGGACGTGGTGCTGGTGGGGGTGAGCCGCACCTCGAAGACGCCGACCTGCATGTATCTGGCCAACAAAGGCATCCGCGCCGCGAACGTGCCCCTGGTGCCGGGGGTCGATCCGCCGCCCGAGCTCGACAGCCTGCGAAGGCCCCTCGTGGTGGGGCTGACGGCGAACCCCGACCGGCTGTCGCAGATCAGGACCTCGCGGCTCTCCAATCTCGGCTCGGAAGACCGGGCGCAGAGCTATACCGACACGGACGGCGTGCGCGAGGAGGTCCGCAACGCCAAGCGCATGTTCGTGCGCAACGAGTGGCCGGTGATCGACGTCACCAAGCGCTCGGTGGAGGAGACGGCGGCGAAGATCCTCACCCTCCTCTCCATCCGCCGCGGAGGAGAGGGATGACCAAGCTGATCCTGGCTTCGGGCAGTGCCTCGCGGCGGTCGATCCTCAAGGGCGCGGGCGTTGCGTTCGAGGTGGTCAGGCCGGACACGGACGAGGCCGCGCTGAAAGCTGCCAACCCTGGGCTCGATCCGGCCGAGCTGGCCCTTATGCTGGCGGAGGCCAAGTGCCTCGACGTCGCCAAACAAGCCTCTGGTGATGCTGTGGTGGTGGGCTCGGACCAGGTGCTGGAGTTCGAAGGCCGTGCCTACGACAAGCCCGAAAGCCGGGAGGAGCTGCGGGACCGCCTGATGGCCATGGCCGGAAAGCCTCATTTTCTTCGAGGCGGGATGGTCGCGGCGAGAGGGGGCGAGGTGATCGAGCGCTCCTCATCTTCTGCGGAGCTGACCATGCGGCATTTCACGCAGCAGGAGCTCGACCTCTATCTCAGCGAAGCGCCGGACTGGATCTACGGGACGGTCGGCGGATACGGACTGGAAAGCTCAGGGGTGCGTCTTTTTGACCGCATCGAAGGGGATTACTTCTCTATCCTCGGTCTCGATCTTCTCTCACTCTTGCCGGTGCTTAGGCGGGAAGGAGTGCTGGCGTGGTGATACGAGCGGGGGTGATCGGCGATCCGGTTGCCCAGAGCCTGAGCCCCAGAATCTACAACCACTGGTTCGATGCGGTGGGCATGGCTGGGCGCTACGAGGCCGTGCACTGCGAAGCCGACCGCTTCGAGGAGACCGTACGCCGGCTGATGGCCGAAGGCTGGCAGGGCCTCAACGTCACCATCCCGCACAAGACCCGCGCCGCCGACCTCGCCGACTACCGCAACCCGGAGGTGGAGCAGATCGGGGCGGCGAACCTGCTTCTCTTCCGCGACGGCAAGATCATTGCCGACAATACCGACCGCCGCGGCTTCGCCCGCTCGAGGCTCAATCCTCAGTATGTACACTACCAGGCCACGCAAGGCAGGGCGCGCAAGGCTGTGGTTCTGGGCGCCGGGGGGGCCGCAGGGCCGATTGTCCTCGACCTCTGGGGTCTGCCGGAGATCGTGGTCACCAACCGTACCTTTCAGAAGGCGGAGCGCCTGGCCGACCGCTTCGACGAGCATGTGCGCTCGGTACGCTGGGAGGACCGCAACCTCGAGGTTCAAGGAGCGGACATCCTGGTCAACACGACCAGCCTGGGGATGAAGGGGCAGCCGCCCTTGGAGGTCGACCTCTCCGGCCTCAACCCCGGCGCGCTGGTCGTCGACATCGTCTACGCGCCGCTCAGGACGCAGCTTCTTCAGGAGGCGGAGAAGCTCGGCTTCTTCACGGCCAACGGGCTGACCATGCTGGTCTACCAGGCGGTCCCGAGCTTCAAGGCCTATACCGGCCTTCGCCCGCCCTCGCCGGAGAAGATCCTGCAGATCCTCACCCGCGAGCTGTCGTGATCCTCTGCGGCCTCACCGGCTCCATCGGCATGGGGAAGAGCACCACGCTGGCCATGTTCGAGGAGGAGGGCGCGGCGGTCTGGGACGCGGATGCCGCCGTTCATCGTCTTTATGCTGAGGGCGGGGCCGCTGTCCGGCCGGTGAGCGAGCGTTTTCCGGGGGTCCTCGGTGAGGATGGGGGCGTCGACCGAGCCGCGCTGGGAAAAGAGGTGCTGGGGAACAAGGAGGCGCTGGTCGAGCTCGAAGCCATCGTCCACCCGCTGGTGCGGCAGGATCAGGAGGCGTTTCTTGCCCAGGCGAGGGCCGACGTCGCTGTCCTCGACATCCCGCTCCTGGCCGAAACGTCGCAGGCGGAGCGCTTCGATGTCGTGGTCGTCGTCACCGCCGATGAGGAGGTGAGGCAGGAGCGTGTGCTGGCCCGACCCGGCATGACCGACGCGAAGCTAGGCGCCATCCTGGCGAGGCAGCTACCCGAAAGCGAACGGCTCAAGCTGGCCGACTACGTCGTCCGCACCGACCGGGGGCTCGAGGAAGCTAGGCAAGAAGTAAGGCGGATCATGCTCGCCCTTCGGGAGAAGAACCGGCTATCGTGACGGCGCGAACAGGGCTCTGAACGGTGTATGCGCCAGATCATCTTCGATACCGAAACCACCGGCTTCTCCCCCCAGGACGGCGACCGCCTGATCGAGATCGGCGCGGTCGAGATGATCGACGGCAACGTCACCGGTGAGACCTTCCACACCTATGTGAACCCCGACCGCGAGGTGCCGATCGAGGCCTACCGGGTGCACCAGATCTCGACGGAGTTCCTAAGGGACAAACCCCGCTTCCACGAGGACAGCGTCGGCCCGGCCTTCCTGCGCTTCATCGGCGATGCCGAGCTCGTGGCCCACAACGCGCCCTTCGATATGGGCTTCATCAATGCCGAGCTGGCATTGGCGGGGATGCCGGAGCTGACCAACAGCGTGCGCGATACCGTGCCGCTGGCCAGGCGCAAGTTTCCCGGTGCGCCCGCATCCCTCGACGCGCTCTGTCAGCGCTTCGGCATCTCCAAGGCGGAGCGGGAGGAGAAGGGCCACGGCGCGCTTCTCGACTCGGAGCTCCTGGCCAAGGTGTTCATCGAGCTGACTGGCGGGCGCCAGACCGCGCTCTTCGGCGCGGACGGCCGCGGCGGAAGCCAGGGTGCCGCGCGTTCGGGGGCACCGACCAGGCAGCGCGGCAAGGAGCTGCCGCCTCGGCTGACGGATGCGGAGAAGGAGGCCCACGCTGCCTTCATCGGTGAGCTCAAGACGCCGATCTGGGCCAAGGTCGCAGGCTAGCCGCTAGAGCCCGCTCGGCGGGTCCACCTTCAGGATGCCGTGCTGCTCACGGTCCTTCAGGACCCGCTTCACCGTGTCCTCATCGACGCCGTTCGCGCTGGCCGCAAAAGCGTAGACTAGGGAGGTGTCGGCCAGGATGTTGATCTGGCGCGGGATCCCCGAGGCCATGTCGTGGATGCGGTCCACGGCTTCGGCGGTGAAGAGGTCGCCGCTGCCCCCCGCCGCTGCCAGGCGAGACGAGATGTAGTCGCTAGTCTCGGCGCGGGTGAAGGCGCGCAGGTGGTAATGGCTGACCACGCGCTGCCTGAACTGGGCGAGTTGGGGCATGTTAAGAAGCGCGCCGAGCTCGGGCTGACCGAACAAAACGATCTGCAGCACCGGATGACCGCCCGACTGACGCTCGGCCAGGACGCGGATGCGCTCCAGAAGCTTGGCTTCGAGAAGCTGCGCCTCGTCGATGAAGAGGACGGCCTTGCGCCCCGCATTGCGGTTCTGGGCCAGGAACTTGTCGAGCTGCGAGAGGGACTGGCTCGGCTGGCTCCCCTTCGCTTCGATCCCGAAACCGTAGAGGATCCACGCCGCGACATCGCCGTTATAGCCGATGTCGCCGGTCAGGGCGCCGAAGCGGTTACCGTCCTTGTGACGCCGGGCGAGGTCGTGCAGCAGGGTGGTTTTCCCCGAGCCGATCTCGCCGGTGATCACCACCACGCCGTTGCCGGAGGTGAGGCCGTAGGCGAGCATGGTGCGCGCCATCTTGTGCCCGTCCGACCAGAACAGCATGTCCGGCTCGGGATGGCTGGCGAAGGGCTTCTTCTTCAGACCGAAATGCTTCTCGTACATGCGCTACCCCTTGCCGCTCCGACCTAGCTGACCCGTCCGCCTATTCCAGCTCGGAAAGAGCCTGGCGGATGGTGTCCTCGGTCACGACCTCGGTCTTGCCGGGTGCCTCCACGGCGGCCTCGAAGGCGTCGCGGGCGATGTCGGTCTGGCCGTTGGCGGCGGCGATGACCCCGCGGTGGTAGAGGATCTCGGCCTGCGGCTCTTCCGCCCGAGCGGCGATGTCGGAGTAGCGCTGCGCGCGCTCCAGGTCGCCGTTCTTGTAGTAGGCCCAGGCCAGGGTGTCGGCCAGGAAGGGCTGCTCGGTATCCTCGAAGCGCTTGGCGATCTCCAGCGCCCGTGAGGGGTCCTCGTCGAGATCGAGCATGAGGGCGGCGAGGTTGTTGGCCGTCAGATCGTTGAGCTGGTTCGCCTCGTAGAGGGGCATCAGCGCATCGAGGGCTTCGCGGCGGCGGTTCTCCTGGAGGAGGCGGTTGGAGAGCAGAACGCGAAGGCCCGAGGCGTTGCCCTGGCTTTCTTCGAGCCCGCGCCGAAGGGCCTCGTCGGCAGTTTCCGTATCGCCGGTCGCGGCGGCGGCGTTGTAGACGAGGACCCAGGACTGCTCACGCTCGGGGAAGCGCTCGGCGCCCTGCTGCGCCACTTCTAGGGCGGCTTCGGGATTGCCCTCGCGGGTCTCGTAGCCGGTCAGGATGGCGTAGGCCTCGGGCACGTCGCCTGCCTCGGCGACGCTTTCGAGATAGCTGCGCAGCTCGTCCTCGCGGCCCGTATCGGTCAGGGCCTGGGCGCGGATCTGCACGGTGGCGGCGTTGGCCTTGCCCTCGTCGGAGAGCTCTTCGAGGGCCTCGAGCGCTTCTTCGGGGCGCTGCTGCTGCAGGAGCGAGGTGGCCAGGACACGGCGGGCCACCTGGTCGTTTGCATCGGCGCGGATCAGCGAGCGGGCCACTACCTCGGCCTCTTCCGGGCGCTGCTGCGAGAGAAGCACGGCGGCGCTCTCGCGCTTCACCTGGGCGTCGGCGTTGGCGGTCTGGGCGTAGCGGAGAGTGAGGTCGGCGGCGTCTTCGGCCTTGTCGTTGCGCACCAGCATGCCGCGATAGGCCTGGAACAGCGCGGGCGAGAGGCCGAGACGGTCGATGGCCTGGGCGAGCTGTGCCTCACCGAACGAGACGCGGCCGTCGGCTTCGTAGGCGAGGCCGAGGAGGATCAGCGCCGCCTCGTTGTCGCGGTTATTGTTGAGGGCCACCCGCAGGGTCTCGATGGCGGGCTCGACCTCCTGGTTGGCGAGCTGGATCTTGCCCTTGAGGGTTAGCGCCTGGGAGTTGCCCTCGTCCTCGGCGAGGACGGCTTCGGCCTGTTCCAGCGCTTCCTCGCGGTCGCCGCGGGCAAAGGCCCGCTCGCCGATCTGGACCTTGGCGCGGGAGCGGTTCTCCTGGCTCTGATCCTCGTTGGAGGCGATGGTGCGGAGCTCTTCCTCGCAGCGCTCGGTCTCGCCGACCTCGCAAAGATAGGCAGGGATGGCGAAGACGAGGCCCGTATCCGGGTACTGGGCGACGAGCTCGCGCAGCTCGGTCTCGGCAGCCTCCTCACCCTCTTCGGCGCGGATGATGCCGATATAGCGGCCCACCGGCTGGTTCTTGTCCTCGAGAAGGGGGATGGCGGCGGCGAACTGCTCCTTCGCGCCCTCACGGTCGCGGCGAGCACGCAGCAGGAACTCGCCGTAGCGCTCGCGGTAGAAGCCGTTCTCGGGGCTCGTGGCGATGAGCTGCTGGAAGGTCTCGTCCATGCCGGTCACGTCCTGACGGCGCTGGGTCAGAAGCAGCTTGACCACCAGGAGCGGCTCGTTGTCC
The DNA here is from genome assembly GCF_024505085.1 of Parvularcula maris. Taxonomy (GTDB): domain Bacteria; phylum Pseudomonadota; class Alphaproteobacteria; order Caulobacterales; family Parvularculaceae; genus Parvularcula; species Parvularcula maris. The sequence goes on from NZ_JANIBC010000001.1 coordinate 73,865, forward strand.
GGGGTCTGGGCGAGGCCTTCGTCGATGATCGACTGGGCGCGCTCGAAGTCCTCGTCACGGACATAGCGGGCGGCGAGGAGGTTGCGCACCTCGGCGTTTTCCGGGTCTTCGGCGAGCGCCGCTTCCAACGTCTCGCTGGCGCCGTCGAGATTGTTGTTCAGCACCTGTGCGGCGCCCTTGACGGTCAGCGCCTCGAGGTTGGCCGGGTCGATGGCGAGGGCCTGGTCGGCACGCTCCAGCGCGTCGTCGGGCTGGCCGGAGAGAAGGTTCAGGCGGGCGATCTTGGCGAGCGCATCAACGTTCTGGGGCTCCAGTGTGATGATCCGCTGAAGGAAACGAAGCTGGTCGCCGTAGCGCTCCTGCTCTTCTGCGATGAAGGCCGCGCCCTTGAGGGCCTCTAGGTTGTTGGGATCGTTCTGTAGCGCGTTCTGGAACTGCAGATAGGCGCGCTGCAGCTCGCCCTCCTCCAGATACTCCTGTGCGTTCTCGGTGAAGCGCTCGGCCTTCTCTTCGCCGCTTTCGCAGGCCACCAAGGCTAGGACGGCGACGGATGCGCCAAGCAGTTTCCAGGGTTTCATCGCGGCTTACCTTCTTCTTCCTGCCCTAAGCCCGCAGCCCTTGCGGCGGGGGGTGACCCCTTGGGGGTCTCAGCTAAAATTGCAAAAGATTTGTGAGGTTCAACTGAAATCGACCGCCCGGCCTTTCAGCTCCCAGTCGAGATAGCGGGTGGGTTCGGTGTCCCGGTCCGCGCCGCCCTTCTCCTTGGGCACATCGGCGCGTGCGTCGATGCGGTCGCGCCTGGCCTTCGCCTCGCGCAGCGCCTGTACCTCGACCTCCGTCAGCTTCCGCCCGTTCACCACGAGAGGGATGCCGTCGGAGGTCATCGGGATCGCTTCGGGTTGGTCCTGATCCGTTTCGGTCATGTTTTCCACGCGGCCCATGCCGCCAGCTACTGGCTGATCTGGCAAGCAATTAGCATGCCGCCGGCCATAGGCGAACCTCTCTGAGCCGCAGGTCGCCGATGACTAGCCCTTGGTCTCGTCGGGTTCGGCGGCGGGATCGACCGGCTTCGTCTCGGGCGAGGCGGGGGCCGTGTCCTCCGAGAGAGCGGCCGTCTTCCCGGCGGCCTTCTTCGTGCGCTTGCGAGGGGGGCGTTTCTTCGCCGCTTTTGTGGGCGTGGGGGGAGCGTCCGCCGCTTCCTCGTCGGCGGCCTCCGCCCGCTTCTCCGACGTGCTGCCCGCCGTGCGGCTCGGGGTGATCGGCGCGGTCATGGTCGGCGCGGCCCGCGGCGGGGTGACGGGGTTGAGGCCGGTGGAAATGGTGTCCGCCGAGCTCTCACCGCGCAAATTGTCGTCGATGGAGAGGATCGCGATGACGAGCTCCGCCCCTACCCGCAACAGCAGCAGCCGCACGAAGAAGTTCAGCGGGACGAGCACCAGGAAGGCCCAAAGGCTCGCCCAGAACTCGCCGTTGAACATGCCGATGAGCGCTGTGACGAGCTCGAACAGGGTGGTGATGACCAGGAGGAAGAGAAGAACGTAGTAGACGAACTTGACCAGCCCCCGGCCGAGATGGTCCTCGAAGCTCAGAAAACGTCCCACCAGCTCGCTCATCCCATGCCTCCATCGTTGGTTCCGAAGGCGCTAGCGTCTCTGACGCCGGGGCGGAAGCCTGCTCACGGGAAAGTAGCACCTGCGGTGCGGCATTGAGGTGCCACGTTCGTAGGGCGGATTGCATCAGCTACCAGCCGTGCCACCGTGTAGGATCGGAGGACGGCGGAAAGCTTCGCGTTCCGTCCTACGGGGTCAGTGGGCCTCTTCCCAGTTGGGGGCGGCGTTGGCCTCGACTTCCAAAGGAACAGAGAACTCGGCCGCGGGGGAGGGGGCGTCGCGCATGACCTCGGCCACCACCTCACATGTCCGCTCGGCCTCGGCCTCGGGGCATTCGAGCACCAGCTCGTCGTGGACCTGCAGCAGCATGCGGGCGGAGAGGCCCGCTTCCTCGAGGGCGCCGGGCACGCGGATCATGGCGCGCTTGACGATGTCGGCGGCGGTGCCCTGGATCGGCGCGTTGATGGCCTGGCGCTCGGCGAAGCTGCGCATATTGGGCTGTTTCGCATTGATGCCCTGGATATGGCTGCGCCTGCCGAAGACCGTCTCGGTGTAGCCGCACTCCTTGGCCGAGGCGATCGTCTCGTCCATGTAGCGGCGGATGCCTGGGAACTTGGCGAAGTAGCTCTTGATGTAGTCCGACGCCACACCGCGGTCGATGCCGAGGCGTGCGGACAGTCCGAAGGCGGAGATACCGTAGATGATGCCGAAATTGATGGTCTTGGCCGAGCGCCTTAGGTCAGGTGTCACCTCTTCCAGCGGCACTTCGAAGACTTCAGAGGCGGTGAGGGCGTGCACGTCAATCCCCTCCTGGAAGGCCCGCGCCAGCTCCGGCACATCGCCGATATGGGCGAGCAGCCTCAGCTCGATCTGAGAGTAGTCGGCGGAGACGAGGAGGTTGCCGGGCTCCGAGATGAAGGCCCGTCTGATCTTACGTCCCTCTTCGGTCCGTATAGGAATATTCTGGAGGTTGGGGTCGTTCGAGGAGAGCCGCCCCGTGCTGGTCGAGGCCAGGGAGAAGCTCGTATGCACACGGCCCGTCTCGGGGTGGATAGCGGCGACGAGGGCGTCGGTATAGGTGCTCTTCAGCTTCGACATTTGGCGCCAGCCGAGCACGGCCTTGGGCACCTCATGACCCTGCGCGGCCAGCTCATCGAGAAGCTCCGCGCCCGTGGCCCAGGCGCCGGTCTTGGTCTTCTTGCCGCCGGGCAGGCCGAGCTTGCCGAAGAGGACCTCGCCGATCTGCTTAGGGCTGCCGAGGTTGAACTTCTCGCCTGCCGCCTCATAAGCCTGGTCCTCGAACATGGCCATCTTCTGGGCGAACTCGGAGGAGAGGCGGGAGAGGACCTCGCGGTCCACCTTGATGCCCTCCTGCTCCATTTTGGCGATGACAGGGACCAGTGGCCGCTCCATCCGTTCGTAGACGGAGGTAACGCCCTCTTCGGTGAGCTTCTTCGACAAGACGATGGCGAGGCGCTGGGTCACGTCGGCGTCCTCGGCGGCGTAGCGGGTCGCGTCCTCGACCGCGATCTGGTCGAAGGTCTTCTTGGCCTTGCCCTTGCCGGCGACTTCCGCAAACGGAATGGTCTCGTGACCGAGATGGCGCTTGGAGAGCTCGTCCATGCCGTGGGAGGTCTCGCCGCACTCCGATGCGTAGGACATCAACATCGTGTCGCCCACGGGGAAAAGCTGCGCGCCGTGGCGGTTAAGGACCACGAGATCGAACTTGAGGTTCTGGCCGACCTTCAGGATCGAGGGGTCGGTGAAGATATCTTTCAGCGCCTCCAGCAAGTCGCCGGTATCAAGCTGCTTGACGCTCTCGGTCAAATCTAGGCCGTCCGTGCCGTGAAGGAGGGGGATGTAGCAGGCATCCCCCGGCGCGGCACAAAGCGAGATGCCGACCAGCCTCGCGCGCATGGCGTTGAGGCTGTCCGTCTCCGTATCGACGGCGAGGGTACCGTACTCATAGGCTCTGCCGATGAAGGCTTCGAGACCCTCCATCTCGGTGATGGTCTGGTAGTTCTTGGTGTCGATAGGCTGTTCGGCGGCCTTGGTGGGCGAAGCGGCCTCCGGCGCCTCGATCCCGCCTGCGTCGCGGATGCGCCTCGTTAGGGTCGAGAGCTCCATCTCGTTCAGGAAGTCGATCAGCTTCTGGTGGTCGAAGGGCGCGACGCCGAAGCCCTCGGCGTCGTCAAGACCCGGCACATCGATCCTCAGGGTGACGAGCTCCTTCGACACAAGTGCATCGTCCGCGTGGTTCTCCAGCATCTCCCGGCGCTTCTTCTGCTTGATCTCGGAGGCACGGCTCAAAAGCTCCTCCAGCGTTCCGTACTCGGTAAGAAGCTGGGCGGCGGTCTTCGGGCCGATACCGGGCACGCCGGGGACGTTGTCGGTGGAGTCGCCCATCAGCGCCTGAAGGTCGATCATCTTGTCGGGACCCACGCCGAACTTCTCCTCGACGTCCGCCGCCTCGATCACCTTGTTCTTCATGGGGTCGAACATGACCACCTTGTCCGTCACCAGCTGGGTCAGGTCCTTGTCCGAAGACACGATGACCACCTCCGCCCCCTTGGCCTCCGCAGCCCTCGCATAGGTGGCGATCAGATCGTCCGCCTCGAAACCTTCCTCCTCGAGGCAGGGCAGGCCGAAGGCGCGGGTGGCATCGCGGATGATCGGGAACTGCGGCACGAGGTCCTCGGGCGGCTCGCCCCGGTTGGCCTTGTAGTCCGCGTAGAGATCGTTGCGGAAGCTGTAGCTCGAATGGTCGAAGATGACCGCGAAATGGGTCGGCGTGCCGATATGCTCCACCGCGTCGTTGGAGGCGTCGGACAGGAGCTTCCACAGCATGTTGCAGAAGCCCGACACCGCTCCGATGGGCAGGCCGTCGGACTTGCGGGTCAGCGGCGGCAGGGCGTGGAAGGCGCGGAAGATATAGGCGGAGCCGTCCACGAGGTAGAGACGGCTGTCGGCGGTGAGAGGCGCGTTGAGGGGCATGAGACGCGCTTAGGCGCCGCTTGCGCCCGAGGGAAGCGGGCTTTGCCGAGGATGAAGGCTGCTAGAGAAGCGCGCTGGCTTCCGCGACGACCACCTCCGAGGGGGAGGGCTTCGGAATGATGACGCCGGAGAGGTCCCGCAACAGCTCCCCGCGCCGGTCGAGGTCGCCGGTGTGAAGAAGGAAGGGCACCCCTTGCCCGGTCAGCTCCTCCGCCACCGCGGCGCAGGTCCGGCCCTGACCGAGATTGACGTCCAGCACCGCTACATCGACCGCGGCGTTCTCGAGAAGCTTCAGCGCCTCGCTGCAGTTCGTGGCGGTCAGCACCTCGAACCCCTCCATCTCGAAGGTCATTTCGAGGTCGAGAAGAAGAAAGACCTCGTCATCCAGGAGAAGGACGCGGCGGGAGGCCCGGCTCGCGGGGCTCGTGTTCTGTGCCTCGTTCATGCCTGCTTCTCCGCGGATAGAGGAAGGACGAGCCGTGCATGAAGACCGCCGGGCAACCAGTCCCGGTGCAGCTTGCCGCGGGCCTTGCCGAGAATGGCGTCGACGATACCGAGGCCCGAACCGGTGGTGGGCGTGGCCCTGGCCCCCTGCTCCACGGCGTCTTCGTGCCAGTCGAGAAGGAGGGTCTCGACCCCGTCGGCCTCGGCCCAGTGCACGCGCACCGTTCCGCCGTCCTCCGACAGAGCGCCGTGCTTGATCGCGTTGGTCGTCAGCTCATGGAGCACGATGCCCAAGGTCGCGACGATCGAGGGATTACCCCGCATCCCGTTGCCTTCGAGGATCATCCGGTCCTTTTGCTGCGGGTAGCCCTCCAGGACCGAGCGGATCGCCGAGCCCACGTCGATCGAGCCGACCGAGGCCTCGTCCAGGGTCGGCTCGTAGGCGCGGCCGAGGGCCTGGATGCGGTCGTTGATCTTCTTGGCGGCGGTCTGGGCGCCCATTTCGCGACCGGTGATGGCGACGATACCGCCGATCACGGCGAACATGTTCTTCATGCGGTGGCTGAGCTCGCGCGCCAGGGTCTTCGCATGGGCCTCGTCCGAGCGGGCCGTGTGCACGTTGCTCACATCCCACTGGCTGCCGAAATAGTAGAGAAGCCGGCCGTCATCGCCGTAGATCGGGCCGAGATGCAGCGCGTTCCAGAAGGTCGTGCCGTCGCGCCGGTAGTTGAGAAGCTCGACGACGATGACCTCCTCCTTGTCGATGGCCTGCCTGATCGCCTTCACCTTTTCAGGATCCGTGCCAGGCCCCTGCAGGAAGCGGCAGTTCCGGCCGATGATCTCGTTCTCGCGGTAGCCGGTGAGCTCTCGGAACGCGCGGTTGGCGAAGATGATCGGCTCGTCCTGCTGGTTGGGATCGGTCAGGCAGACGGCCATGCGCGTCTGCGCCATGGCCTGCTCGAAGAGGATCTTGTTGGCGGGCTCGAACCGGTCCTCGGGACTGGTCCGGCCTCCTTGTCTGCCAAACGCCTTATGCGCCTGATCGTCATCGGCGTTGCGGCCGTCATCCATACGCGGCCACTCCCGAAGCCTTATACCTGCGAGGGAACCATGGCGCTCAAGGCGGAGTGCTGCAATGTCACAGGCCGCAAGATGACGTGAGTGATCTTAAGCGACGTCCTCGACCAGGCGCAGCTCGAAGCCTCGCAGGAACTCGCGCTCCTCGGCCGCGTCGAAGCGGTCGGCGACGAAGCTGGCGAGGCGCGGCTGGATCTCCTCGCGCCAGCGCTTGCCGTTGAAGACCCCGTAATGGCCCGCGCCCTTCTGGACGTAGTCGAGGCGGTCCTTCTTCGGGATCGAGGTGCAGATGTCGTGGGCGGCCTGGGTCTGGCCGATGCCGGAGATGTCGTCGAGCTCGCCCTCCACGGTGAAGAGAGCGATGTCCTTGATCTTGCCGGGGTCCACGATCTTGCCGTGGTGGGTGAAGAGCCCGCGCGGCAGGAGGTACTCCTGGAACACGTCATGGATGGTCTGCAGGTAGAACTCCGAGGTCATGTCGCAGACCGAGAGGTACTCGTCGTAGAACACCTCGTGCTTCTTCGCGGCGAAGTCGTTCCCCTGGACGATGTTCTGGTAGTAGTCGAAGGTGGCGTTCACGTGCCGCTCGATATTCATCGACATGAAGCTGGTGAGCTGCAGGAAGCCCGGATAGACCGAGCGCGTCATGCCGGCATAGGGCGCGGGCACGGTCTGGATCATGTTCTCCTCGAACCACTCGAAGGCCTTCTGCTCGGCCAGAAGGTTCGTCACCGTGGGCGATTTCCGCGCGTCGATGGGCGAGCCCATGAAGGTCATGGTGCGCGGGCGGGCGGGGTTGTCCTCCTCCGCCATCACGGCGCAGGCTGCCAGAAGCGGCGGCCCCGGCTGGCAAACGGCCATGGCATGGGCGCCGGGGCCGATCGCTTCGAAGAACTCGATCAGGTAGTCGATATAGGTGTTGAGGTCGAAACGGCCGTAGAGAACGGGCACGTCGCGCGCGTCGGTCCAGTCGGTGATGAAGACCTCATGGCCTGGCAGCATCGCCTCCACCGTGCCGCGCAGCAGCGTGGCATGGTGGCCGGACATGGGGGCTGCGATCAGCATGCGAGGCTGGGGCTCGATGCCGGGCACGGCGGCCAGGGTCTCGGGGTCGCGGCGGAAGCGCAGGAGGCGGCCGAAGGGCTTCTCGAGCACGGTCTCCACCGTGACCGGGACCTCGTGCCCGTCGATGACGGTGAAGGGCAGGCGCCATTCGGGCTTAGTGTAGCGCCGCGTCGCCATCTCGAAGACGTTATGTCCGGCCAGTGCGGACTTGGCGAGCACGCTCTCGCGCAGCGGGTTGGCCGGGTGGTCGAGCATCGCCGCGGTGAACTTGGCCGTCTGCCGCACCGGGGCCATCATTTGCTGGGCGGCTTCGAACGCTGAGTAGATCATCTCGTACCTCATTCCTGCGCAGGCGATGTGCAACGCAACACCAGCTAACAGGATTTAGCAAGAAAGGTTACTGTCGCGTTTCATCGTAGCACGATGGTTTCTTCGCAGCCGCAGCGAGAACGTTGCGTGCTCAGAGATGAACTCTTATCCGGGAAGCCAGGGTTTCCGGTGGGACGTCGTCGCGGAAGGCCTTGATCGGGTTGCCTTCCTTGTCGGTGAGGAAGAACATGGACTGGTGGTCCATGGTGTAGCCCGCAGCGCTTCCTTCGAGGGGCGCCTTGGCTGCGAAGACGCGCATGCTGTCACGCGCGTTCGCGACAGCGTCCTCCTCACCCGTGAGACCGAGGATGCGCTGGTCGAAGGCGAGGTGGTTCCGGAGGCGCTCCGGCGTGTCCCGCTCGGGGTCGACGGTGATGAAGAGGGGCTGGAGCTTGTCCGCGTCGCCCCCCAGCTCGTCCAGCGTGGCGGTCATGACGCCGAGAGCGGCGGGGCAGACATCGGGGCAGCTCGTGAAGCCGAAATAGATCAGCATCGGTTCGCCCTCGAAACGTTCATCGGTGGCAGGCTCGCCATGGTGGTCGACCAAGTCGAACTCCGCCTCGAAGGCTTCGTTGAGCTGGATCTCGCCGGCGGCGGGGACGTCGCTTTCCGCGCAGGCGAGAAGCAGGAAGGGAAGGGCAAGCGCGGCGCCGAAGCGGAAGGGGGAGGCCATGGCTCGCATGTAGGGGATGGGCGGTGCGGCGCAAGATAGGGTGCAGCACGTGCCTTGACTTGGCGAAGGCAGGCCGCCGGAACCACCGTTTTCATGGGAGAGGTAAGCTTCGGCTTTCGTATCGTTTGCGGACAGGCCGAAACGTAAGCACCAGTGGCCGCTCCCCCTCAGCCTGCCGGCAGCTCCCCCTCGCCACTGCCGTGGCCTTCTCCGTCTACATTCGGTCCCCAGGACCGAATATTTTGCCTACGGCAAACCGACTACGAAGAGGGGGAGCGAATGTGCGAGTCAGCGCCTCTGCCTGCTTCCCTCCCCTACGCAGTGGGGGAGGTGCCCGAAGGGCGGAGGGGGCAGCTTGGGTTCGTAAAGAGACAAGCGCCTTCTCAATACTCAGGTCCAGTAGAGGAGCTGCGCGTTCGGCAGGTGCTCGGCGACGGCGCTGGCGAACCAGGCCTTCATCTCACCCATCAGCTCCTTCGGGTAGACATATTTGACGCCGCCGAACTTGTTGCGCTTCTGGGCCCGGACGGCGGGGTCCATCTCCAGCTTGGTGGCGGGGTACCAGCCCATCAGCACCTCGCGGCTGCCTGGGGTGAAGCGGTGGGTGATGAGCTCGGCGGTGACGTCGGCATCCTGGGGAAGCTCGGCTGCCGCCTTACGGAACAGGTCCCCGTAAGCCTCGGGCCAGTCCTGGATGGGCATAATGGGGGCGATGGTAAGGCCAACGGGGTAGCCTGCCCTCGCCAGCCTGCCCATGGCGTGTAGCCGATCCTGCAGCGGCGCGGTTCCGCCTTCGAAACGTCTGGTGATCGCTTCGGCATTGACCGAGAAGCGGACCCTGGTTCGGCCCCCGTGATCGAGGGCGAGCAGCGGCTCCACCTCGGCGTATTTGGTGGTGAAGCGCAGGCCCGCCTCCGCGCCCTCCCGGTTCCAGGAGGCGAAGTGCTCGATGGTGCGCGAGAGGCTTCCGGTCAGGTGCTCGATGCCGAGGGGGTCGGTGTAGCAGGAGGCTTCGAAGGTGGTGCCCTCATGGGAGCGAGCGTCCGAGCGGCTGGTGATCCGGCCCTGCCCGAGATAGCTCGGCAGCACGGAGAGGATCTCATCCAGATTGGCATAGGCGCGGGTCACCGGCGGCCCCTGCAGCGAGCCCGCCAGGTAGCAGTATTGGCAGTGGGCCGGACAGCCGACGGCGAGGTCCAGGCGAAAGTCCGCCGAAGGCGGGATCGGCTGCAGCTTGAGCGCGGAGGGCGGCGCGTTGACGATGGCCAGCGTGCTCTTGGCCCGGCGGTAGGTCTCGACCTCGGTCTCGCCGCGCAGGCCCCTCACTTGGTCTCCCTTGAGGTGGATGATCTCAGCACCGAGCGCTGCGCCTCGCTCGGCGGCATGCTTCGCGATCTCGGAACCGGCGGCAGAACGGGTGACCAGAATACGCTTGGGTACCCAAAGCCTTTGCTTTCCGTTCGGGCGCTCTTCGAAGAGCTTCACCGGGGAGAGGCGGGGCGCATCCTGGCGAGAGGGCGCGAGGTGAGGGGCGGCGGGGGCTTGAACCATGCTGGCCTAACCCGTCCGGCCGAGGAAACGTTGCCGAAACACACATGTGACTAAAGGGAAGGATGGGCGCTCTTGCTTTGTGCGCTGCAGCAGAGCATAGGGGGTTCAGCTTGCACCCGTCGAGGCGGGAGGCGGCGGCCGCGTGATGCGCGGCGTTTCCTGCGGGAGGCGCTGCGAGCCCCACCGATGCGAGACGACAGACATCAAGCGCCCTTCGCTCATGCAGGGTCGCTCCCGAAACCAAGCGGCGGCAATGTGAGCTGCCCGGTGGGAGCGCCGTCCTTGCGCCCTGCCTCATCCGAAAGACTTCATGACCAATTTCGACACCCTTGGCCTCGCCGAGCCCATCCTTCGCGCCGTCAAGGCCGAGGGCTACGAGACCCCCACCAAGATCCAGGCCCAGGCCATCCCGGCGCTGATGGACGACCGCGACCTTCTCGGCATCGCCCAGACCGGCACCGGCAAGACGGCCGCCTTCACCCTTCCCACTCTCCATTATCTGCAGGAGGAGCGTCAGAAGCTCGTCCCCAAGACCCCCCGCGTTCTGGTTCTCGCGCCTACCCGTGAGCTCGCTCTTCAGATCGCCGAAAGCTTCGAGACCTACGCCAAGTTCCTGCGTGTCCGCGTGCAGACCGTCTTCGGCGGGGTGAAGATCGGCGGGCAGATCCGTGCGCTGAAGGCCGGGGTGGATGTTCTCGTCGCGACGCCTGGGCGCCTCGTGGACCTTCAGGGTCAGGGCGCGGTGGACCTTTCGGAGCTCGAAATCCTCATCTTCGACGAGGCGGACCAGATGCTCGACCTCGGCTTCGTCCACGACCTGCGCAAGATCATGGCCAAGGTCCCCGACGACCGCCAGACCATGCTGTTCTCCGCCACCATGCCGAAGAGCATCGAGGCGCTGGCCAAGGACTACCTCTTCGAGCCCGTGAAGGTCTCTGTCGCGCCCGAGAGCACCACGGCTGAGCGGGTCGAGCAGAAGGCGCTCTATGTCGAGAAGGAGCACAAGCCCAAGGTGCTCGCGGAGCTTCTGAAGGAGCCCGGCGTCAACCGCGCACTGGTCTTCACGCGGACCAAGCATGGTGCCGACGCGGTGGTGAAGAAGCTCGCCCAGCACGGCGTCGAGGCGAAGGCCATCCACGGCAACAAATCACAGCCCCAGAGGGTGAAGGCACTGGCCGCGTTCAAGGACGGCTCCTGCCCGGTCCTCGTCGCCACCGACATCGCCGCCCGCGGCATCGATGTGGACGGGGTCAGCCATGTGGTGAACTTCGAGATGCCCAACGTGGCCGAGCAGTATGTCCACCGCATCGGGCGCACGGCCCGCGCGGGCAGGGCGGGGCTCGCCTACTCGCTGGTGGCCGAGGACGAGCTCTACTACCTGCGCGATGTCGAGAAGACCATCCGCATGAAGATCAAGACGGCCGATGCGCCGGACGGTCTGGAAGGGCTGCTATCGGACGAGCCCGATCCTTCGGTTCGCCCCGTGAAACCCAAGGGCCCCGCGGGCCGGGGCCAGCAGCCGTCCCGCCGGGGCGGGGGCGGCGGTCAGCGCCGTCAGGGCCAGCAGACCCAGGCCAAGAAACCGGGCGGCGGCTCGCGGCGTCCTCGGCGGAGGAAGAGCGCGGCGGCGAGCTGAGTTTTCCACCGAGATCCGTTCACGACGCTTTCCCACGGCGTAGGCGAAGCCGAAGACCGCGGGACCCAACTCCGAACAGTGCTGCTAGGGCCCGGACTCATAACCAGTAACTGACGGTAGCGGCGAGGGCGACGGCTGAGGCGAAGGTATCGGCCCTGCGGTCGTAGCGTGTGGCGATGCGACGGAAGTCCTTGAGCCTGCCGAACATCCTCTCGACGGCATTTCTGTTGCGGTAGAGCGCCTTGGAGAAGCCGGGTTTGTAGCGTCGGTTCGACTTGGGCGGGATGTTCGGCGCAGCGCCCGCGGCTTCGATCTGTGCTCTGACCTTGTTGCTATCGTAGCCCTTGTCGCCGAGGACGACGTTCACGCCCTCTGGCATCAGCGTGAGAAGGTTCTCGGCAGCAACACAGTCGGGCACCTGTCCGCCGGTCAGCAAGAACCGGATGGGGCGGCAGAAGCGGTCGGTGATGGCGTGGATCTTCGTTGTCCGCCCGCCGCGGCTGCGCCCAATCGCCTGTTCCTTCTCCCCCCTTTAGCGCCAGCAGCAGAGCGGTGCGCTCTCACCGCGGAGCTATCGATCAGCGCCTGAGAAGGCGGGCCGCCCTCGTCAGCCAAAGCCTCGAAGATGCGAACCCGTCAAACGTATACGTTTGACCCCTTCTCGGCCCAGCGTCGCCAGCGGTTATAGAGGGTCTTCCGGGGGCCATAATCGGGCGGTGCGTCCGCCCACCGGCAACCCGACTTCAGCACATGCACAATGCCCGAGATCACCCGCCGGTCATCGACCCGCGCCACCCCGCGGACCTTGTCAGGCAGCAGTGGACGGAGCTTCTCGAACTGATCCTCGCTCAGCCAAAACAGGTTCTCCCACATCACCGGTCTCCCTTCGAAAACCGTGAATCACCATCCGCCTCCGCTCTCAAGGATATTAATGGGTCCGGAGCCTAGATGAACTCGTAGGAGTTGGGTCCCACGGACAAGCCGTGGGAAGGCGTCTATGAAGGAAGCCGAGCTTAGGTAAGAATTCAGCTCACCTGATCCGCTCAAAGAGCTTCTTCAGCTTGAGCTGCAGCCCGCCGCGCTGCTCTTTTCTTGCTAGCTCCTCCTCGGAGGTCAGGAACGTCGTCTGGATGACGTAGCGCTCTCCGGCGAAGGGGGGGTGGCCGTGCCAGCTCGTCTCGGACCTTGCGAAGGCGAAGACATTGCCAGCTAACGGCTCTACCTCCTCGGCGTAGTCGTCCATGTCGTGCTCGCCGTTGAGGGCACGGATGGCGCCGCCCTCCGATTTGTCCCAGCCGTCGTTGAGGTAGACCAGCATGGTGCAGATCTTCGAGACGCTGTCGTTGTGGATGCGGCCATCGCCGATCTTGGAGTGCTTGCGCACGGTGATCATGCGGGGCTTGCCGATGAGGTCGAGGTTCAGCTTCTCCGACAAGACCTCGGCAAGCTCCGGGGACTGAAGGTCCGCGATCAGCTCGGCGAACTTGCCGGAAGCTTCGAGCTGGCTGAGCGGCAGGTAACCGGTCTTGGTGATCGCCGGGTAGTCGCGCCGGACCTCGCCTGCCTCCTCACTGGTGAGGGCGGCTTCGGCGACGATATAGGTGAAGGGTTCGGTCCGTGTACGGGCGGCTCTCAGGGCTCCAAAATCAAGCATTCAGCGGCTCCTTCGCTTCGGCCTCGGCGGCCAGGTGGCGCTCATAGAGCTTCACATCCTTTAGCCAGCGGCCATAGGCGATCGTCATCGAGAAGGCGAATCCGTAGACGCCCCTACGGAAGAGGCCTTTCAGCAAGTAGCGCTTCAGAAAATAGACCGGGAAGGCGAAGAGGATTCGCAGAGCGAGCTGACCCTTGGGCTTGAGCGGCACGTTCGCGGCACGTCTCGTCATGTTGCGCTCCTGTTTTTTCACCAGGTCGCCAATGTCCGAGAACATGTAGTGCAGCATGTGGCCGCCGAGGCGCGGGCTCGTCTTCTTGGAGTGTTCGAGCTGGTCCCAGGCGGCATGGTCGGGGATGCGGATGCGGCGACGGTCGTAGAGCTTGTTCTTGACGATGATGTCCGTGCCCCACCAGGGCTCGCCGAAGGGGACGGCGTGGACCTGGCGCAGGCCGTAGACGGGGGCCTCGGGTTCGGCGCCGTCTTTGAAGAGCTCACGGATCGAGGCGGCCATCTCCTCGGTGATGACCTCGTCGGCGTCGAGATCGAGGAGCCAGTCGTGCGCGCACAGGTCCTCGGCGGCCCGTTTCTGGCCGCCATTGCCGCGCCAGGGGACGTGGTGGACCTTGGCGCCTGCCGCTTCGGCGATGGCGACCGTGTCGTCGGTGGAGCCTGAATCCACCACCACCACCTCGCTGACGCCCTTCTTCGCGGCGCGGACGACATTGCCGATGCGGCGCGCCTCGTTCTTGGTGCGGATATAGGCCGAGACGGGGGGTAGAGGCTCCTTCATGGCGCGGTCTGTTACCCAAGGCGGCGGCCCTGGCAAGACGAGCTTCAGTAGGGCCGCCTCGGCTGGCTCGTTGGGGCCGCACTTTCGCCGCCCTCAAGACCGCAGCAGCGCAGAAGCTCCTTGGTCAGGGCGGAGCGGCTGACCGGCTTGGCCACATGGGCGTTGGCGCCAGCCGCCAGGCTCTCCTCCACATGCTCGCGCATGGCGTTGGCGGTGAGGGCGAGGATCGGGATGGTGCGCCCCTTCTCGCCTGCCTCGCCCGCCCTGATCCGGCGCATGGCCTCGAGGCCGTCCATCACCGGCATGCGCAGATCCATCAGCACCGCGTCGAACTCGCCGGTCGCCAGCGTGTCGATGGCCTCGCGTCCGTTGCCGGTCATGGTGAGGTGGACGCCGAGGGGGCGGCAGATAGCAGCCAGGACCTGGCGGTTCACCTCGAGATCCTCGGCCACGAGAAGCTTCATCCCGGCGATGCTGCCGGTGCCCTCCTCCGTGCGGACGGGAAGCGGCGTCGGCACCGCAGCGGTCTGCCCCAGGGAGGCGGCGCTGCCGCTGATCGTCAGGACGAACACCGCGCCCTGGCCCTCTTCGGATTCGAGATAGAGCTCGCCGCCCAGGATATGCGCCAGCTCGCGCGAGATGGCGAGGCCGAGCCCCGTGCCGCCGAAGCGCCTGGTGGTGGAGTTCTCCGCCTGCTCGAACTTGTTGAAGATGGCGGCCTGCATGGCCCTGGGCACGCCGGGGCCGGTATCGGTCACGGCCACGCGCAGCCGGTCGCCGCTGAGGGACTTCGCGCTGACCCGGACGAAGCCCTGCTCGGTGAACTTGATGGCGTTGGAGACGAGGTTGGAGAGGATCTGGCGCAGGCGCAGCGGATCGGTGGTGATCGTCCCCGGCTCGAGGTCCTCGGTATCCTTCAGAAGCTCGATGCCCTTGCGGTCGGCGGCTTCCTGGTAGAGGCCGCAGACCTCGTCGAGCAGGGTCAGGGGATCGACGGGGAGGGGCTCGAGCGTGAGCTTGCCGGCCTCGATCTTGGAGATGTCGAGGATGTCGTCGATGAGGGCGAGGAGCGAGCCGCCCGAGCGCTGCATCACGTCGAGATAGCCGCGCTGCTCGTCGTCGAGCTCGGTCCGCGCCAACGCCTCGGACATGCCGATCACCCCGTTCATTGGGGTCCTGATCTCGTGGCTCATCGTAGCCAGGAAGGCGGTCTTGGCGTCGTTCGCAGTCTCCGCCTCGCGCTTGGCCTGGTCGAGCTCGGCGGTGCGTTCCGCGACGCGCTGCTCCAGGTTCTCCACCAGGTTCTGCACGCGCTCGTCGCGCTCCATGAGGGCGTGGGCGAGGGTGCCGATCTCGTCGGAGCGGCCGGTGTGGCGCTTGAGGTTGTTGCCCGCGCTGATCGCCCGCTGGCTGTCGCCTGCGAGCTGGCGAAGGGGCCTTGCCACCATCCGCAGCGTGGCGAAGCCGATGGTCAGGAGAAGAAGGACCGCCGTCAGGCCCGCCGCTGCCGCAGCGCTCAGCGCGGCCTTGGTCGCAGCGCCCGCCACGATGCTCATGGGCTGCACGGCCACGAGCCGCCAGTCGGGGCCGTCGATCGTGGCGTAGGTCACGAGGACGCCGGTCTCCTCGTGGCGGAAGGCGCCGCTTTCGGCCGTCATCCGGCCGAGAAGCCCCTCGACGTCCTCGCGGCTCGCCATGGCCTGGACGTCCTCGGGCAGCCCGCCCGTATCGAGGTCGGAATGGGCGAGGAGCCCGTAGCGGCGGCTCATCAGCATGAAGCGGTGGTTCTGATCCGCCCCGGCCTCGACGGTGACGTTCATCCAGCCGGTCAGCGGCAAGGTCACGCCGAAGGAGCCCAGATGGTTGCCCTCGGCGTCGTCGATGGGGATCTGGCAGCTCGAGGTCAGCGTCGTCTTGGCGCCGTCCACCTCGTAGACCATGGGGTTGAGGCGCCCGCAGCGCATGTCCCGCTCCGGCGCCTCGGCCACGCTCGCCAGGGAGAAGACCTCCTGCTGGGAGAAGTCGAAATCGGGGGGCAGGTCCCGCCGGTAGGGCATGAGCTGGTCGGGCCGGTCGGGGGCGAAGACCACCACGTCGCCCTCCAGGCTAAAGAACCAGAGGTTCGGGACCTGGCCGTGAAGGGCGGGGCCGAAGCGGTTGATGACCTCGAAGGAGGCCATGACCAGCCGTCTCCGCTCACCGGTCAGCTCACCCGCCCGCGGAAAGTAGCCCGCCGTGCCCCAGAGCGCGTTGCCGTAGGGATCAGGCACCCCCTCATAGAGGGCGGAGGTGCTGCGCCTCGTGCCGTCGCCGAAGGGGGGGAAGTGGGTTTCGAAGCGCTCCCAGCTCGCCTCGGGGTCGAGGCGGTTCTGCACCTTGTCGTGGTAGCTTCGGATCTCGCCGAAGGCGGTGTCAAGGTTCTCGAAGGTGGTGCGCTGGCGCTCGGCGCGGGAGAGCGTGGTCTGGAGGAGGCGCTCGGTCCAGTACTCCTCCACCTCGGCCCTGGTCAGCATGTAGACCGAGACGGAGAGGAGCACGCTGACGGCGATAGCGGCAAGCACCGCTACCCCCAACAGGTGACCGATCAGGGTGTTCCGTAACCCCAAGTTGCAAGCCCCGCCTGACGACAAGGCCGTACATTAGCGCTGTGAGCTTTGCAGAAGGGCTGAAAGGCAACTGACAATTTTACCGTTCCGGCGGATCGGCTGCGCGGCGGCAGCCGATCTTTCGTTGCCGTACCAGAAGCTTAGGCCTCTACGGCTTCCTCCTCGCCTTCCTCCTCTTCGTCCCAGCCCATGCGGTGGCGGGCCTCGGCGATGAGGGCTTCGGCGGCGTCGGGTTTCATGCGGAACTTCTCCAGCATGCCCTCATAGTGCTTCTTCTCGCCGTCGACCCGCTCGGTCCAGCCGGTGAGGTCGTCGGCGACGCAGCCCGCGAGATCCTCGGCGGATTTCACGCCTTCCTCGGCGAGGGCGATGATCATTTTGAGGTCGAGCTGCTCGAACTCGAGAAGGTCGTCCTGCACGCCCATTTCGATCCGCTTAGCATCGAGTTCCTGGCGCTCCTTCTCCAGATACTCCTGGGCACGAGCCTGGAGTTCTTCGGCGGTTTCGTCGTCGAAACCTTCGATCAGGGCGATCTCGTCAAGCTCGACATAGGCGATCTCCTCGACCCGCGCGAAGCCTTCGGCGACGAGAAGGTTGGCGATCATGTCGTCCACGTCGAGGACTTCCATGAAGAGCTTGGAACGCTCGGCATACTCCTTCTGGCGCTTCTCGCTCTCCTCCTCCTCGGTCATGATGTCGATCTCATAGCCGGTGAGCTGGCTGGCGAGGCGGACATTCTGGCCTCTACGGCCGATGGCAAGCGAAAGCTGCTCGTCGGGGACGACCACCTCGATGCGCTCCAGCTCCTCATCCAGCACCACCTTGGCGACCTCGGCGGGGGCCAGGGCGTTGACGACGAAGGTGGCGGTGTCTTCCGACCAAGGCACGATGTCGATCTTCTCGCCGGCGAGCTCGCCGACCACGGCCTGAACGCGGCTGCCCCTCATGCCGACGCAGGCACCGACGGGGTCGATGGAGCTGTCGTTGGAGTAGACGCCGATCTTAGCGCGGCTGCCTGCGTCGCGGGCGACGGCCTTGATCTCGATGACGCCGTCATAGACCTCGGGCACCTCCTGCTCGAAGAGCTTGGCCATGAATTGGGGGTGGGTGCGCGAGAGGAAGATCTGCGGTCCGCGCGGCTCTCTACGGACATCGGCAATATAGGCGCGCACCCTATCCCCTTGTCTGAGGGGCTCGCGGGGGATCTGCTGGTCACGGCGGATGACCGCCTCGCCCTTGCCGAGGTCCACAATGACATGGCCGTATTCGAGCCGCTTGATGATGCCGGAGATGATCTCGCCGACGCGGTCCTTGTAGTCCTCATACTGGTTGTCGCGCTCGGCATCGCGCATGCGCTGGGTGATGGTCTGCTTGGCGGAGAGCGCCGCGACACGGCCGAAATCCACCGGCGGCAGGGGATCGGAGAGGAAGTCGCCGATCTCCGCTTCGGGGTTCGAGCGCTGCGCCGCCTTGAGGGTGATCTCGGTCGAGTCGTTCTCGACGCTCTCCACCACCTCCATCAGCCGCCAAAGCCGCTGTTCGCCGGTCTTGGGGTCGATCTCGACGCGGATGTTGGTCTCCTGGCCGTAGCGGGACTTGGCCGCGCGGCTAAGGGCGTCCTCCATGGCGTCGATGACGATGTCCATGTCGATGGACTTCTCCATCGCCACCGCGCGGGCGATCTGCATGAGTTCGAGTTTGTTGGCTGTGACGGCCATGGGGTTAGTCTCCCTTCGGCGCGGGGGTCACCGCGGCTTTGTTCTTTACGCTGTCGAGATCGGATAGGCCGGTGCACCATTCGCGCCAGGCCAGTTGTTCTTTGGTGGGGGCGTCTTCGTAAGTGCCCTGTTGTTTGTAAGTGCAGTAGCAGCGTTGGTCGTCTTCGTCCCAAACCCCGCCTGCGCTGCTGCAATCGCCCGCCGCATCAGCACTGCAGCTAGCAACAAATGCCGTCATCCCGGCCGTAGCGAAGCGGAGAGCCGGGACCCATGGACCTGCCGCTGCAACTCTTGAGGCGGTCGGGCCATGGGTCCCGGATAAGCCTACGGCTTTCCGGGATGACGTGGGAAGACGGAGAGGGAAATTCATCACATTCCGCCGCGCTGGGGGCCGTCGCGGTTCTCGGACCACTCGGCGTCGCCCTCTTTTAGCGCCGCCTTGGACCTTCGCAGGCTCTCGGCGATCAGCTCGTCGGTCATGAGGAGCTTGGCGCTTTTAATCAGGCCGAAGGGCACCACCGCCGTCTCGTCCTCGCCCTCGATGTCGAAGAGCACGTCGCCCTCCTCGACGCCGGCGAGGTGGCCGCGGAAGCGTTTCTGATCCTCCACTGCCTGGGTCAGTTCTATTTTGGCCGCGAAACCTTCCCAGCGTTCGAAGTCCTTCAGCCGGGTGAGAGGCCGGTCGATGCCGGGGGAGGAAACCTCCAGCGTGTAGGCGCCCTCCACCGGGTCGGTCTCTTCGAGCACGACGGAGATAGCGCGCGACAGCTCTGCGCAGTCCTCGGCGCTCATCGTGCCGTCGGGGCGCTCGGCCATCACCTGCAGGGTCTTCTCGCGGGCGCCGGTCGTTCTGATGCGCACCGTCTCGAAGCCAGCCGCCTCGATGACGGGGGTGAGAAGCTCGGTGATCGCGCCGTCTTCTGCCATATGGCTATCCTACTCCCGATCAGGGCAACAAAAAAGCGGCCCCGCGGGGCCGCTCTCGAATGGTTTCGAAAACTGTTTCTTGTAGATAGGAGGCACGAAGCCCCCTGTCACCCCCGAATGTGAGTCCTATGCGTTCCGTCACGGTCATCATCGTCAACTACCGCGCGGCGGAGCTGATCCCGCCGACCCTGAAGAGACTATCGGCGGTAAGGCAGAACGGCTCCTACGGTGTGGATGTGGTCATCGTCGACAACGCCTCGGCGGACGGCTCGGTGGAGCTGCTGCGGCATGCCGTGCAGGAACTCGGCGCAGAAGGCTGGGTCGAACTTCTGCCAGCTGAGCGCAACACTGGTTTTGCAGGCGGTAACAACGAGGGCTTAAGGGCTGTCTACACTAGAGAAGAACAACCCGATGCGGTCTTCTTTTTGAACCCCGACACGCTGCTCGAGATGGACTGCCTCGAGAAGCTGGCTGACACCCTCTTCGCAGAAGAGAGCATAGGAATAGTTGGCGCACGGATCGAGAACGAGACAGGTGACGAGCGCGCGTCGACTTTCGCTTTTCCGTCGCTTGTCGGTGAGCTGACGACCAGTTTGCCGATGGTCTCCTATCTCGGTTCAGCCTCGACCTACAAACGCCCATCCATCGGTAAGCTGGCCTATGAGGTCGAGTGGGTCTCGGGCGCAGCGTTCATGGTTCGCCGAGAGGCACTTACCGATGTCGCTTTCATGGACGACCGCTTCTTTCTCTATTTTGAGGAGATCGACTTTCAGCTTGCGATCCGGAAGGCGGGCTGGACCATTCTGCACAACCCGGCAGCCCGCTGCATGCACTATGCCGGGGTTTCGACGGGGGTCAGAGGCGGGCGAGCCGTCGACAAGCCCATGCCCCGCTACTGGTATGAAAGCTGGCGGCACTACTTCGTCTCCAACCATGGCAGACCCTACGCAGTCGGGGCGGCAGCCGCCAAGCTGGCGGGATTGATGGTTCGCTATGTGGTGCAAGCACTTCGCAGAGAAGATAGGAAGGGGCGTGTGGGGATGATCCCTTTCGCCAGGCATTGCCTAATCGGTGCCGTCTCGGAGCCGGCCCCTGAAAGGAACAACCCGTGAGGCCCCGTGTCGGCATCGTAGCGGAGAACTCGCTGAACTATGTTCGCGGTCTCGGCGAGATCGTCGGTGAGGGAAAGATCGCCGTTCCCCTGCGCGCGCTAGACGATGCCGAACGCATCGAAGCTGCCGGGGTGACGGAGGTGAGAAGCTTTCTACCCGGATCTAGCAAGCTCCCGATCTTTCCCGAGACCGGTGATGAACCTGCGCTCATCAGCTTCACTTCTGGTACGGAGGGTAAGCCCAAGGCTGTTTTGATTTCAGCGGCGGCCCTTGCGAACACCGTGGACAGGCTGATCGAGGTCAGCGGGATCGAAGGCGAGGTCTGCGAGTATGTCGGGGTACCGGTCTACCACTCGTTCGGGTTTGGCAGGTGCAGGGTTCTCGCCAAGATCGGAGGGACGGCCCGCCTGGCGGAGAACGGCTTCGATCCGGAAGAGCTCGCAGCGCTGCTTTCGGCAGGTGAGGTCGATGCGTTCTCCGCGGTTCCCAGCCAGTTGCGCATGCTGCTCAAACGGAAGGCAGCTTTCGAAGGTTGCGGGAGCAGGGTCCGCTTCATCGAGATCGGCTCGCAGTTCATGGCGGCCGAAGAGAAGGAGGCCGTCCGGTCCCTTTTTCCTAACGCCTCCATCACCCAGCACTACGGCCTCACCGAAGCATCACGTAGCACCTTCCTTCGCATCGACAAAGCCGGAGAAGCCGTTCTCGGGAGCGTCGGGAAACCGCAGGCGGGCACCGATGTGCGGATATGCAAGGGCGGCAGGATCGAGCTTCACGGACCGCACCTGGCCACGGGCCTCCTTGTGGGAGAGGAGATCGTTCCGCTAGCGGATGAGAAAGGGTGGCTGAGGACCTCCGACCTCGGCAGGATCGAAGAAGGCTACCTTTATTTCGAAGGACGGGCAGACGACCTCATCAACTGCGGCGGCAAGAAGGTCTCACCCGAAGCCGTCGAGGCGAGGCTCGCCTCCGAGTACGGCCTATCCGGCGGCTTCGCTCTCGGTCGTCTTCCCGACCCGGTCTACGGCGAGGGGATCCTCCTCGTTCGCGAGGAGAAGGGACCGCCGTTGCCAGAGCTTCTCACCGCAACGCAGCACGTGCTGACCGAAGAGGGGCTCGCTGCTTCCGGGGTCTTGCGGACCGCAGAGACGGACGAACTGCCGCGCACACCCACCGGGAAGATCCGCAGAAGAGAGCTGGCGAGCCTTGCCGCCCCTGCGCCGCTCGAGGCTGACCCGATCGCTGCTATCTTAGGCAATGACTACGAGGAGACCGGCCTCAGCGCCAGCGAGGCGGAGATCGACAGTCTACAGACGCTCAACCTCGCTATGCTGATCGAGGAGCGGGTGGGAAGCCTGCCCCCGGACTGGCGCAGCAGGCCGGTCAGCGCGCTTTTGGAAGGCTCCGCAACGGCGGCGGCGGATAGCGAGCCGATCAATGACGGAGCTGACAACCGCAACCCGCAGGACATCTCCTTCTGGGCGTTGGTGCGGGAGGATCTCGATACGAACGACGGCTCGCTCCGCTCCTATGGTTTTTGGGCGCTGTTCTGGCACCGGTTCGGCAACTGGCGCATGTCGATGAAAACGAAGATATTCCGTGTACCTCTAACGCTCATCTATCTCGTCATGAACGTCATGGTGAACGTGATCTGCGGGATCAAGCTCGACTACACGGTCAATGTGGGCCGCCGCGTCAAGATCGAGCATTTCGGCGGCATGATGCTCGGTGCGCGGCGTATCGGCAATGATGTGACCATCCGACAGAACACCACCTTCGGTGTGGGACGCCTGTCCGACCTCAAGGGCAAGCCGATCATCGAGGACGGCGTCAATCTGGGCGCGGGTGTGGTGGTCGCTGGCAGGGTGCGCATAGGACGACACAGCGTGATCGGCCCGAATTGCGTGGTCATGGAGGACATCCCGCCCTACTCTCACGTCGAGCCGCCGAAACCGACGGTCTCCCGGCTCAATCCCGCCTGAACGTCAGAAACGTCACCGGGCGGCCCTCGCGCTCACCCTTCTCCATGTAGCGGGTCTTCGGCCAGTCCTCGCCTCCCTCGGTCCAGTCCGCCTCGCGCTCGGCGGTCCAGACGAGGCCCGAGGCGTCGCCGCCTGCCATCTGCCAGTGCATCATCGTCCAGCGGATATAGTCGGCGATGTCTGAGCTGATGCGCAGCTCGCCGCCTGGCTTCAGAAGGCGCCTAGCCTCAGAGAGGAAGTTCTGGCTGACCATGCGGCGCTTGTGGTGGCGTTTCTTGGGCCAGGGGTCGGGCTGGAGAAGGAAGAGGCGGTCCAAGGAGGCATCAGGAAGCGCCGCAAGGGCGGGGCGGGCGTCACCTTCCAGGACGCGGACGTTCTTAAGCTCCTGCTCCTCGACCTGAATCAGGAGTTTCGCGACGCCGTTGATGAAGGGTTCGGCGCCGAAACAGAGGGCTTCGGGATGGCGCTCGGCCTGGAAGGCGAGGTGCTCACCGCCGCCGAAGCCGATCTCAAAATAGACCGGACCCTGATGACCAGCTACCATCTCTGCCGCGCTGTTCTGATCGAAAGAGAGCTTCGGAAGCAGCTCTTGGACCAGCTTTGCCTGACGCTGCTTGAGGGGTCTGTCCTGGTTTCTGCCGAACAGGCGGCCACCCACCGCCTCACGGCGGTCAGTAGGCGGACGGTAGGTGTTGTCGGGCATGGCGGTTCTGCTGTCTTCGGCCGGCCTACTGAAGGTAGGCGGTCATCAACAAAAGGAGGCAGGGGAGAGAGAAGGGCAGTCGCCGTAAGCCCTCACCCCACATCGAAGATGGGGACCTCTCCCGAAGGGAGAGGTGTAGGAATGGTCTAGAACGCTCGCTTCAGCTCTTCGGCGAGGTCGGTCTTCTCCCAGGAGAAGCCGCCATCTTCTTCCGGTGTACGACCGAAATGTCCGTAGGCAGCGGTGCGCTCGTAGATCGGCCTGTTGAGGCCGAGATGGGTGCGGATGCCGCGGGGGGAGAGGTTCATGATGTCGAGAAGCTTGTTTTCGAGCTCCAGCTCGGCCACCTCGCCCGTGCCGGCGAAGTCCACGAACAAAGACAGCGGCTTGGCGACGCCGATCGCGTAGCTCACCTGGATCAGGCAGGAGCGCGCCAGCCCTGCGGCCACCACGTTCTTGGCGAGGTAGCGGCAGGCATAGGCAGCCGAGCGGTCAACCTTGGTCGGGTCCTTGCCCGAGAACGCGCCGCCGCCGTGCGGCGCTGCGCCGCCATAGGTGTCGACGATGATCTTGCGGCCCGTGAGGCCTGCGTCGCCATCGGGTCCTCCGATCACGAACTTGCCCGTGGGGTTCACGTAGAACTCCTCCTCCGGGCACATCCAACCTTCGGGCAGGGCGCGCTCGACGTAAGGCCTGACCAGCTCGCGCATGTCCGCCTGGCTGAGGCCGTCCTGATGCTGGGTGGAGACAACGACGGAGGTGGTGCCGACCGGGCGGCCGTTCTCGTAGCGAACCGTCACCTGGCTCTTGGCATCGGGCAGGAGGCGCGTCTCGCCGCCGTGGCGCGCCTCGGCCAGAGCGCCGACAATGGCGTGGGAGAAGGCGATGGGGGCGGGCATCAGGCTCTCGGTCTCGTCGGTGGCGAAGCCGAACATGATGCCCTGGTCGCCCGCGCCCTCGTCCTTGTCCGCACCGGCATCGACGCCCTGTGCGATCTCGGCGGACTGGCCGTGGACGTGACACTCGATCTCGGCGTCCTTCCAGTGGAAGCCGTCCTGCTCGTAGCCGATGGCCTTCACGGCGCCGCGGGCGGTCTCGATCAGCTCTTCCTTGTCGATGGGCTCTTCGGTCCGGGTCTCCCCGGCCAGCACCACCCGGTTGGTGGTGGTGAGCGTCTCGACAGCCACACGGGCTTCAGGCTCGCGGGCGAGATGCAGGTCAACGATGGCGTCGGAGATGCGGTCGGCGACCTTGTCGGGGTGGCCCTCGGAGACGCTTTCCGAGGTGAAGATGTAGTTCTGGCGGGCCATCGGAGCCTCCGAGATGACGATATAAAGAAATCCTTATGTCGTCACGGAAGCGGGAGGGCAAGGGGTCGCAGTCCTCCTGACCCGTGAAAGCCCGTTAGGGGCTCTCGCGCCGGTATTGCTCCAGGACGTTGCCGAGAAGGCCCGGAAAGCGAGCGTCGAGCTCCTCCCGGCGCAGGCTGTTGATGCGCGAAGTGCCGCGGCCCTCCTGCCTGATGATTCCGGCCTCCCTGAGAATGCGCCAGTGGTGGCTCATGGTGCTCTTCGGGATGGCGGTCTCGAAGGCGCGGCAGGGCAGCCCGTCCTCCTCCGCCGCCAGAGCGACGATGGAGAGACGGACAGGGTCGCTCAGCGCGTGGAGGACGGCGGCGAGGGGCACGTCCTCGATCTTCGGATGGGTGATGGGCGCAGGCATGGCCTCGTCCCTACCGCAAGGAAGCGAGGAGAAGAAACCCTCAGACCGCTACGAGGGGAACCCTCTCCGTCTGTAACCCCCGACCCAGGAGCTGCGAATAAAGCTTGCAAGCTGGCGATCAACAGCATTAGTTCGAAAAATCCGTACAAACGAACATGCTAAGGAGGTTTGTGATGAAGGCCTACAGATTACGCGGTACGGGATCGGACCGGACACTGGTGCTGGAGGATCGATCCGCACCGTTACCCAAGCCCGGCTATGTCAGGGTCCGGGTCAGGGCAGCATCCTTCAACTATCGCGACTTGCTGGTGCTGGACGGCGGATACGCCCGGAACGATCTCGACGACGTCGTTCCCCTCTCCGACGGGGCGGGGGAGATATCTGCCCTAGGTGACGGTGTGAGCGGCTGGAATGTCGGTGACCGAGTAGTCATCAACTTCATGGCTCACTGGTCCGGCGGACCGATCGATGACAGGGCACTGAACTCAAGTCTCGGCGGCGGGGTGGACGGTGTCCTGGCCGAGGAAGTCTGCGTTCCTGCTCATGCGCTCGTAGCGCTACCCGATGGGTTGGGTTTCGCGGAAGCGGCAAGTCTTCCCTGCGCGGCGGTGACCGCCTGGCACGGCCTTCGGCGCTGCGGCGTGAAGGCAGGGGACAAGGTGCTGCTGCTCGGCACGGGCGGGGTCAGTGTCTTCGCGCTCCAGTTCGCCAAGGCGATGGGGGCGGAGGTGACGATCACCAGCTCCTCGGAGGAGAAACTGGCGATGATGAAAGAACTGGGTGCGGACCATGTGGTCAACTACAGGACGCACCCCGAATGGGACGAGGTGGTCCGTGAGCTGACCGGCGGGGTGGACGCCGTCGTCGAGACCGGCGGTTCGGGAACCCTCGCCCGCTCCATGGCGGCATGTAGACCCGGCGGGCAGATCGCGCTGATCGGCGTTCTGACTAGCGACACCCCGGACGTGACGCCCATTCTCCTCAACGCACTTACCGTTCATGGCATCTATGTGGGCTCGACGGAGATGCTACGCGAGGTGGTCGAAGCCGTCCACGTGAACCGTATCGAGCCGGTGATCGACCGGCGCTTCGCGTTCAGTGATGCGGAGGCGGCCTATGTGTACCTGCGCAGCGGGCAGCATGTGGGCAAGGTGGTGATCGAGGTTTGAGGATATGAACTGGGCTTACCTCTCCCGCTAGCGGGAGAGGTCAAAGGCTGCACCAGCAGGCTTTGGGTGAGGGGATTGGCGAAGCCGTTCTGCTGCGCTTGCTATTAAGACCTGCGCGTCGAACCCCCTCACCCTCGGTCCCTCTCCCGCAGGCGGGAGAGGGAGGCGCTAGATGAAATGGGGGCACTAACAGTCTACGGCTCGGTTACTCCGCATCCGTCATGGCGATCAGCGAGGCGTTACCCCCCGCCGCCGCCGTGTTGGTGGAGATCACCCGCTCCTCGGCGAAGCGGAGGAGGTAGTGCGGCCCGCCCGCCTTAGGGCCGGTGCCGGAGAGGCCCATGCCGCCGAAGGGCTGGCTGCCGACGATGGCGCCGATCTGGTTGCGGTTGACATAGACATTGCCCGCAGGCGCCTTACCCGCAATGCGCTCGGCGGTCTCGGTGATCCTGGTGTGGAGGCCGAAGGTCAGTCCGTAGCCGGAGGAGCCCACCTCGCGAAGCACGTCCTCGCTGCGGCCCGCCTTGTAGGTCTTGACGTGGAGGACGGGGCCGAAGACCTCCTCTTGTAGAGCTTCATCCTGATCCAGACGGATGATGGTCGGGGGGAAGAACGTCCCCTCTTCGGGCGCTTCGCCCTGCCAGTGCACCCCCCCGCGCCGCTCGACATAGTCGGCTAGGCGCCGCCTTGCGGTCTCGTCGATGATCGGGCCGATATCGGTGGTCATCTCGGCGGGGTTGCCAAGCTTCATGGTGCGCGCCGCCCCCTCGATCATGCGCAGCATGCCTTCGGCTACGTCCTCCTGTATGTAGAGCACACGGAGGGCCGAGCAGCGCTGGCCCGCCGATTGGAAGGCCGAGGCGACGACATCGTCGGTGACCTGCTCGGGGAGGGCGGTGGCGTCCACCAGCATGGCGTTCACCCCGCCGGTCTCGGCGATGAGGGGAAGGATGGCGCCGTCACGTTCGGCGAGCTGGCGCTGGATCGCCTTGGCCGTACCGGTGGAGCCGGTGAAGACCACCCCTGCGATCTGCGGCTGGTCGAGGATCGCCCGGCCGACCTCGCCGCCGCCAAGGACAAGCTGCACGGCCCCCTTGGGAACGCCCGCTTCGATCAGAAGACGGACGGCCTCGTGAGCGATCATCGGCGTCTGCTCGGCGGGTTTGGCGACCACCGTGTTGCCTGCCGCCAAAGCCGCCGTCACTTGCCCCAGGAAGATCGCCAGCGGGAAGTTCCAAGGCGCGATGGCGACGAAGACGCCGCGGCCTTCGAGGCGGAGCTGGTTCTCCTCGCCTACGGGGCCGGGCAGGGGGTGGGGGACGAAGAGGCGCTTGGCCTCGGAGGCGTAGAAGCGGCAGAAATCCACCGCCTCGCGGATCTCCGCGATGCCGTCCTCGAGGTTCTTGCCGGCCTCCCTCGCAAGGATAGCCATCAGCCGGTCGCGGTTCACCTCCAGAAGGTCGGCCATGCGCTCCAGCGCTCTGGCTCTTCCCTCCGCAGGCAGAGCGTTCCACTCGTGGTGGGCCGCTACCGCCTCCTTGACGGCTGCTGCTGCGATCTCCTCGTCAGCCTCGTGAAGGGTGGCGATGGTCTCGCCCGTGCTCGGGCTGATCAGGGGGCGGTTGTTCTCGCTGCGTGCCTCCTCGCCGGAGACGAGAGAGGTGAGCTCCGGCGTGCCGAGCTTCGCGCCCTCCGCCTCCATGCCGTTCAGAAGAGCGCCGAGGGCGGCCTCGTCTCCGAAGGAGAGCCCCACTGAGTTGCGCCGTGGTCCGAAGATATCGGTGGGTCTCTTGATGCCGCTGTGGCGGAAGCCGCCCAACCTTCTCAGCCGTGCCCTAGGCTGCTCCAACAGGAAGTCGTCGGAGAGGTTCTCGTCATGGACCTGGCTAACGAAGGAGCTGTTGGCGCCGTTCTCCAGCAGCCTGCGGACGAGATAGGCGAGAAGGTCGCGGTGGCCGCCCACGGGGGCGTAGACGCGGCAGGGGAACTTCTCAGCGCCCCGTATGGTCGAAATGCCATCCTCCGTCACCTGCTCGTAGAGGCTCTCCCCCATGCCGTGGAGGCGCTGAAACTCGAAATCCTTGGGCGCATTCTCCGTATGCGCGATCTCAATGATGGTGGCGACGGTCAGCGCGTTGTGGGTGGCGAACTGGGGGTAGAGGCGGGGAGCGGCTTCGAGAAGCTTCGCGGCGCACGCCACGTAGGAGAGATCGGTGGCGGCCTTCCGTGTGAAGACGGGAAAGTCCTCGAGCCCCTCCTGCTGCGCCAGCTTGATCTCCGTATCCCAGTAGGCGCCCTTGACCAGGCGTACCATCAGACGGTCATCATGGGCTTCGGCGAGCTTGGCCGCCCACTCGCAGACCGCCATGGCCCGCTTCTGATAGGCCTGGACGGCGAGGCCGAAGCCGCCCCATCCGCGTAAGGACGGGTCGGCGAAGACATCGGCGATGAGGTCCAAGGACATATCGAGGCGCTCGGCCTCTTCGGCATCGACGGTCAGGTTGAGGTTGGCGTCCTTCGCCGCACGAGCGATCTCGATGAGCTTCGGTGTCAGGGCCTTCAGCGCCTCGTCCCGGTGGCGCGGATGGTAGATGGGGGAGAGGGCCGAGACCTTGACCGAGATGCCGCGCATCATCGGCTCGTCGGAGGGCTTGGCAGCCTTCTTGATGGCGGCGATCGCGTCCATATAGGCGCGGAAGTAGCGCTCGGCGTCTTGCTCCGTACGCGCCCCTTCGCCCAGCATGTCGTAGGAGAAGCGGTAGCCGTTCTTCTCCTCTTTCCTGGCCCGGCGCAGCGCCTCCTCGATGGTCTGTCCCAGGACGAACTGGTGGCCGAGATAGCCCATGGCCTGGCGCACCCCGGTTCTGACGGTGGGGGTGCCGAGGCGTTTGACGAGGCCCTGGACGGTGTTCTGCGGCGTCTCGCCGGGCCTGATCACCTTGTTGGTGAGGCCGAGCCCCCAGGCGGCGGCGGCCACGAACATGCTGTCGGACTTGTGCTCCTGCTGGTCCCAGTCACCGGCGGCGATCTTGTCCTCGATGAGGCGGTCCTGGGTGCCCGCATCGGGCACGCGGAGCAGCGCCTCGGCCATCACCATGAGGGCCAGCCCCTCCTTGGTCGAGAGGCCGTATTCGCGCAGGAAGGCGTCGAGATTGGCTCCGCCGCGGGTTCTCTGGCGGATGCCGGTGATGAGCTGGGAGGCGGTTCTGGCGGCTTTGTCGTGGACGAGATCGGCGATGCTGGCGGACAGCATCAGCCGCGGAACCACCACCTCGTCGGCCTCGGCATAGGGCTCGTTGAAGCCGTGGTGCTCGCTCGTCTGGTCCAGCATGGGCCGTCTCCTTCACTCAAGTCGGCCTCGGCCCTAACGCGCCCCTTCCGGCGGTAGCAAGCGAAGTGAGCGTCGGAGGGATCACAGCCCCGATTGGTCGAGTGCACAGGCACGGACCCGTGCACTCAAAAGCGAGTCGAATCAGGGCTCTTTCGATCACGGGGGAGGCTTCGAAGAGCGAGCGAGCGCGGCCTTTCAGCCTCGCTCTGAAGAGGTGAGGGCGGCGTCTAGTGCTCGCCTTCGTCGCCGAGCGCCTTGACGAGGTCGAGGACCCGGCGACGCACCTGATAGTCCTTGATCTTGGAGAAGGCCCGGCAGAGCTGCATGCCTTCGGGGGTGGAGAGAGTGGCGAGGAAGTCGCCGCGCTCGTCCTTGGCCTCGGCGCCCCCGAACTTGCGCTGGGTCTCGGCGAAACCGATCAGCGTCTCCGGGCCGTCACCGTAATCGTCGTAGAAGAACTGGACCGGGACCGAAAGGATCCGCGCGATCTCGTAGAGACGGCTGGCACCGATCCGGTTCACGCCCTTCTCGTACTTCTGCACCTGCTGGAAAGTGAGGCCCAGCTCCTCGCCGAGCTTGTCCTGGCTGATGCCCTGCATCATCCGGCGAAGGCGGACCCGCGAGCCCACATGGACGTCGATGGGGTGAGGCGCGCGCTTGTTCTCTGGGGAGCGGCCGTTCGTGGTGGCAACCATACTACTCTATCCCTACCCTGCCTTGGCGGCCCGAACTGCAATCTTACATTGCAGAGATGCCCAGACAACCATCATGACGATCAGGCTTAAAACCGGCATTAACCCTGCTGCACCGGTGAGACATGCTTACGCCCCTGGGTCACTACCGGAACCGCGATAATTGTTAAAAACAGGACAAGACCGATCTCGCCTACCCTCATATAGAGGGTGGGGGGGAGCGCTTCGGGCAGGGCGGCGGTGATCACGCCGGGCTCGTAGAGGGGCAGGCGGTAGAGCACCTCACCCCTCGGACCGATCAGCGCCGAGATGCCTGTATTGGCCGAACGGGCGATGGGCAGACCGGTCTCGACCGCCCTCATCCTGGCGATGTCGAGGTGCTGCTTCGGCCCGGCATCGTCGCCGAACCAGCCGTCATTGGTGACGATGACCAGCCAGTCGGGGCGCTCTCCCTTGGGGTAGAGGCGGCCTGGGAAGATGTCCTCGTAGCAGATGAGGGGCGAGAAGGGGGCCTGCCCCACCTCGATCCGCGCAAGGCCCGGCCCGGCGGTGAAGCCGCCGCCCCCTGCAGGCGAGAGGCTCTCAATGCCGAGCGCCTCGAAGACCGAGTAGAAGGGCAGGGTCTCGGCAAAGGGGACGAGGCGGTGCTTGTCGTAGCTCGCTGCAAGCCCGCCGCCCTCGCCCGCCGGGCCGAAGACCTGAAGGCTGTTGCCGTAGCCGTCATCGCCGATCTCGCGGATCGTGCCGCTGACCACCAGGGTATCGGCAGGCAGCCTTGCGGTGAGGATCAGCGGAAAGTCCGACACCTCCTCCAGGAAGGGAAAGGCGTTCTCAGGCCAGATCGCGTAGGTCTGGACATTGGGCGCTTCCTCCGCGGCGCGGGTGGTCATCTCGAGGCTCTGGCGCAGGGAGGTGAGGCGCTTTTGCGGATCGAGCTTGTCCCGCTGCGCGAGGTTGGGCTGGACCACGGCCACCCGCACATCGTCCCTACGCGGTACTTCGCCAGACTTGACGGCGCCATAGGCGAGGATGAGCACCAAGGCGCTGCCCCCTCCGATGGCGAAGCGCTTGGCGTGGCCGGGATAGAGGACCACGGCTGCAGGCATCAGGGCCAGGAGGGTCAGTACACCGCCATAGGCGTAGGGGCCGACGATACTCAGCGGCTGCAGCAGCCAGTCATGGGCTGCGGTGCTCTGCGCTAGGGCGTTCCAGGGGAAGCCCGTGAGGATATGTCCGCGCAGAAAATCCGCACCCGTCAGGCCGATGGTGAGGGGGAGGAGACTTGCGGGACCTGTCAGACTGAGCCGTAGGCGGAGCTCGGCGTGAAAGATCGCCGCTGCGCCGAAGAACGCGCCAAGAAAGATGAAGAGAGGCGGCAGAACGAAGGGGATCATCCACCCGAACTCGTCCGCCTGCACCAGAAAGGCGTTGGCCACCCAGGAGATCGACAGGGTGAAGAAGAGCGTGCCGAACGCGGTGCCGGTGAGAAACGCGGCACGCCTCGGCCTCTCCTGGGTCAGCGCCCCTTCGAGCAGCAGCGCCAGACCAGGCAGGGCAATGAACAGGACGGGGAACAGCCGCAGCGGCGCGAAGGCCGTCGCCAAGAGCGCTCCGAACCCAGCCGCCGCCAGGTAGCGCCGCCACCCTGTCAGCTCACGGATGGATACTGTCCTCCGGCGCAACTCCTGCAGCGTCACTTGGCGTCGCTGCCCGGCGGTTCAGCAAGCCTGATCAGCACACGTCGCACCAGGCGCGGATCGGCATCGACGATCTCGAATTCGTGGCCTTCGGGGTGGGAGATGACCTCGCCGCGAAGGGGCACGCGCCCCGCCAGCGAGAAGACCAGGCCGCCGAGCGTGTCGGCCTCCTCGTCCTCGAGCCTGAAGTCCACGCCGATCTTCTCAGCCAGCAGTTCGAGCTCGGCGCGGGCATCACAGTCCCAGCGCCCGCCGGGGGTCTGGCGCAGGCGCATCTCCTCGGCGTCGTCGTGCTCGTCGCGGATATCGCCGACGATCTCCTCGATCAGATCCTCGATGGTGACGAGACCGTCCGTACCCCCGAACTCGTCGATGACCAGGGCCATGTGGATGCGCTGCGCCTGCATGCGCAGAAGAAGGTCGGCCACGGGCATGGAGGGCGGCGCGTAGAGAAGCTTCCGCGTGAGATCCTTGATCGCGGGCATCTCCTCCGCGCCGTGATCCTTGGCCACTACCAAGACCACGTCCTTGATGTGGACGAAGCCGACGGGGTCGTCGAGATCGCCCCGGTAGACCGGCAGGCGCGAGTGACCAGCCTCGGCGAACTGGCCGAGGGACTCCTGGATGGAGGTCTCGATCTCGATGCCGATGATGTCGGCGCGGGGGATGGCCACGTCACCGACGCGGACGCTTTCGAGCGCCACGACGCGCTCGATCATCTGCCGCTCGGCGGCGCTGAGCTGGCGGTCCTTGCCGTTCGTCCCGGTGAGAGGCTCCATGGCCGGGCCGTTCTTGCGGCCGAACAGGGATTGGAAAAGAGAGGGGCTCCTTGAGGAGGGCGGTGTCTCCGCCTCCTGGCCCTCGAAAGATCGTCCCTCGGAAGGCTCGCTGGTCTCCTGCGCCTTTTCGGCGGGGGAGGGGGGGGACGGCGGTGCGCCGTCGGGCATGGCTAGCTCCATCATATCGTTCGGGCCGGTCGGCCCCTACCTTGCGCCTCACCCATAGGGATCGGCGATACCGAGCCTTGCGAGGATACGGCGCTCCGCCGCCTCCATGGCCTCGGCTTCTTCATCTTCCAAGTGATCATAACCCAAGAGATGCAAAAGACCATGAACGAGAAGATGAGCCGTATGGTTCTCCGGGCTGATGGCTTTCTCCTCGGCCTCCCTCAGGCAGGTTTCAAGAGCGAGGGCCAGGTCTCCGAGGGGCTGCGCCTCCTCTGGCAAACCGGGCAGGGGCTCTGCGGGAAAGGACAGCACATTGGTCGGCTTGTCCTTGCCGCGGAAGTCGCGGTTGAGGGCGCGGACCTCTTCATCGGTGGTCAGGAGGACCGAGACGGGCTTGGTCAGCTCGTTGTGCTCTACGGTGAGGGCGACGGCCTCCAAGCATGAGGAGGCTAGCTCGGCAGACAGGAAGGATGCCCAGCCTTTGTCCTCGATGATCAGTTCCAATACCATAGGCGGCCCCCTGTGCGATGCAGAACGCCTTCGCAAGCCCGGCTTCGGAACGTCCCCGGCCCGGCGGGCGTTGCCTTTGCGAGCTCAGACCAAGGAGAAGCCCCATGCACGTCATCGGATACGGCACCACCGAAGCCAGCGCCGAGCTGGTCCCCCTCAGCTTCGAGCGCCCCGACATGCGCGCGGGCGAGGTGGAGATCGAGATCACCCATTGCGGGGTCTGCCACTCGGACCTTCACCAGGCCCGCGACGACTGGGGCAACACGGTCTGGCCCTGCGTGCCCGGCCACGAGGTCGTCGGCCTGGTCACCCGCGTCGGCGACGGCGTGACCAAGTTCAAGGAGGGCGACCGGGTCGGCGTCGGCTGCATGGTCAACTCCTGCCAGGCTTGCGGGCCGTGCGAGCAGGGCGACGAGCAGTACTGCGAGGGCCCCAAGAGCGCGACCCTCACCTATAACGGCCCCAAGAAGCCCGACGGCAGCAACACTTACGGCGGCTACTCCACCGGCATCGTGGTGCGCGAGGAGTTCGTGCTGCACATCCCCGAGGCGATCGACCCGGCCGAGGCGGCGCCGATCCTCTGCGCTGGCATCACCACCTACAACCCGATGAAGCATTTTGGCCTGAAGGAGGGTCAAACCCTCGGCGTCGCGGGCATTGGCGGGCTCGGCCATATGGCGGTGCAGCTCGGCAAGAGCTTCGGCGCCAAGGTGGTGGCGCTCACCACCACCGAGGCGAAGCGCTCCGACATCCTCGAGCTCGGCGCCGACGAGGTGGTGGTGATGAGCGACGAGGAGGCGGTGAAGAACGCGGCCCAGAGCCTCGATCTGATGATCGACACCATCCCCTACCCGCACGACCTCAACGACTACATCCCGCTGATGAAGCCCAACACCACGCTCTGCGTCGTCGGCAACATCATCGAGTTCCCCAGCTTCGATCCGGCCCAGATGATCTTCAACCGCGTCGCGGTCTCAGGTTCCCTGATCGGCGGCGTGGCGATGACCCAGGAGGTCCTCGACCGCTGCGCCGAGCACGGCATCAGGCCGCTGATCGAGAAGATCGACATCGACGAGGTCTCATCGGCCTTCGGGCGCATGCAGGAGGAGGATGTCCGCTTCCGCCACGTCATCGACATGGCGGGCCTCAAGTCGCGCATGAATGATGTCGACGCCAAGAAGATCGACCCGCCGGCCCGCGGGGAGGTGGTGGGCCGCTGAAACCCATGACAGCCTACGCCCCCGGCACCCTCAGCGTGTCGCGGGCGTCATAGGCGCGGACGATCTCGCCGACGAGCCTGTGCCTGACCACGTCGTCGCCGGTGAAGCGGGTGACGGCGACGCCCTCGATCTCGGTCAGAAGCGACAGGGCGTCGGCGAGGCCCGACTGGCGCGCGTCGAGCAGGTCGGTCTGGGAGGGGTCGCCGGTGATCGCCATGCGCGAGTTCTCGCCGAAGCGGGTGAGGAACATCTTCATCTGGGCGATGGTCGCGTTCTGGGCTTCGTCGAGGATGATCGCCGCGCGCGACAGGGTCCGCCCGCGCATGAAGGCCAGGGGCGCGATCTCGATCTCGCCTGCTGCGATCTTCCGGTCCACGAAATCGGCGTGCAGCACGTCGTAGAGCGCGTCGTAGAGGGGGCGGAGATAGGGATCGACCTTCTCCTTCATGTCGCCGGGCAGGAAGCCGATGCGCTCGCCTGCCTCGACGGCGGGGCGGGAGAGGATGACCCGCTCCACCTGACCTGAGACCAGCATGGAGGCGGCGTTGGCGACCGCGAGGTACGTCTTGCCGGTGCCCGCCGGTCCGACGCCGAAGACGAGCTCATCCCCGGCTAGCTGCTTCAGGAACTGACCTTGCGCGGTGGAGCGCGGCGCAATCGTGCGGCGGGGCAGGACCAGGGTTTGGTCGCGCACCATCTCCTTGGCCTTCCTCGGGGCGGGAGAGTTTTCGATCCTCAAAAGACCCTCAACATCCGCCCGGTTCACCGGCTTGCCGTTCTCCAGCCGGATATAGAGCTGCTCCATCACGGCGCGGGCCTGGGTGCGGGCATGCTCGCCGCCGGTCAGGGTGATCTCGTTCGAGCGCGCGTCGATGCGCACGCCGAGAGCGTTCTCGATGAGCACGAGGTGGCTGTCCGTGGGACCGCATAGGTCACGCACGAGCTTGGCATCGTCGAAGAGGAGGGTTTCGCTGTCGGTCAAGGAAGTGCCTGGTTGATGAGTGGGGGAGGTAGGCTTCCTGGTTCATGAAAACCACCCCCGTCATCCCGGAAGCTCGCAGAGCTATCCGGGATCCATGGCCTATGGTTTCTCCAAAGCACAACGGTAGCGCGCGTCGCGGGCTCAATCCATGGGTCCCGGATACCCTTCGGGTTCCGGGATGACGGCGGGAGCGAGCGTCCCTACCTCCCTCACCATGAAACGCACCCTCCTAGCCCTGCCCGCCCTCCTCGCAGCCTGCGGCAACCCCGAGACGGAGGTCGGCGAGATCAAGAACGACCTCTACGGCAACGAGATCAAGGTCGAGGCCCTGGCCGATCCCAAGGTTGCGGGCGTGACCTGCCACATCACCTATTTCGACCGCGGCGTCCTCGACCGGGCAAGCAAGGGCAACTGGTTCGAGGACCCCTCCAACAGCTCCATCGCCTGCCGCCAGACCGGCCCCATCGTCATCGGCGACATCGACAGGAGCCGCTCAGGCGAGCCGGTCTTCCGCCAGCAGCGCTCGGTCATCTTCAAGGCCATCGTGGTCAGGCGCGTCTACGACGAGGCGTCCAACACCCTGATGTACATCGCCTATAGCAGAAGGCCGACCGAGGGCTCGTCGAAGATGTCGCTCAGCACCGTGGCGCTCTACGGAGCGGATGTGAGGTGGGAGGAGTAAGCTAAGGAACGTATATCATCCCCGGCTCAAACTCGTATGCTCCGTTTAGTTCGAGAACACTGACGTGAAGGACGAGATCGGTTACTGCACCGGCTACATTGGTCAGGTCTAGCAGCACTTCCCAATGCGCGCCGTTCCAAACGTGGATGGAGGAGAGCCATGAGGCGTCCCTCAGCTCTCCGATCATATCAGGGTAGGCACTTATATTTGCGGATGAGATATCCAAAATGTCGCTCGATGGCTGCCTAAAAGCGGGACCGCTCGGTTGCCTGCCAAACACCATGTCGTCCGCGAGCTGCTTGAGTTGTGGCCGCCACATAGTGGGGACAGGGAGCTCCCGAGCTACAACCTTCGATGGCAGGAGCATAGAGTCCCGCTAGTCGCCTTCCCTGACAAAATTACCACTCATCCAATCACGGATAAATCTACTTCCGGTTCCCTCTTCAATAAGATGTAACCAGCTATCGTCTTTGTTCAGTACTATGCCTAATGCGACATAGCACGCTTTGCGAGCCTCGACTTCCTCGTCGGTGAGGCCGCGCCAATCTCCCCTAATTTTCCATCCACTGTCGGGGTATCTGTCGCTAGGTTGGCCCATATACGGCTGTTCACGGTAGACGAAGTGAACCTTGGCGGAGCCGTCGAGGACACACTGATCAACGAGGCACCGCTCAAAGTAGCGCTTGCGTGGGAAGCGAAAGCTCTGATCACGTTCTTTATCAGCAAACTGGATGTCGATGACGTTCCAATCGGAGAATTGCACGGGATCTCCAAGCGATACAGAAACAAGTTTGTCTGGGATGTTGTCGAGTTCACCTGACAAAGAGCTTCCTTCACGAGCAGTGACGCGAACCCACATTCGTTCCGCTGGCACGTTGCCGTCATCGGCCGTCGGCAGAAACGTAAGCTTTACGTGGTCTCCTACTCCTACCTGTTCAAGCCGCCTCGGGTCGGGGAGAAAGAAAGTGTAGGGACTGCTTTCCTGAGTGGGGCGTGGATCATCTATCATGTGAGCGCTAGTTGTCATGGGTTTGCTAGCCCAGCACACCCCGCAAACTGTTCACCCCGCGCCCCTCGATCCGCACGTCCACAATCTCCCCGATGCGCGAGGCGTCGGCCTCTAGGAACACCGACTGCAGGTAGGGCGACTTGCCGATGACTTGGCCGTGCTGGCGACCTGGTTTCTCCAGCAGCACGGGCAGGACCTTGCCCACCTGCGCCTCGTCGAACGCCGCGCGCTGCTCATTCAGCAGGGCCTGGAGGCGTTGCAGCCGCTCGCTCTTCACCTCTTCGGCGACCTGTTTGGCCATGGTGGCGCCGGGGGTGCCTGGGCGGCGGGAGTATTTGAAGCTGAAGCAGCTCGCGTAATCCACCTCGCGGGTGAGCTGCATCGTCTCCTCGAAGGCCGCCTCGTCCTCGCCGGGGAAGCCGACGATCATGTCGCCGGAGATGGCGATGTCGGGGCGGGCCTGCCTGACCTTCTCGATCTGCCTCAGATAGCTCTCCGCCGTGTGCCCCCGGTTCATGGCCCTGAGGATACGGTCGCTGCCCGACTGCACCGGCAGGTGCAGATAGGGCATCAGCTTGGGCTCCTCGCCAAAGGCTTCGATCAGCCCGTCATCCATGTCGCGCGGGTGGGAGGTGGTGAAGCGAATGCGCTCGATGCCGTCGATCTGCGCGAGGTGTCGGCAAAGCTCGCCTAGGCCCCAATTTTCGGCGGAAGCGCCCACGGGCGCTGCGCCGTGCCAGGCATTGACGTTCTGGCCCAGAAGCGTGACCTCGCGCACGCCCACTTGCGCGAGCTGGCGCACCTCCAGCGTGATCGCATCGGCGGAGCGGCTGACCTCCACGCCCCTGGTATAGGGCACCACGCAGAAGGTGCAGAACTTGTCGCAGCCCTCCTGCACGGTGACGAAGGCGGAGGGGCCGCCAGGCTCGCGGGGTTCGGCCAAGCGGTCGAACTTCTCCTCCACCGCGAAGTCGGTGAACAGGGTCTCGCCGCTCTCGCGGGCGGAGCGGGCAACGATCTCGGGCAGTTTGTGATAGCTCTGGGGGCCGATGACGAAGTCGATCTCGGGCGCCCGCGCCTGCATCTCCGCGCCCTCGGCTTGGGCGACGCAGCCAGCGACCGCGATGGTGGCGCCGCCCGCCTTCACCTCGCGCAGGCGGCCGATCTCGGAGTAGACCTTCTCGGCGGCCTTCTCGCGGATATGGCAGGTGTTGAGGATGACGAGATCGGCATCGGCGGGCGTCTCGGTCACCTCGTAGCCCAGGGGTTTGAGAAGCCCGCTCATCCGCTCGCTGTCATAGACGTTCATCTGACAGCCCCAGGTCTTCACATGAAGCTTCCTGGGCGCAGGCGAGGAGGGCGGGGATATGTCTCGGGTCTTGCTCACCGGCGGCCCATAGCATCCGCGTGAGCCGCTGTCAGCGCGGACGAGATGGCCGTTTGGTTCGGATCATGGCGAGGAGGATCAGCCCCGCGCCGAGTATCAGCAGGGCGAAGGCCGCAGGAGGCAGGCGGCCTGCCATCCCGATGCCGAAAAGACCCCAGAGGATCGGTAGGGTATAGGCCC
Organism: Parvularcula maris; assembly: GCF_024505085.1. GTDB lineage: Bacteria > Pseudomonadota > Alphaproteobacteria > Caulobacterales > Parvularculaceae > Parvularcula > Parvularcula maris. Next base: position 112,304 of record NZ_JANIBC010000001.1, read on the forward strand.
AGGCACCGATCCACCTGACCAGGAAGGGCGCGATGGTGGTGAAGCCGATCAGGATGATGAGGTCAGGCAGCAAGCCGTCCTGAGGTGCCAAGCCTTCGGCCCGCAACAAGATCGACAGCCCGGCCGCGCTGGCCACCGTGACCCATCCCGCGAGAGCGGGAAGGGAGACGAGGGCCGCCCCGTCCCAAAGGCTTGCGGGGGTTACACGGCGGCCCGCCAGGGTTGCAGCCAGGGCAAAGGCGAGGATCAGCTCGAGCAGCACGAAGCTCTCCCAGCCGGGACCCAAAGCGGGCTGGACGATGCCGAACAGGCCGTTGCCGATCATCGCGGGGAGGATCAGCCAGCCTGCCCTGGCCCAACCAGGCTCTTCCCGGCGCGGGAAATGCACCACGGCGAAGATGGTGAGCAGCGAGAACAGCATGCCCCAGATCGCGAACGCCCATCCGGCCGGCACCAGCGCGGTGCGGAAGGGCTCGACCGCCTCGCCGACGCTTCGCTCCGCCCCGAAGAGCCCGGGGGCGAAGTTCGCGGCGAGCTGGAAGGCCGCCGCCAGGAGGAGAAGGACCGCACGCAGGAGGTTCATCGCCGGGAGTTAGGCGAGGAGTTCCTTCCTGCAACCCGATCGGTTGCGAAACGGCGGCGGCGTCTAAGGGGCGCTCGCTGCCTTGTTAGCTGCCAAGTCCGGCGGCGCTGCGCTAGGAACCTTGGGTCAGGACGAAAGACGGGGCGCGTTGTGTTGCAGGAAACTCAAAACGAGCAGGAGACCGAAGAGGGCGCAACCATCTCCGTCGACGAGGTGGAGGTCACGCTTTCCGACGAGCAGCTCGACGCGCTGATCGAGGCCCGCGAGGCCGAGCGGGCCGCGGAAGCCGAGCCGCCTGCAGAGGGCGTGGTCGAGGCCATCAACGACGAGGCTTCCGAGCTTCAGGATGAGGCCGTTGAGGCTGTCGAGGAGATCACCGAGGAGGGTTCGGCCCTCGCCGAGCTGATCGACAGCGAGCAGGTGCGCGCCTGGCTCGGCGATCTGGTGCTGTGGTCGCGGACCGAGCTTCTCACCTGGAACAGCCTGATCCAGCTCGGCCTCGTCTTCGGTGCGCTGATCCCGGCGATCCTGTTCGGTCCGAAGCTGAAGGAGTTCATCCTTCGCTACCTCTCCAAATGGCTGCCCAGCGGCCTGCCCCAGCGCCTCGGCATCGCGCTCGCGACGCTGGCGACGCCCATCGGCGCGTTCTTGTGGATGACGATCTTCAAGGAGATACTATCCAACGGCTTTAACGCCAACGACCAGTTCATCGATGCGGCCCAGTCGCTCCTCGCCGCCTGGATCGTGGTCAGGCTCATCACCCTGGCCATCCGCTCGCCTTTCTGGTCGAGGGTCGCCTTCTATGTCGCCTGGCCGATCGCGGTGCTCGATGCCTTCGGCGTTCTGGGCGACGTCTTCGAGTGGATGAAGACCGTCAGCCTGACCATCGCGCCGGAGACCGAAGAGCGGACCGCGGTCGCCCTCACGCTCTTCGACGTACTGCGGGCGGCGCTGATCTTCGCGGTCTTCCTGCAGCTCGCCAAGCTCTTCTCCTCGATCATCGTGGGGCAGGTGGAGAAGACCGACGAGCTGAACCCGTCGCTCAAGGCGCTGATCTCCAAGGTCATCAACTTCCTGGTGCCCATCGTCGCTCTGGTGCTGGCGCTGCAGGTGATCGGCTTCAACCTGGCCAGCCTCGCGATCTTCTCGGGCGCCATCGGTCTCGGCATTGGCCTCGGCCTTCAGAAGATCATCGGCAACTTCCTGGCCGGCTTCACGCTTCTAGCGGACAAGTCGATCAAGCCGGGTGACACGGTGGAGGTGGGCGACACCTTCGGCTGGATCACCGAGATGAAGAGCCGCTACGTCTCGATCAGGACGAGGGACGGTACCGAACACCTGATCCCCAACGCCGACTTCATCGAGAACGGCGTCGTCAACTGGTCCCACCACGACAAATCCGTGCGCTGCCACGCGCCTTTCGGTGTGGCCTACGCCACCAAGGACATGCGCCGCATCCAGCAGATCGCCATCGAGGCGGCGCTCAAGACCCCCCGCGTCCAGGAGAGCCCGAAGCCGGTCTGCAACCTCACCGGCTTCGGCGACAACTCGGTGGATTTCGACCTGAGGTTCTGGATCGTCGATCCGCCGAACGGCATCGCCAATGTCCGCTCGGAGATCTACCTCAAGATCTGGGAGAAGTTCGCCGAGGAGGGCATCGAGATCCCGTTCCCGCAGCGCGACCTGCACCTCAAGAGCTCCGACGTGGCGCTGATGCCGAAGGACCTGCCGATGGCGGCGGAGTAGGGGTCTACGCCCTCACCCCTGCGACCCAGTCCTTCATCAGATGGTGGGCGATGGCCATGGGCGGCGGGGCCATGATCTCGTGGCGACCGTCGAGGATCGCGGCGACCTCTTCCCTGGTGAACCAACGTGCCTCCTCGATCTCGGTGGGGTCGATGGTCAGCTCCTTGCCCTCCACCTCGGCCAGGAACCCCATCATCAGCGATGAGGGGAAGGGCCAGGGCTGGCTGTAGCGATAGGCGATCTTGCTGACCGTCAGGCCGGCCTCCTCGTAAAGCTCCCGCGCGCCGCACTGCTCCAGGGTCTCGCCGGGCTCGAGATAGCCGGCGAACGCGCTCATGAAGCCGGGCGGGAAGTGCGGGCCTCGGCCCAGGCACACCTCCTCGCCTCTGTAGGGCAGCACGATCGCCACCGGATCGGTCCTGGGGAAGTGCTCGGTGCCGGTGCGAAGGTTCACCCGCTTGAAACCGCCCTCGCGAGGCTCGGTCCGGTCGCCGTCCTGGGTGCAGTGGATGTTGCGGAGGTTCCAGTTCAGGAGCCACACCGCCTGCCCGGCGATGGATAGCTCTTCGGCCGGCAGATAGGGCCCCGCCGCCCGCAGGCTGGCATAGGTGCCGATATCGCTCAGCGGCGCGTCCGGCGCGCCCGAGGCATCCACCGCAAAGACCGGCTCGCCCTTCCAGAGGCCCAGAAAGACTAGCTCGCGGCTCACCGGCAGCGCCCGCAGGGCGTCCATGCCCAGCCACTGGATGACGGAGTCGGCCGGGCGCCGCTCGGTGAGCACCTCGCCGCGATAGACCAGCATCAGCCTCGCGCCGGGGCGGCGGCGTTGGCTCTCCACCCACGCCTCGTCCTTGCGCCGGACACCGGCCCGGTCGAGGGGGTTCTGGCAGAAGGCGTTGGGGTTGTCGTGCAGCATGGATGGGCGGCCCCCTCGGAATGCGTTCGTGATGGTCTGCCCCCGGACGGCGATGCGGCGCAAGGACAAAGCAGAGACAGCTTGGCACAGCTTTCTGGAAAGACGCTTAAAACGAAGGTATGACCGCTCAAAACAAGGGGGGAGGACCCTATGCGCCGGGTCATTATCATCGTCGTTCTGGGTCTTCTGGCCTTACTGACCGCCGGTATGGCCTTCCTCTACGAGCCCGATACCGACCGGGAGGAGATGATCGCCCTTTACGGCGGTGAGCAGGCGCGATGGGCACCGGTGGAGGGGCATCAGGACTACCGCGTGCACTACCGGGTGTCGGGACCGGAGGATGCGCCGGTCCTGGTGCTCATCCACGGTACGGCCGCGAGCCTTCATACCTGGGCGCCGCTCAGGGAGCGCCTCGACCAGGACTACCGGGTCATCGCGTATGACCAGCCCGGCCACGGCCTGACCGGCCCCCACCCGGAGCGCGACTACACCTTCGCCGGCATGAGGGAGGGCCTCGATGCGGTTCTGAAGGCCACCAATACGACCGAGGCCGTGCTGATCGGCAACTCCATGGGCGGCTGGGTCGCCTGGCGGATGGCGCTCGACGAGCCCGAGCTGGTCAAGGGCCTCGTCCTCATCGACCCGGCGGGCGTTCCCGTCGAGGAGGAGAGCGAGGGCAATATCGGCTTCACCATCGCCCAGTCCTCTCTCGGGCGGGCCTTGATGAAGAAGATCACCCCCCGCTCCCTGATCGAGAGCTCGGTCAAGCAGACCGTGGCCGATGAGAACATGGTCACGCCCGAGATGGTGGACCGCTACCACGACCTCCTCCGCTTCCCCGGCAACCGAGAGGCGGCGGGCGACCAGTTCATCAGCCCCCGCCAGGACCTCTCCGGCAGGCTGGGCGAGATCAATGCGCCGACGCTGATCCTCTGGGGCGAGGAAGACCGGCTGATCCCCGTCGCTGCCGGGCGGGTCTTCGAACGCGACATCCCGGGTGCCGAGCTGATCGTCTATGAGGGCGTAGGTCACCTGCCCATGGAAGAGGCGCCGGACCGCACGGCGGAGGACATCAGCGGCTTCCTCGCTAGGCTGGAGAAGTCCGCCCCCTCCCTCGCCGAGCGCCTGGCAGGCGAGTGGCTGCTGGTCAGCCTCGACGGCGAGGAACCTCTTCGCGGCGACAACGGCCGCATCGCAGGCGCCACTTTCACCGAGGAGCGCGTGGGCGGCAGCGCCGGATGCAATGGCGGCGGGGCGGCTATCCTCTCCTGGACCGAGAACGGCTACGCCACCGACGGCGTCTTCGTCGCAACCAAGATGCTCTGCGCGAACCTGATGCCCCAGGAGGAGCTTCTCTTCGCTATCCTCAACCACGGCGCCGTCCGTTTTGAAGGCGAAACGCTCGTGATGACTGGTCCGAACGGGACGGAAGCGCGCTTCGAGCGGGCGGATGAGTAGACCTGTAGACCCGTCCTCCGCCAGCCTGGTGTGCGAGCGAGGTGGCATGTCGTGCTGCGCAAGCTGATCGGCAGGCATATCGACGACTACTTCCGGCGGACTTATGAAGAGGTGGCGCCTCCCGATCGCACGGAAATCTTCGGAGAAGCCGCGGGGCAGTCGCTGCAAGTCCTGATCTACGAACCGCCTAGCGGATCGAAGGAAGTGGCCCGGCTTTCGCTTCACCACGGCGGGGCGTGGCACCATGGAAACCCCTGGCAGCTTTCCGCGATCGCCAGGGACCTGTCTGCACGAGGGGTCGAGGTCTATCTGCCGGAGTACCGAACAGCGTCGAGGGACGGTACTTCCGTGCTGGACGCGGTAGGAGACGCCGAGCTGTTATACCGTTGGCTGACGGCGCGGGCGGGAGAGACACCGCTCTTCCTAGGCGGCGCCAGCGCGGGAGCGGCGCTCGCTGTCCGAGCGCTCGGGCACGGCCCCCATGTTGCCGGGCTCGTACTGATCAACCCCGCGCTCAACCTGGGGGCAGCTCGGCTTCGCCTTGCCTATCACCTGCTCGAGCAGCCGCCTTCATTGTCCCTCGAAGCTTTCGCGTCGATCGACCCAGCAGAAAGCTGCCGGCAGGGCCTTCCCCCTATGCTCCTCATGCACGGCACCCGCGATGTTCTGGTGCCTTTCGGGCATATCGAAGACTTCGCCGATAAGGTTCGCTCTGCGGGTAAGAGCTGCGAGCTCGTCCGCTTTGCGGGCTACGGCCATGGTTTTGCCAACGAAGCCCTCTTCCCGCGGGCTCACCGGAAGGTCGTCCAGACCATCGAACGGTTCGTCCACAAGCAGGTTTCACGCTGAAGCGGCCTGCCACGAAAGCCCTTGCACTCCACCCCCGCCCGCGCAATATCCCCCTCAGGAGAGCCGCGCGGACGTAGTCCTCGCCAACCCGGTCAGGTCCGGAAGGAAGCAGCCGTAACGAGTTTCGCTGCGGGTCGTGTCGGCTTTCCGCCTTCTTCGCTGGAAGACCCTGGCCGATGCGATGGTTGCGCAGGCTGCTGGGGCTTTTCAGGGAACAGCCGCTTCAAGAACAGCCACGAACACGCTCCCAGGTTTTCCGGAGAACCATCGGCCATGCATGAACTGTGGATCAGCTCCGTCGGGGCTTTCCTGACCACGGCAGCCTTCCTACCCCAGGCGGTGCTCACCATCAGGACGCGGGACACATCGGGCATCTCACTGGTGACCTACCTCATGCTGGTGATCGGCGTCAGCTTCTGGCTGGTCTACGGCCTGATGATCATGGCCTGGCCGATCATCATCGCCAACGCGGTCACTCTGGTGACAGGCGGCACCATCCTGACCCTCAAGATCCTCGGTATGCGCAAAGGGGACGCTCACTCACCGCCTGGTGAGTAGAAAACCGCACTCCATGTAAAAAATACTTGCATCTCGTTCGGTATTGCCAACATTATAGGCGAGGTCGAACGGGAGAGTGACCCATGGTGGCAAGGGAGAAGGTGGCGCTGGCGGTGCTTGTTGCGCTGCTTGTCAGCGGTGTGTGGTTCGCGCGTCTGGTCGCGAGCCGCGGTCTCGGGGCCGATCTGGCGCCGCAGATGCTGACCATGCTGCTGGTCTTCATCGTCGTCACCGCCGTCTGCGCCGCGTTGATCGCTCTTCTGGGGCCGAAGGCGCGGCAGGTGGATGAGCGGGACGGCAGGGTCGCGCTCACCGCGCAGAGCCTTCGCGGCTTCCTCTACCTCGCCCTCAGCTTCGCGGTGCTCGGCATCGCCATCGGGCGCGGCGAGCACGCCCTCGCCAACGCGATGCTGCTGGCCGTTCTTTCCATCGAGGTCGTCAGCGGCCTCGTCATGCTCGCCCTATACCGCCGCAACGCCTGAAGGAGGCTTCCATGTCGTTCAAAGAGAAGAGTATCTGGGTCATGCTGCTGGCCATGCTGATCACCGTGGCCACCTACGGCCTCGACCGCGTCGATAGCGGCCTCGCCCAGGGCAGCGTGACGGGGATCGCTGCCGCGGTGATCGGCTTCGTGGTGCTGGCCGCCATCGGTCACGGCGTGGTGGCGGCCACCTCGCGCGGCGATGGCGACCGTACAGACGAGCGCGACCGGGAGGTCGACCGCAAGACCGACATGATCGGCGACGGCGCCCTCTCGGCGGTGGTCATCGGCATCCTCGCCTACGGCATGATCCAGGGCGACTGGCTCCTGGCTCACATCGCCTTTTTCGGCCTGTTCGGCGCCGCGATGCTGAAGATGGTGTCCATGGTGGTGCTCTACCGGATGGCCTCGTGAAGAAGCCTTCGCGCCTTCAGAACCGGGTGCGGGAGCTGCGCTTTTTCGCAGGCGAAATGACCCAAGGGGCGCTGGCCGAGAAGGTCGGCGTCACCCGCCAGACCATCGCCGCCATCGAGAAGAACAAGTACGCGCCCTCCCTCGAGACGGCGTTCCTGATCGCCGAGGCCTTCGCCGTGCCGATCACCGACGTGTTCAGCTATCCGCCGGAGGGGGAGGGGGAGTAGATGCTCCGATGGTTTCTCTTGGTGTTCGGATGGGCATCCTTCGTGGGCAGCGTCACCGACGGCATCATTTTGGCTCAGCACCTGGTGCTGGTGGCGCTCGGTCAGGCGGAGCTGATGACTTCCGTCGGCGAGCATATCAGAACCCACCTGCCGTTCCTGAGCTGGATGTTCCCCTTTGCCGACCTCGTCCTGCCGGAAGGCTGGGCACCGTGGATCTTCGGCCTGCCGGCAGTGGTCTACTTCCCCCCGCGCATCCTGTTCAGCGTGGTGACGGGCGGCTGGGCGCTACGGGCGGCGAGGCGGCTAGGTCAGCGGTCCGCTTGAGCCCTGCGCCTGGAGAGCAGGAGGCCGAAGCCCCCGGCCCCGAACCACAGGGCTGCAGGAAGGGGCACTTCGGCGCTCACATCGCTGCCGGTGTAGTCGAAGCCGCCAGCCGAGAGGGCCGTGGCGCCGTCGGGCAGCATGAGCTGCCAGGTATAGTCGAACATCGCGGTGCCATTGCCGATTGCCGAAGCGCCGCGCGCTCCGCCCACCGCCGTACCGGCATAGAAGTACTGGAAGGTGAAGTCGGTCGAGCCAGGACCGAAATCGATCAGGATGGGATCGAGCTCCAGGTTGGTGTTGTTGCCGGTGCTGTTCTCCTGCACGGCAAAGCGCCTCTCCGGCGAGGGCTGGGTCGGGCCGCCGCCGACGATGAAGGTGAAGCTCACCGCGCCGCTGGAGTCCGCACTGGTGCCGGTCACCGAATGCGACCCCGTGAACACCAGCATGGCTTGGCCGGCGGCGGTGCTGGAGATCGTCACTTCATCCTGGAACAGGCCCTGCTGGAAGGAGGAGCTCGCTAGGTAGACGCGGTTGCTCTGCGGGGTGGCGTTGGCTTCCGCGCTGAGGCCGAAGGACAGGCCGGTAGCCCCGGTATCGATGAAGGTGGTGGCGACGAGATCCGCGCCATAGGCGTTGGGCGTGTTCGGCACCACATCGACGCGGCAGGAAACGCCCCCGGTCTGCTCGGTGAAGCCCGTGCTCTGACTGCGGGCGGGGACACTCGGAACACAGCTATTGTTGCGCGGCCCGACCGAGAAGGTGGCAGCCTCGGCAGCAAGCGGCATGGCGGTAGCAGCGGCCAGCGCGAGCGCTGGAACGACCCGTTTGAGCGGCACGGAAAACCTCCCTCTCGATCCCTCGCGCTCAGCTTTAAGAATATCTTAACCTTAGAGCAAGCGGCCATATCAGCGGCGAGCAGCGGCCCTTACAGCTTGGCAGCTTCGATATAGGCGTTATCGTTTCGGTCTCGAACCTGGCTCGCCTCGTCCATTCCCTCAGCAGTGAGAATATCGCGGTAAGCGGGGAACCCCAGCGAACGGGACACCCTCCCGGTCTGAAGGTCGTTCCATTGGCACGCCTGTTCAGGGGCCGAGAAGAGGAGCCTGCCTTGGGGCTTCAGGGCACCGGTCAGACGCTGGAGCACCAGCCGCTGCGTCTCCTCACCAAGTAAGAACACCAAGCCGACGGCCAGGATGCCGCCGTAACGCTTGCCGAAGAAGCTGCTGTCTTCCGCCGGTTCGCAGGCGATGGGGACATCTGGGAAGCGCGCCTCGAACGCGGCCGCCATGCGCGGGGAGGCGTCGATGGCGAAGACGTCGAGGCTCTCCTCCAGGAGCACCCTGGTCAAGGGCTCGCCGTGGCCGCAAGCGACATCGAGGACCGAGGCGCCCTTCGGCAGCGATCTGGCCCAGCGCCGGACGACATCCGCGCCTGCATCCGAGCGGAGGTGCATGAACTCCTCCGCCGCTTCGTCCCAGCCGTTCGACCTATCCTCCAAGCTCTTCTCCCCAGGGCTCAGCTTCGCTCTTTCAACGGGGGCGCGGCAGGGTTAAGGCCCTCCGGTGACCACAACGCCCCCCGACGACTACCAGGTTCTGGCCAGGAAATACCGGCCTTCCTCCTTCGATGACCTCCTCGGTCACGAGGTCATGGTGCGCACCTTGCGCCACGCCTTCGAGGCGGACCGCATCGCCCATGCCTTCATCCTCACCGGGGTGCGCGGGGTGGGCAAGACCACCACCGCGCGCATCATGGCGCGAGCGCTGAACTACGAGACGGACGAGGTGGATCGCCCCACCGTCGATATGAAGGAGGAGGGCAAGCACTGTAGAGCTATCGCGGAGGGCCGCCATCCTGACGTCATCGAAATGGACGCCGCCTCGCGCACCGGGGTCGATGACATCCGCGAGCTGATTGAGGGCGTGCGCTATGCCCCCACCGTCGCCCGCTACAAGGTCTATATCGTGGACGAGGTCCACATGCTGACCAAGAACGCCTTCAACGCTTTCCTTAAGACCCTCGAAGAGCCGCCGCCCCATGTGAAGTTCATCTTCGCCACCACCGAGATCAGGAAGGTGCCGATCACGGTGCTTTCCCGCTGCCAGCGCTTCGACCTCAAGCGCTTCGACGGTGAGACGCTGGCGGGGTATCTGGGCGAGATCGCCGATAAAGAAGGGGTGGCCGCCGAGGAAGGCGCGCTGCGTATCCTAGGCCGGGCGGCGCAAGGTTCGGTGCGGGACGGGCTGTCGCTCCTCGACCAGGCGATCCTGAGCCGCGAGGGCGAGACCATCGAGGCGGAGGCTGTGCGCCGCATGATCGGGCTGGCCGACCGCAGCGCCACCTGGCCGCTGTTCACGCAGGTCCTGAAGGGTGAGACGGATGAGGCGCTGGCTTCGTTTCGTCACCAATATGATTACGGCGCCGACCCGGCGGAGGTGCTGCGCGACCTTCTGGAGGTCTGCCATCTTGCCACCCGCGTGAAGGCGGCTGGCAAGGACGCAGCCAGGAAGGGCGCTGGCGGGCCAAGCGATGCCGAGGCGGCGGTGGCTCTCGCCGAGCAGCTCTCGGTCCCTGCGCTGACCCGCGCCTGGTCGCTACTGATGAAGGCGCTGGAGGAGACGCGGAGCGCGCCTGACCCGGCGGCTGCAACCGAGATTGGGCTGATCCGCTTGGCTTATGCCTCGGCCCTGCCGACCCCGGCGGAGGTGCTGAGCCGCGCCTCTCTACCAGCCGGGGAGGAGAGGGAGGGCGCGGACCCTAGGAGGGCGGCGCCCGAGCCGCCTGTTCCGCAAGCACAAAAGGCTGCCGACCGGCCCCAGACCCTGGCCGAGATCGCGGCCCTGGCGAGCGCCAATAACGACCTCATCCTGCGCGAGGAGATCGAGCGCTTCGTCCGACTGATTTCGCTGAAGGGCACCAAGCTGACCGCGGCGCTGGCTGAAGGCGCCCAGGAGGGGCTTTTGGGCAAGCTGCAAGCGGCCCTGATCGGCTGGACCGGCGAGCCCTGGGACGTGGAGCGCGGCGACCCCGGCGCTGCCGAGCCGACCCTGAAGGAGGCCCGCGCCCGCGCCATCGAGGAGCACCCGCTGGTCAAGGAGGCGCTCAAGGTCTTCCCCGGCGCAACCATCGCGAAAGTCAGGCCGTTAGGCTCGAAAGAATAAGTGGGCGTCTTGCGGACGCAAAACCGGCATCCACTTTTGCTGCAAGACGCCCGAGGAGTAGAAACGATGATGAAGAACTTCGCCGACATGATGAAGCAGGCCCAGGGCCTGCAGAAGCAGATGCAGGAGGCCCAGGAGAGCCTCGCCGCGCTGGAGGCCGAAGGCATCGCGGGCGGCGGCCTCGTCCGGGTGCAGATGACCGGTAAGGGCTATATGCGGAAAGTGCAGATCGACCCGAAGATGTTCTCTGAGGACGACCGCGAGGTGCTCGAGGACCTCATCACCGCCGCCGTCAACGACGCCAAGGCGAAGCTCGAAGAGGCGTCTGCGGAGAAGATGAAGGAGATGACCGCCGGGCTGCCCCTGCCGCCGGGCATGAAGCTGCCTTTTTAGTCGTCATCCCGGCCGTAGCCCGAAGGGCGAAGAGCCGGGACCCATGGACCAAACCTATGACCACCGTCCCTCTTCATCCGTACTCGATGGGCCATGGGTCCCGGATAAGCCTGGCGGCTTTCCGGGATGACGGTGTTGGGGATGCCTAGAACCACCGCCGGTCCCGAGCTCGACCATCTCATCAGCCTCCTCTCGCGGCTCCCAGGCTACGGCCCGCGCTCGGCCACCCGCGCGGCGCTCCATATGCTGAGGAAGCGCGAGCAGGTGATGAAGCCCCTTGCCGCGGCCCTGGAACGAGTGGCCGAGACGGTGAAGCCCTGTACCGTCTGCGGCAACTGGGACGCCCAAGACCCCTGCTCGATCTGTTCGGATGAGGGGCGCGACCGCTCGGTGATCTGCGTGGTGCAGGACGTCTCGGATGTCTGGGCGCTGGAGCGGGCGCGGGCGCATAACGGGCTCTACCACGTGCTCGGCGGGCTGATCTCGCCGCTGGACGGGGTGGGGCCGGAGGACCTTAGGATGCGCGAGCTCTCGGCGCGCAGCTCCGAGCCGAACGTGCTCGAGATCATCATGGCACTGCCCGCCACGGTCGATGGTCAAACCACGGCGCACTACGCCTCGGAGATGCTGGAGGGCCGCGGGGTGACCATCACCGGCATGGCCAGGGGCGTGCCGGTGGGCGGCGAGCTCGATGTGCTGGACGAAGGAACCTTGGCTGCTGCACTAAAAGCCAGGCGGCCGGTGTAAGCGTAGGGCGGAACGCAAAGCTTTCCGCCTGCAACGATAGCGCCCTTGAACGGCGGATGGCTTCGCAATCCGCCCTACGGAGGAAACATGAAAGCCTACTTTGCCCTCTTGTCCGCTTTTGCTTCCCTCGTCGCCACAGCCTTCGCTGGCGAGGTCGAGATCGTCGGTGTCGAGATCGACCACCTGCGTGAGCAAAGCTTCCGCGTCTCCGTCACCCTCCGCCATGATGACGAGGGTTGGGGTCACTACGCCGATAAGTGGGAAGTGTTGAACGCCGATGGCGAGAAGCTCGGCGAGCGGGTCCTCGCCCATCCCCATGTGGATGAGCAGCCCTTCACCCGGTCGACCACCATGACCATTCCTGAGGGTGTGGAGGAGGTGACCATCCGTGCACGGGACAGCGTGCATGGCTGGGCGGAAGAAACGGTGACAAAGGAAGTGCCGTAGGGCGGGCGGCGAAGCCGACCGCGCTGCTACGGTAAGAAACTGGCTCGCGGCCGGCTCCAACGCCCGCCTACTAGGCCTTAGGGTCGAATGGAACGAACCGAATGTCGTAGGCGTGGTTGGTTTCTGTGGGAGGGATGGAAGGGTCAGTTCGGTAGAAATCAATCTTACCGTCCAGAGCAAACCCTACTTCTGTGCTGACGCTTCGGAATAGGTCGAAGGCGGTGTCGTCGTCCTCTGCCCACATTCGCATCGACGTGACTGCCGGACCCAGTGGAGGTTCAAAGCCATGCTTCTGCTCCAGTACTGCACCTGCGGCCATCAACGTATAGTGCGTAAGCGGTGTTTTGAGCCGACCGTAGCGGAGTTTGAGTTTCCAGTCGGTCGGCTCATTAGTCATTCTAGTACCGGTAGTCTTCGCCCTTGAAGGGGCCGTTCTTCTGCACGCCGATATAGTCCGCCTGCTCCTGGCTCAGCTCGCTGAGGTTCGCGCCGACATGGGCGAGATGGAGGCTGGCGACTTTCTCGTCGAGGTGCTTCGGTAGGACATAGACCTGGTTCTTGTACTTACCGTCGTCATTGTTCGCGAAGAGCTCGATCTGGGCCAGGGTCTGGTTGGTGAAGCTGGCCGACATGACGAAGCTGGGGTGCCCTGTCGCGTTGCCTAGGTTCACGAGGCGGCCTTGGCTGAGGAGGATGATCCGCTTCTCATCGGTCAGGTGCACCATGTCCACCTGGTCCTTGATATTCGTCCACGGATAGTTCTTCAGCGCATCGACTTGGATCTCGTTGTCGAAATGGCCGATATTGCAGATGATGGCCATGTCCTTGGCCTCGCGCATATGGTCAGCTGTCAGAACGTCTTTGTTGCCCGTGGCGGTGACCACGATGTCCGAGCGGGGCATGGCCTGCTCCATGGTGACGACCTCGTAGCCGTCCATGGCCGCCTGGAGGGCGCAGATGGGGTCGACCTCGGTCACCATGACCCGGCAGCCCGCGCCGCGAAGGGACGCAGCCGAGCCCTTGCCGACATCGCCGTAGCCCGCGACGGTGGCGACCTTGCCGGCCATCATGACGTCGGTGCCCCGGCGGATGGCGTCGACCAGCGATTCCTTGCAGCCGTACTTGTTGTCGAATTTCGACTTGGTGACCGAGTCGTTCACGTTGATCGCGGGGAAGGGGAGGGTGCCTTCCTTCGCACGCTGATAGAGGCGCATGACGCCGGTGGTGGTTTCCTCGGTGACGCCTTTGATCGAGGCTTTGACCTTGGAGTAGAAGCCGGGGTCGCGCTCTAGGCGGCGCTTGATCGTGGCGAAGAAGGCCTCCTCTTCCTCGTTGGAGGGGTTTTCAAGCACGGAAGGATCGCTCTCGGCCTGGCTGCCGATCAGGATCAGCATGGTGGCGTCGCCGCCATCGTCGAGGATCATGTTGGCATAGGAGCCGTCCGGCCACTCCCAGATCCGATCGCAGAAGTCCCAGTACTCCTCCAGCGTCTCGCCCTTATGGGCGAAGACCGGCGTCCCCGACGCGGCGATGGCGGCGGCGGCATGATCCTGGGTGGAGAAGATGTTGCAGCTCACCCAGCGCACCTCGGCGCCGAGGGCCTCGAGGGTACGGATCAGCACTGCCGTCTGGATGGTCATGTGCAAGGAACCCGCGATGCGCGCGCCCTTGAGCGGCTTCGATTGGCCGTATTCGGCGCGGGTCGCCATCAGGCCGGGCATCTCGTGCTCGGCGATGGCGATCTCCTTCTCACCGAACTCGGCAAGGCTGATGTCTTTGACGGCGTAGTCCTGGGCCATGGGTCCTCCTGATCATCCTGGCCGGGGCGGTAGCAGGGCAGGGAGGGGATATAAAGCTTTCTTTATATCGCTCTGGCTCCTACCACACCATTCGAGGGCACGGAAAGGAAGATCGCCGGATGCGCAAAGACCGGAACCGAGGAAAGAACCAGGATGAGTTCGAGAGGTTCCTTGATCCAGGGGAATTGATTCTATGGCGTGGCGAAGCAGGAAGTGGTGTGGCCTTCTCGCCCTTCGATGCCTTTCTCATTCCGTTCGCGCTTGTTTGGACCTCTGTGCCCCTATCCATGATTGGGTTGACCTCGACTGGCATGGCGTCACAGTCGAACGACATTGATGCCTTCTTTATACCCTTTACTATCGTTCCTCTTCTGTTCGTAATATTCGGATGTTATCTCCTGTTTGGTCGCTTTCTTATTGATATGAGGAGGCGATCCAAAACTTCGTATGCTTTGACGAATGATCGAGCTCTTATTTTTAAACCGGGAGGTTCCCTCGAGGCTAGAGCCATTAATCCTTCTACTGAGCTAACATTGAAAACTGGTCGAAAAGGTTCGTTGACCTTTGGTTCCTCCACCTTAAACTTCTTCGATCCAATGGCTCAAATTGCTATGTTGACTGGGCAGAAGGCAGGGTTTGTTTTCGAGCGGATTGATGACGCCGAAAAGGTCTACCGTCTAGTGAGAAACCTTCAGAAAGAACAGCAATAGCTTTCGTCTGCTGGTCGTCCTTACCGACGGGCCTACAATCAACGGGCGACCTTAGGAGCAGATCCATGAACAACAGCGCCTTTCTGCCATCGGCAGCCTACCGCCTCTACGACCGCTACTGCCACGGTGAGATCGACCGGAGAGCCTTCTTCGATGGGCTCGGCCGGGTGGCGGGGGGCGCTGCAGCCGCCTCGGCCATGGCGGCGGCGCTTCTGCCGAACTACGCCCTGGCGCAGCAGGTCAAACCCGACGACCCCCGCATCAGGACCGAGCGCTTCTCCTACGACTCGCCTGACGGCGCCGGGAAGATGCAGGGGCTCCTGGCGCGTCCGAAGGAGGTGATCGAGGTCCCGGCCGTCCTGGTCGTGCACGAGAACCGCGGGCTCAACCCTTACGTCGAGGACGTGGCGCGCAGGCTCGCGCTGGAGGGGTATGTGGCGCTGGCCCCCGACGCTCTGTTCCCGCTAGGCGGCTATCCGGGCAATGACGATGACGGCCGCGCCATGCAGCGCGAGCGGGACCGCGCCGAGATGGTGGCGGACTTCCGCGCCGGTGCCCTCGCCGTGAGGGGCCACGAGCAGTCGACCGGTAAGCTCGGCGCGGTGGGTTTCTGCTTTGGCGGTTATGTGGTGAACGAGCTTGCCGTGACCATGCCTGAGCTCGATGCCGCCGTGCCCTATTACGGCGGCTGGCCAGAAGCATCGCAGGCGGAGGATCTGTCGGCGGCGCTGATGGTGCAGCTCGCGGGCCTCGACGACCGTGTGAATGCGGGCTGGCCTCCTTACGAGGAAGCGCTGCTCGAAGCGGGCAAGAGCTACTCCGCCCATATCTATGAGGGTGTGAACCACGGCTTCCACAACGACTCGACCAGCCGCTACGACGAAGAAGCCGCTGAGCTTTCCTGGGAGAGGACGCTGGCCTTCTTCAAGGAGCAGCTCAGCTAGGCAGCACTTTGGAGGCGATCGCGAAGGCCTCTTCGTACTCTTCTTGCGAGGGGGTCTCGTCATCCACCCCCTCGCCCCAGCCGTCGCCGCCGCGCTTTTGTAGCAAGGTGGTGTCGGCGCGGCGGTAGGCCGTGATCCCTTGATAAGAGATGGCGACGGGCGGCGCATGACGGCGGGACATCCAGGCGATCTGCCCACGGACGGGGATCAGGCTCTCGTCGCCGAACAGCGCCTTGGCGCCGTAGCCCGCTGCGTTAACGACGATGGGCTGGGGTAGGCTTTCCAGCTCCTGCCTGTCGCGGAAGCGGCGAATGGAGAGCTGCCCGCCCGCCGCCTCGAACTGCGCCCTGATGGCCTGAACGTAACCGGGAATGTCGAAGCCGAGACGCTGGGTACGGACGGCGTAGCGGGCACGCAGGCCAAGCTCTGCAGTGCTGACCTCGCGCGGGGCGGGTGTCAGCTCTTCCAGGCGCCGTTCCAGCGGGCCTAGCCGCGCCGACGGTGCGTCGTCGTCCAGCTCGAAACGGGCGGTCATCGCGGCCATGCCGGTGAAGCGCAGGTGACGGCGATAGGCCGTCCGTGCCCACCCCTCCCACCTAGCGGCGAAGCCTTCGTCTCGGCGCATGGTCAATCGGCTGTCGGGCGTCCAGAAGCCGGTGGCGAAGGCAGACCGGGTGCGGAGGGGCGGCTCGGCGGTGTAGATGGTGACATGGCACCCTGCTTCTTGCAGCGTGAGCGCGGTCGTCAGTCCGATGGCGCCCGCACCGATGACGGCGACGGGCGCTGCCTCGCCCACCAGACGCCGCACTTCCTCCGCACACCCCCAGGAAAGCGACCAGCCTGCTCCCCCATGGCCGTAATGGTGGATCAGGCGTTTGGAGCCAAGCGCCTCCTCTTCGATGCGAGGACCGTCGGGCCGGTAGGGGCGGATGCAGACCGTTATCCGCTTAAGACGGTCAGGTGCGAAATCCGCTGCCCTGAGGTCGATCACCGCCTGCGCATCTCGGCGATAGCGCGCAATCCCTCGCGATAGGTAGGGTAGGTCAGCGTACCCACCAGCTCACGAAGCCGACCGTTCCCGAGCCGCTTGCTCTCCGCGTAGAAGCTCCTTGCCATGGGCGATAGCTCCTCTTCGATGTCCTCGAAGCGCTGAAGGGGCGGTGGTTCGATACCGAGCAGCTCGGCGGCGAAGGTGATCGGATCGGCCGGGGGCGAGGGCTCGTCATCGGCGAAGTTGACGATCGCGGGCGGGTTCTCCGCTTCGGCCAAGGCATACAGCCCCCTGACGATATCGTCCCGGTGGATACGGTTGAAGACGTGGCCCGGCTTTTCCAGCCGCCTCGTCAGTCCTGCCCTTGCGCCCGTGGTGTCGCCCGAAAGGCTGTCCACCGCGCTACGCCCCGGCCCGTAGATACCCGCCAATCGGCAGAGGGTGAGGGTGGCGCCGTTCTCTTCGGCAAAATCGGCCCACGTCCTCTCAGCGGCGAGCCGGGCCTTGCCCCGCTCCGTTCCGGGACGGCACTCCATCTCCTCATCGACCCAACCGCCGCCGTGGTCGCCGTAAACGCCGGAGGAGGAGAGATAGAGGATTTGAGGCGCTCTGATGAAAGGGCGAGGCCCGAACCCTTGGAGCGCGTGAAGAGCGGGGCATCCGTCGTCACCGGGCGGTGTGCTGACGACCAGAAGGTCCGCCTCTTCGATCCTGTCGCGGGGCAGGTTGCCGCCCGCTCCCCAGACCAGGGGGCTGACGCCGGTGCCTGCGATCTGCATGGCTTTTGAAGGCGAGCGGGTGGTGCCCGCAACGTTGCAGCCTGCAGAGGCCAGCTTCGCGGCGAAGGGGGCCGCAGTGTAGCCGAGCCCGAGGACGAGAACGTCGGTCATGTCGCGAGCTGCGAGAGGATGCGGTCCGAGGCTTCCTCCAGAAGGTCGAGCACGTGTTCGAACCCGTCCTCGCCGCCGTAATAGGGGTCGGGGACATCCTGGTCCATCAGCTTGGAGACCCAGGCTGTCCAGCCCGGCAGGCGCAGCTCTTCGATGTCCGCGAGGTTGCTGTCGTCCATGGCGTAGATGGCGTCGAAGTCGAAACCGTCACCGTCGGAGAACTGCCGCGCCCGCAAGGTTGAGAGGTCGTAGCCGCGCTTTTTTGCAGCGGCCACCATGCGGGGGTCAGACGGCCCGCCCACATGCCAGCCGCCTGTTCCGGCGCTGTCCACCTCTATGTTGAGGCCCCGAGATGCGGCGCGGGCCCGGAACACACCTTCCGCGGCGGGGGAGCGGCAGATGTTTCCCAGGCAGACGAACAGCACCTTCATGCAGCGGCGCCCTCTTCGCTTGGCTCGGCGTCCATCTGCAGCTCCTCCAGCTCACGGTTGAGGAAGAAGGAGATCAAAGTACGCACGGCCACGACGATGGCGAGCACGATGACGTCCTCCAGGGTGCGGTTGACGATGGTGAAGAGGATGTCGGCCACGATCATGAACTCGAGGCCAGCGAGGATATAGGTGCCGAGCCGCAACCTCGCCTCGGCGAAGGCGGAGGAGACGCGGCGCTTGCCCATCACCCCTCGGTTCAGAATGGTCCACAGGAAGAGCGCCGCGCCCGAGATAAGGAGCAGCGCCGCAATCGCCTCGATGACGAAGCCCGCCGCCTGAAACAGAAAGGCCGCGAACGCCTCAGCCTCTTCCAGCATTCTCCTGCTCCTCTTCGATGAAGCGTTCGATCTCTTCCTCGAGGATACTGAGGGGCAGGGCGCCGTTGGCGAGCACGGCGTCGTGGAAGCGGCGCACATCGAAGCTCTCGCCCAGCTCGCTCTCGGCACGCTCGCGCAGCTCCCTGATCTTCAGCTCACCGATCTTGTAGGCCAGCGCCTGACCGGGCCAGGTGATGTAGCGGTCCACCTCGCGGGTGATGTTGTTCTCGCTGAGGCCGGTGTTCTCCAGCATGTAGTCGATCGCCTCCTGCCGCGACCAGCCCTTGGCGTGCATGCCCGTATCCACCACCAGGCGGCAGGCCCGCCACATCTCGTAGGAGAGCCGCCCGAAATCGGTCTCCGGCGCGTCGTAGAAACCGGTCTCGAGCCCGAGCCGCTCTGAGTAGAGCCCCCACCCCTCGGTAAAGGCGGTGAAGCCGCCGAAGCGCCGGAACTCCGGCAGGTCCAGCTCCTGGGTGAGGGCGACTTGGAGGTGATGGCCGGGCACGGCCTCGTGCAGGGTCAGAGCCTCGAGCTCGTAAAGGGGTCTCGTCTCCAGCTTGGTGGTGTTGAGCCAGTAGGTCCCCCCCCGCGTGCCGTCGGCGGCGGGGCCGGAGTAGTAGGCCGTGGTCGTCCCCTCGGCCACATCCAGCGGGATGGGCTGGATGTCGTAGGGCATACGCGGGAGGACCGTGAAGAGCTCCACCAGCTTGCCGTCCATCTTCTTGGCGATGACGGAGGCAGCCGCCAGGCGTTCTTCCGCGGTCTCAGGGTAGAACTTGGGATCGGTGCGCAGGTACTGCTGGAAGCTGGCGAGGTCCGCAAAGCCGGCCTCGCCTGCGACCTCCTCCATCTCCGCGCGAATGCGGGCGACCTCGGACAGCCCCACCTCGTGCACCTCGTCCGGGGTCATGTCGGTGGTCGTGTAGCTGCGGGTGCGGTAGGCGTAAAAGTCCTCGCCGCCGGGAAAGCTCGACGCGCCGACATCCTGGCGGCAGGCGGGCCGGTAGGTCCCCTCATAGAAGGCGGCGAAGCGCTGGAAGGCGGGCAGCACCCCTTCCTCGATCAGGCGGGCGGCGCTCTCCCGGTCGGCATCGGTGGCGCGGTCCGAGGTCGTGAGCGGGGCGTAGAAGGCCGACTCCTCGGGCGTGCCGACGAGGTGGGTGCGGTAGGTCCGCTCATGCCCCTCCATCGCCTTGCAGGGCTGGGTCCAGCCTTCATCCACCGCTTCGGACAGGCGGGCGATCACCGCGTCCATCGCATCCGGCATGGCGTCGAGACGGGCGAGGTAGCTGTCGATATCCTCCCGCCGCCTGAGGCTCGCCCGCTCCGCCAGCCTGACGAAGCCGAGATGCGGCGCGGAGTAGGTGGTGATGGTGAGGTAGCGCCCGCCGGTTTGCGACGACTCGATCTCGTCCTCGAGCTCGGTCATGAGGAGGCGGCGGTTGAGGTCCTCCTCCGGCGCGAGGTTTCCCCCCTCCAGCTCGTTTAGCCTCGCCAGCAGTGCCCGGCGCGCTTCCACCCCCTCGGCATAGGCCTCCAAGGAGGCGTCGGGCAGGCGGCCCCGCCCGCTCGCCTCGCCAAGCTGCTCTGCCAGCACGGGGTTCTCCTCCAGGACCAGCGCCCAGTGGTCCTCCATGATCGAGGCGAGGCTGTCTTCCTCCTGCTGGCCTTCCGGCTGGCTCGCTTGATTGGTGGCGACTTGCGCGCGGGGGGCGGCCTGGTCGGAACAGGCGGTGATGAGAAGGAGAGCGAGGGAGCTGAGGGCGATGTTCTTCATCAGCGGACTGTAACGGTTTTTCGCTTCCCTTCGGAAGGGCTGTTCTGCAAATGTACTCGCCTAATTGCAGTTCATCGGGGCATGACGTGGCACAGCAGGCGCAGCTACTGGCGGAGGTGGCACCCGTGATGCGGGTCAAGGTGCTGCTGCCCCTGCCCATGGGGGCAGGCTACGACTATGCCGTACCGGAGGATCTGAGCCTCACCCCAGGCGATATCGTCAGCGTGCCCCTCGGCCCGCGCGAGGTGACCGGCGTCGTCTGGCCAGGCGGCGCGGACGGCAAGGTCCCCGATGAGAAGCTGAAACCAGTCAAGCGCCAGTTCTCCGTGCCCCGCCTGTCGCCGCAGCTGATGGATTTCGTCGACTGGGTGGCGAGCTACTACATGGTGCCCAAGGGCGCCGTCCTGCGCATGGTGCTGCGGCGCGAGCAGGGGCTGGCCGATGTCAAAGGCAAGACCGGCTTTCGCCGCTGCGCCGTACCGCCCCATGTCAAACTGACGGCCAAGCGCAAGGCGGTTCTGGAGGCGGCAGGCGACCGGGCGCTCTCCGCCCGTGAGCTGGCCGAGGCGGCAGGGGTGACCGACGGCGTGGTGCGCTCCCTGGCCGAGGCGGGGGCGCTGGAGCCGGTGATGTTCGACCCCGACCCGCCTTTCGGCGCGCCTGATCCTGATGCGGGGCGTAAGGAGCTTTCCCAGCAGCAGGAGGCGGGCGCCGCCGAGCTGCGTGCCCTGGTCCGCGATGGGCAGGGCACAGCGCTTCTCGACGGGGTGACGGGCTCGGGCAAGACCGAGGTCTATTTCGAGGCTGTGGCCGAAGCCCTGCGCGCCGACCCGGAAGCGCAGGTTCTGGTCATGCTGCCCGAGATCGCGCTGACCCTTCCCTTCCTCAAACGCTTGGAAGAGCGCTTCGGTACGCCGCCCGCCCACTGGCACTCGGACGTCTCCTCTGCAGGCAGACGGCGTGTGTGGAAGCGGGTGCTCGACGGCTCGGCAAGGCTCGTGGTGGGGGCGCGCTCGGCGCTGTTCCTGCCCTGGCAGAAGCTCAAGCTCATCGTCATCGACGAGGAGCACGACCAAGCCTACAAGCAGCAGGACGGCATCCTCTACCACGCCCGCGACATGGCCGTGGCCATGGGGGCGAGGCAGGGGTTTCCGGTGGTGCTCGCTTCAGCGACGCCGTCGCTGGAGACCGTGCACAATTGCGAGCTAGGCCGCTACAGCCGGGTACGCCTGCCCAGCCGCTATGGTCCCGCTGTGTTGCCCGATGTCGAGGTGCTCGACCTGCGCGCTGTTCCTCCGGAGGCGAACCGTTGGCTGGCTGAGCCTGCAGTAGCGGAAATCACCGAGACGCTGATTCGCGGCAAGCAGGTGCTCCTCTATCTCAACCGGCGCGGCTATGCCCCGGTGACGATCTGCAGGCGTTGCGGTGAGCGGATGACCGCGCCGGACAGCGACACTTGGCTGGTGGAGCATCGGTACACGAACCGTCTTATCTGTCACCAGACCGGCTTCTCCATGCCCAAGCCGGAGGCCTGTCCGCATTGCCAGGCGAAGGACACGCTGGCGCCGTGTGGCCCCGGTGTGGAGCGGGTGGCGGAGGAAGCCAAGGAGCGATGGCCCGACAAGGTGGTGGAGATCTTCTCCTCCGACACCGTCGAGGCGCCAGGTTCAGCGAAAGCGCTCTTGGAACGGATGACCGCAGGCGAAATTGATATTCTGGTGGCGACCCAAGCCGCAGCCAAGGGGCACAACTTCCCTGGACTGACGTTAGTCGTCGGGGTGGACGCCGACCTCGGCCTATCCGGCGGCGACCTCCGCGCGGCAGAGCGGACCTACCAGGTGCTCTCGCAAGTCTCGGGCCGGGCGGGTCGGGCGAAGGACAAGGGCCGGGTGCTCTTGCAAAGCTACCAGCCGGACCACTCGGTGAACCTGGCGCTCACCAGCGGCGACCGGGACGCTTTCTTCGGCGCGGAGCTCCACTGCCGCGACGAGATCGGCATGCCTCCCTTCGGGCGGCTGGCATCGGTCATTCTGTCAGCGGAGGACGAGCGAAAGCTCCTAGAAGAGGCCCGCGCTCTGGCCTCCCACGTACCGCATGCCGAGGGGATCGAAGTCTGGGGCCCCGCCCCCGCCCCCTTCTACCGCCTGCGCGGTATCTACCGCCAGCGCTTCCTCATCAGGGGGCGGAAGAAGTCGAACCTGCAGGCTTTTGCCAGCGACTGGCTGGCTGGTGTGAAGGGGACGAGCGCGGTTCGGCGCGTGGTGGATATCGATCCGTATAACTTTTTCTAGACGTTGCGTAGCCCTCTCAGCCTGTCGGCAGCTCCCCCACCCGTGGGGGAGCGAAGTAGGACCAACCCTTCAACCTGCGCCCCTCCCCCATCACATGGGTAGGTGCCCGTAGGGCGGAGGGGGCTGCTGCCTACCAAGGCAGGTCCTCACCGCTGAAGCTCGTGAACGTCGCTTTGTCGCTCGGCTTCAGCCCCTCGATCACCTTGGCCAAACCCTTGGCGCTCTCCTCCGGCGAGATGTTGCCGTTCGGCCCGCCCATATCGGTCCGTACCCAACCGGGATGCAGCGTGCCGACAGCGATGCCCTCGCCCTTCAGCTCGGCAGCAGCGCAGGTCATGGCCATATTGAGAGCCGTCTTCGAGACCCGGTAGGCCACAGCGCCTTGCGAGGCGTCGGCGATCGAGCCCATCTTGGACGTGATGGCGACGAGCTTCTTTCCTTCGGACCTGCGCGCATGGGGCAGGAAGGCCCGTAGCGTCTCGACCGTGCCCGTAAGGTTCACCTCCAGCGTGCGCGAGAGGTTCTCGGCACTGACCTTCTCAAAGCTCTGATCCTCGTCGGGCAGGCCGTAGATGCCAGCATTGGCGATGACGATGTCGATCGGTTCGCTGATCTCCTTAGCCAGTTCGCCAAGGCGCCCGTGATCGGTGGTGTCGAGCTGGTGGATATGGACGCTGCCCGCGATGCCGCTCAGCTCACGCGCTTCCGAAGGGGTGCGGCAGCAGGCGTGAACCGTCGCGCCTTCCCCGGCGTAGTGACGGGTGAGTTCCAAGCCGATGCCTCTATTGGCGCCGGTGATCAGTACAGTGGTCATGGAATGGTCCTCGTAGGGCGGCTCGCGCAGCGTACGGCCGTGTTAGAGTGAGATGTAAGAAGGCGGCACGCTGCGCGAGCCGCCCTACGGGCTACAGCATCTCCACCGCGACAGCGGCCGCTTCACCGCCGCCGATGCAGATGCCCGCCGCGCCGCGCTTGAAGCCGCGGTACTTCAGCGCGTTGACGAGACCGGAGACGATCCGTGCGCCGCTGGCGCCGATGGGGTGGCCGAGGGCGCAGGCGCCGCCATGGACGTTCATGCGGTCATGCTCGATGCCGAGCTCCTCCATCGCCGCCATGGGCACCACGGCGAAGGCCTCGTTGACCTCGAACAGGTCGTAGTCGGACTGCCGGTGTCCTTCTGCGTCGAAGAGTTTCTGTAGCGCGCCGACGGGGGCTGTGGTGAACCAGGCGGGTTCCTGGGCGTGCGACGTCATCGCGGTGATCTTCGCCAGTGGCGAGAGGCCCCTGGCATCTGCCTCGCTCTTCCGCATCAGGACCACCGCTGCGGCGCCGTCGGAGATGGAGGAGGCATTGGCCGCCGTCACCGTACCGCCCTCGCGGCGAAAGGCAGGCTTCAAGGAGGGGATCTTCTCCCGCCGCGCCTTAAACGGCTGCTCGTCCTTATCATAGGTTGCCGAGCCGGAGCGGCTTTCGATGGTCACGGGGACGATCTCGTCCCGGAAGGCTTCTTCGGAGGCGGCGAGCGCCCGATCGAGGGAAGCGATGGCGTACTCGTCCTGCGCCTCGCGGGAGAACTCGTACTTGTCCGCGCACAGCTCCGCGAAACTGCCCATCAGCCCGCCCTCATAGGCGTCTTCGAGACCGTCGAAGAACATGTGGTCGATGACCTGGCCGTGGCCCATCCGGTAGCCCGAGCGCGCCTTAGGCAGAAGATAGGGGGCGTTCGACATGGACTCCATGCCGCCTGCCACGCCGATCTTCACCGATCCGGCGGCGATGGCTTGCGCCATCTGCATGATGGTCTTCATGCCCGAGCCGCACATCTTGTTGATGGTGGTGCAGGGCACGGATTTGGGCAGGCCACCATGGATTGCAGCCTGGCGGGCGGGGGCTTGCCCCTGACCTGCGGGCAGGACGCAGCCCATGAGCACTTCCTCGATATCGTCGGGCTTGATACCCGCCCGCTTCACTGCACCGCGTATTGCAGCAGCGCCCAGCTTAGCGGCGGGCAGGTCGGACATCTCCCCTTGAAGACCGCCCATGGGCGTGCGCGCGTGGGAGACAAGAACGATGGGGTCATCGGTGGGAAGAAGCATGGGGCACTCCGCTCAGGCTGGCTCGGCTGTTGCCGACCCCCTAGCGGAAATGATGACGCCCGGTCACCCGCGGTCGTCAGGCGCTCCGGGTCGTGATCGGCTCGCGAGACCAAGACAGACAAGCAGGGCAGCAATCAGCGGCCAGACAGGGGCCGATGCGGTCTCGGCGGCAGGGCTTTGGACAGCCGCCGCTGCCGTTTCCGCAGCCTGAAAGAGCACGATTGAGCTTTCGATCATGCACTGCACATAGCAGGAAATCGCCTGCATGAAGAGCCCCTTTCTCTCAATATCTCGCGACTGCGAAGAAGGCGGACGAGAAGGAACATGCAAAGGGCGCGCCACCGCCCTTCGCGCGTTCGCAGGGTCTAGCTCACCGCCTCGGCCAGCTCGCCCTTGTCCATCTTCGAGCGGCCCTCGACATCCTGCTCCTTGGCTTTCTCGTACAGCTCCTCTTTCGTGTAGTCCGAAAGATTGCTGCTGCTTTGTTTGTTGAGCGCCTCGATCAGCTCGTCCTTGGACATGTCGGACCGGCCGTCGATGTCCTGGTCCTGAGCCATGTCGTAGAGCTCCTCCTTGGTTTTGCCCTGAAGGGCGTTCTCGCTGCCCTTCTTGCGGCCGTTCTCGTCGGTGGCGTCCTCGATGGCGTCCAGAAGCTCGTCCTTGGTCATGGAGGAGCGTCCCTCGATCTCGAGGTCCTCGGCCCGCTCCATCAGCATCTCCTTGGTCGGGCCGCCGTCTTTGATCTTGGAGACCTTCTCCTTCACGTCGTCGGGCTGGTCCACATACTGGCCGTCGCCGTTCTTTTTCTTCTTGGTGGAGCGGGCGTACTCGTCCTCGGTGAGGAGCATGCGCACTTTTTTGGGCAGGTAGCGCTCGCCGGTCTCGCCGCTTTCTCCGCCGGACTTGGTGCCCCAGTCCTCCTCGGTCCACTCGTGAAGGTCCGTCTCGTCCTGGTCGGGGCCGTCATCCTCGTAGCCGCCGCCGCGCTTTTTGTACTTCTGCACGGCAAGCTGCGCCTTGCGCGCCGACCACTGGCCCGGATCGCCGCCCTTGTCTGATTCTTTCACCTCCTCCTTGACCTCTTCCCAGAGTTCGGGGTCGGTTTTCTTGGCTTCGGCCATGATGTGTCTCCTCTCACCCTCGCCAACGGGGAGGAGAGGGTGCCTGTTCCAGCGGCGCTCAGCCGCAGACGGGGCAGCCAGGGTCGCGCTCGATCGTGACCTGGCGCATGGAGGGAGGCCGCAGCTCGGCGATGGTGAGAAGGCAGTTCGGTCCCGCATCGCCTACCAGGAAGCGGATCGCCTCCGCCGCTGCCAGGCTGCCGACCAGTCCCACCACCGGGCCGAGCACTCCGTCGCGGTCGCATACGCCGTCCTCCGCAGCCCCCTCGGGCACGAAGCAAGCGTAGCAGGGACCGGGCCGGCCGAAACGGCCGACATAGCCGGAGAAGCGGGAGGCGGCGGAGGAGATGAGCGGTATGTCCGCTTCTAGGGCAGCGCGGTTGATGATATGCCGGGCGGCGATCCTGTCGGTGCCTTCTATGACCAGGTCTGCGCCTTTGAGCAGGCTACGCGGCGTTTCAGGGCCGAACATCTCCGGGTGGGGGCGGATGTCGATCTCGCTGTTGACGGCACGCAGCCGCTCGGCCGCTGCCTCGGCCTTGGGTCTTCCAATGTCAGCCTCGGTGTAGAGGGTTTGGCGCTGAAGGTTCGACAGCTCCACCCGGTCGCCATCGACCACGGTGATCCGGCCCACCCCCGCCCCTGCGATATAGCTAAGGATCGGGCAGCCAAGCCCACCGGCGCCGATCACCACCACCTGGGCGGCAGCAAGAGCCTTCTGGCCCTGACCGCCCACCTCAGGCAGCAGAACATGATGCTTGTAGCGCATGGAAGGGGTTTGCCCCGTCCTCAGGCTCCAGTCGAGCCGAAGCCGCCCTCGCCGCGCAGCGACTCCGGAAGGGGTTCATTCCGCTCCTCGAACAATGCGCGTAAGTAAGGAGCGATCACCATCTGGGCGACCCGCATGCCGCGGGTCACGGTGAAGGTCTCCTGGCCGAGATTGACCAGCGGCACCTTCAGCTCGCCGCGATAGTCGCTGTCCACCGTGCCGGGCGCGTTGATGACGGTGACGCCGTGCTTGGAGGAGAGGCCGGAGCGCGGGCGCACCTGGGCCTCGGTGCCGGGGGCGAGAGCGATCTGCAAACCCGTGGGCACGAGCGCGCGCTGGCCCGGCTGCAGGACGAGGTCCTCATCCACGGCGGCGCGGAGGTCGCAGCCTGCCGAGCCCTCCGTTTCGTAGGAGGGGAGGTCTAGGCCCTCGGCATGAGGCAAGCGGCGGATGAGAACGGGGGTGTCTTGGATCATCCGTTCTTCTTGAGCACTTCGCCCGCGAGATAAAGACTGCCGCAGATGAGAACCCTCGGCTGCCCCTCGCCGGAGCGGCCGAAGGCGTCGGCGGCGAAGGTGAGAGCCTCCTCGACCGACCCCATGGGCTTGGCGGAGAGGCCTGCTTCTTCGGCCTGCTTGGCGAGAACCTCAGGAGAGGCCGCGGCCTTAGTGTCGGCCTTCACCGTCAGCACGAGGGAGGCAAGCCCCTCGAAAGCAGAGAGGAAGCCGCCCGCGTCCTTGTTCTTCTGCATCCCCACGACCAGGACCAGGGGTCGCGGCGCGCGCTCTTCGAGGTCGGCCAGCGCCCGCGCCAGCGCCCGCCCGGCATGGGGGTTGTGGCCGCCGTCGAGCCAGAGCTCGCCGGGATCGCCTGCGTGCTTGGTGACCAAGGCGGTGAGCGGCCCCGGCTTCAGGCGCTGTAGGCGAGCGGGCCACTCCGCCGCCTCGATCCCCATGGCGATGAGCTCCTCGGCGGGGGCGAGCCCGGCGGCCTTGAGCGCCGCCACGGCCAGGGCTGCGTTATCGATCTGGTGGCTGCCCTGAAGCCTCGGGAGCGGCAGGTCGGAGAGGCCCTGCTCGTCCTCATAGGTGAAGCCGCCGCCCTCGCGTGCCACCTGCCAGTCCTCGCCCAAGATGTGCTGATCGGCGCCCAGCGCCAAAGCGCGGCTGCGCAGCACCTCCATGACTTCGGGGCGCTGGCTGCCGGTGACCATGACCGAGCCCGGCTTGATGATGCCCGCCTTCTCGAAGGCGATCTCCTCCAGGGTTTCGCCAAGCCAGTCCTGGTGGTCGAGGCCGATGGGGGTGATGACCGTGGCCCTGGGGGCGGTGACGACATTGGTCGCGTCTAGCCTGCCACCGAGGCCTGTCTCCAGAAGCACCACATCGCCGGGTGTCTCGGCGAAGGCTAGGAAAGCCGCGGCCGTTGCGGCCTCGAAATAGGTCAGCGGCAAGTCGCCTGCGGCTGCCTCGCAGCGCCCTAGGACCAAGGCCAGCTCCTCATCGGTGATTTCCTGACCGGCCAGGGTGATGCGCTCGTTGAAGCGGACGAGATGGGGGGAGGTGTAGGTGTGAACCCTCAGGCCGCCTGCCGCGAGGATCGTGCGCATGAAGGCGAGGGTCGAGCCCTTGCCGTTGGTGCCGGCCACATGGATCACCGGGGGCAGCTTGTCCTGCGGGTCGCCGAGCCGCTGAAGCGCCGCGCGGATGCGATCAAGGCCGAGAATGATCTCGGCGGGATTGGTGTTCTCGAAGCGGGTGAGGAGGCGTTCGACCTCTGCCCTGGCGCCGGTCTGGGTCATGGGTTCGTTCACAGCCTATCTCTCCCGCGCGTGGGATAGGTCGACATCTTCGATTTCGGGTGAGGGGATCGGCGAAGCCGTAG
Organism: Parvularcula maris; assembly: GCF_024505085.1. Lineage (GTDB taxonomy): Bacteria > Pseudomonadota > Alphaproteobacteria > Caulobacterales > Parvularculaceae > Parvularcula > Parvularcula maris. Next base: position 140,691 of record NZ_JANIBC010000001.1, read on the forward strand.
CGTCTGTGACTTGCTGCTGCCGCAGCCTTCTCCGGTTCGAAAAGGTCCCCCGGACCTTTTCGTTTGCTACGCAAACCACCTCCGAAGCCCCCTCACCCTCGGTCCCTCTCCCGTGAACGGCAGAGGGAGGCGATAGAGGCACCCGTTTCGCCCTAATCCCCAACCTACTCAGCAGCTTCAGGCAGCTCGGCTACAGCCTCGTCCTCGACCGAAGCCTCGCCCTCGTCGTCATTGGCCGCTTCGATCACCGCCTCGGGCGCCATCAGCACGCTCAGGATGGCGCCGAGCTCCGCGGTCATCTGGCGGCGGTCGGTGACCCGGTCCACCATCCCCTTCTCGCGCAGGTACTCGGACTTCTGGAAGTCCTCGGGCAGCTTCTCGCGGATGGTCTGCTCGATCACCCGAGGGCCTGCGAAGCCGATGAGGGCGCCCGGTTCGGCCAGGTGGATATCGCCCAGCATGGCGTAGCTCGCCGTGACCCCGCCGGTGGTGGGGTTGGTGAGGACCACGATATAGGGCAGCCCCGCCTCGCGCAGCTTCTGCACCGCGATGGTCGAGCGCGGCATTTGCATCAGGGAGAGAATGCCCTCCTGCATGCGCGCGCCGCCCGATGCGGTGACGACGATCAGCGCAGCGCGGGCCTCCACGGCGGCGTCGGCCGCGGCGAGAAGCCCCTCGCCAATGGCCGTGCCCATGGAGCCGCCCATGAAGCGGAAGTTCTGCACGGCTACGACCGCCGCGCGCTCCCCGATCCGGCCCCGGCCCACCAGCAGCGCATCGCGCTCGCCCGTGCGCTTGCGGTAGTCCTTGAGCCGCGCGACATAGGGCTTGGTGTCCCTGAACTTGAGCGGATCGTCGGCGGTATGGGGCAGCTCGATGCGCTCCCACTTCTCACCCAGAAGGCTGTTCAGCCGGGCACCAGCGGGTAGCGGGTGATGGAAGCCGCAGGAGGGGCAGACCATCTCTTCGGCCTCTAAGTCCTTGCCGTAGGTCATCTGCTCGCAGGACGGGCACTTCGTCCACAAGGCGTCGGACTTGTCGTCTTGCTGCCGAAACATCTTCTTGATGCCCGGAGGGGTGATGTCGTCGAGCCAGCTCATGAAACGCTCCCTTCGCCGTGGACGGCGGCGGCGATCTCCCGCGCCAGATCCAATGTGGCCTCGTGCCCCCTTACCGCAAGCGTCTTAACCAGCGCTGAGCCGACGACCACGGCATCGGCATGTTGCGCCGCAGCACGGGCTGAGACCGCATCCTTGATGCCGAAACCGGCCGCAATGGGCAAGCTGGTGCGTTCCCTGAGCCGCGCAATGGCCTCGCCAAGCTCGTCATCGGCGGCCGAGCGGTCGCCCGTCACCCCGGCCACGGCCACGTAGTAGAGAAAGCCCGAAGCGCGCTCGAGCACGGCGTCGATCCTGTCCTCGCGGGTGGTGGGGGTGGCGAGGCGGATCATCGAAAGACCCGCCTTATGAGCCATCATGTCGAGCCCGCTGCTCTCCTCGGGGGGCAGGTCCACGACGATCAGCCCATCGGCGCCCGCTTCGACGGCATCGCTGGCGAAGTCCGGCCCGTATTGCAGCACCGGGTTGGCGTAGCCCATCAGGATCACGGGCGTCTCATGCCCCGCCTGCCTGAAGCGGCGCACCATCTCCATCGTCTTCTTGAGGGTCTGCCCGCCAGCCAGCGCCCGCTGCCCCGCCTCGGCGATGACCGGACCGTCGGCCATGGGGTCGGTGAAGGGAAAGCCCACCTCGATCACGTCCGCCCCGGCGCCCGGCAAGGCATGAAGAAGCCCCTCGGAGGCTTCGAGGTCGGGATCGCCGCCCATGATGAAGGGAATGAAGGCACGGCGGCCTTCGGCGCGGAGCCGGTCGAAGGTAGGGGTCAGTCTGGTCACGGGCGCTCCATGGATAAAGAGCGCGGGACTTGCAAGCCGCCGCCCTCCTCAAACTGAGAAGGGCGGGTCGGCGCTGCGCTCACTCTACGGGCGGAAAGACCACATCCGTATAGTCGATGGTGACCGTGCTGAGGCCGCTGGTGGCGTAGTGCCAGGTGTAGTCCCTCGGTCCCGCCTTCACCTTGTCCGAGCTCGCCCAGTCCCTGTAGAACATGGTGTTCAGCGTGATCTCGGCTTCGGTATGCTGCCGGTCCGAGATGTTCAGGATGCCCATCTTGATATTGGTGGGGTCCCATTCGTCGCGAAGGCTGCGGCGCTCGCCGTGCTTGGCGATGAAGTCGGCCACGGTGAACTCGATCGCATCAGGGGCGTAGACCTCGTCCGTATCGCAGACCATCGTATCACCTTCCGCCTTGCACTCGTCGGGCAGGTTCAAGGTGGGAAGGGCGTGGTAGACTTCCGTGCTGTCCGCGGCGTCGAGGAGTCCCATCATGTAGAGGAAGATCTCTGACCAGCGTCCGTCCTCATCGTCCACGGGGGCGAGGCGGAATACATCTTCAGTGGAAGTTGCTTCGAGATCGACTGAGTACTTCGTCGTTTCAGGAGGGAAGCGGACGACGATCTCCTTCAGGTCTCCGTCACCCCTGTACCACATCGGCCCCTGCAGCGTGCCGTCGGTGGTGTTCTGCCCTTCGATGTGGACACCGTCGCCGAAGTTCCAGGCGCCATCTTCCGTGGACGGGAAGTTTCTTGTTTCGATGCCCAGCAGAGCATGACCGATCTCGTGGGTCATGCCGCCTTCGAAGGTGTGAGCGGCGAAGTTGACGCCCATCAGTTCGGGGTGGGCCGCACCGTCAACCATGACATGGAAATTGTTCTTCACCCCGGTCTCGAGACCGATGTTCTCGACCCAGTCGTTGGCTCTCGCGTAGTTCGCGCCAGCGAAAGGCTGGCTGGTGTCGCGGGTCTGGATAGTGAACAGGTCGAAGACGTTACCGGCAATGCCCCAAGCGTAGAGATAGGGCGTGCCCCGGTCCGGGTTCGAGAGCTCCCAGAACGCCTCGGTGCGCACGGCGTACTCGTCGCCGATGGAGAGGAAGAAACCGGCGTCGTTCATCCGCACGCCGTCCATCACGTCACGCACCTCGACCGTGCCTCTCAGGGCGGGGTTCAGGAAGGTCGTGTGGTCGCGCCTGACCCAGTCCTCGACCAGCGTGAAGCGGGCTTCGAGGCAGGAGGCGGTGAAGACGCCGTCCCCCGCCGTCAGGTCGCCGTTCGTTCCGTCGTCATAGAGGTAGGGGTCGATATCGCCGCCCATGTCTTTCATGGGAAAGCCCTGGCCGAACTCGGACACACGCATGCGCGATGCCCCTGAACCGTCGCGGCGGTAGTAGGTGAAGGTCTCGTCCATGAAAATCGTACCGGGCTCCGTCAGACGGACGGCATCCGTGTGGCTGTCGATCATCGCTTGGGTGGTCAAGGCGTGGCTGGGAGAAACGTTCTCACCGAGCAAGCACGAGCCCACCCGCGAAGGCTCCCACGCTTTGTCGAAGGTGGTGTCCTCGGCATTGACGACAGGCAGAATACCGGGGTTGGCGAAGACCGCGCCTTCAGCGGCGGATGCCGGGGGAGTCGGATCGGGCTCGGGTTCAGGCGTCGGCTCCGGAGCTGGCGTCGGATCGGACGGCGCAGGCGCTGAGGGCTGCGGGGTCGATTGGCTTCCCCCACCGCCGCCGCCGCAGCCGGCCAACAGAAACGCGACAGCGCTTGCCGACAGCGCGGCCTTTACAGGAAAACTGGTCATGATCGTACTGCCCCTTACCGCCGTACTCACGGCGCTGTGACGTTAGATCACAACGGTTAGGCGGCAGCAAGATGGATGCACCGGCTTGGACAAGGCTAATGGGTTGAGCCGATAGGGCTTCCCGGCGGGATGACCGGCTCTTCGGGCACGCGGCTGCGGCTCATGGCGGGGGCTTGGAGGTGGCTCTCGATCTCAGCGGCGAGGAAGGCCGATTGGGCGTCCGGCCTTCGGTCGAGGAACGCTGCCAAGCTCCGCAGCGCCGATTGCAGCTCGGCACGGACCGCCGTCGAGAGGCCGTCCCCATCCGCTGTAATGAGCGCCGCCACCAGCCGCGCCTCGACGAGGCGGGCGAGGGCCTCCTCCTGCCCGTTAGTGCTCTCGGCGTTCAGCGTGCGGCGGATGAGGGTGTCCAGCACTTCCGCCACCGACGGGTTGTCGCTCCGCCGTGCGTGGAACTGCGCGAGCCGCTCCAGCCTCGCCGGTGCCAAGATGGCGCCGAGGGTGATGTCGGCGGAGGCCTCGGCGGCGCTCATCAGGTCGAAGACCGCGCCGGTCTCGCTGCCGAACTGCTCCCTCGCGGAAGCGAAGGGCATGGCTCCTGCGCCCGGCGGAAGCTGAGCGAGGAGGTCTTCGCTGACGGCTAGGAAGGAGGGCGTCAGGGTACGCATAACCGCATCTAGCGCTTCTCGCTGCTGTTCGGCGGGTACGACCTCAACCGGCGTAGGGTCGCCGCCTGCCTGTCCGTAGGCGAAGCTTGCCCCGCCGATGGATTTGGCGGCGGCGGCGGTCTGGTAGCGGTGGTAGAGATAGATCGGCACCAGCACCTGGCGAAGGCGGTCGGCGGCCTGACCCTCGGCCACACGGTCCTCACCGAAATTCTCGAGGGCAATGCGGCGCACCTCAATCACATTAGCAAGCTCCGCCACCGGATCATTGCCGTTGTCCCAGACGGCGGCTTGGGGATGAGCCGTACCCGCGCCCCTGCCATGGCCGTCCTGGATGAAGGGCAGGCCCTTCTCGCGTGCCTCCTCGATCAGCGTAACGGCATCCTCCCCGCCATAGAGCCAGCGCACGGTGAGTTTGTCCCACTCGCCGAGGCCGGTGTCATAGACCTGGCTGAAGTCGAGCTCGCCGTTCCGTGCGATGACGAAAGGCGCAGGGTAGTCCATGACTGAAGAGCGATCGGCAGTGCTGGCCGCGAAGTTGTGGCCGAAGCCGAGGGCGTGGCCGACCTCATGGGCCGCAAGCTGACGAATGCGGGCGAGGCTCATCTCGGTGGGGTCGTCCGCGTTGCCGCTGCCCGTGGCGCCTGTGCCTGCCAGCCCTTCGAAGATCATCCGGTCCTGGCGCACGCGCTGGGAGCCTAAGATGACGTTGCCCTTCAGCATCTCGCCGGTGCGGGGGTCCGCCACGGCGCCGCCATAGGACCAGCCGCGGGTCTGCCGGTGCACCCAGCGGATCACGTTGTAGCGGATGTCGCTGGGATGAATGCCCTCGGGCAGCTCCTCGACGCGGTACATATCGGGTAGACCCGCCGCCTCGAAACCCTCCGCCCACCAACCGGCGCCTTCGATGAGGGCGGACTTGACCGGTTCGGGCGCGCCTCGGTCCACATAGAAGACGATGGGTTCGCCCTCTTCAATGCGGTGGCGCAGGGCGAAGGCGCGGGGGACCTCTTCGTTCAGGGGTGCGGAGTAGTCGTAAACCACCGCCTCGAACGTACCGAAGCGAGCATCCGCAGGCTTCATCTCGTAGCCCTCACCCGGTAGCCTCGCGAGGGTGTGGTGGAGGGTCAGGGTGACGGCCTTGGCATAGGGTGCGGTACGCTGAATCTCCGTCTGTGGCTCGTTGCCTGAGAAAGTCAGCTCGACGTCGATCTCGGTGTTGTCGTCGAAGCCCAGAACCGAGCCCTGGGAAAGCATGGAGCGCTCCTTGTCGAGGCTGAAGCCGTCCAGCACCTCGCCGATGCCAAGAAGGTCGGAGAGGAAGAGATCGGTCACATCGACCCTGACCCCGTTATCGGTCACCTCTTCGGCGGTCTTGGAGAAGAGGATTGAGCGGCCGAAGCTCTCTTCCACTGCGCGGCGCTCGTCCTCGTTCTCGGCACTGGCGCGGAAGGCGCTGTTCTCCGCCTCCACGGTCACGCGGCTACCGTTCGTCCGGAAGCGGATCACCCGGCCCCGCTCCCCGAAGCCCCGGTCGAGGCCGATAGGGTTCGACCCCAGCCCAGCGGTCAGGGACATGGCGTGGATGGCGCGCAGGTTCACCCCGTTCTCGTCCGCAGGCGGCAGGGTCGCGATCAGCCTGCCGTCCTCGGTCAGCTCCAGGGGGAGGAAGCCGGAGACGCTCTCGGCGATCTCCGTTTCGTCGTCCTGGTTCTCGGGCGTATCGGCGCCGCTGCAGGCCATCAGCATCGCGGCAGCGCTTATGAGAAGTAGGTTGCGCATGGTGGTCATCCCCTCGTCCCGGCCACGCTACGCAAGGCGGGGAGGGGCGACAAGGCTGCGTTCCACCAATCGCCATGGAGGATAAAGCTTATCGGGACTGAACATATGACGGCGGGAGGGCGGTCCGGTTAGGCTACGTTTCATGGAGATACTTACCCGCATCGCATGGGCCGCTCTCGCCCTTCTGCACCTCGCTCCCGCTGCCGTTCTGTTCATCCCCTCGATGGTAAGCAGGCTCTACGGCGCCGATCCATCAGGGGATGTGGGCGTGCTCCTGGTCCATCGCGGGGCGCTGTTCCTGGCGGTGGTGCTGGTATCGCTACTCGCCGTCTTCGACCCTAGCGCGAGACGCGCTGCCAGTCTGGTTGCGGCAGTCAGTATGCTGGGTTTTATAGTGGTCTATGCGAGAGCGGGAATGCCTGAGGGCGCGCTGGCCAAAATCGCTGTAGCCGACGCTATGGGTTTGGTCCCGCTGGCGCTGGTTCTGTGGACGGCTTGGAGGGGGTAGGTCTTTTGCTCCGTCTTCCCATGGTCGCGTAGCGATCCGTGAGACCCATCTCCTAAAGAGTGTTCCAGGTGGGCCGTTCGGAGTTGGGTCCCACGGACAAGCCGTGGGAAGGCGTCTCAAAAGAAGACGAGCCTAGACCTCGACCCCCAGCGCCGCTGCGACGGTGAACACGTCCTTGTCCCCCCGGCCGCACATATTGAGGAGGAGGATCTGGTCCTCGTCCATCTCCGCGGCGGTATCGAGGGCGCGGGCGAGGGCGTGGCTTGGCTCAAGCGCGGGGATGATGCCCTCCAGCTTGGCGCAGAGTTGGAAGCAGGCGAGCGCCTCTTCATCCGTGGCCGACACGTATTCGACGCGGCCACTCTCATGCAGCCAGGAGTGCTCTGGGCCGATGCCTGGGTAGTCGAGCCCTGCCGAGATCGAGTGGGCGTCGTCGATCTGTCCGTGCTCGTCCTGAAGAAGATAGGTCTTGTTGCCGTGGAGGACGCCGGGTTTGCCGCCGGTGAGGGAGGCTGCGTGTTCCGAAGTGTTCAGACCCTTGCCAGCCGCCTCGACGCCGATGAGGCGTACGCTCTCATCGTCGAGGAAGGGATGGAAGAGGCCGATGGCGTTGGAGCCGCCGCCGATGCACGCCATGGCGACATCGGGCAGGCGGCCTTCCGCCTTCATCATCTGGGCTTTGGCCTCGTCGCCGATCACGGATTGGAAGTCGCGCACCATCATGGGGTAGGGGTGTGGGCCAGCCGCCGTGCCGATCACATAGAACGTGTCCGCCACATTGGTGACCCAGTCGCGCAGCGCCTCGTTCATGGCGTCCTTCAGCGTACCCTTGCCGGAGGTGGCGGGCACGATCTCGGCGCCGAGGAGCTTCATGCGGAAGACGTTGGGCTTTTGCCGCTCGATATCCTCGGCGCCCATATAGACGACGCAGGGCAGGCCCATCAGAGCACAGACGGTCGCCGTGGCGACGCCGTGCTGGCCCGCGCCGGTCTCGGCGATGATGCGGGTACGGCCCATGCGCTTAGCCAGCAGTACCTGACCGACGCAGTTGTTGATCTTATGCGCGCCGGTATGGTTCAGCTCGTCGCGCTTTAGGTAGATCTTGGCGCCCTTACCCTTGGGTGCGGACGCTCTGACATGCTCGGTCAGGCGGCCCGCATAGGTCAGGGGCGAGGGGCGGCCCACATACTCCGCCAAAAGACGATCGAGCTCTTCTCGGAACGAGGGGTCGGCCTTCGCTTCCTCATAGGAGCGGCCCAGCTCCAGGATCAGCGGCATGAGCGTTTCGGCGACGTAGCGTCCGCCGAACTGGCCGAAATGGCCGGTCTCGTCCGGTCCCTGGCGGTAGCTGTTGAGGGCGGCTTGGCGTGCGTCGTCGGGCATGGCGGTCTCCGTAGAGAGGCGCTGTAGCGAGCTGTTGCCTTCTTGGAAACACCTGCAAGATGGGGCCATTCTCCACACCTCGAAGGGCAGCTATGACCTCGCAGTACCTCTCCAACATCGCCCTCGTTGTCAGGGACTACGATGAGGCCATCGCCTACTACACCGGAAAGCTAGGCTTCGAACTTCTTGAGGATACGAGGCTGTCGGCGACCAAGCGTTGGGTCAGGGTTGCGCCGCCCGGCGGAGCCCAGACGGCACTCCTTCTCGCCAAGGCCTCAAGCCCTGAGCAGGAGGAAGCCATCGGACGCCAGACCGGGGGGCGGGTGTTCCTCTTTTTGGAGACCGACGATTTCGAGCGCGACTACCGGCGCTATCACGAGGCCGGCGTGGCTTTCGTGGAGAAGCCGCGCGGGGAGGAGTACGGCCGGGTGGTTGTTTTCGAGGACCTCTACGGCAACCGCTGGGACCTCATCGGGCGGCGCGGGCGGCCTGGGTGAAGGCGGCGATCAGTTCCGCATCCTTGACGCCCTTCTCCCGCTCCACCCCGGACGAGACATCCACCCCGGCAAAGCTTGGATGCTTCTGCATCCGGCTCACGGCCTTACCGACATTGCCCGGCGTCAGGCCGCCTCCGAGCAGGAACTTACGCTCGCCCCTATACCCGTCCAGCAAGCCCCAGTCGAAGGCCTGGCCGTGACCGCCCTGCTGCGCTGAGCCGTCAGGCGGCTTGGCGTCGAAGAGCAGGGCACTGCCCGAGCGCCCATCCGCTGCCTCAGCCTCTTTCGCCTCCGAAACGGCCACGGCGCGCAAAACCGGTAGGCCGATCTCCGCTTCGACCCGCTCGGCAAAGGCGTCGTCCTCCTGCCCGTGGAGCTGCACCCGGTCGAGACCCACGGCCTGGTGGGTAGCGGCGACCTCCTCGAACGCGTTGTCCGCGAAGAGGCCCACCACCTCGGCCCGACCGAAGAGGACGTCCCGCACCTGCCGCGCCTCCCGCAGAGAGACATGGCGCGGGCTCTGACGGGCAAAGACGAGTCCGCCTAGCTGCGCGCCTGCCTCCACGGCAGCGTTCGCGTCCTCCGGCCTGCGAAGGCCGCAGATCTTGATCAGCAGCGGCTGGGCCATCAGCGAAGGGCGGGGAGGGTGGTGCCGCGGCGTCCGGTAGCAGGCGTATCGCCTGCCTGCTTCGCCTCGCGCTCCAGCTCGGCAATGCGGCGGCGCTGCTTGCGCGATTTGCGCCGTGTCTTGCCCATGGAGATCCACATGCCCATCGCCCCCAGGATGAAGCCGATGAACAGCGTTCCGGAAAGGGCCATCCAAAGGGGCGCGGTAACCGATGCCGCGGGGTCCTCGAGCGAGAGAGGGTCGAAGCTGACCGTGACCGGCATCCTGTTCGCGAACAGGAAGGCGACCAGCAGAACGGACAGCAGGAACAAGAAGAGGTTGGTGATGAACCGCGACATGCCCGCTATGTGGCCGGGTTGCAGGTCAAAGGAAAGGTGGCTTGTTGCGTCATCTGCACCGGCGCAGCCTGACTAGCGGTCGTCCTCGTTCAGGCGCTCGCGAATCTCCTTGCCGGCCTTGAAGAAGGGCACCCACTTCTCCTCCACATCGACGGCATCGCCGGTGCGGGGGTTGCGCCCCTGCCTAGCCTCGCGGTGGCGGACGGAGAAGGCGCCGAAGCCGCGCAGCTCCACGCGGTCGCCGCTTGCCAGCGCCTCGGTGATCTCTTCGAAGATGACGCCCACGGCCTGTTCGACATCCTTGGCGAAAAGGTGCGGGTTCTCGTCGGCGAGTTTCTGGATGAGCTCAGACTTGATCACGCTTGCGCTCCGGCGGGTCTGCGTTCCTCTTGCGGAGACCGAGGGACGAGGCGGCTAAACTTAGGATAACTTCTGAAGCACGTTCGTAGCCCACCGGTCAACGGCCCGGCGAGCGGTACTGTCCACTGTCGAGAAGCTGTGAACCACGAGAATACTGAGCTGTAAGGACCCTCATCGTGAGCGGATAGGTCCTGTACGTGGTTTTGTGCACGGAGTCCAACCGGTTCCGAAACGATATCTTTGCGACGTCGTGCCGCACAATCCCATGGTGGTATAAAGGCGAGGTCAGGAAAGAAGCGAGAGATCTCGCTTGAACGTGATGCCGGGGATGCCGCCCGGCGCTGACCTGCCGCATCGGAAAACCACCGTCTGGCCGGGAAAAGAGCGAGACGCCGCGGGGCTTCTGAACTAACTGCCTTCGAGAAAAAGCATCGCAAGGGGTTCCATGCCGCAGGAGAAGACCGTCCCGTTCGGCCAGCGCGACGTCGCACCGGAGGAGAAAGCGCCGCTCGTCGGCGAGGTCTTCCGCTCGGTGGCCACCAGCTACGACGTCATGAACGATCTCATGTCGGGCGGGATGCACCGTGTGTGGAAGTCCGTCACCATCGACCGCATGAACCCCCAGCCGGGTCACCATCTGATCGACGTAGCGGGCGGGACCGGCGACATCGCAGGCAGCTTTCTGGACCGGGCGAGCCTGCGCGAGCCTCGGGGGCGTAAGCCGGCCGACGCGGTGGTCTGCGACATCAACCACGCGATGCTCAAAGCCGGGGCCGGGCGCTCTCCTGCCGCGCGCATCTGCGGGGATGCCGAGAGGCTGCCCTTCGCGGACCGTCTCTTCTCCCACTACTCGATCGGCTTCGGCATCCGCAACGTAACGGACAGGGCGGCGGCCTTGCGCGAGGCGCACCGGGTACTGGGGTATGGCGGCAGGCTCTTCGTGCTCGAGTTCAGCCAGCCCCCCCAGGACGGCTTCCGTACCCTCTACGACCGCTACTCGGACGTGGTGATCCCGCGCTTGGGAGAAGCCGTCGCCGGTGATCGGGAGAGCTACCAGTATCTCGTGGACTCCATCCGCCGCTTCCCCGGACCGGAAGCCCTTGCCCGCGAGATCGAGGAGGCGGGCTTCCGCCGGGTCCGGTTCGAGCGCTTCACCGGGGGGATCGCGGTCCTCCATATGGCCGCCAAGATCTGATGCTCCGGACCCTACGGAACTTCCTCCGCCTCCTCGGCGCGGGCTTCGTCCTGGCGCGGCACGATGCGCTGATCCCGCGCGAGTTCGATCACCAGGTGCCCCCTGGGGTGCGGCTCTTCGGCTGGCTGACCAGGATCGGTACGCGGACGAAAGGGCGAAGGCCAGGACAGCGCCTCGCCGATGCCCTGGCGGGACAGGGACCGGCCTACGTGAAGTTCGGCCAGCTCCTGGCGACCAGGCCGGACATTGTCGGCGCTGAGATCGCGGGCGACCTCGGCAGGCTTCAGGACAGGATGCCCCCCTTCCCCCTAAACGAGGCCAGGGAGGAGATCAGCCGTACCTTGATGCGGCCGGTGGACGAGCTGTTCCAGTCCCTGTCCGAGCCCGTGGCCGCCGCCTCCATCGCGCAGGTCCATCAGGGGGTGACGACGGACGGCAGGAAGGTGGCAGTCAAGGTGCTCCGCCCACGTATCGAACGCAAGGCCAAGCGCGAGTTCGAGGTCTTGGCCCTCGGTGCGCGCATCGTGGAGGCCGTCGTGCCCGCCTCGCGGAGGCTCGAGCCGCGCAAGTTCATCGAGACCCTGAGGCACAGCTCCGAACTCGAGCTCGATCTGCGGCTCGAAGGGGGCTCCGCCTCGGAGCTGAAGGAGAACCTGCGTGGTTTCTCCGGCGTGGTGGTGCCAGAGGTCGACTGGCAGCGGACGGCGCGCCGCGTCCTGACCACCGAGTGGGTGGAGGGGGTGCCGGTCTCGGACCCAGAGAGCCTTGCCCGAACGACGGCGGACCGGCGGGCGCTGGCGGTGACGGCCATGCGCTGCTTCCTCACCCAGGCTCTGGACCACGGCTTCTTCCACGCCGACATGCATCAGGGGAACCTGTTCGTGGACGGGCAGGGGAGGCTGGTCCTCGTCGACTTCGGGATCATGGGCCGCCTCGACCGGCGGGCGCGCCGCGCCTTTGCCGAGATCATCTACGGTTTCATCAGCCGCGACTACATGCGCGCGGCCAAAGCCCATTTCGACGCGGGCTACGTGCCCGAGCACTTCAACGTCGAGGCCTTCGCCACGGCGCTCAGGGCCGTGGGCGAGCCGATCTTCGGCAAGAAGGCGGACGAGCTTGACATGTCGCGCGTGCTGCAGCAGCTCTTCGACGTCACCGACGTCTTCGACATGCATCTGAGGCCCGAGCTGGTGCTCCTGCAGCGGACCATGGTGGTGGTGGAGGGGGTGGCGCGGGTCCTCGACCCCGAGATCGACCTCTGGGACACCGCAGAGCCCATCGTCCGCGACTACGTGAAAAGAGAGGTCGGCGCGAGGGCCATCCGTGAGCAGATCAAGGAGAACGGCGCTTCGGCGGCCAAGCTGTTCGAGCACTTCCCCGAGTTCGCCGACGCGGCGAGCCGGCTCGCTTCCGATCTCAGCGAGGGCGGCATCAGCCTGTCCGACGACACGATCGTCAGGCTGGCCAGGGCGCTCAAGGGCAAGCCCCTGGATCAGCAGCGCTAGAGCCAATTCCGATCGAATTGTCTCTAGGTTCTTTTCGGTGGTCGCACTTTCTAACGCCCAACCGGTATCCACTTGGTCGGAAAGTGCTCTAGCGCATAAAAAAGCGGCGCCGCGAGGGCGTCGCTCTCTTCATCACTTCGAAGCGGAACTTAGAAGGAGACGCGGTAGCCGATCTCGGCGATGAACTGATCGACATCGACGTCGAGATCGCTGTCGAGGCCGAGCGTGCCGCCGGTGGAGACCTCAGCGGTCTGAGCACCGCGGTAGCGGAAGCCGGCGTGAAGGACGCGGGTATCGGTCAGGTCGTAGTCCACACCGAGCATGGCCTGGTAGGCGAAGTTCACCTCGTCATCGTCGACGAAGTCGAGACCGGACGGATCGTACTCGACATTGATGCGCATGACGCCAATGCCGACGCCGACATAGGGGTGCACGCGCTCGTTCGGCACGGTGATGTCGTAGTAGCTGTTCACCATGGCGGCGATGGTAGTCACTTCGCCTTGGGCATCCTCGAGGACGCGGCCGATGGTTACGCCGACTTCGTCTTCCGCGCCGAGCAGCGCGCCGACATCGAGGCCGGACAGGTCTGCGCCGAGAGCCTGAAGGTCGTCATGGTCCTGGACGTCGTTGCGCGAGTAGCTGAACTCGAGCTCGGAGCGGAACGGGCCGTAGCTCGTGGTCTTGCCGATGGCGAGCGAGAAGAAGCCGCCGATCTCGAAGTCGCTTTCGAAGCGGTAGGCCGCGTCGCTGGTCAGGGTGCCTTGGTCGAGGCCCAGAACGAAGTTCTCGTTCACGTCGCCCGAGTTCGAGCTGTCGCCCATGAACACGGCGCCCACGTTACCCTGGATATAGTAGTCCTGAGCCTGCGCGGTAGAACCAGCGACCAGGGCCGCGCCCGCGACCGTTGCGAGCATCACATATTTCGGCATCTTGTCCTCCTCAAACGCCCCCTGCCGGGTTACGGGCGCTGCAAAACCTTGCGCCCATCAACCGGCGCACCACGGATAAAGCCTTCAACGTTGCGCATTCAAGACAGTTCCCGCAACTGATCTGCGGAATCAGGCGAATTAGGCAAAAAGGCAACAGAGGAGCGCAGCATGGTTACCGCGCCAGCGTTGCCTTTCATGCCGGTGGAGATGGTAAACGGATGCAGGAGCGAGAGCAGCCCATAGGCGCTGAACGCCGCGTACTTCTTGTGGTTGGCGGGGGTATCGCCGCCTACAAGGCGCTGGAGCTGGCGCGCGAACTCGGCAAGCGGGGCGTGCAGGTGACGCCGCTCTTAACCAAAGGGGGGGCTGAATTTATCACCCCACTGTCGCTTTCAGGTCTCACTGGAAACAAGTGCTACACCGACCTCTTCTCCCTCACCGACGAGGTCGAGATGGGCCATATCGAGCTCTCGCGCTCCGCCGATCTCGTTCTGGTTGCACCGGCCACGGCCAATATCCTCGCCAAGGCCGCTGGCGGGATCGCCGACGACCTCGCCACCACCATGCTCCTCGCCACCGACAAGCCGGTGATGTTCGCCCCGGCCATGAACGTGAAGATGTGGGAGCACGCCGCGACAAGGCGCAACATCGCCCAGCTCAAGGAAGACGGCTGCCGCTTCGTCGGCCCCGACGAGGGCGCCATGGCCTGCGGCGAGTGGGGGGAGGGGCGCTTCGCCGAGCCCTCCGTCATCGCCGACGCCGCCGAGAAGCTGCTGCCTGCGCCGGGTGGTCCCTTGCGCGGCAAGAGGATCGTCATCACCGCCGGCCCCACCCACGAGCCCCTCGATCCCGTCCGCTTCATCGGCAACCGCTCCTCGGGCAAGCAGGGCTACGCCATCGCCGCCGCCTGCCGCCGGGCGGGGGCGGAGGTGACGGTGGTCAGCGGCCCCGTCTCGCTCCCCGCCCCCTCCGGCTGCGAGATGGTGCGGGTCGAGACCGCGCGTCAGATGCTCGCTGCCTGCGAGGAGCTGATGCCCTCCGACGTCTTCATCGCCTGCGCCGCGGTGGCCGACTACCGCCCGGCCCTTGAGACCAAGCACAAGGTCAAAAAGGAGCGCGGCGGGCTGACGGCCATCGACCTGATCGAGAACCCCGACATCCTGCGCGAGATCGCCTCCAGATCCGCGAACCGCCCTGGACTGGTCATCGGTTTCGCCGCCGAGACGGACGACGTTCTCGGCCACGCCGAGAGCAAGATGAAGCGAAAGGGCTGCGACTGGATCGTGGCCAACGACGTCTCGCCGGGGCGCCCCGCCATGGGCGGCGATCAGAACGAGGTGACGGTGCTCGGCTTCGAAGGCGACAAGACCCTGCCTCTGATGAGCAAGGATGCGCTCGGCGACATGCTGGCGGCGATGATCGGCCGGGCGCTCGGCGGCTAGGCTGCTGTTTCTCAGCCTTGTGCCCGCCCCCCTCCGTCGTCCAGCCTGACGGAAAAGGGAGAGCGACATGGCAAGGATCGTCGGACTAGGCGGGGTCTTCTACAAGGCGAAGGACCCCGAAGCACGAAAGGCCTGGTACCGGAAGCATCTCGGCCTCCATGGCGGCGACGGCTATCCCGGCGTGGAGATGCGCTGGCGCCGCCCCGACGCCCCTGACCACCAGGAGATGTCGCTCGTCTCCTTCTTCCCGACCGACACGGACTATCTCGGCGACAAAGGCCACCCCTTCATGCTGAACTTCGTCGTCGAGGACATTGAGGGCTTCGCAAGCAAGCTGAAGGCGGAGGGTGTCGAGGTCAGCGACATCGTCGACGAGGGCTACGGCAAGTTCGCCTGGTTCAGCGACCCCGACGGCATCAAGATTGAGATCTGGGAGCCCGCCCAGCCCATGCCGGATCTGCCTACGCCCTAGAAAGCGATTTGCTTCACCCTTAAGGCTTCACCGGACATGCCGCGTACGGAGAGGCGGACCGTGCTCGCCTGCCAGTCGATCTCCATCTCGCCGAAGTTCTCGACATAGACGGGCAGCCCCTGCCGGTAGGGACCGGGCTCATGGGCGGTCTCGCCGCGCCGCGTGCGACCGGCGCTCTGCGGTGCGTTCAGCGAGGACGCCGTCATCTCGTGCAGGGTGAAGGGCAGCACATCCTCACGGGCGTAGAGCCCGCCTAGGTGACGGTCGCCGGAGACGGCGACGATGTTGGTAGCGCCGCTCTCTTCGATGATGCCGTAGAGCCTCTCGCGGGCGCCGGGGAGGGTCCGCCACGCCTCCCAGCCGTGCCCCTCGGCGAGGATCTGGATCGAGCTGACCAGCACACGGAGGTCGGCGGGCTCGCGCAGCACCTCGGCCAGCCAGGCCTCCTGTACCGCGCCAAGCATCTGCGCACCCGGATCGTCCTTGGGCAGGTAGCGCTCCTTCCCCGGCGCGCCCCGCTCGTCGGTGGCGAGGAGGTCGTCGCGGAAGTAGCGTGTATCGAGGAGGATGATCTGCACACGCTGACCTTCGGGACCATAGGTCTTGGCCGTGTAGACCCCCTCGCGCGAGCGCCGCTCGTCATTCGGGTCGATGTCCCAGGCCCGCATGTAGATGTCTTCGGCAACCTCCTTACGCGGGTAGCTGCCGCCCTGATCGTTGAGGCCGTAATCGTGATCGTCCCAGACCGTCAGCATGGGCACGGTCTTGCGAAGCGCGGTGAACTCCTCATGCTGACCGAGCGTGTTGTAAGCCTCGACCAGCTCGGTCATCCTCGCATCACCTAGGTCGCGCACATCGCCGTAGACATTGTCGCCCAGCATCACAGCGAGATCAGGCTGCTGCTCCGCCATCGCAGCCAGAATAGGCGCGGGCTCCTTCTGACGCAGGCAGGAGCCGAACACGATCCGGCTCATCGGCGCGCTCTCCGGCGCTGCCAGCAGCGCCATGGGCTCGACCCTCTCCCATGGCGCCCTCTCGCGCGTGTCGATTTCGAGATCGACATCGCCGCGCACGACGCAGGCGGAGAGAAGGGGCAGGAGGGCGGCGGCGGCAAGGAGGCGTGTCATGCCGCCCGCCCTAGCTCTCCTTTATGACACTATTCCGACGCTTGCGGCTGGGCTTGCGCCCGGAAGCCGCCGGGCGTGTTGGCCGCCATCCAGGTGAAGGCAGCGTAGACCGCGACGTTCTGGGCCAGCTCGTCCTCGTCGATCTTGTCCAACGTGTCGTCAGCGGTGTGGTGGAGGTCGAAATAGTCCCAGCCGTTCTGGCGCAAGGTCACCACCGGCACGCCTGCCGCGGCCAGAGGTGAGACGTCTGGTCCGCCGCTCGCCTGGTTGTTGCCGAGCGCCACACCAGCGCGGGCCAGCACACGGATCATCTGCTGACGGAGCGGCAGCTTGTCCTCGCCGAAGCGCGTATCCATCTGCCAGATCTCGCGGGCGCCGAAGTCGCTCTCGGCAGCCATGGCGTGAAGCGGCAGCTCGTCCCGGTGCGCCTCGGCATAGGCGCGGGCGCCTAGAAGGCCCACCTCCTCCGCCCCCCAATAGACGAGGCGGATGGTGCGAAGCGGCTTCTCGCCGGTCTCGCTGACATGGTCGAGGATCAGCTTGGCCGCCCCCGTGGTGATGCCCACGCCTGCGCCGTCGTCGATGGCGCCGGTGCCGAGGTCCCAGCTATCGAGGTGCCCGCCGATGACGACGATCTCGTCCGTCTGCCCCTTGATCTCGGCGATGACATTGCCCGAGGTGACCTCGCGCTTGGTCTTGACGCCGATGTCCAGGCTCACCGTGACCGGCCCCAGCTCCATGGCGCGGGCCAGTTGCTCCGCATCGGGAAAGCTGAGCGCCGCCGCCGGGATCTTCGCGTCTTCATCTGCATAGCGCATGGCGCCGGTATGGGGGAAGCGGTGCCGGTCCGTGCCCACCGAGCGGATCAGCGCCGCCGCCGCGCCCCTTTTCGCTCCCTCATTGGCGGCGCCCGAACGCTTGCGCACCGCGACGCCGTAGCCCGAGCCGTCCTGGGTACGGGTCATGCCCTCGTCCACGAAGACGATCTTGCCGCGGAGCGAGCCGTCCATCGGCGCTTCGATCAGATCGTCGAGGCTTTCGAAGCGCACCACCTCGCCTGACACCCCGCCGCGCCCCGTGCCGATGGAGCCGCCGAGCGCTGTGATCTCCAGCTCCTGAGGGAAGGGCGTCTCGATGGCCGCGTATTCGTAGCTGCGTTCCCAATAGGGCATGGTAAAGGTCTCGGTACGGACGTTCGAGAAGCCGAGTTCCTCGAGGTAGCCCTCAGCCCATTCGCGTGCCCGTTCCTCGGCCTCCGAACCGCCGAGCCTCGCCCCCACGCGGGTGGTGAGCTGTTTGACGGTCTCATAGCCGACGCTGTCCTCCATCCCCGCTTCGAGCAGCGCCTCGGCCTCTTCGCGCACCTCGTCCGGAATGGTCTGCGCCTGGGCAGCGGTAAGGCAGAGGGCGGAGGCGGCGAGGAGCAAACGTTTCATGGGAGAGGTGTCCGCGTCTGAGGGGCCGGGGTCAAGGGTTCCTCTGAACCACCGCTATCGCG
The DNA here is from genome assembly GCF_024505085.1 of Parvularcula maris. Taxonomy (GTDB): domain Bacteria; phylum Pseudomonadota; class Alphaproteobacteria; order Caulobacterales; family Parvularculaceae; genus Parvularcula; species Parvularcula maris. The sequence goes on from NZ_JANIBC010000001.1 coordinate 158,718, forward strand.
GACAAAAGTATTACGACAGAGGCTATAGCGTCATCCCGGCCGTAGCGAAGCGGAGAGCCGGGACCCATGGACCTTCATTCCGCAACCCATGACGGTCCAGTTCATAGATCCCGGATAAGCCTGACGGCTTTCCAGGATGACGGAGGTTGAGAACCTCCGAACATACCCCTCACTCGCCTTCGAAAAACGCCTTCATATCTGCGACCACCGGCGCTTTCTTCGTGAGCGGCACGGCAACGATGATCTCGATATGGTCGATGCCGTCATAGACCACCGATCTTGTGCGGATGCCCTGCTCCGACAGCAGTGCCTCCATTCTAGCGGCGTTGCGCGGATGGACCACCTCGTCATCGGCGCCGTGCAGGAAGAGCATGGGCGGGGTATCGGCGGTGACGCGGTTCACCGGCTGGGTCGCTTCGAGGTCCTTCGCACTGCCGAAGGCTGCCTTGGTGACCCTCCCATCGAGGGGCAGGAAGTCGTAAGGCCCCGCCAGCCCCGCCACGGCGTCGATAATCGCCGGGCTCTTGCCCTCCGCTTCCAGAAACTCCGGCGCCGCGGCCACCTGCACCGCGTTATAGGCGCCCGCGGAGTGGCCCGCGAGGAACAGGCGCTCGGGGTCGCCGCCCCAGCGCCCAGCGTTCTCGTGCACGAAGGCGACGGCCTTGGCGGTGTCGGCCATGAACGCGTCATAATCGTGCTCCGGCGCTAGGCGGTAATTGATGACGGCGGTCACATAGCCCTCGGCAGCGAACCTTCGCCCCAGCCAGGGGTAGTCGTCCTTGCTGCCGGTCTCCCAGGAGCCGCCATGGATGAAGACGAGGACCGGGTGGGGGCCTTCCGCCGACGGTGTGTAGACATCGAGCCTTTGCCTTTCGAGCCCGCCGTAAGCGATGTCACGCTCCACCTCCCACTGGCCGCGCAGCTTGGGCGCGTAGGCGTCGAGGAGCTGCGGCCCCGAACAGGCGGTGAGGAACAGGGCTAGGGCGGGGAGAAGTGAAAGACGCATGAGGGAACCCTGGCCGCTGATGCCCGCCGCTGCAAGGGCGCGGCAGGCCTTCCTACCGCGGTGCGTTCCGGCCGATGAAGAGCTGCCACAGAAGCGCCGCCAGCGGCAAGGCGGCGAGGCTGGCCACGACGTCCAAGGGGTCGACCGTCCGTTCCGGGATCAGTACCTGAAGCGCCTCATAGCCCACCGCGCCGAGGCCCACCCACATGGCGTTGGCGAGGGGCTGCTTGGACCTGAAGCCCAGGAAGAAACAGCAGAAGCCGAAGGCGTAGAAGAAGCTCGGGCTCCAGGCGTCGAAGGCGAAGAGGGTGAACGGACTATCCGGCTCAGCAGGCCGGACGATCTCCTGAACCCCCGCCGCTGCGAGCCAGGACAGCCGCCACGAGGAAACCGGGGCGTATCCACCGCAAGACCTTCACCGCGCTGCCAAGGCGGAGCGCGCCGTGGCCCAGATGTCGATATGGCCGATCGGAGGAAGATTGAATGTCTCGGTCGTCTTCTCACTGCCGAGCTTCTTCGCCACACGCTGGGACGCCGCGTTGGTAGGCGCAATAGTGTGAACGACCTGGCGAAGCCCAGGATACCGTTCAAATGTCCAACGGCAGGCTGCGAGGGCTGCCTCTACCGCATAACCCCTTCGCCCTCGGCGAGGGTGGATGGTCCAGCCGATCTCGAGCCCTGGCCACCCGTAGGGCTGCCAAGGACCGACGCGACCTATGAGAAGCCCGGTGCTTTTCTCGACCACCGCCATGAAGCTGTGACCGACGAGGTCCCAATGGCCTTCAATCATGGCGATATGCCTCGCCGAGTCGGCCAATGTAGCGGGGCCGGGGATCAGCGTCCGCTCCACGGCGGGCTGGTTCATCATCTCGTGGTAGGCGGGGGTGTCGGAAAGCCGGAACCGCCGCAGGATCAAGCGCTCCGTACGCGATACTTCCGCACCGGGGGCGGGACGATACTGCCGAGAGACCGGTTTGTCTGCGCTGTTCATAGTACTGGCTTACACCAGTTCAAGCCGATGCGCACTGCTCCCCCTCAGCCTACCGGCAGCTCCCCCTCGGGGAGGGGGAGCGAGATAGAGGGTAGGCGCTGGTTTGGTTTTCCTCCCCCGCCACTGCCGTGGCCTTCTTCGCTTAGATTTGGTCCCCCGGACCAAATCTTCCACCTAGGGTGAACCAGCTACGAAGTGGGGGAGGTGCCCGAAGGGCGGAGGGGGCAGCGGCAACGCCCCATAAGACAAACCCCTTACTTCAGGCTCGGGTCAATCTTCTGACAAGCCTCGACCAGGTCCTCGACCGCGGCCACCGAGTTGTCGAACATCTGCTTCTCCTCATCGGTGAACTCGATCTCGAGAATGCGCTCGGCGCCTTCGGAGCCGATGACGATCGGCACACCGACATAGCGGTCCTTCACGCCGAACTCACCGTCGAGATAGGCTGCACACGGCACCACCACCTTCTTGTCGCGCAGATAGCTCTCGGCCATCTGGATGGCGGAGGCGGCGGGCGCGTAGTAGGCTGAGCCGGTCTTCAGCAGGCCAACGATCTCGCCGCCGCCCTTGCGGGTGCGGTCGACGATGGCGTCGATCTTCTCCTGAGTGGACCAGCCGAGCTTGACCATGTCGGGCAGGGGGACGCCCGCGATGGTCGAGTAGCGGGTCGAGGGCACCATGGTGTCGCCGTGACCACCGAGGACGAAGGCGGTGACGCTCTCGACACTGACGTTGAATTCTTCGGCCAGGAACATGCGGAACCGCGAGCTGTCCAGAATGCCCGCCATGCCGACGACCTTGTTCGTCGGCAGGCCCGAGAACTTCTGCAGCGCCCAGACCATCGCGTCGAGGGGGTTGGTGATGCAGATGACGAAGGCGTTCGGTGCGTGCTTGGCGATGCCCTCGCCCACGGCCTTCATCACCTTGAGGTTGATCTCGACGAGGTCGTCGCGGCTCATGCCGGGCTTGCGGGGCACACCGGCGGTGACGATGCACACATCGGCGCCTGCGATGTCGGCATAGTCCTGTGTGCCTTTCAGGCGGCTGTCATAGCCGTCCACGGGGGCCGACTGGGCGATGTCGAGCGCCTTGCCCTCGGGGATGCCCTCGGCGATGTCGAACAGGACGACGTCGCCGAGCTCCTTTTGCGCGGCGAGATGGGCGAGCGTGCCGCCGATCATGCCGGAGCCGATCAGGGCGATCTTGTTGCGGGCCATGGGAATACTCCTCTGGGTCAGGGTTGATCTCGTGGCGCCGCACCTAACCGGGCGTGCGCCGCGCCGCAACAAGACGGGGCGGTAGAGGCAAAGTCTATCGGATCGCGGCCATTCATCCCGGAAGCGCGCCAGCGCTATCCGGGACCCATGGCCTATAGATGGTCACAGGAGCAACGGCAGCACATGTCGCTTCGAGTGGTCCATGGATCCGTTGATCCGCGTTGCGGCTCAACCGAGGCCGGGATGACGGATTAGAGCCGCTCGCCCCGCCAGGCCACGCCTTGCCAGTCCATGAGCAACACGATCTCGCCGCTCTCCTGCCGCACAAACGTGAAACTCTCCGGGGAGGCCGGGTCGGCGAAGAACACCGTCTCGCTCTCCGCCTGAAGCTCACCGGCGAGCTGGCCGTTCTGGTAGACCGCCAGCCCATCCTCGGTCGCCTCGACCCGCAGCTTCAGACCGCCCGCCTCGGCGAAGAGGTAGGTGCCCTCGTACTGCTTTCGCAGCTCGAACGGCACGGACACCGCCGTTCGCGAGACCGTCTCGATCAGCTCGTAGGGTTCACCGTCCACCAGCGCCCGGAGGTCCTTCGTCATCCGCCCGAAGGCGACCTCGTCGTAGTTGGCGAGGAACACCACCCCGTTCAGGGTCTTGCGGTCGACCTCGCCCCAGGCCCGCTTGCCGGTCGAGCCGCCAGCATGGGCGATCATGCCCTCATCATTGGCGAGCTCCCCGGCGAAAGGGCCGCTGGCGGCGAAGAGGAGGAAGCGGTGGATGTCCTCGGCGGTCGCGAACAGGATCGCCGTTTTGAAGTCGCCATCGTCTTCCGTGTAGGGCACCTCCATGATCTCGCCGTCCTCGAGCTCGTGACCCGAGGCGAAGGCCGTGAGGTTGTCTCTGCCCGAGTAGAAGCGGGCACCCGCCCCCGCCATCCCGGCGGGCTCGAAGATCGCCTTCTCGACATGCCGGACGAAGCTCTCCCCCGTCACCTCGCCAATGATGAGGTAGAGAAGCTGGTAGCCCACATTGGAGTAGCGGCTGTCCGTGCCGGGCTCGAACTCCAACGCCTCGCCGCGGATCGCCCAGAGGATGTCCGCCGGGCTCATCTCGGTGGAGGGCTTGGACAGGTAGGAGAACTCGCGCGGGAAGCCGGAGGTGTTGTCCATCAGGTGCTGGATAGTGATCCGGTCGCCCTGGGGAACGCCGCTCACATAGCGGCTGACGGGAGCATTCCGGTCGATCTTTCCCTCCGACTCGAGCTGCAGGACGGCGAGCTTGGCCACCAGCTTGGAGAAGGAGCGCATGTCGAACTGGCTCGCCATGGTCACCGGCATGGAGGCGGGGACCTCGCCGGGGACGGTGTAGGCGCCCTCATGGAACACCTCGCCGCCGCGCGACAGCATGACCGTGCCGTTGAAGGCGCCGTGCTCAGCCGCAGCGCTGAGATAAGCGTCGGCCTCGGTATCGAAGGGGGCGGGCTTGCTATCCGGTGCGGCGGCGCAGGCGGCGAGGGTTGCAGCGAAGGCGAGGCCGAGAACGGCAGGTCTCATCTGAACTCCGTGTCATTTTTTGTTATGACCGACACTTTGGACGCCGCGCCGCTCTTTTGAAGGGGCGTTGAGCGCAAATCCGCTCAAACGAAGCGGTTTTCCCACGCGCTTGCGAATTGCGCTTCGGAACGAAGCCTGCGGCCGCCCCGTTCCTACGCCAGCTAACCCCATAGGAGGCAAACATGGCCGATCTACTTCGTATCATCCTCTCGATCCTCATCCCGCCGCTCGGCGTCGCGCTGCAAGTCGGCTTGGGCGCGCAGTTCTGGATCAATGTCGTCCTGACGCTGCTCGGCTACATCCCCGGCGTCATCCACGCGATCTACATCATCCTGACCCGCTAGTCCGGTGCTCAAGGGCAAGGTGAAGACCGGCCCCGACAGGGGCCGCCGAGGCCGGAACCCTGCCGAACCCGAGGTGCTGCCGCCCGAAGTGGCACGCCTCGACCGGCTGGCCGACCTCATGGACAGCCGGTTCAGCTTTCTCGGCATCCGTTTCGGTCTCGACAGCATTCTCGGCCTGATCCCAGGGGTGGGTGACGCCGCCGCCTTAGGGATGTCGGGCTACCTCATCGCCGAAGCTGCCCGCGCTGGGGCCAGCAAGGGCACGCTCGTCAAGATGGCAATGAACAGCGGCGTCGATGCTGTGATCGGCTCCGTGCCCCTTATCGGCGACGCCTTCGACGTGGTCTTCAAGGCCAACCGCCGCAACGTCGCCCTCGTCCGCCGCGAGATGCTCCGCCGCCACGAAGAGCGGCTGGACGGCGAAGTCAGCATTGGTTGATCAAGCCGTAGGGCGGCTCGCGGAGCGTGCCGCCTTTGCCAGCTCCAACCGTTCAGGCGGCACGCTGCGCAAGCCGCCCTACGCTCTACCCCTTACCAAGCGGCGTCGCCTCCTCCGAAGCCTCCTGCGCCGCAGCCATGGCTTCAGCCTTGGTGCCGTTCTTTTTGGCTTCGAAATAGTCCTTGGTCATTTTGAAGATCACCGGGCTGAGCACGATCAGCGCGATCAGGTTCGGCGCCGCCATGAGGCCCGTCAGCGTGTCGGCGATGAGCCAGAACAGGTTGACGATGTTCGCCACGCTGCCCTCGAAGGCGATCGAGAGCGCGCCCAGAAACACCACCACGATCCAGGAGATGCGGAAGGGCAGCACCGATTTCTCCGAGAAGAGATAGGCGCAGCAGCGCTCGCCGTAGTAGCTCCAGCCGAGAATGGTGGTGAAGCCGAAGACCACGAGGCCCAAGGTCACGATATGGCGCCCGATGCCCGTCAGGGTGGCGTCGAAGGCGGCGATGGTCAGCGGCGCGCCGGTGTCGCATCCCGCCGGCTGGCCGTCTGCCTGGAAGACCTCTAGGGTCAGGGTAGAGGGCAGGCACCCGTCTCCCACCACGCCCGAGGTGAGGATGATGAGCGCCGTGATGGTGCAGACGATCAGCGTGTCGATCACCGTGCCCAGCATGGCGATGATGCCCTGGTTCACCGGGTCCGAGTTCTTCGCCGCCGCGTGGGCGATGGGGGCCGAGCCCTGGCCCGCCTCGTTGGAGAAGATGCCGCGCGCCACGCCCTTCTGCATGGCCAGCATCAGAAGCCCGATGGAGATGCCTGTGCCCGCCGCGTCGATGCCGAAGGCGCGGGAGAAGATGCGCGCGAAGGCCGTCGGCACCTGGTCGGCATTGAGCAGCACCACGATGAGCCCCGCGCCTAAGTAAGCGATGGCCATGATCGGCACGAGCTTCGAGGCCACGCCCGCGATCCGCTTCACCCCGCCGAGGATCACCGCCGCAGCGCCCGCTGCTAGAAGGATCGCCATGATGACCGGCATCGCGCCGTAGATCGCGCCCTCCTCGCCGCCGCCGTAAGTGGCCCGCACGGCGTCGGAGATCGACTGCGATTGGATCAGCGCGCCCGTGCCCCAGGAGGCCAGAACGCCGAAGACGGCAAAGGTACCGCCTAGCCATACCCAGCCCGAGCCCATACCGTTCTTGATGTAGTACATCGGCCCGCCGACATAGTTGCCGTTGGCGTCCTTCTCCCGGTAGCGCAGAGCCAGCACGCCTTCGGAGAACTTGGTGGCCATACCGACGATGGCCGTGACCCACATCCAGAAGACCGCACCCGGCCCGCCAATGGCGATGGCGGCGGCGACCCCTGCGATATTACCGGTGCCAATGGTCGAGGAGAGCGCCGTCATCAGCGCGGCGAAGGGGCTGACATCCCCCGCGCTCGCCCCCTCGCGCTTACGGAACAGCTCGGAGAAGGCGTAGCCGAGCTTCCTCACCGGCATGAACCGGAGCCCCACCGTCAGGAAGATCCCCGTCAGAAGAAGGAGGGGAAGAAGGAAAAACTGGCTCCAGACAAAGCCGTTCGCGGCTCTGATCAGACCTTCAAAGTCCATAGGGGAATACTCCGGGGGGTACGTCTCTGCCTCAAGGGCCGGACGCTAGGGATGGCCGGGGCATCTGTCCACTAACGCGTGCTGCGACGCACGGTAGTGCCCTTGGGCGACCCGGCCGCTGCCGCTGCCGTTTGAACTGAAGGGCTCCGAGCGGTAACCTCCGGTCAAACCTTGCTTGAGGAGCAGCCCTTGTCCGTCATCATTCATCTTCGCCTTGCCTCCGTGAGCCTTCTGGCCCTCACCGCCGCCGCCCATGCCCAGGACGCCCCCATCGTCCAGCCGGGCGCTCCTGGCGAGGACGCGCGCGAGCTCTCCGCGGACGAGGCGGTGAAGGTCGCCTCCTCCAGCTACACCGAGGCGGATGTCCGCTTCATGCAGGACATGATCCCGCATCACGGCCAGGCTCTGGAGATGGCTGTCCTCGCGCCCGACCGGACCAATAACGAGGAGGTCCTCGACATCGCCGAGCGTATCCGCACCGGCCAGGAGGGTGAGATCACCTTCATGCAGGGGTGGCTTCGCGAGCGCGGCGAGGATGCCCCCGGCGCAATGAGCGCCCATGACGGCCACATGGAGGGCATGGACCACTCCGCCCACGGCATGGACGGCGATCAGCCCGGCCATATGACCGAGATGGCCATGTCGCACGCAGCCATGGGCATGGCGACGCCGGAGCAGATGAAGGAGCTCGAAGCCTCCGAAGGGACCGACTTCGACCGGCTGTTCCTCACCCTGATGATCCCCCACCACCAGGGCGCGATCCGTATGGTCGACCAGCTTCTCAGCCAAGCGGGCTCGGCCTACGACCCGCGCCTCTACGAGTACGTCTCGGACATCAAGGCTGACCAGTCCGCCGAAATCCGTCAGATGAACGCCATGCTCTCGGGCCTCTCCGAGGACGACCGCGTGGGTCTCGAACCCGGCTTCCGCGATGCGGGCGAGGCGTCCATGAACATGAAGCTCGTGGCGAACCTGCCCAAGCCGCGCGGCTTCTTCGACCCCGAGAACCCCTCGGGCCTGCCGCCGAAGATCGAGCCCGAAACCGAAGAGACGCCTGCTGACGAAGAGGCGGAGGAAGCCGAAGAGGACGAGGACGGCGAGCCCGTCCGCACCGCTGAGGACAACGAAGATAGCAAGACCCAGTGGGGCGAGCGCTGGCCGCTTCTCTCCTTCTGGAACACCGACATGGCCTTCTCCGGCGACATGCTGGTGGCCGGTAACTATCACGGCTTCAACATCTACAAGCTCGACGAGGAGGGCATGCCGAGCCTTCAGTCCTCCGTGGTCTGCCCAGGCGGCCAGGGCGACGTTTCCGTGGTCGGCGAGCTTCTCATCATGTCCGTCGAGCAGACCCGAGGGCGCAAGGATTGCGGCCTCCAGGGCATCCAGGAGGATGTCAGCGAGGATCGCTTCCGCGGCCTTCGCATCTTCGACATCTCCGACCCGAAAGCACCGAAGCAGGTGGGTCAGGTCCAGACCTGCCGCGGCTCCCACACCCACTCCGTGGTCTCGGCGGACCGTAGGCGGATCGTCGTCTACAACTCCGGCACCTCCTCCGTGCGTGACGGCGAGGAGCTGGAGGGCTGCACGGCGGGCATGCCCGGCAACCAGGATACGGCGCTCTTCTCGATCGACGTGATCGAGATCCCCGTGCGCAGGCCGTCCCGTGCACGGATCACCTCCTCTCCCCGCGTCTTCGCAGGCGAGGACGGCAGGGTCGCGGGCCTATGGGAGGGCGGTGACCACGGCGAGGGCACCCAGCGCACCTCGGTCACCAACCAGTGCCACGACATCACCGTCTTCCCCGAGCTTCAGCTCGCGGCGGGCGCGTGCTCGGGCAACGGCATCATCCTCGATATCTCCGACCCGCTGAACCCCAAAAGGATCGATGACGTCACCGATCCGGGCTTTGCCTACTGGCACTCGGCCACCTTCAACAATGACGGTACGAAGGTTCTGTTCACAGACGAATGGGGCGGGGGCACCCAGCCGCGCTGCCGGGCGTCCGACCCCATGACCTGGGGCGCCGATGCCATCTACGAGATCAAGGACGGCAAGCTCGAATTCCAGTCCTACTACAAGATCGACGCCCCGCAGTCGGATCAGGAGAACTGCGTCGCCCATAACGGCTCGATTATCCCCGTGCCCGGACGCGACCTCTTCGCCCAGGCCTGGTACCAGGGCGGGCTCTCCATCGTCGACTTCACGGATGCTGCGAAGCCGCAGGAGATCGGCTATTTCGACCGTGGTCCCATCCACGACGAGCGCATGGTGATCGGCGGCTACTGGTCGACCTACTACTATGACGGTAAGATCTACGGTACCGAGATTATCCGTGGTCTCGATGTTTTGGAGCTGACCCCCAGCGAGCACCTGTCGGAGAACGAGATCGCCGCCGCCAAGCTCGCCGTCGAGCGCGACGCCTTCAACCCGCAGGACCAGCACCCGGTCGAGTGGCCCGCCCACCCGGTCGTGGCCCACGCCTATCTCGACCAGCTCGAACGCTCCGGCGACATGGACGAGGAGGCCTCCGCCCCCTTACGCGCCGCGCTCGACCAGTCCGCCTCCGTCATGTCTCAGGACAAGAGCGACGGCGACCTGGCGTCGGAACTGGCCGAACTCGCCGAGGGCATCGAGGCGAAAGGCGAGGGCATGACCGCCAAGCGCATGGCCGCGCTGAAAGAGACCATGGAGGGCATCGCGGCGGAGCTGCGGTAACCCACAACCGTCATCCCGGAAAGCCGTCAGGCTTATCCGGGACCCATGGACCCACGCGTTGTGATGGACGCTACGTTTGGTCCATGGGTCCCGGCTCTCCGCTTCGCTGCGGCCGGGATGACGTCTGCTATATAAGGTAGGGCGGCTCGCGTAGCGTGCCGCCGTTCAGGGCTCGGACGGTTGCAGGCGGCACGCTATGCGCGCGCCCCTACGCATCCTCATCCGCCCGGTGCTCTTCCTTCAGATACCCCTCGCTGCGCATCTCATAGAGCCTAGACGCCGTGCGCTCGAACTCGAAGGCCAGTTTGCCGTCCGTATAAAGCTCATCGGGCTCGGCCGCCGCCGAGCAGACCAGCTTGCAGCGGTGGTCATAGAGCGCATCGATCAGCGTACGGAAACGAGAAGCGGCATCCGCATTCTCCGGCGTGAGCTTTGGGATGTTGTCGAGAAAGACCGCGCCGTAGCGCCGCGACAGCGCCAGATAGTCCGGCGCCCCCAACGGCCGCTCGCAGAGCTCAGCGAAACTCGCCCGCGCCGTATCTCCCGCGGCCTGCGGTATCGTCAGCTTCCGTCCGCCCACCGACAGATCATAGGGCTTCGGCTCCTTACCCATGAGCTGGCTGGCGAAGGTCTTGTCCATGCACGCCTCCGCCTCCGGCCCGAGCGGCGAGAAATAGACGCCCAGCCGTTTGAGCCCGGCCAGCCGGTAGTCCTCCGCCGCGACGATCTCATGCACGGTGAGGGTGCTCTCGATCAGCTTGATGAAAGGCTCGAACAGCTCACGGTTGATGCCGTTCTTGTAGAGCTCCGAGGGCGCACGGTTCGAAGTGACCACGAGATTGCCGCCGCGTTCGAAATAGGCCTCGAAGAGTCGCCCCAGAAGCATGGCGTCGGCGATGTCGGTCACCTGCATCTCGTCGAGGCAGAGAAGCTCCGCCCCCTGAAAGACGTGCTTCGCCGCATGGGGGATGGGATCGTCGAGCTCCGCCCGCCTAGCCCTTGCCGGATGGCGCCGCCGCTCACGGTCATCCATGCCGCGCCAGTCGCGGATGAAGCTGTGCATCTCCTCCATGAAGACATGATAGTGCCGCCGCCGCGTGGGCAGGTCGGGCGCCAGCCTGGCGAAGAGGTCCATCAGCAGCGTCTTACCCGCCCCCACCCCGCCGTAAAGATAGAGCCCTCCCGCCTCGCGCGGGTTCTGCCAGGGCAGGCGGCGGCCGTTCTCGGCGCGCAAGCCATCTTCCAGACGGCCCAGCGCTTCGGCCGCCTCGGCTTGGGCCGGGTCGGCGCGCAGCTCGCCCCTCTCCACCAGCTCTTCATATGTACTCAGCGTGTGCGACATGGTCCGCTTCGGGTTATGGGAAGCCAAGATGACTGACAATTCCGAACTCTCCCTTTTAATGATCGAAGAGGCCCACCGGCTGATCGCGCCGCACATCCTCCGCACCCCGCTCCTGCGCGCCGACGCCCTGGACGAGGCGGCGGGGGGCCGGGTCTATTGCAAGGCCGAGTGCCTGCAGCTCACCGGCTCCTTCAAGCTGCGCGGCGCCCTCAACCATCTTCTTTCGCTGACCGAGGAGGAAAGACACAAAGGCGTCGTCGCCTACTCCTCCGGCAACCATGCCCAGGGGGTGGCGAGGGCCGCCAAGATCGCGGGCGCCCCCGCCGCCATCGTCATGCCCGCCGATGCGCCGCTCGCCAAAAGAGAGCGCACCGCCAGGGACGGGGCGGAGGTCATCCTCTACGACCGCGAGACCGAGAGCCGCGAGGAGATCGGCGCGAAGCTGGCAGCGGAACGAGGCGCCAAACTCGTGCCCCCCTACGACCATCCCCTCACCATGGCGGGCCAGGGTACGGCTGGGCTCGAGCTTGCCGAAGACATCCCCGACGCCCCCGACCAGGTGCTCATCTGCTGCTCCGGCGGGGGCCTCGCCGCAGGCATCGGCACCGCCGTCCGGGCGAGCTACCCCAATGCCGAGATCATCACCGTCGAGCCGGAAGGTTTCGGCGACATGGCCGCCACCCTCGAAAGCGGTGAGCGCCGCCGCAATCCGGCGAAGGGCGGCTCGATCTGCGACGCGCTCCTGGTCGAAACCCCCGGCGAGCTGACGCTCCCTGTCCTCCAGACCCTAGGCGCCCGCGGCGTCACCGTCACCGACGACGACGCCCTGGCCGCCATGGCCTTCGCCATGCGCGAGCTGCGCGTCGTCCTCGAGCCCGGCGGCGCGGTGGCCCTCGCCGCAGTCCTCTCCGGCAAGGTCCAGACCAAGGGCAGGACAACCGCCCTCATTCTCTCCGGCGGCAACGCCGATCCCGAACTCCTCCTGCAGGCGCTCAAGAGCAATTGAGACCTGCAACAGAGAGGAACCTTCTAGGAGGTGTTCGTTAGCCTTGTAGCAATAGGCGCAGCGCGTCTCGCTGGCCGAAGGATAGAACATGCTCAACAGAACCAACGGTCTGGCGCTCAGCGCCGCCGCCCTCGCCATCGCGGCCTGCTCCAGCATCGGCAACGAGCCCACCGCCTCCACCGCTTCCAGCGACGTGGTCCGGCCCGAGGTCAGCTCCGACTTCGAGTACCCGACCTACAAGCGCGAAACCATCATCGACGAGGCCGAGAACGCCTTCGGCCAGTTCTCCGCCGAACTCGCCGAAGTGGTAGACGGCATCTTCAACCGCCGCGGCGGCGGCCCCCAGGCCTTCATCGCCGGTGAGGAAGTCGGCGGCGCCATCGGCGTCGGCCTCACCTACGGTAAGGGCATGCTGTACCGCCCCAACCAAGAGCCGATCGAGGTCTTTTGGCAAGGCCCGTCCCTCGGTTTCGACCTCGGCGGTGACGCCTCCAAGGTCTTCATCCCGGTCTACGATCTCGGCCCGACCGAGAACCTCTACCGGCGCTATCCCGGCGGCGGCGGCAACGTCTACTTCGTCGGCGGCGTCGGCGGCGAGGCCATGACCCAGAAGGGCGTGACCGTCGTCCCCATCCGCTCCGGCATCGGCGCCCGCGCCGGCGTCTCGGTGGAGTACATCAAGTTCACCCAAGAGCGGGACGTGAACCCGTTCTAAGAGCCTTCGGCTCTGCGAACTGCAGGAAAGGGGCCTGTTGTCAGGCCCCTTTTTGCTAGGTGCCAATATCATTCATCTAGGGCAGGCCATGACCACCAAACGCAACTACCTCTTCGTCTCCACCGACGGCCTCCATGTGGACTGCGCCTGGCGCATCCAGCGTGAAGGACACGAGGTTCGCTACTGCATTCAGAACCAGGCCGAAGCCGATATTGGCGACGGCTTCGTGCCCAAGGTCGATGACTGGCGCGAGCATACGGACTGGGCCGATGTGATCGTTTTCGACGACGTGCTCGGCGAGGGGGAAAAGGCAGCCGCCCTACGCGCCGAGGGCCACGCGGTCATCGGCGGCACGCCCTACACGGACCGTCTCGAAGACGACCGCAGCTTCGGCCAGGACGAGCTGAAGAAGGCGGGGGTGAACATCCTTCCCTATAAGGAGTTCACGGACTTCGACAGCGCCATCGCCCATGTCCGCCAGCATCCCAAGCGCTACGTCATCAAGCCTTCCGGCGAGGCACAGAACATCAAGCGGCTGCTCTTCGTGGGTATGGAGGAGGACGGCTCCGATGTCGTCCGTGTGTTGGAGGCCTATAAGCGTGTCTGGTCGGAGACCATCAAGGTCTTCCAGCTCCAGCAACAGGTGACCGGCGTCGAGGTCGCGGTGGGCGGCTTCTTCAACGGCTCCGAGTTCATGGAGCCGATCAACATCAATTTCGAGCACAAGAAGCTCCTGCCCGGCAATGTCGGCCCCGCCACCGGCGAGATGGGCACCTCGATGTTCTGGACGCCGCCCAACCGCCTCTACCGCGAGACCCTGGCCAAGATGGCGCCGAAGCTCAAAGAAGAGGGCTTCGTCGGCTATATGGACGTCAACTGCATCGTCAACGGCCACGGCATCTACCCGCTCGAGTTCACCGCCCGCTTCGGCTACCCCACCATCCAGATCATGTCCGACGGCCTGAACATGCCGCTGGCGGACCTCTTCCATCAGATGGCCGCCGGCAGCGAGAAGAAGTTCAAGGCGAAGAAGGGCTTCCAGGTCGGCGTCCGCCTCGTCGTCCCGCCCTACCCCTTCAAGGATAAAGAGACCTTCGAGAGCTACTCGAAGGGCGCCGCCATCGTCTTCAAGCGTCCGCAAACGGAAGGCATCCACATCCACGACGTCCGCCGGGTCAATGATGAGTGGCTGGTCACCGGCGGGGCAGGGCTAGCGCTCGTCGTCTCAGGCCTCGGCCCCACCATGAAGGACGCCCAGAAACAAGCCTACGGCCGTATCAAGAACATCCTGATACCGAACATGTACTTCCGCGACGACATCGGCGACCGCTGGGCCGACGACAGCGACCGCCTGCACACATGGGGGTATCTGCGGGAGGTGTAGCCCGCACGGCGGAACGCGAAGCTTTCCGCCGTTCGGCGCAGTACCCAGGCACGGCGGCACGCTGCGCGAGCCGCCCTACGGTTTCATCTCTTCCCTCCGAGGTACAAGGCCCCTCTTTTGCGCCTTCCCATGGTCGCGCAGCGATCCATGGGACCCATCACCCGACGGACTAAGCCGTACTCAAACGGCAGGAGATGGGTCCCACGGTCTACGCTTCGCTACGCCGTGGGAAAGCGGATGAAGAAACCGCTGCCCGTAGGGCGGCTCCCGGAAGCGTGCCGCCAATCCTAGGCGGACTGCCTCAAGGCCGATCACCTTCGGTGTTCCGCCCTACGGATGTGGTGGCGAACTTATCCCCGCCCTCTCCCCGTCGCGTATGTTCCTCTTGTCGCAGCAGACGTTCGGGGCGGGAGGCGCCATCCTACTCGGCTTGCTGCCTTGGTGGGGCTTCGGGGCGGGTGGTCCTGGGGGCGGCGCAGCAGATGCTCGTCCGCTTACCGTCTGCCCGCAAGCTGGACCCGAGCAGGGCGAGCTAAGGATTGGCCCCTGTTCAGAGCCTTACCAAGCGGGCGCGCGGCGTTGGGGAATGGGCTCCCCTCAGGCCAAAGCACCTTTCACAGTTACACACCCACGCGGCGGCCGCGCCGCGCGCCGGGTCCCCGTTCCGATGAACTGTCCGCGACAAGCGGATGGTTGTGTTGCCCAGCCTCCTACCGCCGTCATCCCGGCCGAAGAGCCGGGACCCATGGACCAGTCAGCTCTGACAAACGCAACGGACCGAACGGCACGCACCGCCGGTCCATGGATCCCGGATCGCGCTGGCGCGCTTCCGGGATGACGGGGGAAGGAGATGACCTCCTAAGCCACCCTCTCGCCGCGCCGCGCCACCAGCATCGCCTTGATCTCGGAGATCGCTTTGGCCGGGTTCAGCCCCTTAGGGCAGACCTGGACGCAGTTCATGATGGTGTGGCAGCGGTAGAGCTTGAAGGTGTCGTCGAGCTGGGCGAGGCGCTCGTCGGTGCGATCGTCGCGGCTGTCCTTGATCCACCGGTGGGCCTGGAGGAGGGCCGCCGGGCCGAGATACTCCTCGTCTTCGGCTCCGCCCTCCTTATTGCCGTTCCACCAGTAGGAGGGGCAGGCCGTCGAGCAGGAAGCACACAGAATGCACTCGTAGAGGCCGTCCAGCTCCTCGCGGTCCTCCTGGCTCTGCAGGTGCTCTTCCTCGGGGATGTCGTCAGCCTGAAGGAAGGGCTGGATCGAGGCGTGCTGCTCGTAGAACTTGGTGAGGTCGGTGACGAGGTCCTTGACCACCGGCATGTGCGGCAGGGGGTAGATGTTGATGTCGCCGCGCCCGAGCTCATCGAGCCCCGTGGTGCAGGCGAGGCCGTTCTTGCCGTTGATGTTGAAGGCGCAGGAGCCGCAGACGCCCTCGCGGCAGGAACGCCGGAAGGCCACCGTGGGGTCGAGCTCGGATTTGATCTTGATGAGGAGGTCCAGCACCATGGAGATGCCCTTGGTGTCGACCTCATAGCTGTCCACCCGCGGGTTCTCGCCGGTATCGGGGTCGTAGCGGTAGATCTTTACCGTCCGTAGCGCCGCATCCTCGCCGGTCTTCTCGGTCCGATAGGACTTGCCGTCCTGTTTGATCTTCGAGTTACGCGGAAGAGTGAGTTCGACCATGGGGGAGAGGGGCTCCGGTAGATGCGGCGTGCTTGTCGCTCAGGCAGGTAAAGGCTTTGCTGCCGGGATGCAAAGGGCGAATCGGCGCGGGGGGCCTCAGTCGCGAAGGGCGATCACCCGCATCCCCGGCTTGGTGTGGAAGGGGAGGAAGTGCCTACCGAAGCCCGTCCGCTTCAGAAGCGCGCCCATCCCGGCCTTGGTAAAGAGATGGATGTGCTCCGGCGGCTTCACCGAGTGCCAGTCGAGAAGCGCCTTCGGCCGCCTGAAATGCCCGGCATCCGGCGTCGTGAGGTAGAGAACGCCCTTCGGGGCCAGCCGCTCACGGCAGAGCGTAAGGAAGCCTTCGGGGTCCGGCACATGCTCGATCACCTCGGCGCCGTAGATCATCTCGAAGGGCTCCGTGACAGGGACGTCCTGCAGCATGCCCTTATGGAAGCAGATCTCGGGGTAGAGCTCTTGCCCCTTGGCCACCGCATCGGGGTCGATCTCGACGGCATGGGCCTCGAACCCCTTGCGCCGCGCAGCCTCCGCCGCGGTGCCGATCGAGGCCCCGACCTCCAGGAAGCGGCGCTTCGGCCCGTTCGGCTTGGGGCTCAGCGGGGTGAGGAGCCGCAGCCGTTTGCGGGCGCGGGCCACCTTCTTCTCCGCCTTGGCCATGAAGCCGGAGGTCGCGTGATAGGCGGTATAGAACCGAGCGAGCTGGTCGTCGCTGGGCAGCGGGTACATGCTGACCGAGCCGCATGAGCTGCAGGACAGAAGCTCCGGTCTGTCCTCCGCCACGCCGCAGCTCCGGCCTGCCTCGAGGCGCATAGGGCCGTCGGGGCGGCGCGAAAGGCTCTCCTCCCACGCCTCCCAGCTCGCCGCCAACTCGCGCTCGAGGCTTCGGCAGAGGGGGCAGGGGGGATAGCCGGGCTCGCTCGTCACCGCCTTCAGTCCCTGAGCCGGACCCTGATCGTCCTGCCCAGGGGTTCGATCTCCATCCGCCTTCCGCCAAGGGCGGCCCGCTTGATGGTCACCCGCTGGACGCGGTCGCGTCGGCTTTCGGAGATGGTCGTGCTGTCACTGTCGAGCTGGTCCCAGATCTCACCGTTATCGAGGCGCACCGTCAGCTTGCCTCGCGTACCGAAGCGCAGCTCGGTCACGACCGCATCATAGGGGAAGCTGGGCTTGGCCGCGCGAGAAGCGTCTCTCGCTTGCTGCCTGGCTCTGGCCAGTTCAGCCTCTGCGGCCCTGGCCCTCTCATCCGCGGCTTCGGCTGCACGGCGCGCCTGGTCGAGCTCGGCGGACCGAGCGGGCGGGGGCGCTACCACCTTCGCGGCAGGAGCGGGAGCGGCCACCTGACGCCGCCCCTTATCCTCGCGTCCCGCGGCATCGAAGCAGCGCAACCGTTCCAGGCTGTCCTCCACATCGACACAGGCTCGGTAGGCATCCACCGGTGCGGTCTGCAGTGCGACGGCGGCAATCAATAGAGACAGCATGACTTGTCCTCGTTCCCCAATAGCTCGCTACAGTCTGGACGAGAACCGACCGGACCGCAAAGCGGTTCAGCGGCGGAAGGCCAGGGTAAGGACGGCAGAGACCAGGAGCCTGATCACCGCCGTCACCAGGAGAAAGGTCACCGTGGCAGGCATCAGCTTGGTGTCGCGGTAGGTCTCGATGAGGAGAACGGCGTCGTCCTGCCCCCGAAACCAGGTGAGAAGGAGGCTGGCCAGGGAGGTGAGGGCCGAGTGGACCGGACCGGCGGCAAGCTCGGCGGTCTTCCACACCGTGGAGCCTGCAAAGGCCAGGTCGATTGCGATGACGGTCAGGGTCACGGCAAAGGTCAGCGCGCCTAGAAGGAAGCCGTTCACGCCGCAGCGCCTGTCGATAAGTGTCATGCTGTCCCCCTTTGCCGCTCAGGACAGGAGGACAGCTTGAAAAGAAGAGCGGCGCAAGCCCGAAGTCTGACTAGGCTCAGCGATGGCGATGGGGGTCAGTACACCCGCTTCTTGGGCTCGATATAGCTGATCTCGTTCGAGAGGGTCCAGGTGTGGACCGGCCGGTAGTCGATGTCGCTCTCGCCATCTTCGAACCAGGCGATGGTGTGCTTCATCCAGTTCTCGTCGTCGCGCTCGGGGAAGTCCTCGCGGGCATGGGCCCCGCGGCTCTCCTCCCGGTTGGCGGCGCTGTCGATCGTGACGATGGCCTGAGCGATGAGGTTGTCGTATTCCAGCGTCTCCACGAGGTCTGTGTTCCACACCATGGTGCGGTCGGTGACGGAGATGTCCTCCGTGCCGCGATAGACTTCGCGGATCTTGCCCTGGCCCTCTTTGAGGGTTTCGCCGGTGCGGAAGACGGCAGCGTCGTTCTGCATCACCTTCTGCATCTGCAGGCGCAGCTCCGCCGTGCCGGTGGAGCCTTCGGCGTAGCGGAAGCGGTCGAGACGGCTGAGCGCCTTCTCCTCCGAGGTGTTGCGCAGCTCGGGAACCGCCGTGGACGGATCGACGATCTCCTTGCAGCGAAGGCCCGCCGCGCGCCCGAAGACCACGAGGTCGATGAGGCTGTTCGAGCCCAGACGGTTCGCGCCGTGCACGGAGACGCAGCCCGCCTCGCCGATGGCCATGAGGCCGGGCACGACCGAGTCCGCGTTGCCGTCCACCTTGGTCAGCACCTCGCCATGATAGTTGGTGGGGATGCCGCCCATATTGTAGTGGACGGTGGGGATGACCGGGATCGGCTCTTTGGTGACGTCCGCCCCGGCGAAGATCTTCGCCGTCTCGGAGATGCCGGGCAAACGCTCGGCCAGGGTCTCCGCCGGGATGTGGTTGAGGTTGAGGTGGATGTGGTCGCCGTCCGAGCCGACGCCCCGTCCCTCGCGGATCTCCATGGTCATGGCCCGGCTGACCACGTCGCGGGAAGCGAGATCCTTCGCCGACGGAGCATAGCGCTCCATGAAGCGCTCGCCTTCGGAGTTGGTGAGGTAGCCGCCCTCGCCGCGCGCACCCTCCGTGATCAGACAGCCCGCGCCGTAGATGCCGGTGGGGTGGAACTGCACGAACTCCATGTCCTGCAGCGGCAGGCCCGCGCGCAGCACCATGGCGTTGCCGTCACCGGTGCAGGTATGAGCCGAGGTGGCCGAGAAATAGGCCCGTCCGTAGCCGCCGGTGGCGAGGATCGTCATCTTAGCGCGGAAGCGGTGGATCGCGCCGTCGGCGAGGTTCCAGGCGAGAATGCCCTTGCACTCGCCGTCTTCCATCAGAAGGTCGAGGGCGAAGTACTCGATGAAGAACTGCGCCTGCTGGCGCACCGCCTGGCCGTAGAGCGTGTGCAGGATGGCGTGGCCTGTCCGGTCGGCGGCGGCGCAGGTGCGCTGCACGGGACCTTCGCCGTAGTTCTTGGTCATGCCGCCGAAGGCGCGCTGGTAGATCTTGCCCTCTTCGGTGCGGCTGAAGGGCACGCCCCAGTGCTCGAGCTCGTACACGGCAGCGGGAGCGTTCTTGCAGAGATACTCGATCGAGTCCTGATCGCCCAGCCAGTCCGACCCCTTGACGGTGTCGTACATGTGCCAGCGCCAGTCGTCCTCGCCCATATTGCCGAGCGATGCCGAGATGCCGCCCTGGGCCGCCACTGTATGGCTCCGTGTGGGGAAGACCTTGGTCACGCACGCCGTCTTCAGCCCCGCCTCTGCCGCGCCGAGGGTGGCGCGGAGGCCCGAGCCCCCAGCGCCCACCACGACGACGTCGTAGGCATGGTCGATGATCTCGTAGGACTTCTTCGGCGTGTAGGTCGTGGACATACGGGCGTTCCTGAATGCTCTAGGCGATGAGGGTGATGGCGATGACCGATCCGACGCCCAATATCCCAATGAGGAGGGCGTAGACCGAGTTCAGCGTATGGGTCAGGGACCGGGTCCCCTTCTTGTGCAGGTAGTCATCGATGATGTCGCCAATGCCGATGGACATGTGCAGCGGCACCGAGATGAACCATGCGACCAATAGCGCCGCGATCCACCAGGTGGAGAAGGCGGCCAAGGCCTCTTCGCGGGTGGAGCCAATCATGGTGATCGCGAAGATCACCAGGAAGATCGTCAGCGGCACCTGGATCATGGCGGTCATGCGCTGGCGGGCGAAATGCTTGGTGGCGGAGCTGGCCATCAGTTGGCTCCTCCCAGGGTGAAACCGGCGAAGAAGATGATGGCGGTGAGGACGGGGGCGAGAAGGAAAACCGCCCAGCCTGAGTTGCTGCTGGCGGCACGGGAGATACCCTTACCGGCATCGAAACCGAGATAACGCAGCCCGTTCAGCATGTGGAACATGACCGAGAGGGTGAAACCGGCGAGGATCACCAGCCCGAACCACGAGCCGAGAAAGCCGGTCACGGCATCGTAGAAGCTCTCGGAGATCGCCGCCGACGCCACCCACAGCACCAGAAGCGCCATCCCGGCAGCGTTCGCACCGCCGGTGATGCGCTGCGTGATCGACGCGGCCATGGTCACGGTGAACTTCCACACCTGAAGGTGCGGCGACATCGGCGCGTTCTGGCCGGGAATGAAACTTACCTGGCGGACGGCGTCCTCAGGGGCTCGGGCTGCGGTATCGGACATAGCTTCTCCAGCGCGTTTGCTACCCAATGCCCCAACATGGTGCAAAGCGGCAAGTCCGCGCGGCGGCGGGATAGGAGAAAGTCGTGGAGGAGGGGTGAAGGTTCAGCGCGCCGTCTCACCCAAAGGAGGCATCGGCAGACCCATCCGCTCCTCGACCAGTCCGCGGTAGTAGTCCGCCAACAAAGGCTCGTCGCCGATGGCCTCGATGATCCTGGTCATGGCTGGCCATCCATTGGCGCCGTTGACGAAGATCACCGCCCCCCGGCCCGTATCGGGAGAGACATAGACGAAGGCGTTCTCCCCGAGGTCCGAGCCGGAATGGCTGAGCACCGCATGATCGTCCCAGGAGAAGCTGTGCCAGCCCGCGCTGTGCCCGTAGCTGTCCGGGCAGCGTAGCCAGTCGAACGATGCGCACCGATAGACCGGGTCGCTGTCGAGACTGCCTCGTACGAGCGTACGGACCTCCCAATCCGTACTCAGTGCCGAGCTCTTCTCGGAGAGGGCGGCGATCAGCTTGGCGAAAGCCGGAACGGTCACGACGAGGTCGTCCGCCGCGCTGTTCGCGTCCCCCGCCGCAAGACCAGGATTGGTCGCGGCAATCGTCGTCCACTCACCTTCAGCAGTCATGGGCACGCTCATCCGCCCCTTGGCCCAATCAGGCACGACGCCGAGCGAGATGTCCTCGATCCCAAGAGGCTCGAGCACCTCCTCGCGGGCCAGCCGCGCGAGAGGCTTGCCGGTCTTCGCTTCTGCGTAGCGGGCGACCAGTTCGATACCGGCGCCCGAATAGCTCGTCTTCGTGCCAGGGTCATGGTCGAAGGCCAGCTTTCCGTCTTCGTAGCGGTAGGCCCAGTTGAGAAGACCACCCCGGTGCGCCAGCAACATACGGGGCGTCAGAAGCTCGTAGCGCTCGTCCTGGGACAGGTCGGGATGGCTCACATAGGGCGAGATGGGTTCGTCGAGATCAATCTCCCCTGCCTCGTGAAGGGAGAGCATGGTCTCGGCCGTGAGGACCTTTGCGACGGATGCGACGTTGAAGGCGGTCTTCTCGGTGACGGGCGTGCCGGGCGCCTGCTCGCCGTAATATCCCTGCCAGACCAGATTGCCGTTCTCGACGACAGCGATGCCGATCCCAGCCACGCCTTGCGCTTCGATGAGGCCGGGGACGAGCCGGTCCAGAACGGCCCCGTCGAAGGCGGGCTCACCACCCCTTTCGGTTCCTCGTGCGGCGCCGTCCTGATCCTCGCCCGCCGTGCAACCGAGGAGAAGAGCGATCATCGACAGAGCTTGCAATCTCATTCGTTGTTTCCAGTCGCCAAGGGTCACGACCGCTACACCAACCCCGCTCCGCATGGTCAATTACCCGAAGCTCGTTTCACCCCCCGGCCAGACTGGAAAGTTCGATGGACAGGCAAGCCTGCCCTTGCCATGCTGGCGCCCTCAGGGGTCACCGGAAGGGCAGTCGCATCATGTTCAGGCTCGCAGCCGCGGGGGCGGCGCTTTCACTTCTTCTCACAGCATCGGCAGCGGCGCAGGACCTCCGCCCGGTCACCGAGAACATGACCGCCGCCGATATCGAGCGCGTGCTTAAGGAAGCAGGTCTCAACCCGACGATGACCGAGGATGCCGCAACGGGCGCGCCGGTGGCGACGGGCAATGCCGACGGGGTGATCTTCGTCCTGCGCGCCGTGGACTGCGCAGGCACGCCCCAACGCTGCCAGCAGCTCGTCCTCTTCGCCAATTTCGAGCTGCGCCGCGACATCACCGAGCGCGACTTCCGCGTGGTCAACGGCTTCAACGACAGCGCCGCCAACGGCCGCGCCTATGTCCTGGAAGGCGCGGGCCAGGTGGGGGTCGACTACGTCATCGACCTCACCGGCGGGGTCACCGCCGAGCACATTCAGGGGCGCCTCGGCAAGTGGCCGGAGATCATCGGCACCTTCCGTGAGCAGATGGTGGGTGCTTATACGGGGGTGTGACGCTGTCCTCCCCTGATAGGGGGAGAAGGCTTCCTAAGCCGCATCCTCTTTCGCACGCCTCTTGCGCATATGCGGCTCGAGCTCTCTCTTCCGCAGGCGGATGGTCTTGGGCGTGACCTCGACCAGCTCGTCATCGCCGATATAGCTGATGGCGGCCTCTAAGCTCAGCTTGCGCGGCGGAGTGAGGCGGACGGCGTCGTCCTTACCGGCGGCGCGGATATTGGTGAGCTGCTTAGCCTTGAGGGGGTTCACGTCGAGGTCGTCGGGCTTGGCGTTCTCGCCGATGATCATGCCTTTGTAGACCTTCTCGCCGGGCGAGATGAACATGATGCCGCGCTCTTCAAGGTTCCAAAGGGCGTAGGGCACCGCCTCGCCGTCGCCGTTGGAGATGAGGGCGCCCTGACGACGCGCCTCGATCTGACCCTTATACGGAGCATGTTCGAGATAGGCGCGGTTGACGACGCCGGTGCCGCGCGTGTCGGTGAGGAACTCCGAGTGGTAGCCGATGAGCGCGCGGGCCGGGGCGTGAAGGATGATCCTGGTCTTGCCGCCGCCTGAGGGCTTCATCTCGACAAGCTCGGCCTTTCTTTGGGTCAGCTTCTCGATGACGACGCCCGTATGCTCCTCATCGACGTCGATGGTGACCTCCTCGATGGGCTCGAGGGTCCGTCCGTTCTCGTCCTTTCGCGTCACCACGCGGGGTCTGGAGACGGCGAGTTCGAAGCCCTCGCGGCGCATGTTCTCGAGAAGGACGCCGAGCTGCAGTTCGCCGCGGCCAGCGACCTCATAGGCGTCGCCGCCCTCGGTCTCGGAGACCTGGATCGCGACATCGCCCTCGGCTTGGCGGAAGAGGCGTTCGCGGATGACCCGGCTCTGCACCTTGTCACCCTCGCGGCCAGCCAGCGGGCTGTCGTTCGGCGCCACACGGATCGAAAGGGTCGGCGGGTCGATGGGCTGGGCGGGAAGCGCGTCGTTCACGGAGAGATCGCAGAGCGTATCGGCGACGGATGCCTTCTGGAAACCGGCCAGGGCCACGATGTCGCCAGGCTGCGCCTCGTCGATGGGCTGGCGAGCGAGGCCGCGGAAGGCTAGCACCTTGGTGATCCGTACGCGCTCGATCTCCGAGCCGTCCGCGTCGAGCGCCTTGAGGGTCATGCCGGGCTTGACGCTGCCCTGGTTGACCCGCCCCGTCAGGATACGGCCGAGGAAGTTGTCGGCCTCAAGGGTGGTCGCCAGCATCTGGAACGGCTTCGTGCCAGCGTCGTCGGCGACTGGGGGCGGGGGGACGTGAGCGACGATGCGCTCGAACAT
Organism: Parvularcula maris; assembly: GCF_024505085.1. GTDB lineage: Bacteria > Pseudomonadota > Alphaproteobacteria > Caulobacterales > Parvularculaceae > Parvularcula > Parvularcula maris. The sequence continues at coordinate 182,594 of NZ_JANIBC010000001.1, forward strand.
CGGCGTCAGGTCCTGGCGCGCGCCGTGCTCTTCCTCATCGGCCCAGCCGTCGCGGCCGGAGGCGTAGAGGACGGGAAAGTCGAGCTGCTCGTCCGAAGCGCCGAGCGCCGCGAAGAGATCGAAGGCGGCATCGAGCGCCGCATCAGGCTCCGCCTGCGGACGGTCCACCTTGTTGAGGCAGACGATGGGGCGGAGGCCCAGCGCAAGGGCTTTCGACAGCACGAACTTGGTTTGGGGCATCGGCCCCTCGGCGGCGTCGATCAGCAGCACGCAGCCATCGACCATGGAGAGGATGCGCTCCACCTCGCCGCCGAAATCGGCGTGGCCGGGGGTGTCGACGATATTGATGCGGACGGGCTCGCCCCCCTTGTCCCAGAGGACGGAGGTAGCCTTGGCGAGGATGGTGATGCCGCGCTCACGCTCGATGTCGCCCGAGTCCATGGCCCGCTCGGCCATCTCCTGGTGCGCTTCGACGGTGCCGGACTGGCGCAGCATCTCGTCCACGAGGGTGGTCTTGCCGTGGTCGACATGCGCGATGATCGCAATATTGCGGAGTTGTTCGGTCATGGCCGGGCCAGTGACCGCTTTTTGTGCACTGCGCAAGAAAAAGCTTGGAGAGGCTTAGCGCTCCGCAGCTCAGTCCCGCTTGAAGGCCGAGCCGATCCGGTTGAGGACCATCTTCGGCGCGGCGGCTACGCGGCCCAGCGTGCTTCCTGCGCTCGGCTCGGGCGGCGCCTCGTTGGAGAGGATCTGGCCGTCCTCGCCGTGGAGGATCAGGCGCACGCCGTTGCGGCCCGCCATCTCGCGGCCGCGCTTCATCGCGTCCTTACAGCGGTCGAAATGCGCCGAGGCGCGAGAGGCGCCGGCCCGTTTGACGTCCCAGCCCGCCTCGTCGCTGCCGGTGATGTGGTAGTTTCCGTCGCTCATGCCGCACCTCCTTACCGGGCTGAAACGGTCAGAGGCGAGCGATGGTTCCCTTTAGGGCATGAAGCCGTGCTCGGTGAGGAAGAGGATCGTGGCGGTCAGGAAGGCAGGCTCGACGGTATCGGTCTTGAGGAACGCGCCGCCGCCGGGCAGCGCGGCGCGCTGATCGCCATGTTCGAGCGTATGGCCGATACCCGGCACGACGATGGTCCGCAGCGTTCCTCCAGCCTCTTCGATAGCGTTCAGTGCTTCCAGGTTCTCGCGCAGCGGAACGATCGGGTCATCCGCTCCGAAGACAGCCAGGTAGGGGACGCTTTCGAGCTCTGACAACAAGGCCGAGGGGTCGTAGCGGAAGCGGCGCAGGAAAAGCCCGTCCATCTCGCCGGGAGAGGAGGGCAGGTCGTCGTTTGCGAACATGCCGGCGTACCACCCCTCCGCCTCGGCCTGCTCCCTGATGGCGGCAAGCCGTTCATAGGCTGCGTCGTCGCCGAGCCGGGGGTCGGTGAGGATGCGGACCGCCTCCTCGGCAAGCGCTGCGGTCTGTGGAGGAAGGCCGTTCGCCTTGGCATAGGGGCGGGCGGAGCCGAGCTGCTGCTGTCTGATCGAGGTGGCGGGGCCTATCCAGGTGATGAGGAAGGCGGGCTTGGGGCCTCGGCCAGCCAGGCGCTTCTCCGTCAAACCTTGCGCGGTCCAGGCTCCTGCCGAGATGCCGCGAAGACCGATACGCGCAGCATCCGTCCGGCGGTGGCGGGCGAGGGCGAGGAACGCGGCTTCGGCGTCGGCCACGGTGCTCTCATGGCTCGCCTCTTCGCAGGTGCCGCCGCTCTCGCCAGCACCGCGTTTGTCGAAGGTGATCGCCGACATGCCGCGCAGAGCGTACTGCTTCGCCTCGCCCAAGGAGCGCGTGCCGCAGCCTCGCCCGTGAAGAAGCACGATGCCCGCGCTTGCCTTCACGCGGGAGGGAAGAACGACCGTGCCGGAGAACTCGGTGCCGTCTCGGCTGGTGAAGCGCACCTCCTCAAGCTCAATGGCCAGGGGCGGCGGGGGCGGGACCGGCTTGAGATGCACCCGGACGCTGCCTTCGTCGCGCGCCACCTCGCCGACGAGCTGGCCGAAGCGGGGGTCCCGCTGCAGCACGGCGTCGCCGCCATAGAACCCTTCGATGACGATGCCTTCTTCGGTCACGCGCACGAGGTCGGCGGAGGGCTCGTACCAGAGCCATTCGGGGAAGCGGGAGACGGCGGTGACAGCCTCGCCGTCCGCCCTCACCTCCATCTCGACCACGATCGGCGTGCCGTCCTGGATGATCGCGCCGGTATAGTGTCCTGCCAGGGGGCGTGCACCCTCCGTCTGGAGCGTCAGCAGCGCGGCCAGCGCGGCGATCATCATCGACATGGCTTCTCCCTCTCCGCGCCAGGGAAGAGATCGCCGCGGGCAGGGTCAAGCCGAGGACGCAGCGCTTCTTGACCGCTACCTCCAAGCCAGCGCAGGGACCTTTCCATGGAGAACCTCCCCATCGCCGAGGCCATCAGGTTGGCCGTGGCGCCGATCTTCCTTCTGGCGGGGATCGGTGCGCTCCTCAACGTCATGACCGCGCGGCTCGGGCGGGTGGTGGACCGCGCCCGGCTTCTCGAAGGCATGATCGAGGCGGGGGAGGAGGCCGACCTCCTCATGCGCCACCAGGTCGAGTTGGCGGTGCTGGGCAGCCGGATCAGGGCCGCCAACCGGGCGATCTACACCACCTCGATCTCGGCGCTCTTCGTCTGCTTCGTGGTCGCGCTGCTCTTCGTGGAGGAGCTGACCTCCAGCATTCCCGTGGCGGCGGAGGCCATTGCGGCGCTCTTCATCCTGACCATGGCGTTCCTCACCCTGGGGCTCGCTTTCTTCCTGCGCGAGATCGCTGTGGCCTCGCGTTCGCTGCAGGTGCGTTCAGAGCTTTTGGGGGAGCAACGTTTGCGCTGAAGGAGTGTTCGCGAGGCGATCTTAGGGAGAGTTCCATGCGCTTTGACGATTTCGGCCAGTCCGACAATATCCGCAACCGGCGCGGCGAGGGGGGATCGAGCCTCGGCGGGGCGGGGCTGGTGGGTCTCTTCTACCTGTTCCGTATGGTGTTCAGCCGGTTCGGCATCATCGGCGTGGTGGTCCTAGGCGCGGGCCTCTTCTTTCTGTCGGGGACGGGACTCAGCCCGCTCGGCTCGAACTCCTCCGGCTCGCACGAGGCCGCAACGTCCGAGTACGATCAGCTCGTCGGCGCGGTGCTCCTCTCCACCGAGAACGTCTTCAACGACGTGTTCCAGGAGGAGGGGCTTGGCGACTATCCCGAGCCGATCCTCAACCTCTTCGCCGGCCGGATCACGACGAGGGGCTGCGGCGGCGCGACCTCGGCGGTGGGGCCGTTCTACTGCCCGGCGGACAGCCAGGTCTATATCGACACGAGCTTCTTCGACGAGCTGTCCCAGCGTTTCGGCGCGCCGGGCGACTTCGCCCAGGCCTATGTCATCGCCCATGAGGTCGGCCACCATATCCAGAACGTCACCGGCATCTCCGACCAGGTGCGCTCCGCCCAGCAGCGGGCCAGGGGCGACGCCGAGCGCAACGAGTACTCCGTGCGCCTGGAGCTGATGGCGGACTGCCTCGCGGGCGTGTGGGCGGGGCGGACGCAGATCCAGCTCGAGCAGGGCGACATCGAGGAGGCTCTGCGCGCCGCCGCCGCCATCGGCGACGACACGCTGCAGCGGAGATCGTCAGGCCGCGTCGTGCCCGACAGCTTCACCCACGGCACGAGCGAGCAGCGCCAGCGCTGGTTCGCCACGGGCTATCAGGCACGGGACATGTCGGCCTGTGATACGCTGAATACGGATCGGTTGTAGGGAGCGCATGGACACAGAGCACGCGAAGTACTGTCTGGAAGGAACAACCTGCCTACCAGACAACTTCGAGCCTTGCTGCGACATTTTCGCTGGTCATACGGCGACTTGCGCCTTCGACCTTCGATACGAGTGGTGGGGCGCGGCGAAAGGCTGGTACATCCGTATCGCGGACGATGCCGGAGGAGGGGGGATCACAATCGCCTGGTGTCCCCACTGCGGCACCCCCCTTTCCTGAGCGCCTACGGACGAAGAAAGCGGTCATCTCGGGGCCGCGTAGCAGAGCTCGAGATCCAGAATCGAAGCGGTTTGATGACGAGATGGTCCCAAAAAGACCGAACCTGACCGATGATGGATTCCGGGCTCACCCTCCGGGTGCCCCGGAATGACTTCGACTTAGACCGCCTGTAGGGCGGAACGCGCAGCGATCCGCCACTTCAGTGGGTAAGGTTGCTAGGCGGATCACCTACGGTGTTCCGCCCTACGTTTTACCAGCCGCAGCTTCTGTCCTCGTTCTGCTCGCCCAGATAGTCCATCAGCGGGCGGAAATACTCGACCATGGCCGAGGCGTCCATCTCGCGGGTGCCGGTGAACTCTTCGAGGCTGTCCTGCCAGGGCTGTGAATTGCCCTTCTCCAGCATCGCGTTGAACTTAGCGCCAACCTCCCCGTTGCCGTAGAAGGAGCAGCGGTGAAGCGGGCCTTCCCAACCGGCCTGGTCGCAGGCGGCCTTGTAGAACTGGAACTGCAAGATGCGGGCGAGGAAGTAGCGCATGTAGGGCGTGTTGCCCGGAATGTGGTATTTCGAGCCCGGATCGAAGGCGTCGGCAGGACGATCGTTGGGCGGACGAATACCCTGGTACTCTTCGCGCAGCGCCCACCAGCCCTCGTTCCACTGATCGGGCTGAAGCTCACCGGAGAAGACCTGCCAGCGCCATTTGTCGACCAGGAGGCCGAAGGGTAGGAAGGCCGCGCCGTCGAGCGCCTTCTGCATCAGGATGGGAAGGTCCGCGTCCTCCGAAGGAAGCTCGTCCAGAAGCCCCACCTGCTGCAGATAGGCAGGGGTGATGGAGAGGGCCACCATGTCACCGATGGCTTCGTGGAAGCCGTCGTTCGGGTCGTTTCTGAACAGATAGTCCTGACCCGCATAGGCGCGCTGGTAGATGTTGTGACCGAGCTCATGGTGCATGGTCTGGAAGTCGTCGGCGTTGACCTCCGTACACATCTTGATGCGGATATCCTCCTCGCTGTCGAGGTTCCAGGCCGAGGCGTGACAGACCACTTCGCGGTCGGCGGGCTTGGTGATCTGGCTGCGCTCCCAGAAGGTCTCGGGCAGGTCGTCGAAACCGAGCGAAGTGAAGAAGCCCTCCGCCGTCTCGGCGATCTTCAAGGGCGTGTAGTCCTGAGCTTCCAGAAGTGCGCCGATATCGACACCCTCAGCCTCGAGACCTTCAGGCTTGACGAGGTCGTAGATCGAACCCCAGCTCTGTGCCCACATATTGCCGAGGAGATCGGCGCGGATCGGCTGGTCGAGGGGCACGACCTCGTCGCCATACTCCTCGTTGAGCTCGTATTTCACCGCGCAGTGAACATTCTCGTAGAGCGGCTTCACCTGGTCCCAGAGGCGGTCGACCTCGGCGGCGAACTCGTCCGGGTCCATATCGTAGTTCGAGCGCCACATCTGTCCGAGGTCGTCATAGCCGAGTTCTTTCGCGCCCTCATTGGCGATCTCGACCATGCGGACATAGTCCTCCTTCATGGGCTTCGACTGCTCGCGCCACTTGGTCCAGACCTCCTCGAGCTTGGCCGGATCGCGCAGCTCGCGCATCAGGGTCTCGGTGCGGTTCTGGGGGACGGTCTCGCCCTCGAACTCGATCGTGCCCGTCGAGTAGGTGTTGCCCAAGCGCGTGGTGATCTCGGCCAGCTCCGACGCCGCGCCGTCGGCGCTTGGGGCGGGGAGGGTGATCGACTGCTTGAGGATATCCAGCTTGCGGCGAAGTTCGGGCGAGAGGTCGAGGCGGTCGTAGCGCTTCGCCTCGTTGGCCCACTCGACGGCCTTCTCGGTCGAGCGGGCGCTGGCTTTCGCCTCCAGCCAGCTCGTATCGTAGGTGATGTTGGTGGCGCGGGCCCAGGCGATGCGGGCGCCCTCCTCGTCCATCGCCTTCTTCTCTTCTTCCACCTTGGCGATGAAGGCCTCGGCGTTCTTCTTCGTGGCGCGCTGGGCAGCGGCGTCGAGGGGAAGCATCAACGCGGTGCCAAGGAGCAGCGCGGCGGTCAGTTTCTTATGCAATTCAGGACTCCCATGGGCGTTTCCAGCCCGTGATGTAGCAGTATGGAACTCCCTTGCCACCTTAGAGACACGCAATTGCAAACGCCTCGCAATTGTGGAAGTGAGGCGGGATGCAGGCCTTCTTCCCCCTCAGCCAGTCCAAGCTTCGCGCCCCGGCACGGATCGTCTCGTTCCGAGGTGACGAAGCGCTCACAGCGCAGCTTCAGGAGCAGGGCTTTGCGACCGGCGAGACGGTGGAGGTACAGAGCCGCGGCCTGTTCGGCGGCTCGCCGCTGGCGGTACGGCTTGGAAGGACGGTGATCGCGCTGCGCAAGTCCGAGGCCGACGCGCTGATGGTGGAGCCGGTATGAGCCCCCTCGACACCGCGCCTCCGGTCGAAGCGGACGAGAAGACGGTCGCCCTGGTCGGCCCGCCCAATGTGGGCAAGTCCACCCTCTTCAACGGCCTCACCGGTGGCCGGGCCAAGATCGGCAACTATCCCGGCGTCACCGTGGAGTTCGCCGAGGGTCAGCTCGGCGAGGCGCGGATCATTGACCTGCCGGGCATCGCCAGCCTGACGCCCAGGGGCGCGGACAGCCGCGTGACCCTCGATGTCATTGGCGGGCGTTCGGAAGCGCTTCCCAGGCCCGACATGCTGGTCATCGTGCTCGATGCGGGACAGCTTCGCCGCCAGATGCCCTTCGCGCGGGAGGTCCTGGCCCTCGGCATTCCCAGCATCGTGGCGCTCAACATGTCCGACCTCGCTATGAGGGACGGCTTCGTCTTCGATACGGGAGCATTGAGTACGGCCTTGGGCGTGCCCGTCTTCGCCACCACCGCCCCCCGCAAGGCCGGGCGCACGGCCATCGGCGAGGCGATCGAGCTCGGCCGTGCGGCCATCTCAAAATCTGACCTTGCCCCGGCGAAGGAGCTCACCGAGCTCGCGGTCACCGCCGAACCGGCGGAGACGAAGGCCGGCGCCGCCGACCGCATCCTCCTGCACCCGGTCGCAGGTCTGGCGATCCTCACCGCCGTGCTCTTCCTCGTCTTTCAGTCGGTCTTCGCCTTTGCCGCCTGGCCTATGGAGCAGATCGAGGCGGGCGCCGCTGCGCTGGCTGGCCTGGTGGAGGCTGCCGTGCCGGAGGGCTGGCTGCAGAGCCTCCTCGTGGACGGTATCATCGCCGGGGTCGGCAGCGTGGTGATCTTCCTGCCGCAGATCCTCATCCTCTTCTTCTTCCTCCTGGTCTTGGAGATGTCCGGCTACATGGCGAGGGCCGCCTTCCTCACCGATGAGCTGATGCGCCGGGCGGGGCTATCGGGCAGGGCGGTGATCCCGCTTCTCTCCAGCTTCGCCTGCGCCATCCCCGGCATGATGGCCGCGCGGACCATGGAGGGGGAGCGTGACCGCCTGGTCACCATCCTGGTCGCGCCGCTCATGACCTGCTCGGCCAGGCTTCCGGTCTATGCGGTGCTCATCGCCGCCTTCGTGCCCGCCACCAAGACCGGACCCCTCAGCACCCAAGGGCTGGTCCTCTTCGGGCTCTACCTCGCAGCAGTCGTTAGCGGTCTCGTGGTCGCGCTGGCGCTCAAGAAGTTCGTGGCTCCGGGCGCGAGGCAGACCCTCATCATGGAGCTGCCCTCCTACAAATGGCCGCAGCCTCAGGACCTCGCCCTCGGCCTTTGGCGCCGGTCGGTGGTCTTCCTCCGCCGGGCGGGCACGATCATCTTCACCGTTTCGGTCGTCCTCTGGTTCCTCATCAGCTATCCCGGCGACACGCTGCGCGAGAGCTTCGCCGGCCGTTTGGGCGGCCTGATCGAGCCTCTCTTCAAGCCCATCGGCTTCACCCTGGAGATGGTCATCGCCCTCGTGCCCGGCCTCGCCGCCCGCGAGGTCGCCGTGGGCGCGCTCGGCACGGTCTACGCCGTTCAGAACGCCGAGGAGAACGAGGCGGGGCTTGCCGCGGTGCTTCAGAACGAGTGGAGCCTGGCTGCGGCCCTCGCCTTCCTCGCCTGGTATGTCTTCGCGCCGCAGTGCATCTCGACCATCGCCGTGGCCCGGCGCGAGACCAACTCGTGGAAGTGGACCTGGTTCATGGTCGGCTACCTTTTCGCGCTGGCCTATCTCGCCGCAGGTATCACCTACTGGACCGCCAGGGTGTTCGGCGCCTGATCATGCTTAACAGAACCCTTATTGCTCCTTAGGCAAAGCTTTATCGCCTTAGGCTAGAAGCGCTCTCAGGGAAGAGAATTGAGAGCATGTTGGGTCAACGGGCGAGAAGGCTGGTTGCAGCCATGGGGCTAGGCGTCGTGTTGCCGGGCTCCGCCGCGGCGGGGCAGGGCGCCTCGCACGACCACGCGCGCATGCTCGTCAACCTCGCACGCTTCGCCGAGTGGCCCGAAGAGAGGGACTACGGCAGCACCTTCCGCATCTGCCTGCGCGACGACGACCCGGCCATCACCGCGTTCTCCTCCGTCGCTGGTCAAGAGGTGCGTGGGCTGACGGTCAGCCTGCATACATTGGCGCCAAGCGCCATGGGCTCGCGGCCCTGCCATGCGGTCTATTTCTCCGCTGGCCTCGCGGATAAGGAGGCGGTCGCCAGCCTCGGACACGAGCCGGTGCTGACGGTCTCGCCGTCTTCGGGCTTCACCGCCATGGGCGGGATGATCGAGCTTCAGACCGGCGGCATCACGCCCACCATCGTGGTCAGCGCCGATGTCATCCGCGACCATCCGCTCAGGATCAGCGCGCAGCTCCTCTCCATGGCAGAGGTGCTGCCGTGATCCCGCCCCTCGCCAGCAAGCTGCCGATCTACTGGAAGATCACCTTCTCCATCATGACGACCACCGTCCTGGTGCTGATGGCATCCTATGCGGGCTTCGTCGTGCTGGAGACCGAGACCTTCCGGCGCGAACTGCTCAAGGACCGCCGGGGCTTCGCGGAGGTCACCGCCACCAATATCGCCGCCGCCGTCACCTTTGACGACCGCCGCGCCATGGAGGCCAATCTCGGTGCCCTGGCGGGGGTGTCGGACATCCAGTCCGCCTTCGTTCTGGGTAAGGACGGCTCGGTCAAGGCGAGCTATGTCAGCCCGACCCTGCCGCTCGGCCAGGACCGCCAGCCGGTGGAGCTGCCCATCGACAAAAGCCTCGGCGCGAGCCTCAAGGGGGCGTTCGCGATCCAGACCCCGGTGATCACGGACGAGGAAACCATCGGTGCCCTGCAGGTCCGGGTCTCCAGCGAGCGGCTGGTCTCCCGCATCGAACGCTACAAGCGCCTCGGCATCGCGGTTCTTCTCTTCGCCCTCGCCATCTCATGGGTGCTGGCGCGCATGGTGGCGAGCTTCGTCACCATCCCGATCAGCAAGATGAACAGCGCCATCGGGCAGGTGCGCGGCGAGCGGGACTACGACCAGCGGGTGGAGAAGCGCTCCGAGGACGAACTCGGGCGGCTGACCGAGAACTTCAACGCCATGCTGTCGGAGATATCCCAGCGCGACCAGACGCTCGAAGAGACCGTCCGCGAACGGACCGAGCAGCTCTTCGTCACCACCGAGAAGGCCAAGGCGGCGAGCCGGGCCAAGTCCGAGTTCCTGGCCAATATGAGCCACGAGATCAGAACGCCGATGAACGGCATGATCGGCATGACCGAGATGCTGCTCAAAACCGACATGACCGCCTCCCAGCGGGACCTTGCCAACGTCATCATGTCCTCGGGCGTGAGCCTCGTCACCATCATCAACGACATCCTCGACTTCTCCAAGATCGAGGCGGGCAAGTTCGAGCTGATCAGCGCGCCCTTCAACCTCAGGGAGGCCATTGATGACGTGGTATCCCTTGTCGCAGGCACCACCGAGGAGAAGGACCTCGAGCTGATCGTCCGCTACCAGCCCGACCTGCCCGAGAGCTTCATCGGCGATGGCGGGCGCATCCGCCAGGTCATCACCAACCTCCTTGGCAACGCCGTCAAGTTCACTGAAGACGGGACCGTCCGTGTAGATATCACCGGCGCCGAACGCCTGGGCAAGGTAGACCTTCACTGTGAGGTCTCCGACACCGGCATCGGCATCGCCAAGGACAAGCTGAGCCGCATTTTCGAGAAGTTCGAGCAGGCTGACGGGTCCTCCGTACGCCGCTATGAGGGCACGGGGCTGGGCCTTTCCATCTCGAAGTCCATCGTGGAGCTCGCAGGCGGTCGCATCGGCGCGACCAGCGAGGAGGGGCAGGGCTCGACCTTCTATTTCGACCTGCAGCTTCCCGCAGAGCCGAGCGGCGTCGAGATCAACATGCCCAAGGGCGCAATGAGCGGCCTCAAAGTGCTGGTCATCGACCATAAGGATCAGACCCGCCAGGTGCTGGACGAGCTGATCGAGAGCTGGGGCGCCATGGTGCAGAGCGCCCCCAACGCCAAGCGGGCGCTCGAGCTTCTGGACAGGGGCCGCGGGCCGGACATCATCATCGCCGACCACGATTTGCCTGACCTCCCCGGCGAGAAGCTGCGTGAGCTGGTCAGGGGCAATGAGAAGATCAGCGACAAGCCGCTCATCGTCCTGGCGGCCCCCTCCCAGATCGGTCAGCCCACGAAGGATGACGGCATGACCGCCTTCGTCTCCAAGCCCTACCGTATCGAGCCGCTGGTCCGCGCCGTGACCGAGGCGATGGTGGCGGCGGGTGCCGAACAGACCAAGCGCCTTCTCGATGCAGGCCGCGTCGACGAGGACGGCAAGGCCCAGGTTCCCGGTCGTCCGCAGGCGGAAGAAGTAGAGGAAACCAAGGCCGAAGGCGTCAAGCTCCTCATCGCTGAGGACAACAAGGTGAACCAGATGGTGGTCACCTCCATGCTCTCCTCCATGGGCTTCGACATCGTCCTCGCCGAGAACGGCAAGCAGGCGGTGGAGGCTTTCAAGGAGCAGCAGTTCGCCCTCGTCATCATGGACGTCTCCATGCCGGAGATGGACGGGCTTGAGGCGACCCAGGCCATCCGAGCCTATGAACGCTCGACAAGCTTCAGACGTGTACCGATCATCGCCGCTACCGCCCATGCGATGGAGGAGGACAAGAAGCGCTGCCGCGAGGCAGGCATGGACGACTACATCGCCAAGCCGCTACGCCAGGACGCTCTCGTCGCGAAGATCCGCCAGTGGATCGCGGAGGACGCGGCCTAGGGGCTGCAGGGGTCCTCATCTCTCCCTAGGGAGAGATCGACATCTTCGATGTCGAGTGAGGGCGAATAGTGAACTGAGCTAAGCACAAAGAACGCTCTCACCCGAAGCCTGCTACGCAGCCTTCGATCTCTCCCGGAGGGAGAGGTGAGCGCAAAGGAAGAGGCTGAAGGAAAACGGTTCGACCCACTCTTCATTCGCTCACGGACTCCATTGCTTTTCCGCGATGTCCTGTGGAAGCTTCGTGTCATGCAACACAACGACATCGCCGCTGAGATCGCCAAGGGCCTCGAAGCGCCAGGCGGGCTGGAGATCGACCTCGTCTCCAGGCCGGATGCCCAGGAACTGCCTTCTGCCTTTCCCGTATCGGACCTGGCTTTCGCCAGTGTAAGCGCTGCTGGTTCTGCGCTCTCCAAGTTCTGCGAAGAGGCCTTGGCGAGGCCGTATGCCCATGCTGTCGACCCGAGCCTGGTCGATGGCTGGTTCGGCATGACTTTGCGCGCGAAGGGGTGGGAGATCCCCTCCGCCTTCGATGCGATTACCGGCGACTACCGTGCGGGGGATGGCTGGATCAGGCTGCATACCATTGCGGACCACCACCGCGCTGGTGCTCTGCGGGTCCTTGACTGCGAGGCTGACCGGGAGGCGGTGGCTAGCGCGGTATCGGGCTGGGAAGCGGGCGAGCTGGAAGCGGCGATCCAGGCCGAAGGCGGTGCTGCAGCAGCGATGCGGGGCCTCGATGCGTGGCGCAGCCATCCAGCAGGGATGGCCGTTGCCGCAGAGCCGCTGGTGCGTTGGGCGGGGAGGCCAGCGCAAAGGGGTGCAAACCTTCCGCACAACCCGGTCCGCCCGCTCGAGGGACTGAAAGTCCTCGACTGCACCAGGGTCCTGGCCGGTCCCGTCTCGACCAGGTTCCTGGCCGCCTGGGGCGCTTCGGTCCTGCGGATCGACCCGCCGAGCTGGGAGGAGCCGGGTCTGGTGCCCGAGGTCTGCGTCGGGAAGAGGTGCGCCGGGCTGGACCTGCGCCGGGATCAGGACCGCGCGCGCTTCACAGGGCTTCTGCGCGAAGCGGACCTGTTCGTTCACGGCTACCGGCCCGGTGCTATCGAGGGGCTCGGCTTCGGTGAGGAGGCGCGGCGCAGCCTCAACCCGGACCTCATGGAGGTGTCCTTGTCGGCCTACGGGCATAGCGGCCCCTGGGCAGGGCGGCGCGGCTTCGACAGCCTGGTGCAGATGAGCTGCGGCATTGCCGAGCACGGTATGAGGGCGGCAGGGAGCGAGAAGCCCTTTCCGCTGCCGGTCCAGGCCCTGGACCACGCAACGGGCTATCTGATGGCGGCGGCGGCGCTGCAGGCCTTGCGGGCGAGGCGGCAGGGCACGATCCTCACCGCCAAACTCTCCCTGGCGCGTACCGCCTGCCTGCTGACGCCCTTCGCGAGGTCCGAAATCACGGGAGAGGGGCACGGTGCCCTTCCGACCGTCGATGAACCTACGTTCTGGGGCGCTGCCGAGAGGCTGCGTTTCCCTGTATCGCTGAATGGCGCAGAACCCTCTTGGCCGGTGGAGGCAGGGCCGCTCCGCCGCCACGAACCCGCCTTCTCCCCTTGACCTCAAGGCTGTCTTGCGCAGCCCGGCGGTTGGGGCCTTGGGGCTTCCCGCCTACATCAGCGACCTAGCGCCACGCAGAAGCGGAGACAGCCTTGCCCCAACGTGACCTGACCGAAGGCAAGGTATCCCTCCATCTCGCACGGCTCGGCCTGCCGATGGTCCTCGGCGTCGCCGGGGTGATCTCGGTGAGCATCGCCGACACCTACTTCCTCGGCCAGCTCGGCACCGAGGAGCTGGCGGCGATCAGCTTCACCTTCCCCATCGTGCTGACCGTGACTAGCCTCGGTATCGGGCTAGGCGCGGGCGCGACCTCGGTCCTCAGCCGCGCCATCGGCAGCGGCGCGGGGTCCGAGGCCAAGCGGCTAGCGACGGACAGCGTGGTGATCGCGGCCCTTCTGTCGGCACTGGTCTGCGGCGCGGGGTTCCTCTTGGCGCGGCCTCTCTTCTCCCTGATCGGGGCGGAGGGGGAAGTGCTCGGCATGATCGTCGGTTATATGCGCATCTGGTTCGTAGGCGCGCCGTTCCTCATCCTCCCCATCGTCCTTCAGGGCCTGATCAGGGCGAACGGCGACAGCGTGGCGCCAAGCCTGATCATGGTCGGCGGGGCGGCGGTGAACGTGGCGCTGGATCCGCTGCTCATCTTCGGCGTCGGCCCCATCCCCTCCCTCGGCGTCGAGGGCGCGGGCTGGGCCACGTTGGGGGCGAGGGCGGTGATGATGATCGCCGCGTTCTGGGTGGCGACAAGGCGGGACCACCTTCTGACGAGAGCGCTGCCCAGCTCCAGCGAGTTCGCAAGCTCGGCCAGGAAGGTGCTGAAGGTCGGCGTGCCCGCGGCGGGCAGCAACGCGATCAACCCGGTCTCGATCAGCATCGTGACGGCTATCCTCGCCACCTACGACCACCAGACGGTGGCAGCCTTCGGTGTGGCGAGCCGCATCGAGACCTTCGCCACCATCCCCATGCTGGCCCTCTCCAGCGCCATCGGCCCGGTGACGGGGCAGAACTGGGGCAAGGGCGAGCGGGCGAGAAGCCGAAGGGCCGTGCGCGACAGCTTCTTCTTCGTCGTCTTGTGCGGTCTGGGTTTGGGAGGAGCGTTCTTCTTTCTCGGCGGGCCGATGGCGGCGCTGTTCTCGGACGACACGGTGGTGCAGAACCTCGCCCGCGGCTACCTCGCCATCGTCGGGCTGACCCTGGGCGGATACGGCATCGTCATCACGGCGAGCGCGGCGCTCAACTCCGTCGACAAGGCGGTGACGGGGCTTTTGGTCACCATGCTGAGGAGCTTCGTCCTCTACGTGCCTCTCGCTTACGGCGCCTCGATCCTGTGGCCCTCCTGGGTGGTGTTCGCGGGCATTGCGCTGTCCAATATGAGCGCGGGTGTGGTTGTCTGGTTCTGGACCTTCCGCGCCATGCGGGACCGGGGGCGGACGGGTGAAGCCGTACTGCAGGCGGCTTGAAGTGTTACCTGTCGCAAACGAGTACCCGTTCGCCCGCTTACCCTTTCGTCCGTCTCTTTCTGGCGCTCACCACGGCGAAGACCGTGGTGCCCAGCTCCTGCTGGTGCGTTCTCGTTCTGCCTTCAGGTGATGGGTCCCACGGTCTTCGCTGCGCTGCGCCGTGGGAAACCGGTGGGGGAGGTGGTTCAGCACTCATAGCTGCCGCTAGGCAGTTGTTGCAAAGAAGCGGGGAGAAGTTCGTAGGGCGGACGCAGGTAGGCGGGCACCTTTCCCACGACCCAACCGTCGCAAGGTGGCCGCTGCTCGCGTCCACCCTACTACTGGCGGCCGGTCCCCCCGCCCTGATAGGAGGAGGGAGAAGGTAGAGAACAAACCTCTCTCGCCAAGAACGCGAGCGAAGCGCAGCGAAGTCGAGCCGGCGCTCAAGTAGCGAGCGCGAGCGAGCGGTAGCGCCACTAAAACAAAGTACACGCCCCTTCATTGGCGGGGCTGACGGCCGCTCTTAGAGGGGCAAACATCTCGCGGCCTAGGCCGTCATGGCTGTTGACGCGGTGCTGGGCGGCTTCGCGGTTTTCGAGGTCGTCGGTTTCTACCGTCAGCGTACCGGCTTCGGCGTCCAAGGTCACGATGTCCCCGTCGCGCACCTTGGCGATGGGGCCGCCGCGCAGGGCTTCGGGGGTGACGTGGATGGCGGCGGGGGTCTTGCCGCTGGCGCCCGACATGCGGCCATCGGTGACGAGGGCCACCTTGAAGCCCTTGTCTTGGAGGACCGCCATGGGGGGCGAGAGCTTGTGCAGCTCCGGCATGCCGTTGGCGGCAGGGCCTTGGAACCTCAGTACAGCGACGAAGTCGCGCTCGAGCTTGCCTGCCTTGAAGAGGTCGAGGAACTCCTCCTGCGTGTCGAAGACGATGGCTGGGGCCTTGACGTGGCGGTGCTGGGGATCGACGGCGGAGGTCTTGATGACCGACTGGCCTAGGCTTCCTTCGAGAAGTTTGAGGCCCCCTTGCGCCGCGAAAGGGTTGCTCGCGGGGCGGAGGATGTCCTCGTTAAGGCTCTTCGTAGGGCCATCGCGCCAGACCACCTCGTCGCCCTTGAGGAAAGGCTCTTTGGTATAGTCCTCCATACCGTGGCCCACGGCGGTGACGACATCCGTGGCCAGAAGACCCGCTTCGAGGAGCTCGCGGGTGACGAAGGCCATGCCGCCCGCCGCGTGGAAGTGGTTAACGTCGGCCGAGCCGTTGGGGTAGACCCGCGCCAGAAGCGGCGTGATCTTGGAGAGATCGGCAAAATCTTCCCAGGTCACGATCACCCCTGCCGCTCGCGCCATGGCGACGATGTGCAGCGTGTGGTTGGTCGAGCCGCCGGTGGCGAGGAGCCCGACGATGGCGTTGACGATGCTTCCCGCGCTGACGATATCGGCAAGGCGGTGCTCGGTCCCCATCTCGAGGACGCGCCTCGTGGCCGCTTCGGTGAGAGCCTGGCGAAGCGGGGTGCCCGGATTGACGAAAGCGGCGCCGGGGATGTGAAGACCCATCATCTCCATCATCATCTGGTTGGAGTTGGCGGTGCCGTAGAAGGTACAGGTCCCCTGGCTGTGGTAGGAGGCCATCTCGCCTTCGAGGAGCTCCTCACGTCCGATCTTGCCCTGCGCGTAGAGGCCGCGGATGCGCGCCTTCTCCTTGTTGGGCAGGCCCGAGGTCATCGGCCCCGCCGGGATCATGAGGATGGGCAGGTGGCCGAAGCTCAGTGCACCGATGAGGAGGCCGGGGATAATCTTGTCGCAGACGCCGAGGCACACGGCAGCGTCGAACATGTCGTGGGTCAGGGCGATGCCCGTGGCCATGGCGATGACGTCGCGGCTGAAGAGCGAGAGCTCCATGCCGTCCTGGCCTTGGGTGACGCCGTCGCACATGGCGGGGGTGCCGCCTGCGACCTGAGCCGTGCCGCCTGCCTTGCGCGCGGCCTCCTTGATCTGGTCGGGATAGTCCTTGAACGGCGCATGGGCCGAGAGCATGTCGTTATAGGCGGTGACGATGCCGATATTCTTGCCGCCCGTCCTGATGCGGAGCTTGTCGCCTGCTTCCGCGGCGGCGAAGCCGTGGGCGAGGTTGCCGCAGGAGAGGCCGTCGCGCCGTGGGCGCCCTGCCATGGCGTCGCACTTCTGGATATAGGCGGCGCGGGCCTCCCGGCTGCGCTCTTCGATGCGGCGGGTTATGTCCTGAACGGTGTGGGTCATGGCGGGTCCTCCTATGGAGCCCAGTAGGTGACGAGCTGCGCCGGTTCGGCAGCCAGGAGCGCGCTGATCGGGTGCTCCCGCGGGGTGGAGCGCTTGGCCTCCTCGAAGACCTCGCGCTTGTCCTCCCCGGTGATGAGAAGAAGAATGCTGCGCCCACGGAGGATGGCCGGTAGCGACATGGTCAGGCGCTCATAGGGTGCATTGTCGGGTAAGGGGTCCGGGGCCACATGCATGACGTCGGGCGCGTCCCCCGACAGCACCTCCTCCAGGTTCGGAAGCTGCGGGAAGATCGAGGCGAAGTGCCCGTCGCCGCCCATGCCGAGAAGGATGAGGTCCTGGATGGGCAGGTCCCGCCCCGCTTCCGGCGCCCTGAACCGTGCATGACGTCCCGCGTTCTGAAGGAGGGTGCTCTCCACGAGAGCCTGGTTGGAGTTCGTGCGGTCTTCCGAAGGGGTCAGACGCTCATCGGCGAGGGTGACGACGACCTTCTCCCAATCCACGCTCTCCTTCGTGGACAGAGCTTCGTAGACAGGACCGGGCGTGGAGCCGCCCGATAGCGCCATATGCGCCTCGCTACGCTCGACGATCGCTGCACGGAGGGTGGAGGCGATCAGCTCGCCAGCGGCGCGCTGCAGCGTCTTGCGGTCGTCGAAGGTTCGAAGCTCACTCATACCAGCTATCCCCGTTACGTTCGGTCAGGACGTGCTTGGCTGACGGACCGGCGCTTCCGGCGCGGTAGCCCTTCGGCTCCATGCCGCGCTCTCGCCAGGCATCGGCGATGCTGTCGATCCAGCGCCAAGCGGCCTCCTGCTCATCCCTCTGCACAAAGAGGGAGGGGTTGTCGAGAAGCGCGTCGAGGATGAGCTGCTCATAGGCGATGCGCCGCCTCGCGCCGTTGTTGCGCTCCACCAGGGATAGGTTGAGGGGCAGCTCCTCCAGCGGCATGCCCTCGGCGGAGAGGCCGGGCTGCTTGTTCATGATCTGCAGGGTGATGCGTTCCTCAGGCTGCAGAACGATGTGAAGCTCGTTCTCGCTGACGCCCTGGCCGAAGATGGAGTGGGGCAGGGGGCGGAAGGCGATGACAACTTGCGTCTTGCGCTCCGCCATGCGCTTGCCCGTCTCGAGATAGAAGGGAACGCCGGCCCAGCGCC
Organism: Parvularcula maris; assembly: GCF_024505085.1. GTDB lineage: Bacteria > Pseudomonadota > Alphaproteobacteria > Caulobacterales > Parvularculaceae > Parvularcula > Parvularcula maris. The sequence goes on from NZ_JANIBC010000001.1 coordinate 200,264, forward strand.
AGTTCTGGATCTCGGCGGCGACGGCGACATAGGTCTCCGTGCCGCTATCAGGGTTCTCGACGTCGTGGCGGTAGCTCGGCGCCTGACCGCCATTGGGGCAGAAGCCCTCACTATACTGTCCGCGTACGGTCTTCGACTCGACATTGTCCTTGGTGATCGGTGCCAGCGACTTGAGCACCTTCACCTTCTCGTTGCGGATCGCCTCGGCGGAGAGGCTGGAGGGGGGCTCCATGGCGACGAGGCAGAGGAGCTGCAGAAGATGGTTCTGCATCATGTCGCGCATCGCGCCGTACTCGTCATAGTAGCCGCCGCGGCCCTCGGCGCCGACCGTCTCGGAGATCGAGATCTGCACGCTCTTGATGGTCTCGGAGTTCCAAAGCGGCTCGAAGATGCGGTTGGCGAAGCGCAGGGCGACGAGGTTCTGCACCGTCTCTTTGCCCAAGTAGTGGTCGATACGGAAGGTCCGCTCCTCCGAGAACGCCTTCGCTACCGTGTCGTTGATCTCGATGTTTGATTCGAGGTCGTAGCCGATGGGCTTCTCCACCACGCAGCGGTTCGGCGCGTCGGCGAGGCCGTGGCTCTTGAGCCCGCGGCACACCTCACCGAAGATCGAGGGAGAGGTGGAGAGGTAGTAGACGACCTCCTTCCCGCAGCCGCCCTCGTGGATGATGCGGGAGAGCTCGTCATACCCCTCCGGTGTCGTGACATCGAGGCTGAGATAGAAGACCCGCTCCAGGAACGGCGTGAGATCGTGGTCGATCTCCTTGCCGCCGCGCTCCCTCACCGAGGCCTCGACATCGGCGCGGAACTCCTCGTGGCTACGCGGCGAGCGGGCGCAGGCGATGATGCGCAGGTGATCGGGCAGGAACCCTTCCTGGTGCAAGTGGTAGAGCGAGGGGAACAGCATGCGCTTGGCAAGGTCCCCGGTGGCACCGAAGAGGACGAAAGTGTCGGCCGTCATCGCCTTTCTCCCTAGCTGCCGAGGTTGGACAGAACGGCGGCGGCGTCGTAGCTGCGCGGATCGTCGGGCTTGGCGCCGTTGCCCATGACGATCTCGAGCCTCGCCGTCGCGCTCTCGCTGCCGCTCCCGCCCAAGGGGACGCTGACCCCGAGCCCTACGCCCGAGCGCCTGCCCCCGGTGCTGCCGCCGATCCCGACAGAGGAGCGCGGCGAGGCGCTGCGCTCCCGGTCGACATTGCGGGCGGTCACGGTGAAGTGGTCGAAGCCCTTCTGCCGGGTCAGCTCGGCGGCGCGGCGCAGGGCGCCGTCCTCGGCCTCGATGGGGCTCTTGGCCTTGTAGCTGACGCGGTAGCGCGTGGTCTCGATGGCCTGCTCGCGATAGCCGAAGCCCGACCCTTCGGCAGGGCCGTAGGCAGGGGTTCCGGCGCATCCGGCGGCGAGAAAGACAAGGGCGGCGGCGGCCATCTGATGGTGCTTCATAGCTCTTGTGTTAAGGCGAGACGGGCGGGCCGCCAAGCAGCACCTGCAACAAGGCCGCGCGAGCGGTTTTCCCCTTGCCAAGCCCCGCCCCCCTGGTCTATTCGCCCGCCCCTACGCAAGAGGCGCCGACGTGGTCGCCCCCCGCGCCCCGGCGCGGCCAGCTCTCGACCGAAGAGCGAGACCACGCCCCCCGCGCCGCTCGCGATGGAGAGGTGCCGGAGTGGTCGAACGGGGCGGTCTCGAAAACCGTTGAGCGTGCAAGCGTTCCGAGGGTTCGAATCCCTCTCTCTCCGCCATTTTGGCTCGATAAACGCCTGGATTTACTTCGAAAATCGCCTGCTAGTATCCATCTCTATCAGCCCAATCCCCCACACAACCCCCCAGGACGTTACGGTAGGCTTTGGGGTCAGATGTTGTCTTATGACCGCGTGTGACCCCCGGCAGCGTGCTGCCAGGGGTCTTTTTGGTGGTCAGGAGCGTTGGCTCTCCACCCAGGTTTCGAGGTCGCGCCGCCACCACATCAGGCGGCGGCATCCTGGCACCTGTGCCCTGTCCGGGAAGGCTTCCTTCCGCATCCATCGGTAGACGGTTGGTTTCGAGGGCCTGAAGCCCAAGAAGCCTTCCAGCTCTTCGTACGTGACGAACGCAGGTCGAGGTTTGAACGTCGGCATCGTCATTCCGCGTCCTCCGTCACGAAGGGGATCGTGCGCCCGCTTTTCTCTTGGTGCTCGAGGACCCTCGCTATCCAATCCGTGAAGCTCGCATCTGTCCATAGCATGGGGCTCATGGAGACGGGTGCCGGGAAGTTGTTTGTCTCGATGAGAAACAAAAGCACTTCTTTTGGGCACCTCAGACCCCTGTTCACCATGTCGGCGTAGGACACATGCCCTTCAGGCTTCGACCCCAGGTCCGGATGATGGCTGGACAGGAGAGGCAGCATGCTCTCGTAGCGGAAGTCCGTGCCGTCGTGGTGAGAGCGGTCTACCAAACTCAGCCTCCTCATGCCTCGCCCGCCCCGTGAGCACGACCCGCAATACCGTCCGGCGGGGCGAGGGTTAGCCTTCGCCATGCTGAGAGACGGGCTTGCGTCCATCCTGCTGGGTCGAGCTGCTCAGGCAGGGGGAAGAGCCCCATTCTGACCAGCGCGGTGACCTCGCTCGCGGTGAGCGGCAGGCCGATACTCTTCTCCAGATCGGCGATACCGACCATCTTCACTTCTTCTGACATGGATGCATGTCTCCTTAGGTTTTGGATCGGCACGCAGAGGAGCGGGCTTGCGCGCATGGGCAGGCGGGAAAACGTGTGTGAAGAGGACGCCTCGGCCCGAGCGCATGGGTAGATCCGCGCGCTATGAAGGGACCGCCGGTGCTCGGCATCTGGTGTAGAAGAAGGCGTTCGCGGAAAAACGCAGCCTAGTAAGCGCACGGATAAACCCCGCACGTCTCTCCAAGCAGGTCCTTCAGGAACTGCGTGTATTTGGCCTGCCGCTACCTTTCGGCTGCGGCACCAAAGAGGCGTACTCGTCCATGCTGCTGCGCATTGCGAACGCAGCGGCACGAAGAGTGCCGGTAGTCGTCTGCCCGAGTCTGTGCCCGAGCTTGTTATGCCGGACCTTTTTGGCAGCCGTCTGAGGCAGCCTCATGCCCGTATGCCCCACTCACCGGAGGGGCGCAGTCGAAATGATCGAAGGCCTGGTGGCCCGGTTACCGGGACAAGAACGCGCCCGTCCGAACGATTGTAACCTTTTTGCACCCACCCTGCCGTCGGCAGAGCTTACGTGTACAAAACCGAATACCGGACGCAGCCGAATGGACACCGAGCGTCTTGCGACCCTTCTCGGTCAGGTGCCTCATCGCCAGCTGCCGCAGCAACCAACTACCAAGACTGCCGCAGCGGCCCTGGATGGAGAAAGACTGCGCCAGAACCTTTTGGGACGTCAAACCGAAAATGCGCCTTCCGGATCACATCGTGTCGAGCTGTGTCAGTTGCTCTTCCTAAGGAAGATTGGGCCATGAAAAGGCTTAGAACGCGGCGACAACGCCGCCGCACCGGTACTGGCCCAACCTCGCGAGGCACGCGCGGCCCTCTTCCAACTTCAAAAGGGAAAGGCGAAAGGAAAGGGATGAAGAGGAAAGGCCCTTATCTAGAAAAGGGGAAAGGGCACGCACGAGGGCGCGACCCGGTTCAGGAGCCCATCAGCGAGATGGTACAGAAGACCCGCTATCGTCCGTTCGCTGAAGCAGCTTCGACAACCCTTGTCACTGAAGCAAACCCTGCCAGACGGTTCGGTTGCGACAGCTGCATCGCTCCGATGCCCTTTCGCGCGCACGCGCCGCTTCTTTCTGCCCCTGGGGCAGCCCTTTCGGGATTGGCCTCTTGCCGTTCCAACCCTTAACTTGCCCTTCGGCCTTTCGGGGCAGGCCGATAGATCAGCTAGAGGCCGCAGATTGGGCGCTACAACGGTATGTTCGCAACCGTCTGGATTAGAGAGCAGCGACACTCATCCGAAACATGATGGCGAGCCGGAAATGACCCCCGGGCTGTTCCTCATTCCGATTGAGTCAGCGTTTGCGTTGCCGAAGATATATCCCAACGCAAACGCTGATTTGGAGATCGAAGTGACTACTTGTCAGGCTGCCCCGCTTGAGAGGGACAATATCTCGAAAGCGCTAGCCAAGTCCCACTCTCCGCACTTGGGTTGTCGTTGTGTGTGACTATGTCACGAAATATCCGATGCCGTTGAAAAAGGAGCGTGCGAGCGGCCCCGAACAGTGATTCACTTCATCAGTTGACGGAGGGAACGTTCGGCATGATGGGTAAGCTCGATGGCGGCGAGGAGAAGCTGTTTTATGCCTTCTCGCTCGAAGATGCGGTTCCTCAGGATCATCTCCTTCGTCGGATCGACCGGTTCCTGGACCTGAGCGAGCTGCGCCCCTTCTACAGCTCGATTGGAAGGCCGTCGGTCGATCCCGAGTTGATGGTGAGGATGCTCCTCGTTGGGTATTGCTTCGGCATCCGGTCGGAGCGGCGTCTCTGCGAGGAGGTGCATCTCAACCTCGCTTACCGCTGGTTCTGTCGCCTCGGGCTTGAAGACCGGGTACCTGACCACTCGACCTTCTCGAAAGCGCGCCATGGCCGGTTTCGCGAAGCAGGTCTGTTCCGATCCCTCTTCGAAGCCACGGTACGCCGCTGCATGGCTGACGGTTTGGTCGGCGGGGAAGGCTTCGCGACCGACGCTTCCTTGATACATGCCGACGCGAGCAAGAACCGATCTGCTTGGAAAGGTGAGGCTGTCGACTGGGAGGATCCACAGATCGCCAGCCGTCCGGTTGTCGAGTATCTCGATGCATTAGATGACGGGCCCAAGGTCACAGAGAAGAAACGTGTCTCACTGACCGATCCTGCAGCGCAGTGGACCTGTGCTCATGGCGGGCCAGCGCACTTCGCCTGGGCAACGAACTACCTCGTCGACGTCCAGGCGTCGGTCATCGTGGACGTCGAAGCGAGCCCTGCGGTGAGACCAGCCGAGGTCGCTGCCTCCCGCCGGATGGTGGACAGGACCGAGGAGCGGTTCGGTCTCAAACCGAAGCGTCTCATGGGGGACAAGGCTTACGGCAGTGCCGAGATGCTGTCGTGGATGGTGAAGGAGAAAGGCATCGAGCCGCATGTTGCGCTGTTCGCGCAGCCAGATCGGAAGAAAGCCGATGGCGTTGGCCGTGGCGACTTCACCTATGATCCCGAAGAAGATGCGTACACGTGCCCAGCTGGCAAGAAGCTCAAACGGTTCCGCCGAGAAGCGCGAGCGAAGAAAGCGAAGCCGCCGCCGGATCAGGTCTACCGCTACTATGCCCTGAAGGCCGACTGCGACGCTTGCCCGCTCAAACCAAAATGCTGCCCGAACCTACCGATGCGCAAGCTGCCACGCTCGATCCACGAAGACGCCCGCGACAAAGTGAGAGAACTACAGCGTACGGAGGCTTACGAGGTCTCCCAGCGGGACCGAAAGAAGGTCGAGATGGCCTTCGCCCACCTCGAACAGAACCTCGGCTTCCGCAGGCTGCGGCTTCGCGGTCCGACCGGCGCTCAGGACGAGTTCCTTCTCGCAGCCGCAGTCCAAAACCTTCGGAAGCTAGCGTGCAGAGTAGCGTAGTGGCCGACCGACCTGGCTGAGGTCATGATCTGGTAACGGACCCAGCCGAGAAGAGGCCTCAACGGAGGCTACCAGCGCGACGGCGAAATCGCCGAGGGGCATCAATCGCGCCTGGCGCCGACTTCTTCAACGGCATCATCCAATTGCAGACATCGGCCAATAGACAATAGCGACGCTACCTAGTTTCTGATCCGGCCAACGAGCGAACAGCAGCAGAAAAGCTCTGAATCCTCAGTGGGCCGGGAAGGCGATGCGAGACGTACTGGAACTCGCTCGGTCTGGCGTCTCTTTTCGTAGAGCGGCATGGCAAAACAGTGATGGCATCAAATTGACACAAAGTGCCCGCTGCTAGCCCGCAATACCTCGCTTTCGGCGACGCTGCAGGTCAGCCCGCCCAGGCGGTCCGTTTTCTGTAGATCGTCGAAGGGTTGATCTCCAACAGCCTAGCAGCTTCCTGAATATTTCCTTCCGTGACGGCGAGAGCGCGTTCGATGGCGCGGCGCTCGATCACATGGAGCGGTTCGACGACTGCGGTAGCCTCTTTCGCAGACGGTGCGGCGAAGGGAGCGGAGGGATCACCGACACCATCGAGCCGAAGCGCTGCCGACAAGTCTTCCGCCGTCACGAGAGAACCGCCCGTCGCAGTAAGGATCATCGTTCGCCTGACGGTGTTCAGCAGCTCACGCACGTTCCCCGGCCAGGTATGCGAGGCCAGCATCGCGCGAGCGCCCTCGTCGAAGCCCGTGTGCGCCCCGCCCGTCTCCTTGGAGAAGCGCCGAAGAAATTCCTCCGCCAAGAGAATGATGTCGGACCCTCGCTCTCGGAGGGGAGGCATTACGACCGGTACGACGTTGAGGCGGAAATAAAGATCCTCGCGAAGTCTGCCCTCGGCGATCGCATGCTTTGGATCGCGGTTGGTAGCTGCTATGATGCGGATGTCGGCGCGACGTTCCTTCGATTCGCCGACGCGCATATAGGTGCCAGACTGAAGAAGCCTCAGGATCTTCGCCTGAAGCCCGATCTCCATCTCCCCTAGCTCGTCAAGGAAGAGTGTGCCACCATGGGCGCGTTCCGCTGCACCCTCGCGGTCGGCGACCGCTCCGGTGAAGGCGCCTTTGACATGGCCGAAGACCTCGCTTTCGAGCATGTTCGGCGAGATCGCGGCGCAGTTCAGGATGACCATCGGCCTGCCGCTGCGAGCCGAGTTCTGGTGGATCGCCTCGGCCGCGAGCTCTTTACCCGTACCGCTCTCGCCGGTGATGAGGACGCTGGCGTCGGTCGGAGCTGCAGCCTCGATGATCCGCTGGACGGCCTTCATCGGTAGCGAGCTTCCGAGCATTGCGGACGAAGAGGTGGCGGCTTCGGGGCGCGTCGCTGGATTGGCTGGCGCGGACCCCGACCTGTTCGGCTTCTCGCCGGTGCGCACCCACACCTGCTCGAGGGCGGCAATCATCTTCGGCCCGCTGAACGGTTTGACGAGAAAGTCGCTCGCGCCCTCCCGCATCGCCTCGACGGCGGTGCCCATGGAGCCGTTGGCGGTGATCGCGATCACAGGAACGTCGCGACCTTCCTTTTGCAGCCAGCGGAGGAGCTTGAGGCCACTACCATCGGGCAGGTGGAGGTCGAGAAGAACTGCATGGGGCTCCGCGCGCTCGATCTCGTCGATACCCGCCGCGCAGGTTTCGACCACGACAGTCTCCATCCCGGCACGACGAAGGAAGCCGTCATAGGTTCGCGCCATGGAGGGGCTGTCTTCGATGATGAGGACGGTCGTCTTCATGATGCGGCCCTCCTCGAATGATCGGCAACGGCCTTCTCTGTCTCTTCGATGAGGGTGACGAGACCGGGAAGGCGCCTCATCACCTCGCTCGCGCGTCCCTCTTTGGAGAGGCCGTCGAGCTCCGCTGCCAGGGTCTGAAGAGGAAGCGCTCCGACATTGGCGGCTGAGCTCTTGAGCGAGTGGATCTGGCGGAAGATGTCGTCCTGCTTATCCATCGACGCCTCTCGCAACGTCGCCTTGTAGGCCGCGAGCTCGCCGAGGAACATTTCGAGGACTTCGGCGAAGAGGTCCAGGTCATCGTCCCATTCGTTGACGGAGGTGTCCGGAGTCAGAAGGTCTCGGGTCATCGAAGATGTCCTTGCTGTGCTTGCGCGGATGACGGCGTCGATCAGCTCGTCGATCGCGATGGGCTTGCTGACATAGCCACTCATGCCAGCCTCAAGGCATCGTTCCTTGTCGCCGCGGAGGGCGTGGGCAGTAAGGGCGATGATCGGAAGATGGAGAAACGATCCGCCCCGCGCGCGGATTTCCCTCGTGGCCTCGAGGCCGTCCATCTCCGGCATCGAGACGTCCATCAGAACGATGTCGTAGTCGCGCTCGGTCGTCATACGGAGAGCCTCGACGCCGTCCCGAGCCCGATCGACCGTCGCGCCGTGACGCTCCAGTCGACGCGATACGACGAGCGCGTTCGTGTTGCTGTCCTCGGCGAGCAGGATCGAGAACCCGTTGAGCGGCACGATGCCGTTTTTCTCAGCCGGATCGCTGTTCGCCGAGGGATGCTCTAAAACGGCCGCTGAAGCGGGAACGACCACGGAGAAGCGTGATCCCACACCCGGCTGGCTCGCCGCCGAGATCGTCCCGCCCATAACGGTGATCAGGTCGCGGCAGATCGTCAGGCCAAGGCCCGCGCCGCCGTAACGTCGGCTCAAGCCGGTATGGGCTTGAGTGAAGCGATCGAAGAGCTTCGGGAGGACGTCCTCGGAGATACCGATGCCCTGGTCAACGACGTCGAAGGCGAGAGACTGGGCCTTCAGATCGTAGTCGATCTCGACACGGACGCGGCCCGAGGGCGTGAACTTGACGGCGTTCGAGAGGAGGTTGGTCAGGATCTGGCGCAGGCGTGCACCATCTCCCTCCACGGCCTCGGGGGTCTCGGGTGCGATCTCGACATCGACTGTGACCTGGCGGTCCGCGAACGTTGCCAGGATCACGGATATTGACTGATCGACGAAATCACGTGTTCGGATGGGTTTCTTGTCGATGTCGATCTCGCCTGCCTCGATCCGGGACAGGTCGAGAAGGTCCGAGAGAAGCGTCAGAAGGGAGTCGGCAGATGCGGCCGCCTGTTCGAGATACTGGGTCTGGACGTCCGTGAGCCTCGTTTCGCCCATAAGGTCGAGAAGGCCGATCACGCCGTTGAGGGGCGTACGCATCTCGTGGGACATAGAAGCCAAGAAGTGCGTCTTCGCGACATTGGCCGCCTCCGCCGCTTCCTTGGCTTCGGTTAGGGCGAGGTTCGCCTCGGCGACTTTCGTGATGTCCTGGACGGTGCCGACGATCCGGTAAGGACGACCGCTTGTGCTCTTCAGGCATTCGAACCGGGTTTCAACGGTTCGGACGGAACCGTCGCGCAGAACGATCCGGTGGGTGATGTCCGCGTCCTGCCCTTCGTTTACCGCATCGATAACGCATCTCTCGATGGTATCTGTGTCATCGGGATGCAGATATGGCCTCAGGCTATCGGTGGTCGGCACTCCTTCGGACGGGTCGATGCCGAAAATCGAGTACGTCGCAGGCGACCAGTAAAACATACCCGTCTTGATCTCCCACTCGAAGCTGCCGAGTTGGGCGAGACGCTGTGCGTGGGCGAGGAGCTTTTCGTAGCGATCACGCTCCGCCTCGTGTTGCTTGCGCTCGGAAATATCGCGCACCACACCATGCACGAGAGGTCCTCCGCTGGTCTCGACCTGCCTAGCGGAGAGCTCCGCGGCGAACGGTTTGCCATCAGCGTTCAGAAACTCCGTTTCGATACTGACTTCACGGCCTTCTACGACGTCCGCGAGCGCTTCTTTTGCATGAGCTAGCGCCGTTTCGGGGTGCAGCGAGCGAACATGCAGACCGATCGCATGTTCGCGGGATAGGCCGAGGAGGCTGCTAGCCTTGCTGTTCAGATCGACGATCGTGCCATCGACTGTATGCACGATGATGGCGTCGGTCGAGAGTTCGAACAGGTTCTGATACTTGTTCTTCGAGGCGCGGACTTCTTTTTCAGCCTCCAGACGAAGGCTGATGTCCCGGAGATAGGCCGTGAAGTAGTGTTCGCCGCAGCACTCGACCGGCGTGATCGCCAGCTCGACGGGGATCTCGTTTCCGTCCGCACACAGCGCTTCAATTTCGATCCGTTTACCGATGACAGGGCCGTCACCGGTCTCCTTGAAGCGCTCCATCCCGGCGATGTGCATCTGGCGGAAACGCTCCGGCACCAGAACATGGGCAAGGTTCTTGCCGATGACATCGGCGCGCCGATAGCCGAAGGTTGAGCAAGCGGCGGGGTTGAACTCGATGATGGAACCGTCGCCGTCGATGATGACGACGCAATCGAGTGCCTGGTCGATCACGGCGTTTCTGAGGGCGATCTGGAGCTCGCTTTCATCGTTTATCATGTCCTCGCCTCGCCTCATCGTGCTCTCCCGCAGGTCATCCATCGCCATGTCACGCTCCCTCGTATTGAGCTTCATGATTCAGATGCCGTGCCGGGCAGCAGACACCGAAAAGTCTGGGTTTTCGTTTGCGCGGCTTGCAAATTGCGACGAAACGGGAAGGCAATTTGCAAGACAGAGGCGGGCCGGCTCTCAAAACGCCCCCCTTGCCGTCAGCACCGCCCAAGGGGTGCGGAGCAAGATCGAGAGGTCGGTCAGAAGATCGCGTTCCCGCACATACTGAAGGTCGAGACGCACCTGCTCCTTGAACCCGAGCGATGCGCGCCCTCCGATCTGCCAGAAGCAGGTGAGCCCGGGCTTGACCGAAAGCCGCTTCCAGGCGTCACCTTCATACCTGATCACCTCGTCCGGCAGGGGCGGGCGCGGGCCCACCAGCGCCATGTTGCCAGCCAGGACGTTGAGGAGCTGCGGCAGCTCGTCGATCGAGAAGCGCCGGATGAACCGTCCGACCGGGGTGATGCGGGGGTCGTCCTCCACCTTGAATGTCACGCCGCCAGCGCCGTGGTGGTTGAGGGCTGCGACCTCGCCCCGCTTGGCCTCCGCGTCAGCGACCATCGAGCGGAGCTTCAGCATTAGGAACATGCGCCCGCCCTTGCCGACCCGCTCCTGTTTGAAGAAGATCGGCCCCGGACTGGTCAGCTTCACCGCCGCCATCGCAGGCAGTAGGACCGGCGCCGTCAGGACGAGCGCTGTACCCGCGCCGACCAGATCAAGGCAGCGCTGTAATTTGTTGTGCACGGAGCGTAAATGGCTTCGGAGGCCGTCCGTCAGGGCATGGCCGAGATAGACCGGATTGCCCAAGATGTAGCGTCGCCACATGCGGGCGGGTTCTTGAATGAGGCGCCAGGTCCATTCGAGACCTGCGGACCTAAGAACGCGGGGCGCGCGCGAGACCCGCTCGGCCATGAAGTCGAAGAGGCCTCCCACTGCGAAGACGAGGGGAGCGTCGATGCTATTCGCGTAGCGGTCGATCCACAGTTCTTGCCTGGGAACACCCATGGCGACGAGGACGATATCGGCTCCCGAACGGTTGATGGTATTGACGATGTTGCGAGAGGCGTAGTCCTTGAAATAGCCGCTGTGTGTACCGACGACCTCTATATGGGGCCAGGACCGGCTGATGGCGGCGGCGACATCCTCTGACACGCCTTCCGCCCCGCCGAGAAGGAAGACGCGCTGCCGCGTGCCCCGAAGGCTGGCGAAGAGCGCGGGCAGCAAGTCCGTTCCGTTGAGATTGGCTACGAACCGTCGGCCCTTCGCCTTGGCCGCAAGCGCCACGCCGGAGCCGTCGGGGAGGAGCATGTCGGCCCTTCTGAGCGCAGTGGCGTAGTAGGGGTTCTCCCTGACGACGTTGAAGCAATGGGCGTTCATGAACATCACGCGCGTGCACTGACGGTCATTGAGGCGTTGCTGCAGCATCGACAGCGCCTTCGATCTTGACAGGTTCAGGACACCCAGCCCTTTGAGCTCGATGGGCGTTTCGTTTCTATCGATTTGGTCAACGGGTGTTCTCTGTATCTCGGTCATTGCTTCTCCTCCCTTAGGGTCGAAGAGAGTAGTGCAGGCAGAGTGCCGGTCGCCGGATATCTCAATAAGAAAGGAAAAACAGAAGGATAACGGATCAGCTAGATCGTCTGTCGGCAGAATGCAATCGAATTGTGTTCAATTTGAATGGAATCTTACAAGGACTGAACGCATCGCTATTGCGACCCTATACTGACGAATCAGTTGGCGGAGCATATCCCTTGCGGCAACGACGGCAAGGTATGTGCAGTCTGCATGGCAATTTCAGACGGAAGGGCTGGCAATCCGCGTGACGCAGCCATCGTTGGGGGGGTCTGTAGTCCTTCAAGCATCTGAAGTATAAAGAGAAAAAAGGTTTTTGTTTCCGGACAGCTCTCGGCACGAAGGCTGCGATTGATCCCCCAACGAAGGATCGGTCCCATGCTGCTCACAAGGACACTAGGAAGACATCTGAGCGCGCTCGCCTCGCAGCGCATCGTCCGCAACCTGGCCTGGCTTGCGGGAGGCGACCTGCTCACCCGGGCCGTCCGTATCGGGTCCATCGCCATCGTGGCGCGGCTGATAGATCCCGATGCCTTCGGTCTCGCGGCACTTCTGCTGTCGAGCCATGAACTCGTCAAGGTCGGTGCCCAGATCGGCACCGGACAGTCGATCATCCGCGCGAAAGCCGATGACCTCGAGGCGGTGGCCGAGACCTGCTGGCGGCTCAACTGGATGATATGCACCGCCCTAGCCCTCGTGCAGATCGCCGTCGCCGTTGCCATAGGCGCGGTTGCGAGCGACTGGTCCATCACCTTGCTCGGGACAGCGCTCGCTGCGGTTTTCATCGGGATGCCTGTCGGCCTCGTCCATGTCTATCTTGGTCTGCGGGCCGAGCGCGCCGATGCGGTGGCCAAGATAGCCGCCGCGCAGAACATGGCGGACGCGGTCCTGACGGTGGCCTTGGCCCTCGCGGGGGCAGGGGTATGGGCGCTCGTGCTGCCCAAGGCGCTGACCCTGCCAATCTGGCTCGTCGGCGTGAGGCGGATCGTCTCCTGGCGGCCGGAAGCGTCGGTCACCCCGGCCCCTTGGCGTCCGATCTTGCACTTTGGTCTGCCGATCCTCGGCTCGGAAGCTCTCGTCGCGGCGAGGAACCACCTCGACAAGCCTCTCATCGGTCTGTTTCTCGGAATCGACGCGCTCGGCGTCTGGTATCTTGCGACCTCGGCAGGCACTGGTCTGGCACAAGCTGTCTCGTCCGCCTTCTCCTTCGTCCTCATGCCCTTTCTGTGTAAGGACGAGGGTGGCGAGAACCGCACGGCACGCTTCGATCGTTTCGTCCGCATCGCTCTTCCCGTTCTGACACTGGTGTTCATCGCCCAGGCTTTCGCCGCGCCGGTCTACGTTCCGCTGATCTTCGGCCATCGTTGGTCCGAGGCTGCGGCCATCGTTGCAGTTCTTTGCCTCTCAGGCGGACCGCGGCTCCTTTGGGACGGCGTGGTTCAGCTTGCCCGCAGCGAAGGACGGAGCGGTATCGAGTTCAGCAGTAACCTGCTCACCGGTTTCCTCTCCTTCGCAGGCCTGACGATTGGAGCGCAGCACGACCTCCTCAACGCTGCTCTTGCGATGGTGATGGTAACCGCCGCAGCCCAGATCGGTTTGTCGCTCTGCATACGGTTCATCACTCTCAGGAATCCGACCCCCTCATGAGAAAGGAACGCCGCCGTGCTTGAAGACCCTCTCTTCAGTGTCGTCATCCCCTCCTACCGCTCGGCATCCATGGTTGGGGAGGCGGTGAGATCAGCGCTCGCTCAGGATGCCCGATCGCTCGAAGTGATAGTCGTCGATGACGGCTCTCCAACCGAAGACGCTCAAGCGGCGGAAGCGGCAGGGGAGGGCGACCCTTGCCTTCGGATCATCGTTCAGCACAACATGGGGGTGTCGGCGGCGAGGAACACGGGGATCAGGACGGCGAGGGGGCGCTTCATCGCCTTCCTCGACGCGGACGACGTCCTCCTTCCGGGTGCTTTGTCCGCTCATCTTGCAGCGTTTGAAGAGCACCCGGAGCTAGCGCTGTCCTTCGGCCGCGTGCGTTTTTGGGATCCGGCCTTCGGCGAAAAGGGGCGCCAAAGCGCTCGCTGCTTCTCCCTCAGCCTACCGCGTATTCTCGGTGACAATCAGGTGTGTACCGCATCAAACATGGTCGTTCGGACCGAAGACGCCCGCCAGATCAACGGGTTCGACGAGGCGCTGCGGCGGGCCGAGGACCAGGACTTTCTCGCGCGGCTCTATCTTGGCGGATATCGCACCCGCGGGCTCGACCGTCTGACGCTCAACTACCGCACCGTCTCCGGCGGCCTGTCGTCCGACCTCGACCTTTTTGCCGCCGACTGGCGAAAAGCCGTCGAGAAGGCTCGCCTCCTGGCGCCGGGAGATGTTGCGCTCGCCGAACCTGAGATCGAGGCGCGCTTTGCGAGATACGCGGTACGGCGTCGGTTGCGCCTCGGGACATCGGGGGCAAGGGATCTCAGCCTTCTCGCTGGCCATCTCGTCAAGGCCCCCGGGCTTCTCCTCAAAGAGCCTCGCCGTTGCTTCTCGACGTTCATCGGCGCCGCTGCCGCGCCCCTTTTCCGTCACCCGCATCTGACGCGGGTTCTTTCACGCTAGAAAGTAGGAGACTTTGCCATGACCACGAACTCCACAAGCCCGACGGTCTCAGTCATCATGCCGGTCTACGGGGCTGAGCTGACGGTTGCCGAAGCGGTCCTGTCCGTTCTCGATCAGTCCTACCTGGATTTCGAGCTCATCATCGTCGATGACGGCTCGAAGGATTCTAGCATCGACATCTGCGCGACCTTCGATGACGGACGTCTACGGATCGTAAGACAGGCCAACCGCGGTCTTGCGGGCGCGCGCAACACCGGAATCCGTCACGCGCGAGGCCGTTTCATCGCGCTCATCGACGCGGACGACAGCTGGCACCCGGACAAGCTGAGAAACCACGTCATCCACCTCGAAGCGTCGCCTTCGGTCGGTGTGAGCTACGCCGGGTCCAACCTGATGGACGAGAGGGGGGAGTGCCTTGGCGTTCATCAGCGTCCACGCCTCACCTCGGTCAGGCGACGCGATATCTTCCTCCGTAACCCCATCGGGAACGGTTCGGCACCGGTCATTCGGCGTGAGGTCTTCGACGCGATCGCCTATATCGACCCCATTCACGGGGAGCGCGCCTTTTTTGACGAGAGGTTTCGTCAGTCCGAGGACATCGAGTGCTGGATCCGCATCGCGCTCTCGACGCCCTGGCGGTTTGAAGGGCTTCCCGGCCGCCTGACCAACTATCGCCTCAATGCCGCGGGGCTCTCGGCGGACACGGCCAAGCAGCTAGAGAGCTGGGAGCGCATGGCGGACAAGGTCGCCTACGCCGACCCCACTTTCTTCCGCCGGTGGGGGCGCATGGCGCGTGGGTTCCAGCTCCGCTATCTCGCGCGCCGCGCCGTCCAGACCGGCGACGAGGCGGAAGCCCTTCGCCTTTGCAAGGAGGCCCTTAGTGAGGCTCCGCAGCTTTTTCTCCGTGAGCCGAGGAAGACGATCTCGACCGTGGCGGCAGCCGGCTTCCTCGCCCTGGCGCCTGGAGCCCTTCGCAACCTCGTTCGTCGTCGCCTCTTCGGCAGGGCGGCGTCGTGATTAAGGTCGCCCATCTCCTCGACGATAACCGAGTGGGCGGTGTCGTCCAGCATCTCAAGCTGTTCCGTCACGAACGGCTGCTAGAAGTCGCTGAATCGACTGTGGTGCCTGTCGATACATCGAAGCCTGGAGTGCGGATCGGCGCCGACATAATGGTCCTTCATCTGACAATGAGCTGGAGAAAGCTGCCCTTCCTCCTCGGCCTTCGTCTTTCGAACCCCCGTGCCTTTATCATCCTCGAAGAACATAGCTACACGGAAGGCTTCGAGCGTCACTGCGTACGGACGGCCAGGCGGTTCCGGCTGATGCTCCGCCTCGCCTACCGGCTGGTCGACCGCGTGGTGGCGGTCAGCGAAGCCCAGGGCGGGTGGATGGCGCGTCTGGGCCTAGTACCCCCGCGAAAGCTCAGCGTGATCCCTATGGCGCGGGAGACGGACAGCTTCGAGAGCCTGCCTTCGCCGTGGGCCCGTGGCCCGATCAGGCTCGGTCTTCTTGGCCGGTTCGCCCCGCAGAAGGGAATCGACCACGCCATCCGCGCCGTGCGGGGCCTCTCCGGGATAGAACTCGTCATCGGCGGCTACGGCCCGATGGAGGACGAGCTGAGGACCCTTGCCGAGGGCGCACCGAACATCACCTTTGCCGGGAAAGTCGAGGACCCCCGAAGCTTCATCGGGAGCATCGATGCCCTTCTCATGACCTCCCGCTACGAGGCGTTCGGCCTGACCGGTCTTGAAGCCCGGGCGGCGGGCCGGCCTCTCATCGCCTACGAGGTGGATGGCCTTGCGGACCAGCTCGCGGCAGGCGGCGGCATCGCGGTGCCGGCTGGTGACGAGGCGGCAATGCGCGAGACGCTGGAGCGCCTGACAGCCGACGACATCGAGCGCCTGATCCCGGCCGCCCGCTGCGGTGCTCATGAGTGCTACGACAAACAGGTGGAAGCCTGGCGGGAGCTTCTCGGCACCTGCCGGTAGGTTTTCTCAATGGCTCTCGCCGCTAACCGACCGCTGAAGCAGCATCCCGTCCCTGAACGCGATCCCCATAAGTGTCAGGCCCGGCCAGTAGAGATAGGCCAGCATCTCCATGTTCTCGCCAAAGCTGAAGAAGATCATCAGGAGGAGGCAGGCGAGCGCGGCCCTAGCGGACTTGAGCGCAGATGAGAGGACCGAGAGTTCGAGGAGGCTCCAGACGACGGGGACGAGGAAGGCGAAGAAGCCCACGAGGCCCTTCACGAAAATTAGGCCGTACCAGGAGTGATGGCTACCGATGGGCATGTACTCGACATAGTGCGGTCCTGGCTCGACCACCCCGTGTCCCCAGATCGGGTTCTCCTCGAGCCCCCGCTCCCGGGCGATCCGGTTGAGCGCGCCGCGCACCCGGCTCGAATCGGCGCGGGCCGAGGTAAAGCTGCCGATGGCTGCGTCGGCGATCCGTAGAAGGACCGGAGCGAGGATACCTGCGGCAAGGCTTGCGACGCTCGCCGCTAGGAACGTCGTCGGGCGGAGGATCCGGCTCACTGCCCAGGCTGCCGGGTAGATGAAAAGGAGGCTCAGCATCGCCATGCGCGACTGGCAGAGAACAACAATGGAGAGGGCCGCGGCGACGCCTACTGCTTTCCAGAACCGGTTCCGCTCCTCCATGGCACTGATGAACAGGAGGTTCGCGATGAGACCTGCCGCCGGAGCCCACGGCGCGAGAAACTGCCAGCGCGCAAGGCCGCTGTCAGGAGCCATCGAGTAGAGGTAGACGGTGAAGACCTCCGGTCCGGGTCCTCCGATCACCTTGAGGGGAGAGACGAACAGCGCCTCGGGAAGACCGGCGAGGGGCGCGAGGACAAACAGCGGAAGTAGGACGAGCGTCTGTAGAGAGAAGTAGCCGCAGGCGCGGAAGATCGTCTCGGCACGGATGTGGAGGCAGGCACCTACCAGAGGAAAAAGCGCGAGCAGAGCCCAGCCCTTGGCCCAGCCGATGGTCGACTTGATCGTCTTTGCAAGGCCGAGGTCGTTGCCAAAATGCCCGGCGAAGAGCGCGACGAGCATGACAATCATCGAGGCGATCCACACCCAGACACCGAAGGGTACGGAATGGGGCCTCTTCGAGGGGGAGAGCGCGGGTGCGAAGTAGCTGCGGATGCAGAGAAGCGCGAGGAGAAGGTAGCCCACCATCGGACCGAGGACGTAGAACGCACCGACAGCATATGCGGGCCAGCTAAGGGCCCAGCCCCAGAGCGTCAGACTGTCTTCAAGATGACCCGCAGAACGGGGAGCCTGATCCATAGGAGTACCAGCATGAAGGTCCAAAGTATCGAGGCCGCTAACGCACCAGCGAGGGCAAGCTTCGGCATCGGGGCGGAGGGGCGGGTCGGCAGGGACGGGGCTTCGAGCACCTGAACCAGGGGGTAGGACTGGAAGACATCTGTCTTCGAGGTGTCGATACGGGCGAGGGCGGAGGAGAAGACCGCCTCCGCGATCAGGTGATCCCTTTCCAGATCATCGAGCCGCGCCGCGACGGGCTTCAGGTTTTCGACGCGCAGAACAGCGGTTTCGATCTGCCAGGTGAGCTCCGAGATCCGGGCCGCGATGGCACCCCTGCGGGCCGAAGTCTCGACAAGATCCCTCATCAGCGCGCCCCGCTCCGCTGCTGCCGCGTGCTGGAAGAGGGGTACGAGGGCATCATCGCCAAGCCCGGTCAGAAGGCGGCCCCGTTCTATGAGGGCGGCGATCAGGGATGCGGCCGTGCGCTCGGCCTTTCGAAGCTCGGGGTGGTTGTCGCCAAAGCGAAGAGAGAGCGCGGCGATGTCGCTACGCTCGGTCGCGAGGCGGTTCATCAGTTCTTTGGCTTCTGGGTCGGTGAAGATAGTGAAGGCCTGCACCGCTAAGGCTTCATCAATGCCGAGAAGAGAAGCCAGAGTCGTAATCCGGCCAACCGCCTCGGCCAGCATAGCCTTCTGCCGCTCGACCTCTGCCCGAAGGCCCTCCAGCTCGCCAACGATATCCCTATACTGATCGATAGACACGATCCCTGAAGCGCTCTGCGTTGAGAGGATCGCCGTCCGGGTCCGCGTCAGGCCCTCGCGGAACTCGGCGATGTGCCGTTGGTAGACGTCCTCGCGTATCGCCATCTCGCCTCGGCGAAGCTCTTCGAGCTCCAAGAGGAAGGCATCGAGGAGGGCTGCCGCATAACGCTCGGCGTCGGCGGGATCGGCTCCGGACAGCTTGATCATCATAAGCTGGGTTTGATCGACGAGCTTGATGGAGGGGTCGGGGAACGCCTCGACCTTCATGTCGAGGTTCGCTGCCGCGCGGCCTAGCACGCGCCGGGAGGTAATGATCCGCTTGTAATTTTCGGTGGGGCTGAGCGATGCCTGGGAAAAAGGCGATGCCGTCATCGACGATGCCTGTCCGATCTCGCTCAGGTTGATCGAGCTTCCCGCACCGGCTCCTGGCATGATGAGCGTCATATCGCTCGTGTAGCTTTTCGGCGTGAAGAATGCGTAGGCGATGGCGAGCCCGAAAATCAAAAGCGAGCCGAGAAGTCCAAGGCCAACATAGCGCCAGCCGCGTCCCTCGGGGTCGAAGCCGGAGATCGCCTTGCGGACAAGACCTTTGCCAGCGTGTCGAGCTTGGAAGAGGTCGGCCTGGCGCGGGCGAAATATAGAGCTGATCTTCTGCAAAACCATCACTCTGCCGCCTCCAAAAGCCCGACAGTGAGAAGGCTTGGGCCGGCCAGCTCACCGATCATGGCCAGGACATCGCGGACGTTCGTGGCGACGGAGTTGTAGCAGGCGATGGCGTCCCCGGGGAGGAGGGTGGGATTGAACTCGGCCCGGTCGGGCCGCCTGACGAGGTCCTCGACGGCACGCTGAATCACGACGCTCTCGCCGGTGATGGGATCGGTAGTCGCGAGGATGGCGAAGCGGCCGGCATTCGTCACCTGGGTCCCGCCGACGCAGTTCGCCGAGAAGAGAGCCTGGAGGAGCGTCGTCCCGTAGGGCAGGCTTGTTGAGTGCTGACCGATCGCGGATGGGCCATTAGCTCTGGCAGGGGAGGACAGGTTCGAAAGAAAGACTCTTACCCCCGGCGGTGTGATCGGGCTTGGCTGCGCGAGGCCAGCATCGAAGCAGCCTCGGCTCGGCACCACGACCCTGTCGCCCGACATCAGGAAAGGATCGTGCCGTCCATTTCCGGCTAGGGCGTCAGAAAGGTCGACCTTGCGCTCCTGGCCCTCGCGCATGATCACGATGCCCGAAAGGTCTGCATCCGGACGGATACCCCCCGCCGCCCTTAAGGCAGCTGACAGCCTCCGTTGGATTGCGTGGTCACCCGATGCCTCGACCTTGTCTGACTGAAGAGCCTCCGCAGGCAAATCGTTGACGGTGACCGGGCCAGGAATGAATACCGCACCGTCAACCACGACATCGACCGGCGCCCACGCTCCGACAGTTAGCGAGACTGAAGAATAGCCTTGCTTGTAAATCCGTTCTCCGACGAGAGCGTTCTCAACTGCATCTTCCGCTGAAGCGATACTGCGCCCGGCAACGCCGATCGGTGCCATATGGCGCAGGCTGATCGTGCCGTCGCTCGCGACAACGACGGGGCCTGAAAAAAGAGTGTCATCTTCGACATTCAGCTGGAGAAGATCACCTGGCGCTAGGCGGGGGTCGCCGAGCTGGTTGTGATTGCGACCAAACGGAAGAGCTGCGACTGCTTCAGGAAGTCCTTGTACTTTGCATCCATGTGTGTTCTCCACCCCTGCCCATCCGAAAGGCAGTCGCCGCGCGCGGTAATCGGAGCGCCATTCAGCCATATAGGCGGAGGAAACCTCGCTCTCCTCAAACCCGTTCTTGGGCACCACCGACGCGGCGCAGCTGCAAATCATTGAGAGTCCGAGGAGGCGGACGCCGAGCTGGATGGTGCTAGAGAGAATGATTTTGAAGGACATGCACCCTGGACTGCATGATCAAGGCCGGTTTCTGATTTTCGTAAGAGTATGAAATCGAGGAACAATTTCATACGCTGGACAATCTCAGCTGTGGTACGCGATGCCAAATGCGAGAAAGCTGTGGACAAATGCGGCTCAAAGATACGGAACCGACATCCGAACGCAGCGGATTACTGAAGGCTTCTGTTTCGAAGCATCACCAGACGCATAATGCACCGTTGATGATTAATCAGAGTGTGCTGGACAACTGATGGGGAAAGGTCAAACGAGAGGAAGGGAATCCCATGACCTCCTGGTTTGCACCGAAACGCTCTGCGCCCGTACGGAAAGTCGTTCAGCAGCCGGCGTCCGGCTGATTCCTGGGGGTGTCGAAACCTATGGAGTCTGCCATGTAGACGCAAGCTATCCGAGCGCAGCATAACCCCTGCGGCCTGCGCTACCAGACCGACCTGACCGATGCGGAGTAGGGCTTGGTGAGGCCTCTCCTGCCAGAGGATTCGCCCCTCAGCGGGCCGCGCAAGTAGCCGCTTCGCGCGCTGCTGAACGCGTTCGCCGCTGCGCGCCTCACTCTACGTTCTTCAGGCGGGCTGCCCCTGGCGGCTGGTTCCGAACGACTTCCCACCTTGGAGCACGGTCTGGAACTGGTTCCGCGCTCTTCGCGATGGCGGGGCTTCGTCCGCATGGGCCGCGCTCTTCTGGTCCTGGATCGCGAGCGGGAGGGACGCGAAACAAGCCCGTCGGCCGCCGTCATGGACAGCCAGCCCATCAAGACCAGCGAAGTAGGCGGGCCACGGGGCTAGGACGGGCCGAAGAAGGTCACGGGTCGCGAGCGGCACGCTTCGGTCGATATGGACGGGAGGCTACTCATCGCGCAGGTTGGACCCGCAAGTCGGCAGGATCGAGGTGCCGTTAGCCCACAGATGACGGCCCCCCGATTGCGCTTCCCCCTCGTCCGCGTGATTTTCGCCGACGCGGGCTAACAAAAGCCGCGGGCCGCTGAAGCCCGCTAAGTGCCGCTCGAGATCGTCTAAGGTGTGCCGGGCCAGTGTACCTTCGTCGTTCAGCCCGCCGGTGGGTTGTGACACGCACCTTCGCGTGGCTCTGCAGAAACCGACGCTTCTAGAAGGACGCCGCCGCCACCGTCCTCCTCGTCAGACGATTCGGACGCTCAATGTAATTCTTGTACAGACTATCAGTACAAAAAATATACGATCCGCTCACAGACGGCCCTACACTCATCAGCTTGACGAGCTCACCGCGTCATGATCTTCAGATGAGACGGGGTGATTGGAAAGTCTGTGATGTCTTCTTTTGCGCCGAGACCGTAGTTCGGTGAATCGCCGATTGTGTTGAATAAGTCGCTCTGTCCGTAGACCGAACAGTGATTCTGTTGTCTCGTGGCTAACCGGGGGACGCGGCGATGATGGGGGATCGGCTGAGCGGACAGGAGAGCCTATTCTACGACTTCTCGCTCGATCGGTTCGTGCCGGAGGGACACTTGCTGCGGCAGGTGGACCGGTTCGTCGACCTCGAAGGCGTCCGCTCAAAGCTCAAGCCCTTCTACAGCGAGATGGGGCGGCCGTCCGTCTGCCCGGAGCTGATGGTGCGAATGCTGCTCTGCGGCTACCTGTTCGGCATCCGCTCCGAGCGCCGGCTCTGCGAGGAGGTGCACCTCAACCTCGCCTACAGGTGGTTTTGCAGGCTTGGGCTGGACGGACAGATCCCGGACCACACGGGCCTTCTCGAAGGCGCGGCACGGCCGGTTCCGCGACAGCGATCTCTTCCGGTAGCTCTTCGATGAGGTCGTCGAGCGCTGCATTACCGAAGGGCTCGTCGGCGGCGAGGCGTTCACCGTCGATGGCAGCCTGATCAAGGCGGACGCGGATCGGCGGAAGGGACCGCACGGGAAGTATGGTCTGCCGCCTGGCAAGACGAGCCGCGCGATCGAGGAGTACCTGGCCACGCTCGACGACGCGGCCTTCGGCGCGGCGAGCGATGTGGTCCCGCCGCACCTGTCGGAGACGGAGCCAGCGGCGCGCTACACGAGCGCGCACAGGGGACCGGGCTACTACGCCTACAGCTGCAACTACTTGATCGACAACGAGCACGCCGTAATCGTTGATGCCCTGGCAGGCAGCACCGTCCGGCAGGCGGAGGCGATCACTGCGAAGCGCATGCTCGAGCGAGCCGAGGAGCGGCATGGCCTCTACCCCGAACGGCTCTGCGCGGATATAGGCTACGGCTCGGCAGAGATGCTCGGCTGGTTGGTCGAGGGTGAGGCGGAAGAGCAAACGTGGAAGGACCCGCGTTTGTCCGCCGAACGGGATCGAGCCGCATATCCCGGTCCATCAGACCGGCAGGCGGGCCGAAGGCATGCTGGGCCGAGAAGACTTCCACTATGATGCCGGTCGCGGCTGCTACGTCTGCCCAGCGGGCAAGGAACTACGCGCCTACCGTCACGGCTCACGCGCTGCGAAGGGCAAACCGAGCCCAGAGGACTTCTGGAAGTACCGTGCTTCCAAGCACGACTGCGACCCGTGCCTGCTGAAGCCGCGCTGCTGTCCGAACAAGCCCAACCGAACCCTCGTGATCCACGTCCATGAAGGCGCTCGCGACATGGCGAGGGCCATCGCCAAGACCGACCAGTAGCGCCGCTCACGCCGCGAGAGGAAGAAGGCCGAGATGCTCTTCGCCCACCTCAAGCGCATCCTAAAGATGGGCCAGCTCCGCCTGCGCGGCCCAACCGGCGCCCAGGACGAGTTTACCCTCGCCGCCCTCGCACAGAACCTCCGGAAGCTGGCGAAGCTGAGGCTCATCGCACCAAGCACCGTCCACTGAGGCGGGGAAGCGGGGCTGGCCCGCATGCCCGTTCGTGACCGTTAAGCCACTGCCGATCCAAACCCCGACTTCTTCAACACAATCGGCAGAAAAGCGTCGGTTCGTTTCGAAATTTCAAACTCAGACACTACCTAGGCATGAAGTTTGAGGCGCCGCGCCAGGCAATCGAGCTGGTTCGATTCTGGATCTCGGGCTCCGTTCCGCGGCCCCGAGATGACAGTGCTCGGTACCACGCGACTGTCCTGCCTCAGGGGGAGAGGTGAACACGGTCCGCCTCAGGCGGGGTGGGGTGGTTCGGGGAGGTTGAGGGGGAAGCTGAAGGCGGCCTTGTAGCCGCCGTGCTTCTTGTCCGTGCCGATCTCCACCGTGGCGTGGCCCTGGGTGGAGAGGTTCATGATCAGGGCCTGGCCGATGCCCTTCTTGGCGGAGTTGGTCTGGCTCGGCGGAAGGCCGGGGCCGTTGTCGCGGTAGTGGATGTCGAGCTTGCTGCCGCTCACCTCCAGAGTGAGGAAGATGGCGGGCTCCTCCACCTCGGCGAAGGCGTGCTTCATGGAGTTGAGGATCAGCTCGTTCACCGCCAGCGCGATGGGGACGGCGCGGTCCACGCTCATCACCGCCGTGCCCTTGGCGCGGACCTTCAGGGCCACGTCGTGTTCGACGGCGAGGGCCTGGACGTTGGCCTGGGCCTGCTCGGCGAGGAAGGAGACCACCTCGATCTCCGTATGCCCGCCGGTCTGGTAGAGCCTGCCGTGAATGTCGCTCAGGACGCCGACCCTGGCCGAGAGATCGCCGAAGACGGATTTGGCGTCCTCCCCCTCCAGCTTCTTCGCCTGCAGCCGCAGCAGGGCCGAGACGATGGCGAGGTTGTTCTTCACCCGGTGGTTCACCTCGTAGAGAAGCGTGTCCTTCATCTTCAGGGCGTCTTCGAGGGCCTTCTGGGTGGCGAAGTCCTCGGTGCGGTCCGACACGGTAAGGACGGCGCCGAGCTGGGTGCCGTCCTCTCCCAGAACGGGGCGGGCGGTGCCGACCGCGTCGATGACCGTGCCGTCCGGGCGTTTGACGAGCCAGTGGGCATCCTCGACGGTCTCGCCCTTCGTGACCGCCCTCGTCATCGGCAGCTCCTCGGTGGGGAAGGGCTCTCCATCGGGGGTGAGGAGGTGGTAGGTCTGCGTGTACTCGTCCGGCTCGACATCGAGCGCCTTCACCCCATGGATGGTAGCGGCAGCGGAGTTGACGAAGATCAGCTTGCCGTCCTTGTCGGCCACGATCACCCCCTCGCCGAGCTGCTCGAAGGCGGCGTGGAGAAGGTCTTCCTGGATGAGACCGAGGGACCGGATCAGTTCGCTGGCAACGGACACTAGCTCACACCTCGCTGGGGCGCTGTCAGCTAAACCATGTTAAGTTATCGCTGTCGATAACAACCGTATGACCGTCTCCCCATTCCTTCTCGGCGTGGTGCAGGACGTCGTCTGGACAGGGCCTCTCCCCTGTGCCACCCGCCCGGCCATGCCGCGCCCGATGAAGAAAGAGGACATCGAGGAGTTCTACCGAAGGCTCGAGGCCTCCATGCCCGAGCCGGAGACCGAGCTCGCCTACAAGACACCTTACGAACTGGTGGTGGCGGTGGCGCTCTCGGCCCAGGCCACCGATGTCTCCGTCAATGCGGCGACGGCGAAGCTCTTTCCGGTGGCGAACACTCCCGAGGCGATGATCGCCCTCGGCGAGGAGGGGGTTGCTCCCTACATCAAGACCATCGGCCTCTGGCGCAACAAGGCGAAGAACGTGATCGCCCTGTCGCGGATGCTGATCGAGGAGTTCAGCGGCAAGGTGCCTCAGACCCGCGAGGAGCTGCAGAAGCTGCCCGGTGTCGGGCGTAAGACGGCGGACGTAGTTCTCAACGTGGCCTTCGGCCAGCCCACCATCGCGGTGGACACCCATATCTTCCGCGTTTCGAACCGCACCGGCCTTGCCTCGGGCAAGACCGCCGATCAGGTCTCGGACAGGCTGGTGAAGCGGACGCCTGCGCCCTATCTCCTGCACGCCCATCACTGGCTGATCCTGCACGGGCGCTATGTCTGCAAGGCGAGGACGCCGGAGTGCTGGCGATGCGAGGTCGCGGACCTCTGCGGCTTCAAGGACAAGACGCCCTCGCCCGAGGAGCGGGCCGCTCTCAAGAAAGTCCCCGGCAAGAAACCAGCCAAGAAAGCTGCGCGAAAGAAGACCGCATGACCCCCCAGGAACGCATCATCATCGCCCTCGACCTGCCCACCCTTGAGGAGGCGGAGACCCTGGTCGCTCGCCTCGGCGAGGAGGCGGTCTGGTACAAGATCGGCTACCAGCTCCTTCCCTTGGGCGGCTACGCCATGGCTCGGCGGCTGCACAGCCGGGGCAAGAAGGTGTTCATCGACGCCAAGCTCCTCGATATCGGCTCGACGGTGGAGAAGGGTGTGAGGAGCCTCGCCGAACTCGGCGCCGACTACCTCACGGTCCATGCCGACCCCGACACGGTGAAGGGGGCGGTGGAGGGGCGCGGCGGCTCGGACCTATGCATCCTCGCGGTGACGGTGCTGACGAGCTGGGGAGAGGAGGCGCTGCGCCACCACGGCATCGAGGGGAGCGTCGAGGACGCCGTCCTGCGCCGGGCGGAGATGGCGCTTGAGGCGGGGGCGGACGGCCTCATCGCCTCGGGCCGCGAGGCGCCGCTTCTGCGCGAGCATTTCGGCGACGGCCCCATCATCGTGACCCCCGGTATTCGTCCCTCGGGCGCCGCTCTCGGCGATCAGAAGCGGGTGCTGACCCCCGCCGAGGCGGTGAAAAGCGGGGCCACGCATCTCGTGATCGGCCGTCCCATCAGCCAAGCTGCGGATCCGAAGGCGGCGTTCGATGGGATCGTGGGAGAGCTCTCAGCGTAGGGCGGATTGCGAAGCCATCCGCCGTGCAAAGGCGCAGCGGCGGAAAGCTTCGCGTTCCGCCCTACAGCGCTACCGCCCGTCCTTCATCTCGCCAAGAAGCTCGGCATAGGCGGCTTCGATCTCTTCGGGTTTGGCATCGACATCGACGGTCCTGGTGGCCGAGGTGACGGAGATCGCCGTCTCCTCCTCGCCTGCCACGTCATAGGCGAAGCGCTCGATGCCGATGACGCGGGCTTTCACCCCGTCTCGCTCGGTGAGCTGGTCGGTGCGGCGGGTGAAGACGCCCTCGCCCTCGAACTCGCGCGGCTGAAGGCTGCGGGAGCCGTCCTGGTCCATGGCCTCGAAGAGCTTCTCATGGCCGAGGCTGCCGCCCGGTGCGCGGGGCTGGGTGAGGCCCGCGAACTCGCCATAGGTGATGACGCCGTCGGCATTGCGGTCGTAGCTCGAGAAGACCTGGTCCTCGGCCATGGACACACCGCCGCCGAAAAGCGCCGCGGTCAGCGCCGCCCCGGCAGCGCCCGCGGCGGCCTTGAGCGGGTTGTCCTTGATGGTCATGGTGAAGGTCCGGCGAGCCTTCTCGGGCGGGGAGGCCGCTTCAAGCTCCTGGGCGATCAGCCGCCGCAGCGTGTCCGAGGCTGTCACCCCCTGCTCGCGGCAGGCCTCCATGAAGGCCTGCTTCTGGCTGTAGGGCAGCCTGATCTCGATCGTTTCGGACTTCTTCTCGGGCCGCGGCATCATCCCTCCCCATCGGTCGTCGTGGCAACTCCTGCAGGAAGCTAGCCACAAAAGGGCGAAGCGGAAAGATAGGGGCGAACGGGTCCAGGCGCCCGGAAAATCGTGTCCGGACAGCGGGCGGGACGGGCTACTCGCCGCCCGAAAGCCGCTTTTCCCACTTCTCGCGCAGCTCATCAGGGAGTTCGTCGCCGGGCATGGGGGGGCGGTCTCCGGACAGTTTGAGGATATCCGACATCGAGCCTTCACCTGCGGCACGTTCTGCAAAGAACTGTTCCGCTGTTTGAACCGCCCCCACCTTTTGAGCGACTGCGGTAACAATCCACTGATTGACCGATACACCGTCGGCTTTGGCCAGGTCTCGGACAATGTCTTTGAGTGAATGAGGGAGCTTCAATGGGTATTTGTAAACGACGCTATCACTCATCGGTAGTTCTCCAGCAACGATGCAGGTGTCTGAGCCTCTAACAGGAGTTTGCCGTCAAAAGGCCTGAAGTCCTTGACGTTGTGGGTGACGATGGTTCTCGCACCGCCATTCAAAGCTGCTTCGACCACTTTATCGTCGTCCGTGTCCTTGAGAAGCGGACGGTACAGGAAGTTCACTTCTGTAGTTTCGATACGCTTCGCTAGCCCAGTTAGAAACATACTGATGTTGGCTTGAGTATAGCCAAACTCTGAAGAGTGCTCTTTACGCCGCAGTACAGCCTCGTACTCCAGAAACAGCGGAACCGTACAGACAGGCTTCAGCTTTCCTTCCTCGACAGCTTTCAAGATAAACGCACTGGCACCCCTTTGGCTACGGAGCGCGGCGACCAGAACGTTCGTATCTAACACAACTCGCACACTATGATGTTGGTGACATCCTATAGGATGTCAAGAAGAGCCCTTCCGTCTCCGCCACTCCTCCAAGGTCAGCCCCTCGCGCACGCCCGAGCAGACATAGCGCTGCAGCTCCTTAGCGGCTTCCTGGTCGTCATCCAGCATCTCCTCGGGCTGGATCGGCCTGCCGATATGGAAGTCGAAGGTCTGGCCCTTCTTGTTGAGGAGCTCGTGGAACAGGGTCATGTTCCGCAGCTCGTCGTCGATGTTGTTGAACCAGTAGTAGAGCCAGGAGTTGCGGCTCTTGAGGTGCACCGGGATGACCGGGCATTTGTAGCGCTTGGGAAGGTTCGCCACCGTCGACATCCAGGGCCGCTCGATCAGCTCCTTGTCGTCGTTCATGTAAGCGAGGCGGCCCGAGGGGAAGAGAATGATCGAGCGCTCCTCGTCGAACGCCTTCTTGGTGGCCTTCAGGGTCTCGCGGGACTTGGCGCGGGACTTCTTGTTGTCCCGCCACTCTACCGGGATCAGCTTCTCTGTCAGGAGCGGGTTGAGGCGGATGGCGTCGGCGTTGACGAAGACGATGGGGTCGTCTCGCACCTGCTCGACCACATCGTGGAGCGCCAGACCGTCGGCGATGCCGGTGGGGTGGTTGGCGGCGATGATGCAGGCGCCTTCCTTCGGGATGTTCTCGATGCCCTGCACTTCGAGCTTCATCCCGATCATGTCCGAGGCGTAGGCGAAGGCCTCCCTGGGCGGCATCCGGCCCGCCTCGTCCACCATCTTCTTGGCCTTGCCGTAGTCGAGGAGCCCGTTGAGGGTGAGCCGGTAGAGCGGCCAGAAGGTCGATTGGGAGAGCTTGATCGCTCGCTCGCGGATGAGCTGGTCGACGATATGCTGGTGGCGGCTCAGATGCCCCGTATCCGTCGGCGGACGCACATAGTAGGGGCTGGTGCTCTGCCACTCATAGATCTGCCGGTCGAGCTCGCTGCCCTCCACGTCGAGGGGCTTCGCGTCCGAGCCGAGCATGGTCGCGTCGATGGGTTCGGCGTCTTTAGGTGTCGTCTCCGCGTCCAAATCAGACCTCGTTCTGCTTCGCCGTCAGCTCCTGGCAGCCCTTCTTGGCCAGGGTGAAGAGGGCCTGGAACTGCTCTTCGGAGAAGGGGTCGCCCTCCGCCGTCGCCTGGACCTCGACGAGGCCGCCATCGCCGGTCATGACGAAGTTGGCGTCGGCCTGGGCATTCGAATCCTCATCATAGTCAAGATCGGCCACCGGGCCACCGCCGTAAAGGCCGCAGGAGATCGCCGCCACTGAACCCGTCAGCGGATCGTTCTTGATGACCCCGTCCTTCAGCGCCCAGCGCACCGCCTCGCGCAGGGCCACGAAGCCGCCGGTGATCGAGGCGCAGCGCGTGCCGCCATCGGCCTGGATGACGTCGCAGTCGATCATGATCTGCCGCTCGCCCAGGGTCTTGAAGTCCACCACGGCGCGCAAGGAGCGCCCGATCAGCCGCTGGATCTCCTGGGTCCGGCCGGAGGGGCCGTTCTTGGTGTCGCGACGCCCGCGGGTGTGGGTGGCGCGGGGCAGCATCGAGTACTCCGCCGTCACCCAGCCCTCGCCGCGCCCGCGCATCCAGGGCGGCACGCTCTCGTCCCAGCTCGCGGTGCAGAGCACATGGGTGTTGCCGCATTTGATCAGGCACGACCCCTCGGCATAGCGGTTGACCCCGGTCTCGATGCTGACGGGGCGGAGTTCGTTGAAGGTCCTGCCGGAGGGGCGCATGGGGTGTCCTTTGGTTGGGCTTGGTCGGCCCTAGACGTCTCCTTCGCAGCCGCCAAGGAGGGGGTTGCGCATGGTCTCCTCAAATCGGCATCAGCGGTCTAGGGTAGGGGGGTGACCAAACTCACCGACATCGACGCCCGCTCGCGCGCCTTGTTCAAGAACCTAGTCGAGACCTATCTCGAGACCGGCGAGCCCGTAGGCAGCCGTACCCTGTCGCGGGCCGACGGGGTGGACGTCTCGCCCGCCACCATCCGCAACGTCATGGCGGACCTGACCGAGCTGGGCCTTCTGGAAGCTCCCCACACCTCTGCCGGGCGGCTGCCCACCGAGCGGGGCCTCAGGCTCTTCGTGGACGGGATGCTGGAGGTGGGCGAGCCGACCTCGGACGAGCGCGCGGCGCTGATGCAGCACTCATCGCCGACCGATCCCGACGGCATGCTCGACCATGCGGCGGGGATGCTGTCGGGGCTGACCAGCATGGCGAGCCTGGTCATGGCGTCCAAGACGGACCGGCCCCTCAAGCATCTCGAGTTCGTGCGCCTCGACGAGGCCCGCGCGCTGGCTGTCCTAGTGGATGCAGGCGGCGATGTGGAGAACCGCCTGATCGAGCTGCCCCGCGGCCTGCCCGGCTCGGCGCTGATCGAGGCGGCCAACTACCTCAACGCGCAGCTAGCCGGGCGCAGCCTGTCCGAGGCGCGTCAGCTCGTGGACCGGGAGATCGCCGCCAAGGCCACGCAGCTCGACGAGCTGACGGCGGAGCTTGCCCGGCGCGGCATCGCCGAGCTGACCACCGGGCCGAGCAGGGGGGCGAGACGCCTGATCGTCCGCGGGCAGAGCAGGCTACTAGAGGGGGCGCAAGGAGACCTCGAGCGGGTGCAGCAGCTCTTCGACGAGCTGGAGAGGAAGGAAGGGCTCCTCGATCTTCTCGAAGCCGCCCGCGAGGGGGAGGGGGTGCGCATCTTCATCGGCGCGGAGAACCGGCTCTTCTCCCTGTCGGGATCGTCCGTGGTCGCAGCGCCCTACCGCGACGCAGGCAACAACATCATTGGCGTTTTGGGTGTGATCGGCCCGACGAGGCTCAACTACGGCAGGGTCATTCCGCTTGTGAACTACACGGCCGAGGTGATCTCGCGAGGGTTGAAGTAGGAAGTATCTAAAGCGTGCGCTCGGCGATGACACGCTGGATGTCTTCGATCGGTGTACTGCGATCAAGCTTCACCTCGATCATCGGCATGCCGGAAACCCAGAGTTTCAGTTCGGCATCGGAGTCGAAGGTGCCCGCCCCCTCGATGGAGAAGCCAGAGACCTTCCCCCAACTGACGGACCTGACTTCCTTCTTCGAACCTGTCATGCCCTGGACGTCCAGCGACAGGAGGCGCTTGTTCGTCAGGGCGTAGAAGTCCCGGTAGGTCTTGAAGGAGAGTAGAATCTCTTCGCCTTCGATCAAAAAGGAGCCGAGACGCTCGGTAGCTTTCTCGTTGGAAACTTTGTCAGCGGTGCCGAAGAGGATGGACATCAGTCTTGCTTACCTGCCTGACCGAACTGAACAAGGTCACGATACAGTCCCCGACTACTCCGTATAAAGCGTGAGCTTGCCGTCACGGGTCCTTCGCTCGGCGAAGCGGTCGAGGGCGTTGACGCCGAGGAGGTTGCCGCCGAGCCGGTCGTCCGGGAGGACCACGATGTCGAGGTTCTCGAGCTCCACCCCCTCGATCGTCAGGGAGGGGAGGGTGTAGCTGGCGCCCAGCACCTCACCGTTGGCGGTGGACAGGGGGCGGTTGTAGTCGCGCGGCATGGGGCGGATGCCCGCCTTGGCCGCGTCGCTTTCGCGCAGGGTGGTGACGCTGGCGCCGGTGTCGACGAGAAGCTCGACTCGCTGGCCCTGAAGCTCGCCGCGGACGATGAAGTGGCCGTCGCGGCGGGCGCTGACCACGATCTCCTTCGGCATGCCCTCCTCGACGACGATCCTAGTAGGTGCCGGCTCGCGCAAGGGGTTGAAGCGCCCCTCATCATCGACGCTTCGCAGGCCGAAGAAGAGGATGACCACGGCCAGGGTGGCGAGGATGTAGAAGCCGTTGTTCTGCAAAGCGGTTGCCTGCCTGTTCGGTTGCGTGGCACGGAGCCCTACACTCTAGATAGGGAGGATCGCGCGCCGATGAAGCTCTTGATGGTAGCGGGGCTGGTGGGGTTCGTCACGGTGGCCCTCGGCGCTTTCGGTGCCCATGGTCTGGAGGGGCGGCTGACCCCGAAAGAGATGGGGTGGTGGCAGACCGCGACCCTCTATGCGCTGGTGCATGCGGCGCTGGCCGCTGGGTGGCTCGCAGCGGGACGGGGCGTGTGGCCCGCAGGACTGCTTCTGGCTGGAGCGCTGGTCTTCTCCGGCACGCTCTACGCCATGGCGCTCGGTGCGCCGCGGGTGTTGGGTGCGGTGACGCCGGTAGGCGGGGTGCTCATGCTGGCCGGATGGGCAGGGATCGCGGTCGAGGCCTTCCGCTCACAGGCCTAGGACGTCGTCCATGCCGTAGAGGCCGGGCTTGTCATGCTTTACGACCCACCGGGCCGCTGCCAGCGCGCCGCGCGCGAAGCCGTCCCGGCCTAGCGCCTGATGGCTGAGGGTGACGGTCTCACCGTCGCCGTAGAACCCGACCTCATGCTCGCCGTAGACCCCGCCGCCGCGCCTGACCGCGAAGCCGATCTCCTCAGGCCTGCGCTCCTCGCTGCGGCCGTGACGGGTGAAGCGCGCCGCTTCCAGAAGCGCCGTATCCCTGGCCCTTGCCGCCGCCTCGCCGAGGAGGAGCGCGGTGCCCGAGGGGCTGTCTTTCTTATGGCGGTGATGGGTTTCGAGGATCTCGATATCGTAGCCTTCGAGCGCCGTCGCCGCCTCGGCCACCAAGCGCTTCAGCAGGGTCACGCCTAGGGACATGTTGCCCGACTGGACGATGGCGACCTTCTTGGCGGCTTCCTTCACAGCCATCTGCTCGTCCTCGCTGAGGCCGGTGGTGCCGGTGACGAGGGGGATGTTGTGGGAGGCGCAGTAGGCCGCCGCCTCCTTCGTTCCTGCAGGCGAAGAGAAGTCGATCAGCACATCCGTGCCGCCCTCCTCGCCGGAAGGGGGGTAGTCGTGGGTCTGGGCCAGCGCCTTGATCGCCCGGCCCATGCGGCCCTCGCCGCCCAGTAGCGCGATCCTCATCTAGCCGTCCGTCCCTGAGAGCTTCGACCAGAAGTCCTTGGCCTTGCCCGCGAAGTCGTTGGATTTAGGGCAGTCGGCACCGTCGCCTTCAGCGCAGAACTCGCGGAGGAGCTCTTTCTGGTGCTGGGTGAGGTTGGTCGGCGTCTCGACGCGCAGCTCCACATACATGTCGCCGCGGGTCTTGCGCCTGAGCTGGGTCATGCCGGAGGAGCGCAGGCGGAACTTGGTGCCGGTCTGGCTGCCCTCGGGGATCTTGATCTTGACCCTGCCGCCCTCGACGGTGGGCACCTCGATCTCACCGCCTAGCGCCGCCGTCACCATGGGCACATGGGCGTCGCAGTAGAGGTCCGGGCCGTCTCGCTCAAAGAGGTCGTGGTCCTCCACCGAGACGAAGAGGTATAGGTCGCCGAACGGCCCGCCGCGCAGGCCCGCCTCCCCCTCACCGGTGAGGCGGATACGGGTGCCGTCCTCGACGCCGGGGGGCACGTCGACCTGGAGAGTTCTTGTCTTGCGCACCCGGCCCTGGCCGCCGCAATTGTCGCAAGGCGCGGTGATGATCTCACCCTGGCCCTGGCAGGTGGGGCAGGTGCGCTCCACGGTGAAGAAGCCCTGTTGTGCCCTGACCCGGCCAGCGCCGCCGCAGGTCGAGCAGGTGGTGGGCTTGGTACCAGGCTTGGCGCCGGAGCCCTCGCAGACATCGCAGGCCTCGGAGGAGGGGATGGTGACCTCCTTCTCGATGCCAGAGAAGGCCTCCTCCAGGCTGATGGAGAGGTCGTATTTAAGGTCGGCGCCGCGCTGAGCCTGGTTGCGGCCCCTGGCCCTGCCGCTCTGCTGGCCACCCATGAAGTCGCCGAAGATGTCTTCGAAGATGTCCGAGAACGCCCCCGCGCCGCCGCCAAAGCTGCCGCCCATGCCCCCGGCTCCGCCCATGCCGCCGTTCTGGAACGCCGCATGGCCGAAGCGGTCATAGGCCGCTTTCTTCTGCTCGTCGGAGAGCACCTCATAGGCCTCGCCGATTTCCTTGAACTTGCGCTCCGCCTCCTCGTCGCCGGGGTTCCGGTCGGGGTGGTACTTCATGGCGAGCTTGCGGAAGGCCGACTTGATCGCCGCCGGATCCGCGCTCCGCTCCACGCCTAGGAGGTCGTAATAGTCTTGTGCCATTCGGTCTGCCGTCGTTTTTCACCCGTCATTCCAGGCGAACCCTGGACCCAAGAACCCGACATCGTTCATCGAAACGACCGTAGCAGAATGGGTCCCGGATAGGCCTTTGGCCTTCCGGGATGACGAAAGAAGTAGTTAGCCAAGGCTCAAATGTGAAGAGACCCGCCGAAGCGGGCCTCTCCGGGTTTCAGTAGCAGGAAGCCTACCGCTTCTCGTCCTCGCCCACTTCCTCGAAGTCGGCGTCGACGATCTCGGCGTCCTGGGCTGCGTCGTCGGCTGCTGCTGCGGCAGCGGCGTCCTGTTCGGCCTGAGCGTTGCCTTCGGAGTAGATCGCCTCGCCGAGCTTCATCGAGGCGGTGGCGAGGGCCTGGACCTTCTCGTTGACCTCGTCGGCGGTGACGTCGTCCTTTTCGAGGGTTGTGCGGACATCGGCGATGGCCTCCTCGATCTGCTTCTTCTCGGCATCGCCGATCTTGTCGCCGTGCTCTTTGAGGGAGCTTTCGGTGGAGTGGGCCAGCGA
This sequence comes from Parvularcula maris, assembly GCF_024505085.1. GTDB lineage: Bacteria > Pseudomonadota > Alphaproteobacteria > Caulobacterales > Parvularculaceae > Parvularcula > Parvularcula maris. Next base: position 234,434 of record NZ_JANIBC010000001.1, read on the forward strand.
CTCGGCCTGGTTCCTGGCCTCGACCAGCTCGCGCCGTGACTTGTCAGCCTCGGCATTGGCTTCGGCGTCCTTGACCATCTGCTCGATGTCGGCATCCGAGAGACCACCGGAGGCCTGGATGCGGATCGACTGCTCCTTGCCGGTCGCCTTGTCCTTGGCAGACACGTTGACGAGGCCGTTGGCGTCAATGTCGAAGGTCACTTCGATCTGCGGCACGCCGCGCGGAGCCGGGGGGATGCCCACGAGGTCGAACTGGCCGAGCAGCTTGTTGTCCGCCGCCATCTCGCGCTCGCCCTGGGCGACGCGGATGGTCACCGCCGACTGGTTGTCCTCGGCCGTGGAGAAGGTCTGGGACTTCTTGGTCGGGATCGTCGTGTTGCGGTCGATGAGGCGCGTGAACACACCGCCCAGGGTCTCGATGCCCAGGGATAGGGGCGTCACGTCGAGGAGCAGCACGTCCTTGACGTCGCCCTGGAGGACACCGGCCTGGATGGCGGCGCCTCTAGCCACGACCTCGTCGGGATTCACGCCCTTATGGGGCTCCTTGCCGAAGAACTGCTTCACCGTCTCCTGGATCTTCGGCATGCGGGTCATGCCGCCCACCAGGACCACCTCATCCACCTCGGAAGCCGAGACACCGGCATCCTTCATGGCGGCCTTCATCGGCTCGATGGTGCGCTTGACGAGGTCCTCGACGAGGCTTTCGAACTTGGCGCGGGTGAGCTTGACGTTGAGGTGCTTCGGACCCGTCGCATCAGCGGTGATGTAGGGCAGGTTCACCTCGTACTGCGAGGCGGAGCTGAGCTCCTTCTTGGCCTTCTCGGCCTCTTCCTTGAGGCGCTGCAGGGCCAGCTTGTCCTGGCGCAGGTCGATGCCGTTGTCCTTCTTGAACTCGTCCGCGAGGTAGTCGACCAGGCGAAGGTCGAAGTCCTCACCGCCCAGGAACGTGTCGCCATTGGTGGACTTCACCTCGAAGACGCCGTCCCCGATCTCCAGGATCGAGACGTCGAAGGTGCCGCCGCCGAGGTCGTAGACCGCGATGGTCTTACCTTCCTGCTTGTCGAGGCCGTAGGCGAGGGCAGCCGCCGTCGGCTCGTTGATGATGCGCAGCACTTCGAGGCCGGCGATCTTGCCCGCGTCCTTGGTGGCCTGGCGCTGGGCGTCGTTGAAGTAGGCGGGAACCGTGATCACGGCCTGGGTGACGGTATCGCCAAGGTAACGCTCGGCGGTCTCTTTCATCTTTTGCAGGACGAAAGCGGAGACCTGCGATGGCGCGTATTTCTCGCCCTTGGCCTCGACCCAAGCATCGCCATTGTCGCCCTTAACGATGTTGTAGGGGACCATGCCCTGGTCCTTCTTGACCGTGGGGTCGTCGAAGGTGCGGCCGATCAGGCGCTTGATGGCAAAAAAGGTGTTTTCGGGGTTGGTGACGGCCTGACGGACGGCGGGCTGGCCGATCAGGCGCTCACCGTCTCCGGTGAAGGCGACCACCGAGGGGGTGGTCCTCAGGCCTTCTGCGTTCTCGATCACCTTGGCTTCGCCGCCTTCCATGACGGCAACGCACGAGTTGGTTGTACCCAGGTCAATACCGATGACTTTCGCCATAGGGTCTTCTCTCCTTATCAGCGGGCGGCGGTGCCGGGTCCCCTTCGGTGAGGCCCCCGGAGCGGTGCGCCCCTTAGGTCAAAACAGATGCGGATGGAGGGCGGAAGCCCGTCCAGCGAGCGGGATGTGGTGAAGATGGGTCGCCGATGCAACAGGGCCGGGGCGGGGATGTGGGAAAAAGAGACCAGGCGCCGCCGCCGAGGCCTTCTGACGATAAGGGATGGTCCGACTGTCAGGTTTGCTTGACAGTCGGTAGTGTAAGGCATACCTTACAAAACACGAAGTCAGAAAGGGTTTGCCATGCGTAGGAGAAGGAACGGCCTGTTTGCCGCTGCCGTCGGGATCGCCGTAGCTTTGTGGGTGAGCGCTGATGCCAAGCTGCGTGCCCATCCGCCGGGGGGACGGGTGATGGTCGAGGCGGAGGGGACCGGGCCGGACGTCGTCCTCATCCCAGGCCTCATGTCTACGCCCGCCGTGTTCGAAGATACCATGTCCAGCCTGCGCATCGCGAGGCATGAGGTGACGGCGAAAGGCTTCGGGGGCACGGAGGCGCCAGACGATCTCAGTGCGTTCGTAGAGCCGCTAGCAAACGACTTGGCCGCGTATCTGCGATCGGAGGAGGTCGAGGAGGCGGTGCTGGTCGGCCACTCCATGGGGGGAGTGGCGGCGATGCTGACGGCGGGGCGGTCACGGCGCATCTCGCATGTGGTGATCGTGGACTCCGTTCCTTTCCTTGCGGGCCTGTTCAATCCCAACGCCACACCAGACGGCGCCGCAGGCTCGCGAGAACTTCAGAGGCGCCAGCTCGATACTCTCTCGCCCGAAGCGTGGCTCGGCATGGCGAAGCAGGGCCTTTCGCGACAGGCCATGACCGAGGAAAGCCAGTCGAAGGTCTTCGCAGATGTTCAGACGGCGGACACCGCCGCTGCGAAGACCGCCTTTCTCGAGCTGATGACTACGGACTACTCCGCTGCCTTTCAGAAGGTGGACGTGCCCGTAACGGTACTTGTCCCCTTTGACCCGAGCATCGGCTTCCCCCGTGAGGCGGTGCTGTCGCGCTATGAAGCGCAGTATCGGGACATGACGAATGTCGAGTTCAGGGTGATCGAGCCTTCGCGTCACTTCATCATGCTTGATGCGCCGGATGCCTTCCGGAAGGAGATCGAGCGCGTTCTGGAGGGCGAGCTGTGAGCGGCAAACCGAGATCCGCGCGGTACACGGCGGAGCTAATAGCCGTCCTCACCCTCTACGCCGTCGCGCTCATCGCCATGAATGTTCTCGATACAGAAGGTTGGCCTCAAGCGCTGCGTATCGCGCTGCTTCTCGGTCCAGCCGCCGCCGCGGTGCTGATCGTACCGGTGGTGCTGCGTTTCGTTGCGACCATGGACGAGTTCCAGCGCCGCGTCATTGCCGAGAGCTGTCTGGTCTCCATGGTGGTCGTCGGTCTGACGAGCTTCGCCTACGCCTTCGTTCAGGAGCCGCTAGGTCTGCCGGCCATAGGGCTGATCTGGGTCTGGCCCGCTTTGATGGGGGGTGCGGGGCTCGCACAGATTCCCGTCCGTATGCGTCTCTCCTGATGGAGAACCGTGTGCGCGAGATGCGCGCTGAGCTCGGTCTCAGCCAAGGCGAACTCGGCGAGAGGATCGGGGTGTCGCGGCAGGCGATCAACGCGATCGAGCGAGGCAAGCACGACCCTTCGCTGGCTCTCGCCTTCAAGCTAGCCTCGGTGTTCGGCCGGAGGATCGAGGAGGTCTTCCGGCCCGATGCCTAACGGCAGCCTTCCAGGAAGCTGTCGATCTCGCGTAGCGCCCGGATGCGGTTCTCGCCGACATCGAGGTAGTGCGAGCCTTCTTCGAGCTCGACGAAGCGGACATCCTTGCCTTCCCGCTCGAGCGCCTTGTTCATGCGTTCCGAATGACCGATGGGAACGACGCGGTCGTCCTCGCCCGCAATGAGAAGGATCGGGACCTGGACGTCCTCGGCCCGGCGTGCGGGGGAGTTCTCGGCCAGCATCTTCCGGTCCTTCCAGAGGCGTCCGATATGCCGCGTGCCGTATTTGCCGCCTCTGAAGTCCCGTTCGTCCGAAAGCACTTTGGGCAGATCGGAGACGCCGTTGATCGACACGGCGCAGCGGAAGAGATCGGGGGTCTTCACGGCCCCCATCAGCGCTGCGTAGCCGCCATAGGACGCGCCCAGAATGCTCATCTTGCCGGGCGCGGCAAGGCCCTGTTCCACGAGCCACGCGGCGCCGTCGGTGATGTCGTCCTGCATGGCCTGGCCCCATTGCCGGCTGCCTGCCTGCTTGAACTCCGCGCCGTAGCCGGAGGATCCGCGGAAGTTCATCTGCAGCACGCCGTAGCCGCGGTGGGCCAGGAACTGCGCCAGCCAGTCGAAGCCCATGAAGTCGCGCGCCGTGGGGCCGCCATGGGGCAAGACGATGAAGGGCAGGTTCTGCGCCTGACCGAGTTCCGAGAAAGACGGAGGGAGGGTAACGAAAGCCGGGATGCTGAGACCGTCGCGGGCACCGTAGGTAACGGGAAAGACCCTGCCGAGCTCCACGCCCTCGAGGCTGGGGTACTGGCTCGGCATCTCCATCAGCTTGCTGGTGGCGTAGTCGAAGACCAGGTACCGGCCAGGACGCATCCCGTTGCTGGCGAACAGAACGGCCGACGAGCCGGTGAGGTTGAGGCGCTGGAACGAGAGGTGATCGTAGTCGGTGACCTTTTCGATCGCCTCGACCGTTTTCAGCGGCAGGCTGTCGCCCAGCCATTCCACCTCGGCGGAGTCTTCGGCGTAATAGACGCCGATGACCTCGCCGCTGATGGGATCCTGCCTGATGCCGTAGATCTCGGAGGTGGGGTGGCTGAAGATCTTCTCGGCGAAACGGTCCGTATCCGCATCGAACAGGTAGAGCCCACCCACATCGCTCTCGTGGCCCGAGACCACATAGGCCTTTCCAGGCTCTTCGGGGAAGCCGACCACGCTGAACTCAGGACTGCCATCGGCCACGCGATGGGCGAAATTACCCCATTTGCCTTCGGAGGTTTCGATCCGCAGGCGCAGCTCGCGCTCATTGGCCAGACCGAGCGTGGCTCTGATGTTACCCTTCGCATCGGCCATCCAGTGGATGCTGCGATCCTTCGGCGCCTGGACCATGGGGTGGCGCCTGCTTTTGTCGATATTGACTTTGAAGACGCCGTTGTGATTGCTGCGGTAGGGTGTGTACTGAACGTAGATGTGCTCTGGGTCGTTTTTGAGAATTGAAACGACGTTGCTTTGAATCTGCGGTACCCCGCCGCCCTTCGGATAGGCGCGGTCGAACAGCGTCTCGATCTTGCCGGTCTCGATATTGGTGGAGAGCAGCCTGGTCTCGACCGTCTCGGTGCCGTAACGCTCGCCTGGAAGACGGGCGCTGAAGACGAGAAGGTCGTCCCGTTTCCAGAACGCCTGTTCGATCTTACGGTTGCCGTCGTCGCGGACGAACCGAAGAAATTTGAGGCCGTCATCGACCGTGAAGACGCCAACGCCGCTCTCGCCGCCGCTCCGGATGAGCGCGCTGTAGATCTTGCCGTTCGGGGATACGTCGAGGTCGGATAGAAGCGGCCGGGCTCCAAAGGCCGCTGCCGGGTCTTCGAGAGGCGCTGCCGCCAAGGCCGCCCCTGCCAACAGACTGATAACGCTCATCTCGTCTTCTCCGCCCCTTGCTGACCCGATCAAAGACTACCGGGAGTTCATACTCAAGGGGCAGGGGGAGAAGAGATGCAGTACCAGGCGTTTAGCCCTCGGTAGAAGCCCCCGCGCCGGTCGAGACCGTCACCATGGCCGCGCGGATGACCCGGTCGCCGATGGTGAAGCCGGGAGCCGCGACGTCGACCACGTGGTCCTTGGGCTCTCCGTTGCCGGGGACCTGGGCGATGGCCTGGTGGATGTTGGGGTCGAACTTCTCGCCTGCCGGGGAGACCCGTTGGATGCCGTGACGCTCGAAGATTGTCATCAGCTCCTTCTCGGTCATCCGCATACCGTTGATGAGGCCCTTGAAACCGTCCGCATCCATCTGAGCGGGGTCTTCCGGCGCGAGCTCCAGGGCGCGGGAGAAGTTGTCGGCAACAGAGAGGAGGTCGCGGGCGAAGTTCGTGATGCCGTAGCGGGCGGCCTCGCTCTTCTCGCGCTCGGCCCTCCGGCGGGTGTTCTCGAGATCGGCGGCGATGCGCAGGGTGCGCTCCTTCTCCGCCTCGACCTGCGCTTCGAGCTCCTTGATGCGGGCCTCGGCCAGCTCCTTGATCTTGCCCCCGTCGAGGGCGGCGTCGGTGAGATGGTCGGGGATGTCGAAGGCGGGCTCGGCTGCGGTGTCCGCGCCGGCGGCTTCAGCGTTCACATCTTCTTGGGGGGAGGAGATGTCCTGGCCGTTCTTCTCGCTCATGCGGGCTGATCCGTTCTAGATGATGCTGGGGAGGGCGGCATGTATCCTTCCCGTCCCGCCCATTCAAGCCAGGGGTTCAAGATGACGCTTTCGCTGCTGATCACGACGATGGGAAGCCGCGAGGAGGCGGAAAGCCTGGCGAGGGAGATGCTAGGACAGCGGCTGGCGGCCTGCGTGCAGCTCGAGCCGATCACGAGCCTCTACCGCTGGGAGGGGAGTGTGGAGTTCGAGGAGGAGGTGCGGATGACCTTCAAGACCACCACAGCGCGGGTGCCGGCGCTTCGGCGCGCTGTCCTGGAAGAGCACCCCTATGACGAGCCGGAGATTATCGTCCTTGAGGCGGCAGGTGCTTCGGACGGCTATGCGGCTTGGGTGGAGAAGGAAGTGAAGGGCACCCCGGCCCACTAAGAGACCGGGGTGAACCTAGAGGTACTGGAAAACTACTGTTCGAGGTCGATTTCGATCTCGGCCTCTTCGCCTTCCACCATCACGGCAGCGGCTTCGAAGGTGGGCGCGCCCTCGACTTCGCCGGAGAAGGCGTAGGGTTCGGAGGGCATCTGGCCGTCAAGAGTGAGCGTGCCGTCGCCATCGGTGTCCTGGAACACGGCCACGGCATACTCACCCGGCTCGACACCCTCGAAGGTCACCTCGACCTCGTCATCGTCGGCCTCGACGGTCTGGGCGTATTTGCCGTCGGTCTTGGCGAACTCGTCCTTCGTCTGAAGGGCGACATAGACCGTGCCCTGGTCCTCTTCGACGCCTTCGATCTCGATCTCGACGGTGGTCGAAGCGGTCTCCATCTTGTCCTTCTTGTCACCCCACTCGCCAGCGATGGCAGGGGCGAACGCGAAGGCGGCAAGGGCGGTGGTGGCGGTAAGAATCTTGATCATGGATAGGCTCCATTGCTGTCTGACTGACAACAGACCAACGGAAGCACCGGGGTGATCATTCCGCCTGCTGACCCAAGTGTAATAGCTGCGGCGGAATGTCCGCCTGCGTTGGAATTTTTTATAGAGGCTGCATCAGGCGGGGCAGCTCGCCGAGATCGGCGCCGGAGACGCGCATGAAGAAGCGCCTCGCCATGTCCGAGCGCTGGACGAGGCCGAGGCCCAGACCGCGGGCATGCTTGAGCGGCGCGAAGCTGCCCGAGAAGAGGCGGACGAGACTGTCCGTACCCAAAGCAAGCGCCGTGCTGTCGAAGCGGCGCCAGCGGTCGTAACGGGCGAGCACCGTGCCGTGGCCGAGGTCGAGGCCGGTCTGACGCGCCTTGCACAGAACATCCGCCAGCGCCGCGACATCCTTGACCCCGAGGTTGAAACCCTGGCCCGCAATGGGGTGGATGCCGTGGGCGGCGTCCCCGGCGAGGACCAGCCGCTCCGCCGTCAGCTTCGGCGCGTAGAGGAGGGAGAGGGGGAAGCTCTGCCGCTTCGATGCCAGGGTCAGCTTGCCCAGGTGGTCGCCGACCCGCTCGGCCACGGCGGCGAGGAAGGCCTCGTCATCCAGCGCCAGATAGCTCTTCGCGGCGGCCTCCTTCTCGGTCCAGACGATCGAGACCATGTTGCCGCGCATGGGCAGGATGGCGAAGGGCCCGTCGGGGTAGAAGACCTCGTGCGCGACGCCGTGGTGGGGCTTCTCGCAGGAGAGGTTCACGATGATCGCCCGCTGGTTGTAGTGCCAGCCCAGGGTCTTGAGCCCTGCCTGCTGGCGAAGCGGCGAGCGGCGCCCGTCGCAGGCCGCGACAAGCGCCACCTCGGCGCACTCTCCGTTCGTGAAGTGGACCGTGCCGCATCCGGGCTCGGAGGTGTCGTAATGATCGACCTCGGCGCGGTAGCGCTCGATGATGGGGGAGGCTTCGGAAGCTGCCCTCATCGCCTCCACCATGTCCTTGTTCTCCACGATGTAGCCCAGCGCCGGCTCGCTCTCCTCGGGGGTGTTGCCGAGAAGGGTGCTGGGGAAATGGAGCTGCCCGCCGAACAGGCCGCCGCGGCGGAAGCGGTCGCGCGGCTCGCCGTTGGAGACGAGGATGTCGGTGATGGGCTCGGCCTTGGGACCTAGCGTCTCCCAGAGCCCTAGACGCTTGAACAGGCGGACGGAGGCATAGGCGAGGGCGGTGGTGCGGCCGTCATCGCTGGGCGTGCCCGCCTCGGCTCTATCAGCCAACATCACGTCGAGCCCCTGATGGGCCAGGGCAAGAGCAAGGAGGCGCCCGGTCAGCCCGGCACCGACGACGCAGACATCATGGCGTTCGGTCATGGTGGGGAGGTAGAGCGAGCGGGGCTCGGGCGCAAAGGGGCAAATGGACCAACGATGAGAAACTAGGCGGTGAGTGTGGTTGTACCGCCTCCCTCTCCCGCGTGCGGGAGAGGGACCGAGGGTGAGGGTGCTTTGAGCGCGAGTCTTGATGCCGAGCGCAGCAGAACGGCTTCGCCGAGGCCCTCTCCCAAAGCCTGCTACCGCAGCCTTTGACCTCTCCCGGAGGCGGGAGAGGCAGTGCGTCGCACTTCCCTTTGGCCGTTGAGACCCCCCACCCCCTGCGCCCATCAACAAACCCTTAACCACGCTTCCCCCTTATTGGCCCCTTGTGAGAGGAGAGCGAGTAGACGTGCCGCGCGCCAGACCGTCCCGTGAGCCGGACCCGCAGGAGACCCTGCGCGCCGCCATCCGCCGCCTGATCGGCCGGTCGGGGGGCGCGGCCCTGGTGCTGGCTGCCGTGTTCACGCTGCTCTCGGTCTTCAGCTTCGACATCTCCGACCCCTCCCTCTCCAACGCCACGCCGCGCGAGGCGGCTGCGAATTTCGGCGGCACGCTAGGCGCGTCCGTCAGCGACCTGATGCTGCAGGGCCTGGGGGGGAGTGCACTGGGTCTTCTTTTCGTACTGCTCCTCTGGGGGGTGGACGCTGCGCTTTACGGCACCCACCGGATCACGCCGCTCTCTTCGTGGCTGAAACTCGGCAGCCTGACCCTTGGAACGCTCCTCGCCGCAGCCTGCCTTGCCGCATGGCCCAAACCTTTGGACTGGCCCTTCGTGGTGAGCCTCGGTGGACTAACCGGCGATCTTCTCTTGGGAGGAACGGTCTCGGTACTGAAGGCTGTGTCGGTCCCGTTCCCCGTCACCCTCTGCGCCGTGCTGTTCGGGGCAGGCGCCGCCTGGCTCCTCGGGCATGCAGGAGGGCTGACACTAGCGCATCTGGCGGCGGCCTCGGACGCCATCGTCTACAGCTACCAGACGGCGCTCGAGGCCGCGGAGAAGCTGGCCGAACGCCTGCGTCACGAGCCCGAGGCCGAGACCCAGTCCCTGCGCGAGATCGGCCCCGTGGTCGGCCTGATCGACGATGCGCCGCAAGCGGAAGAAGCCTTCGAGGAAGAGCCGGCAGAGCTGGAGGAGGCCGAACCCGCTCCCGCCCCACCTGTGGTCCGCCCGCAGGCGCCGAAGGAGCCAAGGGTTAAGCGCGAAGTGCGCAAGGTGGCGCCGAAGAACCGGCCCAAGATGCGCAAGCCCGGCGAGGCCTATCAGTATCCGAGCGTCGCCCTTCTCAAGGCGCCTTCGCCTAAGGACCGGAAGATCCTCTCCGATGCCGAGCTCGAGGAGCGGGCACGGATGCTGGAGCGGGTTCTCGCCGACTTCAAGATCGGCGGCGAGATCATCGGTGTACGCCCCGGCCCCGTGGTTACCCTCTATGAGCTGGAGCCCGCGGCGGGCGTCAAATCCTCTCGCGTCATCGGCCTCGCCGACGACATCGCCCGCTCCATGTCGGCGGTGGCCTGCCGCGTGGCCGTGGTGCCCGGCAGGAACGCCATCGGCATCGAGCTTCCCAATGATGACCGGGAGATGGTTCTCTTCCGCGAGATGCTGACCACGGAGAAGTTCGAGGACGGCAAGGGCCTGACCCTGGCGCTGGGCAAGGACATCGGCGGACAGCCTCAGTACGCGGATCTCGCCAAGATGCCCCACCTTCTGATCGCGGGCACCACGGGCTCGGGCAAGTCGGTGGGGATCAACACGATGATCCTCTCGCTCCTCTACCGTCTGCCCCCTGAAGAGTGTAAGCTCATCATGGTGGACCCCAAGATGCTGGAGCTCTCGGTCTATGAGGGCATCCCGCACCTCCTAGCACCGGTGGTGACCGACCCTAGGAAGGCCGTGGTCGCTCTTAAATGGACCGTGCGCGAGATGGAGGAGCGCTACAAGCGCATGTCCATGGTCGGCGTGCGGAACATTACCGGCTTCAACGAGAAGGTCGAGGAGGCCAAAGCCTCCGGCGAGCAGCTCGTGCGCCGGGTCCACTCGGGCTACGACCCCGAAACCGGCGAGCCGACCTACGAGGAGGAGACCCTCGACGAGGACAAGATGCCCTTCATCGTCGTGGTGATCGACGAGGTAGCAGACCTCATGATGGTCGCCGGCAAGGACATCGAGGCGATGGTCCAGCGCCTCGCCCAGATGGCGAGGGCGGCGGGCATCCACCTCATCATGGCGACCCAGAGACCGTCCGTAGACGTCATCACTGGTACCATTAAGGCGAACTTCCCCACCCGGATCAGCTTTCAGGTGACGTCCAAGATCGACTCGCGCACGATCCTGGGCGAGCAGGGCGCCGAGCAGCTCCTCGGCCAGGGCGATATGCTCTATATGGCGGGCGGCGGGCGCGTCACCCGTGTGCACGGCGCTTTCGTGGCCGATGGCGAGGTCGAGAAGATCGTCGAGCACCTGAAATCCCAGGGCAAGCCGGACTACGTCCAGGAGGTCACCGAGGGCGGCGAGGATGATGATGAGACGGCGAGCCAGCTCGGCCTCGACCTCGGCGGCAATACGGGCTCGGGCGATGCCCTCTTCGACCAGGCCGTCGCCATCGTGGCGCGGGACAGGAAGGCCTCCACCTCCTACCTGCAGCGCCGCCTACAGATCGGCTATAACCGCGCCGCCTCGCTGATCGAGAAGCTGGAGGATGAGGGCGTGATCTCTCCGGCGAACCATGCGGGCAAGCGCGAGGTGCTACTGGGTGAGGATGCGGCGTAGCCTTCCATCGCTTTAGTAGAAGTGCGGAGAGGTTCGTCATCCTGGAAAGCCGTGAGGCTTATCCGGGACCCATGGACCTTACCGCTGTAACAGCTGGGTCGGCACGGTCCATAGGTCCCGGCTCGTCGCTCCGCTGCGGCCGGGATGACGGCAGAATGAAGCGTGGGATATACATACTAAAAGAAGAAGGGATCAGCAGCCCTCCGCATACCTCTTCTCATGCTCCAAAAGCCACTCCTTGCGCCACACCCCGCCCGCATAGCCTGAGACCTTGCCGCCCGAGGCGATGACTCGGTGGCAGGGGACGATGATCGCTAGGCGGTTGGCGGCATTGGCGCGGGCGACGGCCCTAAAGGCCCCCGGCCTGCTGATTTTCTCGGCGAGCTCCTTGTAGCTGATCGTGGTGCCCGGCGGGATGGTGCAGAGGGCGTCGTGCACGGAGCTGGTGAACGCCGTGCCGTAGCGGACGGGCATCTGGGCGAAGGCGTTGAGGTCCCCGGCGAAATAGGCGGCGACCTCTCTCTCGACGGCCTCGGTTCCCTTGTTCCGCTGTAGGCTGAGCGTGTGCCCGGCATCGGTCTCCACCGAGCGAAGCTCCTTGGGCAGCTCGGGGCGGTCGGCGAACTCGAGAAGATAGAGGGCCTCCTCCGTCGTCGCGGCGATCATGTCGCCTAAGGGCGTGGGGATGAAGGTCAGACCCAAGGGGGAGGGGCGGCTGACCTCCTTGAGCGACCGGCCCAGAAGCTTCGTCACCGCCTCTCGGAACCCGCTGGCGCTTTCGAACCCTGCGCTGAGCTGCGCCTCGATCGTCTTCTCCCCTCCTTGCCTCGCAGAAGACCCTGCGACCACGCGCTGTCTTCGCGCCATATCGAGGAAGCTCCTCCCGTGGGTCCGCAGGAACGCGCGGCGCACCCTTCGCGGGCAGTAGCCTCGCTCCTTGAGCAGCGCTTCGGACCAGACAACGTCCGGTTCGGACCTCAGGAGGCCCATCAGCTCATCCACCAGCGGTTCTGCCTCCTCATCCGGTCTGCAGCGAAGGCAGGGGCGGTAGCCGCCGTTCTTCGCGCTTTGGAGATCGGGAAAGAACACCCGGTTCTCACGCTTCGGCGCGGGGGAGGGGCAGCCGAAGCGGCAGACGATCCGGGTGCTTTTCACGCCGTAGAGAAAGCCCCCCGCAGCCCCGCGATCACGGCTTTCGAGAGCTTCATGGAGGAGGGCGTGGTCGGTCATGGCGCGGCGCTAGCACGAAACGGCGCGGCCTGGCGCCGGGTTTCGGACGTCAGAGTGTTGCAAGAATGCACTGGCGCCGGAGATTTCCTGTAAGACACTTCGATTCAATTCCCAGCCTCCTTAGACCTATCGGCGAAGGGTTATTTCCGGGCTTCATCATGCTGCTACGTTCGCTACCGCTTGTGCTCCTCGCCGCTGCCGCCGCCATGGTGGGGGTGCCGACGGCGCGTGTCGCCGCCCAGGACGAAGCTTCGAGCGAGCGAAGCATGGGCCTCCTTCAAGAGGCCGCCGCCGGGCTGGAGGCGATCCGCAACCTAGAGGCCAGCTTCACCCAGTTCGCCCCCGATGGACAGATCTCCAAAGGCCGGTTCTACCTCTCCCGCCCTGGCCGTCTGCGCTTCGAGTATGACGACCCCAACCCGATGCTGATCGTGGCGACCGGCGGCCTCGTTTATATCCACGACGAGGAGCTGGAGAGCACGTCGAGCTACCCGGTCGGCCAGACCCCATTGCGCTTCCTCCTCTCCAAGGAGCTGGACCTCGAAGCGGCCCAGGTGATCTCGGTGCGCGAGGACCAGCACGGCATCAAGATCGAGCTCGAGGCCCGCGACGAGGACCTGCGCGGCCGCCTCGCTCTCCTGTTCGAGTCGGAGACGCTGACCTTGTCGGGATGGTCCTTCGTGGACCCCGCCGGACAGATGACCCTAGTCAGCCTGGAGGATGTCGAGGCGAAGAAACGGCTCTCCGGACGTCTCTTCCGCGTACCCGAAGCGGGTGGCAGTTTCCTCAGCGACAACTGATCGGGGCTTTTTGCGCCCCTGGATTGGTGCTTCGCAGCCCTGAGTTGTTGTTATTTTGCTACAGTCAAATTTTACTGCGCTGTAACTGGAACGCCACAGTTTCGCTGGTTAGCGTCCTTGTACGGCTCCGGTGAACTCTGCCCCCCCGAACTGGAGCCGCAAAGAGCCGCGTTGGCTCGAAAGACGCCCTAGACTGCGCCCGTTTCCATTTCAGTGGAGGCGGGCGCTTCTTTTTCGGGGCGGCGCTCCTTAGCTGTTGCTGATGAACGATCTGAACCCCCTCGATGACGCCGAAGACGAAGCGCTGGACCCTGAGCTGTTCGGCGAGCTGGAGCGGGAGATCCCGCTCCTCTTTGGTGTGCGCAAGCTCGCCTACGGCCTCTCCGCCTTCTCCTGGTTCGCCCATCTGGGCGAGGAGCCCTCTGCCGCCGTGCGGCTGGCGTCGAGCGGCTATCTGGACCGGCTCGGCTTCCCCGAAGCGGACCTCGCCATCCTGCCCACCCCCGAGGACGCCGCTGCCGCCGCGGAGACGGAAGGCTGGGCGAGCCCCGCATGGGAGGCGGAGGAGCTGGTCCGAGCCGAGGTGATCGGGCGTGCCCTCGAAGTGGTCTCCGAGGAGGCGCTGGAGATCGCCATCAAGCTGGTCGGCGCCAAGGCCGGGGAGAGCGCCAAGCTCGCCATGGAGGAGGAGGGCGCGATCTGGGACATCGAGGACGAGGCGGTGAAGACCCTGGCCGTGGGCGCTGCGGTGCAGGCGGCGACCTCCGCCGCCCTCACCCTTCTGGCCGTCGAGGCCGATCCCGAGATCGAGCTTTCCGACCACCTCTTCACCCACAAGCTCAAGCTGTTCGAGCTCGGCCGCTGGCCGGTCTCGGTGGTGGGCCAGAGCTTCTCGCTATTCTGAGGAGAGCATGGCGCCGACGGCGAGGGCGATGAGCCACAGCGCCAGCGCCGTCAGTACCCATTTGAGGGCGGCGCGGAAGAACTGCTCGTCGAAGCGCTTCAGGAGGCGGGTACCGAGGAACGTGCCTGCGAAACCGGCTGCGAGCGCCGCTCCCATCAGCGGCAGCCAGCTCCCGTAGTCGAAGCCCTGCAGGCCGAAGATCGCGACTTTCCCCCCGTGCTGGAGGGTCATGCAGGCTCCCGCCGTCGAGATGAGAGCGAGGCGGGAGAAGCTCGGGATCTTCGCCAGGATCGCGGTGATGAACGGCCCCGACGCGCCCACGAACAGGGTCAGGAACATGGAGAGCCCGCCCGCTAGGCTGTAGAAGGGCGCACCGAGCGGCAGCGACACCTTCGGCCCCCACTGGGTGAAGAGGATGAACCCTGCCACCGCCAGGCGCAGCATCTCGGGCGGGAGGGTGACCAGGACCTGCGCCCCGATCGTACCGCCGACAAGAGCACCAAGCGCGAACCAGCCGATGATCGGCCAGGCCACATGGGGCAGGAGAAGGGCGGAGCGGGAGGCGTTGCTGCCGGTCATCACCACCGCATGGACCGGGATCACCGCAAGGGGCGGCAGAAGCGCGCTCATCGTGCCGATCAGCAAGAGCCCCCCGCCAATGGAGAAAGCCGCGGTGATCGCAGCCCCAAGGAAGCTGATCAGCGTGATGATGAGGAAGGAGACGAGGGAGAGCTCTGCCATGGCGGGCTTCTCGCCGCACCGGCAGGCCGCGTCAAAGCCTCGCGGCAGGGTGAAGAGGGTTGGTTTCAACCGACGAAGAGGAAAGCGTGGATGAAGGAGCGCACCGTCTCATTCCTCCCTCCGGGAGAGATCGACATCTTCGATGTCGAGTGAGGGCGAGTAGAGAGTTAAGCTAGGTACAAAGAACGCCCTCACCCGAAGCCTGCCATGCAGTCTTTGATCTCTCCCGGAGGGAGAGGTAGGAGCGATGCCGACCTCTTGGACGACTATTCGAATGGGGCGGCTGTCCCCAAAGAGAAGACCGTTCCGCTCGTTTGCCACAACGTAAGACTGCGGCTTGGGCCTTCGCTCAACCCTGTATTCACTACCCCCGCACCCGGTTTGGCTGTGAACACAAGCCCCTACACACCGTTCGTGAACTCCGTGACCGGAACGTCGGGCGCTAGGGCAGAGTTGGTCAGGTCGAAGCGAGTTCGAGGTTCACGTGCGGGTTCTCATTGCAGAAGACGAGCCGATCATTGGCGGCGCCATCGCCGACCAGATGGAGGCGCTCGGCTGCGAGGTGCTCGGCGTGGTCCGCGACAGCGCCAGCGGCCGCCGTCTGATCGAGACCGGTCACCCCGACGTGCTGCTTCTCGACGTGGACCTGGAGGACGGGCCGACCGGTCCGCTTCTGGCCGATCGCAGTCTGTGCGGCGAGGCGGACGTGTTGTTCCTGACCGCCCGCGAGCAGGTGGAGCTGGAGGAGGGAACGGAGCCGAGGGACATCCTGACCAAGCCGTTCACCCCGCGCGAGCTCGAGCGGTGGGTCAACGGGGTGCGGTCGAGGCGCGTAGCTTAACCTGGGATAAGATCACGTTTCCGCGCTTTAACAATGTGATCGCTTTGTCGCGCGTTTCCCACCGAGACGTGAAGCCCTTGAACGAATTCGACCTATTCAACGGACCGACCCTCCAGCCATTCTGCTGGCGTTCCGAACCCGAACCTCTCGTACGGGCGATGGTCGAGTGTCCAAGGAGTGGTCCGTATGGGTAGTAAGGAATCAAGGCAGAGCCGCATCCTGTTCTTGGAAGACGAGATCATTCTCACCCTGACCTTCGAGGATGTTCTGCACCATCTCGATCTAGGCGAGGTGGTGACGGCCCACTCTCTTCGCGAGGCTTACGAGGCCATGGATCAGGACCCGTTCGACATCGCGATCCTGGACTTCAACATCGACGGCGCCACCTCTGTGGAGGTCGCCGAGCGGGTGGTGAAGAGCGGCGGGAGGGTGATCTTCGCCACGGGCCACGCTCCCGACGAACTCAACGTGTCGGGCTTCCCCTACGACGTGGTGACCAAACCCTACCAGGAAGACAGCCTGCGCAGCGCCGTGCTGCTCGCCCATCGCGAGCTGCAGGAGGCGCTGTCCACGAGCAAAAAAGCGGCGGGCTTCTAGACCCGCCGTATAGCTCTCATCGACCTGAGACGTTTCAGCCTTCGGCCTTGAACCGGATGGCCGCACCGCCGCCTGCGCCCAAGCTAAGGTCCATCGTATCCTCGGACGTCACCTCGCGGCTCTCCCGCTCGAAGGCGTAGGGGTTGGTCTCCCAATGGGCATCGGCGCCGTCGCGGTAGATCTCCGCCGTGTAGGTCTTGCCCTCTTCGAGGAAGGAGAGGTCGAAGCTGACCTCGCGGGCCTCCTCATCGGTCAGGGCACCGACGAACCAGTCGTCCGAGTCCCAGTCCTTCCGCGCCTGGACGATATAGTCGCCGACCTCGCCCTCGAGCGCGATGGACTCCTCCCAGTTGGTGGGGACCTCCTTGATGAACTGGAACGCCTCGGGGCGGGCGAGGTAGTTCTGGGGCAGGTCGGCCGCCATCTGGATGGGTGAGTAGATCACCACATAGAGGGCGAGCTGCTTGGCGAGCGTGGTCTCAGTGCGCGCTTCGGGGCTGTTCTCCGAAGCGCGGTCGTAGTCGGGGTTCTCGTTCGGACGAAGGTCGAAGATGCCCGGCGTGTAGTCCATCGGGCCCGACAGCATGCGCGTGTACGGAAGGATAGCCGTGTGCTCGGGAATGTTCGGCGGCACGCCCCATGCAGAGTACTCCATGCCCCTCGCGCCCTCGCGGCTGATCCAGTTGGGATAGGTGCGGCGTAGCCCCGTATCCTTGATCGGCTCGTGGGGGTTCAGCGCAATGTTGCGCTTCGCCGCTTCGGTCACCGCCGTGATGTGGTGCTCGGCGTTGCGCTGTCCGTCATGGTACTCGAAGCGCTCCACCCCGTTGCGGTCGGTCCACTTGATGTTGCCCGCATCGGCCACGTAGCCGGTCTTCACCTGGGTGATGCCGTGCTTCTCGTAGAGGTCGTAGGCCGCCTCCATCTGGTCCTCGTAGCGGCCGATATTGCCCACGGTCTCGTGGTGGCCGATGACCCGCACGCCCTTAGAGATCGCATAGGCAGCGACCTCTTCGAGGTCGAAATCAGGGTAGGGAGTGGTGAAGTCCATGACGTCGCCGGCATTGTACCAATCGCCGTCCCAGCCCTCGTTCCAGCCTTCGATCAGCACACCCTTCATGTTGTTCTCGGCGGCGAAGTCGATCATCTCCTTCGCATACTCCGTGGTCGCACCATGGTAGGGGCCGGAACCCCAGGTCTTGGTGCGGATATGCATGTCCCACCAGATGCCCGTATAGACGCCGAGGTCCTCGTTCACCCAGGAGACGTCGCCGAGCACGTTGGGCTCGTTGAGGTTGAGGTAGATATCCGTGCCGTTGACGAGGCCGGGGGCGTCCTCGGCGATCTGCACCGTGCGCCAGGGGGTCTCGAACGGCGCGCGGGTCTTCACCTTCGGCCCGTCCGAACGCGGAGCGAGCTCCGCTTCGAGAATGTTGCCCCGCTTGAGAAGCAGCGCCATGCCGGAATAGTCCGTGAGCGCTGCTTCGTGGATGGCAATGTGGGTGCCCTCCGCAAGCTCCAGCGTGACGGGCGTGTGCACCATGTGCATGCCGGAGACGTCGGTGGTGTCGTAGAGGTACTCGTAGCGATTCCAGAGCCTTGCCGGAATGTGGTAGGCGGTGGCATCGGTGGCCGGGACGGCGAACTCGGTCAGCTCGTCGACGATCGAGACATTGCCGCGAAGGCCCTTTTGCTTAGGAAACTCGTAGCGGAAGCCGATGCCGTCATCAAAGGCGCGGAAGCGCACATCGAAGCGGCGCGCCTCGTCCTCGGCGTCCCGGAAGGTGACCACCATCTCGTTGTGGTTGTCGCGCACGAAGCGGCGCTCGCCCCAGGGCTGCTCCCAGGTTTCGTCCTTGCTCGAACGGCTTTTCTCCTCGACGACGAGGCCGTTCTTGAACTGGCCGTGGGCGGCGAAGCGCATGCCGAGGCGAGAGGGTTCGATGGCGGGCTCGCCGTCGAAGCTCACCTCGTACATCGGCTCGCCGTAAGTGTTGGTGAAGGTGGTGATCTCGATCCCGCCGTCCGGCGAGGCGACACTGAAGGTCACTTCGCGGTCGGTGGATACGGGGGGGATCTCGTCGGCAGCGTGGGCAAAACCCATCGCCGCGCCGAAGAGAAGGGCGGTACGGAACATCGAACGTCTCTCCCTGGACTGGTTCTTATAGGAGGGGGTGTAGCCCGCCGAAAGCCGCGAGACCAGCGCGGGACGCTGCTGGGCGCTCTGGGGTGCAGCCAGCGGTTGACGAGCTTCGTGACGCCGGTCCACCAAAGGGCTCTTTCGTGCCAAGGGCCTAGCCATGATCAAACCGCTCCTCACCGCAGTTTTGCTCGCAGCCGCTGCCTTGTCTTCGGCGCTCGCTCAGCAGCAGCCCTCCTTCGACCGCCCGGCGGAGGAGGACGTGATCTACTTCCTCCTGCCCGACCGGTTCGAGAACGGCGACGAGAGCAACGATCTCGGCGGGATCGAGGGGGGTAGGCTCGACCACGGCTTCGACCCTACCCACAAGGGCTTCTACCATGGCGGCGACCTGCAGGGGCTGATCTCGCGCCTCGACTACCTTGAGGAGCTCGGCGTCAACGCCATCTGGCTTGGACCCATCTACCAGAACAAGGCGGTGCAGGGCGGCCCCGGTCAGGAAAGCGCGGGCTATCACGGCTACTGGATCACCGATTTCACCCGCGTCGACCGGCACTTCGGCAGCAATGACGACATGAAGGCCTTCGTGGACGCAGCCCACGCTCGCGGGATGAAGGTGATCCTCGACATCATCACCAACCACACCGCCGACGTCATCGCCTACAGAGAGTGCCACGACGAGGAGGCGGAGGACTATACCGGCGGTCCCTGCCCCTACCGCTACGAGGCGGACTACCCCTACATCACCCGCGGCGAGGCGACCGGGCGCCGCATCAACCAGGGCTTTCTCGGCACAGGCGTGGGCACGGAGGAGAACTTCACCAAGCTCACCCGCCCCGACTGGGCGTACACGCCCTATCTGCCCGAGGGGGAGGAGCAGTTGAAGCGCCCCGCCTGGCTCAACAACCCGATCTACTACCACAACAGAGGCGACTTCACGACGGAAGGCGAGACCTTCCTCGGCGGTGACTTCTTCGGCCTCGACGATCTGATGACGGAGCACCCGCGCGTGCGCCAGGGCATGGTCGACATCTTCGCGGACTGGATCGAGACCTACGGCATTGACGGCTTCCGCGTGGACACGGCGCGCCATGTGGAGCCTGCCTTCTGGCGCGCGTTCATCCCCGCCATGCGGGAGAAGGCGAGGGAGGCGGGGCGCCCCAACTTCGTCATCTTCGGCGAGGTGTTCGACCCCGACCCCGCGGCGCTGGCGAGGCACACCTGGGACGACGGCTTCCCCACCGTGCTCGACTTCGCCTTCCAAGACGCCGCCAGGCGGGTGATCGCCGAGGGCGAGCCGAGCTTCGAGCTGACCAAGCTCTTCCGGGCCGACACCAACTACAAGGGCGGCAGGGCAGGGGCGCGTCGCCTGCCGACCTTCCTTGGCAACCACGATATGGGCCGCTTCTCCCAGTTCGTGCGCGATGCGAACCCGGACGCCTCCCAGGACGAGATCACCCAGCGCACGCTCCTCGGCCATGTCCTCTTGATGACCGCTCGCGGCGTGCCGACCCTCTATTACGGCGACGAGCAGGGTTTTATCAGCGACGAGGGCGACCAGGGCGCCCGCGAGGACATGTTCGAGAGCCGCACGGACATCTACAATGATAACGACCTCCTGGGTACGGACAGCACGACGGCGGAGGACAATTTCGACACCGGCCACCCGCTCTACCAGGAGCTCCAGGAGCTGATCGCCCTGCGCAAGGGCCAGCTCGCGCTGAAGACGGGCGCACAGATCACCCGCTTCGACGAGACCGAGGGCGGCCTCTTCGCCTTCTCCCGATTGGCGAGCGACGGCACGGAGATATTGGTGGTCATCAATGCCGAAGAGGAGGCGCGGGAGGAGAACATCCTCACCGAGGCCTATTCGAACCGCTGGCAGAGCCTTCGCGGCACCTGCCCCGAGACCAGCACGGTGCCGGGCTCTACCAGGGTCTCGGTGCCCCCGCTTTCGGCTGTGGTTTGTTTGTCACAGTGAGCGACTAAGCCACCCGCTCCTGCCGATCTTGCTTGTCGGCATGTAACCTTTTCGGGCACAGCTTCTCGTTGGTAGTCCCGGCACACATAAGCCGGGCGCGCATACCAGGGAGGAATCTATGCGTAACCCTAGCCGCAAGGCTATGCTGCTTTGCTGTGCCGCTCTTCCAGCTCTCGCCATCTCCAGCGCCTTCGCGCAGGACGCGGCCGACGAGGAAGAAGACGTCATCGTCGTCCGCGGTATCAAGAAGTCCATCGCCGACTCGCTCGATACCAAGAAAAACGCCAGCTCCATCGTGGAAGCGGTGTCCGCCGAAGACATCGGCAAGCTCCCCGACCTGACCATCGCCGACTCGCTGGCCCGCCTTCCCGGCGTGACCGTGCAGCGCGTCCAGGGCCGTGCACAGCTCGTCAGCATCCGCGGCCTAGGCCCGAACTTCTCGATCTCGCTCCTCAACGGGCGTGAGCAGGTCTCGACCAACGACAACCGCTCGATCGAGTTCGACGCCTACCCTGCCGAGCTCTTCACCCAGGGCATCGTCTACAAGACGCCCGACGCCACCCTCGCCGCCAACGGCATCGCCGGTACGGTGGACCTGCGCACGGCGCGTCCCCTCGACTACAGCGACCGCCAGGTCACCCTCTCGGGCCGCTACGTCCTCAACGACAGCGACGAGCTGAACCCCGAATACGGCAATGACGGCTACCGCATCTTCGGTTCGTACATCGATCAGTTCGCCAACGATACGATCGGCATCGTCCTCTCGGTCACCGACCAGAGCAACCCGACCCAGACCATCCGCCGTCAGCTCAAGCCTCAGGGCAACGCGGTCGTCGACAACCGGCTCGTCTTCGCAGACAACCCGGCCTCCGGCGTGATCTCGCGTGAGTTCGAGCGGACATCGGCTTCCGGTACGCTGCAGTGGCAACCCACCGAGCGTTTCGACGCCACCTTTGACGCCTTCTACAGTGAGTACACGGACGGCGGTATCAACCGCGGCATCGAGACGCCCATCGCGTCCTGGGACGGCGTCAACGCCACGAACGTTCAGGGTCCGGCTGGCGGCATCGCCGAAAGCGTCACCTATACCGATGTCGGCCCGGCGGTGAAGACCCAGGAGCTGCAGCGCGACGCCGAGCTCTTCTCCTACGGTCTCAACCTCGCCTACGACCTGACCGACCGTCTCGAGCTGGTGGCGGACTTCTCCCGCTCCACCGTGGACCGCCAGGACCTCGACTACGAGTCCTTCGGCGAGCCGCGCGATGCCGAGGGGAACCTCGTCCGCGAGGACGCGCTGTTCACCTATGATGGCGACGGCGCCTACGGCCTCGTGATCGATGCTGGTCTGACCGACCCCTCGCGCATGGTCC
This sequence comes from Parvularcula maris, assembly GCF_024505085.1. Classification (GTDB taxonomy): domain Bacteria; phylum Pseudomonadota; class Alphaproteobacteria; order Caulobacterales; family Parvularculaceae; genus Parvularcula; species Parvularcula maris. The sequence goes on from NZ_JANIBC010000001.1 coordinate 256,080, forward strand.
TCACGGATATCCGAGGCTGGGGCACGGCGGCCTATGTCAAGGAGTTCGACGTCGAGGACGAGCTCGACCAGATCCGTCTGGAGGCGAACTACACGCTCGACACGCCCTTCATCAACCGCATCACAGCGGGCTGGCTCTTCACCGAGCGTCAGAAGACCAAGGCGGTCGATGAGGCCTTCGGCATCGTTCAAGGCGGCCGCGCCGTTCCCATCCCCGCCAACCTGATCGAAGGCATCGCCGATGCCGGTGACATCGGCTTCCAGCTTCTCGCCTGGACGCCGACCGCTCTCGAAGAGGCCGGTATCTACGTCCGCGAAGCGAACGTGAACTCGGACATCCTCGCCAAGACGTTCGACGTCTCGGAGGAGATCTCCACCTTCTACCTGCAGGGCGACATCGACATGAACCTGCTCGGTCTCCCGCTGACCGGCAATGCAGGCGTGCGCTTCGTCGACACCCAGCAGGAATCGACGGGTCTGAACCTTCTCAGCGGCGCCACCGGCGGCGGTACCGCCACCGGCCTGCGGACGCTGGAAGAGGATTTCGACGACATCCTGCCGAACCTCAACCTGTCTTGGGAGATCAGCGACAACCTCTTCCTGCGCTTCGGCGCGGCGAAGACGTCCACCCGTCCGCGTATGGATGATCTGGCTGCCAACCAAACGCTGAACCGCAATGGCGGCGTCTGCCCGGATGCGGACAATGACGGCATTCCGGACAGCTTCAACGAGGAAGGCGGCGCCGGCGGCGAGGGTTACGATCCGAGCCTGCAGCGCTTCTGCTACACCTCCTCGGGCGGCAACACCTTCCTGCGCAATATCGAATCGACCTCCTACGACCTGTCGCTGGAGAAGTATTTCGGCAGCGCGGGCGCCTTCTCGATCGCCATTTTCGAGAAGAACCTCGACGGCTTCGTGGCCACCGAGACCGTCCGTGTGGACCTCGGTGCCGAGGTGGCGGAGATCGCCGGTGCAGGCTTCGTCTCGGCCAACCCGCTGGCGGCTGACGGCACCTACAGCCGTCCGGTCAATCTGGGCGAGGGCAGCATCCGCGGCATCGAAGCGACCCTTCGCCTGCCCTTCGACGACTTCCTTCCCCAGCGTCTGGAAGGCTTCGGCACGAACCTCACCTACTCGCAGTCGATCAGCGAGATTCCGGACCTTCGCAACCCCGGTGAGACGATCGAGATTCCCGGCCTCTCGAAAGAGATCTGGAACGCGGATCTCTACTACGAGAACTTTGGCTTCCGTGCACGGATCGCAGCCAACTATCGGAGCGACTACCTGGCCGAGGTGATCGGTTTCGGCGGTAACTTCGAGAACGTTCGTGCCGACGAGCGGACCACCGTGGACGGCCAGATCGGCTATACCTTTCAGAGCGGTCGCCTCGAAGGCTTCACCGTTCTCTTCGAGGGCTACAACCTGACCGACGAGCCGTTCCGTACCTTCCGCGAGGTCGACAATGGCGGCATCAACGTGAACGCCTCCGACCGTCACGAGCTCTACGGCCGCACCTACACCTTCGCGCTGATGAAGACCTTCTAAGCGCCGCCGGGCTTCGGTCCGGTAGGTACCATGTACTGCCCGCCGGAAGGTCGCACCTTCCGGCGGGCTTTTTTATGCTAGCTTACAAAAGAAAAGGCCCTTTCGGAGCGGATGATGGAACCGGTCGAGAACGTACTGATCGTGGGCGGCGGCACCGCCGGGTGGATCACCGCGGCTGCCATGGCGAAGCTGCTGCCGAAGCAGGTGCAGGTGACCCTGGTCGAAAGCGACGCGATCGGAACGGTGGGCGTCGGCGAGGCGACCATCCCTCAGATCCGCAGGCTGAACATGCTCCTCGGCATCGACGAGATGGAGTTCCTTCGCGAGACCAAGGGCACCTTCAAGCTCGGCATCGAGTTCAACAACTGGGGCAGGGTGGGCGACAGCTACATTCACACCTTCGGCGAGGTCGGCATGCCGCTCGGTGCGCTCCCCTTCCACCACTACTGGCTCCGCGCGAGGCAGGGGGGAAGCAACGCCGATCTCTGGCGCTATTCGCTGCACCGTCAGGCCTCGGACGAGAACAGGTTCGGCCTTCTGGAGCGGGTCGGCAACACGAAGATGGAGGGACTCGCCTTCGCCTTCCACTTCGATGCCGGGCTCTACGCACAGTATCTACGCCGCTACGCCGAAGCGCGGGGCGTCAAGCGTATTGAGGGCAAGGTGCAGGACGTCTCTCTTCATTCGGAGAACGGCCGTATCGAGACGATCAGTCTGGAGAGCAGCGAAGAGCTGTCGGCAGACCTCTTCATCGACTGCTCCGGCTTTCGTGGTCTGCTGATCGGCGAGGCGCTCGGTGTGGGGTATGAGGACTGGTCGCAATGGCTGCCCTGCGACCGCGCGGTGGCGGTGCCTTGCGAGCGGACGGAGCCGCTTCTTCCCTACACAAAGGCCACGGCGCGCGATGCGGGATGGCAGTGGCGCATCCCGCTGCAGCACCGCACCGGCAACGGGCATGTCTATTGCAGCAAGTATCTCAGCGACGACGAAGCAGTCGGAACGCTTCTCTCCAATCTAGACGGGCAGCCCACTGCTGACCCCAAACCGCTCCGCTTCACCACCGGAAGGCGGGAGCGGTTCTGGCACAAGAACTGCGTCTCCATCGGCCTTGCCAGCGGGTTCCTCGAGCCGCTGGAATCCACCTCCATCCACCTCATCCAGTCCAATGTCAGCAGGCTGCTGGAGCTGTTCCCCAATAAGAGCTTCGACGAGGCCACCATCGGTGAGTACAACCGGCTGGTGGGTATCGAGTACGAGCTGATCCGAGACTTCCTGGTGCTGCACTACCACCAGACCGAACGTGAGGACACGGAGTTCTGGCGCTACTGCCGACATATGAGTGTGCCGGAGACCCTCCGTGAGAAGATGGAGCTCTTCGGTGAGGCGGGCATTCTCTACCGCAACCTCGACGACCTCTTCCGAGAGGCGAGCTGGCTGCAGGTCATGCTGGGGCAGGGGATCACGCCGAAGCGCTACCACCCTATGGCGGACCGCCTGTCAGACGATCAGCTCAGGGACTTTCTCTCTCAAGTCGAGCGCCTCGTGCAGCATGCCGTCTCAGGCCTGCCTCGGCACGAGGAGTTCATCGCTCAGCGCTGCGCCGCGGCGGCGTAGCGGGCGACGAAGTCCTCATGCATCGGCATGTCGTTCGCAGCCGCCTCGATGGCGCGGCGCACGTCTTCGATCCGCTCGGCTGAGGGCACGCCACTTCTCAGCTTGGTCACCGCAGGTGCCTTTCGCGGCACCACGCCCTGTCCGAGATAGACTGCCAGCCAGCTTGGGTTGCGGAACAGCTCGCCGTCCTCTGCGCTCAACACGCCGTGGCGCCTGAACTGCTCCATCTTGTAGGTCAGCGTATCGGGCACCTCCGTCTGTGCGCAGTAGCGCCAAAGCTCCGTATCGCGCCTTTCGGTGGCGACATAGTGCAGCACCAGAAAATCGCGGATGCGCTCGTACTCCTGTGCCGTGAGACGGTTGTACTCAGCCGCTAGGAAGGGGTCCATGTCTTGGTCGGGGAGAAGGGCGAGAAGCCTGAGAATACCGTACTGAATCAAGTGAAGGCTGGTCGATTCGAGCGGCTCCATGAAGCCTGCCGACAGACCGATCGCGACGACGTTCCGATGCCAGAACTTCCGCCTGCGTCCCGTGGTGAAGCGCAAGGTGCGCACATCCGCCAGCGGCTCGCCGTCGAGGTTCGACAGCAGCGTCTCGGTCGCCTGCTCCTCGCTGATGAAGGCATCGCAGTGAACATAGCCGTTGCCGGTGCGGTGCTGGAGGGGGATGCGCCACTGCCACCCCGCCTCCCTTGCGGTGGAACGTGTGTAGGGCAGCATCGGCCCCGTCTTCTCGCAGGGCACGGCCACGGCCCGGTTGCAGGGCAGCCAGTGGGACCAGTCCTCATACCCCGTATGCAGCGCCTTCTCGATCAGAAGACCGCCGAAACCCGAGCAGTCGATGAAGAGGTCCCCCTCGATGGTGCGACCGTCTTCGAGACGTGCCGAGGCTACCGAACCCGTCTCCGGATCGAGCTGTGCGCTGCCGATGCGCCCCTCGGTACGCACGGCGCCCCGTTCCTCGGCATACCGCCGGAGGAAGGCCGCATAGAGGGTGGCATCGAAGTGGTAGGCGTAGTCGAAGGTGGACGCCATGTTGGCCCGGTCGCGGGAGGGGTGGCAGAAGCGCCCCTTCTTTGCTGCGCCCCAGGCCATGGAGTAGTCGTCGATCCGGCCCACCCGGCCCGCCAGGTGCTCGGCCAGCCAGAACTGATAGAACGGGGTCTGATCGAACTCGGCGCCGAACTGGCCGAAGGGGTGGAAGTAGCTGTCCGAACCCGTCCGCCAGCCGACGAACTCGATACCGAGTTTGTAGGAACCCTGCGTCTCTTTCAGGAACGTCCGCTCGTCGATGCCGAGCCTCGTATTGAAGTGACGGATGGGGGGGATGGTCGCCTCGCCCACGCCCACCGTGCCGATCGCCTCGCTTTCGACGAGCTCGATGGCGACAGTGCTCCCCACGGCCTCCGCTAGGGCTGCCGCCGTCATCCATCCGGCAGAGCCTCCGCCCACGATGACGATGCGTCTGATCGGTTCGCCCACCGCCGTTCTCCTTCGTGCAGGTGCGGGCACTTTGCGGCAGCCCCCGGTCTTCGGCAAGCCGAGGAGGAGTGAGGAACACCTTAACCCTTGCAACCTATGGTCGTGCTGTGTCCAGTTCGGGGGTGTCGATGATTTGGTGGGTGGCAGCGGTCGTGGCGGTGAGCGTAGGAGCCGCCGCGTTTCTATGGCGGCGTTTTGCAGAGCGTGGCGGGGCTCCCGACAACATGTCGCTCCGCTCGGAAGCCGCTGGTCTTCTGGTGGAGACCGTGACCGGGCTCAGGGAGCCCCTCGTCGTTCTCTGTGCGGAGGAGGAGGCCATCAGGCGCAGCAGCGATACGCGCACCCCGGTTCCTCTCCGAACCGCCGGAGAGCTCGGCAGTGCCCTTCATCAGATCAGGCATGTGCTGACGCAGGTTATGGACCTTGCCGAGCTGGCTGGGGGCGCATCACCTAAGCGTCGCGAGCCTACGGACCCCTGCGAGGTGAGCCGCGCGGTGGCGAAAGAAATCAATGCAGCCCTACGCTGCAGCGGTTCGGCGGTGAAGGTCAGCCTCTCCTCCACCCAGAGCTCCATGGTGTTTCTCGATGCTCAGAAGTATACGGAGTGCCTGAAGGCGATCTTGGCCTTCGCTGTCAGCAGCGATACCGAGGAAGGCCCGATCCGCATGCGGCTTCACGGCGAGCCGAGCTTCGACGGCGGCGAGAAGCTCAGCATACTGGTGGAGCTGCCCAGTCTGTCGGCGACGGAGGTGGCGGATCTCTTCCGTAGCGAGCCCTGCCCGAGGCGCTTGCCGCTCAAGGTGGCGTCGATCCTGGCGGCCGCCATGGGGGGCAGGCTGAGCTCCGTTATCCTGCCCCACGGCACGCCGGCGCTCTCCCTTCAGATCACCACCGAGAGGGCCGCGGAGAGGCCTGACCTGCCCGACCTTTTGGGGGAGGCGGCCTAGGAGGTCAGCGCGGCCTTCGCCTCCCGGTACTCGGCGGCTAGGCGGTCCACCAGGCTCTTGGCCGTGCCGACCTCGTGCACCGAGCCGATGCCCTGGCCCGCCCCCCAGATATCCTTCCACAGCTTCGCCTCGCTGTCGCCTCCAGACTTGAAGCTCATCTTGGAGGGGTCGCTTTCAGGCAGGTTGTCCGGGTCGAGGCCAGCGGTCTTGATGGAGGACTTCATGTAGTTGCCGTGCACGCCGGAGAAGTAGTTCGTGTAGACGATATCCTCCATGCCGCCCTCTACGATACCCTCCTTGTAAGGGTCCGGCGCGTTCGCCTCAGCGGTGGCGATGAAGGCCGAGCCTATATAGGCGGCGTCCGCTCCTGCCGCCTGAGCCGCCAGCACGCCTCTCCCCGTGGCGATGGCGCCGGAGAGGAGGATCGGACCATCGAACCACTCCCGCACCTCGGCGAGGAAGGCGAAGGGCGAGATGGTGCCCGCATGGCCGCCCGCGCCGGCCGCCACCAGGATGAGCCCGTCAGCGCCCTTCTCCACGGCCTTCTTGGCGAAGCTGTTGTTGATGACGTCGTGGAAGCAGAGGCCGCCATAGCTCTGGGTGGCCTCGAAGACTTCGGGCCGTGCCCCGAGCGAGGTGATGGCCAAGGGCACTTGGTGCCTCACCGTGGTCTCGAGGTCCGCCATCAGCCGGTCGTTGGAGCGGTGGACGATGTGGTTCACGGCGAAGGGCCTGCCCGCCTCCTTGATCTCGTCGAGCCACTCGGTCAGCGCCTCCTGCGGCCTAGCGTTCAGGGCCGGGAAGGAGCCGATCACCCCCGCCTCGCACTCGGCGCGGACCAGTTTGGGGCCGGAGACGATGAACATCGGCGCCGCCACCACGGGCAGGCTTTGCGGGGCGAGCAGCTCTTTGAACTTGGCGCGGGCGTCTTGCGGGGAGAGTTTGGGCATAGGCCGTCCTTACAGTCTTCCGTCGCCTTGAGGTGTCGCAGAAACCGCCGCTCTTCGCCATAGAGCGAAGCGGCGCAATGCCAGCTTGTTCTTGACTTCGCGCCGCCGCTTCCCTAGCTGCCATCCTCCGCCGGGGCACCAGAACCCCGGACCAAAAAGGCAAGTCCTCCACCCTTTGAGAGCTTAGCGAGAGAGATATGAGCTACGCAGTCATCAAGACAGGCGGTAAACAGTACCGCGTGAAGTCCGGCGATGTCATCCATGTGGAAAAACTGGAAGGCGAAGCGGGCGACAAGGTTTCCCTCGGTGAGGTGCTGATGCTGGGCGGTGACAGCCCCAAGGTCGGTGCCCCCCTGATCGAAGGCGCCTCGGTCGATGCCGAGATCGTCGAGCAGGCGCGCGACAAGAAGATCGTGGTCTTCAAGAAGCGCCGCCGCCAGAACTACCGCCGCAAGAAGGGCCATCGTCAGCACATGACGGTCCTGAAGATCGGCGCCATCAACGCGTAGAGAGCTGGAGAGCAACCATGGCACATAAGAAAGCAGGCGGCTCGTCCAGAAACGGCCGCGACTCCGCAGGCCGCCGCCTCGGCGTCAAGAAGTTCGGCGGCGAAGCCGTCATCCCCGGCAACATCATCGTCCGCCAGCGCGGCACGAAGATCTTCCCCGGCGACAATGTCGGCCTCGGCAAGGACCACACGATCTTCTCGAAGATCGCCGGCAAGGTGACCTTCCGCACGACCAAGGACGACCGCAAGATCGTCTCCGTCGAACCGGCCCAGGCTGCCGAGTAACCCGCTCCAGTCCGTCATCCCGGCCGGAGCGCGGAGCGCGAGAGAGCCGGGACCCATGGACTGGAACAAGCGGCACGTGCTGCGCTTCACCTGAAGTCCGGTCCCTGGGTCCCGGATAAGCCTTCGGCTTTCCGGGATGACGAGCGAGAGGACCATGCCGCACACAATCAGAACCGAACGGCTAACCTTAAGGCCCGCATCCCTCCGGGGGGCGCGGGCCTTTTGGCATGAGGTGCGCTACTGGCCGGTGCTCGGTAATACGGGTTCCTGGCCTTATCCCCTCAGCTACACGCATACGGCGTTCATGCTGCGAACAGCGGCGGCGAGCGACGGAAGGGACCATGTCTTCTTCATGATACGGGGGACGCGGCCCATCGGCTCGATAGGCCTGCACCGCGACCGTGGCCGCATCTCCTCGCTGGGCTACATGATCGGCGAGGACCATTGGGGGCTCGGCCTGACCAGCGAGGCCGTCCGCGCCGTCTGCCGTTTCGGTTTCCGGCAGCTTCGGCTCGAAGCCATCTCGGCGGTGGTGGCGGAGTGGAACGAGCCTTCCAAGCGGGTCCTCCTGAAGAACGGCTTTCAAGCCACCGGCCGCTCCGTCAGCGGCTACTCGCAAGCCCAGAAACGAGAGGTCGTTCACAACGACTTCCTCCTCAGACCGATAGATGTACCGCGATGAAGTTTCTCGACCGTACCAAGATCTATGTGAAGGCCGGTGACGGCGGCAACGGCGCGCACAGCTTCCGGCGCGAGAAGTATATCGAGTTCGGCGGCCCCGACGGCGGCGACGGCGGCAGGGGCGGGCATGTCATCGCGCGGGCCACGGACAACCTCAACACGCTGATCGACTACCGCTACCAGCAGCACTTCAAGGCGCAAAACGGCAAGGGCGGCGCGGGGCGTCAGCGCACCGGCGCGGGCGGCGACGACATCGTGGTTCTCGTGCCGACCGGCACCGAGATCTACGAGGAGGACGAGGATACCCTAATCGCCGACCTGAGCCGCGAGGGCGACGAGGTGCTCCTCGCCAAGGGCGGCAATGGCGGCTGGGGGAACCTGCGCTTCAAATCCTCGACCAACCGCGCCCCAACGAGGGCGAACCCCGGCCACCCCGGCGAGCAGCGCACCGTCTGGCTGCGGCTGAAGCTTCTGGCAGACGCGGGGCTCGTGGGCCTGCCCAATGCGGGCAAGTCCACCTTCCTCTCCGTCGTCTCCGCCGCCAAGCCGAAGATCGCCGACTACCCGTTTACCACGCTCGTGCCGCAACTCGGCGTGGTGCGGCTGGGGCCCGGGCAGAGCTTCGTCCTCGCCGACATCCCCGGTTTGATCGAAGGCGCTCATCAGGGCGCTGGCATCGGTGACCGGTTCCTAGGCCATGTGGAGCGCTGCGCGGTGCTGCTGCACCTCGTCGATGGCGGGGCGGAGGATGTGGCCGAGAGCTACCGCACCGTTCGGGCCGAGCTGGAAGCCTACGGCCACGGCCTGACGGACAAGCCCGAGCTGGTGGCGCTATCCAAAGCCGATACGGTGCCTGAGGACGAAATCGAAGAGAAGCGCGCAGCGCTGGCGGAGGTGTCGGGACGCGAGGTCTTCGTCATCTCGGCGGCAGCCCAGCAGGGGGTCAATCCGCTGCTGAGGGGCGCTTGGGAGGAAGTGAGCAAGCTTCGTCCGCCTGCGTCCGAAGGAACGCCCGAAGAAGAGGAAGAGGAGGGCTGGCACCCTGCGGATTAGCCCCCTCCGCCCTTCGGGCACCTCCTCCATTAGTGGGGGAGGGAAGGAGAACCGCCGCTGCTCTCTATATCGCTCCCCCACGCGTGGGGGAGCTGCCGGTAGGCTGAGGGGGCTGCGGCCTACCCATCCTGCAGCACGGGAAACGCTAGGGTCACGCTGAAGATCGCCACCAGCACGACCACGACACCGACCGCGAAGTTCCGCCTGCGATGTTCCAGATCGTCCTCCGGCTTGGAGAAGGCGAAGACCGCCACCGGCACCATCACGGCGTTGATGACCAGGGTGAAGATCATGAAGCTCGTGGTCGGGAAGAGTTCGGCGAAGCTGACATGCTCGCCTGACACGGCCCGCGCGATGAAGGGCAGGCCCACGGCCAGGTCGATGGAGATGACGATGCCGATGAAGGCCTTGGCGATGTCCTCCGCCGTGTCGATCACGGCACGGACCAGCCGCACGCTCTTCCGGGTCAGGGCGAAGCCGTACTCGCGGCCCGCGATCAGTCCCAGGAACACCCAGGTGGTGCTCATGGGGATGTCGGATAGCTCCTTGAAGAAGAAGAGCAGCGAGGCATAGGTGAAGTCGATGATGGTGGCCGAGCGGATGTCCACCACGTTCGTCTTGGTGCGAAGGATGCGCTGCACCGGTCCGCCCGACCAGGCGAAGGTGATGGCCAGGAACCCTAGGATCAGGGCCATGGCGCCGAAGGCTTGGAGGGCCGAGAGCTCACGCGGCAGAAAGACGAAGATGTTGGCGAAGTCCTGGATCAGCCAGACCGACCAGAGATAGCCCGTCGTGGTCCACTGAACGATCACCCAGTAGAGGCCGCGGCTCCGCAGCATGGCCGCCGCGACCGCGACCCCCTCCACCACCACCGAGATGGCGATGCCGGTCCACATGACCCCCTGGTCCTCGATGGTGCCGAACAGGAAGAACTGCGCCGCGAAGAAGCCGCCGCCGACGACGGTGATGAGGCCGAAGGGCACGAAGCTCGACAGCTCGGACCCCTCGAACCACTTCTCCAAGGTCCGCCCGATGACCAGCCACAGGCCAAGCCCCACGGCGAAGGCGAGGCCGTAGCCGATCAGCGATTTCTCGATCATGGAGCCGAGGCCCCCGATCGTCGCGAAGATCGTCAGCACCATGAAGGAGGTCGACACCGGGATGCCGAGCCTCGTGATGATCAGGAGCACGAGGGGCGGCAGGGTGTGGTACCAGCGCACGTCGATGGGCGGGTACTTCGCCTCGTTGGTCAGGCGCCCGAAGGAGGGGTCGCCGCCATTGGCGATCCAGCCATAGGTGAAGGTGAGGAGCAGCACGGCGCCTGCGAAGCCGAAGAGCACCGCCCAGTGCACCTGCCGGTTCGAGTTGATGAACGTACCAAGGGTCTGCAGCGCGTCGTTGCCGACCACGGCATAGGCCGCGAACGCAAAACCGATGATCGCCCAGATCTCTAAACCCAGCACAGAACAGCCCACCCGTTATCGAAAGACCCGCCGCCCCTACGCATGGGACGCAACGGTTTTGTGACGATGGATCTGCGGTCGCGTGTCGAAAGGGAGATGGAAGGCTCTCATCTCTCCCTCCGGGAGAGATCGACATCTTTGATGTCGAGTGAGGGCGAGTGATGAGAGAGGCTTTATCCTAAGTACGCCCTCACCCGAAATCAGTAGATTTCGACCTCTCCCGAGGGAGAGGTAAGAGCGTAGGTCCTCAGCGTTTGACCTTGGGAGCCTTCAGAAACACGTAGAACGCGCCCCGACCGCCGTGCTTCTGGTGGGCGGGTTTCACCGAGGCGATGCGGCTGCCGTAGAGGCCGAATTCCATCCCGTCGAGGAAGCGCTTGCGCAGGACCCCGCGGCCCTCGCTTCCCTCCTTCGAGCCCTTGCCCGTGATGACGAGGAGTACCCGGTGCTTCAGCGTTACGGCTCGGGCGATGAAGGCGGCGGTGGCGCGGTCCGCCTCGTCCTGCCGCATGCCGTGGAGGTCGAGCACCGCGTCGATCTGAAGGCTGCCCCTGGCCACCCTTCGCTCCCGCCGAGGATCACCGCCGAGAAGGGGTGAGACGGGAGGCGGTGCAGGCTGTGGCGCGATGCTGCGCAGATCGAGCGGGGCAGGGGGCGGCAGGGGGGTATCGGGCACTTTTGGCGGCACCGGCTTCAACGGTGCCATCGGCGAGACCGAGCGCGCCACGTGGTTCCAAAGCCTCTTCTCCTCCGGGCTCAGCTCGCGGCGCCTCTTCATGCGCCTGGGGCGGCGTCGCCGGGCAGACGGGCGGTCTTGGGCAGGAGCACGTAGAGGTTGGCTTCGAGCTTGAGGCGGCCAGCCACCTCGCCAGCCTCGTCGCCTCGGCCTAAAAAGAGGTCGGCTCGGTTCTCCCCGCGAATGGCCCCGCCCGTGTCCTGGGCGGCGGCGAGCCCGGTGAAGCCGAGCTCCTCGCTCTCTCCTGCAATATAGATCAGCGTGCCCAGGGGCGTCACCGTCCGGTCCACCGCCACCGAGGCGAGGGGGGTGAGGGGGACGCCTGCCGTGCCCAGGGGACCCTCGTCATCCTCGGCCTCGCCGCGGTCGGTGAAGAACACATAGGAGGGGTTCGTCGCCCGGACCCTTGCCGCGTCCTCGGCGCTGGCGGCTTCCAGCCAGGCCCTGATCGACTGCATGGTAACTTCTTCGAGGGGCATGGCGCCCTCCTCGACCAGGGTCTTGCCGATGGCCTTGTAGGGGTGGCCGTTCTGGGCGGCGTAGCCGATGCGCCGCTCCTCGCCCGCGAAGTCGAGAACACCGGAGCCTTGGATCTGCAGGAAGAAGAGGTCGTCGGGCTGCATGTAGCCGAGCACCTCGATCTCCTCGGGCGGCGCAGCTTCCAGGGCCGCGCGGTCGTCATAGGGTACGAGCCGCCCGCCCTTGACCCGGCCTGCGATGCGGCGGCCTTTGAGGTCGTCGCGGAAGCTGCCAAGATCGACGCTGACCAGGTCCTCGGGCGCGGCGAGTACGGGTGCGGTGTAGATGCCCTCCGGCTCGGCGCGGGCCGCGAAGACGGGCTCGTAATAGCCGGTGACCAGGCCCTTTCCATCGCCCACGCGCACGGCGACGAAGTGGTCCTCGACGAACCGGCGAGCGTCAGCTTCCTGCGCAACAGAAGGCGCCTCCGCGCAAGGCTCAGCGAAGTCCTCCGCTCTTCCGAGGGGCAGGTCGTCGCGCCCCAGCCAGCGGCAGCTCGAAGCGAACGCCCTCACGGCAGGCAGTATCTCCGCCTCAGCGAAACCAGGAAGCTCGCTCAAGCTCACCCGCTCGTAGCGGCTCTCGTCCTCGACAGGCGGCGAACAGGCGGCGGCGATCAGAAGACCGGTCAGGGCGAGAACACGGCGCATGGCGGCTCCCGGTGGGCTCAAGCGGCGGAGGTGGCGACCAGGGTCCAGTTGGGATCGTTGGTGTCGATGGGCCTGGTGAAGGTCCAGGTATCGACCACGGTGACCACCTGCTCGGGATTACCCTCGACCACCTCGCCGGCCTCGTTCCGCACGGCGCGGACCTGCTCGGAGCGGAAGCGCACCTCGGCGCTCAGATGCTCGCTCTCGCGGACCACGGTCATCACCTCGGGCTGCTCGGCGCCGACAAAGGTGAAGTCGACCTTCTGGCCTGCCTGCTGCCGCCCATCGATGGCGACCTCGAAGCTGTGAATGACATCCGGGGCCACGAAGCCGCGCACATCGCCGAGGTCGCCCGAGGCATAGGCCTCGACCACCATCTCATAGGCGGCCTTGGCGCCTTCGAGGAAAGGCTTGGGCTCGAAATCGGCCACATGCTCGCGCGCCTCCTTGGCCCAGAGGGGCAGCTTCTCCACCGGGGTGAGGTTGCTCTGGGCAGGGGCGGCGTTCGCCTCGATCTCGTCGGCGGTGGGGACGGGACGCAGGATGGGCCGGTCGGCCTCGTCGGGCTCGTGCCCGCCCCTGGTGCCCAGCACGTTGAACAGGCGGTAGCTCAGAAACAAAGCCAGGGCCGCGAAGATGATAAGCGACAGATCCATGGATTACCCTTCGGTCTCGGCGGCCCACTGCCACAACGGAACACCCGAAGACCAGCAGCGGTTGCTCCTTAGTTAGGCAGCACATACAGCCCTGCCAGATGAACCCTCGTGGCGGTCTTTGCAACGGCGGCCAGACATCCCACTTGGTAAGGCCGTGCTACCCTACGAAGAGAGTGTGACCTGCCTGTGGCCTTGATCCTGTTTTTTCTTCTCATCGTGATGCCGATCGTCGAGATCTTCCTCCTGATCCAGGGGGCGATCGCCTTCGGCGTGGTGCCGGTGATCCTCCTGACCATCGGCACGGCCGCGCTAGGCACGTTCCTGATCAAGCGGCAGGGGCTGAAGGCGCTGCAGGAGCTGCGCGCCGATATGGGGGAGGGCCGCCCGCCTGTCGGCTCGGTGGTGGACGGCGCGGCGCTTCTGGTTGCGGCGCCGCTTCTGATGACGCCCGGTTTCGTCACCGACGGTTTCGGCTTTCTGCTTCTCGTCCCCTTCGTCCGGCGGGAGGCGGCCAGGATGGCGCTGCGGCGACTGAAGAAGATGCACGCCAACGGGCAGGTCGTCATCCACACTCGGCGCGGCGGTTTCTGAGCCCTCTAAGCATTGCAGGAGGGCTGCCCCCCGTGTAGCCCGGCGCCTTCTTTTCAGCTTCCCAAAGAAGGCCCGCCCCATGTCCGACACGCCGCAAGAGCCGCAGAACCCCGAAGCCCCCGTCCAAGGAGAGGGCGGTCAGCCGATGATGCGGGTCCTGACCCAGTACCTGAAGGACCTCTCCTTCGAGAGCCCCGCCGCGCCCCAGAGCCTCGCCGCGGGGGCCACGAGCCCAAACATGGAGGTCGCCGTCGACGTCAACGCCCGCGCGCTGGGCGAGAACCGCTACGAGGTGGAGCTCTCCTGCTCGGCGACGGCGCGCCGCGAGGGCAACATCATCTATGTCTGCGAGGCGAACTACGCAGGCCTCTTCCAGATCGAGAACGTGCCCCAGGAGCGCATGGAGCCGGTGCTCCTGGTGGACGCGCCCTACATGCTGTTTCCGTTCGTGCGTCAGGTCGTGGCCCAGTCCACCCGTGACGGGGGCTTCCTGCCGCTGCTCCTCGAGCCTCTCGACTTCATGGGCATGTACCAGCAGCAGCGCGCTGCCGCGGCCCAGCAGGGCGGTCAGGCACCCATCGCCGACGCCTGAAGTCGTAACTTCTACCGACGCCTTCCCACGGTCCGCAGAGCGGATCCGTGGGACCCATCAGCTGAGGCGGGTAGATCATACTGACGATGGAAGATGGATCCCACGGACAAGCCGTGGGAAAGCGCTCTTGGACCGGAATAGCTTCTCTGGGAGACTGCCGTCCCGAAGAAAACTCCCTTCAGTCCGCCGTCTTCGCGTTGGCGACGCCCTTGGCCTTGTTGAGGATGGCGCAGAGCATCTTGTCCTGGGGCACGAGCGAGGCGGCCTCTTCGATCTCCGGGAAGGTGCTCTGACCGGCCTCGGCCACCATCACCACGCCGTCGAGTTGAGGCATGATGGTCATCACGTCGTCCGTGCCGAGGATCGGCGGCAGGTTGAGGATGACCACGGTCTCGTCGGCCACCTCCTTGAACGCCTTCAGCGCGTGGTTGAGGCGGGCGGAGGCCAGAAGCTCGGCGCTCTGCGAGGTAGCACGGTCCGACAGGAACAGCAGCAGATTGCTGGCGGGGACGCGGGTCAGATAGTCATCGACCCGGCCTTCGCCGCGGAAGAAACCGATCCCCGAGCGGAAGTCGCGGGCGTCGAGGTAGCCTGCCAGTAGAGGCCGCTGCAGGTTGAGATCGGCCAGCACCACGGTCTGCTCGGCCCTGCGCGCGCAGGCACGGGCGAGGTGGATGGAGCTCACCGTCTTGCCGTTGCGGGCGGTCGGGGAGGTCACACCGACGACCTTGCCGCCCTTCTCGGAGAGGCGCTGCAGCACGTTGGTCCGCACGATGCGGAAGGCGCTGTCGAAGGCGGTACGCTGGCCGGGACCCATGCCGAAGCGCTCTTCGAAACGGGCGAAGTCGGCGTCGGAGACACGGAACCGCGACAGGTCGCGGTCGCGGTCGCTGGCCCGGCGCTGGGGTTTGACGGCGCTGAACCCCTCCGATGTCACCACCTCGGCCGTGCGACCGGCAACGGGCCGCTCCTTGGCGAAGGGGGCGTTGAGGGCGCCGAAATCGGGACGCGCGACCTTGGCGAGCGCGTCCTCGAGAGGGCTCGAGCTGCCGGAAGAATTATCAGTCATGAACTACCACCTCACCGGCAAGTGCAACCGGCTCCTACGCTCACTATAACAGAACTCTGTAAGCAATATACCCGCAAAGCGCCGCCAAAAGCACCGAAACGAGGACCAACGCGATCATCACGGTGCGCCGGAACTTCTGTTCTTCTTCGTCGACGATCTCGGGGACTTCGACCACGGTGACACCGGGCAGCGAAAGCCCCATCTGGCGACCGCTATCCACCTTGGGCATCAGCAGCACCGGCAGGAGGCCGATGGCGGCGGCGAGGCCTCCAGAGGCGCCGGCCAGCATAATGGCCACCGCCGGCTTGTCGGGCGCGGTGGGGGTATCGGGAAGGACGGCCGATTCGAGGATCTCGACACGCTCCGCCTTCTGCTGGGCCTCCAGGCTCTCCGACTGCTCTGCCGTGGCCAGTTTCCCTTGGGTGCGTTCGAGAAGCCTGAGAATGCGCTCCTCCTCGGTTTCGAGGACGTCGAGCCGCGCTGCGACGCGGGGCATGCGGGCGATCCGGTCCTCCGCCTCGTCGAGTTCGGTGCGCAGCTCTTCCAGCCGCGCCTCGTCGCTTTCGATCCGCTGCATGAGCTGCTGTTCGTTGGTCTCGAACTGGAGCCTGGCGAGGGAGGACTGACCGCCCTGGGCGCGGGCGTCGGCAAGCTGCGCGCGCAGATCCTGACGGCGCTCTTCGAGTTCCGCCCGTTGGCTGTCGCTGAGGTCGTCGCTCCGCAACCGGGTGTTGAGGCCGCTGATGAGCGACTGCGAGCGCCTTTCGAAGGCCCTCGGGTCGAGGCGGGCTTCGAGCTCCAGCACCTCGCCGGTCAGGGCGATCACGCCGGGATAGGTCTCGGTGAACTGGCTCTTGAGAGAGAGAAGCTGGCGGCGCTTCTCGTTCAGGGTCACCCGCTCCAGATCGCTGCGCTCATTGGCGTCGATGATCAGCGGCTGCTGCACCCGCATCAAAGCGAGGCTCTGATTGCTGCTCTCGACGCGCTCTTCGAGGCGCTGCATCTCGTCCCGAAGCCGCTCATAGACCGACTGGTTGTAGCTCAGGCTCTCCGGGGTGAGGCCGGCATTCTCGTTGCGGACATCGGCGATCTCGCGGCGGATGTCGTCCAGGCGGCGCTGCTGATCGCGGGCCTCGGTGCGGAAGAACTCGGCGGTGCCTTCCGCCGCTTCGATCCTCGCCTCGACGTTCTCGGCCAGGAAGTCAGTCACCACCTGGTTGGCGACCCGGAAGGCCGTCTGGGGGTTCTCGTGCACGAAGCCGATCTCGAAGGTGATGGTGCTCGGCTCGTCGCTGCGCCTGCGGCGGTTGTCGATCTTCTCGATGGAGATGCGGATGTCGTCGCGGACATCGACCACCTGTGCGGAGAACGGCTTTTTGCTGTCCCGGTCGAAGAGGTCGAACTTCCGGGCCAGCTCCACCACATTGTCCCGCGCCCTGATCTCGGCCTTGATCGTTTCGAGCCGGTCCTGGGCGATGGCCTGAACCGCGGAAGGGACGAGGTCCTGGGACACCTGCTGATCGGTGACGATGAGGAGCGCCCTGGAATGGTAGCGCTCGGGAATGGTGCCCAGCACGACGAGCCCGATCGTCAGAGCGACCAGAAACGGGATGAGCATCCAGAAGAAGCGGCGCAAGCCGATCCTGATGAAGTCGCCGATGTCGTAGCGTTCCATGTCCACCTGCACCTTACTGGGTCTCTAGCCCGAACCATGCAGCACCCGTGCCATCCATGGTTGTCCCGCCAGCCCAAACGCGAAAGCACGCCTAGCCGCAGACGCATGAAGGTCGCGTCTACGGCCAGCCGGTCTTCTATACTCGAGAACTATGTAGAGGCGTAGCCGGAGTGGCGAGAACTTAGCTCTGCGGCTTTACCATACTCACAGAAACGTGAACTCGGTCGCGCCCTCGCTAGCGGATGCGGACCGAGCCGCCGCTCGATGTCTTCGTGTCGACCTTGTCCGGGTCGCCGCCCACCTGGACCGAGCCGCCGCTGGAGGCTCTGGCCTTGATGCGGTCGGTGGTGTGAACCCGCACCGAGGCGCCGCTGGAGACGCTGGCCTCGCCGCTGTCGCAGACGAGGTTGCCCGCGTTGAGATCGGCACCGGACGATGCGCCCGCCTCCACTTGGTCACAGGTGCCCTCGATCTCGAGGTTGGCGCCGGAGCTGGCCTTCAGCTCGATACTGCCGCCGGAGACCCCTTCCACGCGAAGCTCGGAGCCCGACGAGGCGGACCCGTCCTCGAACTCGGGCATGGTCACCGTGAAGTTGAGCCTGTTGCGGCTGCCGAGCCTGATGCCGCGGCTGCGCTCCCTGGAGAGGACCAGCGTGTCGCCATCCATCCGCACCACGGCCTCGTCGGTATCACCGTTGGTCTCGAGGGTGATCGAGTAGTCCGAACCGACGGTGACCTCGACATAGACACCGGCGCTGGAGGACACGCTGTCGAAGCCGGAGAGATCGTAGCTCTTCGTCTCCGCCGAGGCGGTGCCTCCTGCGAGGGCCACGGCGGCTACGGTGGTAAGTGCGGTGCGGAACATGAACGGCCTCCCTTATCGTTATGTAAGAGGGTGGTGGTCCATGTGCCGCAGTTCAAGAGATGTCCTGTCAGAACCTCGTCGTCGCGAGCGGCCCGTCGCCGGTATGCTCACGGGTGATCATCAGCCGGGCGCCGTTGCGAAGTGCGTAGGCCACCGCCTTCGACCGCTCGGCGAAGCGGGGATCGGGGTCCTCGCCTAGCTTCAGGCGCTCGTCGTCTCCTTGCAGGAAGCCGCAATGGTCCGGATGGATCAGCACCGTATCGACCCGCCCCTGGATCGCGGCCGGGACGATCTCGGCCGCCGAACGAAGGGCGCTCGAGGGATCGACGTCTTCGAGGGTCTTGCGGGAGGTTTCCCGAAGATGTTCCTCCACCACATCCGCCGCGTCCTTCAGGAGACCGTCCAGCTCGAGCCCTTCGCCTGCAGCTTTGAGGTCGTGCTCCAGAAGGTTCTGGTGGCTGAAGCTCTCGCGGAAGTGGCCGATGCGGCTCGGGCCGCCAGCCAGGACCAGCGGGTCGCTGCCGGTGACGATGTCGCCGACCTGGCGACCGAACGCAGCTAGCACGCGAGTGATCTCGTCCTTGCGCAGGTCCTCGGTCGCCGTGCCGAGGGCGTGGAACTTGGCCGGAGCGCCGGAGCGCCGGACGCTGCCCGAGGAGTGGAACACCACGGCGTCCATCGGATGGTACTGCTCCATGGTGGAGGTGAGCGTCTGCACCTCGCTGGGCGTCTTGTCGTGAAGGTAGCCGTCGCTGACATGGAAGAGGCGGGGCTGCTCCACATCGAGGATGGCGAGCCAGAAACGCGAGGAAAGATGGGCGTCGGCCAGCACCGGCAGCGCCAGCGCAGCTCCCCCTAGCCTCATCCGAGGGTAGGGACGCTGCTGCAGGGCGAAATAGTTGGTGTCCTCGCCATTGGTGAAGACGGCGAAGCCGCCGGGCGGCAGGTCGGACTGGTCGAGGCTGGTCACGATGGAGCGGATGCGGTCGCGCATCCCGGCGGGGCCGCGGGCCTCGTCTTCGAGCTCCTGAAGGAGGTTCTTGCGCACGAGATCGAACTTCTCGGCATTGCCCGCAGCGTCGGGGCTCGGATAGATCAGCGACATCACCCTGTCGTCTTCGAGGGTCCCGTCCTCCGTCGGGTCGGGAAGGTAGGTACCCAACTGCTCGAGCACGGTTTCGAGAAGGGTCTGCTTCATCATCATCTCTCCGGAAGGCGTCATGGAATCAACACGGGTTAAGCCCTGCCGGTTCGTGCTGCGTTGCGGGGGCCTTTTGTGCTGCTGAGGCGGCGGGAGGCGGCGCGAAAGTCGCTGTGATCGCGCATATTTCACAAGGCTGCGCCGCTGACGGACGGCCTACGATCTGGCAAGGGAGCATCAAAAAGAGACGAGCACGCGCGCAGGAAAGGCCTGGAACAGATGGACGGTTTCCAAAGAAGCGGTGAGGCGGAGAGCGGCGCAAGGCGCGGGCTCCGCGTGCCTCAGCCGCCAGCCCGCCCCGGCGAGGCGCCCGACTTCTCGAACGTCGCCTTGGGGGAGCCCGGCAAGCTCGGGCTGCCGCCGCTGGACGCAGAGGCTTCCGCCTTCGGCGTCTTCCACCACGACCTCTTCCGTGTGCTGGGCGAGGACGGCGCGGCGAAAGGTCCCCATGCCGGTGACGTGAGCGATCAGGAACTGAAGAGCGCGCTCCTCGCCATGATCCGCACCCGCGCGTTCGACACGCGCATGCTCCGCGCACAGCGCCAGGGCAAGACCAGCTTCTACATGACCTGCACCGGGGAGGAGGCCATCGGCGTCGGCTGCGCGCTGGCCGCTCAAGACGGGGACATGCACTTCCCCACCTACCGCCAGCAGGGCATTCTGTTCGCCAACAGCATCGACCCCGAAGCTATGATGAACCAGATCTACTCCAACAAGAAGGACCCGCTGGAGGGCAAGCAGCTCCCCGTGCTCTACTCCTTCCGCGAGCAAGGCTTCTTCACCATCTCAGGAAACTTGGGCACCCAGTGGCCCCAGGCCGTGGGCTGGGGCATGGCCTCGGCGATCAAGGGCGATGACAAGATCGCCATCGCCTATATCGGCGACGGCGCCACCGCCGAGGGCGACTGGCACCAGGGCAACCTCTTCGCTGCGGTGTATAAGGCGCCGGTGCTGCTCTGCGTGATCAACAACCAGTGGGCGATCTCGACGACCAACGCTTTCGCGGGTGCCGACCTCAACACCTTTGCCGCGCGGATGGGCAGCTACGGGCTGCCCGCTTTGCGCGTGGACGGCAACGACCTTCTCGCCGTCATGGCCGCGTGCCGCTACGCGGCGGCGCGTGCACGGGCAGGGCACGGCGCGGTGGCGATCGAGTTCCTGACCTATCGCGGCGGCGCCCATTCGACCTCGGACGACCCGACCAAGTACCGGGCCAAGGAAGAGCTCGAAGCCTGGCCCCTGGGCGATCCCATCGACCGGCTCAAGGCTCATGTCATCGCGAAGGGCATTCTGTCGGCTGACGAGATCGAGGCCATCGAGAAGGACGCCGAGACCGAGATGCGCGAGGCGGAGAACCGGGCCGAGGAGAACGGTCTCGTCCACGCAGGCCAGGGCGCACCGGGCGAAGCCATGTTCGATGATGTCTATGCGGAGCTTCCGGGCCGACTGATCGAGCAGAAGAAAGAGGCGGGGTTCTAAGATGTCCGAGACGCTTTCCAACACCCGCAAAATGAACATGATCGAGGCGATCCGCGACGCCCACGACGTCGCCATGGAGCGCGACGACGATGTCGTGGTCTTCGGCGAGGACGCGGGCTTTTTCGGCGGCGTGTTCCGCTGCACGGCTGGCCTGCAGGAGAAGTACGGCACCTCTCGCTGTTTCGACAGCCCCATCGCCGAGAGCGGCATCGTCGGCACCGGCATCGGCATGGCAGCCTACGGCCTGAAGCCTGTGATCGAGATTCAGTTTGCGGACTATATCACCCCCGCCTACGACCAGATCAGTCAGGAGGCGGCACGGATCCGCTACCGCTCCAACGGCCAGTTCACCTGCCCCATCGTCATCCGCACACCGACCGGCGGCGGCATCTATGGCGGCCAGACCCACAGCCAGTCACCCGAGGCGATCTTCACCCATGTCAGTGGGCTGAAGGTGGTGATCCCGTCCAACCCCTACGATGCCAAGGGCCTCCTCATCGCCGCCATCGAGGACCCGGACCCCGTCATCTTCCTGGAGCCCAAGCGCCTCTATAACGGCCCCTTCGAGGGCTATCACGACCGCGCGCTGAAGGGTTGGAAGGACCACGAGGACGGCAAGGTCCCCGAGGGCTACTACACCATCCCCCTAGGCGAGGCGAAGACCGTCCGCGGGGGGAACGCCGTCACGGTGCTCGCCTACGGCAACATGGTCCATGTCTGCCAAGCCGCGCAGGCTGAGAGCGGCGTCGATGCAGAGATCATCGACATGCGCTCCCTCATCCCCCTCGACCTCGACGCCATCGAGCGTTCGGTGAAGAAGACCGGCCGCTGCGTCATCGTGCACGAGGCGACCAAGACTTCCGGCTTCGGCGGTGAGCTGATGGCCCTGGTGCAGGAGCGCTGCTTCTACCACCTCGAAGCGCCGATCGTCCGCGTCACCGGCTGGGACACGCCCTATCCCCACGCGCAGGAGTGGGACTATTTCCCAGGCCCGGCGCGGGTGGCGAAGGCGCTGAAGAAGGTGGTGGAGGCGGTTTGAGGCTGAAGCTCCCTCCATTTCTCTTCTCGGTGCTGTTGTTACTGTCAGTCTTGGTTTTAACTGGCGCAGACTTTCTTAGTGGATCGAGCCTAGCGGTGCAGCGGGTTGCCTTGGTTACCTCGGTTCTATCTACTGGAGCCATGTTCGTCCGTGCTGGGTGGAACTCGAGTAAGCGTAAGCCTGACGGCCACAAGGTTCCTGAACGAACGATCTACTAAACGTTGGAAGTGAGCGTTTCGCTATGACCATCCACACCATCAAACTGCCCGATGTCGGCGAAGGCGTGACCGAGGCGGAGTTCGTCGAGCTTCACGTCAAGGTTGGCGACATGGTCGAGCCTGACCAGAACCTGGTCGATGTGATGACCGATAAGGCCACGGTGGAGGTGCCCTCTCCGCGCAAGGGCAAGGTGGTGTGGATCGGCGCCGAGCCTGGCGAGGTGGTGGCCGTCGGTGCCGAGATCATCAAGATCGAGATGGAGGGCGGCGCGTCCGACACCGTCTCCGCCCCTGAGCCTGAGCCGCGCGCCAATGTGGCGCAGTCTGACGAAATTGCTCAGTCCGCCGCCGTCAAAGGCGCCGCTGACGCCGAGGGCCACGGCGGCGCGGTGCCCGCCGATCCGGGCAAGACGAACGGCGCGGCCCCGGCTAGCGGCAGCTCCACCTATACGATCAAGCTCCCCGATGTGGGTGAGGGGGTCACCGAAGCCGAGTTCGTGGAGCTGCACGTCAAGGTCGGCGACACGGTCGAGCCCGATCAGAACCTCGCCGACGTGATGACCGACAAGGCCACGGTCGAGATTCCCAGCCCTAGAGCAGGCAAGGTCACCTGGATCGGGGCCTCGGTCGGCGAGACGATCGCTGTGGGAGCCGAGATCATCAAGCTGGAGGTTGCGGGCGGCGCAGGCGCCGAACCCGCTTCTCAGGCATCTCAGTCTGCGGAAGATGCACCCGCTGCTCCGAAAGCTGCCGCCCCCGCGCCTACCTCCTCACCACAGACTTCTTCAAGCCAGCCTGCGGACCGCAAGGCCCTCGCCAGAAGCGCAGCGCGCCAGGCCCTCACTGGCGGCGCTGCGCCCGCGCCTACCCAGGCCCGCCGCCCGGTGACCCGCCAGGGCAAGCCGCTCGCCTCTCCGGCGGTGCGCGGCCGTGCCAGGGATCAGGGCATCGACCTCCACCAGGTCGAGGGCACCGGCCCCGAGGGACGCATCCTCGACGCGGACCTTCACGCCTTCCAGAGCGCTCCGGCTGGCGCTGCTCCGCAAGCGGACGACAGCGTCGAGAAGATCAAGGTCATAGGCCTCAGGCGCAAGATCGCCGAGAAGATGCAGGAGGCCAAGCGCCACATCCCCCACATCACCTATGTGGACGAGGTCGATATGACGGCGCTCGAAGAGCTTCGTCAGCATATGAACAAAACCAAGGGAAAGGACCAGCCCAAGCTGACCATCCTGCCCTTCATCACCACCGCCATCGTCCGCGCGGTGGAGGACTTCCCCCAGATGAACGCCCGCTACGACGACGAGGCGGGGGTGATCCAGCGCTTCAAAGCGGCCCATATCGGCATTGCGACGCAGACGGATAACGGCCTCATGGTCCCCGTCATGCGCCACGCCGAGACGATGGACGTCTACCACATGGCCGACGAAGTCGTCCGTCTGTCGGGCGCTGCCCGCGACGGCTCGGCCAAGCGGGAGGAGCTTTCAGGCTCCACCATCACCATCACCTCGCTCGGCCCGATCGGCGGGGTCACCACCACGCCGATCATCAACCGCCCCGAAGTGGCGATCGTCGGCCCGAACAAGATCCAGACCCTGCCCCGTTTCAACGCCCACGGACAGGTCGAGGCGAGGAAGATCATGAACCTCTCCTCCAGCTTCGACCACCGCATCATCGACGGCTACGAGGCCGCCGAGTTCGTGCAGAAGATCAAGGGCTATCTGGAGTTCCCGGCGACCTTGTTCGTCTGAGTGCGCAAGAGTTCGTAGTCCGGGCCGAAGGCTTGACGGAGAAGCGCCTTCGCCTCCGGATAGGCTTCGATGGTCGCCGTGGTGACCATCGGCGCGGTGCCGTGCCAAGGAAGTCCCGCCCCCTCGTTCATCATGCGCCTGAAACCTTCCGCGTCCTCCCTTTTGGGAACACGGTGACCGGCATGCCCAAAGCCTTCGATCTCGCTGTTGCTCGATAAGGGTAGACCGAGACTTTCCTCCACCCGGCGAATGTCGGGCCCGAACTCCTCGAGGCGTAGCACCGCAGGCAAGCCGCGGGGCAGGTTCTTCTCGTAGAGGTTCGCCTGCCGCGCCTCATGCCCCTCGAGATAGCGGTGGTCCGCCTGCGCCAGGAACCGCAGAAAATCGGCGAAGGGGAGGGGGGTGTCGTAGGTGCTGCCCAGCCCCATCTCCTGAACAATCCGCTCACGGACCGCCCTTCGGTGGTCGCGGGGATCGTCGGCGACTTCGGCATTGTGAAGCTGAAGATAGCTAGCGAAGGCCCGCTCGCCCGGATCACGCATCAGTTTGTAGACGGGTTTGTCGCGCAGAGCCTGCTCCAGGCCGTCCAGGTAACCCGTCCGCCTGAAGAGGATATCCTGCTCGTAGCGGTGGACGAACGGATCGTAGTCCTTCGCCCGATCGAGCAGCCCGGCATGGTGAAGAAACCAGGCCGTACCGAGGGTCGAGCCTGCCCGCTGCGAAGTGATCAGAACGAAGGGCGCGTTCTCGTGCCACAGAGGCACGCGGTGGTGCTCCCTATACCCCTCATGGGGAAAGCGCATGCGCCACCGCGCCGACAGCGCGTTGAGGCGGTTCGCCGGAACGCCGAGCCGCGCGGCAATCTTCGAAAGGCGGCCCGGCAAGGGGTCAGGCCGTCGCTTTGTAAAGCTCGCGGCCGATCAGCATGCGGCGTACCTCGGAGGTGCCAGCACCGATCTCGTAGAGCTTGGCGTCGCGCAGCAGGCGGCCCGTCGGGTACTCGTTAATATAGCCGTTGCCGCCGAGGATCTGGATGGCATCGAGCGCCACCTGAGTCGCCTTCTCCGCCGCGTACAGAATGACGCCCGCCGCATCCTGCCGCGTGGTCTCGCCCCGGTCGCAGGCGGCGTTCACCGCGTAAACGTAGGCACGGCAAGCATTCATCGTGGAGTACATGTCGGCCACCTTACCCTGGATGAGCTGGAACTCGCCGATGGGCGTGCCGAACTGCTTGCGTTCGTGGATATAGGGCAGGACCACGTCCATGGCCGCCTGCATGATGCCGATGGAGCCCGCGGCCAGCACGGCGCGTTCGTAGTCCAGACCGCTCATCAGCACGCGGACGCCTTGGCCGACGCCGCCCATGACGTTCTCCTCGGGCACCTCGCAGTCCTCGAAGACCAGCTCGCAGGTGTTCGAGCCGCGCATGCCGAGCTTGTCGAGCTTCTGAGCGGTGGAGAATCCTTTCATGCCGCGCTCGATCAGGAAGGCCGTGATGCCCTTGGGGCCGAGATCCGGGTCGGTCTTGGCGTAGACCACCAGCGTGTCGGCGTTGGGACCGTTCGTGATCCACATCTTGTTGCCGTTGAGGACGTAGTGGTCGCCCTTCTTCTCCGCCTTGAGCCGCATAGAGACGACGTCGGACCCCGCGCCCGGCTCGGACATGGCGAGCGCCCCTACGTGCTCGCCGGAGATGAGCTTGGGCAGGTACTTCGCCTTCTGCTCCGGGCTTCCGTTGAGGTTGATCTGGTTCACGCAGAGGTTCGAGTGCGCGCCGTAGGAGAGGCCGATGGATGCCGAGCCCCGGCTCACCTCTTCCATGACGACAGCATGGGCGAGATAGCCCATCCCAGCGCCGCCATACTCTTCCGAGGCGGTGATACCGAGGATGCCGATGTCCCCCATCTCCTTCCAGAGATGGGCGGGGAAGTCGTTCTTCTCGTCGGTCTCGGCGGCGATGGGGGCCACGCGGTCGTCCACGAAGCGGGCGACCATGTCGCGCACTTCCCTGATCTCCTCGGGCAGGCCGAAATCGAGGCCTCTGAAGCTGTTCTGCATGGGGCGTCCTCCTGGAGGCTTATTATTCTGAGCGCTTGTGCAGGGTTAGGGCGAAGGGTGCAATGCGGTGGGGGGTCAGAAGCGTTTGTCGATACCAGCCTGTTTCATGGTCTCGTTGGCCGTGTGTCGGGACTTCGATCGAGAGACGAGCACCACCTTGCGGTCGCTATCTCTGATCCACTTCTCGTGCGAGCCTTTACCAGGTTTCCAGTAGCGAAAACCTTCGTCCCGAAGCGCCGCGATCATCTGTTTGTAGAAGCCTTCGACCATGCCCGGATCTCCAATCGAGCATATTCTACCTGCGGGTGTGGAAGGGCGACTAGAGCTAGTTCTCCACGCAATCGGGGAGAAATGCACAATCTGTGGATAGTTATGCAGCCTCAGCGGGCCGCTTGAACACAATAGTCGGCATCAATTCCTGAAGGCTCCTGGTCGGGTCGATCCCGCCGCCCCAGTGATTGGCTACGATCAGATCGAATGCGGCATCAGCCAGCACTTCTTCGAACTCGTCCAGCGTGTCCGTCTCGATCACGAGCCCGATGATGTCGCTGTTCGAGCACCAAACCTGGGCCTCAGGGTCCCAAAACGCTTCAACGGTGAACTTCGTCCTCTGGTCCATCGAGCGCCTCCTATCGGATAATCCGCCTCCGTAGAGCATTATGCAAGTCGTATAAACAAGCTGTGTGTGCGGGCTGGCACTCTGCGGCAAAACCGTTACACCCCTGGCAAAACAAACCAAAGGGAGCGTCCGTGCCGATCATCGAGAGCAAGCTCGAGACCGCGAGCGAGGAGTACCGCCGCCGGTACGGTGAGATGCAGCCGCTCCTGGATGAGCTGCGCACCCGCGTCGCCGAGGCGAAGGAGGGCGGCGGGGAGGAGCGCAACGCTCGCCACAAAAAGCGCGGCAAGCTTCTCGCAAGGGAGCGGGTCAATGCGCTCCTCGACCCCGGTGCGGACTTCCTCGAGCTCGGCCAGCTAGCCGCCAACGGCATGTATTCCGGCGACATCCACGCGGCGGGGATCGTTGCGGGCATCGGCACCGTGTCAGGTCGGCAGTGCCTGATCGCCGCCAACGACCCCACGGTGAAGGGCGGCACCTACCACCCCATGACCGTGAAGAAGCACCTTCGCGCGCAAGAGATCGCCGAGGAGAACCGCCTGCCCTGCGTCTACCTCGTGGAATCGGGCGGCGCCTTCCTGCCGATGCAGGACGAGGTCTTTCCCGACAAGGACGATTTCGGGCGCATCTTCTACAACCAGGCCCGGATGAGCGCGCAGGGCATTCCCCAGATCTCCGTGGTGCACGGATCGTCCACTGCCGGCGGTGCCTATGTGCCTGCCATGTCCGACGAGACGGTGATCGTGAAAAAGCAGGGGACGATCTTCCTTGCCGGTCCGCCGCTCGTCAAGGCAGCCACCTCCGAAGTGGTGAGCGCCGAGGAGCTGGGCGGCGGCGATGTCCACACCCGCATCTCCGGCGTTTCGGACCACCTCGCCGATAATGATCGCCACGCGCTGGCCATTGCGCGGGAGATCGTTGCGACCCTACCGCAGGGGGCGAATGCCGACGAAGAGTTCGAGTTCGACGAGCCGCTCTACCCACAAGAAGAGCTGCGCGGCTGCGCCGAGACGGACCTTCGTATGCCCTTCGATGTCAAGGAGATCATCGCACGGATCATCGACGGCTCGCGCTTCACCGAGTTCAAGGCTCGCTACGGCGAAACCCTGGTCTGCGGCTTCGCCGAGATCGAGGGGCAGAAGGTCGGCATCCTGGGCAATAACGGCGTGCTCTTCGCCGAAAGCGCGCAGAAGGGCGCGCACTTCATCGAGCTCTGTTGCGCCCGGAAGATACCGCTCCTCTTCCTACAGAACATCACCGGCTTCATGGTGGGCAAGGATGCGGAGCATGGCGGCATCGCCAAGCACGGTGCCAAGATGGTCACGGCTGTCTCCTGCGCCAACGTTCCAAAGGTGACGGTCATCGTCGGCGGCTCCTACGGCGCCGGAAACTACGGCATGTGCGGCAGGGCCTACGGGCCGCGCTTCTTGTTTATGTGGCCGAACGCCCGCATCTCCGTCATGGGCGGCTCGGCGGCGGCCAACGTCCTCGCCACGGTGCGAGAGGGCGCGATGGAGGCCAAGGGCCAGTCGTGGACGGAGGAGGAGCGTGCCGTCTTCAAGCGCCCCATCGAGGAGCAGTTCGAGGAGCAGGGCTCGCCCTACTACTCCACCGCAAGGCTCTGGGACGACGGCATCATCGACCCCGCCGACACTCGCCGTGTGGTAGGCCTAGCCTTCCGCGCCGCCATGGGCGCACCGATCGAAGAAACACGCTTCGGCGTGTTCAGGATGTAGGCTGATGTTTAGCAAAATCCTTATCGCCAACAGAGGCGAGATCGCTTGCCGCGTCATCAAGACCGCCCGTCGGTTGGGCGTGAAGACGGTCGCCGTCTACTCCGACGCCGACGCCAAGGCGCTCCATGTGCGCATCGCGGACGAGGCTTACCGCATCGGCCCGCCGCCCGCGTCGGAGAGCTACCTCCTCGGCGATGAGATCATCCGTATCGCGAAGGAGGCAGAAGCGGAAGCGATCCATCCCGGCTACGGCTTCCTGTCGGAGAACGCGGGCTTCTCCCGTGCCTGCGACGAGGCGGGCATCACCTTCATCGGGCCGAAACCCAAGACCGTAGAGCTGATGGGCTCCAAGGCCCTCGCCAAGCAGCTTATGGAGGAGGCGGGCGTGCCGCTTCTTCCCGGCTATCAGGGTGAGGATCAGTCGCTGGCCACCTTCAAGGCCGAGGCTGAGCGTATCGGCTACCCTGTGCTGCTCAAGGCTGCGGCTGGCGGCGGCGGCAAGGGAATGCGGATCGTCGAACGGGCTGAGGACCTCGAAGGCGAGCTCGAAAGCGCCAAGCGCGAGGCCAAGTCCGCCTTCGGCGATGACCGCTTCATCGTGGAGAAGTTCCTCGCCGCCCCCCGCCACGTCGAGGTGCAGGTCTTCGGCGACACCCACGGCAACATCGTCCACCTCTTCGAGCGCGATTGCTCCGTTCAAAGGCGCTATCAGAAGGTGGTCGAGGAGGCTCCCGCGCCGGACCTGCCGGACGATGTGCGGGCCGAGCTTCACCGCGCCGCTGTCGAGGCTGCCCGCAAGGTGGACTATATCGGTGCGGGTACGGTAGAGTTCCTCTATGACGGCGCGAACGGCGTCTACTTCATGGAGATGAACACCCGGCTCCAGGTCGAGCACCCCGTCACCGAGGAGATCACTGGCCAGGACCTCGTCGAGTGGCAGCTCCGCGTCGCAGCAGGGGAGAAGCTGCCCCTCAGCCAAGACGAGCTGTCGGTTGAAGGGCACGCCGTCGAGGCTCGTCTTTACGCGGAAGACCCCTACCAGAACTACCTGCCGCAAACCGGCAGGCTGCTCGCCTTCGACGCCTTCGAGGAGGATTACGGCCTCCGCGTCGATACCGGCGTCGAGGCGGGGGATGCGATCACCAGCTTCTACGACCCGATGATCGCCAAGGTCATCGCCTGGCGCGAGACCCGCGAGGAGGCCTGTGACGCCCTGGCGGTAGGTCTTGCCAGCCTCGAGTTCAAGGGTTTTGGGACCAACCGCGACCAGCTCGTCCGCATCTTACAGGACGAAGGCTTCGCGGAGAGCGTTCCGACCACGAAATTTCTGCCCGACCGGCCTGAGCTGTCCGAACCCGCCGAGCTCTCGAACCTGGAGCTTACCGCCGCGGCGGTCTTCTGCCACCTGGACGACGACTTCGCCATCACGAGCTTCTTTGGCGAGACCTTCGGCTTCCGCCTCAACGCGCCTTCGGCGGTTACCTATGTGCTCGAGAACCAAGGCGAGCCGGTGCCGGTCACCCTGCGCAGCGGGGCGGACGGCCAGACCGCGGAGATCGGTGAGCGGACGGTCTCCTTCGCCGTCACCGAGCCCGAAGAAGGCGTGGCGCGCATCGCGGTCGGCGGCGAGACGCTCGACCTCTATGCGGGTCGAGACGACGCGGAAGGAGAGGGCGGCGTCGCCCTCGAAACCTCCGTAGGCGTCTTCTATGTCCGAAGCTACGACCCGTTCGAGGGCGCCGGCGCTGCGGACGGCGCGGAGGCGGCGCTCTCCTCACCCATGCCCGCCACGGTGACGAACGTGCTGGTGTCGGAAGGGGATGAGGTTGAGGCGGGCCAGCCGCTTCTGACCCTGGAGGCAATGAAGATGGAGACGGTCATCAAGGCGCCCCACCGCGGCAAGGTCAGTAAGCTGCATTTTGGAAAGGGCGATAGTGCGGCCAAGGGTGCGCTGCTGCTAGATTTGGAAGAGGCATCCTCTTAAACCGTCATCCCGGAAAGCGCATCAGCGCTTATCCGAGACCCATGGCCTGCGGGTGGCCATGGAAACAACGGCATCACATGCTTGCGGCGTAGATCCATGGGTCCCGGATAGCCTTTGGCTTCCGGGATGACGGCCGGTGCCTACTCACACACTTTTTTCGTCGTCCGCGAGATGCTGCCGTCGGCCAGCACGACCCGTTGGCTCACATCCTCGCAGGCTGCCTCCTGCTGGTGGCGCCTAATTGCCAGGCTCGCGGCAAGAGCAATCGCGATGGTCAGCACGAGGACAGTACCGCGCCAGCCTTTGAAAAGGTCCGCCAGGCGTTCGGGCATCTCGCTACTCCAACCTGTTCCGGTCACGGAAGGTGATGATCTGCAGCTTGTCCTCGCCTACATGCTCGGCGACGGCTCGGTCGAGCTCGATGCGGGAGAAGCGGAACCACTCATTGTCCTCTAGCATGCGACACGTCTCGCCTGCGACCCCTGCCATGGCGAGGAGGTAGGTGATGATGGCGAAGGCGAGGCCCGAGCCCACGGCCAGCCAGAACTCCTCGGCCGCGCGCTCGGGGAAGAGCTGCGCCGAGGCGAAACCGCCGACCAGGACGATGGCGCAGGTCAGGACGAACCCGCCTGCGGAGTACAGCGTCGCGTTGCGGTTCGCCTGGTACATCTGGTTGCGCACCAGACGCTCGGACAGAAGAAGCCTTTGCGCCAGCCAGTGATAGGCGAGGGTCCAGGCGGCGGCTTCCTCCTTCAGCTCCTCGACCTGGTTCATGCGCTTGTTGCGCTCGACATTCAGGGCCTGGCGCTTGGCCACCTGAAAGTTCTGGTTGAGCTGCGAAAAGCGGCTGGTGATCGTGTTGTCGAAGCCCAGGAGGTTTCGCTGCTGCGCGAACTTGTAGGGCCACTGATAGATCAGCATCAGCACGAAGACGCCGAGGAGCGCCGCCAGCGGCCATCCCAAGACGTCCGCCGAGCGCTCGCCGATCATCGGCAGCTCCACCGTATCCTTCGGCAGCATGTCGTGGATGAGCAGCGCCAGCCCCGCCGACAGCGAGGCCACCAGCGGCGTGTACCAGAGCAGTAGCCTACGCGCATTGTCGTTCAGCACCTTTCGGAACTCAGTCGTCCAGGCGGCAAAACCGGCATCCTCCGAACCCTCCTGCACACCGAGCGCCGCTTCGAGCTCGGCCCGTTCCACCTCCTCGTAGAACAAGGAGCCGGGCGGGAAGAGGGTGAAGGGGCGTGAGAAATAGGTGTCCGACGCCCGCACTAGCTTCCTCGCCTCATCGACGTCGAACTCCGACGCCGAGACCACGGGCAGCTTGGGCCGGCCGATCTCGCGGAACAGGAACGTGTAGGGCCTGGCGGGTGTCACCTCGACCTTCGCGCTGCCCCCCGCGCTTGACGCCGCGTCCGCAAGAGCGTTCCCAGAGGCCTTGCGGACGGCCGTGCCGCTATAGCCGAAGAGCCGGGCGATGAGACGGGGAATGAAAAGAAGAATGCGAATAAGCGCTGCCATGCTTAACAGATTGACATCTCACCGCCCAAACACAAGCCACGAGCGGAGGATAAGGCCATGAGAACCAGTCTCGAAGGCAAAACGGCCCTTGTGACAGGCGCCACCTCCGGCATCGGTGCTGCTACGGCGGAGCGGCTGGTGGGCCTTGGCGCCAGGGTCATCGGGACGGGAAGGCGAGGCGAGCGGCTCGAAGCCATGCGGGCGCTTTTGGGAGAGGACTTCCGCCACGCCCGCCTGGACATGACCGACGCGAAGGCGATTAGGAACTTCGCGGGCGACCTCCCCCATGCTCCCGACATCCTGATCAACAATGCCGGTCTGGCGCTCGGTCTTTCGGGCGCCGACGAGGCGAGCCTTGAGGACTGGGACCGGATGATCGACACCAATATCCGCGGCCTCGTCCATTTGACCCGCGCGCTTCTGCCGGGGATGAAGGCGCTCGAGCGGGCGGACATCGTCAATATCTCGTCCGTGGCTGGAAGCTACCCCTATCCGGGCGCCAACGTCTACGGAGCGAGTAAGGCCTTCGTGACGCAGTTCTCCCTGAACCTCCGCTCGGACCTCGCCGGATCCAAGGTCCGGGTCTCCTCGGTGGAGCCGGGGCTCACCGAGACCGAGTTCTCCGAGGTGCGCTTCGCCGGGGACAAGGAGAAGGCTGCGAGGGTCTATGAAGGAACGGACAATCTGACGGCGGACGACATCTCCCTGGTCATCGCCGACCTCCTCACCCTGCCGCCGCACATCAACCTCAACCGTGTGGAGATCATGCCGGTGAGCCAGAGCTTCGGTCCGTTCCGCATCGCGCGGGAGGGCTGACATGCTGCAGGAGATCGCCCGCACTTTTTTCGCCGCCTCGATCTTCGGAGCGATCCTGGCCTTTGGCGGCGTCGTGGCGCCCACGGTGATGAAGTACCTGGAGGGGGACGAGGGCGCGAACTTCCTCCGTAGGCTGGTGCCGCGCTACTACTTCTTCCTCGTGGTCACAGGGCTTCTCGGCGCGTTCTCGAGCTGGGAGGAGCCTGCCCAAGCCTTCGGCATGGCGCTGATCGCCGCCACGAGCCTCTTCGTCAGGGAGGTGATGCTGCCCAAGCTCTTCGCCCTACGCGACCGGCAGATGGAGAGCGACCGCGAGGCCTCGGCCAAGTTCGTGCGTATGCGGAGACGGCTCGTCGTGCTGGCGGCAGCGCAGTTTCTGGTCGCAGGCGCGGTGCTGGCGACGATCGCGTGGTAGCTACCTTCCTCCCCCTACCAGGGGGAGGTGCCCGAAGGGCGGAGGGGGACCATCAAGAAGCACCTTCGCAAGTTCCAGCTCCCCCTCGAACCCTAGGGTTCGGTCCCCCTGAAGGGGGACAGGGTCTCTACTCCTCCGCCTGATCCGGGAACCCCACAATATGGAAGCCCGCATCCACGTGTAGCACCTCACCGGTGATCGACTTGCCGAGGTCGGACAGGAGATAGAGCGCGCACCCCGCAACCCCCGCAGGGTCGGTGTCCTCGCGCAGCGGTGCCCAGTCGCGCCCCGCCGACAGAAGCGACCGCCCGCCGGAGATGCCGCCCAAGCTGAGCGTCTTGATCGCCCCCGCCGAGATGGCGTTGCAGCGTATGCCCTTCGGCCCGAGATCCCGCGCGATGTAGCGGGTCGACGCCTCGAGCGCCGCCTTCGCCACGCCCATCACGTTGTAGCTCGGGATCACCCGCTCGGAGCCCAGATAGGTGAGGGTCACGAGCGAGCCCCCCGGCGCCATCATCGGCGCGGCGCGCCTTGCGGCATCGACGAAGCTGAAGGCCGAGATATCCATGGAGCGGGCGAAGTTCTCGCGGCTCGTGTTCTCGACGAAGCTGCCCTTCAGCTCCTCCTTGTCGGAGAAGGCGATGGCGTGGACGAGGCCGTGAAGCTCGCCCCACTCGTCGCGGATCTTGCCGAAGGCCGCCTCCATGCTCTCGTCCGAGGTCACGTCGCAGTGGATCATCAGCTTGACACCGATCTCCTTGGCGAGAGGCCGCACCCGTTTCTCCATGGCCTCGATATAGGTGAAGGCGAGCTCCGCCCCCTGCGCCGCCATCTGCTGGGCGATGGACCAGGCGATGGAGTTCTTGTTGGCGACGCCCATAATCAGGACGCGGCGGCCCTTCATCAGGTCACCTTTAGGGTAGGCTTGCTCGTCGCTCATGGGCTGTCTCCTTCTGCTGGCCTCCCGTTACAGAGGTCCGCCACCAAATCCAAACACCTCTTCAGGGACCGCTTCGCTCACCCACGTGTTCGCCCCCCACGTCAAGCAGGAGGAGCGCCATGTCCGCCGCGCCCCATCTCAGAAATCTCGCCCAGAAGGGCATCGCCGCCGCCGAACGCAGCATCGACCGGCTACGCTACGACATTCTCGGCAGAAAGGACGAGGAGGCCGAGCCGCACATTCTCGCCTATCACGGCTACCGCAACGACAAGCGCCTCATCCTCAAGGGCCGCCTAGTGGAGAGCTGGCCCGGTCATGCGGGGGTCAGCGAGGCCAGCTTCGCCAAGGTGCGCAACATGCTGCGCCTCTATGAGAGCGACGAGCTGCCGGGCGAGAAGGTCGACATCAAGCTGATGGGCGAGACCCATCATCTGGAGAGCGACGGGGAGGGCTACTTTACCCTCGACATCGCCATCGACCGCCCCCTGCCGGAGCGCAGCGAGTGGGAGAAGGCGGAGATCTCGACGCCAGCGCTCGGCGCTGCGACCGTCATCGCCGAGATCCTGGCACCGGGCCGCGAGGTGGGGCTCGCCGTCATCTCCGACATCGACGACACGGTGTTGGAGACGGGAGTGTCGAACTTCCTCGCCAACTGGAAGCGCATCCTGATGGAGATGCCCGAGGAGCGCGTCGTGGTCGAAGGCGCGCCGGAGCTCTACACCATGCTCACCGGCGAGGAGGGTCAGCGCGCGCCGATCTTCTACGTCTCGTCGAGCCCCTGGAACCTCTTCGGCTACCTCGCCCGGTTCATGCAGAAGAAGCAGCTTCCCCAGGGGCCGATGTTCCTTAAGGACTACGGGGTGGACGATGCCAAGTTCATCGCCTCGGCGCATACGGAGCATAAGATCGAGGCCGTGCGCCATATCCTGGAGATGTACCCGAACATGCGTTTCCTATGCATCGGCGATGACGGCGAGAAGGACGTGGACGTCTATGCCGAGGCCTCGAAGGAGCACCCCGAACGGGTCGTCGGCGTCTTCATCCGCGACGTGCACGGAACGGGCCGCTCGGCCCGCCACGATGAGGCACTGCAGGAGCTTCAGGGCCGAGGGATCGAAGTCTATTTCGGCCAGACCCTGGGTGAGGCGCAGGAGGTGGCTGATAGGCTGGGCTTTGGAAGGACGTAGGGCGGCTCCCCTCTGACTGTCTAGGTACGTAGCAACCCCGGCAGCCGCGATGCAGTAGGGTGGACGCGAGCAGCGGCCACCTCGCAGCGGTGGTGCCTGGGGAAGGTGGCCGCCTGCCGGCGTCCACCCTACGGGCTTATCTCCTGCTTACAACTCAACGAAGACCACTTCGTAGGGCGGCCAGCTTCGCTGACCGCCCTACGCTGTTTGGAACTAGTTCCGCTCGCGGTCCGTCCGACGTTCTTGACGCTCCTGCATCCGCAGGCGGAGGACCTGATCGTCGTCGAGGTTGTAGTTCTCGTCGATCTCCTGGTCGGAGAGCTCCTCGAGCCTTGCCTCGGTCAGGTTGTCGGCCACCAGACGGTCGCCTTCCATGCTGAGGGAGGAGAGGGGGAGGGGCACCTCCTTCTCGCCCATGCCGAGGACGCCGCCATGTTCGAGAACGGCGTAGACGGAGGAGCCGAGCTGGACGACCCGGCCGATCTCACCGATCTTCTCACCGTCCTGTCCGTAGACGGTCTTGCCGGAGAGGTCCGCGACCTTGGCTTCGGAGGATTCAGTGTTCTGACGGAACTCGACCCTAGGCTCGCCGACGCGTTTGAACTCGATCTTGGGCTCGCCCTCGATCTTCACCTCAGGCTCGGCGCCGGTGAAGCGGATCGTCGGCTCGGAGCGTTCGACACGGATCTGCGGCTGGGCGCCCGCGCCGGTGCGCTGAACCTCCGCCTCGGGATGACGGACATAGACGTTCGCTTCCGCATCCTGGCCGTCGCGGGCTACCAGGGTCATGCCGTCACGCGCCTCGGGGTTGGAGCGGGCCTTGCGGATGCGGGTCTGGATCTCGCCGCCATCCTCACCGACGGGAGCGGCGTTGAGGTCGAGGTCGATCCGGGGCTCGGGCACGGCCACGCGGACACGGGGCTGGCCCTGGCGCACGGTGATCTTCGGTTCGGCGTTCTCAACACTGACATTGGGGTCTGGCATCACCACCTCAATGATCGGGGCGGGCTGCTCGATGGTGATGGTCGGCATCTGCATGGTGATGATCGGCGCTTGCTCGCGCACCAGGATCTCCGGCTGACCGCCCGAGACGGTGACCTGGGGAGCGCTCTCCTCGACCATCACGGTGGAGGGCTCGTGGTCGATCTCGACGGAAGGCGCGCCGGTCAGAACATCGACCACGCCCTGCACGGCGACGGTCTCGCGCAGGGTCACCTCCTCGCGGACCTGGCGGGTACGCCGATCGACCTCGACCGCCTGGCCGTCCTCTTCGAGCTCCATCTCGTCATCGTCCATGGCGGGCTGTGTGCGCACGGAGCTACCCTCGCGCTGCAGCTCGGTCAGGCGAGCGCGGCAGGCGCGGTCGTCGCCGCGGTTCACGATGGCGAGGATTTCCGGCTCTTCCTGCACCTCATAGGCGTCGGAGCGGTCGACGAAGGTGAAGAGTTCCAGACAGGTATCGGTGACCTGCTGGGGGGTGATCTGGGGCGCGACGGTGGGCTGCGCCGCCGTTAGGGCGGAGCTCAAGAGAGCGGTGGTCAGTAGGGACATGGCTTCCTCCGTTGGAACACGCCAGGGGCGGAAGCGCCCCCGCGCATCTGCAGGAAGAATGGCCCTGGCGGGCCGCCTGTTCCCTCACGAGAAAGGGAAAGAGGCCGGGGCGCTGCTGCTAGCCCTGGTACTTCGCCACGGCGAGGGAGGCGTTGGTGCCGCCAAAGCCGAAGCTGTTGGTCAGGACCGCCTCGAGGTCCATGCCCTCGCGAAGCTCGCGGATCACGGGCAGATGGGCGAACTCGTCGCCGATCTTCTCGATATGGGCGGAGGCCGCCAGGAAGCGCTCCTTCATCTGGAGGAGGCTGAAGATCAGCTCCTGGGCGCCGACCGCGCCGAGGGAGTGGCCCGTGAGGGACTTGGTGGAGGCGAAGGGCGGCATGTCCTGGCCGAACACCTCCTCCAACGCGCCCGCCTCGCGGGTGTCGCCAATGGGTGTCGAGGTGCCGTGGGTGTTGATGTAGCCGATTTTCTCGCGGACCGTCTCCAGCGCCTTCCGCATGCAGCGCGCCGCGCCCTCGCCGGAGGGGGCGACCATGTCGTAGCCGTCGGAGTTCGCAGCATAGCCGACGATCTCGCCCCAGATCTTAGCGCCCCTCGCCAGCGCCCGGTCGAGGGTCTCGACCACCACCGTGGCGGCGCCGCCCGCGATCACGAAGCCGTCGCGGTCCGCGTCATAGGCGCGTGATGCCGTCTCGGGGGTGTCGTTGTACTTGGTCGACATGGCGCCCATGGCGTCGAACATGTTGCAGAGGGTCCAGTCGAGGTCCTCGCCGCCGCCGGCGAAGATCACGTCCTGCTTGCCCATCGCCACCTGCTCGTAGGCGTGGCCGATGCAGTGAACGGAGGTCGCGCAGGCCGAGCTGATCGAGTAGTTGAGGCCCTTGATCTTGTACGGGACAGCCAGGCAGGCCGAGTTGGTGGAGCTCATCGCCTTGGGCACCGCCGTCGGGCCGATCTTGCGCGGGCTCCCCGTCTCGCGAGTCTTGTCGGCGGCCATGACGATGGTCTCCGTCGAGGGGCCGCCGGAGCCCATGACGATGCCGGTCATCTCGTGGCTGACCTCGTCCTCGGTGAGCCCAGCGTCCTTGATGGCGTCGCGCATGGCGAGGTAGTTCCAGGCCGCGCCCTCGCCCATGAAGCGCCTCGTCTTGCGGTCGAGCACCTCCTCCACATCCACCTTGGGCTTACCCCAGACCTGCGACTTGAAGCCCAGCTCCGCCATTTGTTCGGAAAAGGTGATGCCGGAGATGCTCTCCTTCAGGCTCTTGGTGACCTCGTCCAGCGTGTCCCCGATCGAGGAGACGATACCCATTCCAGTGATGACGACTCGGCGCATAGCCTCTCCCTTTCGAGGGGTTATGGGGCTTACCGCCCCTTTTTATTCGTTACGGATGCGGCAGGTGAGCCGCCGGATCAGCCGAGGACCGAGCCTTCGAGCTGTTCCATGGAGAAGAGGCCCACGCGCAGATCCTTGGCCTCGTAGATCTTCTTGTCGTCCACGAACATGGTGCCGTCGGCGATGGCGAGGACAAGTTTCCCCCGCATCGCTCGGCGGATGTCGATCTCGTAGCGGACGAGCTTGTTCTGAGGCCGCACCTGACCGGTGAACTTGACCTGGCCTGCACCGAGCGCCCGGCCGTGGCCAGGGCTGCCGCCCCAGGTCAGGAAGAACCCGGTGAGCTGCCACAGCGCATCGAGGCCGAGGCACCCCGGCATCACTGGGTCGCCCGGAAAATGGCACTCGAAGAACCAGAGGTCCGGCGTGATGTCGAGCTCGGCGACGATCTGCCCCTTGCCGTAGGCCCCGCCCTCATCGGCGATATGGGTGATGCGGTCCATCATCAGCATGGGCGGCACGGGAAGCTGCGCCGTACCGGGGCCGCGCAGCCCGTTCCGGCCGCATTCGAGGAGCTCTTCTTTGGAGAAGGAGGACTTGCGTTCGGTCATGGGAGGGGCAGTAGCGGCGGCAGGCGGGGGCGGTCAACTTTGCTTGGCGCTGAGTTTTTTGCTCGGCGCTACCGGCTCGCTGCCCGCGAGCCTATTTGAGCGCCGGCTCGACTTCGCTCCGCTACGCTCGCGTTCTTCGGGGGCAGGGGTTCGCGCGCTGCTTCCTCCCCCTACCAGGGGGAGGTGCCCGAAGGGCGGAGGGGGACTTTCCACTAGCGAAACCCCCCAAGGGTAAAGGTCAGTTCCCGCCCGCCGAAAGGCGTTCGAGGTCGAGCGTTGCCGCCTGGTAGGCGATAGCGGCGCTGGCGAGGGTCTGCTGGGCTTCGATGAGGCGGATGGAGGCGTTGGCCAGGGTCTGCTCGCGCAGATTGACGAGGAAGAAGTCGCTGGCGCCGCCTTGGAACTGCTGCTCTTCCGCTTCCAACAGGCGTTCCGCTTGCTGACGTTCCAGCTTCGTCAGCTCGAGAATGTCCGAGGCCGCATCGAGGCTGACCTGGAGATCGGCGAGCTCGCGGGCGATCTGGTCGCGGGCGAGCCGCTGACGCTGTTCGAGGCCTTCCAAAGCCGCCTCGGCGCTGCGGACACGGCCCCTCGCGGCGCGGCGTCCAAAGGGGACGGAGAAGGTCACGCCTGCTTTGAGTTCCGCAGCATCCCGGCTCGGGCCACCCGGAGCGATGGCGCCGTAATCGTCCGAGCCCTCGACGGAGAATTTGAGGTCAGGCTGAAGATCGTTCCGTGCCAGACGCATATCGAGTTCGAGCTGCTCACGGGCGATCTCGAAGAGCTGGAGGTCGGGCCTAGCATTGAGGTCGATCAGGGCGGCGCCGGTGCGCATCGGCATGCCGATCTCCTCGGGGAGCTGCGTTCGATCCGGCGCGGAAGGCTGGCCTTCTTCGTCGCGGTAGAAGAGGGCGAGGGCGTTCGCCGCCGTCTGCAGATCGCGCTCGGCACGCCTGACGAGCTCCTTCCGGCGAGTCAGGTTCTGAAGGTTCTCGGTGATGTCGATTGCGGCCCGCGCACCCGATTCGACCTCCCGGCGGAGGGCGGTGTCGCGGTTCGCCGCGATGCCGAGGAGCTCCTCATAGACCGTCAGAACACGTCCCGCCGCCACCCAACGCCAGTAGGCGAGAAGCGCATCCTGCTGCACTTCAATACGGGTCAGGAGGATATCGAGCTCGGCAGCGCTCACCTGCAGCCCCGCCCGCTCAATGCCGGCTCTTCGCGCGTCGATGGCGCGGTTTCGGAGGAGGTTGAAGATGACCCCGACCCTGATCTCGCCGCCCTGATCGGTGTAGTCGTAGTCCTCGTAGATCGGCAGCGTGCCCTGGGAGATGCGGTAGCCGCCATAGACCTCCGTGCCCAGAGGGCCGAGCGCCCGTCTCGCGCCGACTTCCGCCACGTCTCCCGACCAGAAGCCTTCAAGGCGGCTGGTGGCTCGGCTCCTCACCACCGTGTCGAAGACGCCCCTGGCGGAGAGCTGCTCGCCCAGCGCCTCGCGTCTTGCGGCCCTTGCCTCAAGCACCGCCGGGTAGTTGTCCGTGGCCGAACGGGCGACATCGCGGGGCAGGAGAACGTCCTGGGCCGCAGCGCTGCCGACGCTCAGCAGGCAGAGAAGAGCAAAAAGGAAGGCCCTCACCGGGTCTGCGCTCCCGAGCTCGGCTGCTGCGTGAGGGTGGGGGGGAAGTTGTTGAGCTGGCGCCAGAGCTCAAAGCCCAGGGGCACGGTCTCGAACAAAACCCAGCCCCGCACCTTGGCGCCGAAGCGGATGAAGCGCTCGGAGGGCCAGGGCTCGTCGGTCTCCTCTGGCTCGGCGATCAGCACGCGGAACTGGCCGTTGGCCTGGGCAGTGGGGTCGACGGAGAGCACCTCGCCGGGGAAGGTGCCGAAGGCGATGGACGGCCAGCCGGAGAACTGCACCACGGGCCAGCCTTCGAAGACAAGGCGGACCTTCGAGCCAGGATGGACCAGCGCCACGTCGCGCCCGTCGATATAGAGCTCGACGACCCGCTTGGCGCCCTCCGGCTGGAAGGTGGCCACCGGGTCGCCCACCGAGACAGTAGTGGAGGAGGCGCCCGCATTGATCCGCAGGATGGTGCCGTCGCGGGGCGCGTGGACGATCTGCTGGGCTTGGCGGGAGAGGTCCACCTGCTGGCGGGCGATAGCAGCCTCGGCGCTGGCGAGGTCCGAACGCAGCCCTTCGACGCGGATACGGGCCTGCTCGTAGGTGCGTCTGGCCGCAAGCCCGCTGTCGAAGAGGTCCCTCGTGCGCTGGAGGTCGATCCTGGCAGTGGAGAGCGCCGCGGCCGCCGCGTCGCGGGCGTTGAGGAGCTGGCGCTGCTCGGCGTTCAGACGCTCGATCAGGTTGGCGTCGTTGTCGGCGATCTTGAGGATGGGATCGCCCTCCTCGACCCTCGCGCCGTCCCGCACATACCAACGCTCGATCCGCCCCGAGACGAGGGCGTTGATCTCCTGCACCCGGTCGTTGGGATCGAGGGTGGTGACCGTTCCCGCCCCCACGGTGGTCTGTACCCAGGGCGTGAAGGTCAGGAAGACCAGCGCCGCGGTCAGCGTCAGGGCGATCATCGAGCCTGTCACCCGCATGACCCTTGGCATACGGATCGACTGAAGCGTGGTGAAGTACTGAAGGTGCTGCTCGCGAAGGGGCATATCAGGCGTCCTCCACCGCGCGCACGGGCTCGAGCTTCGTCATGGCGCTCCGCATACCCAGGATGGCGGGGTCGTCCGAGATGGTCTGCTTCTGCGCGCCGATGCAGAGGTAGCGGTCGAAATGCATTTGCGGCTCGGCGGAGGAGAAGATGATGAGCGTGGTCGGCTCGTCGCAGGTGACGCAGAGCCTGTCCACCGCACGCTGAAGGAAGGCCGAGGGCAGGGTGTCGAAGAGCTGGTTCAGGATGAGCACCTTCGGTCTGGCGAGGATCGCCGCGGCCAGCTTGAGGCGCATGGTTTCGCTCACTGACAAAGGCCAGCCTGTCACCGAGAGCTGGGTGTCGAGCCCGTCCTCGAGCTCCTCCATCACCTCGTCGAGACCGACGCAGGCGAGGGTGTCGAGCATCTCCGCGGAGGTGGCCTCCTCGCGGGCCAGGGTCAGGTAGTTCCTGATCGACATCTCCACCACGGTGGGCCGGTCGAGGACGATGACGAAGCGGCGAAGGGTCAGAACCTCGATCGAGGTGATGTCGTAGCCGCCCAGGGTCAGCGTCCCCCCCTTCGGGCTCTCGAAGCGCTTGAGGAGGTTGGTGAAGAGGCGCTGCACGCCGTGGCTCTGCGCCCTGGCATAGACGATCTGGCCGGCGGGAATCTCCACATCGAAGACCGCAGGCGCACCCCTGGCATGACCCTTGACCGCGTCGAAGACGAGGGAGCCGTGGGGCAGGTCGGGGACCTCCTCTCCGGTCGGCTCCTCCAGGACGATCCCGTCGAGGAGGGAGAGCTCCTCAGCGGCCGCGCAGAGGTCGTAGAAGTAGTTGAGGTAGCTGCCGAGCTGACTCACCCCGTAGAAGGCTACGGAGAGGACGAGCTCGGCCGCGACGAGCTGGCCTAGGGTGAGCTGTCCCTGGATGACCAGCCAGCCGCCTAGGCCCAGAAGCGCGGCGCTCGCGGTGGCGTAGAGGAGGAGGAAGCCGATGGTCTGGGAGAAATGGCGGCGGAAGTGGCGCCGATGCGCCATGACGTAGTCGTTGGTCTCCTGATCGGTGCGCTTCAGGGCGTAGGCGATGTGCTCGTGGCTCTTGAAGTAGCCGTTGGAGCCCGCCAGGGACTGGAGCCACGCGGCGGTCTCGTGCTTCTCCTGGGACAGCTTGACCGCGGTCTTGATCGCGCCTCCCCCCCAGACGAGCCAGATCAGCCAGATCAGCGCGATGACCACCACGTTGAAGGCGAGAAAGAGCGGGTGGTAGAAGGATGTCAGGATGAAGCCCACCGCCGCCTGCAAAAGCACCGTGAAGCCGCCGATCAGAAGGATCGGCAGGGCCTTCACCACGTTGAGGATGTCGAAGTAGCGGTTGAACAGGACCGAGCGTCCATCGTCCTGGAAGAACGGCTTCTGGGCGTAGAGCGCCTTGAGAGCGATGGCGGAGGTCAGCCGCGCGTAGAAGCGCCTGGCGAAGATCTCCATCAGGTGCACGCGCATGGCGTTGAGAAGACCCGAGGCCAGAAGAAGCCCGAAAAGCGTCAGCGACAGCACCACGAGGGGCACGGCAAGCCCGGTGAAACCGACCGAGTTGATCAGCACCTGCACCGCGATCGGGGTGGCGAGGGAGAGGACACTGATGCCGATGCCGTAGATGACGGCGAGCCCCAGATACCCGGTCTCCGGCCTCAGAAGATCGGCCACCAGCTTGATGACATGGCGAGCCGAGGGGCTAGCAGACGGGTCTGCACTCACTGATCGTTCTCCAAGGCAAGCGGCGTCGGGGCGGGGCCGCCCGAACCGGCGCTCATGTAGCTACCACGCAACCCTATACAAGACCGAAACGGTCGGGATTGCTGCGCCGCAGAAGGCCCTGAGGACGGCAAGCTGCGGGGTTTGCTTGCGGAGCGCGGCGCGGGCGAGCAGGGCATAGGGAAAAACTAGCGCGAGGCTTCCCGATGGCTATCAAACTTCACCACCTGCGCGTCGGCCGCAGCGTCTTCACGGCTTTCCTGATGGAGGAACTGGGCGTTCCCTACGAGCTCGAGATCTACGAGCGCAACGAGATGGGCCGTGCGCCGCCCGAGCTGAAGAAGGCGCATCCCCTGGGCAAGTCGCCGGTGATCGAGATCGACGGATCGGTCCTCTCCGAGAGCGGCGCCATCGCGATGGTTCTGACCGAGCGCTACGCGGGGGACGGCCCACTCGCCCCGCCGATCGATGGCGCTGCGCGGGCGGAGTGGATGCAGTGGCTTCACTACCCCGAGGGCTCAGGCTTTCTGCCGCTTTTCCTCAAGTTGCTTCTTAGCCGCGAGCAGGAGCCCAAACCCATGCTGATCTCCATGTTTGCCGAGGGGGAGGTGCAGCTCCATCTCGGCTATCTGGAGAAGCGCTTCGAGGGCCGCGACTATGTTCTCGGCGACCACTTCACCATCCCCGATGTGGGGGTGGGCTATGTCGCCAACATGGCGAAGCGCCTG
Organism: Parvularcula maris; assembly: GCF_024505085.1. Classification (GTDB taxonomy): domain Bacteria; phylum Pseudomonadota; class Alphaproteobacteria; order Caulobacterales; family Parvularculaceae; genus Parvularcula; species Parvularcula maris. The sequence goes on from NZ_JANIBC010000001.1 coordinate 299,554, forward strand.
GGGCTTCTGGGCGGCTATCCCAAGCTCGCCGCCTATGCTGAGCGGATCACCTCCCGCGAAGCGTTCCAGCGGGCTGCGGAGAAGACAGGGGGCTGAGGGTTGCCCCTCGGGGCCTAGGCGGTCTTCGCCACCATGACCTCTCGTTCGCGGGGGAGGAAGGCCGGGCGGTCTTCCGTCCCCTCGTCCAGGCGGCTGGCGGCGTGCAGCATCGCCTCCCTTCCCCGGCAGTGAATGTCCCAGGCGGTCGACGGGTCGGGCGCCTTGAAAAGGAACCGCACCTCCATGCCGTCGCGGCTATGGCCGACGACCTGCACCTTGGCCTCGTCGAGCTCGATCACCTCTTCTTCCCCCTCGACGAAGCGGCTCCACTCATGCCGGAGAGCCTCCACATTCGCCCGGTGGTCGAGGGTCAGAAGGACATACTTGCTCATCGAGCTGTCGGTCTTGGTCCAGTTCTCGAAGGTCTCGCCGACAAAGTTCAGGACCGGCGCCATGAGCCGCCGGTCGTCCCAGGTCCTGAGCCGCACATGGGTGAAGCCGATCTTCTCCACATAGGCGAGCTCGCCCTCGAAGATCACGGCATCGCCGATCCGCGCTGTCTTGGCGAAGGCGATCTGCAGGCTGGCCATGATGTTGCCGAGGGCCTCCCTGGCGGCAAAGGCCAGGACGAGACCGATCGCTCCTGCCGACCCCAGAAGGGACAGGCCGAGGGTCTGGTCGAGGTTCGACTGGAGCAGGACGAAGGCCGTGCCGACGAGCAGCATCAGCACGAGGAAGAAGCGCCTGACGGCCGATAGGGTCGTGTAGTAGGCGCGGTCCGCCTCGGCGTCGGGCTGGGTGGGGTCGCTGCCTTCGGTGTTCGAGACCCGCTCGATCACGGCGTCCATGATCGAGACCACGAGGGCCGCGGCGGCCAGCACCACGGCGGCGGTGGTGATCGGGTCGATGACTGAGTTGACGGTGTTGGAGAAGGTGAACGCCACCGCCTGGGCGACCGAGAACGCTGCCGCGAAAACCAGAAGCGCCGCCGGTGTCCGCACCGCACGGACGATCCAGGGGATGAGCGCCACCTCGCCCACCCCTGCGGCGGCCTTGCTCATCGCCCAGTAGGCCAGTGCCGCCAGGCCGAACGCTGCCAGCAGAAGGAGGGGAAGGGCGATCACCTCCCACCAGGAGAGGGTCCAGAAGGCCTGCTGGCGAAGCGCGGAGGGAAGAGCCCGCTCGATCGGGCCGGGCGCGAAATGCGCGTAGAGATCGGGAATGTTCTCGGTGGTCTGGCGCGGGAACACCCAGACGGGGTCCTCCCCCTCGATCTGCAACCTGGCCAGCCTGATCGCCACGGGCCGGTCCGGCAGCGTGACCAGGGCGAGGCGGAGGCTGCGCCGCTCCTCCCCCGCCACCGGATCGTTGCCGCTGGTGCGAACGGCCCTCGCGTCGGGCCGGTCCGGCAGCGTTGCCCAGTCGAGAAGGATGGCCCGCTCGATGACGAGGTGGAGCTGCTCGGCCAGAACCGGACCAAGGCGCTCCTGCTCGGCCTCAGGGAGGTAGCTCAGTTCCAGCGCCTGCGCGGCGCGGACCCAGTCCTCGCGCTGCGCTGCGGCCAGGAAGGTCTCGATGCTCGCCTGCGGGGTTTCCAGATTGACCGCACGGTCGGTACTGGGAAGCTGCGGGTTGATGCTGTCTACGGCATAGACATAGGGACCGCTGCTCTGCGCACATGCCACCCCCATGAGAAGCACGGCGAGGACGGCGGCCAGGGCAGCGAGGCGGTGCATAGGAGGTTCCCTTCCGCGCCCCTAACGCAGGGAACTTGCCCTTCGTTCGGTTCCGCGCTGCAGCACACATCAGCGAAGGGCGGCGACTGCCTCCTTGATACCCTCGCCGTATTGAGGGTGGTCCATGCCGAAGGCGATGTTTGCCTTCACGAAGCCCTCGATGGAGCCGCAGTCATGGCTCTCACCGGTGAAGGTGACGGCCAGGAACTTCTGCCTATCGAGGAGGCTGGCCATCGAGTCGGTGAGCTGGATCTCGTTGCCGGCGCCCGGTCCCTGCTTCTCCAGCAGGCCGAAGATCTCCGGCTGAAGGATGTAGCGCCCGGTGATGGAGTAGTTGGAGGGTGCCTCGGAGGGGTCGGGCTTCTCGACCATGCCGGACATCTCCACCGCGCCGTTCGACCAGTCGCCCTTCGGCGCGATGACGCCGTACTTATTCGTCTCCTGCATCGGGACTTCCTCCACCGCGAGGAGGTTCGCGCCGTCCTCGTAGCGGTCCATCATCTCCTTGAGGGCCTTGGGCTTGCCCTTGATGATGACGTCGGGAAGCAGCACCGCAAAGGGCTCGTCGCCGACGATGTCGCGTGCGCACCAGACGGCGTGGCCGAGACCGAGGGCCTTCTGCTGGCGGGTGAAGGAGGTGGCGCCCGCTTCCAGCACGCTCTCCATGGTGGCCGAAAGGATGTCCTTCTTGTTCTTTTTCTCCAGCGCCTGTTCGAGCTCGACCTGGTGGTCGAAATAGTCCTCGATGGCTGACTTGCCGCGACCGGTGACGAAGCAGAGATGCTCGATCCCGGCCTCCAGCGCCTCCTCCATGATGTAGTGGATCAGCGGCCGGTCCACGACGGGCAGAAGCTCCTTGGGGATCGCTTTGGAGGCGGGGAGGACCCGCGTGCCAAAACCGGCGACGGGGATGACGGCTTTTCTGGGGCGTGTGCTCATGGCGCCCTTGTAACCGCCAGAGCGCCGCACTCAACGTTTTTCCCCTTGCGCACGAAGCGAGAACACCTCACCTTCTCGTCAGTGGAAGCAACTGAAAAGGAGGTGATCGGATGTCGAGTCAGATGATCCGTCGTTCGTGTGGGGTTCGTGGACAAGGCGCAAGCGCCGGGCGGTCCCGAGGCTGACGCCTCCCACCTTCTGATGTTTTTGTTGGAAGTCCCTCGCGGACGACGACACTGACGCCGCGGAGCCCTAGGCTCCGCGGTTTTTTTTATTTGTCCTCCCCTTTAGGGGAGGTACAACGGCGAAGCATGTTCTTGAAAGACCGGCAGTGCCGCGGGAAGGCACTCGACCGGGTGCCCGAGCCGTATGGCTCGCCCCGCCGGAGGCGCTGCGCGCCGTGAGGCAAGAGAAGACTCTACCAACACTTTTAAACGGCCCGTAAAGCCTCGCTTGACTCTAACTTTACGGCTCTCGTGCATACCGGCGGTTCAGGACACACAACGTCGAAGAGCGCGGGGAACGATCATGGGAAAAGCGGCAGCCATCAGCTATTGCCGGGCTTGTCACGGGACCACGCTGACCCATGCCTTCGAGGTGGGCGAGGGGGTGACCTGGGTCACCTGCGGCGACGAGCACGGAAAATCCGGCTGCGGACTTCTTCAGCGGGCCGACGTGTTCGAGGAGCGCCCTGCTGCGCTCCCCTTCGAGCCGAGCTGGACCGACGAGCACCGCCTCAAGGCCGCCGCTCACCAGGTGCTGGAGATGCTGACCACCCGCGAGGGGACGGCCCTGGACATTGGCTGCGGCTCGGGTGCTCTCGCCAAGGCCTATCCGCGCTGGATCGTGCCTATCGGCCTCGACCCGTCCCTCCCTGAGACCGGACCCCAGGACTGGGGCGTGGGCATCAAAGAGGAGTTCACCTCCGCCGATGGCCAGGCCGCCCTCAAGAAGATGGGCGTCAAGAAGTTCGACATCATCACCGCGATCTCCGTCCTCGGAGAGCTCGACGACCCGCTCGCCTTCTTCCTCCGTGCCAAGAGCTGGCTCGCCAAGGACGGGGTGATGGTGGTGGAGACGCCCTATGCCGCACTCGCCCTTACCCGTACACTGACGAGCACCTTCAACGCGCGGTCCGAGGCGGTCTACACCCTCGCTGTCCTGCAGCGCATCGCCCAGGCGACAGGCTTCAACATCGTGCGCGGCTCGATGACCGAGACGGCGGGCGGCTCCATCCGCCTGTTTCTGACCCATGAGGACTATCACGGCCATGACTACGCCCCCTGGCGCGAGCAGCTCGCCCGCCTATGGGACGAGGAGGCAGCGCTCAGCCTGGTCGGATCGTCCGCCTACAGAGCCTTCCAGATGCGGGTCGAGCGCCGCTCGGCCGACGTCTACGCCTTCGCCTCGGCCCTCAAGCGCCACGAGCTTCACGCCTATGTCCACGGCACCGGCCCGCGCAGCCAGATGATGCTGGAGGCCAACGGCTTCGACCCGGAGATCATCTTCGGCGCCATCGGGCAGGCCCATGTCGCCACCACCTTTGATGTCATGACCGAGGACGAGGCCAAGCACACCGCCCCCGACGTCCTGATCGGCGACGGCGCCTATAAGCGCGAGATCCTGGAGGGCTGGCACCAGTTCATCATGGATGGCGGGCGCATCGCCTTCTTAGAGCCCGAGTTCCTGGTGGTGGACGGCACCAACTACGCCCGCGAGCTGGGCCGCACCCTAGCCGTCACCGACGGTCCCGGCAGCGTCGAGACGCTCCGCGCTGCCCTATCCGCGATGCGCCAGCCCCATCGCCTGGTGGTGCTGAACCAGAAGGAAGCCTAGCGCCCAGACCCTAGCGCTTCCCCTGTTCGGCCTCGACCATGGCTTTCGCGGCGCTGGTCAGGAAGCTCATATCCTCCTGACCGATCCGCGGCGCCGTGAGGTCGATCAGCCTGCCATAGGTGATAGACTGCAGATAGCCGGACTGGGGACCGGCGAAGAGCGGTCCGAAGTCGGACTGCACGCCCACCGACTGGCTGAGGCCTGCATTGGCTACCCAGCCCTCGTAGAAATCACCGACATCCTGCAGGAACAGCGCGATGTAGAGCTTCACCGTGTCCCGGCTGACGCCCTCTTGGGTGAGGAGCTTGGCCAGGACGATGCCCTGGTTGTTCCCGACACGGATGGCGGTGGCGAGCTTGGCCTTGGTGCTGTGAAACTCGTTGAGCCTCGGATAGCTCACATTGAAGGGCTCGAAGCCCACCGCCAGGCTGGTGAGGCGGCAGCCCTCGATGGCCACGGGGTCGGCGCAGCCCCGCGGCTCGATGACGAAGGCGTTGCCGCTCGGCAGCTCGCCCCGGATCAGCGTGGCCGTGCCGTCCGGCGAGAAGACCTGGGGCGTGATCTGCATCTCGGTGAGGATCGAGAAGTAGTCCGCGCGCGACATCAGCTTCATGGTGGGCGAGGGCATCAGCTCGTTCTGCGCCTTCGCCGCTCCCGCCATGCTGAGAAGGGCCGCCATGGCCATCAGTAGTCTGTTCATCATGGGGCGCCCCTAGCCTGTCTTTATCCTGCGTCCGAAAGAGCAAGCGTAGCGGTACTTTAACGAAAGGGTAAGGGGGTGAGCCGTCGGCCTGACCAGCTTTTATGGAACTTCCCTTCCCCTCCTCGCGAAAGAAGTGATAGTTGTGACCTTGTACCTCCGAAGGGATCTTGGGTGAGGCTTCTCTATCTTGGCGACATTATGGGGCGATCCGGCCGCAAGGCTGTGATGGACCAGCTCCCCGGCCTGCGGCGGGACCTCGCCTTGGACTTCATTGTCGTCAACGCCGAGAACGCCGCCGGGGGCTTCGGCATCAACGCCGACATCGCTGTCGACCTCTTCAGTGCCGGAGCCGACTGCCTGGTCACCGGCAATCACGCCTTCGACCAGCGCGAGAGCTACGAGCTCTTCGACGACGAGCGGCGCCTTTTGCGGCCTGCCAACTTCCCCGCCAACAACCCGGGCCGCGGCGCGGGTCTCTATGAGAGCCGCTCAGGGCACCGGGTCCTGGTGATCCAGCTCCAGGGCCAGGTCTTCATGGGACCTGTCGATGATCTCCCCCCCGCTATCGAGCGTGAGCTCGAGGGGGTGGAGCTCGGCCGCGAGGTGGACGCCATCATCGTCGATGTCCATGCCGAGGCGTGCTCCGAGAAGTACTCCGTCGGCCACTATCTCGACGGGCGGGTGTCCATGGTGGTTGGCTCGCACACCCATATCCCCACCGCCGATGCCCAGGTGCTGCCCTTAGGCACCGCCTTCCAGTCCGACGCCGGCATGTGCGGCGACTATGACAGCGTGATCGGCATGGAGAAGGGCACCATCCTCGAGCGCTTCACCACCAAGATGAAGGTGGGCCGGATGCAGCCCGCCGCAGGCGAGGCCACGATCTGCGGCCTCCTCGTCGAGACCGACCCGCGAACTGGCCTCGCCCTCACTGCCGAGCCCCTGCGGATCGGCGGCCGGTTGAGCGAGGCTCGGCCCCAGCTCTAACCTCAACCCCTCACGCAGACACCAACCGGGAGACTTTCCATGCTGTTGCCGCTCTTGCTCGCCCTTACCGCCTCGCCGGACCCTATGAGCGTGGAGGGGGTCTGGTGGACCGAGGGGCGCAACAGCCAGGTGACCATCGAGCGGGAAGGCGAGAGCGTGACCGGGCGCATCACCTGGTATGTCGGCATCGAGGAGGAGCAGGTCTTCGACGAGCAGAACCCCGACGAGGCGATGCGCGGGCGCGAGCTTCTCGACATGCCGATCATCGAGGGCTTCGAGGCGGGCAGGAACCAGTGGAAGCGCGGCGTCATCTACGATCCCACCGAGGGCAAGAGCTACCGCTCCGCTATCTTCCGCATGGACGAGGACACGCTGGGGGTGAAGGGCTGTGTCGCCGTGGTCTGCCTGACCCAGAAGTGGGAGAGGGTGGCGCCTGGGGAGGTGGTGACCATGGAACGCGCGCCAATGCTGCGCAGCGAGACCGCCTCGGACTGACGCAGATGAGAGTGGCGTAACAGCAACGCTCAGCGGAAACCGTTGTTGGTACAGCCGATGCAAGACTGGTTTGCCTTGCGATCCGCGAGGCGGAACGCACATTGCAGGGTCTGCGCCGTACCGCCTGATCGTTTGTAGCGGTGCACCTAAGCTGATTGAGGTTGTTTTCGCCGTGTTGTTTGCCGTTTTTCTGCTCCAGTCCATGAACCCGCTCGATATCGAAGGCGTGTGGTGGACACGCGGCGGCAATGCTCAGGTGGAGATCGAGGAGACCGGCTCCTCCGTGCGCGGCACCATCATCTGGACCAGCGCCGCCGCCGAGGTGGCGGCGGGCCGCATGGTCAAGAAGGACGACCTTCCCGACGTCTACCGCATCGGCAAGGTGCTGTTCGAGGACTACGACCGCGGCGCCGACCGCTGGGAGAACGGCACCATCTACAGCCTCGAGGACGGCAAGGCCTACGCCTCGTCCCTGCGCCGCGTCGACGAGGAGACCCTGGCTGTCGAAGGCTGCCTCGGCATCTTCTGCCGCACCCAGCTCTTCACCCGCGCTAGCGACGACGAGATCGAACGTCTGCAGCTCGTGCGCAGCGCAGCGGTTTTAGTGGAGCGTCCTGCGCCGTAGAAGCCTCCCATGGATGCTGCACGCGACATGGCCACGTTTCAGGCGCTGGCCCGAACAGGAACGATCTCCGCCGCCGCCCATGAGCTGGGCGTCGCTCCTTCCGCCGTCTCCCGCCGCCTCAAGGCGCTGGAGGCGCGGCTTGGCACTGAGCTGGTGCGCCGCTCGACGAGAGCCCTGGTGCTGACCCCCGCGGGAGAGGCCTATCTGGAGCGCTCCAAGAAGCTCCTCTCCTCCATCGACGCCCTCGAGGAGGAGATGCGGGAGGAGAGCCTCGGCATCGCAGGTCCCATCAAACTGGCAGCGCCGCTCTCCTTCGGCCTCGGCGAGCTGCCCGGCCCCATCGAGCGCTTCCTCACTGAGCACCCCGCCGTCACCTTGGAGCTCGACCTGCGCGACGATCAGGTGGACCTGGTCCGCGAGGGCTTCGACCTCGCCTTGAGGATCGGCGAGCTGCCCGCCTCCAGCCTGATCGCCAAACGCATCTGCTCCATCCCTATCCAGGTGGGCGCCTCGGAGAGCTTTCTGAAACAGCACGGCGAGCCAAAGAGCCCGGCCGATCTCGATGGCCTGCCGGGCCTCGTCTACGCCAACGCGCAGCGCGGCGATGTCCTGCGCTATACCGGCGAGGACGGTGAGGAGGGCCGGGTGCAGCTCACCCGCCGGGTGGTGGCGAACAATGGCGACATGCTGGCGAGCCTCGCCGCCGGGGGCCACGGCATCTACCACGCCCCCGACTTCATCATGCGCCGCTACTTCGAGGACCGGTCCCTGGTGCACCTTTTCCCTGAGCAGGACTGGGGCGAGGTGACCCTTCAGGCCGTCTGGCCGCCGACCCATCACCAGCCCATCAGGGTCAGGACCCTCATCAATTTTCTGGCAATGGAACTTACGCGCTCGCCAAAAGCTTAACGATCGGTTAGCGTTACTGTTGGGACAGACAGTAAGGGTACGATATGTCAGAACTCATGAACGACCTTCAGGGCGCATTCGGCGGGGCAGCCGGCGCCGATCCTCTTCTCGTGCTCCTGCCGATCGCGCTCGTCGCGATCGCCCAGGGCCTACGCTCCGACGGCTTCGGCGAGGTGATCGCGCGCTCGCTCAGCGGGATCTTCATCGCGGCGCTGCTGATCTTCCTGGTGGGGGGTCTTCTCGGCGCCGACCGTTTCAACCTCGGCATGTGGCAGGACCGTGTCGGCGGCACCTGGGACAGCCTTCTCGGCATCCACTTCGTCGAGGTGCTGGGCTTCTGGCTCCTGATCCTCGTCGGTGCCTTCGCCGTCTTCTCGGTCAGGTCGCTGGTCCGCCGCTAAACCCGGCATCGCATCTTCACAGAAGAGCTCCGGCGCCCTACACGCCGGGGCTCTTTTCATATTCCGGAGGCATCCATGGCAGGCCACTCCAAATGGGCCAACATCCAGCACCGCAAGGGCCGTCAGGACGCGAAGCGCTCGAAGCTGTTCTCGCGTCTCTCCAAGGAGATCACGGTGGCGGCCAAGATGGGCGCTCCCGATCCCGCCTTCAATCCGCGCCTGCGCCTGGCCATTGCCAACGCCAAGGGCCAGTCCATGCCCAAGGACAATATCGACCGCGCCATCAAGAAGGGCTCGGCGGGCGAGGGCGACGACTACGAAGAGATCCGCTACGAAGGCTTCGGCCCGGAAGGCATCGGCATCATCGTCGAGGCGCTGACCGACAACAGGAACCGCACCGCCTCCGAGGTCCGCTCCACCTTCTCCAAGAACGGCGGGAACCTGGGCGAAACAGGCTCGGTCAGCTTCGGCTACGACCGCGTCGGCCAGATCGAGTACAAGGCCGAAGTGGGCTCCGAAGAGGACGTGCTGGAGGCCGCCATCGAGGCGGGCGCCGAGGATGTGGAGTCCGGTGAGGAGGCTCACACCATCTACACCGCAGCCGACGATTTCGCCGAGGTCCAGAAGGCCCTCGAGGAGAAGTACGGCGAGCCCGACAGCGCCAAGCTGGCTTGGCGTGCGCAGAACACGATCGAGGTGAGCTCGGAGAAGTCCGACACCATCGTCAAGCTCTACGACGCCCTCGACGACCTCGACGACGTGCAGCAGGTCTACGCCAACTTCGAGCTATCGGACGAGGACGCCGAGCGGCTCGCGGGGTGAGGCTCGTCTTCCTCGCTGCGGTGATCGGCCTGCTGACGGCCTGCGCCAACCTGCCCGCCGACCGGACCAAGACTTCGCCCATCGTCCTTGGTCAGAGCCACGCGCTGCCCTCTGAGGTCTACGGCACCGAGCGAGAGATCAACGTCTACGCGCCTGAGAAGCCCGACTGGGTGGAGGGGCCGTTACCCGTCCTCTTCGTGGTCGATGGCGGGCAGGAGCAGGATTTCGTGCATCTTGCCGGGCTCTCACATCTCACCCTCGTCAATGGCGAGCGGGTGCCGATGATCGTCGTCGGCGTGCGCACCGAGGACCGCTACGGCGAGATCGTGCCGGACCCGCAGAATGAGCGCTTCGCGGCAGAGTTCGAGGGCTATGGCGGGGCGGACGGCTTCCGGCGTCACCTGACCGAGGAGGTGGTGCCCTTCATCGAGGCGCGCTTCGAGACGGGGCGCCACGTCTTAACCGGGGAGAGCCTGGCTGGGCTGTTCGTGCTCGACACGGCTCTGAGGACGCCGGGCGCCTTCGACGACTACATCGCCATCAGCCCGAGCCTCTGGTGGGACGACCGCCGCCTGGCGCGCGAGGCGCCTGTGCTGCTCAAGGACTGGCAGGGAGAGGACAAGCGCCTCTACCTCACCATGGCCGACGAGGGCGGGGCCATGCAGCGCGGACTCGACGAGGTGCTTGCGGCCATCGAGACCGCCTCGCCTGAGGGGCTTGAGCTGCGCTATGTGGACCGTCGCGGCGAGGACAGCCACGCCACCATCTACCACGGCGCGGTGCGCGACGCGCTTCAGGGCATGTTCGGCTACCCGCCCTATGAGCAGGGGCCGCAGCCCTGGTGGAACGAGGTGACCGACTGAAAGGAACCTCGCGGTTTGCGACGGACCCGCCGCTGAATCTGCAGCGCCTACAGTTGTAATTGTCGCACCCGCCCCCTATGTCGTTTTTCGATAAGGAGGGACCACCATGCTCAAGCTTCTCACCGGACTGCTCGCCGCCACCGCCATGACCGGCGCGGCCCATGCCCAATCGCCCAGCATCGAGATCGAGGATTTCTACGGCACCATCGTCCTGGAGCTGCACAGCTCCGGGCCTGTCACGGCGATCAAGTCGGGGCCGGGCGCCGACGAGGTGGAGATCCGCGGCACGAACCGCGTGCGCATCGACGGCGGCGACGAGATCGACCGCAAGGACTGGTGGAAGGAGTACCAGCGCGAGCGCAAGGGCTTCGGCAATCGCGGGTGGAACGACACCGACAAGGCAGACCGCACCCTCGAGAAGATGCTCGAAGACCGCCCGACCTTGACCATCACGGCGCCGGAGGGGACCGACATCACCATTGGCGGCAGCGCTTTCAAACTGACCACCGAGGGCGATGCCGGGTCGGTGACGATCACGAACAACATCCACCTCTGGGCCAGGCTGAACGATGCCGAGGAGGCCGACGTCTCGGTGCACGGTTCGGGCTATCTGAAGATGGGTGACATCGCGCGCATGCTCGGCGCCAGCGTTCACGGCTCGGGCGACATCATCGCAGGCGCAGCGCAGAGCGCCGAGCTCAGCGTCCACGGCTCCGGCGACCTCGAGATGGACGGGGTCCGCGAGAGGCTGCGCGCGAGCGTTCACGGCTCGGGCGATCTCAACGTCAAGGAGGTGGGCGGCAGCGCCAAGGCGAACGTCCACGGCTCCGGCGACATCGAGCTCGGCTCGGTGGCCGGCGGGTTCGACGGCAAGGTCCACGGCTCGGGGGACCTCAAGGTGCGTGAAGTGGCGGGCCGGGTGGACGCCGGTATCCACGGCTCCGGCGACCTCGACATCGACGGCGGCGAGGCGGACGAGCTCACCGTCTCGGTGCACGGCTCCGGCGAGTTCACCTTCCGCGGCACGGCGAAGACCGCCAAGCTACGGAGCTGGGGCAGCGGCGAGATCGAAGTCGCGGAAGTCTCCGGCAGGGTGGAAGCCAAGGGCAAGAACATCCGCGTCGACGGCCAAAGGATCGGCCGCGACAGCGACTAGTGCCGCCCCGTCATCCCGGAGAGCGCGTCAGCGCTCATCTGGGACCATGGTCCACTCCTCTACGCCTCGGAACGGCGGTGTGGGCCAGTTTGAATAAGGGGTTGCAGGTATCCCGCCGAAAGCGGCAGCTAACTCATCTCTCCCTCCGGGAGAGATTGACATCTCCGATGTCGAGTGAGGGCGAGTAGGGAACTGAGTAAGGTCTCAAGAACGCCCTCACCCGAAGCCTGCTCACGCAGCCTTCGACCTCTCCCGGAGGGAGAGGTGAGAAGAGCGCCGGTTCTCTCCAACGATGTTTGACCGACCCACTACCGAGATGACGGCGGTGTTGAAGAGGGTCGGCGTAAGTGGCAGAGGGCGCCTTCAGGTTCACTGCCGCCCCTGCGCGGCTTGCGCAGAAGGCACCCTCATGAAGATCAACGGCAACGAGATCCGCCCCGGCAACACCATCCAGCACCAGAACACCCTCTGGCGCGCGGTCAAGGTCGAGGCGGTCAAGCCCGGTAAAGGCCCCGCCTACGCCCAGGTGGAGCTCAAGAACCTCCTCGACGGCAGGAAACTCAACGAGCGCTTCCGCTCTTCCGAGACCGTGGAGCGGGTGCGCCTCGAGCAGAAGGACCATACCTTCCTCTATGCCGAGGGCGACATGCTGACCTTCATGGACAGCGAGAGCTACGAGCAGGTGCAGATCGCCGAGGACATGATCGGCGACCAGCGCGTCTTCCTCCAGGACGGCATGGCGGTCTCCGTCGAGATGCATGAGGGCCGCCCCATCGGCGTGGCCCTGCCCGAGCAGGTCACCCTCAACATCACTGAGACCGAGCCCACGGTGAAGGGTCAGACGGCGTCCTCCTCCTACAAGCCGGCGATCCTCGAGAACGGCCTGCGGGTCATGGTGCCGCCGCATATCTCATCGGACACGGCGATCATCGTGAACACCGAGACCCTGGAGTATGTGAAGCGCGCCGACTGAGCTTCGCGAGCGGCCTGGCCGCAGCATCGCTTCTGCGGCGAGCCGATCGGGCGTCTGGCGCGCGACACAGAGCGAGCTAGGCGCGGCTGATCATAAGTGTTACCCTGCCGTTAAGAACGCCGGGGGGCGCCATGATGATACTTTTGCTGCTCGCGATGCTATCGGCTCAGACCGCCGACGAAGCGCCCGAGATCGTGAGCGAGGCCTTGCCTAGCGTCGAGGAGCTGGGCTTCGAGAAGCTGACCGGTGACTTCGACGGCGACGGCGAGGAAGACGAGGCCGCCGCCCATCAGACCGGCAGCGGCGTGCAGATGACCCTGCGGCTGAGCTCCCTTGAAGAGCCGCTGGTCCACGACCTCGGCGTCGATACGCTGGAAGGCCTTTCCTGGGCTGTGGTCGAGGTGGAGGCTCCCTTCTGCGCTGAGGAGGACCCGAGCCTCTGTCCGCCCAAAGTCGACATGATCGAGATCACACCCAGGGACGGCGAGCCCTTCCTCCTCGCATGGGACGGCGAGGCTCTGGAGACGCTCTTTCCCGATAGCTGAGCGCCCGCCCTTGAAGCCGAGGGCGCGGGACCTCACTTTTTCTCCACGTTTAAGTAAGGCTGTGTTAGGGTAACGAGATCGGCTCCGGGCAGGGGCCTTCGAAGGATGGATCAAGGGTGGCAAAGGCCGAACGAGCGGCGATGACGGCAGCGGTAGTGGGCGCCGCCGCATCCCATGGTCAGGTGCCGCAGGGAAGGAAGTTCGAGATGTTCACCATGTTTCCGCTCCTGGCGCTCAGCCTTCTGGCCTACGCCCTGATCTCGCTGGCTACCGGCGGCTCGGCCTGGGCCGGTTCCGAGCTGGTGACCCTGGCCATGGCCTCCGGCGAGGACTGGCTGATCACCGGCGGCGACCTGTTCGTCTTCGTCTCCCTCTTCCTCCTCTTCATCGAGGTGTTGCGCTCCACCAAGACGGGCACCGAATCGATCTTGAACCACGCCTTCTCGGCGGTTCTGTCGATCGCCTGCGTGGTGGTCTTCATGATGGTGCCGATGTTCGCGACGTCCACCTTCTTTGTCCTGGTGCTGATGACGCTCCTCGACTTCATGGCGGGCTTCATGGTGACCACCCTGGCCGCGCGCCGCGACTTCGGCATCTCCGGCGGCGTCACGGGGTAGCGGGACGCCAATTCCTAGCGAGGCTTAAACGCGCGCTTCAGCGTTTTTTCACGCTGATGATCTAGTGTGTTCTCACGCCGCGATGCCGCGCGGCGGTGTGGAACGCTTGAGTTATGTCGCTTCATTCGCCCTTCGCCGTTGGTCCGGATACGGTTCGCTTTGCCCTCGAAGCCTCGGGGCAGGCCATGTTCGAGTTCGACCCGGCCAAGGGGGAGGTCTCCTGGGCCGACCCTCAGCAAGCGGGAGACCTTCTGGGTAAGGAGGGGCCTGCAACCTCATCGTGCTACGACCAGCTTCTGTCCATGATCACCCCGGAGAGCGCTGCGGCACGCGCCGCAGAGGTGGAAGCCGCCAAGCGAGACGGGCGCTCCTACACCACCGAGTTCACCGTCACCGAGATCTCCGGCCGTCGCCGCTGGTTCGAAGAACGCGGCACCTGGATGAAGATCGGCGACCGCACGCTGATGGTCGGCGTGCTGCGTAGGATTGACGCACAGAAGGAGCGCGAGGCTCAGCTCACCTACATGGCCGGTCACGACGAGATGACCGGCATGCTCAACCGCGCCCGCATGAAGAACGCCCTCGAGAACGCGCTCGATACGGTGGGCGACGGCGAGGGCTCGGCCTTCTATCTCGTCGGCATCGACAATGTCGGCGGCATCAATGTCAGCTTCGGCTTCGAGGCGGCGGACGAGGTGATCTCCTCCGTGGCCAAACGCTTCGAGAGCGTCCTGTCCAGCGACGTTGTCTGCGGCCGCGTTGCGGGCACGAAGTTCGGTATCCTCGCCCGAGGCCGCTCGCCCGAGATCATCCGTGCCCGCGCCATCGAGCTTCTCAACGCGGTACGTCAGGACGTGATCCAGACCAGAAGCGGCTCGATCGCGGCCTCGGTCTGCATCGGCGTGGTGCCCCTCGGCGCAGAGCAGGGGTCGGCGGACGCTGCCATGGCCCAGGCCGAAGCGGCGCTCGACCAGGCCCGCCAGAGCGGCCCGGCAAGCTGGTCGCTCTTCTCCGATCACACCGATCCCGTCTCCACCCGGCACCGCGACAGCGAGATGTCGGACACGATCCTCTCGGCACTGAACGACCGCCGGGTTTCGATCGCCTTCCAGCCGATCGTCCGCGATACGGACAGCCCTTGGAAGAAGCACGAGTGCCTCATCCGCCTCGACAGCGAGGACGGCGAGGAGATCGCGGCGCCCAACTTCGTCGCCTCCGCCGAGCGCCTGGGCCTCATCCACCTGCTCGACCGCCGCGTCCTGGAGCTTGCCTGCCGCGCCCTGACCCGCGAGCCCGAGATCGAGCTCGCCGTGAACGTCTCGTGGGAGACGGTCAAGGATCCGGTGTGGGCGGACGGCTATATCGGCCACCTCCGCGCCAACGCCCATGTGGCCGAGCGTCTGACCATCGAGCTCACCGAGACCCGCATCGTCGATGCCATCGAGGCCTCGGAGGAGTTCGTGGCCCGGATCAAGGGCCTCGGCGCCAAGTTCGCCCTCGATGATTTCGGCGCGGGCTACACCTCGTTCCGCAACCTCAAGGCGCTCGACATCGACATTCTGAAGATCGACGGTTCGTTCATCACCGGTCTCGCCCAATCGCGCGAGAACCAGCTCTTCGTCCGTACCCTGGTCGATCTGGCCCGGAACTTCGAGATGCAGACCGTCGCCGAGTGGGTCGACAACGAGCAGGACGCCCGTATCCTCAAGGCGCTCGGCGTGGACTACCTGCAGGGCTTCTTCATCTCCAAACCGACCCGCCGCCCCGAATGGACCGAGCGGGAGGAGGTCCTCGCTCAGTCTACGGAAGCGATGAAGCGCCCCGCCCTCTGAACCGAGCGAAGGCCAGGCTCGTAGACGTCGGCGAAGAGTTCTTCCATGTGGAAGCCATCCCGCTCGCACAAGGTGACCGCCGCTCCTGCAGCTTCTGCATGGCGTGCGAAGACGCGGGAGTCGTCCAGCAGCACTTCGTCGGTCCCGACGCTGATCAAACTGGGTGGTAGGTCGGAAAGGTCACGCAGAACGAGGGTCTGATCGGGATCACCCGGTTCGATCTCGCCGAAAACGAGACGGGCCAGGCGCCTGTCGTCATCATCGTCCACCATCGCATCGCGCTCACCGTTGGCCTTCCTCGTTGCCGTCAGACGGTCGTCCCGTAGGGTGTTGGGGGAGAAAGCGACGCAAAGACAGGGATCGGCCTCCAGAGCCGCGATGAGGGCGAGATGTCCGCCTGCACTGTCTCCGGCGACGCCAACGGATCCCTCGTCCCTCAGCCTGCGGAATACGGACAGCGCCGCCTGCTTCTGGGCAGGCCAGGGGTGCTCCGGAGCCTTGGGATAGTCGAGGGCGATCACTTCGGCACCCGCCGCTCGGGCTAGTTGTCTGCATAAGGAGCGGTGGGTGGAAGGCGAGCCGAAGACATAGCCGCCGCCTGGAAAATAGAGGATGCGCCGAGGCCCTTCCCCGAAGCGTAAGGCGGGATAGCCTTCGATCTCGTCCCGCTCTCCCTCCGCTGCGTGCTTCGTAGCGACCGATGCCAAACGCTCGAAACCCTCGCGCATCTCCTCCGGGGTATCGCCCATGGGGCAGGAGGCGATGTGCTGCTTGAGTTCGTCAGTGCTCAGCACGGTAGCGCCCGACGAATGCGTCGTAGTCCTCTTTGGTGTCGATACCGGGGGCAGCGCCCTCCACCATGAAGACGCCGATGCTCTCACCCATCTCCAGGGCAGTGAGCTGCTCGAGGCTCTCGGTCACCGCCAGAGAGGAGGGTTCGGTGGCTGCGAACCATGCCAGGCCTTCGGGAGAGAAGGCGTAGAGACCGATATGCATGAGGGGGCGGTGATCCCTAGTGCGCGGAAACGGCAGGACGGAACGCGAGAAATAGAGCGCGCGGCTTGCTCCGCCTTCGATCCGTGTCGTGATGAGCTTCACAGTGTTGGGGTTGAGGGGGTCGAGACCGTCCGGCCAGGGACAGGCCAGGGTAGAGAGAAGAGGCGGCCTGCTCCCTTGCAGGAGCCCCAGATGCCCCTCGATCAGAGCGCTGATATTGCCGGGTACGACCTCAGGCTCATCGCCCTGGCAGTTGACGACGATGCTGGCCTCACGCCCCTTCGCCGCCGCCGCCACCCGGAGCGTGCCCGAGGGGAGGGCAGGGTCGGTCATCACCACCTCGGCGCCGAAACCCTTGGCCGCCGCTTCGATCTCTTCGTGGTCGGTGGCGATGAGGACATCGGCGCCCTCCACCTTCAGGCAGGCTTCATAGGTATGCTGAATGAGCGGCTTGCCGGTCTCGGCGAGGAGCATCTTACCCTTCAGCCGCTCGGAGCCGTAGCGGGCGGGGATGACGATCAGCGGCTTGGCCATGGAAGAAGTCCCGAGGTGGTGGTGCGAAGGGTGAGATAGGCCGCGCTGCCCGCCAGGGCACCCAACCCGTCGGCGAGAAGGTCACTCCAGGTGGCGGTGCGCAGGGGCACGAAGAGCTGGCCGATCTCCATCAGCCCGCCATAGGCCGTCGCGAGGACGATGACGGGCAGGAGCCTTCTCGGCCAGCGGAGCAGGCTGACGAAGGCGAGGGCGGCATAGGCGAGGAAGTGGCCGATCTTGTCGTAGGCTTCCGGATCGCCGACCAGCATCTTCGCCGCCATGCGCAGGAGCGGCATGCCGCCGCTGCTGTCGGGCGAGGCGGGGGAGAGGGAGAGAAAGGTGACGATGATCGCGACGATCGCCACCAGTGCCGAGGACAACGATCGCACGCTAGGCGTTCTCTAAGGGCGCGGTGCCGTGCTGGCGCTCCCAGTCGATGGCGGTGCGGATGATCAGGTCGAGATCGTTGTAGCGGGGCCGCCACCCCATGACCGAGCGGATGGCCCCGGTATCGGCGATGAGCTGCGCCGGATCCCCTTCGCGGCGGCCCTCATAGGTGACGGGCAGCGGCTTGCCGGTGACGCGCTCGACCGACTGGACCACGTCCTGGACGGAGACCCCTTCGCCGTAGCCGCAGTTGAGGACGGCGGATGCGCCGCCTTTTCTAAGATAGAGGACGGCGGCGAGATGGGCGTCGGCCACGTCGGCGACATGGACGTAGTCCCTGACTGCGGTGCCGTCTGGGGTGTCGTAGTCGCTGCCATAGATGCGCAAGGGGCCTTCCCGGCTGCCCACGGCGATCTTGATGGCGGCGGTGATAAGGTGCTTCGGCGCATCCGCCTCGCCCACCCGGCCATCGAGATCGGCCCCGGCGGCGTTGAAGTAGCGCAGCGTGACCTGGGGGATGCCGTGGCCGCGGCAGACCTCGGTGACCAGGCGCTCGGACGCTGCCGACGCGGCCCCTTGCGGGCTGATGGGGGCAAGATCGGCACTCTCAGGCACGGGGTTCCTGGCGGGCATGCCGTAGACCGAAGCGGTGGAGGAGAGAATGAAGCGGCGCTGGCCAGGCGCTTCGGCGGTCGCTCTCAGGACCGACATGAGCGGGCAGAGGATCGTCTCGAAGGCGTCGAGCGGGTCCTTCAGCGAGTTCGCCACCGTGCCCCGGCGGGGGAAGTGGATGACATCGGTCACCTCCCGCTCGGCGAACGCCTTGGTCACGGCTTCGGCGCTGTTGAGGTCGAGCTGCACGATCCCGCTGGCCGCGTCATCGCGACTGCTGTCGAATCCGATGAAATCCACGCCCCGGTCGGCCAGGGTAAGCAGCATCTGCCGCCCCTCATAGCTGTCAGCACCCATCACGGCGATCAGCGACATGCCCAGTCCTCGGTATCAATGAGCCGCGAAGAGACGTGGCCTGTTTCAGCGCCCAGGAAAAGAGGCAAGGTCAGAGCCTACGTCGTTTTGAAAGGGAACGTGCCGTAGGGCGGCCAGCCGCTGGCCGCGTTCGGTGCGCCCTCGCCAGCATCCCGCGGCCAGCCCCTCCGGACCTGACCGCCCTACAGGTGTGGTCCTCGCCTCTCCCCCGTCATCCCGGATAGCCTTCGGCTTCCGGGATGACGGCGGGGGGGGAGAGGCAGAAACGCCGAAGCGCCCGCCCACGGTCGGTTGTCAGCTGGTCCGGGGTGTTCCGCGCGCCTCGTTGCCGAAGCGAGGGAAAAGAGTGTGTTCTGTGCTTCCGCATGATCGGCTCCGTTCGGTGCGCTTACGCGGCCTTCGGCCACGGTCACCCCTCGCCGATACGAAGCGCGCGGTATGGCGGACCTCGGAAGTCTCCGAGCGGGGGGCCAATCCTTAGCTCACCGCGGGTGGCTGCCTTGATCCTCTGGCTGCGTTAACCGGACGCACCAGCTCGCTACCCCGAAAGGACACCAACACCCGCCGCAGCGACAAGCAGGAAGGTCAGGCGCCGTTCGTCGGGCGATCGCCTTCAGCGCTCGCTGGTCCTCCTCACCCCCGGTCTTGCCGCAACGAAGGTGTTGTAGGGGATAAGGGAGCGGCGTGGATAAGTCGTAGGGCGGCTCGCGGGAGCGTGCCGCCGTCCCCAGGTCCCAGCGCTGCAAGGCGGCACGCTCCCGCGAGCCGCCCTACGGGGCCGACTAGGCTTGCTGGGTCGAGTTCGTGACAGCGGCAGTGTCAGATGTCGCCCGTACCCATCGGCAGGTTTCGGACCTGATCCTTTCGCTAGCGTCGAGAATGACTGGCATTCTGCGCTAGGCTTCGGGCGTGCTTGATCGCTCGATATGTGAGGCTGCCATGGCCGCCCGCGACCCCGACTATGACGGGCGCTTCTTCGTCGGTGTGCGCACGACGGGTGTCTACTGCCGCCCCGTCTGCCGTGTCCGCCAGCCCCTCCTGCATAATGTGGACTTCTACCCCACGGCAGCAGCGGCCGAAGGGGCGGGTTTTCGGCCTTGCCTCCGGTGCCGTCCAGAGACCGCTCCTTTCTGCCCCGCCTGGAAGGGCACGCGCAGCACCACGGAACGCGCACTGCGTCTGATCGAGAACGGAGCCCTCGATCAGCAGAGCGTTCCCGTGCTCGCCGCGCGCTTGGGCGTCAGCTCGAGGCATCTGGGAAGGTTGTTCGCCGAGCAGATCGGTGCCTCACCGCTCCAGGTCGCCCGTACCCTCCGCGTGCAGCGTGCCAAACGCCTACTGCACGAGGGCGAGCACGACGTGGCGAGCGTTGCGAAGCAGGCCGGTTTCGGCAGCCTACGCAGCATGAACGCCGCTTTCCGCGAACTCTACGGAAGACCGCCTTCCGCCTTCCAGCCAACCCAGAAGCACCAAGCAAAGGACTGAACCGATGCACCAAAAAGACCGAGCCGCTGCTTTCGCAGCGCTGCACCAGGAGCCCACGCCCCTCATCCTCCACAACGTCTGGGACGCCGGTAGCGCGAGAGCCGTGGCGAGGTCGGGGGCACTCGCTATCGCAACGAGCAGTTGGGCCGTCGCGGCAGCGCAGGGCTATGAGGACGGCGAAGCGATGCCGGTCGATATTGCCGAACAGATCACTCGGCGTATCGTCGCGAGTGTCGACCTTCCTGTCAGCGCCGACATCGAAGGGGGCTATGGCGAGAGCCCCGAGGAGGTCGCGTCGACCTTGCTCCGCTTCATTGAAGCTGGGGTCGTCGGTGTGAACTTCGAAGACCGCCGCATAGGCCGGGAAGGCCTTCACGACCTGACCGCGCAGGCTGACCGGATCGCAGCCCTTCGGCAGGCTGCTGATGAGACCGGCGTGCCGGTTTTCATCAACGCCCGCACCGATGTCTTCTTCGGCGGCGCAGGCGACATCCCGCATGATCGGCTGATGGACCAGGCCGTTGAGCGCGCGGAAGCCTACGCAGCCGCTGGGGCGAACGGCTTCTTCGTGCCGGGCCTTGTGGCCTCGGACTTGATCGGCGTGCTCTGTGAGAGGACCTCACTTCCCATCAATATTATGGTCACGAAAGACATGCCTCCGGTGAGAGAGCTTGCCAATCTCGGCGTCCGGCGCATCAGTTTTGGCCCCAGCCTCTATCTCGAGGCTATGGGCGCTGTGACCGCCAAAGCGGGAGCGTGAGATTGACCGGGAACAGGCGGCAGGAAGGCTGTCCGAGTACCGAGCATGGGTTTGCAAGGGTTCCTGGGCGGTGCCGGGCAACCTTGCTCCCGCCCTTCCCCTTTTGCCTCCATCCTACTAGAGCGCGCGCATCGGCAGGAAAGGACCCTCTCGCATGGCCAATGTTTCGGTGATCGGTGCCCAGTGGGGCGACGAGGGCAAGGGGAAGATCGTGGACTGGCTGTCGGCGCGGGCCGAGGTGGTGGTGCGCTTCCAGGGCGGGCACAATGCCGGGCATACGCTGGTCATCGACGGTGAGGTCTACAAGCTATCGCTGCTGCCCTCGGGCATCGTGCGCGAGGGCAAGATGTCGGTCATCGGCTCGGGCGTGGTCATCGACCCTGACGCCTTCGCCTCGGAGGTGGAGCGGCTTCAGGGGCAAGGTGTGTCGATCACGCCGCGCAACCTCGCCATCGCCGAGAACGCCTGCCTGATCCTGCCGCTCCACGGCGAGCTCGACCGGCTGCGCGAAGAAGCGGCCGGGGCGGGCAAGATCGGCACGACGGGAAGGGGCATCGGCCCTGCCTATGAGGACAAGGTGGGCCGCCGGGCGATCCGCGTCTCCGACCTTCGCCACTTGGGTGAGCTCGAAAGCCGCATCGAGCGGCTTCTCACCCACCACAACGCCCTGCGTCAGGGCTTCGGGGCGGACCCCCTGGAGGCAGGCGCGCTGAAGGACATGCTGGCGCGGGCGGCGGAGAAGCTTCTGCCCTTCGCAACGCCTGTCTGGCGGCTGCTGGAGGACGCGCGGAAGTCGGGCAAGCGCATCCTGTTCGAGGGCGCGCAAGGGGTGCTTCTCGACGTGGACCACGGCACCTATCCTTACGTCACCTCGTCCAACACGGTGGCCGGGCAGGCGGCGACTGGCACGGGTATGGGCAAGGCGGGCGCGGCCTACGGCCTCGGCATCGTCAAGGCCTATACGACGCGGGTGGGCTCCGGCCCCTTCCCGACGGAGCTCACCGACGAGATCGGCCAGCGCCTCGGCGAGCGGGGCCACGAGTTCGGCACGGTGACCGGCCGCCAGCGCCGCTGCGGCTGGTTCGATGCGGCCCTCGTCCGCCAGAGCCTTCTGACGGCAGGGATCGACGGGGTGGCGCTGACCAAGCTCGATGTCCTGGACGGCATGAAGGAGCTGAAGGTCTGCACCGGCTACGAGGTGGACGGCGAGACCTATGACTACCTGCCCGCCGGGATGCTGGAGCAGGAGCGCGCCAGACCCTTCTACGAGACCCTTGCCGGTTGGGAGGGATCGACCGCGGGTGCCAGGTCCTGGGCACAGCTTCCGGCTGAGGCGGTGAAATATGTGCGCCGCATCGAGGAGCTCCTCGACCGCCCCGTGGTGCTGGTCTCCACCTCGCCCGAGCGCGAGGACGTCATCTTGATGAGGGACCCGTTCGAGGGTTAACCGGACGATCAGCATCGTGACCTTCCGCTTCAGCCTCAGTTAAGGAGGCTAGGGCATTCTCCTGATTGGAGGAATCTGGTCATGGCGATGCCCCAAACCGAGAAGGAAGAGGCACGCCTGGAGCTGAGCCAGCTCAAGGCCATTGCGCGCTCGCGGTCGCGGCAGCTCGCCACGAGGCTCGGCCTCGCCGTGACCGGCGCGGCCTTTATCGCCGTGTCCGTCTCCACCTTCTGGGCGGTCACCTGCCTTCTTCTGATCTTCGCCAGCCAAGCCCTCGAGGCGGGGGTGCGGCTGCGGTTCCTGCCCAGCACCCGGCGAAGGCCGATCAGCTCTATCGAGATGGGCCTCTTCGTCGTCACCGCCGTTCTCGCTTCGGCGTTCTACGGCTCCATCGCCCTGGCGGCATGGGTACTCGGCGATGTCTCGCTGAAGGTCTACGCGGCGTTCTGGCTGGCGGGCTCCATGCTTCACTGCGTGGTTCACATGTACCACCACCGGATCATCTTTCTGTGCGGCTTCATCCCCCATGCCGTGCTGGCGGTCTGCCTGCCGCTTCTCGGTATCGCATGGGGCGAGGGGGGATGGGCGCCGCAGCAGCTCATCGCGCCGACCTTCTCCGCCGTCATGTTCGGCATCCACGCCTTCCTGGCCTACCGCATCTACCGCAGCACCAGCGACCATCTGATCAGGGCACGGACCCAGGCCGAGGAGCGCAAGCGCGCCGCCGAAGCCGCGAGCGAGGCGAAGTCGAGCTTCCTCGCCACGCTCAGCCATGAGATCCGTACGCCCATGAACGGTATCCTGGGCATGGCCGAAGCGCTGCAGGAGGCCGACCTGCCTCCCGAGGCCACCAAGCAGACGAGGATCCTGCGGGAGGCCAGCGAGCTGCTGCTCAGCCTCCTGAACGACGTCCTCGACATGTCCAAGATCGAGGCGGGGCATCTGACCCTGGAGGAGGGCCGGTTCAACCTGCACTCCGTCGTCGAGCGCGTGGCGGCGCTTCACCGGCCCGAGGCGGAGCGCAAGGGCCTCGCCATGGTGACCAGGATCGACCCTTGCGCCTCCGGGCACTGGGTCGGTGACGAGCACCGCCTGGTGCAGGTGCTGCACAATCTGACGGGCAACGCGGTGAAGTTCACGGCCGAGGGCGGCATCGTGATCAGTGCGGAGGAGTGCGAGAGCGGCGATCTCCTTCTGCGGGTCGAGGACAGCGGCATCGGCATGACCAAGGAGGAGGCGGACCGCGTCTTCCAGCCCTTCACCCAGGCTGACAGCTCCACCACCCGCCGCTTCGGCGGAACGGGCCTCGGGCTGACGATCTCCCTCGGCATCGCCCATGCGATGGGCGGGGTGATCGAGCTGGAGACGGCGAAGGGGGAGGGTTCGTGCTTCTCGATCCGCCTGCCGCTTCAGCGGATCGGCGCCGAGGAAGAGCCGCAGGCCGGAAGCGATACCGAGGAGACCAGCGTCCTCACGGGCCGCCGCATCCTCGTCATCGACGACAACGAGGTGAACTTGGCCGTGATGGAGACCCTTCTTCACCCGGAGGAGGTGCACCTCGTCACGGCGAGCTCGGGAAGTCAGGGCATCGAGCTTTTCCAAGCCGACCCGGCCTTCGACCTTATCCTGCTCGACATCTCCATGCCGCATCTCGACGGCCCTGCGACCCTGGCCAAGCTCCAGGCGTTGGGCCGCCCCCTTCCGCCGGTCCTGGCGGTCACCGCCTACGCCATGCCCGAGGACATCGCCCGGTTCCTGGAGAACGGTTTCGACGGCTTCGTCGCCAAGCCGATCAAGCGGGCGGCGCTGCTGGAGGCGACCAGCAGCGCCCTCTCGGAAGGGCGAGAGACGGGCGCAGCGACCCTAGCGGTCTGAGCCGCCGCCGTAAGGGGTGAAGGGTTGAAGCGTGGTGCTCGTTCCGCCCCCGAAAGCCGACACGGCCTCCGATTGGGTCGCCCCATCGCCGACCACCACATAGACCATCTCGTCCGCCTCGAGATATTCCGAAGCGATGCGCTGGAAATCCTCCGTGCTCATCGCCAAGAGCCGTTCCTGCTCCTCCTCCAGATAGCGCTTGCTCTCGCCGTAGCGCGAGATGTTGCGCAGCATGCTCAGCTTGGCACCCAGGCTCTCATAGGTGCGGGTGTTGTCCTTGACGATCTTCTGCTTGGTGATCTCCGTGTCTTCTTCGGTGAAGGTGGGGCCGTACTCGCGCACCATCTGGTCGATGATCTCGAGCGACGGACCCGTGGCGTTGGCCCGCACATTGGTGGCGATACGGAAGGTCTGCGGGTAGGTGCCGCGCGATAGCGAAGAGTAGGCGCCGTAAGTGTAGCCCTTCTCGATACGGAGGGTCTGGCTGAGATCGCCGTTGATGCCGCCGCCGAGCTTCTCATTGGTGAAGTCGATAAGGTCGAAGGCAGGGTCGGTGGTGGGGGGAACGGTCTTGCCCGCGAAGATGACGCTCTGCTTCGAGCCCGGCACGTCGATGAAGAAGACGCGGCCATCCGTTGCCGGGGGCATCGGGGCGGGCATAACCAGCTCCTCCGCCTCGCCGCTGAACAAAGCGGGGATCGGCGCCAGCGCTTTGCGAGCCCGCCGGGACCGGGCATCACCCACCACGTGAAGGGTGACGTTGCCGCCCAGGAGTGCCTCATGGGCGGCTCTCATATCGTCCAAGGTCAGCGCACTGACGCTCTCCGCCGTGCCGAAGCTAGGCTGGCCCGCCGGATGCTCCGCGCCGTAGAGAAGGTTCTGGAAGGCGTAGTTCGCCATGGCGCCGGGGTTGCCGCGCTGCCCGGCGATCCCGGTGAGAAGCGCGCGCTGGACCTTGTCGAAGCTCTCTTCGGTAAAGCGAGGCGTGCGGAGAAGCTCCTCGACCAGTAAGGCGGTCTCTTCGAGGTTGCGCTCCAGCGTGGTCACCGTGACCGTCGTGTAGGAGCCGGAAGCCTCCACGTCGATGGTCGCCCCGAGAAGCCCCGCCGCATTGCCGAACTCCCCTGCCGTCTTCGATGCCGTGCCCTCGTTGAGGAGGCTCGCGAGGAGGACGGCGCGGCCTTGCGCATCGTCGGGGTCCCGGAACGATCCGTGGTCGATGGAGATATCGTAGGTGACGAGCGGCGTCTCGCTGCTCTCAATGCCGAGAAGCCGCGCGCCGCCCACTCTCGCCTCGTAGATGTCCGGCATGGTGAAGAGCGGCAGCTCTCCGAAGTCCGGCTCGGACCGGTCTGCTATCGTCGGTGTGCGTTCGTACTCGGCGAGGGCGCCCGCACTGACCTCCTCGGCGGCCACGTCGTTGCGCACCACCTCGACGGTCACTTCGGCCTCCTCGGCACCGGCCAGGGCTAGCTCGGTCTGTCCCTTCGGAACGAAGCTCGTATAGACCGCAGGCTGATCTTTGACGTAGCGCTCATAAACCCGCATGATGTCCTCGGCGGTCACCGCCTGCAGCTTGGCCGCCTTCTGCAGCTCATAGGCAGGGTCGCCGTTGAACTCGTTGGCAGCGGCGAGGGCGTTGGCCTTACCCAGCACGGTGGAGATCCCCGCATAGAGCCCGGTCTCCTGCTCGTTCTTGATACGGCGCAGGGCGTCGGGGTCGATGCCCTCCTCCTCGAACCGCTCCAGTCCTTCCTGGATGGCAGCCCTCACCGCGTCGAGGTCCTGACCGGAACTGGCACGTACACGGATGGTGAACTCGCCCGCGATCTCCTGACTGCTGTTGTAAGCCGCGATGCCGGGGGCCAGCTTACGCTCCTCGACCACCACCTGGTAGAGCGGTGAGCTCTTGGTCCCCGCCAGAAGCTGGCTGAGAACGTCGAGGGCGATCTCGTCGCCGTTCATCTCCTCGACCGAGGGTCTGGTGATCCTCAGCTCGGGGAGGGTCGCGAAGTTGTCCTCCCAGTAGAGGCTCTTGTCCGCCTCCAGCGTGACGGGCCTTGGCGCCATCGCGCTCACCGGCTCGCCCGCGCGGATCTCGCCGAACCAGTAGCGGACCTTCTCCTTCATCTCCGCGGGATCGAAGTCGCCGGCGATGGCCAGGGTCGCGTTGGAAGCGCCATAGTAGCGATCGTAGAACTCGCGCAGATCGTCGAGGGTCGCTGCCTGTAGGTCTTCGAGCTGACCGATGGTCGTCCAGCTATAGGGGTGATCGGAGGGGTAGAGCGCCTTCTTGATCACCTCGGAGGTAAATCCGTAGGCGGCGTTGTCGTAGCGCTGGCGCTTCTCGTTCTTGACCACCTGCTTCTCACGTTCGAGGGCTTCGGTGGTCACGGTGTTGATCATGTAGCCCATGCGGTCGCTGTCGATCCACAGGATCTTGTCGACCGCATCGGTGGGCACGACCTCGTAGTAGATCGTCCCGTCGCCCCAGGTGCCGCCATTTCGGTTGCCGCCCCACTCGGGAATCTTCAGCCGGTTCCAGCCCCGCGGCACGTTCTCCGAGTCGTTGAACGCCATGTGCTCGAAGAAATGCGCGAAGCCGGTCCGTCCGGGTACCTCACGGTTCGAGCCCACATGGAAGACCGTGGAGAAGGCGACGATCGGGTCGCTGTCGTCCACATGCAGGATCACCTCGAGCCCGTTATCCAGCGTGAACTTCTCATAGGTAAGGGCAAAGCCGTCCGGCGTGGTCGCGGTCACCGTCCCGTCGCCCTCGAGCTTGGCCGTGCCGCCCGTGTTGTCGGCGGCGCAGCCCGCCAGAAGAAGGAGGCTCGCGCCAAGGAGCAGGGTCTTTTTCATCTCACCAGGGTCCCGTCTTATCGTTTATCGGTGAGGGTTAACCGGTTTGGCCCGGTTCGCCAACGCCTTCGCTGCTAAGGAAGGGGCCGGTGGCTGCTATCGAGGGTGATGGCGCGCCCTTCGCGGCGCTGGCCCTCCATCATCCGCCGGGTCAGCCGCTCGAAATGCATAACGAAGCGGCTGAGCTCCGTGCGCCGGGTGGGGGGCAGCGTGCCGCGCTCGATGCCGAGAAGGTCCTCCTCCTGCCTGCACCGCCAATCATGCACCTGCTCGAAACGCCGGGGCAGCAGATAGGCGAAGGCGTCCGCCCTATCGAAGAGCGCGGCGTAGTCACACGCCAGAAGCTCCTCTTGATAACGCCGCCAAGCGCCGTCCCTATCGCACGCCTCCACCTCGTTCATCGGCGGCTCGCCTAGTGCCTTCGGGTCCGCCAGGGCACCAAGCAGCCAGCCTTCCAAGACAATCAAGGGGGCAGGCCGAACCACTTGGTGGGCCTCCGCGCGCTCGTCGCGCAGCTTGTCGAAACGGGGCACGGTAGTCTCACGCTCTTCAAGAAGAGCGTCCAGCACTTCGTTCAGCCCGCGAAGGTCATGGGTGCCCGGCGGGCCGCGCGTCGTGAAGAGGGGACTCACCTTCGCGGCCAACCGCTCCCTCTCCCGGCGGCTCAGATAGAAGTCGTCGAGGCTGAGAACCGCCGCTCGCCCCTCTTCGGCGAGCCTGCGTGCGAGCGTGCTCTTGCCGCTCCCCTGGCTGCCGCCGAGAAAGAGGAGGCCAGGATTGCTCCCCGATCCGAGCTGCCGAAGCAGCGGCTCCAACCGTTTCCTCGCCTCACCGGACTGCGCCATGGCGAGGCCCTATCACCCGCCGCGTGCGCTGTCGCCTTGCCACGCCCCCCGCGGCTCGCTACCTGACTTGTCAGCCGAGGGGCACCCCGCGCGGGGTTGAGACGCACCCTTTGAACCTGATCCGGTTGAGACCGGCGTAGGGACGGCGTGAGGCAGGGCCTTGGCGCGCGTCCCCGCGAGAGCGGAGGAAGACCCATGAACAAGCCCACCCGTCAGTCCGACTTCAAGACCCCCGAAGTGACCACCGGCCCGCTGCCCTCCTCGCTCAAGCGCTACGTCAAGTCCGAGCGCTTCGACGACGTGGCCGCGCCAGTGCGCGACATCATCCTCCACCCCACGAGCGGCGAGGCGCCGCTGCCGGTCTACGACCCCTCCGGTCCCTATACGGAAGAAGGGTTCAAGCCGGATGTCGAGGCGGGCCTGCCCAAGCTGCGCGCGCCCTGGATCGCCCGGCGCGAGAGCGAGGCCTATACGGGCCGCGAGGTCAAGCCCGAAGACAATGGCGGCGCCAAGGGCGACTACCTCGCGCGTGCCTTCCCCAACGTGCCCCAGCCCCGCCGCATGACCGGCGAGCTTCGCACCCAGCTCGACTACGCCCGCGCCGGCATCGTCACGGAGGAGATGGAGTACGTCGCCATCCGCGAGAACCTCGGCCGGAAGCAGGCGGCGGAGGGCGCCAGTCTCCGCGCCTCCGACGGCGAGAGCTTCGGCGCCTCCGTCCCTGAGTTCGTCACGCCGGAGTTCGTCCGTGATGAGATCGCCCGTGGCCGCGCCGTCATCCCCGTCAACGTCAACCACCCCGAGGCCGAGCCGATGATCATAGGCCGGAACTTCCTGGTCAAGATCAACGCCAATATCGGTAACTCCGCCGTCACTTCCTCCGTGGAGGAAGAGGTGGAGAAGATGGTCTGGGCCACCCGCTGGGGCGCGGACACGGTGATGGACCTCTCCACCGGCAAGAACATCCACAACACCCGCGAGTGGATCTTGCGCAACTCCCCCGTCCCCATCGGCACCGTGCCGATCTACCAGGCACTGGAGAAGGTGGGCGGCATCGCCGAGGACCTGACCTGGGAGGTCTACCGAGACACCCTCATCGAGCAGTGCGAGCAGGGGGTCGACTACTTCACCGTGCACGCAGGGGTCAGGCTGCCCTATATCCATCTGACGGCGGATCGTGTCACTGGCATCGTCAGCCGCGGCGGCTCGATCATGGCCAAGTGGTGCCTGGCCCACCACAAGGAGAGCTTCCTCTACACCCACTTCGCCGAGATCTGCGAGATCATGCGCGACTACGACGTGACGTTCAGCTTGGGCGACGGCCTGCGTCCGGGCAGCATCGCCGATGCCAACGACCGCGCCCAGTTCGCCGAGCTCGAAACCCTCGGTGAGCTGACCAAGGTCGCCTGTGACCACGGCGTCCAGGTGATGATCGAGGGCCCCGGCCACGTGCCGATGCACAAGATCAAGGAGAACATGGACAAGCAGCTGAGGGAGTGCGGCGAGGCGCCGTTCTACACCCTCGGCCCGCTGACCACCGATATCGCGCCCGGCTACGACCACATTACGTCAGGCATCGGCGCGGCCATGATCGGCTGGTTCGGCACGGCCATGCTGTGCTATGTGACGCCTAAGGAGCATCTCGGCCTGCCCAACCGTGACGACGTCAAGGTGGGGGTCGTCACCTACAAGCTCGCCGCCCACGCAGCGGACCTCGCCAAGGGCCACCCCGCCGCCAAGCTCCGCGACGACGCCCTCTCACGGGCGAGGTTCGAGTTCCGCTGGGAGGACCAGTTCAACCTCTCCCTCGACCCCGAGACGGCCCGCGACTTCCACGACCAGACCCTGCCGAAGGAGGCGCATAAGACAGCCCACTTCTGCTCCATGTGCGGCCCGAAATTCTGCAGCATGAAGATCACCCAGGACGTCCGCGACTACGCTGGTGGGCTGAGCGATAACGAGAAGAAGGCGCTGGAGCAGATGAGCGAAGAAGAGCGCCAGCGCGGCATGGACAAGATGAGCGAGAAATACGCCGAAGTCGGCGGCAAGCTCTACGTCGCGCCGGAGCGGGTAGAGGACGAGAAGGTGACGGCGGGGGATGTTTGAGGGCGGAACGCGAAGCGATCCGCCTTTTGGTGCAGGGCAGCACAACGGCAGATTACCTTCGATGTTCCGCTCCACCGTGCGCGGACCTAGCCGAAGTGTACTACAGTTTCGCGCGGAGTGCCTCAAGGTATGCCTTTAGGTCTTCATACTCTTTCGTTTTTGCAAACATAGAGAATGATCCGTAGTAAGCTACCTTGCCTGATACCTCGTAGAACGTCTTCTGGGAGACTGATTCGCTGCGTTGCAGATTGTGCATTCTCGCCCGTAGTTGCCTTCTCTCTTTTCGTGGTGGCGCGACGTGTTGGTTGACGACGCAACCTGTAACGCGTTGATGGCCTCCGCGAGAGTTGATCCTGCTTTTGCGTGGATTGAGACTGAATCCTTCCGCTTCAAGGCAA
Organism: Parvularcula maris; assembly: GCF_024505085.1. Taxonomy (GTDB): domain Bacteria; phylum Pseudomonadota; class Alphaproteobacteria; order Caulobacterales; family Parvularculaceae; genus Parvularcula; species Parvularcula maris. The sequence continues at coordinate 329,714 of NZ_JANIBC010000001.1, forward strand.
GTTCTGGCCGTTTCCATAGAGGCTTCTATTGCGGCACGTGAGCTGCCGGAGAACGTCAGGTCATCGGCATATCTTGTGTAGACTACCCCTTGTCTAGATACCGTGTTTGCGATTAATGTATCCGCATCGCGGAGGCAAAAGTTAGCTAGCGATGGACTTGTAGGAGCGCCTTGAGGAAGTGAATTGTGCAGCGTACAAAGACCTTTGATAACTTCGATAACCCCAGGCGCAAGTTCCAAGGCGGTGAGTTTATTACTTATCGTATGTGCAGTAACACTTGGGAAGAAATTTTTGATGTCGATAGAGCCCACGAAGTTCTGTCGAACATGACAAGAGCTATTCGACTGAATTGACCGCCCTGCCATAAATCCGTGAACAGATGGGTGTGTCGGTAGCGCGCCGAAGAAGTAGTCGTTTAGAAATCGCTGTACCGTTTTTAGGAAAACTCGTGGCGCATAAATTTCGCGTTCACCACCAGATTTTTTGCGCAGCTTGAAGCTCCGGTAGTACCGATCCGGGTAGAATGCCATTCTAGACAAAAGTAGAGGGGAGATACCAAGCAAGTTTGCTAAACTTGCGAAGCTGTGAATCCTATTGAGACTCTCGCGAGCAGTTTCCCGCCGGTCATTTTCTACGGCGTAGTACCTGAATTTTGGACCGTACGGCGCAGCTGAACGACCAGATTCGAAAATCTGCCTCGGTAAGCGGGACCAATAAGACGGCCGGTGGCGAAAGACAGCGGGCGTCTTATTGGTCCCGCTCCTTTGTAAACCAGACCTTGACGGTGAGGACGGCGAAACGCCGTCCATTTCGTTGTGAGCCTCGCCGTACGGCACCACAACCTTATCGGTTGATGCATCTTTAAGCAAGAACAGTCGCATTGCATCTCGCCGATAGCGCAAATCCTTCGGCAGCACGAAACGCGAGTTGGGAGCGAGGGAAAAATATCTAACTTTTCCAACGGTTTCGTACTGGACCAAGCCTTGATCGGCTTGCTGAGCAAGCCAATCGGACAGGCGGATGCGAGAGATGCGAATGCTGCTGTCTTCGAAGAAGAGGCGTATGAAGGCGATTACGTCTTCAGCTCGTGCTGGTTGAACGATACCGACTGCCCAAAGAACGATGTCTTGGCGAGGACTGAACTGCTGCATTACTCGGTGTCCCACAAAGCAGTTGCCCGACGCGAGCTGAGGCGCTTTACCAAATGCTCCGTATCAAAGTCATCGAAATCTACGAACAACAAGCGTCCATGCCCATCTACAGCTTGAGCGGGGCCCTCTGTCAGATAGGAGCGCTCATTGTATTTCTTATCAATCAGGCAAATTAAATCACATTTATGACTGTCAATAATTCCGTTCTTTTGAGCAAAGTGCCAACTGAAGAGACCTAGTTCGGCGAAAGACCCTACACTACTGGCGACTATAACTACTGCCCTGCACTCATTGGCAATGAATTTCAATTCATTGTCTTGGGCATTCATTCCAACGTGTACTCTAGATTCCTCTAAGCCATCGTCTTCGCCGTAAACAACGTCGAAGCCATGCTCTTCAAGATCCTTTTTGATCTTCTCTCGGACTATAGAAGCTGAGTTCTCCGGGTTAACGGCTGGTCCGCACACAAAAACAACGAAGGATGTCTGAGCGGCATGTCGGTTTACGGCCGATCGGTGGCTTTCGAGAGCATCAACCTTCTTCGATGGATAAGCGGGTGGCTCCGACATGATACTCAAAACGGCTCACTGGAAACAGGCTGACAGAATGCAGTTTTCCTACCGAACTTGCAAATTCGTTATTCTTGCTTCGGTGCCCCCACCGCACCTACCGCCAATAGTCATCCCGCAGGCTGCCATCGAAAGCGGCCTTTCTTCATGCAGCAGCGCTTGAAAGCTCCTTGCGGAGCCGCAGGGGCAGGGGTCGTTTCGGCCTAGTTTTTCGACGAGCTCGACCTCGCCGCCGCGGATAAAGCGGTGGCCTCGTTTGACGTTGGTCTCACTGGGGTAGCCCTTACGCCGCTTGGACGTCCGCTCGAAAGCTGGGGAGGGCTTCGGGATCGTGGGTCTTCTTGGCCATGGTCGCCTCCATCAGTTGCGCGGCGGGCGCTAGCGCGGGCGGGGCAGGGGTGCAAGGGTGCGTGCGGTGCGGCGGAAAGCTCCGCGTTCCGCCCTACGGATAGGGAAGAAAGCACACCGCCCGACCCAGGCACCTTCTCCGCCGTCACGCAGTGACTTATCCCCGGCATCGTGAGCGGACTTATCCTTCTGGCTTTCGCTAGCTTGAAGGAGCGCTTCGATGACTGATCTGTCCACGCTGCAGCCGGGGCTGGAGAGCCCGCCCTCGCGGGGGTTTGCCGTGACCCCTGGCACTGCGTCCTTAATGACGCCGATCAGGGGGCTGATGGTCGCCTCCGCCGGGGACGTGGCGGTCACTACCGTGGGCGGCGACCAGGTGACCTTGCCGGCCCTGCAGCCGGGAGTGCAGTACGCGATCCTCGCCACCCATGTGCTCAGCACGGGGACGAGCGCTACGGGCATTGTCGGCCTCGCCTGATGCGGCTCAGCCTCTCCCTCGGCGGACGCCTGCCGCCGGGCGGCAGCGCGCCGCCTCCACCACCTCCGCCCCCGCCTCCGCCGCCCGCCTCGACCCTGTTCGCGAGCGGGCAGAAGGGGTTCCAGTTCGACCCTTCCGACTTCGCCTCGATGAGCGTCGCCCGCGACGGCTCCGGCCCTGCACCGGGGATCGGCGACGTGGTGGGGCGGATCGCCGACATCTCCGGCAACGGCCACGAGGCGGTGGCGGCGAGCGATGCGGGGCGGCCACGACTCGAGTTAATCGGCGGCAAACCGGCCCTGCGCTTCGACGGCGTGGACGATGCCCTCGTCGTCACCAGCATGACGCTGGGGCCGTCCTGGTCGCTGTTCTTCGCCGCCGAGCAGTTCGGCAGCGGCTCGTTCATCGGCTGTCAGTACCCAGACGGCAAGGTCAACGTGCTCGCTCGGTTCAGGCCCTATGTCGTCACCCAGGCTCTTCTGGACAGCGGCTCGCAGGTCTATCTCGCCGACAACACGGTTGCCGGTAGCGTGGCGGGGGAGATCCGGGCCGATGGAGCCGATTTCGGCCTCACCTTCGAGGGCTCCGCGCAGAAGAGCAAAGTGGCCTCTTCCCCGGTCGTCACCGCGCCGAGCGCCCTCGTCCTGGGCGACCAAAGGGTGCCGCCTCGCGCCGCCACCGACGCAGCCCTGTTCGGCCTGGTGGCGTATACTGAAGCACCGCCTACGCAGCAGCAGAGGCAGGACGCCGCCGCCTGGGTAGCGGCGCGGCAAGGGAGCAGCGCATGAGCTACAACCACTCCATCGTTCTGATCGTCGCGGCCGAGGACAGGCCGATGGCCGAGGAGGCTGGCCGTAGCCTAGGGTACACGGACCACGAGTACACCGTCGCGCTCTCGCCCGATGGTGCGGAACCCGCCACCCACTACGCTCTGCACAGTTGGGCCAGGCAGGACTTCGCCGACCTCCTGACGGGTAGGAGGGACGCAGGCCCGGACTTCACCGCCGTGTTGGCGCATCTGACCGTGAGCGTGAGAGCCAGCGCCGCCGGGCATTTCCAGGAGGCGCTCGAGGCAAAAGGCCTCCAGCGCATCACCCCTCCTCAGGCGGACTAGTTTTGTCCGCCGGGGGCAGCTTGAACGCGAAGCGCTCTTCCTGCGCCCAGCGGATCAGGTTGCGCATGACCTGGGCCTGCGCCTCCTCGCCGTCCTCTTCGGTGAGGGGGGGCAGGTCGGCGATGCGGTCCTTGACCAGACCGGCAAGGCGCTGAGAGATGCAGGAGAGTAGGAACTCCGCCGTCTGCGGGTCGGTCTGCTTTGCGTATTGCAGCGCCCGATCCAGTGCCTTGCCGTCCATTTCGCGGAAGAGAAGCGGCACTGCCGTCCGCGGCAGGCGGTCGGGTAGGGTGGCGAAGCGCAGGATCTGGTCCTCGACCGCCTTGAGCTGGTCGGGGGCGGACTTTCGAAGCGCCTCCAGCAGCACCACCTGCCGCGCAGGGGACGCGGCGTTGATGACGTGCACCGCCTTTTTCTTAGGATCACGCTGAAGGCCCGCCCCCGAGGGGATCGCCAACGCCTGACGCCGCAGCGCTTCGGTGACGGCGCCGAGGGTCTTCTCGGCCAGGGGCTTGGCCGTCATGATGAGGTGAACCACCTCGCAAGCTTTGTCGTCCTCGAGCTGCCCCAGCACCGTCTCGCCTGCCTCGTCGGGCAGCCGACGGATGGCGGCAGCGATCAGGGCCGGGCGCTCGTCACCGAGGAGGCGGCCCAGCTTGGCGGGCGGCATCTTGGCGAGATAGGCCCAGACCGCGTCCTCGCCCGCATCCTCGGCAAGGGAGCCCGGCTCGTCGTTCTCGGCGTCCTCGGGGGGAGCGAGGAGAGGGGTCGGTGGCGCCAGCGTCTTCGCCAGCACGGCCGCCTTCTTGGCGCCGCCGGAGATGACAGGGAGGGCACTGCTCAGCACGTGGTTGAAATCCTCGACCGTGCGCAGCACCTCCTCCTGGGACACCATGGGTAGGGAGCGGAAGGCGTCGACCGCCCTGTCGACCCTTCCGTGGTCGAAGTGGCTTGCCACCAGACGGGCCTCGCTCTCGCCCAATAGCGACAGGATGACGGCGGCCCGCTGCGGCGGGGTCAGCACGCTCAGCTCGTTGGTCTCGCTCATCAGCTATAGCCTTTCAAAAGGGCTTCGGTGATCGCGACCCAACCGTCCGCCAGCACGAAGAAGGCCAGCTTGAAGGGAAGGGCGACCACCGCCGGGGGGACCATCATCATGCCCATCGCCATAAGGACGGAGGCGACGACGAGGTCGACGATCAAGAAAGGGAGGAATACGGCAAAGCCGATCTGGAAGGCTCTCGTGATCTCCGACAGCATGAAGGAGGGCACGAGGAGCGACAGCTCGGCGGGCTTACCATCCGCCAGCGGACGGTCCACGGCGTCGGCCAGGCGCCTCAGCGTATCCTCCGACACGCGGGTTTCCATGAAGGCGGCGAAGGGCTTCGCAGCGGCTGCCATCGCGTCCGTCTCCACCAGCTCGCCGTCGAGGAGCGGCTTGATACCGACGCTCCACGCGTCCTGGAAAACCGGCTCCATGATGAACCAGGTGAGGAAGATGGCGAGGCTCGTCAGCATCATGGCTGGCGGCGCGGTCTGAAGCCCGAGCCCCTGACGGATGAAGGAGAAGATGATGGCGATGAAGGGGAAGCACGTCACCATCATCAGGATGCCCGGCGCGATGCTCAGTAGCGTGACGAGCAGCACGGTGGGAACGACGGCCTGGCGCAGGCCAACCGTGTCTTCGACGAAAGCGTCGATGGCCGGGGCGGCGGGTACGGCTTCCTGGGCGGAAGCTGGTGCGCTGAGAAGCGCGAGGACCATGAGGGAGAGGATAGAGAGCCTGGTCATGTGGCCTCCGCCGTGCCGCTCAGCTCGGTGATGCGCAGGAAGAGCCCCCGGTCGCCCTCCGCCTCGCCCAGCTCGCCGCGGGCGATGACGCTGCCATTAGCGCAGAGCTCGAGAGGCCGCTCGGCGGACTCGGCCAGCTCCAGCACCGAGCCTTTGGTGAGGGCGAGTAGGTCGGCCATGGTCATGCTGGCCGAGCCGAGCCTGACTGACAATTCGACAGGCATGTCGGAGAGAAGGTGTTCGAGGGGAGAGGGGGAGGTCTCGCTGGTCATGCGGCGGTTTCCTTCTGATCGAGCCAGGAGTTGAGGAGGGCGGCGGCATCTTCGGGCCGCTTCGCGCTCTGTTCACGGAGCTTGCCGACGGGGTCCTCGGCGGGGGCGGGGAGGGCCTGCGGCTCGGCTACCGGGGCGGTGAGGTCCGTGCCGGTGGCCGTGTCGGCGGGCAGCATGGACAGGTCGCCGATGATGGCCCCGTCCGCCGCCGGTTTCTTCCGCCCCAGGAGCGGTCTGAGAACGAACAGGAGAAAGAGAAGCGCAGCGACCCCTACCCCGGCTGCGGGCAGGAGGGGGAAAGGGCTCTTCTGCGCAGGCGCAGGCGGTGTGCCCGCCGCCTCCTCGGGAAGGTCGAAGGCCATGGCCTCCAGCGTCACCACATCGCCGCGCTCTGGCCTGATGCCGGCGGCGGTGGCGATCAAGGTGCGAAGACTGGCCAGCTCAGCCTCGCGCAGCTCATTCGTAGGCGCCTCGCCCAGCGCCGCCTCGTTGATCAACACCGCGACCGACAGCCGCTCGATCCCGCCGGGCAGCAGCTCGACTTTACGGTTCGTGGTGCTGACGGCGTAGGTAACGTCCTCGCGCACGCCCTCATCGGTGGTGCGCGGACCATCCTCCTCGCCGGTCTCGCCGGTGGGAAGGTCTGAGGCGATGGTCACCGCTCCGGCGCTTCCCTCCTCGGCGCGCTTGTTCTCCTCGCGAGAGCGGGAGAGGACCGCCGTCCTGTCCGGATCGACCGTGCTGCTGGCGATCTCCTCGCGCTTTCTGACGCTTTCCAGAGCCACGTTGACCCGAGCATTCCCCGCACCGAGCCTAGCCTCCAGCATGGTGAGAAGGGCGCCCTCGATCTCCTTCGCCGCGCTGCCGCCGGAGAGCCCGTTCTCGGCATCCGAGTGCAGAAGACCGCGCACCGTATCAACCACGGCGACGTTTTCAGGAAGCATACCGGGTACGGATAGCGCCATCAGATGCCTGACCGCCCGAAGCTGCTCGGCGGAGAGCATGGAGCTGGTGGTCAGGGTGACGGAGGCCGTCCGCTCTTCGCGCCTGCGGCCGAAGGGGCTGCGCTCCTCCGTACCGATATGAACCCGCGCCGCCGTGACATTGGGCATGGCGAGAAGGGTCCTCGCCAGTTCCCCCTCCTTGGCGCGCCAGTAGGTGACGTTGAACATCTCGGAGGTCGTGGAGAAGCCGTCCAGGCTATCGAGAAGCTCGTAGCCCTCACCCGCCGCACCCGGAAGGTTCTGCTGAGCGAGGCTCAGGCGCAGGCGGTCGCGCTCTTTGGCGGGCACGTAGATGCGCTCGCCCCTCACCTCATAGTCCACCCCCTCGCCGTCCAGCGCCAGGGTGATCTCACCGGCGGTCTTGCTGTCCAGCCCGGCGAAGAGAAGCGCCTCCTGCGGCTTCAGCGCCATGGGCAGCGTCAGCGCCAGCACCCCGGCCACCGCCACGGTGCTGACCGCCGCGGATATCTTGGTCTTGTTGTCGAGCCCCATGGCCCGGTCGATGACGGCTTGCATGCCCTGCCCTCCACAACCTCCGGGTTGTTATGGTGAGCACTTTCTTAACGGACGGTTTACCTCTGGTAGCAATAGTGAGGCTATACCATCTGGGAGTGTATCATGCAGCCGAAGGCCAACTCGAAACCCCTTGGAAGACGACGCCTGACCATCGGCGCCGTTCTCGCCTCCGTCAGCCTGTTGAGTATTGGGGGGGCGGCGCTTTCCGGCTTCCCCGGCATGCCCGAGGCGGCGCAGAAGGCCCATGCGGCTCCCGCCAAGAAAAAGAAGGCCAAGGGGGAGAGCGAGGTCGTGGTCTTCGAGCCCTTCGTCGTGGCCCTGCCCGGTCAGAGCACCGCGCGCAGCCTGCGTTTGCGCTTCGCCGTGGCGATCGACACCAAGGTGCCGGACGACGTCCTGGCCGAGAAGCTGCAGCTGCGCGACGAGTTCCTGGCCGTGGTCTATGAGTTGGACACGGAGAAGCTGAGGACACGCGGCGGCTTCCGCTACCTGCGGGACGAGCTGACCACCACCGCCAAGACCCGGTTCGGCGAGAAGTGCGGGGCGCTTCTCCTGACCGAGTTCATCATCCTCTAGAAGGGGCACGGACATGGATATCAGTCCCTACACAGACTGCGCAGTCCTGATGGCGGCGCTCGGCAGCGGCCTCTACTGTCTGACCTTGCGGCGGGAGATCAGGGCGTTGAGCGCCAACAAGAAGGGCCTCAAAACGTCGATCGACCAGATGACCGAGGCCACCAAATCGGCGAGGGCGGCGCTCGCGGACCTCAAGGAGCAGGTCCGCACGGAGATCGAGGAGCTGGACGGCCGCCTTCTCCAGGTCACCGAGGCACGGCACGAAGTCGAGGACATGCTCGACAGCGCCGACGGCCAGGTCGCCTACCAGACCCGAAGGATGCAGGAGGCACGGCTGGTCACCGAGCAGGCCATCGCCCCACTTCTTCAGCAGGCGGAGGAGCATGTTCAGTCGCTCTCCAGGCTGGCGAGCTCGATGGCCGAGCCTGCACCCCCGCGCGCCCCGCGCCGAACGCCCGCCCGCGCTCGTTCGCTGCACGAGGGCACGCCCGAGCGAATGGACGAGAACCCGTTCCTGAAGGCCGTCCATGGGTGAGCGCGGCGTTCTGTGGACACTGACCCTCCTGTTCCTGATCGGGGCGGCGGGGCGGTTCGAGGGTCCGGCCTCGATGCTGAAGGAGCTGAGATCGGCACCTCCGGCGGTGAGCGAGGAGGTTTCCCCTTCCCCGCGCGATGACGTGTCCGCCGAGCTGGCGGTGCTGCTCGATCGTCTGAACCCGGAGGAGGCTGCAGCCTTTCTTGCGGCGCTGCCGAAGGAGCGGGCGGAGGCTTTGCTGGCGATGCGCACAAAGAGAGGCGACGATGCTGCCGACGCCAACGCCTCTCCCTGACCGTCATCCCGGAAGACCGAAGGTCTATCCGGGACCCATGGACCGAAGCGCTCAGATGGAAGAAAGGATCGGTTCCTGGATCCCGGCTCTTCGGCCGGGATGACGAGGGCTATGGAGGCCTCTAAGACCCCAGCGCGGCCTCTGCGTCCATCGTCACGCTGGCAGCTTGAACCACGGCGGCGATGCGGACGGAGGCCTGGACCTGCTCCGAGGTCATGCCCCCCTTCCTCACCACTGCGTCGTGGGCGTCGACGCACATGAAGCAGCCATTGATCGAGCTGACGGCGAGGCACCAGAGCTCGAAATCGGCCTTGTCGACGCCGGGGTTGCCGATCACCTGCATGCGCAGTTTCGCGGGCAGGGTCTTGTAGACGTCGTTCCCCGCCTCGTGGCCGAAGCGGTAGAAGACATTGTTCATGCCCATGATGGCTGCGGCGGCCTTGGCGGCGGTGACCGCCTCGGGGGAGAGGTGGTTCTCGGCCTCCGCCGCGATGGCCTGGATCACCGCCGGGTTCCGGCCAGCCACGGCACAGGAAAGGAACGTGCCCCAGCGCTTCTGGGTGTCGAGGATCTCCTCGGAGGCGAGGTTGCCGAGGTTCAGTTTGATGTCTTTGGCGTAGGCAGGGAGCTGGCTTCGCAGCGCTTCGAGCGACATGCGGTCCTCCTTGAAAGCTATGGGAAAATGGGGGTGGCCCCGGAGGGGGGGTGGGAAGCGCCGGCTCGGACATCAGGGCAGGGGGGAAGGTATCCGAGCCGACGCTTCGTAAAACGGGTTCGCTAGGGGCAGGGCAGGTGCGAACTCGTTTTAACTTCGACTTCTAGAGCGTGTCACCGCCGAGAGGGCGGTTGCAGGGACAGAGCTCATCCGTCTGAAGTGCATCGAGAACGCGCAGAGTGTCCTGCGGGTTCCGGCCGACGCTGAGATTATTTACATAAACATGCTGAATCGTGCCGTGGGGGTCGACGACGAAGGTCGCGCGCAGGGCGACACCCTCTTCCGAGCGGATGCCGAGACCGTCGATCAGGCTGCCGGTGGTGTCGGCGAACTGCCATGCCGGGTGCTCGGCGAGGTCGGCGTGATCGCGGCGCCAGGCCAGTTTCACGAACTCATTGTCAGACGATCCGCCCAGCACCACGGCGTCACGGTCCTCGAACTCGGCGGCCAGACGGCCGAACTCGGCGATCTCGGTCGGGCACACGAAGGTGAAGTCCTTCGGGTAGAAGTAGATGACCTTCCACTTGCCCTCGAAGCTGTCCTGGGTGAGCTCCTCGAAGGCGCTCTCGCCGTTCTGCTCGTGCTGCATGAATTTCGGCTTCACGCCGGTCACTTTGAAGTCAGGGATACGGTCGCCGACACCTAGCATTGAGTTCTCCAGTAAGGTCTGTGCGTTGCGGCGGAAGAGGTCCTGTCCGCCGATGGGTGGGAGATGGACCACGCGGGCGCTGTTGGCAAATTGATATTGTAGTCTTCCGTCATCGGTTTTATCGATGAAGCATGTCGGCCCTTCCCACCCTGCGTCAGCTTCAGTTCTTCGACGCGCTCTGCCGCACCGGCTCGTTCAGCCGCGCGGCGGAGACCTGCTTCGTCAGCCAGTCCACCCTCTCCTCGGGCATCAAGGAGCTGGAGGCGATCCTGGCCGCGCCGCTGGTGGACCGAAGGGCACAGAGCTTCACCCTCACGGTCGCCGGGGAGGAGGTGCGGGGCCGCTCCGCCGAGCTTCTCGCCGATGCGCGGGACCTCGTGCGCGCCGCCTCCACCACCAAACCGCTCCTTGAGGGGGACTACCGCTTCGGGCTGATCCCCACCATCGGCCCCTTCATCCTGCCGGCCGCCATGCCGCTGGTGGGGGAGAGCTTCCCGGCGCTGAAGCTCTATCTGCGCGAGGACCTGACGGCGGGGCTTCTGGAGCTCTTGCGCGCCGACCAGCTCGACATGGCGGTGCTGGCGCTGCCTGTGGACGAGGAGCGGATGGACAGCCTGACCTTCGCCGAGGACCCCTTCCTTCTCGTCACCAGGGACGACCATCCGCTGGCCGAGAGGGAAGCGGTGAAGACCGAGGAGCTTCTGGGCCGCCAGCTCCTCCTTCTGGAGGACGGCCACTGCCTGCGCGACCACGCGCTCTCGGCATGCTCCCTGCCCAAGCGGCTGAGCAGCAGCTTCGCCGCCACCAGCCTCTTCACCCTGGTGCAGATGGTGAAGTCGGGGCTCGGCATCACGCTCCTGCCGAAGATGGCGATTGACCAGGGTCTGGCCGAGGGGCTCGCCGTGCGCCCTCTCGAGGACCCTGATGGCGGCACGCCGAAGCGCGATATCGGCCTCGCCTGGCGGGGCTCCTCCCGCCGGGCCGAAGAGGCCGAGGCCCTGGCACCTGTCTTGAAGGAGGCGCTCGCATGACAGAGCTTCCCACCCTGCCCGTGCTGGGCATACCCTTCTCCACGCTCTCGGTAAAGGAGATTTGCGCCGAGGTGCGCCGCGCCGCCGATGAGCGCTCGCCTCTTTGGATCTCCACGGCGAACCTCGACTGGGTCGCGATGAGCCGCACCGACGAGGTGTTCATGGGGCACATCCATGCCTCCGAGATCGTCACCTGCGACGGCGCCCCGGTGATGCATCTCGCCAAGATTGCGGGCAAGCCGCTGCCCCACCGGGTCACCGGGGTCGAGCTCTTCCGCAGGCTGAGGGAGGGCTGCGCCGGGACGCTGCGCGTCGGCTTTTTCGGCGGGGAGGGGACGGAGGCGGAGGACGCCTCGAAAGTCCTCAATGAGGAGACCGGCCCGCTGATCGGCGCGGGCGGCTACAACCCCGGTCACGGCTCGGTGGAGGAGCTGAGCGCGGAGGAGCACCTTACCCCGGTGCGAGCCATGGACGCGGATATTCTGGTGTTGGCCCTGGGCGCTGCCAAGGGGCAGGCGTGGATCGCGCGCAACCGGGAGAGCCTCGGCGTGCCGGTCATCAGCCATCTCGGCGCCGTGGTCCGCCATGTCGCGGGTGCCACCGTCGAGGCACCCGAGGTGCTGGCGAAGACCGGCTTCGAATGGGCCTACAGGGCGTGGAACGAGCCGGAGCTGCGCAAGCGCTACGCCGGTAACTTCGTAGCGCTCCCCGGACTGATGATGGCCGCCGCACGGGAGCGGGGGTAGCTACCGTCATCCCGGAAAGCCCCGGACTTGATCCGGGGATTATCCGGGACCCATGGTCGTAGGCATCAACTACAGGCGAACCGCTGGACATGCTTACCCAGGCAGTCCATGGATCCCGGCTCTCCGCTTCGCTGCGGCCGGGATGACGGCGGATGGTTAAGCCTTCAGCGCTTTCCCGCCGGCCTTGGTCTTCCCCGGCTCGCCGCGCTTCAGCGGCTCGACCTCGCCATTGTCCGACAGAAGCACCGCCACGGGCCGCGTCGATTCGAACTGTGCCAGGATAATCATCAGGGCCACGGTCATCGGCACGCAGAGGAAGGCGCCCGCGATCCCCCAGAGGGAGCCCCAGGCGGCGAGGCTGATGAGGATCACCAGCGGCGACAGGTTGAGCGATCGGCCCATCATGCGCGGTTCGATCAGCGTGCCAACGAGCTGCTCCGCCGCCGTCAAGAGCACGCCCGTGAGGATGAAGAGGCCGAGGCCTCCCCCCGGCTGCACCAGCGCCAGGAAGGTCGGCAGAAGGACGGCGATGATCGAGCCGATCACGGGGATGAAGTTCAGCGCGAAGATGAGAAGCGCCCAGAAGCCCGCAAAATCGATCTCCAAAAGCGCCATGATGACGAAGGAGATCGCTGCGACGGTGAGGCTGGTGAGGGTCTTCACCGATATATAGGTGCGCACCAGGACCTGGATGTCCTCGATCACCTCGGAGACCACGTGCTCGGCGCCGTGGGGGCCTGCGATCTTGACGATCTTGTTCAGCACCCGCCCCCGCTCAGCCAGGATGAAGACTGTGTAGAGAAGAACCGTGATCAGGCCGCCCACCACGCCGCGCGCGATGGTCGCGACATCGCCCGCATAGCCGCCGATCATCTCCACGAGGTTGTTCTCGAGATTGGCGAGGCCTGCCTGGATGTCCGCGCCGAAGGGCAGGCTGCCGGTGAAGCTCGTCAGCTCCCGCCATATCTCGATGAGGCGGGCGGAGTAGCTTGGGGCTGCGGCGACCACGGCCTCGATATTGTTGCGGATGATCGCGGCGAGGAGGAACATGATCAGCACGATCACGCCGAAGGAGAGGGCGAAGCTCACCGCCTCGGGCAGCCGCTTGCCCACACCCGGCGCTCGGTCGATGCCGCGCTTCACCGTGACGATCAGAAAGCTGAGAAACGCGGCGATGACGAGGGGGATCAGCACCCCCTGGCCGATCCACAGGATGAAGCCGATCAGGACGAAGATCGCCACGCCGAAGAAGAAGGATGCCAGCGACCGGCGCGGGCGGCGGGCATCGCGGGTAAGGGGGGTGGTCACGCAGGCGCTCCTTGGACGGCGGGAATGGCCTTGGGCGGGTAGCGCTTGGTGAGGAACGCGACCAGCACCACCAGCAGCGCGGCGGGGATGGCGTAGCTTGCGGTCAGCAGGAAGAAGTTCACCCACCCCAGCGTGTCCGCCATGACGCCCGAATAGGAGGCGGCGAACTTGTTGATGGTGGCGTAGATAGAGCTGAAGAGCGCGTACTGGGTCGCGGCGTTGGCCGGGTCCACGAGGCTCGACAGGTAGGCGATGAAGACCGTGGTGACGAAGCCGCCCGCCACATTGTCAGCACAGATCGCCAGCGCCAGCACCTGCGGATCGTTCCCGGTGGCAACGCTCGCGAACCAGGCATAGGCGCCATTGGTGAGAAGGGTGAGGAGCGCGCCGATCATCATGCTGCGGATCAGCCCGAAGCTATGCGCCGCGAGCCCGCCGAGGAACAGGCCTATGAAGGTGGCCAGCACGCCGGGGCCGGACTGAAGCGTGCCCACCGTGGTGCCGTCATAGCCGAGATCGGCGTAGAGCGAGGTCGCCATCACCCCCATGGTGAAGTCGGACAGCCGGTAGAGCATGACCAGGGCGAGGATGGCGAAGAGGGGCGGGCCGAAGCGGTTCAGGACCTGACGGAACGGCTCGCCGAAAAGCTCGAAGAGCCGCCCCCGCGGCTCGGCCTCGGCTTCTTGGTCGCTCAGCTTTCGGACGTTCCCCGACAGGTGAACCACCGTGATGATGAGAGGTGCCAGGACGAAGGCCAGCATCAGAAGAAGGAACAGCGGCCCGACCGCCTTGGCTGTGTCGCCGAGCACGCCGAGGATCGGCAGGACGGCGTAGACGCACCCGGCACCCACCGCGCCGATGACAAGCCGGTCGCGCAGGGCCATCTTCGTGCCCCGCAGGACCCGCTCGCCCAGAACGAGGCAGGCGAGGGCTACCAGCACCAGCGCGTGGACGATCAGTTTGGGGTCGAAACCGCCCCACCGGGTCTCGCCGCCGATGAAGCTCAGAAGCAGCGCCGCCAGGCAGAAGAGGCCGACCGCCACCGCCGAGGCCTGGGCCGGACCGGCCAGCCAGGGCTTGCGGGCGAGGCTCCGCTTCCCGCGCGGCACGTCCGGCTCCTTGACCAGGAGCACCAGCGCGCCGGTCACGGCCATGCTGGCCGCCATGAAGAGGAAGCTGACGTTCCAGTTGGCCTGGTCGCCGATGATGAGGCCGAGCCCGGAGAAGATCAGCGCACCGCGATAGCCCAGCGAGTAGGAGGCAGCCATGTTGGCCTGCTGGTCCGTCGGCGCGCTCTCGATCCGCCAGGCATCGATCGAGATGTCCAAGGTCGCGCCAGAGAATGCCAGAAGGATCGCGCCCAGGGTGATCGGCACCAGGGTCTCGGAAGGGTCGCCGGTGGCTATGACCGACAGCCCCGCCACCGTCCCGGCAATGGCCACGATCATCCAGGACCGCCGGTGGCCGAGTTTCGCGCCGAGGAGCGGCACTTTCAGCTTGTCGATGATCGGTGCCCAGAGAAACTTGAAGGAGTAGAAGAGCCCCACGAGATAGAAGAAACCGATGGTCGAGCGCTCGATGCCTTCGATGCGCAGCCAGTAGGAGGTCTTCTGATAGACGAGATAGAGCGGCAGACCCGAGGCGAAGCCGAGCAGCAGCATCGCCGCCATCGCAGGCTTGGTATAGGGCCGGACGGCTTCGATCAGCCAGCCTTGCGGGCGTTCGGCAGGGGCCTGGGCAGCTTGTGTATCGCTCATGGCCGGGACCTTGGCCCCGGCACCCTTACCAAACAACTCACCTAGGGTTAACGGGAGCTAGCGCCCGGCGGTGCAGACCCTGAAGTCGGGTGCGGCCTTGCCGGCGACGAGCGGCCCCGCGGAAACGGTCTGCACATTGCCCCCCGCCGGGGCGACCACGGCGTAGACGCGGCAGTCTTCGAGGTCGTAGCGGCGGAACTCGTTGGCGCCCTCGCGCCTTGTCAGGGCGGGCGAGCCCAGAGCCGCCTCCAGCGTACCCACCGGCGCGCCGATGAAGGTCTCGGCAGCGGGGCCGAGGGCTGCGGGGGCGGGGGCCTCTTCGTTCGTTCCCGCTTCCCGCCCGATCAGCTCGCCCAGGGGGTCCGCCCGGCCTGCGCCGGTGTCCCTGCCGCCGGTCGGCGTCGTACAGGCGGCCAGCGATGCCGCGAAGAGGATGGACAAGAACGGCAGTCCGCCTCTAACCGGGCTCTTCGTCGAGAGAGGTTTCTTCATGGCCGATATCCAGGTTGCAGCGCTAGGTAATGCGATAGTCGATGTCCTCGCCGACGTCGATGAAGCCTTTCTTGCCGACCATGCAATTCCCAAGGGCGGCATGGTGCTGATCGACACGGATAAGGCGAGGGAGATCACCTCGGCCTTCACCGATACGGTTCGCGTGGCTGGCGGCTCGGCGGCCAACACCTGCGCGTGCCTCGCCAGCCTCGGCGGCACGGCGCGGTTCGTCGGCAAGGTGGCTAAGGACGAGCTCGGCGACATCTACCGCAAGTCCCTCACCGATCTCGGCATCACCTTCACTACCCCCGCCGTCACCGATGCCCTGCCGTCCGGCCGCTGCCTGATCGCGGTGACCTCCGACGCCGAGCGCTCCATGGCGACTTATCTGGGCGCCGCCGGTGAGCTCAGCCCCGAGGACATCCAGGACGGCGACTTCGAGACCGCCCAGATCTGCTACCTCGAAGGCTATAATTTCGAGGCCCCCCATGCACGCGCAGCCTGCGTCGAGGCAGCCTCGCGCGCGAAGAAGTCGGGCCGCTTCGTTGCCATGACGCTCTCCGACGCGGGCATGGTGCAGCGCCAGCTCGAACCCCTCCGCGAGTTCCTGAAAGACACCGTGGACATGGTCTTTGCCAACCAGGACGAAGCGGCGATGCTGACCGAGCTCGACGATCCGATGGAAGCAGCGACTGCGATGCGCGGCTACGGCCTCTGGGGCGCGGTCACCATGAGCGAGAGGGGCAGCCTCGTCTTCGGTCCGCAAGGGGACATCGAGAAGGTGGACGCCATCCCGCCCAAGCAGCTCGTGGACACCACCGGCGCGGGCGATGCCTATGCGGCGGGCTGGCTCTACGGCTTCACCACCTGCAAGCCGCTCCAGGACTGCGGCAGGCTCGGCAGCCTCTGCGCCGCGGAGGTGATCTCCCATATGGGACCGCGCCCGCAAGTGAGCCTCAAGGAGCTAGCCCAGAAAAAGGGGCTGATCGACCGAGGCTAACGGGAGCGTGCGACGAAGGAGGCTAGAAGGTCGTCCTCGGCGCCGAGGAAGTCTCTAGGAGACTGCGAGAAGAAGGCGCGCATCACCCGCGTGAAGTGGGCTTGATCGGCGAAACCCATCTCCGTTGCCAGGGCCGCCAGCACGGGGGGCTCGCCGCGCTGCAGCGCCCCTGCCACGTTGGCCATCTGCACGATGCGCGCATAGGTCTTGGGCGTCAGACCCAGAAGGTCGGCGAACTGACGCTCCATGGTCCGCTGGGTGGTGCCGAGACGATCGGCGACCATGCTGACCGGTAGCCGCCCGCCCTCCTCTTCCCACAGATCGCAGGCGGAACGGAAGGGCTCGGGGGCGGGCTTCGCTTTCTCGATGAGCGCTTTCATGGCCGCCTGCAGCTTCTCCGCGGCCCGCCCCGTGCTGTCCTCGGAGGCGGCGGCGAGCACCTGTCGCCGCGCTTCCTCGGGAAGGCCCGTTGCGGCCGATCCGATGTCGAGGACCCGTCCCACGCTTCTTGCGCCGCGGTGGCCGAACAAACGGTAGGGGGCGTCGGGGTTTAGCTCGAGGAGGATGTGGCGCAGCGGCCCCTCCGTCTCCAACCTAGCCGTTTGGCGACCGATCTGCCCGGAGAAATGCGCCTCGCCGCCCGTCAGGGTCAGCTCGGCTCCCTCCCAACGCGCCGTGATGCGTCCCTCCAGGATCACGCCGATATAGAAGAAGCCGGTCGGCCAGACCTGCTGCCGGAAACCCGCTCCCGCCTGGATGTCGGCGGTCATCAGGCGCCGCGCATAGCCCGCCAGCGCCGGATCGGCGGAGGTGGCGCGGTAGGTGCTTTCAGCGCTGTTGTCGCCTTTCTTCAAGACAGCCTCCCCACAATGTCTTTGTATTGATGAAGCATTAGCAAACGGGGCGAAAATGAAACGGTTTATTGCAGGCGCTGCGGCGCTTCTCTGCGGCGCGGCCAGCGCCAACGCGGCGCAGATCATCGCCGACTTCGAGGACGGGACCACGCAAGGCTTCCTGGTGTCGAACTCCCTCGACCTGTCGAGCTTCACCGGTACGAGCTTCGTCGGCGCGGAGATCGTCAACGCGGCGGGCGGCAATCCGGGGCGCTTCCTCCTGACCAACGATCTCGCCCCGCAGCAAGGTACGATCCTGGTCAAGGCGTCCGATGCCTTCACCGGCGACCTGTCGGGAAAGGGCGCGATCGTCTGGGACGAGATCGACTTCGACGGGTTGAACCGCGTGTTCTCCCAGCGACTCTTCCTGGTCGGTCAGGACGGCACGACCTTCGTCTTTGACACCGATCTGATCCCGCTGAACGTCTGGACGGCGAGGTCGGCATCGCTGACCGACGCATCGGTGTGGACACTTCTGGACGGTAGCGGCTCGTCGAGCTTCGCCGACGTGGTGGGGGATGTGGCCGCGGTGATCTTCCGAACCGAGGTCGGCCAGAACACTAACAGGGAGAGCGGCCTGGACAATGTCGGCTTCCTGGTTTCGGAAGTTCCAGTGCCCGCCGCTGCGCTTCTCTTCCCGCTCGGCGTCGCCGGCGTGCTGCGCCGCCGGGCGAGATGAACTCCCGCAAGAGCTGGCCGCCCAGGGGCGCGGTCAGCTCTTGCGGCTCGCCTTCTCCTCGATACCGGAGACCCCGGCCCGGCGGTCGAGCTCGGCGGCGACGGCGTTGAGGCTGGTGCCGTTGGCCTCCAGAAGGACGGCGAGGTGGTAGAGGACGTCCGCGCTCTCGGCGATCAGCTCGGCGCGGTCGCCCTTGGCGCCGGCGATGGCCGCCTCGACGCCCTCCTCGCCGAGCTTCTTCGCCGCCTTCTCCCGGCCTTGGGAGAGGAGCTTGGCGGTGTAGGACGTCTCCGGATCGTCGCCCCGGCGCGCGTGGATGCGGGCGGTCAGCACGTCGAGCGCCTCGCCGATGCGGCTCACCATGTCTTCCTCACGGGGATACCCCTCTCCATCATCGCCTCCTTCGCCTCGCGCACGGAGTAGGTGCCGAAGTGGAAGATGCTGGCCGCCAGCACGGCGGATGCGCCCCCCTCGGTGACGGCGTCGCTGAGATGATCTAGCGTTCCCGCCCCGCCCGAGGCGATGACCGGGATACCAACTACGTTCGTCACTGCGCGGAGCAGCTCGTTATCATAGCCGTTCTGGACGCCGTCCTGGTCCATGGAGGTGAGGAGGATCTCCCCCGCCCCCCGCTCCTCCGCAAGCTGAGCGAACTCGACGGCGTCGATGCCGGTTGGCTTCCGCCCGCCATGGGTGAAGATCTCCCAGCGGCCCTCCGCCACCATCTTCGCGTCGATAGCGCAGACCACGCATTGCGAGCCAGCAGCGAGGGCCGCCTCGGTGAGCACTTCGGGACGCTTCACGGCGGCGGAGTTGATCGCCACCTTGTCCGCGCCCGCCCGTAAGAGCGCCAACATGTCCTCCGCCGAGCGCACGCCGCCGCCGACCGTCAGGGGACAGAGCGCCTCTTCTGCAGTGCGCGTCACGGTGTCCAAAAGCGTACCCCGGTCCTCATGGCTGGCGGTGATGTCCAGGAAGCAGATCTCGTCCGCCCCCTCGCGGGCATAGCGCGCCGCGGCCTCCACCGGGTCGCCTGCATCGCGAAGCCCGACGAAGCTCACGCCCTTGACCACACGCCCGTCCTTCACATCCAGGCAGGGGATGATCCGTGTCTTGAGGGTCACGAGCGCACCCCCGCGATGGCTTCGGCAGGGGTGAAGCGGCCCTCGTATAGCGCCTTGCCGATGATGCTGCCGCGAATGGCTTTGGTCGCAGCCAAGGCCTGAAGATCGCCTACGGAGGAGATGCCGCCGGAGGCGATCACCGGGATAGAAGTTGCCTCGGCCAAAGCTTTCGTCGCCTCGACATTCGGCCCCTGTAGCGCGCCGTCGCGCTGAATGTCCGTGTAGACGATGGCCGCCGCGCCCAGGCCTTCGAACCGGCCCGCCACCTCCGCCGCGGACAGGGTGCTGGCGTCGTCCCAGCCTTCGGTGGCGACCATGCCGTCCTTGGCGTCGATGCCGATCACGACCTGGTCCGGGAAGGCCTTGATGCAGCGCCTCGCAAAGTCGGGATCCTTGACCGCCGCCGTGCCGAGGATCACCCGCGCGACGCCGAGCTTCAGCCACTCCTCCGCTGTCTGAAGGGTGCGGATGCCGCCGCCGAGCTGCACGCGGGCATCGGTCGCGCCGAGGATACGCTTCACCGCCTCGGCATTGGCGGGCTCGCCCGCGAAGGCGCCGTCTAGGTCCACCACGTGAAGGTTCGTGAACCCCTTACCCGCGAAGCTCTTCGCCTGGGCGGAAGGATCGTCCGCATAGGTCTTGGCCGTGGCCATGTCGCCGCGCAGGAGGCGTACGGCCTTGCCGCCCTTGAGGTCGATGGCGGGCCAGAGTTCGAAGCTGGTCATGGCCGCCACCCCAGGAAGTTCGCCAGGAACGCCATGCCGTAGGGTCCGCTCTTCTCAGGGTGGAACTGGGCACCAGCCACGTTTTCTCTTTGTACGGCAGCGGCGAACTGCTCACCGTAGGCGCACGTGGCGATCACGTCGCTCTCATCCTCCGTATCGAAACAGAAGCTATGTACGAAATAGGCATCATTGTTCTTAGGCACAAGCGGAGAGGGGCGGGAGGAGGCGACGTCGTTCCAGCCCATATGGGGCAGGCGGAGGGAGCCCACTTTAAGCTCTCTCACCATGCCGGGGATAAGTCCCAATCCTTGCGTTTCCTCATGCTCCAGCCCCCGGTCCGCCAGAAGCTGCATGCCGACGCAGATGCCGAGGAAAGGCGTGCCGCGCGCCACTGCCTCACCGATGGCCTCCTTGGCGCCGGGGCGGGCACGCAGGCCCTCCATGCAGCTTCGGAAAGCGCCGACGCCGGGCAGGACGAGCCGGTCGGCTGACCGGATCGCCTCGGGCTCCGCGCTGGCGACGATCCGCAGGCCGCTCACCCCCGCCGCCCGCTCCAGGCCGCGCCGGGCTGAGTGCAAATTCCCCGCGCCGTAGTCGATCAAACACACCGTCTGCATGGCGTGAGGGAATGGCGGGAACAGAGCAGGAGGGCAACAAAAAAGGGCGCGCCGCATCCGGCACGCCCTTCTCTTGGCCGATGGCCGAAAAGCTTACGAGCAGTCCTCGACGGCTTCCTTAAAGGCGTCCGAAGCGTTGGCGAGCTCGTCCGGGCTGGTGATGCCGGCGATCTCAGCCATCAGGTCCTCGTCGGCAGCGACTTTCTCGGCCAAGCAGGCGCAGTCGGCTTCGCCGCCATACTTGGACTGGAACTGCTCACAGGCAGCCTGCAGCTCGTCGGCGGATTGAACGGTGTTGAGCGCGAGCAGCGCTGCGATGATCGATGCGAACATGAATAGCTCTTCCCTAAGATGTTTGGGCCGCTCACGGCGGCGCGACGGAACTTAACGGCCATTAACCGAGTTGCAAGCGCAACTTTATCGCATTTCTCAGGAGCCGAGCGAGCCTTTCGTCGAGGGGATGGCCCCCGCCGCCCTCGGGTCCACCGCCACCGCCATCTTCAGGGCACGGGCCAGGGCCTTGAAGCAGCTCTCGGCGATGTGGTGGTTGTTGGTGCCGTAGAGGTTCTCGACGTGAAGGCAGACCCCCGCATTGCCGGCGAAGGCGTGGAAGAACTCCTTGAAGAGCTCAGTGTCGAAATCGCCGATCTTGTCGCGGGTGAACTCGGCCTTCCAGACGAGATAGGGCCGTTTGGAGATGTCGAGGCTCGCCCGTGTCAGGGTCTCGTCCATAGGGATATAGGCGTGGCCGAAGCGGGTGATGCCCTTCATGTCGCCCAGGGCATCCGCCACGGCGAGGCCGATGACGATGCCGACGTCCTCCACCGTGTGGTGCTGGTCGATGTGAAGATCGCCCTCGGCAGACACCTCGAGGTCGATGGAGGAGTGCTTGGCGAAGCCCTCCAGCATGTGGTCGAAGAACCCGACGCCTGTGGAGATCTTCGCCTCGCCGGTGCCGTCGAGGTTCAGCCGGACGGTGATGTCCGTCTCCTTGGTCTTGCGGTGACGCTCGGCGGTGCGGGTGGTCATCTGTTCTCTTCCCGGTCTGCGACAGCCGCTCTAAGCGGGAAGCCGACAAGCGGCAACAGCGCCGCCGCGGCGAAGGATCGTCGCATCAGCTAGCGATGGAGGCGACCCGCCACGTGGTTCCGGCCTCGTTCTGGATGACGGTTGCCGTCGCCCGCAACTGGTCCGCGAGATCCTGGATCAACTGCTGTCCTTTTCCTGTTCGGCCCGTCTCCTCTTCACTGTTCGGCTCGACCGGCTTGCCGATGCCGTCGTCTCGAACCGTGAGGGCGAGCTGCGAGTTCTCCGCCGCCAAGGTGACCTTCACGGTTCCTTCGCCCTCCGGGAAGGCGTGTTTGAAGGCGTTGATGACCATCTCGCACACGAGCAGGCCGATCGGGGAAGCCAGACGGGACCGGATCGTCAGCGGCTCGCACTGGAGCTCGGTCGTCACGTTGTCCGGGGCCAGGGCGGTGGAGAGCATGGTGAGCAGCTCTTCGAGGAACGGCGCGGCTTCGAGCTCGCAGCGCTCGTTCGTCTGGTGAAGGTGATCGTAGACCAAGCCCAAAGTGGACAGGCGGTATCTCAGCCTCTTCGGTGCCTCCGCACGAACGAGGCTGGCTGCCATCTGTAGCGCGTTCTTCGTTCGGTGGTGCTCCTCTGCGATGAGGACCGCGCGGAAATTCGCGATACGGCGTGAGCTGCGCCATCCATAGGCGGCGAGTCCGGCGATGAGGAGGAGGCCCGCTCCGCCTGCCATGGCCGCCCACGTATAGACACGCTGCCGTTCGAGCTTCGCGCTGTTGAGTTCGTTCTCAGCCTTCTGCAGTGCCTGCTCGCTTCGCAGGAGGTCGATGGCCTGTTCCTGGTTCTTCATCTCGAAGAGCGTCTGGGCGTCGACGGAGACCTTGAGCTTTTCCGCGTCGAGCCAGTCCGCATGCATGTCGAGGGCGTAGCGGGCGTAACGCAGGCCCTCCTCCGACTGGCCGGTCGCCCCCAACAGATGGGCCATGCTTCGGGCGTAGGCCACGGCATAGTACCGATCCGTCCCGTCGAAGACCGAGCGAAGGTCGGTTTCGGGAGTGATCCCAGTAAGCTCCGCTGCCCGTTCGAGCGCCGCCTCGGCTCGGCCCTCATTGCCTCGTTCGACCTCCTTGGTTGCCGCCCAGACGAGAAGCTCCGCCGTTGCGAAGGGGTCGTTCTCCTCTGCGGTGAGTTGTCCGGCCTCGAAAGCCAAATCGAGCGCGGTCTCCTCCTTTCCGGTGGCAAAAAGGGACCTCGAATAGTCTTTGTACATCACCGGCACCACCTGCTTCGCACCAGCCTGGTCGAGGACCTTGGTAGCCGTATCGAACTCGACCAATGCTTCTTGGTGACGCTCGAGCTTGGTAAGAACGCCGCCGATCGCTATACGGACGATCCCGTAGTTGACGGACTTGGACCGTTCTGCATCCTCCAGCGCCTGCCGAACCGTGAGCATCCTCTGAAGGCCCGCCTCGTAGTCGCCGAGATCCAGAAGGACGTTGGCGATGTCGTAGTTAACCAGGCTCGCGAGCAAGGGCTCGCCGTTCTCCAAATAGAGCTCACGCAGCTCCTCGGCGGCGCCGATCGAGGCGACCGTATTGCCCCTCGCCCGCTCGACGAAGCGCGTGCGCGCGATGATGACCTGACGCACATGCGGCCGATCGCTGATCGGGAGCTCGCTGAGCTTGGCGATGATGGCATCCACCTCGTCCACCCGCCCCAGTCGCGACAACATCTCGGAATAGATTCGGAGGGCGTAGGCCTCGCTGATCGCATCTTCTGCGAGGGCCGCTCGCCGCAGGAGATCTTCGGCTCTTCGAAGGTTGTCCTCGTTGGGGGCGACACTGTGCTCGCCCAACCGGATGACCTCTCCCTTCAGGACCGCGGCACCCGTCAGCTTCGACAGGTCGAGGTCTTGGAAACCGTTGCTGGCGATGACCTTCAGCCCGCTCATCGCTGCATCCAGCAACAGCGGCTGGTCTTCGGGCCTCGCTGTCTCCAAGGCTTCGAGGCAGGCTTGTTTCGGCGTTTTGATCAGGTTGCCCTCGGCATCACGAAGGGCTTCGCCGGGATAGCATGGCAGCTCCCTCAGCACGGCAAGCTCGGTCGCTGCAGCATATGCAGAGTAGGGGAGAAGAAGCACGCCAGTGCCGATGATCAGTCCCAAGGCTCGCCAAAGGAACATCCACGCAGAACCCCTTCTCAGGTGTTTCGCGATCGAGCGCTGCTGGTAAGCCATATGGCGTCTGTTCTCCCAAGCGAAGGTAGACCGTTCGCGCCGCTAGCGGATGGCACAGCATCGGTGAGGCTTTAGCCTTCGTACCGCAAACGGGGGACAAATAAACCCGATGCCCGCGCGGATCGGCAAAGCGCTGTCGGAAGACGATCGCGGTTACTGCTATGCCTGACAGGCGTTCAAGAGCAACCGGCGGCGGCGTCCTCCATCGCCTCCTTCGCCGCCATGTCCGAAGGTTGGATGGCGTCCGCCTCTTCGAGCCTCGCTACCCAAGCCAAGGCGTCCTCGGCCCGCTCGCAGCGCTCTTCGTCCCGGCCCCATGCCTTGAAGACCTCGACCTCCTCGGTCCGCTGCACGAGCATGGCGCGGTAGAGCCTTGGGTCGTCCGGCCGCTCTTCGAGCTGGGCGAGGAAGTAGGCCGCGCCCTCGGCCTGGGCGGCGGCGGCCTCCTCGAACCGTCCGAGGGCGGCCAGGGGCAGGGCCGTCTCGCGCATGGCCAGGAAGTCCTGATAGGCCGCGTCCTGGCTGTCCGGGTCGATGGCCAGCCTGTGCCCCGAGTACCGACGTGACGCCGCGTAGTCCTCCAGCGCCTCCCCATGGCGGCCGTCCTTGTAGCGGACATAGGCCCGCTGCCAGTGGGCCAGGGAGCGCGAGCGAAGGTTGAAGCCGGAAAGGGGCGCCTCGACATCGTCCGCCCTGTCGAGGTCGTCGAGGCTGCGGGTCAGGACCTCGTCCGCCTCGCCCCACCTAGCCTCGTTGGCGAGGGCCCTGGCGATGCGGCGCCGGAAGTTCGCCGCGGTGGTGTAGGCCCGCCCGCGCGTGGCAGCGTCGCCGAGCTCCTCGGCCTCCTCGATACCCTGCTTCATCAGCTCGATGGCGTCGTCGTTCTTCCCGCCCATGGAGAGGGCTGTGGCAAGATCGCTCATCAGCGACAGGCGCTGGGGATGGACGTAGTGCTCCTCGGGGAAGTAAGCCGCGGCGGTCTCCATGAGGCCGATAGCCAGGCGGGCGGTCTCGGCGGCGGTCTCGGGGTCCTGGTTGTCGAGCAGCTCCTCGTAGATCTTCGGGCGGAGGAGCCAGGCCCTCGTGGCGGCCACCGCTGGGTCGTCCGGATAGGCGAGGGCGAGGCGTTCCAGACGCTCTCCTGCCGCCCGCCGCAGGGGGAGGCCTGCCTCGGCGGTGGCGTCAGGGAAGACGTTGGTGTCCGACACCATCTGAGCAAGCTTCACCTGCCCCCGAGCGACATCCAAGCTGAGCATGTCGTCCGCGCGGGGATCGGCTTCTAGCTGCTCGAGATACTCCTGCCCGATGCCTGCGGTCAGGCGCCTCGCCTCGTCGGTTCCCTCGATGCCGTAGATCGCCTCGTCGAGATCGAACAGGACCCTGGCGGCCAGCCCCCGCAGGGCGTCGAACCTCGCCACCGCCTCCGTTTCGGCCTCCTGGGCGCGGACGGCGAGGATGCTGGCCGTGAGCGTCCCTCCGACCAGGGCGACCACCGCCAGAAGGCTCGCCGCCGTGCCGAAGGGGTGACGCCCGCCAAAGCGCGCCGCCGCCGTGAGAAACCCGCTGCGCGTGCTGACAGGGAAGCCCTGCCGGTAGCGGCGCAGATCCTCGGCCATGGCTTCGACGCTCTGATAGCGCGCGGCCGGGTCAGGCGCGGAAGCCTTAGCGGCCACCGCGTCGAGATCCCCCCGGCGAGGGACGTCGATGTCCGCGGCGAGGTAGGAGAGAAGGCGCCCCAGGCTGTAGATATCCGCCGCCGTCCCGCCGGGCTCTCCCTCCATCCGCTCAGGGGCCGTGAACCCCTCGGTGCGCGCCCGGCTGAGACGCGCATCATCGGTGCCCAAAGACTGGGAGATGCCGAAGTCGATCAGCTTGACCACCCCGTCGGGCCTGAAAAGCACGTTGCCAGGGCTGATGTCGCGGTGCGCCACCCCCAGGCTGTGCGCGTAGGCCACGGCCCGCAGAATGTCCGTGAAGGCATCAAGGCGCGCCTCGGTATTCATCTTCGACCGTGCCTCGTGTAGGGGGCTGCCCTCCACGAGTTCCATGACGATGTAGGGGCGGCCGTCCTCCGTCTCGCCGCCGTCGAAGACCTGGGCAATGTGGGGGTGGTTCAACCCGGCCAGGGTTCTGAGCTCGTCCTTCAGCCGCGCCGACAGGCGGCCGCCTGTATCGCGGCGGCGGGCGAGCTTGATCGCCACCGTCTGCTCGAAGGCGCCGTCGTCGCGCTCGGCGCGGTAGACCGCGCCCATCCCCCCGCGGCCGACGACCTCGCCCAAGACCCAGGGGCCGATCCTGGGAGGCGGGGGCGCCTCCTGGCTCTCGGCGAAACGGTCGAGCGCCCCGCCGGTGGCGAGATCCGCACTCTCGACCGACAGGAGGTGAAGCGCCCTCTTGCGAAGGGCGGGGTCGTCCTCTGTCCGGCTCCTAACGAACGCAGCGCGTTCCTCGGACGGCACGGCGTAGGCCTCGTCCAGCAGCGCCAGGAGGCGCTGCTCTTCTTCCTTGCTGGTCATGTGTTTCGTCCCCCTGTCTGATGAAAACGCCCTAGGCCGATCCGCCCTGGCTAGAGCGCGTTCGGAAAGATCGGGCTCGGCCCCCCGAGCGGCGCCTGCGGCTCCTCGTCGGGCTCCTCCGTCACGAAGCCCTTCTCGCGAAGGAGGCGCTTGCTCTCCTCCCAGAGGTCCCTCGCCATCTTCTCGTGGCCCTCGGGCAGGGTGGGCGTGGCGGGGCTCTCCTTGTCCCAGTAGAGACCGTTGTTCCAGGCGCCGTCGTCGGAGAGGGCGGCCGCGAGCGTTGTCTTCGCGCCCTTCTCGGCGCTGATCTGCATGGGTTTGGTCAGCAGGAACGCCGCCTGCCAGAGGCCGGGGAAGTGGTCGGACCGGCCGAAGTCGGAGTTGACGAATCCGGGGTGCACCGCGTGCGCCCTGACGCCCATCCGCCCGTAGCGCCTGGCCATCTCGCGGGCGTGGAGGAGGTTCATCAGCTTGCTCTCGGCATAGGCGTTGCGGGCGCGGCTTCTCTTCTCGGGGAAGAGGTTCTGGGGGTCGAGCTGGCGGGCGAACTGGTGCGCGGTGGAGGAGAGGTTGACCACCCGCGCCTCGCCCCTCGCGCGGGCGGTCTCGAGGATCTTCGGCATCAGCGCTTCGGTGAGGGCGAAGGTGCCTAGATGGTTGGTGCCGACGACCAGCTCGAAGCCGTCCTTGGTCTGCCCCTTGGCGGTCGAGGCGAGCCCGGCATTGTTGACCAGCACGTCGATGCGCTCGGCCTTGGAGAGCTGATCCGCCGCCGCCCTTACCGAGCCGAGGTCGGCGAGGTCGAGGGGCTGCACGGCGAGCCGTTCGCTGCCGGTGGCCTCCTTGATCCTGGCCGCCGCCGCCTCGCCCTTGGCGACATCGCGCACGGCCAGCACCACCCGCCCGCCCGTCTCGGCGAGCGCCTTGGCCGTCTCGAAGCCGATCCCGGTGTTCGAACCGGTCACGACATAGGTCTTCGCTTTGTGCTCCTGCATGGGGGAAGAGTAGTCGGCTTCGCCGCCGGGGCCAAACGGCAGAAACAGGCGCGGAGGATCACGGGTAGTGGGTCGGTTTGAACATCTCGGTAGAGAACTGGCGACACCCCTACCTCTCCCTCTGGGAGAGGTCGAAGGCTGCGTGAGCAGGCTTCGGGTGAGGCCGTTCTTGAGGTCAAGCTCGGTCTACCACTCGCCCTCACTCGACATCGAAGATGTCGATCTCTCCCGGAGGGAGAGATGAGCAAGTGCGCACCCTAACCAAGAAGACTGCCGCTTTCGTTTCGAACTGACCCGCTGCCGCATCACGGAAGCGCTAGGAACTGGCCGCGCTTTGCGTTACTCTTTGCAACATGGCGACGAGGTGGACACACGCATGGGCTGCAGAAGGGGCGCTGGCATCGCTGCGCTTCGTCTTCGCCCTGTGGCTCCTCGCCTTCTCGATCGGCGCCGGCTCCCATGAGCACGAGACCGGCGAGCATGGCGGCCATGCCAGCGTCTGCGTCCTCTGCAGCATTGCCGGCAGTGATGACGGCGACGATCTCCATCCTGCTGGCCCAGGGCTTCGCCTCGCCGCTCCTTCGGCGGAGGTCGCGCCCCTCGTCGCTCCAATCGCGGCGGTGGTGCAGGGCCAAAGCCGGGCGCGCCATCCTGTCAGAGGGCCGCCGCTTCTTTCCTGAACCCTCTCCCTTTTCGGCCAGACATCAGGAAACCCATCATGAGCCATACCGCTGCGGTCGCCCAAGACCGCCCCGTCTCCATGCGCCCGCGCATGACCCGCAACGACCGCGCCGTCCTCGGCTGCCTCGAAGACCTCGCCAGGCCCATGAAGGCCTATGAGCTGCTCGAGTGCCTGCGCGAGCACGGCATCAACGCGCCGATGACCGTCTACCGGGCGCTGGCGCGCCTCACCGACCGGGGTCTCGTGCGCAAGATCGAGTCGCTCAACGCCTACTACGCCCTGCCCGGAGAGGCCCGCGGGGAGTGCGCGGCGTTTCTCATCTGCCGCCACTGCGAGGCGCTGAGCTTCCGCAAGGTGGACGCGGCGGCGGTCTCGGGCCTGGTCGGCGATCTCGACATCAGCGACGCCTATATCGAGCTGACGACGGACTGCCTGTCCGAGGAGAGTGTGCTGCTGTCGGGGGGCTGCCGGAAGCAGTAGCGCCGCTCGCGCTGCATCTGGACCCGGCGGGGCCAAACCCGCTAGCGCTTCCGCTTTCCGCCCCTAAGTGAGGGGCGGGCCAAGCGGAGGCATAGTCCATGACCACGATCATCAGCGTGAGGCGCGGCGGCGAGGTGGCCGTGGGCGGGGACGGGCAGGTCTCCATGGACAAGACCATCTCCAAGGGTGATGCGCGCAAGGTGAGAAGGGCTGCGAACGGCAAGGTGATCACGGGCTTCGCCGGCGGCACGGCGGACGCCTTCGCGCTGCTCGAACGGCTGGAGACCCGCCTCGAGCAGTACCCCTCCCAGCTCACCCGCGCCTGCGTGGAGCTGGCCAAGGACTGGCGCACCGACCGGGCCATGCGCCGCCTCGAAGCGCTGCTGATCGTCGCCAATGAGGAGACCACGCTGATGCTCTCCGGCCTCGGCGATGTCATTGAGCCCGAGCGCGAGGAGGGCGGCAGCGTCATCGCCATCGGCTCCGGCGGCACCTACGCCCAGGCGGCGGGGCTCGCGCTCCTTCGCAACACGGACCTCTCGGCGGAAGAGATCGTGCGCGAGAGCCTCTCCATCGCCGCCCGCATCGACGTCTACACCAACGAGACCGTCACCGTGGAGACGATGAAGCGATGACACCCATCAACACCGTCATTCCGGAAAGCTGCAAGCTTATCCGGGACCCATGGACCGGGCGTTGGAACCGATCCGTCAGTAGCCATCGTAGCTCTATCCGGGCCATGGGTCCCGGATATGGGCTCCGCCCATTCCGGGATGACGAGGGGAGAAGATAAAATGAAACGCGCCTTCTACCTTCTCACCGCCGCCCTCCTGGCCGTGGTCCTCGCAGGCATCGCCGTCTTCGGTGAGGGGATCGTCCGTACCCATGGCGGCGATGTCCTGGTCGTCGTTTGGATGTACCTGGTGCTGCGGGCCCTCTTCCTCCTGCCCAAGAGCACAACCGCGCTGATGGCCCTCGTCATCGCCTTCGCGGTCGAGGTCGGTCAGCTCTTCGACCTTGCAGGCCTCCTGGGCCTTGCCGAGACGAGGGGAGGGCGCCTGGCGCTCGGCAGCACCTTCGACATCCTCGATCTTCTGGCCTACTCCGTAGGCGCCCTTCTCGCCGTCCTCCTCGACCGCACGAAAGACCAAGCATGACCGACCTCACCCCCCGCGAGATCGTCTCCGAGCTCGACCGCTTCATCATCGGCCAGAAGGATGCCAAGCGCGCCGTTGCCGTGGCGCTCAGGAACCGCTGGCGCCGCCGCCAGCTCGACAGTCAGCTTGCGGACGAGGTGATGCCCAAGAACATCCTGATGATCGGCCCCACCGGCGTCGGCAAGACCGAGATCAGCCGCCGCCTGGCCAAGCTCGTCGGCGCGCCCTTCGTCAAGGTCGAGGCGACCAAGTTCACGGAAGTCGGCTATGTGGGCCGGGACGTGGACAGCATCGTCCGGGATCTCGTCGAGGTCGCCCTGCAGCTCGTCCGTGAGCGTCGCCGCGAAGAGGTCCGCGCCCGCGCGCAGGACGCTGCCGAGGAGCGGGTCATCGCGGCCCTCGTGGGCGATACGGCGTCTGAGGCCACCCGCGAGAGCTTCCGCCGTAAGCTGAGAGACAACCTCCTCGACGACACTGAGATCGAGCTGGAGATGACCGATCAGGGGCGGGGCATGTCGAGCTTCGACATCCCCGGTATGCCCGGATCGTCCGTGGGCATGATCAACCTCTCGGACATGATGAAGGGCGCGTTTGGCGGCCAGACGAAGAAGCGCAAGATCCTGGTCAAGGACGCCTACAAACCCCTCATCGACGAGGAGAGCGACAAGCTCCTGGACGACGAGAAGATCACCTCCGAGGCCCTGCACGCGGTGGAGAATGACGGCATCGTCTTCCTCGACGAGATCGACAAGGTGGCCAAATCATCCGAGCGCGGATCGGGCGATGTCAGCCGCGAGGGGGTGCAGCGCGACCTCCTGCCGCTCATCGAGGGCTCGGTGGTCGCCACCAAGCACGGCTCGGTCAAGACCGACCATATCCTCTTCATCGCGTCCGGCGCCTTCCACATCGCCAAGCCCTCGGACCTTCTGCCCGAGCTTCAGGGCAGGCTGCCCATCCGGGTGGAGCTCAGATCCCTGACGAGAGACGATTTCCGCGCCATCCTGACCGACACCGAGGCGAGCCTCCTTCGTCAGTACGAGGCGCTGATCGGCGCGGAAGGGGTAACGCTGACGTTCACGGAGGACGGCATCGACGCCCTCGCCGATATGGCCGCCCGCGTCAACGAGAGCGTCGAGAACATCGGCGCCCGCCGCCTCTCCACCATCCTGGAGCGCGTCCTCGAAGAGATCAGCTTCACCGCCGCCGACAAATCAGGCGAGGCGGTCACCGTGGACAGGGCCTATGTGGAGAGCGCCCTGGAGGGCCTGGTGGGGCAGCAGGATCTTTCGAAGTTTATTCTCTGAACCTCTTCCAAAAGCAGCCCATCGCTGACCGGGCTTCAAACGCCGTTTACCTACATAGAGCTCCGCTGACAGAAATCCTTTAACCCTCAATAGGTAAGGCTCTCCACTTGCGTGGCGGAAAGGGCAGGGCGAGCTATGGGGCTTCTACGATGACGTTGCTGACGGACCGTTCCGCCATGACCGCTTTGCGCACCCTCAAAGCCGTGGAACGCAGTGCTGATCAGACGCGTGCGCGCATCTCTACCGGCCTCAAGGTGGCGGAGGCCAAAGACAACGCCGCGTTCTTCCTGGTGGCCAGCAAGACGCGCTCCGACGTGGTCATGCATGACGGCATTGCCGACAACCTGACACTTGCCAGGGGGGCGATCCAGGCCGGCACGACCGGTATTCGCAGCCTTCACGGTGTCCTCGACGACCTAACCTCCCTCGCAGTGGCCTCTGAGCAGGGCATCGCCATCGGCGAGCTGCAAGCGACCTTCGAGGGGCTCCTCGACCAAGCGCGCGAAGTGGTGGCGGCGAGCAGCTTCAACGGCACCAATCTTCTCGAGACCGGCTCTTCTCGGGATATCACCATCGGCTACGACAACAGCGCGGGCAGCTTTCACTTCGATATGCTCGAACTTCGTTCCCAGGGGCTCGACCGGCGCGGCACCGACGTGACCGGTATGACGCCCGGCGGCACGGGGGGAACCGGCGGGACAGGAGGCACCGGGGGGACGGGCGGCACAGGCGGCACGGGCGGCACAGGCGGCAGCAGCTCGACCCTTGGATCGGGCACCTATGTCTTTGACAGCTCCGCCCCCACCGCTACGGCATCAGGCTCCGACGGGGGCACCACCCTTAATTGGACCGCTTCGACGAGCTTTCCCGGCATGACGGCGATTCCGGAGAGCGGCGGCAATATCCGCTGGACCAATGCGGCGGACATCTACGCCAATGCGCCCCGGATGGACTTTACCATCAACACGGCCGGGGTCACGCCAGGCACCACCTACTATATCTGGATTGAGGCGGCGGCCAATAATGGCCAGGACAACTCTGTCAATGTCGGCATCGACGGCACGTTGATCACCACCAACAAGGGCGTCTCCTATCCTAGCGGCGTCGGCCCTACCTGGAGCGGCCTCGACGCAGGCTCCGGGACCAGACTGTCCTTCACTGTCACCTCGCCGGGGACTCAAACCATCAATATCTGGGGCCGCGAAGCGGAGACCGCCGTCGGCAACGTGGTCATCAGCGACGACCCAGCCTTCGTCCCCAGCGGCAGCGGGCCAGCGGTGACGGGCTCGGACGGCGACGGCGCGACCACAGCCACCACCGGCGGGACGGGCGGAACAGGGGGTACCGGCGGGACCGGGGGCACGGGAGGCACCACAGGCACGCCCTACATCCCTCCGACCCTGGCCCAGCTCGCCAGCCCCATTACCGGCGAGGACGCCCGCAACGCGGCCAGCTTCCTCGAGCTGATCGCCGTCCTCGACCCCGCCATCACCCAGTACGACATCGGCGGCGCCATCGCCGTGATCAACGCCGCCCGCCACAAGCTCGTCACCGCCGAGAGCACCCTCGGCGCGTGGGACGGCATCATCGAGCGGCGCCAGAGCTACCTGACCGACGTCTCCGGCTATCTAGAGACCGGCATTGCCGCCCTGGTCGAGGCGGACCTCGCCGAGGAGTCCTCCCGCCTCCAGGCCGTCCAGGTGCAGGAAGACCTCGCAAGGCAGAGCCTCAGCCTCATCAACGGCCGCAAGGGCTCGCTTCTGTCCCTCTTCCGTTAAGCCCCTAGTCGCACATTCGAGACAACGAAGCTTGCTAGTTGTAGGCAGGCCGTACGGGTCTGGCCGATAGGACTTATCCCCCTCCGCCCCCACCCCCCTATAACCTCCCCCAGCTTCTCCCCGCGTTCAGGGACGGTCCGGACGTTGACAGATTGGCGGGGAGGCGGCGTGCGTAAGGGAGGGGCTGGGTCACGTCCGGTCTCGGGTTCTGGGGCGGCAAGGTGCCCCGCCCGTTCGCTCTCCCGCGCCGAGGGCTTGAAGCGCTGACCGCTTTGCGGCGGACCTCCGGTGCGTCCGGCGTCATGGGGACATCCCGTGGCCGGGAGGACGCTTAGGCCGGGTCACCCCGCCCCGCGGCCGGCCCCTCGTATAGAGCGCTGGCAGCGGCGGGGTGCGGCGGCACCTCACAACACCAGTCATAGGCCTCCGCGGCTCGCCGCTGCAGCTTCCCTGACCACCTCTCTCATCCCCCGCGGACCTCCGCTCGGCGGGGCGAGGGTGCTTTGTCCTGCCCATCCCGGTTGTCATCGCGGGGGCGCTGGCTCCTCGCTCACTTCCGCGTTACATCTCGGGCCAAACGATGATCGCCGCGGCCATGCGGCGGCGGGGAGGGGTTCGGCTTGGTGCGCGGGCTGGTCTTGTTGGCGGTGCTCTGGCTCGGCCTTGCGGGCTGCGCCAGCACCTATGAGCGCGTGCCTCCCTCCTCTCTGGCCGTGACCCTGCCGGACCTCGGCGGCGAAGGGATCACCGTGCCGGTCAGCATCAACGGGGAGGGGCCGTACCCCTTTCTCGTCGACACCGGCGCCAGCAAGAGCGCGCTCTACCCGCGGGGCGTGGCGGCGGCGAAGCAGGAGTGGGTGACCCGCGACGCGGTGCTGGTTTCGATCGGCAGCCGGGCGGTGGTGGATGCGGCGGAGGTGGGCAGCCTGTCGCTGGGCCGCTTCTCCCATGAGAGCTGGGAGGTGGTGCACCTGCCCCCGTCGAGCAGCCGCCGGGAGCTCTTCGGCATCATCGGCAACGACATCCTGGCCGAGTACTTCGTCGTCTGGCGGGCGGACCGGCGGGAGCTGAGCCTCTGGCCCAAGAACAAGGTGAGGCGGGTGGACCCCGAGGGCTGGCGCAGCCTGCGGCTGGTTTCCAAGGAGACCGAAGTGCCGGTCCCCGACCTTCTCTACTCGCGGGCGAGGCTCAACTTCAAACTGATCTACGTCATGGTGGACACCGGCGCGGACCGGACCTTCCTCAACTGGGAGGCGGTGCAGCAGAACCCCGTCCTGCGAGCGATCAGGGCACGCCAGCGCCGCCAGTGGGTGGTGGAGGGAGCGGTCGGCAGCTTCGAGCCCACGGCGCTCGTCAACTTTCGCGGGCTGAGGGTGGGGGAGACGGAGATGTGCTTCACCGAGACCCTGGTCAGCGATCTGGACCCCATCGACCTGATCGGCGAGCGGAAGGTGGGGCTGATGATCCTCGGTGCGGACCAGCTCAAGCGACGCAGCTTCGCCCTGGACGTGGACAGGCGGGCCATGTGGCTCTCGCCGGAGGGGGCGCCGAGGGGCTGCGGGGGAGGGCGTCAATCGCCACTGGCGCAAACCTTACTCACGCGTTAATCTACCCGTTCAGGATGGAGGCGGGGCCATGACGAGCCAGTTCGTTGCCTATATGGATGAGCGTCACGGGCTGGGCGCCTGGGTCGCCGAGCAGATCGCGGCGGATGTGTTCCGCAACCCGGCCCAGCGCAGCGCTTCTGGCGCCAGTGCGGCGAACGGGGCGGGCGGGGCGAGCCAGGATCTCGCCGCGAGCCGCATCTCGGCCGGCGATCTCGGCATGAGCCTCTTCGCCAGCGGCGCCAGGCGCTCCTTCGGCAATGAGGGTGCGGCGGCCGCGAGCGACCCGAGGCCCAGCCGCGCCTCCTACCAGACGTGGACCAGCCCGCGCGCCTCGGCTTCGGAGACGGCGGCGGCGGTGATCTCCGGCGATGCGGAAGTGGGGGTCATGCCCCTCTTCGACGACCATGGCGGCTTCAACACCGACACGCTGGCCGCGCTGATGGACTTTCCCCAGCGTGTGCTGCGCGAGTATGTGGCCGAGAGTAACTACGTCCTCGCCGTCCCCTCGGCGCTGGTTCACGAGGTGGATCAGGCAGGCTTCACCGACAGCTTCGATGCATCCGGCACCAAGGCCTTCCAGTGGAACGCGGACAAGCAGCGCAAGTATCGCGGCCGGGTGGGCACGGTCTACGCCTCGAAGGACGCGCTGCAGCACTGCCGCGCCGCGATCCAGGGGCTTCAGGCGAGGGGCATCGAGGTCGAGGTGCTGCCCGACCGCGCCGATACCTACCGCGAGGGCCTGCGCCTCGCCAACGCGCTGCTCGACCCCGAGCGGCAGATCGAGACGAGCTACGGCCCGAACGGCCAGCAGCGGGTCTCCCGCAGCCGCGGGTCCAACCATACCAAGCCGCTGATCGGCGTGCTTCTCTCCCACGACAAGGCGGTGAGCAGCCAGTACAGCTTCGACAGCGACTACCTGATCCTCGAGGCCGAGATGGCCGGGGCGGACCGGATCAAGACCTCCTTCATCGCCACTGCCGCCGCGCCGCAGAACCTCGCCGCCGGCATGTCCACAGGGGTCAGCGACCGCGAGGCGGTGAGGGTGTTCTTCCAGCCCACCAAACGGACAAAGACCGAGCCGACGAGCCGCGCCCTGGCCGGGGCGCCGGGGCTCGCCTCCGCCGCTTCGGGAACGCCCGGCGATGCCGGACCCTATCCTTACGCGCGGGTGCTCTATGCGCTGCCGACGGTGGGCAAGGGTGTCCGGGATCACTCGCCGGTGCTGAGCAAGCTGGCTGAGTCCGGTCTTAGCTACCGTACCGCGACGCTGGACGGACGCGAAGGCGTGCCCGCCGTGATCGCTGTGGACGTGCCCCAGGGCATGGAGCGGCGGCTGGACCCCGTCTCGAAGGCCGTCCGGCGTATGCCGGGTGCGAGGCGCCTCGCCGCTTTCCCCTCGGTGGAGGCGATGGTGGCGAAAGAGGTGAGGCCTCAGCCGACCACCAACCCCAGACTGCGCGCCATTGCGCAGGGCGCAGCTGTGATCCTGGGGGCGGTGGGTCTCTTCGTGGCGCTGTCCCTGACCGGCGTGATCGGCGGGTAAGCTAGGCCGTGGCCATCCGGTCGCCGAGGACGAAGGCGTAGATGGCGACGAAGTGGCAGATGCTGCCCGCCAGGACGAAGACGTGGAAGATGGCGTGGGTGTATTTGCGCGACTTCCAGGCGAAGAAGCCGGCGCCCACGGTGAAGCAGATGCCGCCCGCCACGAGCCAGGCGAAGCCGCCCGCTGAGAGGTTCTTGAACAGAGGGTAGGCGACGAGGATGGCGATCCAACCCATGCCGACATAGCCGGCGAGGCTCAGCCAGTCATATTTGCGGATACTGCCCTCGGCGAAGTGCAGCACGAACTTCAGGATGATGCCGACCACGGCCAGGGTCCAGACGGTGATGAGGATCGTCAGCCCCGTTCCCGTCGGCAGGGTGATCAGCGCGAAGGGCGTGTAGGAGCCCGCGATCTTCAGATAGATGGCCGCGTGGTCCACCACTTCGAGGAAGGGCTGAAAGACCGACTTGAAGGCGGCGTGGTAGACGGTGGAGGCAAGATAGAGAAGAACCGCCGAGCCGCCATAGATGGAGACGGCGGTCACTTCCAAAGCGCCCCCTGTATTGGTGGCCTTGAGGACAAGGAAGACCAAGGCGACGACGGCGAGGATGATCCCCAGACCGTGGGTGATCACATGCCAGACTTCTTCGGCGGCGGTGTGGGCTCTCTCTGCGGCGTTGGCGAAACTCGTAACCATTCACTAACCCTAGCAAGTTCCCGGCCAAGCGGGGATTAAACCTGTCGTGAGGAGAAACACGCTGGGTTTCAGAACGTGCGGGAGCAGCGGTTTCACGGATCGTTGTTTGTTTTCAGACGCTTTTACGCAGTGGAGGCGAAGCGCAGACCGTGAGATTCTCTCCTGAAGCCTGTCAAATGTCCGCCGGTGGGAGATGTGTCCCACGGTCGGGGCCGTGGGAAGCGTTAGAAGGAGGGCGGAGCGCTGCCACTACAGACCCTTCGAAGCGCGACGGTGGAACGGGAAGGCACCTAAGCAGGTGCCCGGACCTTATGGTCCGCGCCATCGCAGCGCCCTTGGCGCATGAGATCGAGGATCTACCATTCCGGCCTCCGGCCGGAATGGTAGCGGAGGAGGGACTTGAACCCCCGACACGCGGATTATGATTCCGCTGCTCTAACCAACTGAGCTACTCCGCCAGAGCTGCCGCATATGGCGGGGCGGCGCTGGGCAGTCAATATGTTTGAGACGCGCGCGGCTGCCCTGCGGGATGGCGGTTTGCTACATTTTGCGACAAAGCCGCGCTCGTTTTGGGATCGGGCTGCGACAGGGGCGGGCGAGTGTGTGGTCATGGCGGACGGCAGAGCCTTTCGCCCCAACAGAAGAGAAAGGACCAACCCATGACCAAACTCGCGATGATCCTCGGCACTGCTGCGGCCGCCAGCCTGTTCTTCGCTGCCGACGCCTCAGCCCAGAAGGAGCGCCCCGAAGGCCCGATCGCCAAGGAGGACATGCTGGAGAAGGTGCGCGAGCGCTTCGAAGGCATGGATGCGAACGCCGACGGCTTTATCGGCTCCGATGAGGTCGGCGAGGGCCGCCGCGCGCGCTTCGCCCAGCGCATGATTGAGGCCCAGGACAAGAACGAGGACGGCTTCGTCAGCCTTGAGGAGATGCTGGCTGCGGCGGAGGCCCGCTTCGACCGGGCGGATGCCGATGGCGACGGCATCCTGACCGAAGAAGAGCGCGAGGCGATGCGCGGCGACAAGCCTCGCCGCCGCGGGCGCCGCGGCTAAAACGACCTGTGACGGGCTCGCCTCGCATCCTCCTCGTCGATGACGAGCCCTCGATCAGGGAGCCTCTGGCTGCGTTCTTGAAGGTGGAGGGGTTCGTCCCTACCCCTGCGCCGGACGCAGCCGAGGCTCGCCGTCTTCTCACCGGTGAGCGCTTCGACCTCGCCCTGGTCGACGTGATGATGCCGGGGGAGGACGGGCTCAGCCTCGCCAAGCATCTGGTGGCCGAGCACGACCTTCCGGTGATCCTTCTGACTGCCAAGACCGACGATATCGACCGCATTGTCGGCCTCGAGCTCGGCGCGGACGACTATGTCGGCAAGCCCTTCAATCCCCGTGAGCTGACCGCCAGGATCAAGGCGGTGCTGCGCCGGGCGGGGCGGGCGAGCGGCGCCGAGGAGGAAGCTGGTGCCGAGCTGCGCTTCGACGACCTGGTCCTCAGCCCCGAAGAGA
The DNA here is from genome assembly GCF_024505085.1 of Parvularcula maris. Lineage (GTDB taxonomy): Bacteria > Pseudomonadota > Alphaproteobacteria > Caulobacterales > Parvularculaceae > Parvularcula > Parvularcula maris. Next base: position 367,628 of record NZ_JANIBC010000001.1, read on the forward strand.
TGACCCTCACCGGGCGCGGGGGCAAGGCGATCGAGCTGACCGGCGGCGAGTTCAGGCTGCTTCTGGTGCTGGCCGAGCGGGCGGGCCGGGTGGTCAGCCGCGACGACCTCCTGGAGCTGACCCAGAACCGCACCGCGCAGATCTTCGACCGCTCCGTCGACAACCAGATCAGCCGCCTCCGCCGCAAGGTGGAGCGCGACCCTGGCAAACCGAGCCTCATCAAGACCGTCCGCGGCGGCGGCTACAGCATGGCCGCGAAGGTGGAGCGCCGGTGAGCCTGCCGCGTCTCGGTCTCGGCGGAAGGCTGGTGCTGATCCTCGCGGCGGTGGTGATCGCAGGGCAGCTCGTCAACGGCTTCCTTCTGGTCCGCGCCGAGCAGCGCGACGTGATCCGGCGCGCCGAAGCGGTGCTGGCCGACCGCCTGGTCCAGGCGGCGCTGGTCCACGAGGAGGACCGTCCTGGCGCGCGGCGCTTTCTCGGACGAAGAGGCGCGCGGATCAGGCAAGGCCCCCCTGAGATCGGCGAGCCGAACCCTTCCGCGACCGAGCAGCTCCGCGCGGCGCTGACCGAAGCGGGGGTTGCGGCGTCGAACAGCACGGTCAGAACGGTCGAGCGGGAGCGGGGCTTCGCCCTGATCGGTGCGGTCGAGCTCGGCGAGGGGCGGTGGCTGACGACGCTCACCCCCATGCCGAGGCCCAGGAAGCTGCCCTGGCGGTTGATCGCCCTTCAGGCGGGGGTGCTGACCCTCGTTCTTCTGATACCGGCGGTCTGGCTCGCGCGCAGCGTGACGGCGCCGATGCGGACCCTGACGGCGGTGGCGGACGGGTTCCTCAGCGGCCGTCCGAGCCCGCCCCTGCCCACCCGCGGCCCCCCCGATGTGAGGGCGCTTGCGTCGGCGCTCGACACGCTGGAGAGCCGCGTGCTGGGTGCCTTAGAGCGGCAGTCGGTCATGCTGGGGGCGGTGGGCCATGACCTCCGCACCCCGCTCGCCTCCTTGCGTATCCTGGTGGAGAGCGTCTCGGATGAAGCGCTCCGCCGCGAGCTGATCGGGGGCGTCGAGCGCATCGACCGCACCCTTGCCGACATCCTCACCTTCGCCTCGTCAGGAGCGAGGCCGGATCTGGAGGAGATCCGCTGCGAGGCGCTGATGCGCCGGGCGGCGGAGGCCTATGCTGCGCAAGACGTGGTGGTGGAGAAGTGCCCCGGCGCGATCCTCGGTGCACCGGACGCGCTGCTCCGCGCGCTGCGCAACCTGATCGACAACGCCCTTCGCCACGGCGGCGGCAAGGCGCGGCTGAGCACCGAGGCCGGAGGCGACGAGATCCTTCTGATCGTGGAGGACCGGGGCCGCGGCCTTCCCGAGACGGAAGCGGCGAGGCTTCTCAGGCCCTTCGAGCGCGGTGACCGCTCGCGGTCCTCCGCAACCCCTGGGAGTGGGCTTGGTTTGAGCATCGCCGCCGCCATCGCAGAGGCCCACGGGGGCTGCCTGGAGCTGAAGCCGGCCGCGGGGGGCGGGACAAGGGCGTTGATTAGGTTGAAGAAACCTCAGATGTGACGCCGAAGGACCTTGCCACGGCTTCGGGAAGCCCTCCAAGAAGGCGCTGCACATCCTTTGAGAGCATTATCGTGCCGCCGTGTTGGAATGAACCGAGTAGTCGCAGGGGTTAACCATCCGCATGAGCCTGAAGTCCGAGCCGCTGTTCCGCCGCCTGTCCCACTATAGCAGCCTCGATGCCGAGCTGAACCAGCACCTGGAAGGTGTCTTCACCAGTCCCAGGCGGTTCGAGCCGGGCGAGACCGTGGTCGAGCGCGGCGACGAGGCCGCGGAGGCCTTCGTCGTGACGGAAGGCTGGGCATCGCGGTCCATCGACCTGCATGACGGGCGCAAGCAGGTGGTGAACTTCATGCTGCCCGGCGACATGTTCGACCTCCAGGTCTTCGTCGGCCAGAAGGCTGACCACACCGTCACCGCCCTTACCGAGCTGGAGGTGGCGGCGATCTCGCCGCAGCAGTTCATGGGTCTTTTTCGGGCCGACAACGCGCTCGGCTCCTCGATCTGGTGGTCGACGGTGCAGGAGGAGTCGATCCTGCGCGAGCAGATCGTCCGCAACGGGCGCCGCAGCGCCCGCGAGCGGGTGGCGCATCTGCTCCTGGAGCTCCATGCGAGGCTCGCCATTATCGGCGACGCCGAGCCCGACAGCTTTCAGATGCCGATCGGGCAGATGCATGTCGCCGACGCGCTGGGGCTCTCCTACGTTCATGTCAGCCGTGTGTTCAGCTTCCTCGAGAAGTCCAACCTCATCTCCCGCGCGCGCTCCGAAGTGGTGTTCCGCAACCGCGAGGCGCTGGAGGAACTAGCTGATTTCAGTACCCTCTATCTTCACCTCGATGCCGAAAACGTGCGCTTGCCGAGCTTCGCCAACGGCGTCTCCGCCTAGCCAACGGGGGCGGTAACAGGCTAGAGAAGTTCCATGCTGTCGTATCCGGACCCATCCAGCGGACAATTGCAGGCGAGGCTGAGCCGCTTCGCCCTGTGTATCGCTTCGTCCACCGCCGACGCCTACTCCGCCGTGGAGGAGGTCGGGCCGAAGAGCGATCTTGGTAACGCCCTGCTGGTCAAGGACGCGTTCCGAAGGGTGGTGTCCAGGCTCGACGGCGAGGACAACGTCCAGACGACAGGCGCGCCGCCTCACTCCCTCGTCGCGCGGTACTCGTGCCTTCCCTACCACCAGCGCGTGGCCTTCGCCCTCGTGGTGATCGAGGAGTTCTCCTTAGAGGAGGCCGCCATGATCATGGGGCTGGGCGAGGAAGATATTCGTCAGTTGTTGCTGGCCGTCCGGGATTTTCTTTTTACATCCCACTGGTCGACGAAATGTGACGCGTGAGGGTTTGTTCGCGGTGATGGTGTGTCAGGCGTTGGAACTTCTTGTCGCAGGGGCCGTTGGTGGCGGTAGGCTAATGAGGCGAAACCGCGCGTGCTGAACATCATGACCAGACCGCCCCTAGGCGTCGTTCGGCAGTTTTCGCGCGCCGTCTTCGCCGACCGCCTCATCGGTGACGAGCTGATGCGCATGACCATGGCGCGCGTCTCGATCGACCCGGCCAGCTCTTCCTCTTCCGTTGTCGACGTGATGTCGGCCTTCCTCCATTCCTGGCGGATGGCATTGAAGGAACGGCCTGCCCGCCCCGTGTTGTTCTCGGATGCGGCCCTGATCGACGCGCTGCCCGAGCCTCCCGATGATGGCCGCCTGCTTCTTCTCATGTGCGACGTGATGGGGCTGATGCCGCACCAGGCCGCTCAGGTGATCGGTATTGAAGAGGACCCCCGAGCCGTTCTGCGCAGGGCGCGCCACGATCTTCGGATCGAAAAGCGCGCCAGGGCGGTGGTGGTCGAGGACGAGCCCCTCATCGCTGCCGACATCCGCGGTATTCTCGAACGACTGGGCGTCGAAGTGGCCGGTGAGGCCTCCTCCGCGGCTGAGGCCGTGCGCGTTGCCACCGACAGCCGACCCGACATCATCCTCGCCGACTACAATCTCGATGGGCGGGATACGGGCATCGACGCGGTCCTTGAGATCAATGAGACCCATGACTGCCCCGTGGTCTTCATCACCGGTTTTCCCGACCGAGTGCTGCAGGGCGACGAGATCGAGCCTGATTTTGTCATCTCGAAACCCTATACGCCGGATAACGTGAGGGCTGCAGTGGTACACTGCCTTGACGCTCGCAGGGCCTAGTTCCACAACCATTCCACTGGAATCAACGCAGTAGATATCCTTCCGGAGGGCGCCCGGCCGAATGGCTTCGAACGAGAAACGTTTGTCCAAGCTCCAGATCCTCGTGACGGATTCGGAGCTTCAGAACATCGATGACTGGCGCTTCGACAACCGTGCGGAGAACCGGTCCTCGGCTGTTCGCGAGCTGATTGCGCTCGGGCTGACGCTTTCGCAAGAAGAGCCTGAAGAGGCCGAGAAGCGCTTGAAGGACCTGCGCAGCGGTTCTTAAACGTCAAGCCTGCGCGGCGGCTGCCTAGAGAGCGAGCATGGACGAGTTCGGTATCGTCAGTTTCAGTGTTCCCTTGCGGTGGAGCGCCGAGATCAAAGAGCCGAAATTTCTGCAGCTGCTTCATCGCCAGGCCCCCACCACGTTGAGGGCGGTCTGGTCCGCAATACCGAAGACCGATCGGGAGCACCTCTCCAAGCTGCTGCGCCGCGTCTTCACCGGAGCCACGGTGGTCAACGCACTCGTTCCCATACGCGGTTCGAACGGAACGACGGACCTCCTCGTCAGGGGCCGGGTCAGCGGGGAGGGGCAGCACCGTCTGATCGAGGGGGTTCTGGCCGACATCTCCAGCGAGACGTCCTCCATGCGCTCGCATGAGGTGGCATCAAGGGACCGCGCGACCCTCGCCGTGCAGGAGCTCAACCACCGGGTCCGCAACATCATGTCGGTGGTGACCGCGCTGATCACGCTCTCGGGCCGCTATGCCGAGGACGTCGAGGACTTCTCCAGGGCTACCCTTGGCCGGATCCAGGCGCTGAACGTCGCCTACTCGAACACCGGCATCGACCCTATCAACCCGCACCTTCTTCGCCAGACCGTGGATCTGCGGACCCTGGCCGAGGGGGTGCTGGCGCCCTTCGCCTACTCTAGGGCTTCGTTGTCTCTCTCCTCCGCGCCCCTCTACCTGTCGCCCGGCCAGGCCTCGGCCGTGGGGCTGATCCTCTACGAGCTCGGCAGCAACGCCGCGGAGCACGGCGCGCTTCGCAGCCAAGGGGGTAGGGTCTGTGTCGACTGGCAGAACCAAGGCCCGCGCTTTGAGATCACCTGGCGCGAGCGGGGCGGGCCGCAGGAAGAAGCGTTCGTCGACGGCTTCGGCATCTCGATCATCAAGCTCTTCTGCCGCAACTACCTCAACGGCGAGGCCACCTGGGACCACAAGGACGGCGCCCTGACCGTAAGCCTGCGGGGCTTCGAGAACTAGGGCCGAGCATACCTCACAAAAAAGGGCGGCCGGAGCCGCCCTTTTTTCGTTTCAGTAGAAGTTCGGCTCAGTTGCCGACTTCCTCGTCGATCTCTTCGCCGACGCTCTCGATGTCCCGGCCCGCGCCCTGGATCGTCTCGCAGGCACAGAGGCCGGCGGAGAAGAGGAGCAGGGCGAACAGGCTGGCCAGTTTCTTCATAGGATCGTTCCCTTGTTTGAACCTGTGACCAACCCGCTCAACCCTGCGCCCGTTCCGCAGCGCCGAGCCGCATGGTGACGAAAGCCCTTTCCATCTGCCGATCTTAGTATGAGTGACATGAGTGGGTCATCCCTGTCACTCCGATCGGTGCGATGTGGTATAGTACTGAGAAGGTGTTCATAAGTGATGTCACCCATCATTATCAGGAAGATGAAGTGGAACGCTATCGGTTGGTAATAGTTCTAGCGTCGGTTCACCACGCGATACTCTTTGACGAAAAAACCTGGTTCGATTAATTCTTTCTTCAGACCAAAGGTCGGAGCAGAGAATGACAAACCAAGCCAACACCATTTCCACCGAAGACCTCAACGCCTGCCTACCGGCGCTGTACCGTTTCGCTTACACGCTGACGCGGAACGACGATCGGGCTTCGGACCTGGTGCAAGACTGCGTCGAGCGTTGCCTCCGCAAGCAGCACCTCTTCGATGGCCAGAACCTGCGCTCGTGGATGTTCACCGTCTGCCGCCGCGTGTTCCTGAACCAGATCCGCCGGGACAAAGTCCGCGGCGTCGCCGTGGACATGGAGGATGCCCCCCAGTCCAAACTCTCGATCAGTGCCTTTCAGGAGGAGAAAATGCACTACCAGGACGTCGTCGAAAGCTTCCGCGAGCTGCCCCATAACGACAAGGTGGTGCTCTCTCTCGTCGCCATCGAGGGCCTCAAATACGAAGAGGCCGCCGAGCTTCTCGAGGTTCCGGTCGGCACGGTGCGCTCGCGCCTCAGCCGCGCCCGCTCGCGCCTCCGTGATCTTCTGGAAAACTCGGGCGAGGAGGGAACCGTTGTTGCAGCCTCCGTGTAAATGGAGGTATGGACAATAAAGTTCACCTGATTACCGAGCAGGACATCCACGCCTATATCGACGGCGAGCTTTCCGGAGAACGGAAGGCCGCCGTCGAAGTGTTTCTGGCGGAACGTGACCTCCCGCTCGAGAGGGCAGCCCGCTACCTGCGCAACAATTTCGACCTCAAGGCCGTGCGCGACGAGGTCTACAGGGACGAGAAGCTGAAGTCGGAGATCGACCGGCTTCTGGCACGGCGCAAACCGAGGCGGCACCTGATCGGGGCGAGCGCGTAGCCGACCGGGTTCGGTTTGCGGTAGGAATCGATTGGTTTGCAAGACTTTCCGTCTGCGGTTTCGTTGCGTGAGTGGCCTGCGGTTGGTCATGGGTGATCGCTCAGCAGGCACGGCTTCCTTCTTTCGTCATTCCGGGACAGACGAAGCCTGAGCCTGGAACTCAGACTCGCTCCGGGTTGCCTTGCTGAGCGGCGCGCTTTTTTTCTACGGCTTCGATTCTGGATTCCGGGCTACGCTACGCGTCCCCGGAATGACGGCCCGTAGGGTGGACGCCGGCAGGCGGCCATCTTTGCTGGGCGGTACGGCTCCTTCCGCCGTCATCCCGGACAGCGAAGCTGATCCGGGACCCATGGCCTACGGGTAGTCTTCTGAGCGGCACGTTGAGTTCTTGAGAGCTGACCGGTCCATGGGTCCCGGATAGCCTTCGGCTTCCGGGATGACGTCAGAAGGCACGCAACACAACCATCCGCTTAGCGCGGACAGTTCATCGGAACGGGGGCCCGGCGCGCGGCGCTGCCGCAGCTTGGGTGTGAAACAAAGAAGGTGCTGCTGCATGAGGGAGGCCCATCTCCCTACGCCGCGCGCCAGCTTGGCGGGGCTCTGAACAGGGGCCAATCCTTAGCTCGCCCTGCTCGGGTCCAGTTACGGGTAGACGGTAAGCGGACGAGCATCTGCTGCGCCGCCCCCAGAACCACCCGCCCCGAAGCCTCACCAAGGCAGCAGACCGAAGTGGATGGCGCCCCCCGCCCCGAACGCCTGCTGCGATGGGGGGAACATAGGGGATGAGGAGAGGGCGGGGAGCGCTAGGGTGCAGCGAACAGTAGGGCGGCTTGCGAAGCGTGCCGCCTGCGACCGCAGTTCCTACGAACGGCGGCACGCTTCGCGAGCCGCCCTACGGGCATCCGCCTCTCCATCCGCTTTCCCACGGCGTAGCGAAGCGGAAGACCGAGGGACCCATCTCCTGCCCGCGGCGCCTATCCTGCTGTTCGGAGATGGGTCCCGTGGATCGCTGCGCGACCATGGGAAGGCGTGGAGGGGAGATGTGGGCTTTGGAGGAGAGGTGGGGCCGTAGGGTAGACCACCTTATCGGACTGACTAGGCAACGAATCGGCGAACCGCCCGAATGCCGCGATGAAAGGATGTTGCGGCGCGGGTACCAAGACTGGGAGCCTGCCTGGCGAAAGCTGAGCAGAACAGGGGGCGAGGCATGCTGACATGGGCATCCATCATTCAGATCGTTGTAGTCGCTTTGATCCTGGGCGGGCTCTTTCTGCTGCGATCCCGTTCGAGGGGGGAGGCCTGGATCAGGGTTGCGGCGGGTTGGACGGTTGTCCTCGGCCTCTTCGTGGCGGGGGTCTGGTACTATCCGCCGGGCTTTGCGCGCTGGGGGATTGCCGTTGCGATGGTTTTCGTCAGCATAGTGCACCTGAGAAAGCGAAGATCCGCAACCTCATCGGCCCGAGCCGTCTCGTTCGCCGTCCCCACCCTCTGCTCCTTTGCAGTGGGATCCGTGCTCCTCTGGCAGGGCGTGCGCGGGCACAGCCAGCCGGGTGGGCCGGTGATCGACCTGGCTTCCCCCATGGCGTTGTCCTCCAATATCTGCGTGCTGTCGGGCGGATCGTCCTTTGCGCTGAACCAGCACTTTCTCACCTCGGCCGTGCCGGGCGGAGCGTTCGAGAAGCACTCGGTCGATCTCGTCAAACACGACCGGTTCGGCAACCGTACGAGGGCCTTCAGCCCCGTTCCGCAACCTGAGAATGTGAAGACGTATCTGGCCTATGGCGAGCCTGTCACCGCGCCTTGCAATGGCTATGTGACCGCGATGGCGAACGACCGGCCGGACCACCCCGCCGGTGCGCGCTTTCGGGACCGATCGGGCAGCAACTACGTCATGTTGAGGTGCGAGGGGGCGGATGTCGTCCTTGCCCATCTGGCCCAGGGCTCGGTGAGCGTTCGGAAGGGAGAGGAGATTGCCGCCGGTGCCCCGATCGGCCGCATAGGCCACTCGGGCAACACCGAAGAGCCGCATCTGCACATCAATGCTCAAACCATCGTGCCGGAAGGTGAAGAGGCCGATCCGGAGCCCGTCATCATGACCTTCCAGGGGCGCTACCTGGCCAGGGGCGACTGCCTGTAGGTCGGCGCCGAACGCGAATCCGCCGCTAAACGAAAGGAAGGCACCCGTTCGGATGCCTTCCTTCTTCGTTCTCGGTCGTAAGCCCAGCTTACGGGGTGGGGGTGCGCTCGTCGCCCATGGCCAGGGCGGAGAGCATCCATGAGAACTCCTCATGGGTGCCGATGCGATCTGTGACGAAGTCGGCGGTGAAGCTGTCGCCGATCTCCTCGGCCTTCTCCACGATCTTGCGCATGGAACCGGCGAGGTGCTGGTTGTCGAGGGCCAGCTCGCGGACCATCGTGCCGGCATCGGGGATGCCGGTGACGTCCTTGATGGTGCTGGTCTCGTAGTAGCTCTTCAGACCGATCGGGGCGGGGAAGCCGAGAGCGCGGATACGCTCGGCGATCTCGTCGATGGCCGCGGCGAGGTTCTGGTACTGCTCGTCGGTCATGTTGTGGACCGAGTAGAACAGCGGACCGGTGACGTTCCAGTGATAGGCGTGGGTCTTGTGGTAGAGCACATAGGTGCTGGCCAGCGCCTCGCCGAGCATGGAGCAGAGCTCCTTTCGGCCGTCGCGGTCGAGACCGCTCTCGACGACGTGCTCCGGCTGGTCGATATGGTGGGCTTCGGTCATGGTGTTCTCCTGTTTCATCCGTGTGAGTCACAGGTAGCGCCCGCACCGGGGGTCGTCAGTGCGGTGGAACCTCCGCTCAAGCGTTCCTGAAGGCTGTAACGGCCTATTTGGCTCGGCTCACCAGACGCATGACTAAGGAGACGGCGAAGAGCGCCAGGAAAACCCAGAACAGTACCACCGCGATGGAGGAGGCGGCTCCCGCCACCCCGCCAAAACCGAGGGCAGCAGCGATCAGTGCGATCAGTAGAAATGTCAGCGCCCATCCAAGCATGGCGATCTCCTTCGAATTGCAGGGAAAACGCTCCCCGTTCATGGTCAAGGGAACACGGGGGGCAGGCTTTGCGTTGCCGCTACAACAGTTGGAAAGGCTACTGTCGCGAAGCCGTGATCGTAACTAGATAGGCACCATGTCCGAAGAGCTCATCCCTGACGGAACCGGTTTCTCCGAAGCCATCGCCACCTATCACGGGCGGCTGCAGCCCTTGGAGTGGACGCCGCACCGCCCCCAGCGGCCGTCCAAGTCCGAGGGCGGCAAGCGCTTCCAGGTGGTCTCCGACTACGAGCCCGCCGGCGACCAGCCCGCCGCCATCGAGGAGCTGGTGGACGGCATCAAGGTGCATGAGCGCGACCAAGTGCTTTTGGGCGTGACGGGCTCGGGCAAGACCTTCACCATGGCCAAGATCATCGAGGCGACCCAGCGGCCCGCTCTGATCCTGGCGCACAACAAGACACTGGCGGCCCAGCTCTACGGCGAGTTCAAGGCGTTCTTCCCGAACAACTCGGTGGAGTACTTCGTCAGCTACTACGACTACTACCAGCCCGAAGCCTATGTGCCCCGGACCGATACCTATATCGAGAAGGAAAGCACCATCAACGAGCAGATCGACCGTATGCGGCACTCCGCGACGAGGGCGCTCTTGGAGCGGGACGATGTCATCATCGTGGCCTCGGTGTCGTGTCTCTACGGTATCGGCTCGGTCGAGACCTATACGGCGATGGTGTTCGATTTGAACGTAGGCGAACAGATCGAGCGCAAGCAGCTTCTGGCCGACCTCGTGGCGCTTCAGTATAAGAGGAACGATGCGGCCTTCACCCGCGGCACCTTCCGTGCGCGGGGGGACACGATCGAGATCTTCCCGGCGCACTACGAGGATGTGGCCTGGCGGGTGACCCTGTTCGGCGATGAGATCGAGGAGATCACCGAGTTCGACCCGCTGACGGGGAAGAAGACGCAGACCCTGCCCAAGGTTCGTCTCTACGCGAACAGCCACTATGTGACGCCGCGGCCGACGCTTTCCCGCGCCATGAAATCGATCAAGGCGGAGCTGGAGCGTACGCTGCCGGTGCTGACGGCGGAGGGTAAGCTGATCGAGGCGCAGCGGCTGGAGCAGCGGGTGCAGTTCGACCTGGAGATGATGCAGGCCACGGGGTCATGCCAGGGGATCGAGAACTATTCGCGGTACCTGACGGGCCGCAAACCCGGCGAGCCGCCGCCCACTCTGTTCGAGTACCTGCCGGAGAACGCCATTCTGTTCGCGGATGAAAGCCATGTGACGATCCCGCAGATCGGGGCCATGTTCAAGGGCGACTATGCGCGCAAGCGGACCCTGGCGGAGTATGGCTTCCGCCTGCCGAGCTGCATGGACAACCGGCCCCTGAAGTTCGAGGAGTGGGACGCGATGCGTCCGCAGACGGTGCATGTCTCGGCGACGCCGGGCTCCTGGGAGCTCGACCGGACCGATGGTGTGTTCACGGAGCAGGTGATCCGCCCGACGGGGCTCGTCGATCCGCCGGTGGAGATCAGACCGGTGGCGAAGGACAATTTCAGTCAGGTGGATGACGTCATCGACGAGGTGAAGAAGGTGGCGTCCGAGGGCGGGCGCTCCCTCGTTACTACACTGACGAAGAAGATGGCCGAGGACCTCACCGAGTACATGCACGAGCAGGGCGTGAAGGTCCGCTACATGCACTCCGATGTGGACACGGTGGAGCGGATCGAGATCATCCGTGATTTGCGTCTCGGCGTCTTCGATGTGCTGATCGGCATCAACCTCCTGCGCGAGGGGCTCGATATCCCCGAATGTAAGTTCGTGGCGATCCTCGATGCGGACAAGGAGGGTTTCCTCCGCTCCGAGACCTCCCTGGTGCAGACCATCGGCCGGGCGGCGCGGAACGTCGAGGGGCGGGTCATCCTCTACGCCGACAAGCGGACGGGCTCGATGGAGCGGGCGCTCGCCGAGACCGAGCGGCGGCGGACCAAGCAGCTAGCCCACAACGAAGAGCACGGCATCACGCCGAAGACCGTCTCGGCACGGATCGCCGAGATCGTAGATAGTGACGACGAGGCGGTGAAGGCTGCGGCGGGCACGACCTTCAGCTCGCAGAAGCTCACCGGCGGCGCGAAGTCCGGCATGGGCGGCATGGCCGAGGAGCGTGCAGCCTATGCTCCGGGTGCGAACATGCAGGCCCATATCAAGGGCCTCGAGAAGCAGATGCGCGAGGCGGCGGCGGACCTCGATTTTGAGAAAGCGGCGGAGCTACGGGATGAGATCAAGAAGCTGCAGGAGCTGGATCTGGCGACGGCTTGAAGGTCCAGATCATCATCATCGAGACGGTTCCCCACGGCTTGTCCGTGGGGTCCATCTTCTGGGGTTTGTCTTTTTCGCAGCGTGAGGAGTTGGGTCCCACGGATCGCTACGCGACCATGGGAAGGCGTTTAGCTTAGACGAGATGGACACAGAACTCCTGACCACTCCCCCTCACCCCCGGCCCCTCTCCCCGGCGGGGAGAGGGGAGAAGTGTCTACAGATCGCTTGCGTCGATCACCTCGACATCGCCGATGCCTGCGGCTTCGACTTCGTCCCTGATCTTCTCGGCATCGCCGACGATGAGCCAGATGAGCTGTTCGGGCTTCAGCACCTCCTTGGCTGCCGCGGTGATGTCGGCGGTGGAGAGGTTGCGGTAGCTCGCCGGCAGGGTCTCGGGGTAGTTGTACTCCCGCCCGTAGCGGCCCGACGACAGCAGGCTGCCGAGCACCGAACCGGAGGTCTCGTACTGTCCGGGTAGGGAGCGGACATTGTCGAGCACCACCCGCTCGAGCTCCTCACGGGTGGCGGGTGTCTCACCGAGGAAGGCGGACAGCTCCCTCTGGATCTCCGCGATCGACGCGCCGGTCTGGTCGGTCTGCACCGGGGCGATAATGATGAAGGGCCGCTGACCTTCCGCACCCACCAGGGTGGAGAAGCTGCCGTAAGACCAGCCCTTGTCCTCGCGCAGGTTCGAGTTGATGCGGCTGTTGAAACCGCCGCCGATGATCTCGTTCATGGCCGAGATCTCGATATTGTTGTCGGCGCCTGTCGGCGGGGCGATGTGACCCGCGAGGATCGCCGATTGCGGCGAGCCCGGACGGTTGACGATAACGACTTTCGGTTCGGCATAGCCGACCTCGGCCACGTTCTTGGTCGGCTTCTCGCCGGAGGCCCGCCACTTGCCGAAGGTCCGCTCCAGAACGGGCTGGATCTCCTCCATGGTGGTGTCGCCGACCACATAGAGCGTGCCGTTGTCGGGGCGCATCCAGGTGGAGCGGAAGTTCTCGAGGTCCGCCTTGGTGATGGAGGAGACGGCCTCCTCCGTACCCGAACCGGTGAGCGGTACGCCGTAGGCGTGGTCCTCGCCATACATCATCTGCGGCAGCATGCGGATGGCGATGGCGGTGGGGTTCACCTTCTCCTGGCTGATGCCGGTGAGGATCTGCGTGCGCTGGCGCTCAATCTCCTCCTCGGGGAAGGTGGGGCGCTGGACCACATCGGCAAGAAGGTCGAGGGAGGGGCGGAGGTTCTCCTTCAGCGCCGACATCTGCACCGTGGTGGTGTCGAGGCTGGAGCCTGCGCTGAGGGTGGTGCCCAGGCGCTCAAGCTCCGCCGCGAGCTCCAGCGCGTCGTACTTGCCCGCGCCCTCGTCCAGCATGGAGGTGGTGAAGTTGGCCAAACCCAGCTTGCCGCCAGCATCCGCCGCATACCCCGCATCGAACTGCAGGGCGATGTTCACTACGGGGATGGTCGAGCGCTCGGCCAGGACCACCTGCATGTCGTTCGACAGCTCCGCCGTCTGAACGTCGGGGAAATCGAGCTCGGTCTCGCCGGACACGGGCGGAAGGCCGCTGCTGCGGTCGACTCCCCGGCTCGAGGCGGCGTACTCCTCGTTCGGCAGCACGGTAAGCTGGTAGTAGTTGTCGCCGAGCCACTCTTGCGCGGCTGCCTGGACGGCTTTCGGCGTAGCCTCGTCAAGCTCCTCAAGCTCGCGCTGGAAGAAGCCGGGGTCGCCGGCGACGAGCTCGCCCTGGGCCAGGGTCACGGCCTTGCCGCCGAAGCCGCCGACCTCTTCGAGGCCGCGGATGATGCCCGCGCGGGTCTTGGTGGCGACCAGCTCGACTTCGTCGCGGCGGGGCGCTTTGGAGAGGAAGCTCGCGATCTGACGGTCGAGGGCTTGTTCTACCTCCTCGACGCTCTCGCCATCCTTGACCGAGGCCGTGATGCCGAAGATGGACGCCATCTGAAGCTCGAGGTTGAAGACGCCGACATCGGTCGCGATCTGCTTGTCATAGACAAGATCCTTGTAAAGACGGCTGTTCTTGCCGTCGCCTAGGATTGAGGCGGCGATGGCGAGGTCCGTGGACTGCGGATCCGCGTCGCCCGGCGCTACCCAGACGCGGTAGATGCGTGCCTGGGGCACGTTGTCCACCATGGTCTCGCGGCTGATCGCCTCGCGCTTCGGCACCCAGCTCTCCCATTTGGAGAGCGGCGGGCCTGCCTCGATATCGCCGAAATACTTGTCGACCAGGGGTCTGGCTTCTTCAGTATTGATATCGCCTGCAAGCACCAGAACGGCGTTGTTCGGGCCGTAATACTCCTCGAACCAGGCCTTCACGTCCTCGAGGGAGGCGGCGTTGAGGTCCTCCATCGAGCCGATGACCGTGTGGCCGTAGGGGTGCTCGTCCGGGAACAGACCTTCGATGATGTTGTTGAAGACCCGTCCGTAGGGAGCGTTCTCGCCCTGGCGCTTCTCGTTCTGGACGACGCCTCTCTGCTCGTCGAGTTTCTCCTGGGTGACCGCGCCGAGGAAGTGGCCCATGCGGTCCGATTCCATCCACAAGATGCGGTCGAGCGCCGGTGTGGGCACGGTCTGGAAGTAGTTGGTGCGGTCGAAATTCGTCGTGCCGTTGAGGCCCGTTGCGCCGATCTCCTGCAGCGGCAGGAACCACTCGCCGTCATAGTTCTCCGAGCCGTTGAACATCAGGTGCTCGAAGAGGTGGGCGAAGCCGGACTTGCCCTCGGGCTCGTCCTTGGAGCCGACCTTGTACCAGACGCTGACCGCCACCACGGGGGCCTTGCGGTCCTCATGGACGATGACGGTGAGGCCGTTATCGGTCTCGAACTTCTCGAAGGGGATGGCGATGTCCTGGGCGAGGGCCGAGGCCATCAGGGCGACGCCGCTGGAGGCGAGGGATAGTAGGCGTTTCAAGAGCTTCTCCTAGGCCGCCTTGTTGCGGCTTTTCGAAAAACGATAAGGGCTCTTAGGGTAAAGACGACCGGGAAACAACGCGGTGCGGTGTCCTCCGCTGCTCTTTCGGCAGGCCCCCAGCGTTCCTATCTCTATGGTAAGGAGAGGTTCGATGCGTGATCTCAGCTTGAGTGAGGAACTGTTGGTTCTGCTGACCGGAGAGAACGGGCGGTCTCTTTCATCCTCGGTCGATCTGGCGCTGGCTGGCTGTGTGCTGGCAGAGCTGCTGCTGGACGGTCACCTCCGGGTAGAGGGGGAGGGGCGCCGCTCGCGGGTCCACGAGGTGAAGCCGCTGGTCACGGATCATCCGTTCTACGTTTCGGCATGGGCGGCCATGGCCAAGAAGGGTTTCGGCAAGAAGCCCTCGACGCTCGTCACGGCGGTAGGAAGCGGCAAGCGGACGAAGCTGCTGCGTGAAGCACTGGCTTCGGAAGGCATGCTTCAGCGAGAGGCTAGGCGGTTTCTCTTCTTCCGCTGGAACCACTATACGCTGAACGATGCGGCGGTGCGCACGGGGATCATAGACGAGCTGAAGAACGCGCTGTCCTCGGACGGACCTGTCGACGACGGAGCGGCCGTGCTGATCGCGCTTCTTTCGGTGACGGGCACCGCGAAGAGGGTACTAGGCAGGGAGTTTGCCAGGGAACACCGTGCCAGGATCAAGGACATGGCCGACGAGGCCGGTCACGCCGCCGAGGCTGTGAAGCAGGCCATTGCCGCGGTGCAGGCCAGCGCTGCGGTCATCGCCAGCACCGCCGCAGTGGGGGCTGCTTCGGGTTGATCTCGCAAGACGGCCTACGTGCTGCGCGTGTCGCCGAAGAGGCGGATATGCTGGCGGTCGGTGAGGTTGAAGCCTGCGTCGAGGACCGCCGGGGTGATGGTCGTGAGATGACGGTCGAGTTCGGCGGGAGAGCGTCCCTCCGGCATGATCCAGATGCGGTTGGTCTCGATCCCACCGGTAAGCCTACGGACTGTCTCGACATCACCGGGGGTCTTCGCGACGAACTTGAACACGGCGCGCGGGTTGCCTCGGTGGTTGGCCAGGGCGGGGGCGGCGACGTCCTCCTCGTGACCTGCATGGGGCAGCTTGGGTGAGACGACGAAGAGGTCGACGAGTTGCTCCAAGGTCTGGGACGGTTTGAGCGTGCCGTTGGTTTCGACCTCCAGGCGGTAGTCCGGCTGGCCGCTCTTTGTCTGTTGGCAGAACGCCTCCAGCGCCTTAGGCTGCATCAGCGGCTCGCCGCCGGTGATGACTACCCCCGGCGCGGCAAGGGCGAGGACGCTGGCCGCTGCCTCTTCGACCGGTAGCCGTAGCATCTCCTGCGCCGGGGCAAACTTCTCTCCGTCCACATGCTCGTAGTCGGTGCCCTGCCAGTTCCAGGTATAGGGCGTGTCGCACCAGCGGCAGTGGAGGTTGCAGCCCGACAGGCGGATGAAAGCCCGGACCTGCCCCGCCACCGGCCCTTCGCCCTGGAAGGAGCGGAAGATCTCAGGCCCGCCGTCCTTGCCGACGGCGAGGCGGAGCTGGTGGGAGGGCGGGGCGGTGGGCATGCTGAGTCCTATCGTAGCTACGGTGGGGAAGGGCAAGCACCGGCCCTGATTTGCCAAGCTGTGCGCAAACACATATATGTATGTGTATGAGTATAACCGCGACCCGCCCCAAACGCATCAACCTCCTCGTCAGCGAGGAAGAGAAGCAGGCCATCGACGCCAAGGCCAAGGCGGCTGGAATATCTTCTAGTGAGCTGATCCGCCGCGCGGTGGAGTTTTACGAGCCGGATGTCGATTGGGAAGAGCTGTCCTATCTCGCTGACGAGCTCGGAAACATGGCCGACCGCATGGAAGCGAAGTTGGATGCGCTCGCCGAACGAACAAAGGCGAGGAGGGCTGAGCTGGAAGAGCTGCGGAAAGCCGCTCCTACGCTCACCGCAACCTCTTGGCCGTTCCCGCTACCGGAAAAAGCCGATGTTTGAGAGCCTCATGAGCAATCTGAGGCGTGTTCTGCTTCTGCAGGACAAGCTCGACGGTATCTCCAAAGATATCAACGAGATCCAAGGCGATCTGAAAGATCACGAAAAGCGGCTGATGCGCATCGAACTGCTGATCGAGATGGGGTTCAAAGCGCAATCCCGAGGGCTGCCCCCAGAATAACCCTTACCGGTAGGGCGCATCCAGCTCGATGTTGCGCGCGATCTCGCGCTCCCAGCGGTCGCCGTTGGCGAGCAGCTTCTCCTTGTTGTAGAAGAGCTCCTCACGGGTCTCGGTGGCGAACTCCAGGTTCGGGCCTTCGACGATGGCGTCCACCGGGCAGCTTTCCTGGCAGTAGCCGCAATAGATGCACTTGGTCATATCGATGTCGTAGCGCGTGGTGCGGCGGGAGCCGTCGCCTCGGGGTTCGGCCTCGATGGTGATCGCCTGGGCCGGGCAGACCGCCTCGCAGAGCTTGCAGGCGATGCAGCGCTCTTCCCCGTTGGGGTAGCGGCGGAGGGCGTGCTCACCGCGGAAGCGGGGCGAGATGGCGCCGCGCTCATAGGGGTAGTTCACGGTGAATTTCGGCCGGAAATAATATTTCAGGCCGAGCCAGAAGGCGGAGGCGAAGTCGGTGAGGAGGGCGCCTTTGAGGGCCTGGGCGATGCGGGCCATTAGGTTCTCCAGGAGTGGAAGAGGTTGTCGAGGCCGGGCACGAAGAGCAGCGCCCCGGCCACCAGCACGAGATAGGCGATGGAGGTCGGCAGGAACAGCTTCCAGCCGATGCGCATGAGCTGGTCGTAGCGGTAGCGCGGCACGATGGCCTTCACCATCGCGAACATGAAGAAGACGAAGACCACCTTGATCGCGAACCAGAAGGGGCCGAGCCATGCGGCGTTGAGGCCGAGGAGGTCGCCGAAGGGGCTGAGCCAGCCGCCCATGAACAGGATCACCGTCATCGAGCACATGAGGACGATATTCATGTACTCGCCGATCATGAAGAGGAGGTACGGCGTCGAGCTGTACTCCACCTGGTAGCCGGCGACGAGCTCGGATTCGGCCTCCGGCAAGTCGAAGGGCGGGCGGTTGGTCTCGGCCAGGGCCGAGATGAAGAACATCACGAAAAGCGGGAAGAGTGGGATGAAGTGCCAGTTGAGGATCCCAAGCCCGCGGTCCTGGCTGAGGACGATGTGGCTGAGGTTCATCGAGCCGACGAGGAGCAGCACCGAGATGATGATGAACCCAAGGCTGACCTCGTAGCTCACCATCTGCGCGGCGGACCGCAGCGCGCCGAGGAAGGGGTATTTCGAGTTCGACGCCCAGCCCCCCATGATGATGCCGTAAACGCCCAAGGAGCTCACCGCGAAGAGGTAGAGGATGCCGACATTGATGTCGGACACGACCAGCCCCGCGCCCACCGGGATCACCGCCCAAGAGATCACCGCCAGAACGAAGCTGATCATCGGCGCGATCAGGAAGACGGTCTTGTCCGCACCATCGGGAATCACCGCCTCCTTGAAGGCGAACTTGAAGAAGTCGGCGAAGGACTGAAACAGGCCGAACGCGCCCACCACATTGGGGCCTTTCCTCATCTGCACCGCCGCCCAGACCTTGCGGTCGAAGAGCAGCAGGAAGGCGAGGCTGACGAGGATCGCCAGGAGCAGGATAAGGGCCTGAACGAAGGTGGTCGCGGTCCCGAGGAAGGGGTTCGTCCAGTCGCGGGTCGTGAAGAAATCCATGGCGCGGCGGATAGCCTAGGGCTCGCCGGGAGGAAAGGGGTTTCGGCGCGGCTCTTTATCTTGGCGCTACCGGCCCGCTACCCGCGGGCCTACTTGAGCGCTGGTTCGACTTCGCTGCGCTACGCTCGCGTTCTTGGCGGGTGAGGTTTGTACCTTGTAGGGTGGACGGCGGCAGTCGGCCACCTTTCGTGTTGACCTGCGCTGGCCAGGTGGCCGCTGCTCGCGTCCACCCTACGGGGGTGATCGTCTAGAGGGCTGCGCTGGTGAGTTCCGCCCCGCCTTCAACCCGGCTACCACCCATCCATGCTCACTCTCCTCTCCGCTCTGCTCCTCACCCTTCTCCAGCCCGCCACCACGGGGGAGCGTGCCGAGGTTATGCCGGTCCTCCCCGAGCGCGAGCGAGCGGCGCTGCGCAATGCGCTTCTGGAGGACCGGCTGGAGAACCTGCTGCCGGGTCTGATGGAGGCGCGCGGCATCGACCTCTGGGTGCTGGTGGCGCGGGAGTACAATGAGGACCCGGTGGTCGAGACCATGCTGCCCGCCACCTGGCTCTCGGCGCGGCGGCGGACCATCCTGGTCTTCGCCCGTGAGGGGGACGAGGTGCGACGCTACGCCGTGGCGCGCTACCCGGTGGGGACGATGTTCCCCTCCGCCTGGAACCCCGAGGAGGAGCCCGACCAGTGGGCCGCCCTCGCCGCGCTGATCGAGGGGCACGACCCGCAAGCGATCGGCATCAACGTCTCCGAGAAGCATGGCCTCGCCGACGGCCTCAGCCACCAGCAGCACCAGGAGCTGATGGCTGCCCTGCCGAAGAAGCTGCGCGGGCGGGTCAGGAGCGCCGATCAGCTCGCCCTCGACTGGCTGGAGACGAGGACGCAGCGGGAGATGGAGGTCTACCCCCGCATCGTCCGCATCGCCCACGACATCATCGACGAGGCGTTCTCGGAAGCCGTCATCACCCCCGGCGAGACCACCACGGATGATGTACGCTGGTGGATGCGGGACAAGGTGACGGAGCTCGGCATGGAGGTCTGGTTCCATCCCTCGGTCACCATTCAGCGGGCGGAGCGCGAGGCGGTGCAGGACGCGGCCAAGCTGAAGCCCGACGAGGTGATCCGCCCCGGCGACCTCCTATGGGTGGATTTTGGCATCACCTATCTGGGGCTCAACACGGATACCCAGCAGCACACCTATGTCCTGCGGCCCGGCGAGACCGAGGCGCCGGAAGGGCTGCGCGAGGGGCTGGCTGCGCTGAACCGGACCACGGATCATCTGACCGAGGCGTTCGAGGTGGGACGCAAGAGCAACGACATTCTGAAGGCGGCCCGGCGTGCCGCCACGGGGGAGGGCCTGCGCCCCAGCTACTACAGCCACGGCATAGGCTATCACGGGCACGGCGGGGGCAGCCCCATCGGCTGGTGGGACGATCAGGGCACCGACCACCCCATGGGCTACCGGCCTCTGCGGCCCATGACCGCGTGGTCGATCGAGCTGAACAACGCCTTCGCCGTCGCCGAATGGGGCGGGCAGGACGTCAGCTTTCGTGCGGAGGAAGAGGCGTTCTTCGATGGCGAAACGGTCCGGTTCATGGACGGTCGCCAGACCCGGTTTCACCTGATCCCTTCGGCCACGGAGTAGAGGTCGGCGATGGCGTCCGCCGCGTCCGGCTGAGGCTGGGTGATGAAGCCGCGCAGGGCTGCGATGCCTTCCTCCCGCGCGCCTGCTGTTTCGAGAGCACCGAAGAAGGCTTCGGTGGTGAAGGGCTTCGTGCGGCCGTACGCCTCCCCCGCTTCCGTCCAGAAGGCTTCGAGGCGCATGGGGGTGAGGAGGTCGGTGATCTCGGCGATCACCGCGCCGCAATCATAGGCGATCTGGTAGGTCCCGCCGCCGCCGTCGATGGTGACGCCATCGCTTTCCGAAAGGGTCTCCGCGCAGTTCGCCGCCGACTTGTCCTGGGACTGACGAAAACCGCCATGGCCTGGAGACAGCTCTTCGGTGATGCGGTTGGCGAGGTAGCTGGCAGCGCCCTCATGCATCCAAGCCTCGGGCGCGTTGCTGACAGGCGTGCCCGCATCGTTCTGGTAGAGGTGTGCCGCTTCATGGGCGTAGAACCAGGTGAGGTAGTCGCGGATGGCCGGGTTCGGCCTCAAAAGAGACCTGCCGCTGAGGGACGCGCCGAGCACCCGTCCGGCGACGGAGCCCTGGCTCGAAAAGCCGTCCTTCTCGGCGCCCCTGAAGGCGAGGAAGAGAAGGGCGCCATCGGCAAGCCTCCGCCCCCACCCCTCAGTATGCGCATCGAACACCTTCGCCAGCGCCGTATCTAGATCGTCCGTCAGCCAAGGCGGCAGACCCGGATCGGTGACCAGGGTCAGGTTGCCGCTCTCGAAGGGTTCGATGCCGCCCACATAGACGAAGGTGCCGCCCTCTGTCTCGTAGGTGCGGCCGGGCTCGATCACCCCATCGGTCGTCACCATGGGCCGGTCGGCGGTGATCCGTGTAAGGAGGGGGAACTGCACCCCTTGTGAGCGGGAAAGGTCACCGCCCATGGCTTCGATGGCCGCGACGTTCTCGGCCGAAAGGAGCCCGAACTGCCCGGTGAAGAGCGCGGCGCTGCCATCGGAGAAGGGGATGAAGGGGGTGTAGTCCTGGCGGATGGGCTCCGTGTGGGGCAGGACGCGGAAGGACAGCTCCGTCAGCGGCCTATCCGACGTGACCGCATCGAAGCCGCCGATGTTCTGGAGGGAGGCACCCTCGGTCAGCAGCGCCCAACGCTCGGCCCTCGTCCCAAGGGCGCGGTCGAAGAGCACGGCTTGCGCCTCCATAGGGAGCATGAGGTCCGCCTGCCACTGCCCATCGCTCAGCTCCACGTCGGCCACCATGGCTACCGATGCACGGTCGGAAGACGGCGTCTCCGGCTCGGTGGCGGTGCAGGCGGCAAGGAGAAGGAGGGCTAGCATTCGGTACATGTGGGCAGCTTGGCTGGGGCGGACGGGGTCCGCAAGGCGGGCGGGACGTGGGTAGTGTCTCAGTTCGAAAGCCTGGCAAGTACCGCCTCCCTCTCCCGCGCCGCGGGAGAGGGACCGAGGGTGAGGGGGTTCTGAGCGCCGTTCGCGATGGTAAGCGCAGCAGAACGGCTTCGCCGAGGCCCTCACCCAAAGCCTGCTACGCAGCCTTTGACCTCTCCCGCAGGCGGGAGAGGTGGGCATTGAGCAAATCTCTCGGACAGGATCCAAACTGAGACACTACCGGGAGCTGAGCGCGCTCGATGAACGCCCTCACCCGAAGCCTGCTTTGGCAGCCTTCGACCTCTCCCGGAGGGAGAGGTGAGATAAGGCCGCGAATGAGAGAAGCTGCGGCAGCCCTATCACCGCCCCTTGCCTTTCCTTGCGTGCGGGTAATCTAACATGCGATGCGAACGTTCCTTATCAGCCTCATCCGTCAGGTCCGCGCGAGCTACTGGTTCCTTCCGAGCGTCATGGTGCTGCTGGCGTTCGTCCTGGCGAGCGGGACGCGCCGCCTCGACCTCGTGATCGACGCCGAAGCGCTGCGCGGTTTCGGGCCGCTTTCGGTGGCCTCGCCCGGCGGCGCGCGGGCGATCCTGTCGGCCATTGCCGGCTCGATCATCTCGGTGGCTGGGGTGACCTTCTCGATCACCATCGCCACGGTCAGCTTCGCCAGCGGGAACTACGGCCCGCGCCTGATCGGCAACTTCATGCGCGACCGGGCCAACCAGGCGACCTTGGGCATCTTCATCGCCACCTTCGTCTACGCCATCCTCATCCTGGGCTCCGTGCGCCAGTCTGGCGAGGCGGGGGAGATCGAGGCGTTCATCCCCTACGCCTCGCTGCTCGTGACCCTGGTGCTGGCGCTGATCTCGATCGGCATGCTGATCTACTTCTTTCACCACGTGCCTGAGTCCATCGATATCCAGCACCTGACGACGGAGATCGGCGGTCAGCTTCGCGACAAGATGACCGACCTCTTCCCCAACGACTACGACGGCAGCGACGAGGTCGAGGCGCTCGGCGAGGACTTCGACAAGGCGGCGGAGGGGCGGGAGCGCATCTCGATCGCGGCGGGCAAGGACGGCTATGTCGAGACGATCGACACTGCCTCCATCGAGAGGCTGGCCGAGGAAGAGGACCTGCTGATCGACCTTCAGTACGCCCCCGGCGACTTTCTGACGAGAGAGGACGTGCTGATGGATGTCATGCCGCCGGCGGGTGTTTCCGAGGGCGTCGCGGACAAGCTCCGCAGCATGTTCTCGGTGGGCAAGCAGAAGACCCCCGACCAGAACGTCCTCTTCCTTGTGGATACGCTGGTGGAGATCGCAGGCAGGGCGCTCTCCCCCGGCATCAACGATCCGCAGACCGCGGCGGCGTGCTTCAACTGGCTGCATGTGGGCGCCAACGCCTACGGGTCGAGAGACGAAGAGGCGGGGCACGGACCGCACCGGGTGAAGATCTCCACAATGACCTTCGACCAGTTCGTCAGCCGCAGCTTCAGCGCGGTCAGGCCCTATGCAGCCACCGACCGCAACGCGGCGCTGCATCTTGTCACGGTGCTGACGGAGGTGGCGGTAAGGCTGCCTGCAGGAAGGCGACTGGCTCGGATCGAGGAGGAGCTCCGCTCCCTGGTGGACGAGGTCGAGGCGCTGAATGGAAACGCCACCTGGACCTCGGAGGTGAACGAGCGCTTCAAGCTGGCTCAAAGAGCACTGCGGTCGCAGGATGCGCGGCTGGCGCTGAGAAACGAGGCGGCCTGGTTCGAGGGACGGGCGTAGGGCGGAGGGGGCACCTTTCTCTAAGCGAGCCTCATTGCTCAGTGCACCGCCCGTGACCAGATCTCGATCCTTGCGTCGTGATCGTCCTTGTCCGACGCCTCGATGCGGGTGGCGGGCTGGATGTGCCACTCCTCGGGGTCGAGCTCGGGGAAGGAGGTGTCGCCCTCGATCTCCTCCTCGATGGTGGTGAGGTAGATGCGGGCGGCCTTGGGCAGGGCCTCGAGATAGATCTCGCCGCCGCCGATGACGCAGAGCTCGTCCTGGCCGTTCTGCTGGGCGTCCATCTCGGCGATGCGCAGGGCTCGCTCCAGGCCGTGCACGACCAGAACGCCCTCGACCTCGTAGTCGCCCTGGCGGGTGACGACGATGTTGGTGCGGCCCGGCAGGGGTCCGCCGATGCTCTCGAAGGTCTTGCGCCCCATGATGACCGGCTTGCCGCTGGTCACGGTCTTGAACCAGCGCAGGTCGGACTTCATCTGCCACGGCATGTCGCCGCTGCGGCCGATGGTGCCGTTCTTCGCGCGGGCGGCCACTAGGGCGATACGGATGTTCTCGTTCATACAGCTATCGGCGCCTTGATCGCCGGATGGGGGTCGTAACCCGCCACCTCGATATCTTCGTAGCGGAAGGCGGTAACATCCCGCACTTCCTCGTTGAGGCGCAGGGTGGGCAGCGGCCTCTCCTCTCGGGAGAGCTGCAGCTTCGCCTGTTCCTCATGGTTCATATAGAGGTGCGCATCGCCGAGGGTATGGACAAACTCGCCCACGCCGAGCCCGGTGGCCTGCGCCATCATGTGGGTGAGGAGCGCGTAGGAGGCGATGTTGAAGGGCACGCCGAGGAAGATGTCCGCCGAGCGCTGGTAGAGCTGGCAGGAGAGCTTGCCGTCAGCGACGTAGAACTGGAACAAACAGTGGCAGGGCGGCAGGGCCATCTCGTCCACCAGCGCCGGGTTCCAGGCGGAAACCACGTGGCGGCGCGAGTGCGGGTTCTGGCGGATCGCCTCTTGGACGCGGGCGATCTGGTCCACCGTGCCGCCGTCATAGTCAGGCCAGGAGCGCCACTGGGCGCCGTAGACAGGGCCAAGCTCGCCGTCCTCGTCGGCCCACTCGTCCCAGATGCTGACGCCGACCTCCTGAAGAGGCCTGACATTCGTTTCGCCGCGCAGGAACCAGAGAAGCTCGTGGATCACCGATTTCCTGTGCACGCGCTTAGTGGTGAGGAGCGGGAAGCCCTCCTGCAGGTCGAAGCGCATCTGATGGCCGAACACCGAGCGGGTGCCAGTGCCCGTGCGGTCGTCGCGAACGATGCCGGTCTCGAGAACGCGGGTGAGGAGGTCGTGATAGGCGCGCATGGATGGGAGTTAGCGCCGATTCGGGGGAGGGGGATGGCTGAGTTATGAACGGTGCCACTAGCGCCTCCCTCTCCCGCTGGCGGGGTTGGGCGTATACGACCGACGGACCGAGGGTGAGGGCTGCTGAGATCGGTTTTAGCGTACCAGCCGTCGTTACGGCTTCGCCGAGGCCCTCACCCGAAATCAGTAGATTTCGACCTCTCCCGTGAACGGGAGAGGTAAGAACGACCCTACCGCCCCCACCTTGCGGGCGTGCCCCGCGTGTCGATATGCACGAACGGCCCATGCGCCGCGTTGGCGGCGTAGCTGCCGATGCCTCCCTTGATGCTGACCTCGGTGTTCGCGGAGGCCATGCGCTCGACCGCATCGTAAAGGTGGTTGGCGTCAGCCTTGTCCACCGTGCCGTCGCCGTTGAGGTCGTCCATGACGCCGTTCTTCGGCCTGATATCGACGAAGACGTCCGCCGCGTCGCCGTAGAGATGGCGCGAATAGCTCGTCGTGTTGCCGATCGCCTTGTTGTACCACGGCGTCCGGTAGCCGCTCATGACGTAGAGCGTGCCGACGTCGAAGCCCTCGTCCTGGATGAGATCGACGGCCTGCTCGAGCTTCAGGAGAAGCTCGGGCCGCAGGACCACATAGCGCGCCTCGGCATCGGTCTCCTGCTTGCAGATGAACTGGCCGAGGCGGAAATGCGGTGAGACCTGGACGTCCTTCGTCTCCTCGCTCACCTCGATGAAGCCCTCGGGGGGCAGGTAGGTGTCCTGGCCGCGCAGGGGCTGCTCTTCGTACTGGCCGATCTTGTAGCCGTTGAGGGCGCCGTCCTCGATATCGCTCTTCGGATAGCCCACCAGCACGTTGAGGGTGAAGCGGTCCCCGGTGGTCTCGTCGGTGATGGTGAGGGGGTAGTGGCCTGGCTCGTCCGGAGCCTTCCAGGCCAGCTTCATCTCGCCTTCCAGCGCCTCGCCGCGGTCCGGTGCGTCGAAGCGGATCTCGTTCTCGCTGGGCCGACCCATGACCTGAAGGTCGAGCACCTCGCCGGGGATCATGGGCGCGAAAAAGACCTCGTACTCGACCGTCAGATCCTGGACCTGAACCTTGAGCGGCTCGGCCAGGGCGGGTGTGGCTGCGGCAAAAAGGGCGGAAAAGAGGGGGGCGAGGCGCATGACGCGGGCTCCTTGGCGAGAGGACGTAAGGGCTCAACACGCCTCGCGCTCTGGGCTCGCGTGCCGTCCGCGCCTTGTGAACCCCACCATGGCTAACCCGCATTAACCGAGCGGTCGTTATTTTATACCGAACCTTTTACGCCCCGCTGCAACCTAGGCGAGCTCCCGAACCAACCAGCAATCTCTGTTACGGGGAGAGAAAGGAAGCAGTCATGACGAGTTTCACCTCGATCGCCAGCGGTTCGCTGTACGGATCGAACAATTACGACCCCTATGCATCGTCCCTCTACGACCGGATCAAGGCGCAGGAACTGGCCACGCTGGAAAAATCAGCGGAGCTGAAAAGCCTTCAGAACACGGCCGCCCGGCTGACGGTCTCGAGCGAGATCGACCTCGCCAAAAGTTTCCTCGAGGGGCTCGGCCAGGCCTCCTACCGCACGGTGGTCAGCGACGAGGACCGCTACGAGGCGCTGTCGGCCAAGCTTGCCGAGCTGGACAGCTTCACCGCCTCGGTCACCGAGGCGAGCGTGGACGGGGAGGTCTCGCTGTCGGGACTTAGCCGCCCCGAAGAGCTGGCTGTTGGCCTCACCGCGCTGGAGGATGCAACGAGACCCGACGAGCTGACCTATATCGCGGGCAACGACGCGGTCATCGTCGACGCCGAGCAGTACACGGCCAACAACGCAGGCGCGGACGGTGCGCCGGTCTGGGTGGCGAACTCCGCCAATGACCGGATGTACGCCACCGAGGTCGCAGGCACCTACCAGTACCGCGACGCCGATGACGTGACCGCCAACGCGGCCCGCCTCGACTACAAGATCGACTTCGAGGAGGCAGGAACCTACACCGTCTGGGTCCGCGGCCATGCAGGCTGGTACGGCGACACGGACAGCAACTCCGTCCATGTGGGCCTGAACGGCGAGGTCTCCACGGGCGAGGGCGGCATCGCGCTGAGCACCACCGCCATGACTTGGGAGACCGGCGACACCTTCACCGGCCAGGCGGTGACCATCAATGTGGCGGAGGCGGGCACCCAGACCCTGAACCTCTGGGTCCGCGAGGACGGTACGGCGGTGGACGCCCTGATGCTGACCAAACAGGCGGGCTTCGACCCGAACGGCGCTTCGGGCCTCGCGCTGAGCGAGATCACCACCACCAAGGGCGCTGCCGGTGCGGTAAGCTCCGAAGCGGTGCTAAGCGCAGCCGCCGAGGCCCGCCAGGCGATCCTTGCCGAGATGGAAGGCCTGAAGACCACCGAGAAGGTGGAGTACGGCCCCAACCCCTATCTCGACAAGGTGATCGAGGCCCAGGAGCGGGGGCTGGCGCGCCTTCAGGAGCTGGCCGCCCAGACCAAGGAGCAGCTCGCGGATCAGCGCGGCACCGATCCCGGCAGCTACCGGCAGGTCAACGGCTTTGCAGCCCTCGGGCTCTTCTACTCCTACGACATCACCTCGATGTTCCTGGAGAAGATGCAGGCTCAGGCTCTCGACAAGGAGGCCTAGCTCTCACCGTGTGTTTCATGGGAGCGAACCCGCCGCGAGCCCCTTCCCTCGCGGCGGGTTTTCCTCATTGGTCTGGTCAAACCGAGCTCCCGCCCCTATATGAACAGGGCTGCTTCGGCAGATATGACGATAAATGGCGTTCGTAATAAGCGGACTGGACCCGGGGGCGGTACCCGGCGGCTCCACCAGAGGCCCTGCGGAAGCGGGGGTTCCGGCGGGGCCGACATAGCATCGACAGACGTGTAAAGGCTCTGCTTTCGTTCGGATGGTCTCCGTCATTGGACCGTTTTGATAGTTGCAAACGACAACTACGATGAAGGTTTCGCTCTCGCTGCGTAGCAGCGCGGGAAAACCGACCTTAAAGCCCTAGTGCCTTATCAGCGCTAGGCGGGGCCGCCGGGGGCCTGGCAACAGAACCCCGGCACTTTCTCTCTTATTTATGGCGCTACCGTCGGCCTGACCGGCCTCCTACTTGAGCGCTGGCTCGACTTCGCTTTCGCTTCGCTCGCGTTCATAGCGGGAGAGGTGGGACTGCTGCTTCCTCCCCCTACTAGGGGGAGGTGCCCGAAGGGCGGAGGGGGACTGTCCGCTAGCACCCCACCCTACAAGTCGGATGGGCGGCATATCGTCGGATGTCGTGGCCGCCTGAACGAGGCTATCAGACAACATGGCCGACCTTCCCGATAATCCCGCCTTCATCCGCCGTTTGGCAGCCCACCGTGAGAGCTGGATGGATGCGCCTCATCCAGCGCATATCGAAACCCCTGGCCCTGGTCAGGAGAGCGTCTGGGACTATCCACGCCCGCCTGAGGTGCGCGAGGCCGAGGCACCGCTGAAGGTGGTGTTCGGCGGCGAGGTGGTGGCCGAGACCTCGCGCGGGCTGAAGGTCGTCGAGACGGCCGGGGCGCCGGTCTACCACTTCCCGCCCGAAGACGTTCGCAAGGAGCTGCTGACGCCCTCGCCGGGTAGCACCTTCTGCGAATGGAAGGGGGAGGCAGCTTACTTTGATCTCACCGTGAACGGACAGACGGCGAAGCGAGCGGTCTACTGCTATCCCGACCCGTTGGACGATCTGGGGCAAGGCTTCTCCCGCATCGCCGGATGGTACGTGTTCTACGCGGGCGCTATGGACGAGGTATGGGTGGGGGAGGAGAGGGCCACGCCCCAGCCCGGCGGCTACTACGCAGGCTGGGTGACGAGCCGGATCACGGGGCCGATCAAGGGTGCTCCGGGTTCGGAGGGGTGGTAGTTTTCTAGTCCTCCCCTTCAGGGGAGGTGTCAGCGAAGCTGACGGAGGGGAGTTGCAATTAGCGACTTCGCTAGAGCATGGTCCCCCTCCGCCCTTCGGGCACCTCCCCCTGGAAGGGGGAGGGGAACCGGCCTACCCCTCAGCACTCTCCTGCTCAAGCTCCACGTCGTAGCCCCAGAGGAACCGTAGGTGCCCCAGCACGGCGTCCTTGGTTTTCTTGTCCAGCACACGGTCCTTGTACACCGTATGGCGGATCTTCAGGGTGCGGTCGCCCTCTAGGTCCGCGCCGGTGACCTGGAGGTTCGGCTCGTGCATGCCGAGGTCGTACATGGTGGCGAGGGCGTCTCTCGTGTCGCGGTAGCCCGCCTCATCATGGATGGAGGCGACGCGGTAGTAGGGCTTCTTGCCGTCATCGCCCAGGGCGAAGAGGCGGAAGTCGCGGATGACCTTGGGCGAGAGGTACTGCTGGATGAAGCTCTCGTCGCGGAAGTTCGCCCAGGCGTCCTTGAGCTCGCCGCGCCAGTCGCCGTGGCCAGCCATGGCGGGGAACCACTCGCGGTCTTCGTCCGTCGGGTCGGTCACGATGCGGACGATATCCTCCATCATGGCGAAGCCAAGCGCATAGGGGTTGATGCCGGAATAGCGGCGGTCGTCGAATTCCGGCTGGAACACCACGGAGGAGTGGGAGTGCAGGAACTCGAGGATCGCCCCGTCGGAGATCTGCCCCCTACGGTGCATCTCGTTCATGATGTAGTGGTGAACGAAGGTAGCGCAGCCCTCGTTCATCACCTTGGTCTGCTTCTGCGGATAGAAATACTGGCTGACATTCCTCACGATACGGATCAGCTCGCGCTGCCAGGGGCGCAAGGAGGGTGAGGCCTTCTCCACGAAGTAGAGGATGTTCTCCTCGGGTAGCTTGATGTTCTTGACTTCGCCTAGGCGCGCCTCGACGGCCTCGTCGCTCTCTTCCTTCTGCGGCAGAGTGCGCCAGAGGTCGTTGAAGTTCTCGCGCTCATGTTCGAGGCGTGCCTGCACCTTGGCGGCGGCTTCGGTCTGGGAGAGCTTGGGCGGGCGGTTGTAGCGGAATACGCCTTGGTCCTGAAGGGCATGGGCGGCGTCCAGGGTCTGCTCGACCTCCTCCCATCCGTACTCGTCCTCGCACCGCGTGATATACTTCTTGGCGAAGTCGAGATAGGTGAGGATGGACCCTGCATCCGTCCACTGACGGAAGAGGTAGTTGTTCTTGAAGAAGTGGTTGTGACCGAAACAGGCATGGGCCATGACCAGCGCCTGCATGGTCATGGAGTTCTCCTCCATCAGATAGGCGATACACGGATCACTGTTGATGACGATCTCATAGGCGAGGCCCGTATAGCCCTTCTGGTAGTTCATCGAGTCGCGTGCGAACGCCTTGCCGAAGCTCCAGTGCCGATACATGAGCGGCATGCCGTGGGAGGAGTAGGCGTCGAGCATCTGCTCGGAGGTGATGATCTCGATCTGGTTCTTATAGACGTCGAGGCCGAGATCATTGAGGCCGATATCCTCGATGGCATCGAAGGTGCGCTGCAGGTCCTCGAAGGTCCAGGCGGCCTCGTCGAACAGAAGCTGTGTCTTCGGTGTCGCGCTCATATCTCAAGCCCCAGGGTTCACCCGCAGCTTTCTTGCCGCGCGGGCAGCCGTTCTAGCATACATGGTTAACGGCAAACAGGGTGTGAAGATCGGGGAAGGTTGGGCTGGGCGGCGGCGGAGGCGGTTCTAGGAGCTGATCTCTTCAGCGTGGAACTCGCCGATCGGTCCGTCGTGCGTCGTGGCCATGGGGATATAGAAATGGCCCTGGGCGTGCTCTCCGTTGATGTGGAGAAGGCCTGCGAGGCCCATGAGGACCTGCGCCACACCGAAAAAGTTCTCCGTGTTGCCCTTGAGGAGAGCGGGGTCGATGGAGCCTGAGGTGGTGAGGGTGGCGCCGGTTTGCTCACGGATGAATTCGGCGCGGATGCTAGCGGCTTCGGGGGTGGTGTTGTCGGACGGGTCGCGGGGGATGCGGGGCGGAACGGTCACCAGTCTATGTCCTAGAAAGAGCTTTGATCCGGTCAGCTGAGTGATCTATTGTAAGCAGCTCCAAACCATTCAGCTTCGACTCAGCCTCGGCAATCGTATCGGGATCAGCAGAGTTTTCTCGAAGCGTCGAAACAGATTTGCGAGCACGCTTTTTCTCACCCTCAATAGTCTGGTCTGCAAGCCAGTTACCAAACCTGATCTTCAGGTAAGACCAAGCAAGCCCTAGTAGCTGAGATACTGGGGGCGTAATAAGTAATAGTATTGTTTTTGTTATTCCATCTGGAATCTGAACAAGTATGGCCGTAATTCCGGTTCCTGCTGCCCCGCCAACGATTAGAGCGTCATTTGTTCCACGGCTATCCTTACCCATCAACAATATCCTTGAGGGTAACGCCATTTTTGCTGAGCCGATTAATCGGGGACTCTTCAAGACGCGAGAGTGCGTCGTGAAGCTCATCCAGTCGTTTTTGCATACGCTGCAAATCCTCTGAGGAAAGACCAGGCTCCTTAGTAGCGCTATCTATCTCCTTGAGCTCTTGAGTTATTTCTTCTCTAATATTATTCCACCTCTGAATTATAACCGTTCCACGGAAGGTAAACAGAGATCGAGCCATATAGGCAGTAACAAAACCAAAGGAAAACGCAGCTACTAAAGTAAGAACCAAACTTATATTGACGCTTTCAACCATCTATTCATGTCCAATGCCGCGTAAACGCTAACTTAGTCTAAGCCGCCGCGCCCTTCTTCTCCTTGCTGAACAGCTCACGGAACACCGGGAAGATGTCCCTGGGGTGTGCGATCCGCGTCTGCGCAAATCTTGGGTCCTGGATGCTGCGATAGGCGCGCCAGAGCTCCGCCCCTGCGTCGGGGTCGCTGAACACGTCCATCTCGCGCTCGTCCAGGATCTCGATATAGGCGTAGTACTGAAGGATCGGCAGGACTTCCTCATTGAGGAGCTGCACGCAGCGCTGGGCGTCGCCTGACTGGGTGTAGCCGTCCGAGGCCTGGGCGACGTAGATGTTCCAGTCGTCCGTCGGGTAGCGGTCGCGCTGGATGTCCTGCATCACTTCGATCGCGGTGCTGACGATCGTGCCGCCCGACTGGCGAGAGTAGAAGAAGGTCTCCTCGTCCACCTCCTCGGCATGGTGCGTGTGCCGAATGAAGACAACATCCACCTTCTCGTAGCGCTTCTGCAGGAAAAGGTAGAGAAGCATGTAGAAGCGCTTGGCGAGGTCCTTCTCGCGCTCGCCCATCGAGCCCGAGACGTCCATCAGGCAGAACATGACCGCCGCCGTGGTCGGCACGGGCTGGGGCGCGAAGGCGTTGTAGCGCACGTCCAGCGGGTCGATATAGGGCGCCCACCGCCTGCGTGCTTCGAGCTCTTCGAGCTTCGCGAGCACGGCCTTGATCTCCGCCCGCTGATCTTCGTCCGGCTGGTCGATGCGTTCGAGAGCGAAGAGGCGCTCCTTCAGCTCGTTGATCTCCGCGCCCGAAGGGCGTTTGAGCGCCAGGCGCCGCCCGTGGGCGTTCTTCATGGTGCGGACGAGGTTGAGGTTGGTCGGCGCGCCGGTCACGGTGACGCCCGCCCGGCGCCACTTCCACGCCGTCATCTCCTTGAGGGAGGTTTTGACGAGGTTGGGCAGCTCCAGGTCCTCGAAGAAGATGTCGAGAAACTCTTCCTGGGTGAGGGTGAAGGAGAAGCTGTCCTCGCCGTCCCCTGAGTCCGAGGCATCCTTGCCGCCGCGCCCGCCGCCCGAGGGGGGCTTTCTCAAACGGTCGCCGGTGGTGAACTCCTTGTTGCCTGGGTGCACGTGGTGCCGTCGCCCGGAAGCGCCGTCGAGGCGGAAGCGCGGCTCGGCGGTGGATTTCGCCGGGATCGAGATCTTGCCCGACTTGTCCAGCTCCTTGACCGAGCGGTCACGCAAGGAGCGGTTCACCGCCTCCTTGATCTGCCCCTTGGCCCTTCGGAAGAACCGCTGGCGGTTTCCTAGCGACTTACCCTTGGGGTTGAGGCGGCGGTCGATAAAGTGGGACATCACCGAACATGGTAAACGCTTTTCCTTGGCGAAGCGCTAACTTTTTGGACGGTTCGGCTCTTCTTCGGCGCTTCCGCGATAGGGATTGCTGAAGAGCGCCTCGGTCTCGCAATCGAAGACCGCCGCCAGCCGGTAGGCAAGGTCCAGGGACGGCTTGTGTTTACCGGTCTCCAGCGCGTTGATGGCCTGGCGCGAGACCCCGACGCGTTCGCCGAGGTCCTTCTGGGTGAGGCCCTTCTCCTCCCGCCTTTCGCGCAGGGTGGTTCTCACGAGCGGCTCGTGTTCACGACCGGCGTAGCTATGCCGTAGAAGAACCAGAGGAGGGGGTAGATCAGCCAGGCGGGGGCGGCGGCGACGCCTGCGAACTCCGTCAGAAACCCCCACCCCGTGAAGACCGCGATGGCCAGGGTGGCGCCCACGATGAAGGGCCGGACGACGGTGCCCGCCACATACTCGTCGGCATGGCGCATCAGGCTCAAGACCGCCCAGAGCTGCCCCACCACCGGCGCGGTCACCGCGAGGGCGAGGACGTAAGAGCCGGGCGCCCGAATATCGTCAAAGGCTCCGAAGATGAGCGCCACCATGATGGCGACATAGCCGCCCATGAACAGGACGGTGCGGATGACGTAGCTGCGGGTCGGGTTCTTCTGCATGGTGGACCTCCAAGTCTGATGTCAGGTTATCCTGACACGCCGGAGTGTGTCAAGTCGACCTGACACTGGGTGGTTGTCCTGATGAATCCAATTCACAAGGTTTGTTTGACGCCCACCTCTCCCGCCCGCGGGAGAGGTCAAAGGCTGCGTAGCAGGCTTTGGGTTAGGGTTTCGGCGAAGCCGTTCTGCAAGGCTTGCCATCACGACCTGCGCTCAGAACCCCCTCACCCTCAGTCCCTCTCCCGTAAACGGGAGAGGGAGGCGGTACTTGCTAGGTTTTCGAACTGAGAGGGTGCCTAGCACTGTGCACTGTTCGCCTACTCGCGGCGCAGCAGCGTCTCGGTAAGGAAGCTGCCCAGGGGTTGGGGTTCGAAGCTGGCCTTGACGGCGTCGCGGTCGTAGCGGCTGTGGACCCAGCCCAGGAAATGCTCGCGGTTCGGCTGGGTACCGTCTGCCCTCGCATCGGCCTCGTAGGTGTCGATGAAGTGGTCGAGGACGCCGGTCTTGCCGCCCCTGATGTGCCCGTAGCGCAAGGAAAGCTGCTCTCGCGCCTCGCTCAGCGGCTGGCCCAGTTTGAGGAAGGCGTAGAGGAACGCGCCGAGGCCTGCCCGGTCCGCGCCGGACTTGCAGTGCATCAGCGCGGGATAGGCGATGGTGCGAAAGAGCTGGTCGATCTCCTCGATGAACTGAGGCTTGGGCGCCTCGCGGGAGTAGGCGCGCAGGTCGACGAGCTCGATCCCGTGCTTCGCCGCCGCCTCGCGCTCCAGGTGCCAGAAGCCGGGCTGGCGCTCGTTGTTGCGCAGTCCGCGCAGGTTGATGATGGTGCGGAAGCCTCGCGCTGCCAGCCTCTCGATGTCGCCGGGGGAGGGCTGGGCCGAGCGCCACATCCCGCCGCCGATCTCGTGCTCGTTGCGGTGGACCTTGCGCAGGAAGCCGTGGTCCTCGAGCCATAAGGATCGCGCCGCGCCCCTTCGTCCCTGAGGGCTGTCGAACTCTTCGGGGAGGAGGAAGGTACCCATCGGCGGCGCGCTTAGGGGCTGCCGGGCGGGGCGGCAAGGGAGGCCCGGACAGGGTGGTGTTTCAGTTCAAAGGTTTGGCAACGAGCGCCTCTCCCCAGCCTGCGGAAGAGGTGGTTTCGAAGCAAACCACTTGAATTGAACTCAAATCGAGACACTGCCCCCACCCAACCAGCTTGCCGAAACAGTAACTTCGCCTTAATCTTTACCCCAGGCGGCACAGGGCGGTTGGGTAGTCATGGTCAAGGTCATCACGGTGCATGGGACGTTCGCCCATCGCGACAGCGACCACGGCGATAGCTGGTGGCAGGTCGGCTCGCCCTTTCAGAAGCTGCTGCAGAACCTCATTCAGGAGCCCCTGGACGTCGAGCCCTTCCACTGGTCGGGGGCCAACTCCGAGGTGCAGCGCCGCAAGACCGGCGCGCGGCTGGCCAAGGTCATCGGCCGCTCGGAGGAGCCGCCCCTGGTGATCGGCCACAGCCATGGCGGCTCGGCGGCCATCCAGGCGCTGCTGCTGCTCTACCTTCAGAAGGGCAAGCGCTCCTGCGCGGCGCTGCGGGGCATCGCCACCATCGGCACGCCCATGTTCCGCTTCCGCTGGAACAGGAACCCCTTCTCCCGTTTCGACGTGATGGGGAGGCTGATGCTGCTCTTCGCCATCGGGCTCCTGGGTATGAAGGGCGGAGACCTCGCCAACCAGCGCACGCCGGACGACCTCTTCACCGGGGTGCAGCTTCTGCGGCAGTTTTTCGTCTCGGTGGAGGTGGCGTTCGCCAGCCTGATCCTCTTCCTCCTCTACGCCTACAGCTACCGCAACGCGAAGCGGCAGGATCTCTTTCGGCTGAACACCCTCTTCGGCAGCTACTCGGACTGCTACGTCGCGCTGAACCACGAGCGGGACGAGGCGATCAACGGCCTGCGCAGCGTGAAGATCCTGAAGCCCAAACTGATCAAGACCCACTCGGTCTTCGTCAGCCTGTTCTCCTTTCTGAGCCTTCTTCTGGTGGCGGTCTTCTTCGTGGCGCAGCTTCTGAAAGCGGCGGCGCTTCAGTTCCCGCCGCTGCTCGAGACGGTCTACCAGGGCATGCGGTCCTTACTGATCACGCCCACGGAAGCGGCGATCGAGCGCAATGTTCCAGGCGCCAACAGCGGAGGAATGGTGCAGGAGCTCGCCGAGGCGCTGAACGTGGTGCCGATCCTGGCCATTGTGGGTTTCTCGGCAGCGATCTCCTTCGTCATCGCGGCCATCATCACCCCGAACCTCGCCAGCTTCGTCGCGCAGCAGATCAAGGGACAGAGCTTCGGCGATGACGGCTTCGGCGAGACGATCATGCATGTGGCGCCCGGCCTCGACTTCGAGCAGGAGCAGGTCGGCACCCTGCCCCAGGAGGTGGAGGACGAGATGCAGGAGCACTCGCTGGAGGACGCCACCGACGCCATCGCCCGTCTGAGGGAGCTTCTGTCCTCGGGCGAGCTTCTCGACCGGGAGGGCGCCGACCTGATGGCCCAGGCCACCAAGTTCGAGAAGTCCGAGCTGATCCACAACGCCTACTTCCACTCGCGCCTCTTCGTCAGCTACCTCGCTGCCGTCCTGGTCCACCGTTTCGGCCTCAACCCCAGCGACGCCTTCCACCGGGACAACGCGGCCATGAGCTTTCTTCACGAACTCGAGGGCAGCGCCTCGCCGCTTGAGGGTTGAAGCGAAGTACGGGTAACCCGGCCCGATGACCGACAGCCAACTGCCCGAAGACGCCCCCGCCGCCAGCGATGAGAGGCGCGACGCCTTTCGCAAGGCGCGGGCCATGGTGGTCTGGACCGTGGCCGTGGTGCTCGCGGCGATCACGGCGGTGGTCGTCTTCGCCCCGCCCGCCTTCATGGAGTTCAGGCTGTCCGTTCTGCTCAAGCTGGGCGCGGGCGTGGTGGCGACCGTGGTGCTCGCCTCGGTCCTGATGGCGGCGAGCTTCTACTCGAACCGCACCGGCCATGACGACGAGCCTTCGGGCCACTGACCCGCCGAAGAAGACGTGCTCTGCCGCTGCCTCTGGCATGTACGGGCGAAGCGCCTAGATAGATGTCACACCGGTAAGGGAGAGCTTCATGCGGATGGTTTTGGTGGTGCTGGCGGCGGTCACGCTGTCGGCTTGCGGTATCAACGACGTGCCGGAGAAGAAGAACAACCTCGACGCCTCTTGGTCGGAGGTGCAGAACCAGTACCAGCGCCGCGCGGATTTGATCCCCAACCTGGTCAACACCGTCGAGGGCTTCGCCCAGCAGGAGCGGGACGTGCTGCGCGAGGTGGTCGAGGCCCGCTCCCGCGCCTCCTCGATCCAGCTTTCGGCGGACGACCTCACCGATCCGGCCAAGGTGCAGCAGTTCCAAGCGGCGCAGGAGCAGCTCTCCGGCGCCCTGTCGCGGCTTCTCGTGACGGTGGAGCGCTACCCCGATCTCAAATCGAACCAGAACTTCCTGGCGCTCCAGTCGCAGCTCGAAGGCACGGAGAACCGCATCGCCATTGCGCGGCGCGACTACATCGCGACGGTCCAGGACTACAACCGCGAGTTCATGGTGCTGCCCGACCGCTGGGTGGCGGCCATCTTCAACGGCTCCTACGAGCGCGCCGCCACCTTCGAGGCGCCTGCCGAGGCGCAGAGCGCGCCCAGGGTCGAGTTCGGGCGGGATAGCTGATCCTTCCCGTGCGGTTCTTCATCGGCCTTGCCGCGCTGATTGTCCTGGTGCTGCCTGCCTCGGCGCAGGTGGTCACGGAGGAGAACGCGCCCAAGCTGACGGGCCGGGTGGTGGACGAGGCGAACATCCTCAGCCCCCAGACCGAGGCGCTTCTGACCACCAAGCTGCAGGCTTGGGAAGACCAGTCCTCGGACCAGGTGGTGGTGGTGACCGTCCCCGACCTCGGCGGTTCGGACATCCAGACCTACAGCTACCAGCTAGGCCGCGTCTGGGGCATCGGCGTCGGTGAGGATGAGGAAGGGCGCGACCTCGACAATGGCGTCCTCCTGGTCATCGCGCCGAACGAGCGCGAGGTCCGCATCGAGGTGGGCTACGGGCTGGAGCCGCAGCTCACCGATGCGAAGTCCTCGCTCATCATTCAGAGCGGCATCCTTCCCGCCTTCCGCTCCGGCGACTTCGACGGCGGCGCCATCAGGGGGGTGGACGGCATCGTCGGTGTGCTGTCGGGTGACGAAGCGGAGTGGATGGACCGCAGGCGGAGGGCGGGCGAGCGGCCTGTCTCCGAAGGGGAGGGGAGCTTTCCCTGGCCGCTTCTCATCTTCGTCGTTCTCTTCGTGCTGCCGAGACTCTTCGGCAGGAAGCATCGCGGCCGCATCCTCTACGACAGCGATCGGCGCAGGCGCCGCCGCTACGGCGATCCGGGTGCGGACGCCCTCGCCTGGATCATCGCCTCGCAGATGGCGGGCGGCGGCAGGCGAGGCGGCGGCGGTTTCGGCGGGGGCGGCGGCTTTGGCGGCGGTTTCTCAGGGGGCGGGGGCAGTTTCGGCGGCGGAGGCGCATCGGGCTCATGGTAGAGGTGTTCACGGACGAAGAACGGGCTGAACTGGAGGCGGCGGTCGCCGCGGCCGAGGCCAGGACCAGTGCGGAGATCGTCGTCATGGTAGTGCGCTCCGCCACCGACTATCGCACGGCGGAGATCATGGCGGCGGCCATCGCGTCCCTCGCCCTGCCCGCAGCCCTTCTTCCGTTCACGGCCATTCCGGCCTTCGTCATCTGGATCGCGCAACTGGCGCTGTTCGTCGGGCTGGCCCTTCTGTTGCCTGCCATGTCGGCGGGACGCTTTCTGGTAGGACGCTCGCGCGTTGCCGAGGACGTCGCTGCCAGAGCGAGGGCCGAGTTCTTCGCCCACGGCCTACGGCGCACGGAGAAACGCGCGGCCGTGCTGATCTTCGTGGCCTTGGCCGAGCATGTAGTGGAGATCCTACCCGACGACGCAGCGGCAGAGGCGGTGAGCGCGGAGGATTGGGGCAAGGTCGCGGGTGACCTAGCGGCAGCCATCAAGAGCGGCAAACTCGTCGACGGCCTGAAGGCTGCCAGCGATCAGACAGCGGATCTTCTCAGCGGCACCATGCCTGCAGGGGAAGACAAGCGGGACGAGCTGCCTAACGTGATTACGGCCTAGGCTGCGCGGTCATCAGCGGACCCTCCTCCCCTTCAGGGGAAGAAGGCCACGGCAATGGATGCCATCAAGGACTTCGCTAGCGGACAGTCCCACTCCGCCCTTCGGGCACCTTCCCCTGAAGGGGGGAGGGAAGCCGCACTGTAGCAAAGACCCTTCGAAGCTGGACGATGCCGCGGGAAGGCACCCGGCCGGGTGCCCGGCGCCACTGCGCCGCCCCGCCGGAGCGCCTTGGCGCGTGAGGCAAAAGAACAGCGAAGCAAGGCACCCGACCGGGTGTCCGGACCGGTCAGGTCCGCCCCATCGGAGGCGCCGCGCGCCGTGAGATCAGTCAGTGCACCGTGCCCTGGCGCATCTCCTTGTCGAGCTTCTTCATCGCCTTCTGCAGCTTCTCGAAGGCGCGGACCTCGATCTGGCGGATGCGCTCGCGGCTGACGCCGTACTCGCCGGAGAGCTCCTCCAGGGTCTTGGGCTCTTCGGTGAGGCGCCGCTCGGTCAGGATGTGCTGCTCGCGCTCGTTCAGCGAACCCATGGCCTCGGTGAGAAGCTCCATGCGGGTGTCGAACTCGTCATCCTTCGCAAGCTGACTCTCCGCGTTCACCGCGTTCTCGTCGACGAGCCAGTCCTGCCACTCCGCCGTGCCCTCGCCGTCGCCGCGCATGGGCGAGTTGAGGGAGTTGTCGCCGCCCGCCATGCGGCGGTTCATCGACACCACCTCGTCATGGGTGACGCCGAGCTTGGTGGCGATGTGCTCGACTTCGGCAGGCTTGAGGTCGCCCTCGTCGACGGCGTCGATCTGGCCCTTGATCTTGCGCAGGTTGAAGAAGAGCTTCTTCTGCGCCGCCGTGGTGCCGATCTTCACGAGGCTCCAGGAGCGCAGGATGTACTCCTGGATCGCCGCCCTGATCCACCACATGGCGTAGGTCGAGAGGCGGAAGCCCTTATCCGGGTCGAACTTCTTCACCGCCTGCATGAGGCCCACATTGCCCTCGGAGATGACCTCGCCGGTGGGAAGGCCGTAGCCGCGGTAGCCCATAGCGATCTTGGCCACGAGGCGGAGGTGGGAGGTGATGAGCCTGCGCGCGGCCTCGGGATCGTCATGCTCCAAGAAGCGCTTGGCCAGCATGAACTCCTCGTCCTTCTCCAGCATGGGGAACTTGCGGATCTCGGACAGGTAGCGGCTGAGGCCGCCCTCGGGGGTGAGGGGGGCGCCGCTGGTCGTGGTCAGTGCGTTTCCGGCCATGGGTTCGCCTACGGTTCCTTCCGCAGCGGGAGATGCCCGCCGCTCTGTTCTCGTCATGGTTGCTGGTCGCTTTGGTGCTCCCAACACAAAGCGATGTTCGTTCTCTCCGCCTAAATGGTGACGCTTCGGCGAGAATGGAACCCCTGATGGAGAGCGACGCACGAAAAACGGCGGACCCGAAGGCCCGCCGTTCATGGTTTCCAGCAGTGCTGGTGTCTCTTTACTCGGCAGCGGAGACGGTGGCGATGTCCATCAGCCAGACGCCGGAGCCGAGGGGTGCATAGTCGGCGCCGTCCACCGAGAGGAAGGAGCTGCCCGGTGCCGTCTCGTTGTCGATGGCCACGAAGGCCGGGGGGAAGCCCGAGGGGCCGGCGACGAGGTTATCGGCCTCGGCGATCAGGATGAGGTCCAGTGTCGGGTCCGCCTGGAGCAGGAACTTGGCCTGCCAGGTGGCGAACAGCGTGCTGTTGAAGACGACCGGAGCGGTGTCACTGTCCTGGCCGAAGCTCTTCCTGACGGTTTGCAGGTCCTTGACGACCTCCAGCGCGCCGGTCTCCTCGTTCACCCGGCCGACGGACAGGCGCAGGCGGTCGAACTGGACGGGGAGGGACGCATCGAGCGTGCCGGTGCGAATGTTGCCGCTGACTAGGGCGGTGGAGCCGTCGAGGGCTGCAAGAACGGCCTCGCCGTCGAACACCTCTGCGTAGCCGAGCGACGTGGCACCGAAGATCGCACCGGTGCCGATGAAGTTCACCGTGCCGTCATTGTTCGAGATCAGCCCCTCTTCGTTGAGGACGAAATCGACTTTCTGGCTGAAATAGCCGGAAGAGTAGACGACGCCGTCGAGGTCGGGACGAAGCTCACGGTCATCCTCGAAGAAGCTGCTCCAGCCCTCTTCGGGGAAGTTGGTCTGACCGAGAATGTCGCCGATGATGGCGTTGGTGCTGATATTGCCAGCGGCGGCGGGGTCGCCGTCGAGGGCCTGCATGTCCAGGGCGAAGGCCTGGCGGCGTGCCACCACCAGCTCGTACTCGCCGCTGAGTGCGCCCTCGGGGAAGGCGAACAGGCCGACACCGGGAAGCTCGAAGGCAGCCGAACGGCCGCTATAGGTCATGTTGGAGCGCCGACCCTCGCGGTTCGTGGCGGTGATCGCCGCGCCGAGAATGTTGGTGCCCTCGCCGTCGGTCACTTCGCCGCGGATGACGTCGTAGACACGGTTGAAGCGCTTGTCGCCGCGCTGGATGGCGGCGATGCCGCGGCGGGACGAGCCTTCGGGGTAGATGAACGCCGAGACGGCAAGATCATCTGTGTGCAGCTCCCGCGTCGCCAGCTCGGCCTGGGGGTCGCCGGTGTCGATGAAGGGGAACATGGTCGAGCTGGTGCCGTCCTCATCCGAGATCTGGTTGATCAGGGCGTGGTTGAGGCCGTGGCTGTGGCCGAACTCGTGGGTGGAGACGGCGTCGATGTCCGCAGCGGTGCTGGCGGTGGGCTCGGTCTCCCAGAGCACGGTGCTGCTGAACTGGACGTCGTTGTCGAGGATGGTGCCGGCCTTGTAGTCGCCTGCGGGGAACTCGATGTCACCGTCGCCATCCGCGTCGAAGCAGGTGTTGCGGCCTTCGGCTGCCGGATCGAAGACGTCGGAGTCGCCGTCGAGGTCGAGGTCGTCGCCAGCGTTGAAGGTGCTGTCGGCCGAGAGGGAGGTGGAAGGCGAGCTGGCCAGCGCCCCGAAGCCCGGAGCGGTGACGAAGGTCACCTCGTTGATGAAGTCACCGGCCACGCGGGGACGGTCGCCGAGATCACGCTGCTCGGTAACGTTCAGCTCGATGAACGAGGCGGGGTTGGCGTTCCAGCGGTCGAGGCCCGTCTGAATGATGGCGACGGTCTCGTCGGCGCTGATCGGGGCGCCGAAGGCTGCGTTCGGTGCGCCCGCAGTGTTGTAGGTGTACTCGACGGAGGCGCAGCGCTCGTCCCAGAAGATGCCGACGATCGGAGCGACGCCGAACTCGGTGCCGTCGATGACCTGCGTCTCGGTCGGCACGGCGATGATGTCGAGCTGCCTGCCGGTTTGGGCGTGCGAAGCGCCCAGCGCCGCCAGAACGGCGGTCGTGGAAAGAAGATATTTCATAAGATGTCCCTAACCCTGATCGTCA
Organism: Parvularcula maris; assembly: GCF_024505085.1. Classification (GTDB taxonomy): domain Bacteria; phylum Pseudomonadota; class Alphaproteobacteria; order Caulobacterales; family Parvularculaceae; genus Parvularcula; species Parvularcula maris. The sequence goes on from NZ_JANIBC010000001.1 coordinate 409,310, forward strand.
GATTACTTGTCGGCTTTTTCGCGCGCGACGGCGCTCTTGGCCTTGTCCAGGCTCACCATGCCGCCCTTGTCGTTGGGCAGAGCGACCTTGCCGGTGACGACCGGGAAGATGCCTTGGTTGTAGCCGACCACGTTCAGGCCGTCAGCGGACTGATCGAGCAGCAGCAGCGCCTCGCTGTTGACGAAGAAGGAGGGCGAGCCCGCCACGACTTCGCCCATCGGGACGAGGGTGTTCTGAAGGCGGCCACCGGGGAAGCGGACGGAGAACGTCCCGCCGACCTGACCGAAGACCGTGTCCTGGGTGTCGAACTCGGTGACCGTGTAGACCTGGCCGTCGCTCTCGACGATGGAGCTGCCTGTGACCTTGCCGACGACGGCGATGTCGGCCGCGTCGACGGCCTCCGCGAAGGTCAGCTTCTCGAGCGTCTCAGCACCGGCCGTCGATGCGAGCGCCGCGACCGCGGCGGCGATCGCCATGCTAGTTTTGATCTTCATTCTGTCCCCGTTAGATTTGCTGATGAACCAGTGCCGCAGCCTCCTCGCCCAGCGTGTCGGACGGCGACGATTTCATGGCACAAACAAGCATCATACACAAACTTTTAACCCTTGATCGTAGCCACTTATTCCAGCGCGAAAAGTTTTTGTGACTTTATCTTATTTCTTGACAGATTGATTACGTTGCTCGAACGTTTCGGCAAGGGCCGGGCAGAGAGAAACTTCATTGAACGTTCGGCGTGCGGGTTGCCTGACATCTTTTGGGCGACAATGTATTCAGCCCGTCAGGGGCTAGGGAATGGGAACTGAGTCTGTGAAAAAAACAAGAAACACGGCAATCTCCACCGTTCTGCTTGCTGGCGTCTCTATGCCTGCTTTCGCGCAGACCGGGGTCGATGCTTCGCAGTACCAACTTGAAGTGCTCAACGACTGCGTTACCGAGTGCGGCCTGCCCTCTTTCGAGAGTAAGGAGCAGGCGATGGACTACCTACGCAGCATCGCAGCCGCAGCAGGTGTGGGCACGGCTCCGGTCACGGCGGGCGGCTCGCCTGAGCAGTTCGGCAAACCCGGCAACGGTATCGGTCTCGGTCTTGGTCTGCGCAACAATGCGCCCCAGACCGTCTACCTGAACTTCCAGCCTGGCGACCCTACCTACACGTTCAGTCTGTTCGGCATCACGCTGACGTTGCCTGATTTCGAGTATACCGAAGCAGACAAAGAGGAGGTACGTGACCGCATCGCCGCCGACTACGCGCCGTATAACTACGAGTTCGTGCTCGAGCGGCCGACCGAGGGTGAGTATGTCGAGCTGCAGTTCAACTCGAACGATGCACCCGGCGCCGGTACCGCTGGCGTCCTTCCCTCCGGCGGCATTCTCTTCGGCTCTGCCGGCCAGATTGATTTTGGTAATGACGATCGCTCCGTCGTAGCGATCAATGACGCCAACCTCTGGCCGTTCCTGACCGCCCTCGACCCTTTCCTCGGTCTTCCATCCGGCTTCTTGCTGGAGAACAACTCCGGTATCGACGTTCAGGGTGTTCTCAGTGACGGTCCCGATGCCCTTCCGGTGGACGAAGCCGTCCGTTTGGCGGTGATCAACCAGTCCGCCAACACGGGTGCGCACGAACTCGGCCACGGTGTCGGTCTGCGCCATTACGACGCTTGGGGTCCAGTTGGCGGCGGTCTGCCCAATACCGGTCAACCCGAGCCGACCTCGTTCTTCCCCTACTACACCCATGGCCAGAACGCCGATGAGAGCACGCTTCATGTGATGGTTTCCGGGGCGAGCGCGGGTTCCACCCTCGCGGACTCGGCCAACCGCGACCGCTTCTTCTCGGAGCGCTCTACGATCAAGCTCGCGATCAACCAGCGTGGCCGCTTCATCACCGACGAGCAGGCGAATGCCGGCAAGGCTGGTCTGAAGAAGCTTCAAGTCGTCAGCCAGATCGAAGAGGGCGACAACGCGGACGGGCGCTACGACGTCCGCAACATCGTCGTCGAAGGCGAGATCGAAACCATCGGCGAGGTCGATACCCTGACCTTCGATGCCAAGGCTGGTCAGATCTTCAACGCCGAGATGATCTCGGATGTCGAAAGCTCGTTCTTCCCCAACTTCGACGTCATCTTCCCCGCGCTGACGCTTTTCCTGAAGAACGACGATGGTTCGCTAACCGAGGTGGCCTACAACTCTGATGAGTTTGAAAGCTTCGACGCCTTCATGCTCGATGTAGAGCTACCGGAGACCGGCACCTACGTACTGCAGATGGAAGCTCCAGCTGACGTCTTCCTGGGGAATACGACCGCGACCGGAGAGCCGATCACCATCCCGCTGGCAGCGTTCGGTGCGGCGACGGAGGCTTTCTACCGTACCGGACAGTACATCACCAACGCCTATATTGTAGAACCGAAAAACGGTCGCGGCCCAAAGAAGATTGGCGGTCCCAGCAAGTAGGTACCGACCTCTAACCCTATGGAAGAGGCCCCGTCCCCAAAAGGCGGGGCCTCTTTTATAGGTCTCATACGAATTTATAGGTCTCATACGAAGATTGCTAAAGCGCCCGCAGCGACTTCCGCAGCCAGGCGAAATCCTCAGGCGCCTCGGTCGTGAAGCTCAGCTCCTCCCCCGTGACCGGGTGCTCGAAGCCGAGCGTGTGGGCGTGCAGGGCCTGGCGCTTGAAGGCGCGGACGGCTTCTCTGGCGGTGACCACCGCTTCTTCCTCGCCGCCTAGCCCCGCAATGCCCGCCTTGCCGTAGAGCCTGTCGCCGATGAGCGGGTGGCCGGTGGTGCTCATATGCACGCGGATCTGGTGGGTGCGGCCAGTCTCGAGGCGGCATTCGACGAGGCTGGCGACGGGCTCGCCTGCGACTTTTCCGCGCCCCGCGCCGTAGGCCTCCAGCCGCTTGTAGTGGGTCACGGCCTCCTTCGCGTCGGGCCGCTCGAAGCTCCAATCGGCCTCGCGCTTGAGGCGGTCCTTGCGCGAGCGGGCGATGGGGATGTCGATCGTGCCCGAAGCGGGTCTCGGATCGGCGTGGCAGAGGGCGAGATAGGCGCGCTCGATGTCGTGGACGGAGAAGAGGCGCCGGAGCCCCCGGTGGGCCTCGTCGTTCTTCGCTACGACCATCACGCCGGAGGTGTCCTTGTCGAGGCGGTGGACGATGCCCGGCCTCGCCACCCCGCCAATCCCGGAGAGGCTGCCGCGGCAGTGGTGGAGGAGGGCGTTGACCAGCGTGCCGTCCCAGTTCCCCGCCGCCGGATGCACGACCAGCCCTGCGGGCTTGTCGAGGACGATCAGGTGCTCGTCCTCGAACAGGATATTGAGGGGGATGTCCTGCGCCTCGGGCGCCGCCTCCTTCACCGGGGGAGGGGTGAGGGCGATGACGTCGCCGAGGGCCACCTTGCGGGTGGGGTCCGTCATGGCCTCGCCGCCGACGGTGAGGGCGCCCTCCTTGATGAGGTTCTTGACCTGCGTGCGGGAGGGGTCGGCGCGGTCCGCAACCCAGCGGTCGATGCGCTCGCCCTCGCCCTCCTCGACGTTCAGCTCGATAGGTTCTTTCATCGGCCCCCCGTGCAAAGCGGGAGGCTTTCTGTCAAACGGCGCGGATGGAAAACGAACCTGCCGCGCCTCCTGCCCCTAGCCACGCCGCCGCCAAGGGGCTGGCCCTAGGACTGGGCGTGCTGCTCCTCGGCGGCACGGCGCTCCTGATCGCTTTGCTCGTCACGCGGGAAAGTGAGACGCAGGTTCGTGACATACCTAGGATTGAACTGGGCGAGGGAGAGCGGGTGGTGAGCGTCTCCAGCGATGACGGCGTTCTGACTTTGCTTGTCGAAACAACGACTAACCAGCAACGTATCATCGTTCTCGACTCTGCAACCGGAAGGCGAACTGAGGTGGAGGTTCACACCCCTTGAACGAAACGTAACCCTGTCACGGGGTTCTTTTTTCGCTCCTGTCTGCCATGTGATTTGCGAGGGTCGTTTTCGACTCTAGGCGGGGCGCCGCTCCCCTCGTTCCCCCTCAAGGTGCCCCGCCGCTCTTTCCCTTCTCTCCCGCCGTCTGACCTGGCCCTGCCGTATCGCGTCGAGGGCGAAGACCGCTGCCGCCGTCCAGATGAAGGCGAAGCAGATCTGATGGGGGCGGCTGAAGTCCTCTCCGTCGATCAGGCCCACCACGAACTGCAGGGTGGGGCCGATGAACTGCATGAAGCCCAGCGTGCTGAGCGACAGCCGCCTTGCGGCGATGGCGAAGCAGAGAAGGGGGAAGACGGTGACCGGCCCCGCCGCGACCAGCATGGCGGTGATGCCTGCGCCGTCGCCGAAGGCGAGCTTCGAGGGATCGACCCAGAGAAGATAGACGAGAGCGAAGGGACTAAGCAGCAGGGTCTCGATGAAGAGGCCTGGCATCGCGCCGACGGGGGTCTGCTTCCTGAGGTAGCCGTAGGCGGTGAAGGTGACGGCCAGGACCAGCGCCACCGCCGGGAACTTGCCGCCGTAGAAGGTCAGCACCGTGACCCCGATGGCGGCGAGAAGCACGGCGAGCTGCTTGCCGCGGCTCAGCTTCTCCCGCAGCACCACGACGCCCACCAGCACGTAGACCAGCGGGTTGATATAGTAGCCGAGCGCCGCCTCGAAGAGGTTCCGGTTGTCGACCGCGATGATGTAGATAAGCCAGTTGATGGCGATCATGGCCGAGCTGCCCGCCAGCGCCATCACCACGCGAAGGTTTCTGAGCGCGCTCACCACCTCCGGCCACTGCGAGCGGAAGGCGATGATCGCCGCGCCGAAGGGGACCGACCAGAGGACCCGGTGCGCCAGGACCTCCTCCGGCGCGGTGCCGCGGAGCGCGATCAGGAAGACCGGCAGCAGCGCCCCCCACCAGCCATAGGCGAGGACGGCGGCGATCAGTCCCGTCTTGGCGGTGTTTTCCGGCGGTTTCTCGGTCATGGAGCGGCGCGTAGCACTGCGGGGGCGATGGGCAAGAGTTAATGCTGTGCGCCGCTTCCCGCCTCGAGTGCGGAACGCTCTTCACAGCTCCTTTACCGTGCAAACGAAGTGCCTGCTTCGCCTGTCTCCTTCCCGTCGCAACTTTGAGAGAACATCATGGCCGATACCACATCGACCCCCGACACCGGGAGCACCGCGCCGAACGCGACGGCGCAGGACCCCGTGTGGAAGGACAAACAGCACGAGGTCGAAGCCGAAGCCAAGCAGACTGCCAAGCGCGCTGGCTCGCTCGCCTCGAACACCGCCGCCAGGAAGATCGACGAGCACAAGTCGGAGCTTCAGCGCACCATCGAGAACGTCGCTTCGGGCCTCGAAAAGGGCCAGGAAGAGCTCGACCGCTCGCAGCTTCAGGATCTGACGCTGAGCGCCGCCGAGCAGCTTCGCCGCTTCGCATCGAACCTCGACACCACCGACGGGCAGGCGCTGATGCAGCGTCTCGGTCAGGAATCGCGCAAGCGTCCCGTCAGCTCCGCGCTCGCCGGCGCCATCGCCGGTTTCGCCATGGGCCGTGCCCTGAGGGCCACCCCGCAGACCGCCGATAGCTACCCGCAAACGGGTGACCGTCAGCCCACCGACAACCAGTTCGGCAGCGCCTCGACATCGAGTTTCGGCGACACGGCTGCGGCTTCGCCCTCAACGTCCAGCACCTACGGCGCCGCCTCGCCGTCGGTCAGCACGCCGACTCCCAGCCCCGCGGCCACCACGTCCGGCACTTCGCCGAGCGCGTCCTTCGCGGACAACGATATCCAGTCCGAAGCCCCGGTCGACCCCGACAGGCCCGCCGCCGCTTCGCCGACCATCAAAAGCACCGACTAAGGGAGCCCTTCATGTCCGAGACGACCTACACCAACGGCGCATCCGACACGGGCTACCGTGCCGAGACCGCCTATCGCAGCGACACGGCGCCGCGCCGCGGCATCACCGACATCCTTGCCTCGATCACCCAGAACGCAGCGGACCTTGCCTCGGCGGAAGTCCGTCTGGCTAGGGACGAAGCGATCGACACCGGCAAGGAGAGCATCACCGGCGGCATCCTGACCCTGTTCGCAGGCGTCATCGGTATCCCGGTACTGATCTTCCTCGGCCTGGCCCTTTCCGCAGGCCTGATCGGCCCGCTCGGCCCGGTCGCCGCCAACCTCATCACCGCAGCCGTCTTCACGGTGGTCGCCCTCGTTCTCTACTTCGTAGGCAAGAGCAAGATCGGCGGCACCGGCGAGCCCCTCCACCGCACGCGTGAGAACCTTCGCCAGGACCGTGAAACCGTCAGGGAGAACCTTCACTAATGACCCAGACCCGCAAATATGACAGTGTCGCCGATGCCAAGCGCCATGCCCTGGCCAGCGACCTCGCCGAGCTGAAGGACCGCCTTCGCGCCACCGATCTCATCGGCACGCTGGGCCGTCAGATCGGCGTCGATGTGGACGGCTTCAAGCGCTCCACCGGGGCCGACAGCAAGACCATGCCCTACGCCCTGATCGGTGTCGGCACCGCGCTTCTGGCGGGCCGCTACTATGAGGAGCAGAAGGCTCAGCCCGATACGGACGGTCTGCATGAGGATGACTATCATGCTGCCTCCGATATCGGCCTGGCTCACCGCCGTCTCCGCCGCCGCGAGAACGAGACGGACGACCTCTACGCTCGCCGCACCTATGAAGAGTACGGCCGTAGGCTGAACGTCGAGCGCTACGACAATGAGGACGATCACGGCTTCTTCGACCGCGTCGATGATGCCCTCCACGGCCTGTCCGCCCGCGTCAAAGGCGGCGCACGGGCTACTGGCTCGGCCGTCTCGAGCGCTGGCAGCTCCGTCGCCCACGGCGCGGCAGCCGCAGGCCGCGGCACCAAGAACGTTGCGACCTCCATCGGCAGCGGTACGGCCTCGGCCGCCTCGAGCGCCGCTTCGGGAACACGGAACGCCGCATCCGCCACCAAGCGCAGCCTGTCCGAAAGGGCTCGCTGGCTGAACGACCACGCCGCCGCCACGAGCCGCGGTGCTCAGGACCGTCTGGCGCAAGCGAGAATGCGCAGCGAGCAGCAGCTCTCCAAACTGAAGTCCGCCCATGAGGACAACCCCGCGGTCGGTACCGGCCTCGGCATGGCCCTAGGCCTTCTCCTGGGTGCGCTGACACCGCCGACCAACCGCGAGAAGCGGGCGACGGACGGTCTCGCCGATGCCCTGATGGACGCCGCTCAGGGCGCCCTGGCGAAGATGAACGAGAACATCTCGCATCTCGAACAGCAGGAGCAGGCGGAAACCCGCCACTAACGCTTCCGCTGACAAGCTACAGTGAGAAGAGGGCCTGGGCGTTGACCCAGGCCCTTTTTCGTTCGTAGGGCCGGGCTCGAGAATGTTGGAGATTCGCGATGGCCAGCCCCGTTCCGCAACTGTCTGCGCAGGAAGCGATCATCTACCTGATGGTGATGGCATCGGCCGTGGACGGCTCCATCAACCCCTCCGAGCTGATGACCATCGGCCGGGTGGTCAGATCCTTCCCGCTCTTCTCGAAGGACCATGAGGACAAGCTCGTCGAGATCTCCGAGGAGGCCGGCGCGCTAATGGGTTCGGATGGGGGGCTTCACAAAGTCATCCACGCCGCTGCCGAGGCGTTGCCCGAGCACCTCGCGGAGACCGCCTATGCGGCGGTTGTCGATGTTGTGACCGCCGATGAGAGCCTCAACCCCGAAGAAATCCGTATGCTGGAGCTGATCCGCGACGGCCTCAAGATCTCCGATGACGGCGCGGCAGCGATCGAACACGCCGCCCGCGCGCGGCACATGACCATGGAGGCGCCGCTTTGACCCTGGAACTCGGTTGGGAAGAATGGATCAGCCTGCCCGCCCTCGGCCTGCCGGCCATGAAGGCGAAGGTGGATACGGGTGCGAAGACATCGAGCCTGCACGCCTTCACCGTCGAGCCCTTCGGGCCGGCGAGCAAGCCGAAGATACGCTTCGGCATCCACCCGATCCCGGAGCGGCCCGACATCGAGGTCTACTGCTCCGCAGACGTCATCGACAAGCGTGACGTCACCTCCTCCAACGGCGAGACCGAGCGGCGCTGGACGATCAGCACGGAGATCGAGATAGGCGGCCAGAAATGGCCCATCCTTCTGACGCTGACGGACCGGGAGGGGATGACCTTCCACATGCTCCTCGGTCGGCAGGCGCTGGAGAGCTATCCGGGGGAGGCGCCCAGGGTCAGCCCTACGGAGAGCCATCTGCAGCCCGAGCTGAACTACGACGCCTACCAGAAGATGCTGGCGCAGGCGCCGAAGAAACGTGCTCTGCGCGTGGCGGTCTTGACCAAGGAGCCTAACATCTACTCGACCCGCCGCCTGATCGAGGCAGGGGAGGCGAGGGGGCACGTGGTCGAGCCGATCGACACGTCGCGCTGCTACATGCTGATCAACGCCGAGAAGCCCGAGGTCCATTATGACGGGCGCGCGCTGCCGAGCTACGACGCCGTGATCCCCCGCATCGGCGCGTCGATCACCGCCTACGGAACGTCCGTGGTCAGGCAGTTCGAGACGACGGGCGCCTACTGCGTCAACCGCTCCGATGCGATCCTGATGAGCCGCGACAAGCTGCACGCCCACCAGATTCTCGCGCGCGAGGGCATCAACATGCCCACCACGGCCTTTGCCTCCAGCCCCAAGGACACGGACAGCATCGTCGATCTGATGGGCACGCCGCCGATCATTCTGAAGCTGCTTGAGTCGACCCAAGGCAAGGGCGTGGTGCTGGCCGAGACCAAGAAGGCGGCTCAGTCGGTCATCTCGGCCTTCCGTAACCTGAAAGCCGACTTCCTGGTGCAGGAGTTCGTCAAGGAGGCGGGCGGCGAGGATGTCCGCTGCCTCGTGGTGGGCAACAAGGTGGTCGCCGCGATGAAGCGCACGGCGGCGGCTGGCGATTTCCGCTCCAACCTCCACCAGGGCGGCACCGCCAAGGTCGAGCGCATCAGCAAGGAGGAGCGCGAGGTGGCCGTGCGGGCAGCCAAGGCGCTCGGTCTTGGCTTCGCCGGTGTGGACCTCCTGCGATCGAGCAGCGGCGCGAAGGTGCTGGAGGTGAACTCGAGCCCCGGCCTCGAGGGCATCGAGAAGTCGTCCAAGAAGGACGTGGCCGACCTCGTCTTCCAGCATATCGAGCGCCGCGCTGCGAGCACGGTCAAGCGTCGCCGCCGCGTCAGCGCTGCTGCCTGAGGACGATGAGCAAGCTAGGCGTCCGTGCACTGAGCCTGCTGCCGCCCGAGAAGGCCCATGAGGCGACGATCAGGCTTCTGCGTTCACCCCTTGCGCCGAGGCCGAAGGTGGTTTCGGATGCTATCTTACGGACGGAAATAGCGGGGCTCGACCTCCCCAACCCCCTCGGCATGGCCGCCGGGTTCGACAAGAACGCCGAGGTTCCGGATAAGCTGCTTCGCTTGGGTTTCGGCTTCGTCGAGGTGGGCGCTGTCACACCCAAGCCCCAACCCGGCAACGCCAAGCCGCGTGTCTTCCGCTTGCGGAAGGACGAGGCGGTCATTAACCGCTACGGTTTCAACAATGACGGGCTGGAGGCCATCGGCGAGCGCCTCGCCGCGCGTGCGGGCACGCCAGGGGTGGTCGGCATCAATCTCGGCGCCAACAAAGACAGCAGTGACCGGGCGGAGGACTATGTGAAGGGGCTCGTCGCCCTCGAACCCCATGTCTCCTTCCTCACCGTGAATGTCAGCTCACCGAACACGCAAGGGCTGCGAGATCTTCAGGGCAAAGCGGCCCTCGGCGAACTTCTAGGCCGGGTCCTCAGGGCGCGGAAGACGGACAAGCCCGTCTTCGTCAAAGTGGCGCCGGACCTCATCGACGAGGACAAGGCTGACATCCTGGACGCGGCCACCGAGGCAGGCATCAGCGGTCTCATCGTCTCCAACACCACCCTGTCGCGCGAGGGGGTGAGCGGGCCGGACGCCCATCAGAAGGGCGGGCTGTCGGGCAAACCGCTCTTCGAGCGATCAACCGCGGTGCTGCGCGACTTCGCCGTGGCCAGCGAGGGCAAGATGCCGCTGATCGGGGTCGGCGGAGTGGCCTCTGCCGAGGACGCGCTCACCAAGATCAAGAACGGCGCCTCCGCCGTGCAGCTCTACACCGCCCTCGTCTATCAGGGGCCGGGGCTCGCCAAGACCATCATCGAAGAGCTGCCGGACCTTCTGAGGCGCGACGGTTTCACAAATGTGGCGGACGCGGTAGGAGCGGCGCTGTAACGAAAGGGGCCGCCCCATGATCACCGCTGTCTTCTCGCTGCTCGCCCAGGGCGCCTGCGACGTGACCGTCATCCAAGGGCGGATCGAAACGCCGACCAAGACCCACGAGGCGCTCGCCATCGCCTCGGGCCGGGTGCGGCAGATCGGGACCATGGCCCAGATGCCGAGCGTGGAGGAGGGGTGCCTCATCGAGCTGGCTGACGACGAGACCGCTTTTCCGGGACTTACCGACAGCCACGTGCACCTCATCGGTATCGGCTTTCGCGAGATGGAGCTGAACCTCGACCAGGCCCGCTCGGTGAGAGACGTCCAGGAGGCGCTGCGCCGGAAGGCTACAGAGCAGCTCGAGGGCATCATCGCCGGACGCGGCTGGATCGAGACGGCCTGGCCGGAAGGGCGTGCACTGAACGCTGCCGACCTGGACGCCGTGGTCAGCGACCGCCCGGTCTTCCTAGTCCGAGCGGACGGGCACGCAGCGGCTCTCAACAGCGCAGGGCTGGAGGCGGCTCAGATCACGGACGATACCCCCGACCCCGTGGGCGGCAGGATCGTGCGCGACGCGGACGGCAAGGCCACCGGCTATCTGATCGACGCAGCCATGGACCTCGTCTCGCCGCTCCTGCCGCAGGTGGATGACGAGCGGCGGCGCGAGGCGCTGCGGCGGGGCGCCGAGGTCTACGCATCGCGCGGCTGGACCTCCGTGCACAATATGTCGGTGGGCGCTGAGGAGCTGCGCCTGATGGAGGAGCTCGCGGCCAGCGGGGAGCTGCCCTTGCGGGTCGCCAACTTCGTGACCCAGGACGCTATGCCGGGCCTTATAGAGGCTGGGCCGGGCTGTGACGAGACGGGGCTTGTCTGCCATCTCGGCGTCAAGTTCTACGCGGACGGCGCGCTTGGCTCACGCGGCGCGCTCTTGAAAGAGCCCTATGCGGACGAGCCGGGAACGATAGGCCTCCGCCTCCTGACGGAAGACGATGCCAAGAAGGCTTATCGTCAAGCCGTCGATGGAGGGCTCCAGGTTACCACCCATGCCATCGGCGACCGGGCCAACGCCGACGTCCTCTCCTGGTACGAAGAGCTGCGCGAGGACTACCCTCGTGCCGTCTTCCGCATCGAGCATGCCCAGATCGTCAGCCCGTCCGACATCGAGCAGTTCTCGGAAGTGGGCGTCATCGCCTCCATGCAGCCAAGCCACGCCGTCGGCGATCTTCACTTCGCGGAGGACCGTCTGGGCGAGGAGCGTCTTGAGGGCGCCTATGCCTGGAACAGCCTGGCTAGCGAGGGCACACTGATCGTCTTCGGCTCCGACGCTCCGGTGGAGCAGGGCGACCCGCGCATCGAGCTCTACGCCGCCTCCGAACGCCGCGACCTCAGCGGTTTCTCCGGTGAGAACTGGCACCCTGAAGAGGCGCTCGGCCGGGCTGAGACACTCGCGCTCTTCACCACCGCGCCTGCGCTTGCCATCGGCAGGGGAGGCAGCCTCGGCACGCTGGCGCCGGGCTTCGCCGCCGATCTCTCCGTGTTCCGCGGCGACCCCTTCGCCGGGCCCGAAGAGGCCGAGGCGGTGGCCACCATGATCGGCGGGGCCTGGGTCTCAGGCCGCTACGCTCCGCCCCCCGCGCCGGTTGAGGACGAAGAGGTCGAGGAGGATGCCGAGGACGGTCGCTAGATAGATCGCCGCAACCGTCAGCGGAATGACGACCAGGCGGTCGTCGGGGAAGGCGTGCCACAACCAGCCGCAGAGCACTGCTCGGGCCACGGCGTGGGCGCTGTAGAGCGCGGTCCTGCCATAAGTCCAGCCGATGACGGGCCAGTGCCCGGACATGCCAACCGCGAGGATCAGCACGATCATCTCGGGCGCGGCGGAGACGGCGGCCGGAATGAACGACCAGAAGAGCAGCATGCTGATGAAGGCTGGCAGAAGCGCGCTGCCTACCGCTGCCTTGTCCTTCAGGAACTCCACACCGAAGAGCTTCGAGAACAAAACGGCCATCGGAAAGATCAGCCCGCTGCCGTAGAACGCCGCCATGGCCCAGCTTCCAAGCTGCCAGATGGTGCCGAGATAGGCGAGCGCCAGCCAGTAGACCGCGCCGGCCAAGGGAATGGGGAAGCCGCCGCGCAGCCGGTAATAGGTGGCGATACGGCTTTCTTTCAGTGCCAGCCTCAGTTCATCGTCGGTCATGAATACCCCTACCTTTCTGCAAGGCCGTTCTAGGCCGACCGGCCCTCGTAAACCAAGCTTGGTGCGCCGCATGAGCTTGCCTGCTTGCTCACCGCGCGGCCTCTGCTAGAGGCCAGGGTCATGTCAGAGCCGCTGATCATCGCCATCGACGGACCCGCCGCCAGCGGGAAGGGGACGCTGTCCCGCAGGCTGGCTAGCTTCTACGGCCTACGCCATCTCGACACCGGCACGCTCTATCGCGGGGTCGCCTGGATCATGCTGCGCGACGGGTTTGAGCCGCGCGACGAGGCGGCCGCCGTGAAGGTGGCGCGGGCCTTCGACCCGGAGATCCTAGGCTCGGCCGACCTTCGCACCCCAGCCGTGGGGCGCAGCGCCAGCCTGGTTGCCGTCCATGAGGGGGTGCGCAAGGCCCTGTTCGACTTCCAGCGAAGCTTCGGCCTTCAGAAGCCTGGCGCCGTGCTGGACGGGCGCGATATCGGCACTGTGATCTTCCCCGACGCCACGGTGAAGTTCTTCATCACCGCCAGCCCCGAGGAGCGCGCCCAGCGCCGCTATCTCGAGCTGCGCGCCTCGGACGAGGGCGTCACCTATGAGGGGACCCTCGCCGAGCTCAAACGCCGCGACGAGCGCGACCAGAGCCGCGAGGAAGCCCCTCTCAAACCGGCGGCGGAGGCGGAGATTATCGACACCTCCAAACTGACCCCCGACGAGGTCATGGCGCGGGCCGTGCGGATCATCGACAATGTGGTGCGGGGGCGTACGTAGAACCATCCGTATGCAGTGGAGCTCGGTCCGCACTGCGGCGGGTGACTCGGACGGGCCTACTGGTCCGGCACTAGTATCTCACCTCATCAAGAGGCTGAAACTCAGACCGCGCCGGACCTTCAGAGAAGTTTTCCGTGCGCGAATGCGACGAACCCGTTGGTATCCGCGACGAGGGCAGGACCCACGATATTGATGACTTGACGCTTCCTGATCACAACTTTGTGAGGCCGTCATCAAGGCGCCGTTTCACCAGCTAGGAGGCATGAGGGTGGGTAGATTTTCCAACAGTGTATTGAAGGGTCTCGTCGCGGGCATCGGGCTTTCAGCCTGGAGCAACGCAGCGGCTTCACCGGTGACGATCGACTTCGAGAACGTGGATCTGAGCAAAGAGCAAGAGCCAGGGCAGGCCATTTTCGATTCCGGTGAGACCATGCTGGTTCAGGACGGCTTTGTGGTGGAAGCTAGCGGCGTCTCGCAGGCTCATGTCAACGGTCCGGACCACTGGCTGGGAACGCCAACGGGTTCGAACTACAGTCTTCTTCGCGCGTTTGGGAACACCCCTAACTACAACGGTTTCTCTGTCCGGTCACAGGACGGTAGCAGCTTCAGCCTGACATCCTTCATTGCGGTCACCGCGCTGCGGGACGCGGATGCACGCTTCCAAGTGAACTTCGAGTTGGAAGATGGCTCGTTCGGGACGACGGGTCCTTTCCAGCTCACCGGTTCCCTGCAAACGATCTTTCCGCAGCTCTCCGGAATCGTAAGTGCCGCCTTCTTCGCTGTGCCGGACTCGAATGGTTTTACGTCCAGTATTGCCATCGACGATATCGTCCTCAACGGCGTTTCCAGTGTGCCGGTTCCGGCAGCGGCTTTTCTCTTCCCGTTGGGTATCGGAGGTTTTCTCGCTTCTCGCCGCCGAAGAGGCTAAGTCTCGGCAAAATAGGCAAGGGAGCAGGTCCGCTCCCTTGCCATTTCGCCGCTTTTGTGCCTAAGCGTGCCCTGTTCGCGGCGCTATTTTGCGCCGGGCAGGGTTTGATGGAGGAAGAGCGCTAGCAGCCGATCGTCCCGAGCAGCCCGCCCGGCTTCGATCCAGCGCTTTGTTCCATCGCCCCTCTAGCCGCAATCCTTGCAGTCCGGGGCCTCAACCCAAGCGGCTCTGCCGCACTGAAGGCTGATTTGTCTGAAACCCTAAGCCCCTCGGTCGAAGATTTCGCCGAGATGTTCGAAGCCTCCGTCGTTGACCGCGACAGCTTCGAGCAAACCGTCGTCAAAGGCACCATCACCGGTATCGAGAAGGACATGGCGATCGTCGATGTCGGTCTCAAAACCGAAGGCCGCGTCCCCCTCCGCGAGTTCGGTCTCAAGGAAGGCGAGCCTACCGTGTCCGTCGGCGACGAGGTCGATGTCTTCATCGACCGTGTCGAGAACGCCCATGGCGAGGCGGTCATCTCCCGCGAGAAGGCCCGCCGCGAGGAAGCCTGGGAGCGTCTCGAGAAGGAATTCGAAGGCGACGAGCGCGTCAACGGCGTGATCTTCAACCGCGTCAAAGGCGGCTTCACCGTAGATCTCGGCGGCGCCGTGGCCTTCCTGCCCGGCTCCCAGGTCGACATCCGCCCCGTGCGCGATGCGACCCCGCTGATGAACCTCGAGCAGCCGTTCAAGATCCTCAAGATGGACAAGCGCCGCGGCAACATCGTCGTCTCGCGCCGGTCCGTCCTTGAAGAGGACCGTGCCGAGCATCGCCAGGAAGTCGTCCGTGACCTGAACGAGGGTGACGAGCGCGACGGCGTGGTGAAGAACATCACCGATTACGGCGCCTTCGTCGAGCTGGCGCCCGGCGTCGACGGCCTCCTGCACGTGACCGACATGAGCTGGTCGCGCGTCAACCATCCGTCGGAAGTGCTCAACGTCAACGACACCGTCCGGGTCAAGATCATCAAGATCAACCCCGAGACGAGCCGCATCAGCCTCGGCATGAAGCAGCTCCAGCCCGACCCCTGGGAAGGCGTGCAGGCCAAGTACCCGGTCGGCGCTGTCTTCAAGGGCAAGGTCACGAACATCACCGATTACGGTGCCTTCGTGGAGATCGAGGACGGCATCGAAGGCCTGGTCCACGTCTCCGAGATGTCCTGGGTCAAGAAGAACATGCCCCCGAGCTCCATCGTCGAGCCCGGCCAGGAAGTCGACGTCATGGTGCTCGAAGTGGACGAGTACAAGCGCCGCGTCTCCCTGGGCCTTAAGCAGACCCTGGACAATCCGTGGGAAGCCTTCGCCGAGAAGCACCCCATCGGCACGATCCTCGAAGGCGAGGTCAAGAACATCACCGAGTTCGGCCTGTTCGTCGGCATCGACGAGAACATGGACGGCATGGTGCACCTCTCCGACCTCGACTGGGACCGCTCCGGCGACCAGGCGATCGGCGACTACGAGAAGGGCCAGCAGGTCCAGGTCAAGGTCCTCGACGTCGATCCGGACAAGGAGCGTATCTCCCTCGGCATCAAGCAGGTCGACAACGACCCGATGGATGCCATCGGTGAGCTGAAGAAAGGTGACGACGTGACCTGTGAGGTCTCGGCCGTCGAGAACGGCGGCATCGAGGTGCGCGTCGGCGGCGATGGCGGCCCCAAGGCCTTCATCCGCAAGTCCGACCTCTCCCGCGACCGCAACGAGCAGCGCCCCGAGCGCTTCGCCGTCGGCGACAAGATCGACGCCCGCATTGTGGCGATCGACCGTCAGTCCCGCCGCCTCTCCCTCTCCATCAAGGCCCGCGAGATGGCCGAGGAGAAGGAAGCCGTGGAACAGTACGGCTCGGCCGACTCGGGCGCGTCGCTCGGCGACATCCTGGGCGCCGCCCTCAAGGACACCGACGACGCGTAAGCGATCTGAAGGTTAAGAGAACGAGAAAAGGCCCCGCTTCGGCGGGGCCTTTTTGTTGCGGTTCTGTCCATCTCGCTTAACGCATGCTTAACGGCGGGGCGGGCAGATAGCTCTATGCTCGAACTCGTCCTTCTCACTGGCAACCTCGCCATCAGCTCGAACTGGATGCAGACCGGCACCATCGAGGCCGAGGAAGATCAGTGGTCGGGAGCGGTAAGGTTCAACCTCTCTTCCGCGACGGGCAACACGGACAATACCGTTCTGGGCGGGAAGGTGATCCTCGCCAGAAAGTACGGCGCCATCACCCACGCGATCGAGGGGGGCGGCAACTTCACCGAGACCACGACGGTGGACCAGGACGGCGCCGAGAACACCTCCACCACCCAGAACAACTGGTTCAGCCAGTACCGGATCGAGGTGCAGACAGGCGACCGGACCTTCCTCTTCGGCAGGCTGCGCTACGAAGAGGACCAGTTCTCCGGCTTCGACCGGAAGGCGTTCGCAGGCGCCGGTATCGGCCACGCGATCTACGAGCGCGAGACCCGCGACCTACGCATCCTCGCCGGCCCCGGCGTGCAGTATTTCGAACGCACGAGGCCGCTGCCGCTCCCCGAGGACTTCGAACAGGAAGAGACCAGCCTCGCCTTCTTCTTCGGGCAGACTTTCCGTCAGCAGATCGTAGAGAATGTCGAGTTCGCCCAGAGCTTCGATGCCACCTGGGCTTCGGAGAACTCGACCATTGCTCCCGCCTTCGAGGTGAAGTCCGACCTTACCGATAAGATCAGTCTGCGCACGGTATACACGGTCAAGCACGAGACCGACCCGCCCGAGGGGCGGGAGAAGACCGACACGCTCCTCAGCGTCGCCATCGGCTACGAGTTCTAGGACGCTGCCTCTCAAGAAGAGCGTTTGTATTGTTTGCAAACGGGCGGAGGCGTCAGCGCTGCTTGCGCCTCCCCCTCAGCCTGCCGGCAGCTCCCCCTCTAGAGGGGGAGCGACACAAGTTGCGAAGCTGCCTTCTTTCTCCCTCCCCCACTTCGAAGCCGGTTCAACGAAGGTGAAAGAAAAGGTCCGGGGGACCTTTTCTAGGCGAAGAAGGCCACGGCAGTGGCGGGGGGAGGTGCCCGAAGGGCGGAGGGGGCCGCCTGCGCTTCTAAAAGATACAAGCGTCGAGAGAGGACTTCGCTAGCTGCTCAGCCGCTCCAGATCGAAGAGCAGCACTTCGGCATCGTGACCGTCTGAAAGGACGATCTCGCCCGGCTCCAGTACCGCTAGGCCGTCGCCTCGGCGCAAGGTCTCGCCGTTCACCGTGACCTCACCGCGAGCCACCTGAACCCAGGCCCGGCGGCCTTTCCGCAGACTGAACGACGTCTCTTGATCGCCGTCCAGCGTCGCCGCGTAGACTTCGGCAGGTGCCAGCGTGTTGATCGAGCCCTCCCGCCCGTCCGCAGAAATGATCAGCGCAAGCCTGCCATCCTTCTCCTCGGGCGCAACGTCGAGAGTCTGGTAGCCAGGCTCGGCGCCGCGCTCCTTGGGCAGAAGCCAGATCTGCAGGAAGCGGACCTTCTCATCCTCGCTCGGATTGAACTCCGAATGGGTGACCCCGGTGCCGGCGGTCATGTACTGCACGCCGCCGGCCCTCACCACCGAGCCGTTGCCCAAGCTGTCCTTGTGCTCCAGCGCGCCGTCGAGAACGTAGGAGAAGATCTCGAAATCCGCATGGGGATGCATGGGGAAGCCCGCGCCGCCCGCCACCTCGTCGTCATTGATCACGCGCAGGGCCTCGAAGCCCATATGGCGCGGGTCGTGGTAGCTCGCGAAGCTGAAGCTGTGTGCCGAGCGCAGCCAGCCGTGATCGGCCATGCCCCGCTCCTCGGCGGGCCTGAGAATGGTGCGGGGCGTATCGCTTTGGGTTTGCATCTTGTGCCTCCTGTCGTTGGAGGAGATGTCGGGAGGCGGCGCTGCTTCGCAACCTCAGGTTTGCGCAAAGCAGCGGTGCCGCAAACGAAAACGGGGACCCGAAGGCCCCCGTTTCCCCATTGATGTTGCCGGACCTAGCGGCGGTAGGAGTAGGGTCCCTCGCTGGCGAGGTTCCCTGCAGCGTCCTGACCCTCGAAGTAGAAGCTGTAGGTCGTCCCGCAGGAGCCGTTGAAGGTCACGGAGTGCGACGTCTTCAGCGTGTTGTCGGAGTAGGTATAGTTGTAGTCCGGGAACCGCACCTGGCTCGTCGCAGGCTCGTTGGAGTTCCAGGTCAGCCTGAAGCGGCAGGAGGAGAGCCTGCGTGCCCCGAAGTTGGAAAGATCCGGGGGCGTCGTGTCGGTGTTGCCGCCACCTCCGCCGCCGCCGCAGGTGGAGGGCAGGGCGTAGCTCGGCGAGGCGCTTCGCGAACCCATGGAGGAGCCAACCCCCATGCCGAACTCGGCAAAGGCTTCCCAGACCAGACAGTCCTTCGCGCCGCCGACGGCGTCGAGGATGCCGTCCCGCATGTCCATGTAGTCAGGGCCCGGCGCGGTGAAGTTCATGCCGTCCACGAGGTCGCCCATGAGCTGGTCCGCGGTGTAACCGTTGGCCTCGTAGAGAGCCTTCAGCCTCCAGATGGTCGCGGCGTAGATCTCGCCGTCGCGGTGCACGGAGGTGCCGGTGAAGTCGCCGATATCCTTCGGGTAGTTCGTGTACCTGGCCGAGCGGATACCGTTCGGGTTCGCCGCGCTGTACTCGCCGACGCGGTCGTCATTGTTGATGAGGATCGACAGCACGTCCGCCATGCCCTCGCCGATGGCGCCCGAGATCGAGCCCGACATGTTGCCGATCATCCGCCAGGTGAGACCGTGGCCGTACTCGTGGTAGACGATGTCGCTGTCGAGGTCCCCGTCGCGATAGGGGTTCGTCAGGTTCCAGATATACATCTGCATGCGCGGGTTCGAGCCGTCGCCGGGGGTGGCGAAGTTGGCGTTGTTGAACCCGCCGCCGTCCTGCGCCTCGGCGTTGACGCTGTCCGAGCCGAAACCGCCCTTGCCGAAATTGTTCTCCTGGAAGTTGCCCGCGCTCTCGGTGAAGCCGTGGGTGTAGAGAATGTCGTGGATGCGGTTGTTCAGGTAGAAGAGGTTCTGGATCGCCACATACTGGTTCGATGTGGTCGAGGGGTCCTGGTTCAGGCTCGCCGCCGTGGTGAACACACCGTTGGTCACCGCGCCGCTGGAGGTGTCGGGCGCGTTATTGTTGTTCCGGTCGAGATAGGCTGAGACGTTGTTGCCGCGGATATAGTTCCTGTACTGCGTGCCGGAGAAGAGCCAGCCGTTGGGCGACTGTGCGTTGCCCGAGCCTGGGCCGTTGACGACCACCTGGTTGCTGTTGCCCGGATGATCGGGGAAAATCGCGTACTGATCGCGCGAGGTCCTGTCCTCGACGTTCAGCACCCGGCCGTTCGGCCCGATGAGCGTATGGAACAGCTCGTTGCTGTCCGCGCTCCAAAGCTTCACTTCGTAGCCGATGACGTTGCGGCCACGGCGAGCGATGACGACCTCCTCGACCTCGGGGGCCTGGTAGTAGAAGTCGTTCTCGGCGAAGGTGGTGACGAAGCCTTCGGTCGACGCCGCGGAGACGTCGGGAGCCGCGGGGAAGTGCCGCTGACGCGCGATCTCCAGGGCGTCGACCGCGCTGATACCTGCGCGGCGGGCCTTGCCGTTCCTGCGGTCACGCAGGCGGTTGCGCAGCTTTTTGAGGTCACCGTCCTCACCGAAGTTCGCCGTCACCGATGCGCCGTAGACCCGGCGGCCATCCACCACCTGCTCGAAGCGCTGGTGCACCCGGCCCTTGCCGTCCCTGTGCTCGCGGACGAGCACGAGTTCGGCGTCCTGGCCGATATCGCCGCGCTTTCTGAGAGCACCGCGTACCCGCTCGGCCCTGCTGCCGCGAAGAGAGGAGGCGTTCAGCTCCTCCGCGGTGACGACCGTGGGTTTCGTATCGAGAAGAATGTCCTGCTCCTGCGCGTGGGCAGCAGCGGTGGAGACGGCAAGGATCGCCGCCCCGCTGAGGAGGCGTTTTTGAAGGTTCATGCTGTTCTGTCCCTGATGGCGACGCGGAAACGGGGGGATTGCGCCAACCAAGAGCAGAAGCTGTCAGAGTTGCGGGCTCGTAAGCAAGCGGAATGTCAGCGGATATTATCCGCAAACGGTTAAAACAGATCACGCCAATGCGGCAAAATGGCGTGGAACCAAACCGCGGTTCCTTACAAACCGTAACATTCTGCAACGTGCTGTGTTAGGCGGTTTGCCTTAGGTTAAGATACGCGCTGTGGTTGCGCCGAGCGCCGAGGAGCCTGACGCAGCAAAAAGCCGCCTCGGCGGGGCCGGGCGGCTTATTAGGGTCGTGTGAAAGCTGCCGGGGCGGCTGGTTAGGCCAGCCCCTCGCGCTGCATCTTCTTCCGCTGCAGCTTGCGGGCCCGGCGCACGGCTTCGGCCTTCTGACGAGCGCGCTTCTCGGAAGGCTTCTCGTAGAACTTGCGGGCTTTCATCTCACGGAAGGTCCCCTCGCGCTGCATCTTCTTTTTCAGCGCGCGCAGGGCCTGTTCGACATTGTTGTCGCGGACGACGATGTTAACGATGGGTCTAACTCCTCAAAGGTGGCAGCTTTCGCGAAGGGTAGCGCCATAGTGGCGAATGGCGCTCTTGTCGAGGCTTTGCGGTACGGAATAGAGCATTGTCATGGACCAATCCCAAGCTGAGCCGAGAGACCCCGAAGAGCAGCGCCGCGAAGTGCTGGAGATGCTGCTGAGCGAGGCGGCCTTCGACGGCTTCACCGAGACCACGCTGAAGCGCGCCGCACGCCAGGCGGGGCTGGAGGAGAAGGCGCTGGCCGACGGTCTTCTCCACCGCCTCTTCCCCCGAGGCGTGCAGGACGCGCTGGCCTTCTGGTCCGAGGAGGAGGACCGGCGCATGGCGGAGAGCTTTAAGGCGCTGGAAGCCACGCCCCACGGGGTCACCGACAAGATCAGGTGGCTCATCAAGGACCGGATCGAGGGGCTCGACTGGAACCGCGAGGCGGCTAGGCGCGCAGCCTCCACCCTGGCGCTGCCTCAACACGCCGGGACCGGGGCGAAGCTCGTCTGGCAGACCGCGGATAAGATGTGGCGGACCATCGGCGACACCAGCACCGACTTCAACTGGTACACCAAGCGCACGAGCCTGTCGGTGATCTACGGCGCGACCCTCTCCCACTGGTTCCAGAACGACGGCGATGCCGCCGCGGACGATCCCTATGCCGAGACCTGGGCGTTCCTGGACCGGCGGCTGTCGGACCTGATGAAGTTCGAGAAGGCCAAGGGGAAGGCGATCAAGGCTGCGCCAGACCCCGCTGGCATCGTAGGATTTCTGGGGCGTTTGCGCTACGGCTCGGGCAAATAACAACGAGAACCTGGGGGGCCGCCACGATGCGCCGACTTTTCTTCATCCTCTTCTGCGCGCTCTGCGCTGCCGTGGTCGGGGCCTCGGTCTACTTCTTCAGGCCCTTCTCGGAGTTCTCGCCCCAGGAGGTCGTCTCCATGGTGGACACCCCGGACCGGCGCGAGGCCTACCGCATGATGGAGAAGATCTACCCCTCCAAGAACCTCGGCAGGGCGGAGCAGGTGACCACCTTCGAGCGGGACCTGAGGGAGCTCGACCTCACCTATAAGTGGCAGGGCGAGCCCCGCGACTTCGAGACCTTCGCCGAGGAGCGCAACGTCCAGGGCATGATGGTGCTGAAGGACGGCAGGGTCGTCTATGAACGCTATCTGGGCGAGGCCGAGCGGGGCAGCGGCTTCACCTCCTGGTCGGTGGCCAAGAGCGTCACCGCCAGCCTGATCGGGATCGCCCTGGCCGAGGGGGTGATCGACAGCCTCGACGACCGGGCGGCCCGCTACGCCGTCCAGTATGCCGGCACCGATTACGGCGACACGAGCATCCGCCACCTCCTGATGATGTCCTCGGGCATCGACTTCAACGAGGACTACGAGGCCGAGGGGTCCGACATT
The DNA here is from genome assembly GCF_024505085.1 of Parvularcula maris. Lineage (GTDB taxonomy): Bacteria > Pseudomonadota > Alphaproteobacteria > Caulobacterales > Parvularculaceae > Parvularcula > Parvularcula maris. The sequence goes on from NZ_JANIBC010000001.1 coordinate 431,372, forward strand.
AGGAACCTCTTCATTAATACCTTCCTCTTCAACAAGGATGTGGACGGTGTGCTGAAGCCCTATGAGAGGAACCGCGAGCCGGGGGAGGATTTCGACTACATCTCCTCGAACACCCAAGTCCTCGGTGCAGTGCTGCGCGGCGCCTATGACGGCCGGGATCTCGGCAGCCTGTTCCGGGAGAAGCTGGGCGAGCCTCTAGGGATCTCCTCCGGCACCTGGCTGACCGACCGCCAGGGACCTGCGGGCAAGGTGCTGGCCTATTGCTGCCTGCAGCTCACCCTCGAGAACTACGCCAAGCTCGGCCAGCTCTACGTCCAGGACGGTGTGGTGGGCGAGACCCGCGTCTTGCCCGAAGGCTGGCGCGACTTCGTCCGCACGGCGCCGACCGAGGACCACGAGGCCAAGAACGAGATCGGCTCCATGGGCTACGGCCACCATTTCTGGCTCCACGGCGCGGATGAGGGCGCCTTCTCCATGCAGGGCTATGACGGCCAGTACGTCCACATGGACCCCGAAGAGGGGGTCGTCATCGTCATGGCCTCCGCCGACCGCTCCGGCCAGCGCTGGGAACACCCGGCGCTCTTCAGGGCCATCAAGGACCAGCTCCGGGACGGCGAGGAAGGCAGGCGGGCGTCGCGGGGGTAACGTCCTTTGCTTGAAGGGGGGTCAGAACTCGATCCGCTCCCCTGCATAGTCGAACACGTCGCCCGACTGTTCGGGCGCTAGGCCATCGACCACCTTCAGCATGGCCTCTGCCGAGTACCGAGGTGTGAAGAGCTTCCCCTCCGGCACGTTGCCCTGGAACGGCTCGGAGAGGGCCGTGTCCACCGTGCCTGGGTGCAGCCCTGCAATCACCGCGCCCTTGTTCCGCCTAGCCGTCTCGATGGCGATGTTCCTGAGCAGCATGTTCAGCGCCGCTTTGGATGCGCGGTAGCTGTGCCAGCCGCCTAGGCGGTTGTCGGAGATGCTGCCGACCCTAGCTGACAGAGCCGCGAAGACCGAGCAATCCTTGGCGAGATGCGGCACGACCGCCTTGGCGATCAGCGCGGGCAGGAGGGCGTTGGTCCGCATGACCGAGAGGAACGCCTCCTCCTCAAGCTGACGCAGCGCCTTTTCCGGCTGGTAGCGCTCGGCGTGCAGCGTGCCGATCGCGCAAAGGACGAGATGCAGCGGTCCGCCGCTGGCCGCCTCTTCAGCGGCCGCTTCGATCGAGCTTTCATCCTCGGGGTCGTAGCGAACGCCGCTGCCCGAGCGGCTGACCCTTACGAGGCTGCCGCATCGCGGGTCGCCCTCCAGCGCATCGCAGAAGGCCTGTCCGATCCCGCCGGAGGCCCCCCAGACCAATGCGCGGTAGCCCTCGGGCAGGGAAGTCATCGAGATCACGGCTGCTCCTTCGGTCTCTCGCGGCGGCAGCGGTCGGAGCAGTACAGCACCTCTTCCCAGACCCGCTCCCACTTCTTGCGCCAAGTGAAGGGCCGTCCACAGGTGCGGCAGTCCTTTTCGGGCAGGTCGCCCTTCCTCACCGTCTTGCCACTTCGTTTCATGAAGGGGAGCTAGCGCACCGGCGCGACGTTTCGAGCGGGACAGCTTGACGCGCAAAGCATGGACGGGGGGTGTTACAACGGCTAGCTGCAGTTCCATTGGTTCACATTCGAAGGAACGCCATGATCCAGCTCACAAAGCCCGCCCTCGGGCTCCTCGCCTCGGTCAGCCTGATCGCCTGCGCCTCCGTGCCGGGTCTTGGTGGGGGCTCCCTCGACGAGCGGCTGGAGGCCCATGTGGCCACCATGGCTTCCGATGAGTTCGGCGGCCGCGACACGGGCAGCGAGGGCTACGACCTGGCAGCCGACTACGTGGCGGGTTTCATGCGCGAGGCGGGGCTCGAGCCTGCGGCGCCGGACTACTTCCAGACCGTCCCCCTTTACCGCACCGACCCTCAGTCCATTCAGGGGGAGCTGACGCTTCAGGCGGGCGGCGAGACCATCGAGCTCACCCCCGGCGAGACCGTGGCCTTCTACCCAGGCTCCGACATGCCTGACGGGTCTGAGACGCTTGTGTCCGGCGATCTCGTCTTCGTCGGCGACGGGGTGGTGGCGCCGGCTCTGGGCATGGATGCCTATGAGGGCGTCGATGTGCGCGGCAAGATTGTCGTCTTCTTCTCCGGCACGCCGAAGATTGAGGACAACCCCGCCGCCGTCCATCTCCGCCGCTTCGACGTGAAGCTGGCCGAGGCCGAGAAGCGGGGCGCGGCGGGCGTGATCTATCTCGACGCCAGCGACCGTGCCATCGGTCAGTATGCCCGCTATCTCGGGCGCGCCTCGGAAGGGCCGATCTCCATCGGGGCGGGCTTCGACCGCCAGGTGCCCACGGCTCTTCTCGGCATGGAGCCGGCCAAAGAGCTCTTCGCTGCTTCGGGCCGAGACCTCGACGAGGTTGTCGAGCAGGTGAAAGCGGGTACGGCGCAGAGCTTCGCTCTGGACGCCAGTGCCGCCATCTCGGTCACGGCGGAGGCTGCGCCGGTGAAAGCCTACAACGTCATCGGCAAGATCGAGGGCACCGATCCGAGCTTGCGGGGCAAGGCGGTGGTGGTCACCGCTCACCTCGACCATGTCGGCACCCGCGACGACGGCGACCCGGAGACCGACGACATCTATAACGGCGCCCTCGACAACGCGACGGGCACGGCGATCATCATGGAGGCCGCGCGGATGCTGGCTAAGGAAGGCGGCCACAAGCGCACCATCATCGTCGCTGCCCTGACCGGCGAAGAGAAGGGCCTGCTCGGCGCGGCGCATCTCGCGCGCAATGTGCAGGAGCTCGGCTACGAGCCGGTGGCCAACGTCAATATCGACATGCCGGTGCTCACCTATCCGGTGCGCGACATGATCGCTTTTGGTGCGAAGTACTCGACCCTCGGTCCGGTCTTCGACGCGGCGGCGGGCGAGGTGGGGCTGCGCGCCACCCCCGACCCGGTGCCGGAGATGAGCCTCTTCGTCCGCTCCGACCACTACCGCTTCGTGCAGGAGGGCATTCCCTCCCTCTTCCTCTTCAACGGCATGGAAGGGGAGGGGCTGGAAGGCTTCCAGGCCTTCATGGCAACCCACTACCACAAGCCGTCCGACGACATGTCCCTGCCCATCAACTGGGAGGACGGCGCGAAGTTCACCGAGCTGACCGCCGAGATCGTCGGCCGCATCGCCGATATGGATGAGCGCCCGCGCTGGAACGAGGGCGTGGTGTTCGCCAAGGATGAGGGGCCTCGGGGGTAGGAACCCTTTCAGACGCTTTCCTATGGTCGCGCAGCGATCCATAGGACCCATCTCCTGACGGGTTACCCAGTTGAAGCCGCAGGAGTTGGGTCCCACGGACAAGCCGTGGGAAGGCGTCGATATAAATGCCCTCCCCACGCCTTGAGTTGACGAGCGCCCCGGCTTGGCCTTTCACCTCTTTCGTCTATGCTGATCGAACTGACCATCCAGGACATCGTCCTGATCGACCGTCTGACCCTTCCCCTTGGTGGAGGGCTCAGCGCGCTGACTGGGGAGACCGGGGCGGGCAAGTCGATCCTCCTCGATAGCCTCGGCCTCGCTGTCGGCGGCAAGGCCGAGCGGGGCCTCGTGCGCCAGGGGGCGGAGCAGGGCTCGGTCCAGGCCGTCTTCGAAGTTGCTGATGTCCATCCCGTCTGGGCGCTCCTCGAAGAAGAAGGCCTCACACCCGAGGACGACCTCGTCATCCTGCGCCGTATCCAGAAGGCCGACGGCAAGTCCCGCGCCTTTGTCGGCGATCGGACGGTGCCCGTCAGCATGCTGCGCCGCATCGGGCAGAGCCTGATCGAGGTGCACGGCCAGCACGAAAGCCAGGGCTATCTCGACCAGTCCGTGCACCGCGCTCTTTTAGATGATTACGCCGCCCTGGAGCGCGACCGGGAGGGGGTGAAGGCCGCCTTCCGTGAGCTGAAAGCCATCCGTTCGGAGATAGCCGAGCGCGAGGAGCAGCAGGACCGCGCCGTGCGCGAGGCGGACTATCTGCGCCACGTGGCGGGGGAGCTCGAAAAGCTCGCTCCAGAGCCGGGCGAAGAGGCTGAGCTTGCCGAGCGGCGCGCCGTGCTGCAGGCGGCGGAGAAAGTGTCCGAAGACCTCTCTTCCGCCATCGCGGCGCTCGGAGATGACGGGTTAGAGGCCAAACTGTCCTCCGCCGCCGGACGGATCGAGCGGGCGGCCAGTCGGCTCGGCGAAGACGCCGCTGCGCCGCTGATCGAGGCAGCCACCCGCTTGGACGCAGCGCTCAGCGAGTTCGGCGAGGCGCGTTCGGCGGTCTTGGATGCCGCCGAAGCCTTCACCCAGGACGAGGACGCCCTGGGCGAGACCGAGGAGCGGCTCTTTGCGCTCAGGGCGGCGGGCCGCAAATATGGGCGTGCTCCCGATGACCTTCATGCGTATCGGGAGGAAGTGGAGCAGCAGCTCACCCTCCTCGACGAAGGCGAAGCCAGCTTCGAGGAGTTGCGGGGCCGGGAGAAGTTGGCCGCTGGTGCCTATGCCGAGAAAGCCGCTAAGCTCTCCGCCAAGCGCCAGAAGGCGGCAGGAAGGTTCGCGAAAGAGGTAATGGGCGAGCTCGCCCCCCTCAAGCTCGACAAGGCCAAGTTCAAGGTGGTGGTCGAGCAGCCGGACGGCCTGGAGGGCGAGGCGGGCATCGACCGCGTCGCCTTCGAGGTCTCCACCAACCCCGGCGCGCCCTTTGGCCCCCTCAAACAGATTGCATCCGGCGGCGAGCTCAGCCGCTTCGTCCTGGCGCTGAAGACCGTGCTGACGGCGAAGGACGGGCGCTCGGTCATCGTTTTCGACGAGGTGGATTCCGGCGTAGGCGGCGCGGTGGCGGACGCCATCGGCGAGCGGCTGGCGCGGATCGCGGACGATGCCCAGACCCTGGTGGTGACCCACTCGCCCCAGGTGGCGGCCCGCGCTCGCAGTCATCTCAAGGTGGAGAAGGCCGGCAAGAAGACCGTCCGCACCGATGTCCGCGTGCTGAGCGAGGAGGAGCGGCGCGAGGAGATCGCCCGCATGCTCTCCGGCGCGACGGTGACCGAAGAGGCAAGGGCTGCGGCGAAGAAGCTCTTGGAGGCGGCGTAACCACCGTCATCCCGGAAGCTCGAAGAGCTATCCGGGACCCATGGCCTAATCGGTTCGCATAATCTCGCCGGTAGCGTTTCTTCGGAACGTCGGTCCATGGGTCCCGGATCGCCTACGGCGTCCGGGATGACGGCAGGGGAGGCACGGGGAAAACTGCCCGGTCGCCCTGCAGCTACCGAACCTCTAAGTTCCTCTCTCCACCGCGCGAAAGAGCCATGACCGAACAAGAAGCCGCCGCCCGCCTCGAAGAGATCGCCCGCCTGATGGAAGAGGCCGACCGGGCCTATGACGAGGCCGATCCGCTGATGACGGACGCCGAGTACGATGCGCTCCGGGCCGAGAACGCGGCGCTGGAAAAAGCCTACCCGCACCTCAAACGCGCCGACAGCCCGTCGGAGAAGGTGGGCTCGGTGCCGACGGGGCGGTTCCCCAAGCACACCCATGCCAAGGCGATGCTCAGCCTTGATAACGCCTTCAACGATGAGGATGTGCACGACTTCGTCGCGCGGGTGCGGCGGTTCCTCAACCTGTCCGAGGACGTGCCTGTGGCCCTGGTTGCCGAACCGAAGATCGACGGCCTCTCCGCCTCCTTGCGCTATGAAGGGGGCAAGCTGACCATCGGCGCTACGCGAGGAGACGGACGGGTGGGAGAGAACGTCACCGCCCAGCTCAAGACGGTGGAGGGCGTTCCGCACACGATCGAAGACACACCACACGTGCTGGAGGTGCGCGGCGAGGTCTATATCTCCAAATCAGACTTCGCCGCCATGAATGAAGCCTTCGAGGCTGCGGGGGAGAAGGTCTTCGCCAACCCCCGCAACGCGGCGGCGGGCTCCCTCAGGCAGAAGGATGTGGAGGTCACCGCTTCCCGCCCCCTCAAATTCTTTGCCCACGGATTGGGCGAGCTTTCCGCCCCCCTGGCCGAGACGTTCTCCGGTACGGTGGAGGCGCTTGAGGCTCTCGGGTTTCCGAAGAACCCACTCGCCAAGCCTTGTAAGGATGCGGAGGAAGCGCTCGCCCACTACCGCTCGATTGAGGAGCAGCGGGCCAGCCTCGACTACGACATCGACGGGGTGGTCTACAAGGTGGACCGGCTCGACTGGCAGGAGCGGCTAGGCGCCGTGGGCCGAGCGCCGCGCTGGGCCATCGCGCACAAATTTCCTGCCGAGCAGGCGACCACGATGCTCGAAGAGATCGAGATCCAGGTGGGCCGCACCGGTGCGCTGACCCCCCGCGCGAGGCTGACGCCGGTTACCGTCGGCGGCGTCGTTGTCACCTACGCGACGCTGCATAACCAGGACGAGATCGAGCGCCTCGGCGTGCGCAAGGGCGATACCGTCCGTATCCAGCGCGCCGGTGACGTGATCCCCCAAGTGCTCGGCGTGGTGGAAGAGAAGCGCCGCGCATCATCGAAGCCGTTTGTTTTTCCGACCCAGTGCCCCGCCTGCGGCTCCGACGCCGTGAGGGAGGAGAACCCCCGCACCGGCGAGCGCGATGTGGTGCGCCGCTGTACCGGCAACCTCATCTGCCCGGCCCAAGCAGTGGAGGGGCTCAAGCACTTCGTCTCCCGCACACGGATGGATATTGACGGTCTAGGCGAGCGCCAGGTGGAGGATTTCTTCGCCGCCGGGATGGTCCGTCAGCCTGCCGACATCTTCACCCTCGCTGCTCGCGAGGAAGCCGGAGCATTCAACGACGAGGAAGGCCGCTCGCCCCTCAAGAGCTACAAGAAGAAGACCGTGAAGGGCGAGGCGGTGCTGACCCATGAGGTCACCAACCAGAAATCGCTCGACAACCTCTTCGCCTCCATCGAGGCGGCGCGGACGAGGCCCCTGGGCCGGGTCATCGCCGCGCTCGGCATCCGCCATGTGGGCTCCATCACCGGCGGGCTCCTGGCCGACCGCTACCCGTCGAAGGAGGCGTTCCTGGAGCTGGGCCGCCGCCTAGCCGAGGGCGACGAAGAGGCGAGGGCGGAGCTTCTCGCCATTGATGGCCTCGGCGAGACGGTGGCCGACGCTCTGGCGCGCTTCTTCCATGAGGAGGGCAACACCAAGGCCGCCGAAGCGCTGTTCGCCGAGCTGAGCCCCGCCGCGCCTGAAGCGAAAGCCACCGAGGGCGAGCTTGCGGGCAAGACCATGGTCTTTACTGGAACGCTGCAGGAGATGACCCGCGACGAGGCCAAGGCCCTGGCGGCAAGGCTGGGCGCGAAGGTGTCGGGCTCGGTATCGGGCAAGACCGACATCCTCGTGGCCGGGGAGAAGGCCGGGTCCAAGGCGAAGAAGGCTGCGGATCTGGGGGTCGAGGTCTGGGATGAGGCGAGGTGGCTGAAGGCGGCGCGGGGGTGAGAGAATTAGCGCCGTCATCCCGGAAAGCCGAAGGCTTATCCGGGATCCATGGACCGAACCGTTGCAACAGCTTTCTGCGTTCTGTCCATGGGTCCGTCGATCCGCTCTGCGGCTCGACCCCCGCTTCGCTGCGGCCGGGATGACGGCGAGAAGGAAGCGACAGCACCAAACCCTTGCCATCTGCCCCGCCCCGCGCCACGCCATCCCCAACCAAAGGGAGGCCCACCATGGCAAAGGACTTCGATATCGTCGTCTACGGCGCGAGCGGTTTTACGGGGCGCCTAGTCGCCGAGTATCTGGGCTCCATCGGCCATCAGCGCTTCGCCATGGCTGGGCGCAACGAAGCCAAACTGAAGGAAGTCCGCGATGAGCTCGGCATCGACGCGCCGCTCCTCATCGCCGACGGCGAGGACGAGGCGGCGCTCAAGAAGCTTGCCGAGAGCACGAAGGTGGTCACCACCCTGGTCGGCCCCTACCAGCTCTACGGCGACAAGCTGCTCAAGGCCTGCATCGACGCAGGAACCGACTATACGGACCTTTGCGGCGAGCCTGCCTGGATGGCGGAGAAGATCCGCGAGGCGAACGATACGGCCAAGGCTTCGGGCTCGCGCATCGTCTTCTCCTGCGGCTTCGATTCGATCCCCAGCGATATCGGCATGTTGGACCTGCAGGAGAAAGCGAAAGCTGCGGGCGCCCCGGCGGAGCGGGTCAAGCTCTTTGTGCGCGGCATGAAGGGCACCTTCTCCGGCGGCACGGCGGCGAGCTTCAAGGCGACCATGAAGGCCGCCTTCTCGAACCCGCAGGTGCTCGAGGACCTCAAAAACCCCTTCTCCCTCTGCCCCGGCTTCACCGGGCCGAAGCAGCCCAACCCCCAGGCGGTCAGGTATGACGAGGAGGCGCAGACCTGGCTCGCCCCCTTCATCATGGCGTCGATCAACACCAAGAACGTCCACCGCTCGAACTACCTTCAGGGCCACGCCTACGGTGAGGGTCTCGTCTATGACGAGATGATCCCGACCGGCGACGGCGAGGAGGGTAAGGCGCGGGCGGAGGCCATCGCGAACGACAAGTCCATGGCTGGCGACGACGCGCCTAAGCCCGGCGAGGGGCCTTCCAAGGACGAGCGCGAAAACGGCAGCTTCCACCTCCAGCTCATCGGCAGCGGGCCGGACGGCGTCATCGCGCAGACAGAGGTGAAAGGCGACAAGGACCCAGGCTACGGCTCCACCTCCAAGATGATCTCCGAGGCCTCGATCTGCCTGGTGGAGGACAGGCCGGACGGGCAGGGCGGCATCACCACCCCCGCCGCTTGCCTGGGTTCCGACCTGCGCAAGCGGCTTCACGAGCGGGCAGGGGTCACCTTCTCCTAACGGGCGTCCGGCACGAAGCTTGCGGTAGCGCTAGGAAAGTTTAGGGCATTCCCATGTTCACACGCCTCGCCATTCCCGATGTCATCCTCGTGCAGCCCAAGCGGCATGGGGACCACCGCGGCTTCTTTGAAGAGAGCTTCGTCGCCTCCCGCTACGCCGAGGGGGGGATCGAGGGGCCGTTCGTGCAGGACAACCACTCGCTGAGCGGTGGGGTGGGCACGCTTCGCGGGCTGCACTTTCAGACCGAGCCGTCACCGCAAGGCAAGCTCGTGCGCTGCACGCGCGGGCGCATTCTCGATGTGGCGGTGGATATCCGGCAAGGCTCACCGACCTATGGCCAGCATGTGAGCGAAGAGCTTTCGGCCGAGAACGGGCGGCAGCTCTGGGTGCCGGCAGGCTTCGCCCACGGCTTCGTCACGCTCGAGCCCAACACGGAAGTTCAGTACAAGGTGACAAGCTACTACGACCCCGAAGCCGATAAGGGCCTCGCCTGGGACGATCCGGCGCTCGGCATCGACTGGGGGCTTGGTGGGAAAGAGCCGGTGCTCTCGGGCAAGGATACACAGCACCCGGTGCTCGCTGACCTTCCGACCTACTTCACCTATAAGGGCTGAACCATCATGGCCAAGAAGATCATCGTCACCGGCGGCGCAGGGTTCATCGGTTCAGCGGTCATCCGTCATCTGATCGGCGATACCGACGCCGAGGTCGTCAATGTCGACAAGCTGACCTACGCGGCGAACCTCGACACCCTGAAAAGCGTCGCGGACAACCCGTGCTACAGCTTCCACCAGCTCGACATCTGCGATGCGGGCGCCATGGTGCAGCTCTTCGAGCGCGAGAAGCCGACCCATGTCATGCACCTCGCCGCCGAGAGCCATGTGGATCGCTCGATCTCCGGCAGCCGGGCTTTCGTCGAGACCAACATCATGGGCACCTACAACCTTCTGGAGGCTGCGCGCGGCTACTGGATGGGGCTGAGCGACGGCGCGAAAGAGGACTTCCGCTTCCATCACATCTCCACCGACGAGGTCTACGGATCGCTTGGCGCCGACGGCCTCTTCGAGGAGACCACGCCCTACGATCCGTCCTCACCCTATTCAGCGTCGAAGGCGGCCTCGGACCATCTCGCCATGGCCTGGTACAGGACCTACGGGATGCCGGTGGTGCTGTCGAACTGCTCGAACAATTACGGCCCCTACCAGTTTCCCGAAAAACTCATTCCCCTGATGATCCTCAACGCGATGGACGGCAAGGAGCTTCCCGTTTACGGTGACGGCTCGAACATCCGCGACTGGCTTCACGTGGACGACCACGCCAAGGCGCTGGTGACCATCCTCACTAAGGGGCGTCTGGGCCAGGGCTATAATGTCGGCGGACGGAATGAGCGCACCAACCTTCAGGTGGTGCACACGATCTGCGACACGCTGGACGACAAGATGAAGGCGAACGAGCCTCGTCGTGAGCTGATCAAGTTCGTCACCGACCGCCCTGGCCACGACCAGCGCTACGCCATCGACGCCACCAAGCTCGAGCGTGAACTCGGCTGGAAGGCCGAGTACAATTTCGACACGGGCATTCAGCAGACGATCGAGTGGTATCTCGAAAACCGCGACTGGTGGGAGCCGCTCCGCAACAAAGTCTATGACGGCCAGCGCCTCGGCCTGGTCGGGAAGAAGTAGTCATGGCGAAGATTCTCGTTGCAGGCCGCTCCGGCCAGGTCGCGCAGAGCCTTGCGGAGGCTGCCGCTGATCGTCCGGGTATGGAGCTAGTCTGCCTGGGACGCCCGGACCTCGACATCGCGGATCTCGATAGCGTCAAGAAGGCGTTCGCCGCGCACGCGCCGGACCTCGTCATCAACGCGGCGGCGTACACGGCGGTGGACCAGGCGGAGACGGACCGCGACGAGGCCTATGCGGGGAACGAGGGCGGTCCGAAGAACCTAGCCGAGGCGGCATCGGCTGCCGGTGTTCCGCTCTTTCATATCTCCACGGACTATGTCTTCGACGGCGAGGGAACGGAACCCTACGAAGAGACGGACCCGGTCTCGCCTTTAGGTGTCTACGGATCGTCCAAGCTGGCCGGGGAAGAGGCCGTTCTTAAAGCGCACGAACAAGCCGCGATCTTCCGCACGGCCTGGGTCTACGGCGTCTACGGTAAGAACTTTCTCAAGACCATGCTGCGCCTCGCGGCGGACCGTGATGAGCTAGGCGTGGTCGCCGACCAGAGGGGCGCGCCGACCTCCTCACACGACATCGCGAAAGGCCTTCTGGACGTCGCCGAAGCCTGGCTCGGCGGCAAGGTGGAGCGGGGGATCTACCACATGACGGCGGGCGGTGAGGCGGTGTGGGCGGACTTCGCCGAGGCCATCTTCGAGGAGAGCGCGGCGCAGGGCGGCCCCTCCGCCACCATCAGGCGTATTCCGTCTTCGGAGTTTCCAACCCCGGCGAAGCGCCCCTCCTACTCCGTTCTCTCCTCCGACAAACTGGCAGCGACCTATGATGTCCGTCTGCCCCACTGGCGCGACCGGGTGGCCCCCATCGTGGCGCGCGTTCTCAACGAAGGGTCCTGATCCGATGAAGGGCATCATCCTCGCAGGCGGCCACGGCACGCGGCTCTACCCCATCACCCGCGCGGTCTCGAAACAGCTCCTGCCGGTCTATGACAAGCCGATGGTCTACCACCCGATCACCACGCTGATGCTGGCGGGCATCCGGGAGATCATGCTGATCGCGACGCCGGACATGATGGACCTCTACAAGCAGCTGCTCGGTACGGGCGAGCAGTGGGGCGTCGAGTTTCAGTACGCGGTACAGGATGAGCCGCGCGGCCTCGCCGAAGCGTTCCTGATCGGCGAAGAGTTCGTAGGCGGACAACCCTGCGCACTCGCCCTTGGCGACAACATGTTCTATGGCGCTGGGTTGTCCGGCGAGCTACAGCAGGCGGGAAAGATCGAAGACGGCGCCGTGGTTTTTGCCTACCGCGTGCCCGATCCCGAGGCTTTCGGTGTCGTCGAGATCGATGAGAACGGCCGGGCGCTGAGCATCGAGGAGAAGCCGCAGAAGCCGAAAAGCGACTGGGCGGTCACGGGCCTCTACTTCTACGACCAGGACGTCACCAAGATCGCCAAGGAAGTCAAACCCTCCGCCCGCGGAGAGCTGGAGATCACCTCGATCAACGACGCCTACCTCCAGGCGGGCAAGCTGAAGGTCAGCCGCCTTCCGCGCGGCACGGCCTGGCTCGACGCAGGCACCTTCGACGGCCTCCTTCAAGCCAGCCAGTTCGTACAGACCCTGGAAGCGCGCCAGCGTTTCAAGATCGCTTGTCCGGAGGAGGTCGCCTTCCGCAAGGGGTTCATCACCAAGGAAAGGCTCATCGAGCTGGCCGACGCGTTCAAGAACGACTACCAGACCTATCTGCGCGACGTAGCCGAGAACGGCTGAGCCAGGCGACTACTCGCGGCCGATCGAGCGGTACTGGAAGCCTGCCCCGCGCACCGTTTCAGGGCGGTAGATGTTGCGCAGATCGACCATGATGGGCGTGTTAAGCGCCGATTTGATCTTCTTGAGGTCAAGCGCTCTATAGGCGTCCCACTCGGTGACGATGACCACGCAGTCGGCCCCCTCGCACGCATCGTAGGGGCCGGTGCAGTAGGTGATGGCGTCCTCGCCCAGTAGCTTGCGGGCCTCTTCCATCCCCTCCGGGTCGTGCGTCCTGATCGAGGCGCCCGCTTCTCTCAGCATGGGTACGATATCGAGGCTGGGGCTGTCGCGCATATCATCCGTATTAGGCTTGAAGGTCAGGCCGAGCATGGCCACCGTCTTGCCCTCTGCCGTGCCGCCCAGCATCTGAACGATCCGCCCCGCCATGCTCTTCTTCCGCTCGGCATTGGCTTCGACCACCGCGTCGACGATACGCACGGGGGAGTCGAAATCCGCGGCGGTCTTGGTCAGCGCCAGCGTGTCCTTGGGAAAGCAGCTCCCGCCATAGCCAGGCCCGGCATGGAGGAACTTCGTCCCTATACGGCCGTCCAGCCCGATGCCCTTGGCCACCTGCTGCACATCCGCGCCCACCTTCTCGCAGAGGTCCGCCATCTCGTTGATGAAGGTGATCTTGGTGGCGAGAAACGCGTTGGCCGCGTATTTGATCAGCTCCGAGGTCGCCCTTTTGGTAAATAGGATAGGCGTCTCGCTGATATAGAGGGGTCGGTAGATCTCGCGCATCACCTCCACGGCGCGCTCGTCCTCCGTACCCACCACGACCCGGTCGGGCTTCTTGAAGTCGTTGATGGCCGCGCCCTCGCGAAGAAACTCGGGGTTCGAGGCGACGGAGAAGTGCACACCTTCGGCGAACTCCTTGCGGGTCCGCTTGATGACCTCGGCCACCTCTCGGCCCGTGCCGACGGGTACGGTCGATTTGGTCACCACCACGGTGTAGTCGGTGATCGCCTCGGCGATCTCCTCGGCGGCGGCGTAGACATAGGAGAGGTCGGCATGCCCATCACCTCGCCTCGATGGCGTACCGACGGCGATGAACACCGCGTCCGCCCCCGGCACGGCCTCGGCGATATCGGTGGTGAAGGAGAGCCTTCCCGCGCGCACGTTCTTCTCGACCAGCACGTCGAGACCCGGCTCGTAGATCGGCATCACACCGTCCAGAAGCCGGTCAATCTTGCCTCGGTCCTTATCGACGCAGATGACGTCGTGCCCGAAATCGGAGAAGCAGGCCCCCGAGACGAGCCCCACATAGCCGGTACCGATCATTGCAATGCGCATGGTGCGACTCCCTTTCCGGTTCGGGCGGGGTTAGCTTTCCACCGGCCTGCAAGTCCAGCCGCTAACCATCATAGGCCAGCAGCTCATCGGCCAGGGTGATGATGTGGTAGAGAAGACTGGTCGGCATCAGTTCCGACGCGGCGCTGCCGTCGGCGTTCAGCCGGTCGACCCACCCGCCTTTGGCGACAGGAGCGAGGTAGAGCTCGACGAATGTCTCGAGCAGCCTGCCCGCTTCCTCGTGGTAGGCGGCCTCGCCGGTCAGACGGCCAAGGGTTGCTGCCGCCCTGATATGCTCGGTCTGACACCACAGGCGCCCCGTCTGCAGAGCCTCGTCGGCGGCGAGATCGACCTCGTCGCTCAGGATGCCATATCTTCCGATACGGCCCAGCCGCCTGGCGTTCTCGTACAGCGTGACGAGGTGCGGAAGGTCGGTCTCGCCAGCCCGCTGCAGCAGCCAGAGCCATTCCGTCATGTGCCCTGGTTCGATCAGTGCGCCCTTGCGAGGGTCGGGTATCCAATCCTCGGTGAAGAACTCCAGGAGTACACCCCTATCCGGGTCCCAGAAGTGCTCGTGATAGAGGCTAAGCACCTCGCGCTGCGCCTCTTCTGCGAAGGCTGAAGCACCGGCTTCCAACCGCAAGGTGGACGCCTCGAAGAGGTGCATATGCGGGTTCTGCCGCCGGGGCAGGGAGGGGGGGAAGGCCTCGGCGTAGCCGCCATGCTCGTGCCGAAGCGCGGAGAAGTAGCCCTCCACCACGCTGTCCACCTCTTCGGCTTCCGGGTCGTCATAGACCGCCCGCCGCTCGGCCGAGGCGAGGAGGGCAAAAGTGTGGTCGTAGCCGTCGCGCGTGTCGTTCAGCACCTCGCCCTCGGGGCTGAACACGTGGACGAAGCTGGGCACGAAGCCTTCCTTGGGCAGAAGCCCCCGGTCGATCATGAAGCGCCAGCCGTGATCCGACGCGGCGCGGCCATCCGCCATCAGACCCAGCAGCTCCGCCCGCGCAAAGGAGAACGCCTGGCGCGCCTGCACCCGCCAACGCTTGGGCGCATCCACGACCGGCTCGCCGTTATGGGTGAGGGACTCGTGGTAGCCGCCGCGCGGGTCCAGCGCCGCTGAAGACCACAAAGGCAGGGCATCGTCCCGAACCCAAGCCAGGAACCACTCGCGCTGCTCGTGATAGGTGGTCATCTGCAAGGTCTCCCAACGGTCCAGGCCTCATAGCCAGCTCCGCGGCAAACGCCATCACCCCGAGGCGGTTCGCAGGCCTTGGACGAGAACATGGCAATCGTACGGAAAGTGGTGCCCCCAGTCCGACTCGAACGAACGACCTACTGATTACAAATCAGTTGCTCTACCAGCTGAGCTATAGGGGCTTTGTGGGGGTAGGGATTGCCGCAAACGGGGCGGCAGATCAATCGTCAATCGCCTGCCGGCTCGTTCTCCTGGGCTAGCCTCACGCGCAGGCGGGTTCGGACGCGCTCGGCGTAGCGCGCGCAGGCTGCTTCGTCCCGCAGTCCTTCTCCGCCCTCGATCTTTGTTCGCATGCCGCTGGCGGAGGGGTGGGGGGTGAGGAGGATTGTGCAGGGGCTGGCGGCCAGGCGGTCGAGCCCCGCCTCATAGGCCTCCACATAGGCGGGGTGGTCCGAGAAGCGGTAGTCGTCGCTGCTTACAGGGGAGAGGCTGTCGGCGTAGACGATGGTCTCGCAGCCCTCCTCGGCGCAGCTCTCCCAGCGCCAGCTCAGCGCGCCCGCGGCATGGCCCGGCGTGGCGATGGCGGTGAGTTCGAGCCCACCCTGACGCACCGTCTCTCCATTCTCCACCACCGCGCTGACTTCGGCGGCGGGGAAGGGCTCGTGCATGCCGTATTGGGGGTCGGAGGGGGCGTCCTCGCCGGTCGAGAGCACCGGTGCGGCGGCCTTCGAGGCGATCAGCCTCGCGCCGCTACGCCGCTGCAGCTCGGCCAGACCCGCCACGTGATCGAAATGCTCGTGGCTGTGCAGGAGAAATTCGACGTCCTCCAGGTCGAAGCCGAGCGCTTCGATATTGGCCGCGATCAGAGCCGCTCCCTCAGCGGTGCCCCCGTCGATCAGCACGTGGCCCTCTTCGCCTGCGATCAGCACCGCGGCGATGCCGCAGGTTCCCACATAGTAGGTGTTGCCGTGAACGCGGAAGGGCGGGCCGGGCTTGTCCCACTCGTCCCAGTCCTCGCAGGCTTCGGCCCAACGCTCGGCGGAAAGGTCGCGGGAAGCAGCTTCCCCTGCATGCTGCTCGGAGCAGGCGACCAGCGCGAGCGGTAGAGACATCCGAAGAAACGCTCTCAACGCAACCTCTCTTCATGTCGGGAAGTGGCTCCGGTGGAGGGATTCGAACCCCCGACCCAGCGATTAACAGTCGCTTGCTCTACCACTGAGCTACACCGGAACGAAGGGCGCCGATAGCGCATCGGGGTTGAGGTGAAAAGCCCTGTTCGCGCTCGCCCGGCAATTTTTTGGAAGGGTTCGAGCCGCCGCAAAGAGAAACGGCCCCGCCGAAGCGAGACCGTTCCTTTGGGGGTATGGTGGGTATGTCTTCCTGGGAGAAGAAGACCCTTCCTTCATCCTCCCTTAGGGTTAAGCGCCAGTTAAGACGGA
The DNA here is from genome assembly GCF_024505085.1 of Parvularcula maris. Taxonomy (GTDB): domain Bacteria; phylum Pseudomonadota; class Alphaproteobacteria; order Caulobacterales; family Parvularculaceae; genus Parvularcula; species Parvularcula maris. The sequence goes on from NZ_JANIBC010000001.1 coordinate 447,619, forward strand.
TCACTCCGCCGGAGCGTGCTGGCCCGATCCTTTGATCTCCGGGATGCCGTCGAGGGACGCGCCTTCGCCCAGGCGGGGCTGGCGCTCGCCGGTCCAGAGGCTTCGGAAGAAGCGCTGGATGTCCGCGCCCACCGCGTACATGGCCGGGACGAAGAACAGCGTCACGAAGAGCGCGAACAGCACGCCGAAGGCGAGGCTGATCACCACGGGCTTCAGGAACTGCGCGTCCAGGCTCTGCTCGAAGAGGATCGGCAGAAGACCGATGAAGGTCGTCACCGAGGTGAGGAGGATCGGGCGGAAGCGCACCGTGCCGGCCTCGACCAGGGCGGCGAACGCGCCTGCTCCCTCGCTGCGTAGGCGGTTCACATAGTCCACCAGAACCAGGTTGTCGTTCACCACCACCCCTGCCGCGGCGGCGATGCCGAAGAAGGAGAACATGGCGAAGTCCACGCCCCAGATCAGGTGGCCGAACACCGCCCCCATGAAGCCGAAGGGGATCGCCGACATGATCAGGATCGGCTGGAAGTAGCTGCCGAAGGCGATGGCCAGCAGCATATACATGCCGAAGAGCACCGCGATGCTCAGCACGAAGAGCTCGCCCAGGAACTTGTTCTGCTCCTGGTCCGCGCCGCGCTGCTTGACCGAGACGTCCGGGTACTTCGACAGGATCTCCGGCACCACCTGGCCGTAGAACTGGCCGCGGAAGGGGCCTGCATCGGCGCCGTCGCGAATGCGCGCGAAGACAGTGACCGAGCGCTTCCTGTCCGTGCGCCGGATGAAGCGGACGGCGGGGCCGTTCTCGAACTCGGCGACGGAGGAGATGGGGATCTGACGCCCGTCGGGGGTCCTGATGCGGAAGTCGGAGAAGAGCCCCTCCAGGCTGCGCCGCTGGGCTTCGGGGTAGCGCACGATGACGCGCACGTCCTGGCCATCGCGGGGGAGGCGCTGGACCTCCTCGCCGAAATAGGCCTGGCGAAGCTGCAGCGCCACGTCCTGCACGGTCACGCCGAAACGCTCCGCACCCGGCTTGAGCACCAGGCGCTTCTCGTCGAGCGGCGCCTGGAGGTTGTCGCGCACATCGTAGAGGATGGGCACGGAGCGCATATACTCCTTGATCTCGTTGCTGGCGGCCGCCGCCTGGTCGAGATCGGTGGCCTCGATCGAGAGGAAGAAGCGGTTGTTCGAGCCGGAGAAGTTCGAGCTGATCTCGATCTCCTCCGCATCCGGAACGGGGCCGATCTTGTCGCGGTAGATATCGCCGATCTCGGCCATGGTGATGTCACCGCGCTCCTCGCTGTCGAGGAAGACGTTGAAGCTGAAGACGGTGCCGGTCCACGCCCTGGTCGAGGTGCTGTTGACGACGTCCTTGCCCAGGCGTTCCTCAAGCTCCTTACGGAGCTCGGCGTCGGCGGCCTGGACCTGGTCGAAGACCTGCATCTGCCGCTCCCAGGAGGTGCCTTGCTGCATGGCGATCCGTGTCTGGATGAAGCGGTTCTCCACGTCGGGGAAGAAGGCGAACTGGATCCAGCCTTGGTTGAGAAGCGCCACTGAGACGGCGAAGAGACCGATGAACAAGGTGATGGTGATGGCCCGCCCGTGGATCGCCATGGTGATCAGTGGACGGTAGAAACGGTCCGCGAACCAGAGGAGGCCGTCGGCCAGCTTGCGCTGGAACTTCAGAATGCCCGTATCCGAGGGCGGCTTGAGATGCGCGAGGTGGCTGGGCAGAATCAGGAAGCTCTCGATCAGCGAGAAGGTCAAGGCCAGGATCACCACCCAGGAGATCGAGGACAACCAGCCGCCGAAATCGCCCCCGATGATGAGGAAGGGGGAGAAAGCCAGCATGGTGGTCAGCACCGCGAAGAGCACCGGCTTGGCGACGATCTGCGTACCGATCACCGCAGCGTCGAGGCCCGTCTTGCCGACCTCCACCTGGCGGTTGATGCTCTCGCCCACGACCAGTGCGTCGTCCACCACGATGCCGATCACGAGCAGGAGCCCGAAGAGCGACAGCATGTTGAGGCTGACCCCCAAGATGGGGAACAGGATGAAGGTGCCGAGGAACGACACGCCGATGCCTGCCGCCACCCAGAACGCCACGGTGGGGCGTAGGAACAACATCAGAATGATCAGGACGAGGACGAGGCCCTGCGCCGCGTTGCCGGTGACCAGCTTGAAACGGCCTTCATAGAACTCGGCCAGGGTGAAAGCGAAGGTGAGCTCGACGCCGGGGGGCAGGGTCTTGCTGCGCTCCTCGACCCAGTTCTCGAGGACGTCGACGATGGCGATGACGTCGGAGTCGGTGGGCTGGCGGACCGTGAGGGTCATGCCGATCTTGCCGTCGATCTCGTAGATGTAGTTGCTGTCCGGGAAGCCGTCGATGACGGTGGCGATGTCCTTCACCCGGATGATCGAGCCGTCGAGGTTCTGGCGCACGACGATCTCGCCGAACTCTTCCGAGGTGTCGGCGAGGTTCCTGGTGGCGAGGGGGATGTTGCCGGTGGTGGTCTGGACCTCGCCCATGGACAGGTTCAGGGACGCCCGGCGCACGGCCTGGGCGACCTCGCCGAAGGTGAGGCCGTAGCGCCTGAGGGCCGTCTCCGAGATCTCGATCGAGACCTCCTCGGTGCGAAGACCGTCCACATCGACGATCGGAGAGCCGCCGGGGAGGGCGGCGAGCTCGTCGCGGAGCTCCCGCGCCAGCCGGTTGAGGTCCCTGAACTCGACGGTCTCGTCGCCCGTCAGGTCCATGAAGGCGAGCTCCTGCTGGAAGTTCTGACGGCGCACCACCGGGGGGAAGCTGTCCTGGGGCAGGTTCGACACGCCGTCGATGCGCGACTTCACCTCGTTCAGGAAGCTGTCGAAATCGCCGCCCTTCTCCATCTCCACGGTCATGGAGGCGCCGCCCTCATAGGCGGTGGAGGTCAGCTCCTCGATGTTCTCGAGATTGGCGACCGCCTCCTCCATGCGCAGGAGGAGCTGCTCCTCGCTATCCGTGGGCGAGGCGCCGGGCCAAGAGATGTTCACCTCGACCGCTTCCTGGGCGACCGAGGGGAAGGTCTCGCGGCTGAGGGAGTTGTTGTAGGTGAAGATGCCAATGATGATGATGAAGAACATCAGCAGATTGGCGGCGACCGAGTTCTTGGCCCACCATCCGATCAGGCCGTTCATAGGTTGGTCCCCGTATCGGCTTCACCGCTGAGGGCGGTGGCGGCGCTTTCGTCCGCGTCACCCTCGTCGGCTTCGGGCGGACGGCGGCTGGCGCTTTCGCCGCCTTCGTAGAGCGGGCGGACCCGGCTGCCGACGGCGGAGTTGACCGGGCTCGTCACCAGGAGGTCGCCCTCGTCGAGGCCGCCGGTGGCAAGCAAGCCGCCGCCGATCTGCGCCACGATCTCGGGCCGCTTGAGCTGCAGCTCGTCCATCTCGTCCACCACATAGACCTGGCCGTCGCGGCGCAGGGAGAGGAGGGGGATGAGTGTCGCGTTGCCGATCTCGGGGCCGGTGACGACCGCGTCCACGAACAGGCCGAAGGCGAGGGGGAAGCCGTCATCGGCGCCCTCGCCGTAGGGGTCCTGGACCTCGGCGATGGCGGCGATCTGACGGGTGGAGCTGTCGATGGCGGCGTCGATCCGGCGGACATGGCCGCGCCAGGTGCGCGGCTGGCCCGCCACCGTGGCGGTCAGCACGACCGCAGGGCCTTCGCCCGCCTCGGCCTGGAAGGCGAAGGGGAGCTGGAGCTTGCCCAGATCCTCGTCGGTCAGCGGCAGCCTGATCTCGGCGACATCGGTGGCGAAGATCTCGCCGAGATTGAAGCCGGGGGAGACATACTGGCCGACATCGGCGGTCACCGTGCGGATACGGCCGTCAAAGGGCGCACGCACCTTGGTCCGGGCGAGGGCGAGCTGGGCATCGGCCAGGTTCGCCTTAGCCGAGGCGAGGTCGGCCTTGGCGGCGGTGAGCTGCGGCTTGCGCAGCGCCAGGAGCGAGGGATCGCTGGAGGCGTCGCGGCCCGAAAGCTCTTCGTAGTCACGGGCGGCCAGAACACCCTCCGCCTCCTCCACCGCCAGGCGCTGCTCGGCCTGGGCGACGGTGGCCTGGGCGCGGGTGACGGCGAGGCGGTAGTCCGCGTCCTCGATCTCGAGGAGAACATCGCCCTTCTTGAAGGTGCCGCCATCGGCGTAGGACGGGAACACGTTGGAGACCCTACCTGCGATCTGCGCCGAGAGCTGGATCTGCCGCCGGGGCTGAACCTCGCCCTGGGTCCTGACCTCCACCGTGGTCGGCTTGTAGTTCACGTCCTGGACGAAGGCGATAGGAGCTACGGGCTCCGCCTCCACCCGCTCGGGCTCGGGACGCATGCTGCCGCCGATGGCGATCAGCGCGACGAAGAAGACACCGAGCCCGAGGGCGCCGAGAAGGACGATAAATTTGCGGATCATAGGACGCCTCCTTCAGGCGTTTCGGCGTCGGGGCCGGCGGCGTCTGCCAGGGTGGTCTCCCCCGGCAGGACATAGGGGGCGCCCAGCGCCAGATACAGGGCCACCCGGTTGGTGAGCCTGGTCCGGCGGGCGTCGATGAGCTGGCCCTCGGCCTGGATGCGGCGCTGCTGGGCGCTGATCAGGTCGAAGATGTTGGTGGTGCCGGCGAGGTAGCGGCGCTCGGTCAGGTCCTCGGCGGCGGCGGCCTCCTCGAAGGCGAGCTGCAGGGCGCGCTCGCGGCTCGTCAGAAGGTCCTCGGCGGCGAGCGCGTCCTCGACCTCGCGCCAGGCGTCGAGCGCCGTCTGACCGTAGTCGTAGAGGGCGGCCTGGGCCAGATCGTAGGCCGCGCGCTCATTGGCGATGAGCCGCCCGCCCTGAAAGATCGGCTGGGTCAGGTTGCCGAACAGGGTCTTGGTCAGCCCCTCGATGTCGAAGTCGAAGACGTCGTTGATGTCGGCAGCGTTGGAGCCGGGTCCCGGCACGGCGTTCCTGGTGGCGTTGGCGGCGAGGGACAGGCGGGGGAGGAAGGCTTTGCGCGCCTCGCTGACCCTCAGACCCGCCGCCTTCAAGCGCCGCTCGGCGGCCACCATGTCGGGGCGGCGGCTGAGAAGCTCCTCCGGCGTGCCGAGGGGCGCGCCGCTGGCGGTCCTCAGCGGGGCGAGGGCGGGCAGGTCGCTGGCCGCCTCGATGGTGGCTGCGGGGTACTCGCCCAGCAGCACTTCGAGCTGGCGGCCCGCCTCGAGCTCCTGCTGGATGCGCGACTGCAGCGCCGCTTCGGAGCTGGCGAGGCTGGAGCGGGCCAGGCGCAGATCGAGGCTCGTGGAGATGCCGCGCTCGTAGCGGCGCTCGATGATGTTGAGGTTGGCCTGGCCGGTCGCCACATCACGCTCGGCGAGCTGGCGTTGCAGCCGGGCGGCGGTCAGGGCGTAATGGCCCTGGGCCGCGTTGCCTGCGAGGGACAGCCGCGCGGCGGCGAAATCGGCACGCTGGGCCGCGGCATCAAGATAGGCGGCGCGGGTCTGATCCGTCAGGCGGCCCCAGACATCGGCTTCCCAGTTGAGGCTCAGCCCGAGGTCGAAGTTGGTCTGGAAGGTATCGCCGAGCTGCTGACCCTGAACGATGATCGGGCCGCCGAACCGGCTGGCGTTGAAGCCCAGGCTGAGCTGCGGGAACAGCCCGGCCCTCACCGCGCGGGCCTGCTCGCGCTGGGCGTTCACGCGGGCGAGCTGTGCCTTGAGATTGAAGTTGTTGGTCAGGGCATCGGCCACGACATTGGTGGCCACCGGATCGCCGAGATCGCCGAGCCAGTTGCCGGTGATCGGCCGCGCCTCTTCGGCGGCGACGATGGACGCCCAGCTATCGAGCTCGGCCTCGATCGGCTCCAGCGCCTTTTTCGGGCCGGGGGTGGCGCAGGCGGAAAGGGCGGCTATCGCCACCAATGCACCCAACCGATGCTGCGTACCCCTAAGCATTCCTGACCTCCACCTTGTCGTTCCCCACGACCGATCCCGACCGCCCTTTATCGAAAAACATTGAAAATGTGGAATCGAATTCAAGAAGGTCGTGTGTTTTTTTTCACCTGCGGCCAAGGGGCCACGCCCTAACCATGCGGAAAGAGGGGGGTTGCGGGGCAGCGGCCCCCTCCGCCCTGACGGGCACCTCCCCCATGGTATGGGGGAGGGAAGCAGACCAACCGTCGCTCCCCACGACGGAGGAGAAGCCACAAACCAACCCAAGTCACCGAGAACGCGAGCGAAGCGAAAGCGAAGTCGAGCCAGCGCTCAAGTAGGAGGCCGGTCAGGCCGACGGTAGCGCCACTATTGGAAAGTTGGAGGCACCACCCGGAATCGAACCGGGGTACACGGATTTGCAATCCGCTGCGTCACCACTCCGCCATGGTGCCGTCCGAGGTGCGTCTCTAGGCGAGGCCCGCGACAATCACAAGCGGTAGGCGTCTCGGCTCAGGCATCTTTTGCGCCGCGAACCGGTTCCCACTTAGCGGCCCGGTGCCCTATCCAAGCCGTCAAAAGCGTTCTATCAGCCCGGCGAACGAGAAGAGAAGGCCCGAAGGAGCGCCCCTTGGACACGGCAACCCAACGCAAACACATGGTCGACAGCCAGGTCAGGCCGAACGACGTGACCGACTTCGCGCTGCAGGCCGCGATGCTCGAGCTGCCGCGTGAGCGCTTCGTGCCCGCCGACAAGCGCGCTCTGGCCTATGTGGAGCAGGACGTGCCCCTGTTCGAGGACCGCTACCTGATCGAGGCGCGTGACTTCGCCAAGCTGGTGAACGCGGCGGCGATCCAGCCCACCGATCTCGTGCTCGATATCGGCTGCGGTTACGGCTACTCCGCGGCCGTTCTCGCCAGGCTCGCCTCGGTGGTGGTGGCGATCGAGGAGAACGAGACCGTCGCGGCCAAGGCGACCGACCGCTTGGCCGAGCTCGGCATCGACAACGCCGTGGTGATGAACGAGGCCCTGACCAAGGGCTGCCCGAACCAGGGGCCTTACGACGTCATCGTCATCGCCCACGGGGTGGAGGAGGGGCTGGAGCCGCTTCTCTCCCAGCTCAAGGAGGATGTCGGGCGGCTCGTGACCATCAAGAGCGAGGGCCGGGTGGGGCACGCCACGCTCTACACCCGCTCCGGCGAAGCTTACGGCGAGCGGCGCCTGTTCGAGAGCTACCCTCCCGGCATCCTGCCCGGCTTCCGCAAGAAGGCAGCCTTCCAGTTCTAGGGACTTTCTTTACTTTTTCCTGTTCGCGCGGCTGAATAGTAAACGCTGCGTTAACCACTTTCCCGTGTATGTGGCCTTGCTCCCGAGTCCGAACAATTGGATGGTAGGCGCTTAAGGTTGACGAGTGAGGTTGGTCCGATGGCGGCGGCACAAAGCGAACTGAGCATGGACGAGATCCTCGCCTCGATCCGCAAGATCATCCATGACGAGGACGAGCCGCGGCCCGCGCTGAACCCCGACACCACCAACACCGTCGCCCTGCGGGAGCAGCAGGCCGAACCTCAGCCCGCCGCCCCGGCCCCGGCGGCGCCCGAGCCCAGCCTCGCCGACCAGCTCCGCCAGGTTCAGGTGACGAGCGCCGAGCCCGCCGCTCCCGTGCCTGCCGCCGAGCCGGTCGTCGCGGCGCCCCAGCCTGCTCCAGCGCCAGCAGCGCCCCAGCCCGCTGCAGAGCCGCAAGCTCAGCCTGCCGCCGCTGCTCCCGAGCCCTTTCCGGCCGAGATGGCGACTGCCCAGCCCGAAGCTCCCGCCGAACCGGCCCCCGCCTCTGTCGCCACGATGGAGCCCGATGCGGTCGCGACGGAAACTGCGGCGCCGACCGACACCACTTTCGACGAGGCGTCCAAAGAACCCGCGGCCGGTGTCGAGAAGACTTCGGAGGACACCGCTACGGGCCTCCTCGACGAAGCCGTCAGCTCCGGCGCCGCCAAGGCCTTCGCCCAGCTCCGCCAGGGCATCGAGGTCTCCAAGGGCACGCCCCTGACCCTCGAGGACATGGTCCAGGACATGATGCGCCCCATGCTGAAGGCCTGGCTCGATGACAACCTCCGCGCCATCGTGGAAGAAAAGGTCGAGGCCGAGATCGCCAAAGTGGCGGGCCGCAAGGCGTAGGGCCGCTGCCTGTCTCCTGATCGTCTGCCGCGCCCCGCCCCCTCAGCCTACTTCGCTCCCCCACGAGGTGGGGGAGCGAAGTAGGTGGCGAAGGCTAGTTCTGCTTCCCTCCCCCATGGAATGGGGGAGGTGCCCGAAGGGCGGAGGGGGCAGCGGCACCAGCCAACTTATCCCCGCCCTCGCAGTTTCAGCTACAACCCTTTTGTCCGGTCTTTGCGGGGGAGAGACGTCACTTCTCTTGGGTCCGGACGGGTCTTCGCGCCTTGTGTATAGTGACAGGCGGATGGCGAGAGCTGCGGATCGGCCGCCAGAAGAAGAAGGCCCAGCGCGCGGGCGGTGGTTTGGTCACTTCAGGCCACGGCCGACCCTAGATTGAACCAACACCACCAGCCGTGGCCACGCCCGCGCGCTCCCCGCTTCCGGTGAACTGCCTACGGGCAGGTTTTGGTGCTGAACCAACGTTCCACAGGCACGCTTCCCACGGCGCAGCGCAGCGAAGACCGTGGGACCCATCACCTGAAGGCTGAACATGATCGCACCCATAGGAGCTGGGCACCATGGTCTTCGCCGTGGTGAGCGCTATAGGGAAAGTGAGTGCTAAGGAACGGGCGCTGCAACAAGGACCCAACCCGTAGGGCGGTCAGCGAAGCTGGCCGCGTTCTAAGCGCCGAGTCTCGCAAACGCGGCCAACTCTGCGAGCTGACCGCCCTACGGCTCTACCGGTACAGCACCCGCTCCTTGAAACCGAGGCCCCTGGGGTTGGCGAGCTCGACCGTCCCCCGACGGCGCTTCAGGTCGAAGGCCGCCGAGCGCAGCGCCATGTAGTCCGGGCTCTCGATCGTCGACATGGCGATGAAGTCCACATGGCCCTCGTCGCCATCGAGCTCCAGGAGGAAGTAGCCGTTGCTGACCGGGTCCGTGTACCGAACTTCCGGGTTCTCGCGGCGGAGAAGCAGTGTGTAGTCGAAGGCCTTGTCGCCGAGATAGCTGCCGGGGCCGGGGGAGGTGATACCCGTCGTGCCCAGTTCGACCCCCATGTCGCGCCCGTCGTCGCGCTTGAGGTCGTTGGCCCAGAACTGGTGGGTGTCGCCGGTGAGGACGATGAGGTCCCTGGCCCCCGCCGCCTCGGCTGCATCATAGAAGCGTTCGCGAGCCGCAGGATAGCCGTCCCAGCTGTCGGTGTTGAGGGGCAGCCCCAGGGCGGAGAAGGTGAGGAAGTCGCGCACTTCGGGCCATTGCGGCTCGATCACAGCGATGTCGTCCTCGCTCACATACTCGCCGAGGTCAGGGGCCGCCACGCGGGCGAAGAGCACCTGGTTGGCGATCAGGCGCCAGGTGGCGCCCGAGTTCACCGACGCAGCCAGGCTACCTTCTACGAACTGCCGCTGGGCGTCGCCGAGAAGCTCCCTAGACGGATCACCGAGCACCTCGCGGCGGAAGCGGTCGATGGCTTCGGGCGAGGTCAGGGTGGGGACGATCTCGCTGTACTGAAGCTGCTTGGTCCTTGCGGTCAGGCGGCTCTCGATAGCCGTCAGGGTCAGGAGCTTGCCCCAGGAGTAGGAGCGGAACAGCGCCTCCCGCGCGCCGCCGGGCGCCGGGTCGCGCACGGGCATGTACTCGTAATAGGCCTGGAGCGCGACGAGTTTTCTTGCCTCCCACCGGCCTTCGGTTGCCGGGTCGTGGTTCTCCGCCCCGTCCCGCCAGCTATCGTTCGACGTCTCGTGGTCGTCCCATACGGCGATCAGCGGGTGCGCCGCGTGCATCCTGCGGGAGGAGGGGTCGGCCTTGTACTGACGGTGGCGGCGGCGGTAGTCGTAGAGCGCCACGATCTCATGGGTAGGCTCGTGCTGGCGGCCCAGCTTTTCGCCCTTCTCGCCGCCGTAAGCGTCCCGGCCATACTCGTAGATATAGTCGCCGAGATGCAGCACAGCGTCGATATCGTCCTGCCGTGCGATGTGGTCGTAGGCGTTGAAGTAGCCGAAGGGGTAGTTCGAGCAGCTCGCCACGGCGAACTTGGCCCGCTCGGCGTCCTGAGGCAGCGTCCTCGTCATGCCCACCGGGCTCACCCGATCGAAGACCATGAAGCGGTAGGCGTAGCGGCGGCCCGGCTCAAGGCCGTCGGCCACCACCTTCACCGTGTAGTCCCGCGAGGCATCGGTCTCGGTCCGCTCGGTCCAGACGAGCCGCGAGAAGCTCGCATCCTCGGCGATCTCGACCTGGACGGGTACCGCGCCGCCCTCGACCCCGCCGATGCGGGTCCAGAGGACCACGCTGTCCTCCGCCGGATCGCCCGAGGCCACACCGCAGGAGAAGGTCGCTTCCTCGGCCAGCGCTTCCGCCTTGAACGTGCCGAGTTCGGGCTTGGTGGCGCAGGCCGCGGCGGAGCCTGCAAGGCCGGTCAGAAGGGCGGTACGCCTGGAAATATGCATGGAACTTGCGCCTCCTCGCGGCTTTCTGGGCAAGCGTTAACCCGTCTCACCGTTGAAGACACCCCCTTCACTTCACAACTTTACAATTGTCGCCAAGGGCGCTAGCGGCGCGCTCTGCCGTATCCCACCTAAAGCCTCCGAACGGTTGAGGAGGCCCACTGCACGGGGTCCGGCACTCATGTCTAACGGCGGTCAGGGGGCGGGGAGCCTCGTAGTCGTCTTACACACGGGGGTCCCATGCGGTGGTCCAATTCGATAACGCGCGGCAGCTAGTCGCGAAACTCGCGCCCGAGAGGCCGGTGCTCTGCCGCCGTCCGCACCTGGCGCACCGGGCAGCATCCTTCTTCAAGGAGCGTTTTCCAGGCCACGTCTTCTATGCGGTGAAGGCGAACCCTGCGCCGTGGCTGCTCGAAGCGCTGCATCAGGGCGGTATCGACCATTTCGATGCGGCGAGCCTCACCGAGATCAAACTTGTCCGCGCCCATGCGCCTGGTGCTACGATCGGCTTCATGCACCCGGTCAAGGCCGAGGCGGCGATCCTCGAGGCGTATCAAGAGCACGGCGTGCGCATCTTCAGCCTCGACAGCCTGTCGGAGCTGGCCAAGTTCGAGCGGGTGCTGCCGGACGCCCGTGATCTGACTTTGTGCGTCCGCCTTCAAGTGGGCTCGGACCTCGCCAAGATCAGCCTCGGCTCCAAGTTCGGCGCCGGCGAGGATACCGATGCCGAGCTTCTGCAGCAGGTCCGCGCGCGGGCCGAGCGTCTAGGCGTCTGCTTCCACGTAGGCAGCCAGGCCATGAGCCCGGTGGCCTTCAAAGGTGCTCTCGACCGGGCGGCAAGGGCCGTGCGGCGGGCAGGAGTGATCCTCGACGTGCTCGACGTGGGCGGCGGTTTTCCGGCGGTCTATCCGGGCATGGAGCCGCCCAGCCTCGAGCGCTACTTTGCCGAGATCGAGCGCTGCTTCGAGACCTTCCCCTCGGCGGCGAACGCAGAGCTATGGTGCGAGCCGGGCAGGGCGCTTTCGGCCGATGCGGAGAGCGTCATCGTCAAGGTGATGGGGCGGCGGGGCGACTCGCTCTTCATCAATGACGGCGCCTACGGAGCGCTCTACGACGCGGCGCACCTGGGCTGGCGCTATCCGGCGCAGAACCTCTCGCGCGGCGGCGAGGAGCAGACCTTCGGTCTTTACGGTCCGACCTGCGACGACGCCGACCAGATGCGTGGCCCCTTCTTTCTGCCTGTAGATACGCAGGAGGGCGACTATATCGAGTTCGGCACTCTAGGGGCCTACGGACGAAGTATGGTGACCGGCTTCAACGGATACGGATCGTATCTTGAGGCCGGGCTGACCGACGAACCTTTTTCTTCACTTTATCATACCGGCGCCGAACAGAAGATGGCAGCCGAGGAGATGACTCGATGAGCCAGACTGCACTGCAACTCACCCCCGCCAACGACATCCTCGCGGGCAACACCGAGGCCGACCACTTCATTCAGCGGGGCGGCAAGGTCTATGCCGGAACCCACCTCATCATCGACCTTCTGGGCGCGAAGAACTTGACCGACAAGGCGCTGATGGAGGCCACCTTCAAGCGCATCGTGCGCGAGTGCGGGGCGACGCTGCTCCATATCCACGTGCACACCTTCCTGCCGTCGGGCGGGCTGTCGGGCGTGGCGGTCCTGGCCGAGAGCCATATCTCCGTACACACCTGGCCGGAGCGCGACTACGCCGCCTTCGACGTCTTCATGTGCGGCGACGCCAAGCCGGAGCTGGCCGTGGACATCCTGCGCGAAGCGTTCTCAGCCGAGGAAGCTAATGTGCAGACCTTCTACCGCGGCGAGGGTGTGGCGTAGGCTGCCATGGAGATAACTCTGGATGGGTTTGAGTGGCACGACGCGACGTTGGGCGAGTTCTGCATCGTCGGTCGGAAGCTCCGGCTAAAAATCATCCGTTCAGAAAGTATCCACAAGATCGAGTTGGTGCCGCAACATAAGCTCGAAATTGACTATGCGAATGATTGGGGACCTTCCAACCAGATTCACGAGTTTGAAGAAGGGGACGGCGGCGTTCGTATGGCTTTGCAGTCGGGTTTGGAAATTACGATCACGGGGTGTGAACTTGTTTCTCACGAAGTGACCTGGAGATAGGCGAATGAGCAAGTACCTGCATAAGATCGGCGGCGAGCTCTGGTTCAAGGAGGAGATGGAGGAGGGCATTGGCCACTCCGCCCGCGTGGACAAGGTCCTCTTCGACGATGAGATCGACCACCAGCACCTCGTCGTCTTCGAGAACGCCAAATACGGACGAATGTTCGCGCTGAACGGTATCATTCAGATGACGTCCTCGGACGAGTTCGTCTATCACGAGATGCTGACCCATGTGCCGCTCTATGCACACGGCGAGGCGAAGCGGGTCCTCATCATCGGCGGCGGCGATGGCGGGATCCTGCGCGAGGTGCTGCGTCACAAGTCCGTCCAGAGTGCGACCCTGGTCGAGATCGAGAAGGACGTGATCGAGTTCGCTCGTCAGTGGTTCCCTGAGACCTCGAACGGCGCCTTCGACGATCCGCGCACGAACATCGTCATCACCGACGGCGCGAAATATGTCGAGGAAACCGACGAGCGCTTCGACGTGGTCATCGTCGATTCGACCGACCCCGTCGGCCCCGGCGAGGTCCTCTTCACCGAGGAGTTCTACGCAGGCTGCAAGCGTGTTCTGAACACCGGCGGCATCCTCACGGTGCAGGGAGGCCTCCCCTTCCTGCAGCCCTGGGAGCCGAAGATGATCAAGGAGCGCCAGGAGAAGAGCTTCGCCAATGTCGAGTTCTATGTCGCGGCCGTGCCGACCTATACGGGCGGGCTGATGACCCTCGGCTTCGCGTCCGACGCTCAGTACCCGCACGACGAGACCTGGCTGGCACGGCGGACGTCGGCCAACCCGCTGGAGATGGGGTACTACACGCCGGAGGTGCACGCGGCGGCGTTTGCGCTGCCTGCTTATATACGGAAGGGGTTGGAGTAGGACCGTAGGGCGGCTCGCGAAGCGTGCCGCCTTCGACGGTAGCGCTTATGAACGGCGGCACGCTTCGCGAGCCGCCCTACAAGGACCTCAAGACTTCAACTGCCACCCAGATAGTAACGCCAGCAAGTGCCAAATGGCATTCACAGCCGTGCCTACACAGATGAAACCTACGGTTCCTGAAAAGGCTAGTTTTGTGAACTCGGACCCCGCGGAACTCGCGCTAACCAGTCCGTAGAGGTCAGCACTCAACCCAACTACGAAGAAAATCGTTCCAATAGCCAGGGAAAGCTTCACGACGGAAACCTCCCAGAGTAAAAACCTACGGAAGTTATATTCCACCCTCTCGGAAAACCTCACCCATGACCCTCATGTTCGAACACGATCGCATCCCGGCGCCTGATGATGCGCCGAAGGTCCACATCATCCCCTTCGGCCTCGAGGACACCGTCTCTTACGAGGGCGGCACGGCCAAGGCGCCCCAGGCGATCTTCCGGGCGGCGAAGGAGGTGGAGCTTTTCGACGACGAGCTCTGGCAGGAGCCGATCCGAAAGTTCAACGAGGAGATCGTCGAGACCGGCCCCATCGCCCCCACCATCGAGGAGGGCATGGGCCAGCTCGAAGACCTCGTGCGCAAGACCCTGGACGCAGGCGCCTTTCCCATGACTTTGGGCGGTGAGCACTCGATCACCCCCGGCGCCATCAAGCCGCTGGTCGAAAAACACGGCGAGCTGCACCTCCTCCAGTTCGACGCCCATGCCGACCTGCGCGACATGTTCCGCGGCGACTATTACAGCCACGCCAACGCCATGCGCCGGTGCCTCGACGATGACCGCGTGACGCTGACGAGCTTCGGCATCCGCAACATCAGCCGCACGGAAATCCCCTTCTACGAGGAGCACAAGGACGAGCGCATCCGCATCCACTGGGCGCGGGAGAAGGCTAAGTGGGACGTGGAGGAGGCGGTCGAGCACCTGCGCGGCAAGCCGGTCTATGTCACCTTCGACGTGGACGGCTTCGACAGCTCGCTCATGCCGGCCACCGGGACGCCGGAGCCAGGCGGCATGTTCTGGGACGACGTCATCCCCATCCTGCGCCGGACATTCGAGATTGCGGACGTTGTCGGCGCCGATATCGTCGAGCTAGCGCCCCGGCCCGAGCTGCACGGTTGTGATTTCCTGGCCGCTAAGCTCTGCTACAAGATGCTGTCTTACAAATTTGCTCTCGATTAACTCGCTTTTCGCACTGTGCTCCTCTTGAATATGTGGTAAGCTTTGCCCAGTTGCGTCCTAGGAGAGAGGACAACGACGATGAAACCGACAGAAAACGCCATGAGCCGCCGGACCCAAATGGCCAGGGGAGCGGGCGCCGCCGTCGGTACCTTCATCATCGCCACGGTTGCTTTGGCGCTGACCGTCACCCTCACCGGCAACACTGAGCTGGTGCATGGCGGCGAGGCTGCCGCCGGGCAGGGCTTCATTCAGATGACCAGCGCCGCCGCCTTCAGCATCGCCAGCGCGGTGATGAGCCTGGTGATGGCGTCGGTTTCCTTCGTCACCGCTGCGGGTGCCACCGTGCTTAGTCTCGCCTTCGGCGCCGCCGGGATTGTCGGTGCCGCCGTGGTCGGCCTCGGCGTGGTGACCGGTCCGGTGCTGTTGATCGCCGCTATCGTTATCCTGGTGAAGCGCCGCTTCTTCCCGGACGTTATCTGAGGCGTTGTTCGTCGTCTTCGATTTGGACGGCACGCTGGCGCTGATCGAGCATCGCAGGCACTTCATTCAAGGCGGGCGCCGGAACTGGCCCGCCTTTTTTCGTGCCTGCAGCGATGACGAGCCGAACCGGCCGATCGTCGCAATGTTTCAGGAGCTGAGCGCCGCCGGGCACCGGGTGGAGATCTGGTCAGGCCGCTCGGACGAGGTCCGTGCCGAGACCGATGAGTGGCTCGCACAGCATGTGGGGGAGGGCGTCACCGCCAACCGGATGCGGCCCGAGAAGGACTACCAGCCAGACGTCGCGCTCAAGGAGAGCTGGCTGCGGGAGGAAGCATTCCCGCCGGACCTCGTCTTCGACGACCGACAGGGCGTGGTGGATATGTGGCGGCGCAACGGCATCGTCTGCGCCCAGGTGGCACCGGGCGACTTCTGATCCCTACTTCACCCCAGGAAGCCGGAGGATACCCCGGTCATCGGTCGCGATGGTCACAGCGTTGCCCTCGCCTACCACCGAGCGGATGGAGTTACGGCGGCCTTCGAGCCACTCTTCACGGTTGTCGACCACCAGCGGCGCGCGGCTGTCGTCGATCTCGTCGCCGTTGAAGTCCCAGAAGAGGAGGCGGGTGGTGAGGCTGTCGCTCTTCTCCGCGCGGCCGCCATTCTCAGCGGCGAGGATCGCCCTGATCGAGGGGTCCACATCGAGGGCGCCGACGGCGGAGACCAAGGCCAGCTCACCGTTCGATGGCGGCTCCGAAGACTGATCACCGAGGAGGAGCTGCTGCGTGCGCTGGGTGGTGGAGAGCTCCTCGGGCCGGGTCTCGCCGGGGCGCGGGGGCTCCAGCGCATAGTCCGGCGGCACGGTGAGGGGCGGCTTGGTGATGACGGCGAACTCGTCCGGCGCGTTGCGGTCGGAAAGGGGACCGCTGCTGCAGGCCGCCAGAAGCGCGGCGGAGGACAAAAGGACGAGCTGACGACGCATAGACACCTTCGGAACTGTTGTGCGGCTCACGTCCTACAACGGGGGAGCGGAACCACCAAGACCTAACCGGATGAAGAACCGGCACGCTCGCGCCGCTCCACCACCAGCCAGTCATAGAGGAGGAAGGCGACGCCGATATTGATCGCGGCGTCGGCCACGTTGAAGACGTAGCCGAAGCCGATGCCGCTGAAGTCCAGAAAATCAACCACATAGCCGTAGAAGACCCGGTCGATCAGGTTCCCGACCGCGCCGCCCAGGATCAGCCCGGCGGCAATGGCGGAGAAACGCCGCTCGGTCTTGGCGAGCCACCTTACAATGAAGACGGAGACCACGATGGAAACGAGCGACAGGAACACCCGGCTCGCCATACCCCCTGCGAGAAGGCCGAAGCTGATGCCTCGGTTCTCTACGTAAGTGAGGTCAAAGATGGGGCTGAGTTCGACCTTACCGCCGATCCGGCCCGGCAGCTCGAGAAGGTGCAGTACCCAGAGCTTCGTCGCCTGGTCGAGCACCAAGGTCACTGCCGCCAGGATCATCCCCATACGGAAAAGCGGGCGCTTGTGCACCGGCGGAAGAGGCCAGAGGATGGTCATGCTCCGGTCGCCTCTTTGCAGCGTAGGCAAAGAGCGCCTTCCTCCGGCACCTCCGGCAGGATACGCCAGCACCGGCCGCATTTATCGCCCTCGGCACGGGAGATGATGACCGCGACGCCCGGCTGTTCGGCCAGGCGGAAGGCGCTGTCCGCTGCAGGGCTCGGCCCAAGCATGGCCTGCGAGGTGATCGCCAGTTCGGCCCAGTCCTGGTCTTTCGCCAGTTCGGCCAGTTCTGCGTCGTCGATATAAAGGCCCGTGGCCGCGTCCAAGCTGCCGCGGATCTCCTTCTCGTTGCGCCGCTCTTCGATGGCGCCGGTGACCACACGGCGAATGCCGCGCAGCTTGGTCCAGCGTTCGGCAAGCGCTTCGTCGCGGTAGCTTTCCGGGAGTTCGCTAAACTGAAGAAGGTGCACGGAGGGTTTGCGCTCGCCGAGGCCTTCGGGGAAGTGGTCGTAGACCTCCTCCGCCGTGAACGGACAGACGGGGGCGAGGAGCCTGACCATGGTTTCCAGGAGCTGCGCCATGACCGTCCGGGTGGAGCGGCGCTTCACGTTGTCCGGCGCGTCGCAGTAGAGGCAGTCCTTGCGCACATCGAAATAGAAGGCCGAGAGGTCCTGGATGGCGAACTCGGAGAGCGCGCGCCAGGAGGCCTTGAAGTTGTAGTCCTCGAAACCCTTCCTGACGCGGGCGTCCACCTCGTGAAGCCGGTGGAGGATGTAGCGCTCCAGCTCCGGCATCTCAGAGGCCGACACCGCTTCCTTCGCGTCGTAGCCGTCAAGTGCGGAGAGAAGATAGCGCAGCGTGTTGCGCACCTTACGGTAGGCATCGACGGCGGAGGAGAGGATCTCGTCACCGACGCGGATGTCCTCCTGCACGTCCGAGCTCGCCACCCAGATGCGCAGGATATCAGCGCCGTATTTGTTCGTGATCTCGTCAGGACCCACCACATTGCCCAGGGATTTGGACATCTTGCGGCCCTTATCGTCCATGACGAAGCCGTGGGTGAAGACCGCCTTGTACGGAGCTCTGCCGCGCGTACCGCAGCCCTCTAGAAGCGAGGATTGGAACCAGCCGCGGTGCTGGTCCGAGCCTTCCATGTAGAGGTCGGCGGGCCAGGTGAGGTCGTCCCGCGCCTCCAGCGTGAAGGCATGGGTGCAGCCCGAATCGAACCAGACATCGAGGATGTCGTTCACTTTCTCGTACTGGCTGGCATCGTAGGAGCCGCCGAGGAAATCCTCAGCAGGCGTACCGAACCAGGCGTCGGCTCCACCTTCGCGAACGGCTTCGATGATGCGCTTATTGACGGCCTGGTCCACCAGCGGCTCGCCCTTGGCGTCCACGAACAAGGTGATCGGTACACCCCAGGCCCGCTGGCGGGAGACGAGCCAATCGGGCCGCGTCTCGACCATGCCGCGCAGGCGGTTGCGGCCGGAAGGGGGGTAGAACTCGGTGTCCTCGATGGCCCCGAGGGCTACCTCTCGCAGCGAGCCTTCGCCCTCGCCCACACGGATGAACCATTGCGGCGTGTTGCGGAACAGGACCGGCGCCTTGGAACGCCAGGAATGGGGGTAGGAGTGGGTGAGGCGGCCGCGCGCGAGGAGCGATCCGTGTTCGGTCAGCGCCTTAATGACCTCGGGGTTGGCATCGCCGTCCTTGCCCGCCTTCTTGCCGTCGGTGCGGAAGATCTTGCGGCCCTCGAAGCCTGGCGCCTCGTCCGTATAGGCACCGTCCGGGCCGACCGTGTAGGGGATGGCGTCGAGGGGCAGGCCGGCGGCGAGCCAGGCGAAGTAGTCCTCCTGGCCGTGGCTCGGTGCCGTATGCACGAAGCCCGTACCTGCCTCGTCGGTGACGTGATCGCCGGGCAGCATGTGCACCTCGAAGCCATACGCATCAGCGTGCCCGGCCAGGGGGTGCTTCAGCTTGGTGCCAGCGAGCTGCGATGGTGCGACATCGGAAAGGCGTTTGAAACCACTGACGAAGGCTGCCGCGAAGACATCCTCATGAAGAGCATCGGCTAGGATCAGCCGGTCGCCAGGCTTGGCGAAGGGTGCGAAGTCGAGGTCGTCTCGGACGCTCTCCACCTCGTAGAGACCGTAGCCGAGGCCTTCACCATAGCAGACCGCGCGGTTGGCCGGGATGGTCCAGGGGGTGGTGGTCCAGATGACCACATCCGCGCCTTCTAGGCCTGCCGGGGCGTCTACGAACGGGAAGCGCACCCAGATGGTGGTGGACTGATGATCGTGGTACTCGATCTCGGCCTCGGCGAGCGCGGTCTGCTCCACCGGCGACCACATGATCGGCTTCGAGCCTCGATAGACGAGGCCCTTCTCGGCGAAGGTCAGGAACTCGGCGACGATGGCGGCTTCGGTGCCGAAATCCATGGTCTTGTAGGGGTTCTGCCAGTCGCCCTCGACACCGAGGCGGCGGAACTCTTCGCGCTGGATGTCGATCCACTTGGCGGCGTAGGCCCGGCACTCGGTGCGGAACTCCGAGGGCGGAACGTCTTCCTTCTTGCGTCCTTTGCCGCGGAAGGCCTCCTCCACCTTCCACTCGATGGGCAGGCCGTGGCAGTCCCAGCCGGGCACGTAGTTCGCATCGAAGCCTGCCATCTGTCGGGTGCGGACGATCAGGTCCTTGATGGTCTTGTTGAGCGCCGTGCCTAGGTGCAGGTGCCCGTTGGCGTAGGGCGGGCCGTCATGCAGCACGTAAGGGGTCCGCCCCTTCGCATCCTCTCGCAGCTTGCCGTAGAGCCCCATCTCGTCCCAGCGCTTCAGGATCTGCGGCTCTTTCTTGGGCAGGCCGCCGCGCATCGGGAACTCGGTCGCCGGGAGGAAGAGGGTGTCTTTGTAGTCGTTCTTGGGTTGATCGTCAGCCATCAGGCGCGCTTAGCGGGGGTTTGGCCCAAGGGCTAGGAGGTTGTGAGATGGTGCGCATCATCGAGGTCCCTAGCGACAACGAGCGGGTGCAGACGCTGATCGCCGTGCAGAAAGCCTACTCCATCGAGCACACCCCGCCCGGCAGCGGGCACGCCATTGTAGCAGGGGGAAAGCCCGAGGGGCGTTTCTTTCTGGCGGTCCTGGGGGAGGAGGCTGCTGGCTGCATTGCGTTGAAGGGGCTCGGGGAGGGCGTTGCGGAGATCAAGGCGATGCATGTCTATGAGCGCTTCCGGGGGCAGGGGATCGCATCGGCGCTGGTGGCGCGTTTGGTCGAGGAGGCGAAGGTTGGCGGGGTAGAGGTGCTCAAACTGGAGACCGGGCCGAACGAGCCCTGGGCGGCCTCGCGGGCGGTTTATACGAAGGCCGGTTTTACGCCGTGCGAGCGCTATGGGGAGTATGCGGCGGACCCGTTCAGCTACTGCATGGAGCTTCGGTTGAACTAAGCCGTCATCCCGGACTTGATCCGGGATCCATGGCCTAACCGTGCTGAACATGCTGCCGTCGCGCAGGTTTCGGACCTCAGTCCATGGGTCCCGGATAGCCTTCGGCTTCCGGGATGACGGGTTCAAACCACCGCTCTTGCAGCCTCGCTGTCCTTGGCGATCTGCGCCTTCAGCGCGTCGAGCCCGTCCATCTTACGCTCCTCGCGGATGAAGCGGATAAAGTGGCAGTCGATGGTCTTGCCGTAGAGGTCGCCGTCGAAGTCGAAGAGATGCACCTCCAGGCGCTCCTCCTTGCCGTCGACGGTGGGGCGGATGCCGATATTGGTGACGGCGCCGTGGGTGTTGCCGTCCACCACTGCCTGGCAGGCATAGACGCCGTACTTTGGGCGGATGACGTCGCCTAGGACGACGTTTGCCGTGGGGAAGCCCAGGGTTCTCGCCAGCTCCCGCCCACGTACCACCTCGCCGCGCACGAACCAGTCTCGGCCCAGGACGGCCTTGGCATCTCCGGGCCTGCCTTCGCGCAAGGCGCCGCGGGCGGTGCTGGAGGAGTGCTTCTGCTCTCCCTCGCCCACCGGCTCGATGGCTCGGTAGGTCATGCCGACCTCGCCTGCGATCTTGGCTAGGGTTTCCGAAGAGCCCGCGCGGTCCTTACCGAACTGGAAGTCCTGCCCGGTGACGATACCGGAGAGACCGAGGGTCTCGGCGAGCACGCCGCGCACGAAGGCATCGGGGGACTGCTTGTAGAGCTCCGGGATGAAGGGGAGGGCGAAGATGTGTTCGCAGCCCGCCTCCTCTAGCAGCTCGGCCTTCACCTCCAGCGGGGTAAGGAGGAAGGGCGGGGCGTCGGGGTTGAAGACCCGCCGTGGGTGCGGCTCGAAGGTGACGGCGGCGAGGGGGCGACCCATTTCCTCGGCCACCTTTTTCGCCTCAGCGATGAGCGTCTGGTGCCCGAGATGCACGCCGTCGAGATTGCCCATGACAGCCACCGCGCCGCGTAGGGGCTCGGCCAGGGAGCAGGCGAGGGGCGCGCGGACGAGGCTCACCAGGCAATCGTGTCCATGGCGTACTCGGCGTGCACCCCGTCGGCATCAAGTGCTTGGGCCAGCTTGTCCCCGGAGAGCTTACCGTCCTTGCGCGCCGCTTCGGCGAAAATGCCATCGGCGACGAAGACGCAGTCGATGCCCTGCGCGTTGGCGCCCTTGATGTCGGTGCCGATGCCGTCGCCGATGGCGAGGAGCTTACTGGGCTCGCGGCCTGCGATCTGGGCCATGCGGGCCTTGGCGAGCTCGTAGATCGGCGGGTGGGGCTTGCCGCCCAATAGCACCTTCCCGCCAAGCTGTTCGTAGAGCTGACCCAAGGCGCCTGCGCAGTAGATCAGCTTGTCGCCGTAGCGCACCACGATGTCGGGGTTGGCGCAGACCATGGGCAGGCCCCGCTTGGCAGGCTCAGTCAGGAGGCCGCGATAGTCCTCGGGCGTCTCGGTCTCGTCGTCGTTCGGGCCTGAGCAGAAGATGGCGTCGGCCCCCGAGAGAGGCGCCAGCTCGATGTCCACGGCGGCGAAGAGGCCGTCATCCTTGGAGGGGCCGATGCGGTAGAAGCTCTTGCCTGCCATCTCGCGCACGATCTGGCGGGTGGCGTCGCCCGAGGTCACGACCGCATCGTAGGCCTCGCGCGGTAGGCCGAGCCTGTCGAGCTGGGCGGGGATCACGTCTGAGAGGCGCGGAGCGTTGGTCAGCACCACCACCGGGCCGCGGGTCTCGCGGAACTTCGTCAGCGCTTCGGCAGCGCCGGGGAACAGCTCGCGCCCATTATGAATGACTCCCCAGGCATCGCAGAGAAGGCCGTCATACTCGCCCGCGATCTCGGAGAGACCGGTGATCAGCTTGGTCGCGCTCATGGTTCGGCGATAGGGGCGAATGGGGAGAGGGGCAAGCGGGAGATGGGCCGGGGTATGCCGTAGGGCGGAACGCGAAGCTTTCCGCCTCGCGGGCACTCAACGAATGGCGGATGGCTTCGCAATCCGCCCTACGAACTATTGCTTGGCAATCGGGATGTTCTCCAGCCAGCGAATGATTGCTGGAACCCTTCTACCAGATGCCTTCCAAGCCGCTCTACCTCCGTCGAGGAAAACGACCGCTAGAAGTGCTATCGGTCCCCATACGATAACATTACCGAGGATGAGCATCCAACTACGTTGAAGACCATCGTCGAAACAGAGCTCGGGTAGATCTTCTCCGCCACAATGCTTCCAATCGAGATACAGGTCTATCCCTAGAGAAGACAAACCTGCGAACAGTATGAAGAGTACGAACAGGACGCAGACAAAACTGAGCGAGAACAGAACGCCCGCAAGTGCTATAAAGACGACGTTGCGCACCAGCTAACTTACCGCTCGTTCAAATCGCCCCGACCTCGCGCCCGACCTTCACGAAAGCATCCACCGTGCGTCTCACCTGTTCTTCCGTATGAGCAGCATTCATCTGGGTGCGTATTCTCGCCTTGCCGCGCGGGACCACGGGGAAGCTGAAGCCGGTGACGAAGACGCCCTCGTCCAGAAGCTTGGCCGCCATGGTCTGCGCCTTCTTGGCGTCGTAGAGCATGACGGGGATGATGGGGTGCTCGCCGGGGAGGAGGTCGAAGCCTGCTTCGGTCATCAGGGAGCGGAAGAGCTCGGCGTTCGCGAAGAGCTGCTTGCGCAGATCGCCCCCCTCGCGGACGAGGTGGAGGGCGCGGCGGGAGGCTTCGACCAGCGCCGGGGCGAGGGCGTTGGAGAAGAGGTAGGGGCGGGCGCGCTGGCGCAGCAGGTCCACGACTTCCTGACGTGCGCAGATGAAGCCGCCCATGCCGCCGCCCAGCGCCTTGCCCAGCGTGCCGGTGAGGATGTCGACCCTTCCCATGACGCCGCAATGCTCGTGGGTGCCGCGGCCACCTTCGCCCATGAAGCCGGTGGCGTGGCAGTCATCCACCATGACCAGAGCGCCGTACTTGTCGGCCAGGTCGCAGATGGCGCCAAGCTGGGCTATAGTGCCGTCCATGGAGAAGACGCCGTCGGTGACGATGAGTTTCGTCCGTGCCCTCGCTTCATCGGCGTCCTTCAGCTGCTGCTCCAGCGAGGCCATGTCGTTGTTGTCGAAGCGGTAGCGCTGCGCCTTACACAGACGAACCCCGTCGATGATCGAGGCGTGGTTGAGGGCGTCGGAGATGATGGCGTCTTCCTTGCCGAGGAGCGGCTCGAAGACGGCGGCGTTGGCGTCGAAACACGCCGCGAAAGTGATCGTGTCCTCGAAGCCCAGCCAGTCGGCCAGCTCGCGCTCGAGCTTGCGGTGGATCTCTTGCGTGCCGCAGATGAAGCGCACCGAGGCCATGCCGTAGCCGTGGCTCTCGGCGCCTTCTTGCGCGGCGCGGATCAGCTCGGGGTGGTCGGCGAGGCCGAGATAGTTGTTGGCGCAGAAATTGAGCGCGCGCACCTCGCGGCCCTCATGGCTGATCGTGACCTCCGGTCCCTGTTTGGAGGTGATGAGGCGCTCGGGCTTGGTCAGGCCCTCCTCCTCGATCTCATGCAGGGTATCGCGGATGCGGGCGTAGAATGCGTCGGTCATCGGTTCCTCCGTCGGGGTGCTGCGCACCGCGGTCGTGTTCTTCCTGCCCGGTAGCTAGGCTCTTTGGCGCAGTGATGAAAGGTAGAGGGCATGGAGCAGCCTGAAGGAACGCATCTCGCGGAGATCAATATCGGGCGGACGAAGGGCACGGTGGATGACCCGGTGATGAAGGAGTTCTTCGACCGTGTCGACGCGATCAACGCGCTGGCCGAACGCTCGCCGGGCTTCGTCTGGCGCATGACGGGGGAGGGCAACCACGCCATGGATGTGCGCTGGACGCCAGACCCCTTGGACGCCGTCAACCTGTCCGTATGGGAAACGCCTGCCGATCTCGCCAACTATGTTTGGAAGACGGCCCATCAACATGTCTACAACCGCAAGGCGGAATGGTTCGTGCCCTCGGAGAAGCCGCATTTCGTCATGTGGTGGGTGCCGATCGGGCACCTTCCCAGCCTCGACGAGGCCGTTGGCAGGCTCGAGCAGTACCGCGCTCACGGCCCTTCCGACCAGGCTTTCGGCTGGCAAGAGCTTCCCGAAGCGAAGCTCTTCAGGGAGCGCCGCTGCGCTTGAGTTTTGGTACTGCCGCCCCCTCAGCCTGCCGGCAGCTCCCCCACCAGTGGGGAGCGAAATAGGGAACAACGGTTGGTTTGCTTCCCTCCCCCATGGAATGGGGGAGGTGCCCGAAGGGCGGAGGGGGCTACCGCGCCGCGTTCTCCCGCGAGGTTCGGGCGGCATCCAGCATGCCCTTGAAGGTCGCCTTGCCGCCGGACTGCAGGATGCCCGCCCGGTAGATGCGGCCCATGAAGCCGATCAGCAGAAGCGCGGAGCCCGCTAGGATCGCCGTGCCCGCGATGATCTCCCAGACCGGCGGGTTGGCCGATAGCCTCAGCATCATGGTGACGTGGCTGTAGAGGGGGATGAAGGTCAGGACCCTGGCGATCACCCCGTTGGGGTCGTCGACGATGATGCCGACAAAGGCGAAGGTCGGCAGCAGCACCAGGAAGGTGAGCGGCGTCGAGAGGTTCTGGGCGTCCTGGATGGTCTCGCACATGGCGCCGATGCCCAAGTAGACCGCACCGATCAGCAGGTAGCCGAGCACGAAGTAGAGGAAGAAGAACGGCACCAGCGGGCTGCCGGTGACGACGTCGAGCACCAGTCCGAAAAACTCGTCGCCTGCGCCGAAGACCGATAGGATGGCGATCCCAACGGCGGCGAAGAAGACCATGGGGGTAAGGCCGACCAAGGCCAGGGCGATCAGCTTGCCGATCATGAGCTGGCCTGCCGAGACCGACGAGAGCAGCATCTCGACGATCTTGTTGGACTTCTCCTCGATCGTATTGGTCAAGAGCATCGAGCCCACGGAGAAGGCGCCGAAGAAGAGGACATAGGCGAGACCGAAGGGCAGGAAGCGCTCGATCTGGTCGCGCTGGTTCTGAGCCTCGTCGCCCTCCTGAGTGCCCGCCTTCACCGTGCGGACGGAGGCGGAGAGGCCGGTGATGCGGACCACCTCGGCCTCGCTGACGCCCGCTTCGAGGAAGGCCCTGGTGCGCAGGTTCTCGCTGACCGCGCCGCGCACGAAGCCTGCAATGCCGGTGTCGTTGAGGTTGTCCGTGAGGTAGACGGCGCTGATCTCTGGGTCGTCGCCAAAGCCCTGGGGGATGAGGACCACACCGGTGAGGCGGCCGCCATCCGGCAGATCCTCGTCGCCGCGCATATAGGGGGCGTAGGCGGTGCCGATCTCCTCCGCGCCCGCATCGGCGCCCAGCCCTAAGTCCAGCTCCACCACGCGGTAGCGCAGCTTGGGCTCCTCGATCTTGGGGAGGTCCGCGGAGGCAAGTTCGGAGAGGCGGCGGCGGCCTTCTTCCAGCCCGCCCGCCTCGAAGAAGGCTTCCCGGCGGGCGCTGGGTCCGACCGAGCTGGTCATGCTGGCGGCGATGGCCTCCGCGTCGGGCATGCCGGGTGCACCGCTGTCGGCTTCAGGCCTGAAGGGGTAGCCGAGCGCATCGGCGTCGACGATGCCTGCGGTGGCAAGGCCGGTGACGAAGTCGTCCCAGCGGCGCAGCACGCGCTCCTGCCGATCGGTCTCGACGGCCTCGGCGATGGTCTCTTGGTAGTCGCCGGTGCGGTCGATGATGACGAAGGTCTTGGCCGTCTCGGTGGCCTCCTGAAGGAAGGCGACGCCTAAGCCCACCGCCATGCCGAGGGGGATCAGGAACAGGAAGGCGATGAAACCGCGGGTGAAGACGTATTTGCGGTACTCGTGGGAGATGATCTCGAAAAGGCCGCTCATGCCGCTTGCTCCTGCGTCTGGTCAGCGCCCGCGAGGCGGAAGAAGATGTCGTGAAGGCGCGCTTCCTCGCGGCCGAAGCTGATGACGTGGATGCCGGCGGCGAGGATCGCGGCGAGGACGGACTGGCTGTCCGTACCTTCCTGCACTGACAGGGCGTAGCGGTCGCGGCCGAGCGGCGTGACGGCGGTGATGCCCGCGTGACCGACGAGGCGCTGCGGGTCGTCCGGCGTAGCGAGGATCAGGCGCCGTTCATAGGCGTCGCGCGCCTCCTCGATGGTGCCTTCGAAGACCTTCTCGCCCGCTTTGATCATGACGAAGCGGTCGCAGAGGCGCTCGGCATGCTCCATGGTGTGGGTGGAGAAGAGCACCGTCGCGCCCTCCTTCCGCAGGTCCGAGATGAGGTCCTCGAGCAGCTTCTGGTTCACCGGGTCGAGGCCGGAGAAGGGTTCGTCGAGGATCAGGAACTTGGGCGCATGGGTCAGCACGCTGAGGAGCTGGATCTTCTGGGCGTTGCCCTTGGAGAGGGTCTCGATCTTGTTCTGCGCGTACTGGGTCATGCCGAAGCGTTCGAGCAGCTCGTTCGCGCGCTTCTTGGCGGTCTTGCCGGGCACGCCCTTGAGGCGGCCGAAATAGGCGATGGTGTCGACGGCCTTCATCTTGCGGTACAGCCCGCGCTCCTCGGGCAGGAAGCCGACCTTGAGGCGCCCGTCACGCAGGTTCTTGCTGCCGAACAGCTCGATCCGCCCCTTGGTGGGGGGCAGGATGTCCATGACCATGCGCAGCGTCGTGGTCTTGCCAGCGCCGTTCTGACCGAGAAAACCGACGATCTCCCCCTCGGTGACGCTGAAGGAGAGGTCCTTCACCGCTTTGAACGCACCGAAATGCTTGGAGACCCCTTCGAGGGTGAGAATCATGTGCCGTCTACCTTGGATTACCCGCCATGCCACCTTGCAGGTGGTCGATGACAGTGAGTTTAGCAAGCTGTCCGTAAATATCGAGTCTCGATGTGCCCACATGCCGCAGGCACGGCCGAGGAAGAAGGTGGTGACCTCCCTCGGCTCGCCGAGTTTCCTACCGGCTGCTTCGCCTTACGGCGGCGAACACGGTCGCCAGCATCAGGACGATCGGTACGAAGAGCACGGAGGTCTTCGGGTCGATCACGCCGAAAAGGGCGCCGATGATCGCCAGGAAGGCAAAACCGAAGGCGATTCCCAGAACGGTTGCCGTGAGCAGGCGGTTCTCGCTCCTGTTCACCGGCTTTCCCCCTCGCCGCCAAGCCAGGTGGGGGTGTAGCCGTCCCAGATACCGCCCTCATCGGGCTCGAGGATGATCCCGGCCAGAAGGGTGAGGGTGACCAGCAGCCACACCGCGCTCACGGCGATGGTGCTCCGGCTCGGCTTGCACTTTGTTTCGTCGATCATGGGTCCTGTCTCCTGCGTTTATGCAAAGGGACAGTCGCCAAAGGTGCGATCCTCTTACAGATCCTCTTCCAGCTCGCGCAGGCGCTGCTCCAGCGCCGCTATCTCGCCTACCTTACGGCGCGCCGTGCGGAGCCCCCAGACCATGCAGCCGGCAACGCCTGCCAGGATCGGCAGGGCCAGCGCCCAGAACGACCATTCGGGGGTAGCCAAACGGCCGCCGGGGGCCGCGAGAAGCGGACCGAGCAGCATCCCCAACACCAAGCTTCCCGGCATCACCCCGTAGAACACCCTGGCGTTGCGCAGCGAGACCTTCGCCTGGCGGATGGCAAAGCGCACAAGCTCTATAGGCGGCAGCGCGGCAGGCTCGCCGCAGTGCGCTCTCGCCTGCCTGCTCTTGCGGTACTGCCAGGCGATGGACCCGACCAAGAGCAAGGTGAACAGGCCGGGTACACGGAACAAACCCTGTAGATCAAGGTAGAGCGTCAGAAGGAGCGACGCGAAGCCTAGGGCGTAGCAGGCGCGGAGGAACCGGCGCTGCTGGGCGTGCTCGGCTTCCACCACCCGCAACATCTCGCCTGGATCGACGGCCTGGTGCTCCGACTGCCAGAGGGCGGCGAGGGCGTCATCGCCGCCGTGATGGGGCTGGAAGGTCATGCGGCAACTCCCATTAGGCGGCGTAGCCTCTCCCGCGCGCGGGTCAGGCGGACCGCGACGTTGCCCGGCGTCAGGCCGAGGGCGTCCGCCACTTCTGGGTCGGAGAACCCTTCGAGGTGGAGCGTCACGACCTGACGCTGGCCGATCGGCAGCTTCCTGACGGCTTCGAGCAGGCGCTTGCGGGCCAGACTTCGGCCTGCTTCCTCCTCCGGCCCTGGCAGGTCCGAGGGGGTTTCCGGTTCGAGATCGGCATGGGTGACGCGCGATTCCCGCCGGACGTGACTGACGCAGGTGTTGTGCGCGATGCGCGCCACGAAGGTGCGAAGCGACGCCTCTCCCCTGAAGCGGAGCAGGGCTCGCCAGAGCGCGGAGAAGGTGTCCTGGACGAGCTCTTCGGCGAGGGCCGGGCGCGCCTCATAGCTGGAGCAGATGCGCGAGACCAGGGGACCGTGCGACCGCACGGCCTCCTCGAACATCTTCGCTTCGCCACCTGTCATCCGATGGATAGTCGCGATGGGTGCGGTTCTCTTACATTCAATCGTCGTCCGAACGGGACGAGGAGGAGATCTGGCTGGCCAACGCGCCGACGATATCGGCCATCTCGGCTGGCTTGCTGAGCCAGAGGGCGGCGGGGTAGCGCCTGGGCAGGTCGGTGAGCAGCTCGGCGTGGCCGGAGTGGAACACCAGCGGCACGCCCTGCTCCTGCAGCATGTTGGCGAGGGGGAAGACGGTGAGACCGCCAAGGTTCACATCAAGAAGGGCAGCGTCGATCTGGCCCTTGTCGGTGGTGAGCTTGGAGAAGCCCTCGTCCAGACTGGCCGCCATGAGGACGTCGCCGCCGCAGTTCTCGAGGTTCTCGCAGAGGTCCAGGCCGATCAGGAACTCGTCCTCCACCAAGAGGATCTTCCTCCCAGCCAGGGGCGGCGGGGTGGTGGTGCGCCCGCTATCCTGCGGTGCCTGAAACAGACCTGACGGCAAAACGCTGTCTCCTCTTGGGCCGGCGCAAGGACCGGAAGATAGGCTTGTAGCCGCCCTGCGATAGGACAGGAAATGGCCGCTGGCGTTGGATGGTTCCCTTGCCACATCGCCATGTTCGTGGCGCAGGCTGAGCGCGAGATGGACATCGCCGTGCCCCGCATGGCATAGAACCTAGGGCATCGAACCGCGAGGCAGGAACCGGTTCGCGGTGGAAAGATGCTTCAAGACAAAGACCTAGAGCAGTAGACTGATCTCATGAGGCCGTCCGCTGCCTTAGCCTTGGAAGAAGAGGTAGCGATGTCGATCACCGATCTCCCTGACGTATCTGTCATGGCAGCGCCCATCTATATCCTGCTGATCGCCGTCGAGATCGTCCTGCTGTCGCGCCTCGGTCGCGGCGAAGAGGTGCGGAAGGATCTCTGGGTGAACCTTGCCATGGGGACGGGCAACGCGGTCTCCGCCCTGTTCCTGTTCGGCGGGGTGGCGGCGCTGTTCCTTCTCGCCTGGGAGTTCCGCATCGCCGATCTGGGGCTGAGCTGGTGGAGCTTCCTCTTCGCCATGGTGGCCAAGGACTTCACCTATTACTGGACCCACCGGCTGCAGCACCGCATCCGCTGGGGCTGGGCGAGCCATGTGGTCCATCATTCGAGCCAGGGCTACAACCTGTCCACAGCGCTGAGGCAGCCCTGGTTCGGGTTTCTGACCGGGACCTATGTGTTGGGCTTGCCCTGGGTGTTTCTAGGGGTTCACCCCGCGCTCTATGCGTTGGCAGGTGGGCTGAATCTCTTCTACCAGTTCTTCATCCACACCCAGTCGGTCAAAAGGCTGCCCGCACCGATCGAATGGCTCTTCAACACGCCGAGCCACCACCGGGTGCATCACGCGACCAACCCGCAATATCTGGACACGAACTATGGCGGCATCCTGATCGTGTGGGACCGGCTCTTCGGCACCTTCGAGCCGGAGGACGACGAGGACCCGTGCGATTTCGGCCTGGTCTCGAACATCACCACCAAGAACCCGGCCCTGGTGGCGAGCCACGAGTATATCGCCATCGCCCGTGATGCCACGGGGAAAGGGCTCAGCCCGATCGAGCGCTTCCGCTACCTCTTCGCGCCGCCCGGCTACAGCCATGACGGCTCGCGCCTCACCACCGCGGAGATCAAGGCGAGGGCCGGGAAGGGGGCGCCTTCGCGGTTGCGGGAGGGGGAGACTGCCCTTATGTCCGGCGCTTCCCATAAAGGAGCGCCTGCGCCTTGAACGCTATCTTCGACCTTCTCTACGCCGTCCTCGAACTCTACAAACTCGTCCTTATCGTGACGATCATCATGGGCTGGCTGTTCGTCTTCGGCGTCATCAACCGCTACAACAAGGTGGTGGACACGATCTGGAACGTCTGCACCTCGCTGACCGAGCCGGTGCTGAGGCCCATCCGCAACATCCTGCCGAACATGGGCGGGCTCGATCTCTCGCCTATCGTGGTGTTCCTAGGCATCCTGTTCCTGCAGTCCTTCATCGCGAAGGACCTCCGCCCCGCGCTGACCTGATGGGCGCGCAGCTCATCGACGGCAAGGCGGCGGCGGCCAGGCTGCGCGCCGACGTCGCCGAGGCGGCCGCGATGCTGCCCAGAAAGCCGGGCCTCGCCGTGGTGCTGGTCGGCGACGATGCCGCAAGCCAGGTCTATGTCGCCAGCAAGGAGAAGGCCGCCGCCAAGGCGGGCTTCGAGGGCCGGGTCCACCGTCTGCCTGCGGACAGCTCCCAAAACGCCGTCGAGGAGGTCGTGCGCAGCTTGGGCGCCGACGACGCCGTGGACGGCATCCTGGTTCAGCTTCCCCTGCCGAAGGGCCTCAACGAGGATGCGGTGATCGCCTGCATCCCGACCGAGAAGGACGTGGACGGACTGACCGCCGCCAGCGCGGGCCAACTCGTCCTCGGCGGCGAGGGGCTGGTGCCCTGCACGCCGCAGGGATCGATGCTTCTCATCCGCGACGAGCTGCCGGACCTCTCTGGCAAGACGGCGGTGGTGGTCGGCCGGTCGATCCTGGTGGGCAAGCCCCTGGCGTTGCTTCTTCTCGAGAAGAACGCGACGGTGACGGTGGCTCACTCGCGGACCAAGGATTTGGGCGCGGTGTGCCGCGAAGCGGATGTTCTCTGCGTGGCGGTGGGGCGGCCCGAGCTCGTCACGAAGGATATGATCAAGCCCGGCGCGATCGTCATCGACGTGGGCATCAACCGCGTCGAGCGGGGCGGCGAGAGCAAGCTCGTCGGCGACGTCGCCTTCGACGAAGCGAAAGAGGTGGCGGGCGCCATCACCCCCGTCCCTGGCGGCGTCGGCCCGATGACCATCGCCTGCCTCCTGCGCAACACGGTGGTCGCCTCGGCCAGGCGGCAGGGTGTGGCGGTGCCTGAGGTGGTGGCTGACTGAGAGTTCAGATCGTTGGGATGCTGCTATCATCTATCGCATCCCTCTCTCGCTTGCGGGGTTGGGCGTATACGACCAACGGACCGAGGGTGAGGGTGTTCTGAGCACCCAAGCTGAAGGCAAGCGAAGCAGTACTGCTTCGCCGATCCCTTCACCCAAAATCGTAGATTTTGACCTCTCCCGTGAACGGGAGAGGTAGCGGCGCTCCCGCTAAACCCCAGCGCCCGTCTTCCGCAGCTCGGAGGCCAGCTCCCCCGTCGTCACCAGCCTGAAGCGGCCCTGCGCCCCCTCCGCCCATTCCTTCAGCACGGCGAGGGTCTCCGGGTAGGGGTGGCCGACGCCGATGGCTGCTCCGTCCCGCGTGGCCTCAGCCTCCAGCGCTTCGAGCTGCCGCCTGACATGTCCGGCCCCCAGCTTGCCCATGCCGCCGTCGAGGAAGCGGTTCGCCTGTAGCACCACAGCCCCGGTCTCGCTCGCTAGGTCAGCGCTGACGCTCCTAGGTGTGGTGCGGGTGTCGAGAAAGTAGAGGTCCTGGCTCGCCAGCGTCTGCAGCACGGTGCGCATCGCGCTTCGGTCGGCGGTGAGCTTGCTGCCGGTGTGGTTGTTCACGCCCCTATAGCCGGTCAGCATGGCGAGGTTGCGCCTGACCCCGCGCCGGACCTCATTGGCGCTTCCGGTCATCACCACGCTCGGCCCCGCATCATGGAGGCGCACCGTGGGCTCCATCGGCATATGCAGCATCGCCTCGTGGCGCGGACTGGTATCGTCCAGCATGGCTTGCGCCTCCTCGCCATAGGGCAGGAAGGCGAGGGTCACCGGGAAGGGAAGGGCGTTCACCGCCTCGAACTTGGCCCTGCCGAGACCAAGATCGTCGATGACGATGGCGATCACCGGGCGGTCGTCGGGCTTGGCTTCGAGCCGCATGGGCACATCGCCGCGCAGCTGCGCGGAGGCGGTGCCCATGATTGCCATGAGCGCGAGGGCTGCTAAGCGGACGAGCTGCAAGGGCGACGGCACCATGATCCTCATCGTCGATAATTACGACAGCTTTACCTACAACCTCGTCCAGCTTCTCGCGCCGTTCGGGGTCCCTGCCAAGGTGATTCGTAACGATGCCATGGGCGCCGAGGAAGCGCTAGCGCTGAAACCGGGTGCGGTGCTTCTGTCGCCGGGGCCGTGCACGCCGGATGAGGCGGGGATCTGCCTGGACCTCGTGGCGCTTTGCGCGAAGGAGGGCGTGCCGCTCCTGGGCGTCTGCCTCGGCCACCAGGCCATCGCCCAAGCCTTTGGCGGCAACGTAGTGCGCGCCGGGCGACCTATGCACGGCAAGGTCAGCCCGATGCGCCACAGCGGCAGCCCGCTCTTCGAAGGTATCCCGTCTGCGTTCGAGGCGACGCGCTATCACAGCCTTTCGGTGGAGCGAGACAGCCTGCCCGAACGGGTCGAGGTCTTGGCCGAGGCCGAGGACGACGGCGAGATCATGGCGCTGAAGGTACGGGACACCTCCGTCTACGGCGTACAGTACCATCCGGAGAGCTATCTCTCGCCATCGGGCGGCAGGCTGCTGGGCAACTTCCTGGGCCTTGCCGGGCTGGGCGCGAAGGCTGCATGAGCTTCAAGGCGACCCTAGAGCACGCCCTGACCGGCGCGCCGCTGCCGCCTGAGATGATGGCCGCGGCGATGGAGGACCTCTTCGCGAGGGAGGTGCCGCCGGAGCAGGCCGCCGCCTTCCTCACCGCATTGCGGGTCAGGGGCGAGACGGCGGAGGAGCTCCTCGCGGCGGTCCGCTACCTGAAGAGCAAGGCAAGGCTCATCTCCTCTCCCCCCGGCACCATCGACACCTGCGGCACGGGCGGAGACGGGGCGGACACCTACAACATCTCCACCGCCACGGCGCTCGTCGTGGCCGGAGCAGGGGCGCCGGTGGCCAAGCACGGCAACAGGGCCGTCTCCTCCGCCTCCGGATCGTCGGACGTGCTTTCGCGGCTAGGGGTAGACCTGACCGAGAGCGTTGAGACTCAAGAGAGGCGCTTGGCCGAGGACGGCATCGCCTTCCTGTTCGCTCCCAACCACCACCCGGCCATGGTGGCGGTAGCCCCGGTGAGGAAGGCGCTCGGCTTTCGTACCCTCTTCAACATGCTCGGCCCGCTGATGAACCCGGCCCAGGCGAAACGCCAGCTCATCGGGGTTTATGACGAGAGGATCAGGCAGCTCTTCGCCAAGGTGCTGATCGCCGAGGGGGCGGAGCGGGCCTGGGTCGTGGCAGGGGCGGACGGTCTCGACGAGCTCTCACCCAGCGGCGAGAACCTGGTGACGGAGGTCTCGGACGGAAGCATCCGTGAGCTGACGGTGCATCCTTCCGATGCGGGGCTCGACGTGGTGCCCGTCGCTGCGCTGAAGGGCGGGGACGTGGAAGCCAATGCGAAGGCTCTCCGCGCGCTTTTGGACGGCGAGAAGAGCGGCTACCGCACGGCCGTGATGTTCAATGCAGCCGCCGGGCTGGTGCTTGGCGGCAAGGCCGCCGACCTTAAAGAGGGCGCCGAGAGGGCCGCCGCCGCCATCGACAGCGGCGCTGCCAGGGAAAAACTCTATAGGCTGACAAGGAAGCTTCCATGACCACCGTGCTCGACCGCATCATGGCCTATAAGCGCGAGGAGGTGGCCGAGGCGAAGAAGGTCCGCCCCATCGAAGGCGTGGCCGAGCGCGCCCAGGACTACTCCCCGCGTGGCTTCGCCACGGCGCTTCACGAGAAGGCGGAGGACGGCATCGGCATCATCGCCGAGGTCAAGAAGGCCAGCCCCTCCAAAGGCCTCATCCGCAAGGATTTCGAGCCCGGAGAGCTCGCCGCGGGCCTCGAGGCGGGCGGCGCGGCCTGCCTTTCCGTCCTCACCGACACACCGAGCTTCCAGGGGCATCTCTCCTACCTGGAGGTCGCCCGGTCCAGGGTCTCGATCCCCATCCTGCGCAAGGACTTCATGGTGGACCCCTACCAGGTGGCCGAGGCCCGGGCGGCTGGAGCGGATGCGATCCTCCTGATACTCGCAGCGCTCACCGACGCCGAGGCGGCGAGCCTTCGCGAAGAGGCTGCGAAGTGGGGTCTCGATGTTCTCGCCGAGGTGCACGACGCCGAAGAGATGGAGCGGGCGCTCCGGCTGGAGCCGGACCTTCTCGGCGTCAACAACCGCGACCTCAGGACGTTTGAGACCCGCATCGAGACCACGCTGGAGCTTGCCCCCAGCGCCTCCATGCCGGTGGTCAGCGAATCGGGCGTGGACGGGGCGCAGGCCATGAAGACTCTCATGGCGGGCGGGATCAGGCGTTTTCTCATCGGCGAGCATCTGATGCGCCAGCCCAGCGTGGATGCGGCCTTGCGGGACCTTTTGCAGAACGTGTCCTCCTCGAAACCGTCCTTCTAGCGCGGAAGCTGTTGACGGCCGCGCGGAACAACCCTAGAACGTGCGTGCTTTGTTCCTAGAGGGTTCCATGCTCACAGCCAAACAGCGCACGCTTCTGATGTTCATCCATGAGCGCCTGGAGGCGACGGGTGTCTCTCCCTCCTTCGAGGAGATGAAGGACGCGCTGGACCTCAAATCGAAATCGGGCATCCACCGCCTGATCACGGCGCTGGAGGAGCGGGGTTTTCTCAAGCGGCTGGCGCATAAGGCGCGGGCCTTGGAAGTGATCCGCCTGCCCGAGGATGCAGCGCCCCAGAAGCGTGAGCCTTTCCGCCCGGCCGTGATTGAGAACCTGCAATACGATAAGGGCCCCGGCATGGAGGAGGAGCAGGTGCCGCTCCTCGGCCGTATCGCCGCCGGCACGCCCATCGCTGCCATCCAGCACGAACAGGCGCGTGTCACCGTGCCCCCAACCATGCTGCGGGGTGGCGAGCACTTCGCCCTCGAAGTCCACGGCGACTCGATGATCGAGGCGGGCATTCTCGACGGCGACACGGTCATCATCCGCCGCTGCGACGACGCTCCGAACGGCGAGATCGTGGTGGCCCTGGTCGAAGACGAGGAGGCGACCCTCAAGCGCATCCGCAAGAAGGGCAACTCCATCGCCCTCGAAGCAGCCAACCCCGCCTACGAAACCCGCATCTTCGGCCCGAACCAGGTCAAGGTGCAGGGACAGCTTGCCGGTCTCCTCCGCGAGTACTGAGCGAGGCGGCTCGCCCAGCTCTCCTCTCGGGAGAGGTCGAAGGCTGCTTTAGCAGGCTTCGGGTGAGGGCTTCTGAGCAAGATGAGGTTGGAAGAAGCGTTGGAACGTGCAGCCACGGAGCGGCTTCGGGGCTGTCTTCCGACCCTTGGCATCAGACGAGCCCTGCGCCTATGAGCGCCCCTGTCGCTCATAGGGTTCGCAAGGAGGCTCCATGCTAGGCACCATCATCGTCACCGGCGCCGCGGGCGTGCTTGGCCGAGCCGTCTGCGCCAAAGTCGAGGAGGCCGGGGGCAGGGCTCTCGGTGTCGATCTGGCTCCTGAGGTGCCCAGCGGTGTCGGCGGGGTCGATCTGACCGACGAGGCGGCGGTGACCGAGGCCTTCGGCAAGCTCGCCGCCTCGGGACCGATCCAGGGTCTTGCCAACATCGCGGGCGGCTTTGTCTGGGAGAAGGTCGAGGGCGGCAGTGCCGAGAGTTTCGACCGTCTGTACCGCATGAACTTGCGCACCGCGGTGCTGGCCTCGAGGGCCGTGCTGCCTCATCTTTCCCAGGGCGGAGCAATCGTCAATGTGGGCGCTGCCGCTGCTGCTGCGCCAGGTGAGGGAATGGCGCCCTACGCAGCGTCCAAAGCGGGGGTCTCAGCGCTTACTGAAAGCCTGGCCGAGGAACTCAGGGTGCGCCGCATCCGTGTCAACGCGGTGCTGCCGACCATCCTCGACACGCCGACCAACCGCGGCGATATGCCGGAT
Organism: Parvularcula maris; assembly: GCF_024505085.1. Taxonomy (GTDB): domain Bacteria; phylum Pseudomonadota; class Alphaproteobacteria; order Caulobacterales; family Parvularculaceae; genus Parvularcula; species Parvularcula maris. The sequence goes on from NZ_JANIBC010000001.1 coordinate 484,103, forward strand.
GCGGACTTCGCCGCCTGGGTCGATCCTGAGGACGCCGCTGAAGCCGTGGTTTTCCTGCTTTCCGAACAGGCGAGGGCGGTGACGGGAGCCAGCCTGAAACTCTCCCTCGGGCGGGGATAGCCGAAGCGGGGCGGAAAGTCGGCCCGAACCTAGCCCCCTACCTAAGCCCGTACCGTTCACTTGCCCTTCCACCAGTTTCCAAGACCGGATCAGCGCCATGCGGCTTTCGCAGTTCTACCTTCCCACCCTGAAAGAGACACCCGGCGAAGCGCAGATAGCGTCGCACCGCTTCATGCTGCGTTCGGGCATGATCCGTCAGCAGGCGGCGGGCATCTATGCCTGGCTGCCGCTGGGCCTTCGTGTCCTGCGCAAGATCGAGGCTATCGTCCGTGAGGAGCAGGAGCGGGCCGGTGCTGTAGAGCTCCTCATGCCGACGATCCAACCCGCGAGCCTGTGGGAGGAGAGCGGGCGCTTCGACGCTTACGGCCCCGAGATGCTGCGCATCAAGGACCGCTCGGGCCGGGACATGCTCTACGGGCCGACCAATGAGGAGATGATCACCGAGATCGTCCGTGCCTCGACCAAATCCTATAAGCAGCTTCCCCAGCTCCTCTACCACATCCAGTGGAAGTTCCGCGACGAGCTGCGCCCGCGCTTCGGCGTCATGAGGGGCCGGGAGTTCCTGATGAAGGATACCTACAGCTTCGATGCGTCTCCGGAGGATGCGCGTAAGAGCTATCTGAAGATGTTCGCCGCCTACCTGCGTACTTTCCGCCGGATGGGGCTCGAGACCGTGCCGGTGAAGGCCGATCCCGGCCCCATCGGCGGCGATCTCACCCATGAGTTCGTGGTGCTGGCTGAGAACGGCGAGAGCGACGTGTTCCTCGACAGGCGCCTCCTCGGAAAGGGCGTGCCCGGAGCGGATACCGATTTCAGTGGCGATCTGGAGCCGATGTTCAAGGACTGGACCTCGCACTATGCCGCCACCGACGAGATGCATGACGAGGCCGCATGGGCCGAAGTGGAGGAGGCGGAGAAGCTCTCCTTACGCGGAATCGAGGTCGGGCATATCTTCTATTTCGGTACGAAGTACTCCGAGCCGCTGCGAGCCAAGGTGCAAACCGCCGAGGGCGAAGAAGTGGCCATGGAGATGGGCTCCTACGGCATCGGCGTCTCCCGTCTTCTCGGTGCACTGATCGAAGCGCACCACGACGAGCACGGGCCGAAATGGCCGGTCTCGGTGGCGCCCTTCCATGTCGGCATCGTCAATCTGCGCCCCGGCGACGAGGGAACCGACAAGCTGACGGCAGAGGTGGAGGCCGAGCTGACGGCGGCGGGGGTCGAGGTGCTGACCGACGACACCAAGGACCGGGCTGGGGAGAAGTTCGCGCGCATGGACCTTTGCGGCCTGCCCCATGTCCTGACGATCGGACCAAAGGGGGTGGCCGCCGGCGAGATCGAGTGGAAGCGGCGTGACACGGGCGAGAAGTCCGCACTACCACAAGCTGAAGCGGCCAAGACCATTACACGCGAAGTCCAGGAGGCCCTCGCGGCCCTTCAGAGATAGATAACAGGGCCGAATGCGAAGTATGGTTAAGAAATACTGGATAGCGCACCCTGCAATTAACGTAAAACGCTCACGTTCCTATCAGTAAAAAGTTATCCACGCAGTGTTTCCGTGCGATAGAGTCGCGGGGCAGTAGTCTGTAGTAGGGGAAGAAGGCGTGGTGATTCCGACGAGTGAGAGGCCTGAGACGTCCGGGCAGTGGTGCCGTGCAGCCGGGATCGTCATCTCCCTGACGGCAAGGGCGTTCGACGTTCCGGCCTCCAAACTGGTGCTGAAGAACAGGTGCCGTCAGCCCATCGCCCACGCCAGGCAGGTCGCCATGTATCTTCTGCATACGGTCTTCGGCGGCACCTACGAGCAGGCCGGCATGCATTTTCGGCGTGACCGAACCACGGTGAAGCATGCTTGCAGCATGATCGAGGACGAGCGCGACGACCCAGCCTTCGACCGCAAGCTGGAGTTTCTTGAAGAGACGCTGATGCGGCTCTGGTCAGTCGAGAGGCTTCGCCCCCCGGCTAGCATCGCGGCGGGCCTAGACCCAGCCGCCGACGAAGTGCTTCGGGCGCATGTCCCTCGCGGCGCCATGAGCGCAGCGTAGCCGCCCGATCGCGCTTGGCGAGCCTCTTCCCGTCCGGCCCCAGGATAAGCTTGTGGTGCCGGTAGCTGGGGATGGGCAGGCGCAGGAGTTCGTGCAGCAGAAGCTGAACCGGCAGTGAGGCGCGAAGGTCCTCGCCGCGCCAGACGAGATCTACCCCCTGATGGGCATCGTCGATAACACAGGCCAGATGATAGCTGGCCGGAAAGTCCTTTCGGGCGATGATCGGGTCCTGCTCACCGGTGAAGGTTACCGCCGCCTCTTCGCCGTCGACGAAAGCGGTGACCGTCCCTCTACTGATGATCTCTCTGGCGCGCTCGACGGATAGGCGCCAGGCGAAAGGGCGGTCCTCTTCAAGGAGGCGAGCCTCCTCCGCCTCGTCATGGGGGCCGGGGGAAAGCCCGGCGGGAGGGGCACCATGGGGTGCGCGGAGCATCTCGTTCAGCTCGCTGCGGGTACGGAAACAGCGGTAGAGAAGACCGCTTGTGCGAAGATGCTCGATGGCTTTTTCGTAGATTGGCAGACGGCCTGACTGGCGCACCACCTCGCCGTCCGGCTCGATGCCGAGCCAGGCCAGGTCTTCGAGAACGGCCTCCTCGAACTCCGGTCTGCACCGGCCTGCGTCGATGTCCTCGATGCGCAGGCGGAAAGCGCCTCCGTTCTCCCGCGCGTGGTCGTGGTTGAGGAGCGCCGAATAGGCGTGCCCCAGATGCAGATAGCCTGAAGGTGAAGGGGCGAAGCGGGTAACGGGAGAGGGCGGCACGGGTTCTGCATAGACGGGTCCGAGGAAGGACTGAAGATGCTGGGTTTCCGCCGCCCCGAAACGCTTGGCCCCCGCGAGGTCGTCATTGAGCTACGCGACGGAAGGAAGCTGCGCGGCCGGTTGCAGCTCGCCGCGAGCGAGACGGGCGCTGGCCTCTTGGCCAAGGCGAAGCCTTTCCTGACGATCAGGACGCCACAAGGGGACGTCGCCTTCCACAGGGACATGATCGCGGCCGTGCTGCTGAAGGACGAGCGGGCGGTGCTAGCCTCCAAGACTGAGACGGCCCGCAGCGTGCCGCCGACGGGTCCTGACCAGCGCAAGGAACGTGCCGCGGAAGTGCAGGGCTTCGATCCCTGCCGCATCCTCGATGTGAGGCCGGGGGCCAGCCGCGAGGAGCTGAAGGCCGCCTGGCGGAAGCGCATCGCCGAGTGCCACCCCGACAAGATGGCGGCCCGAGGAGCGCCTGCGGACATCGTGGCCGCCGCGCAACGACAGGCAGCGCAGATCAACGCAGCGTATCAGACGCTTTCAGTGATGCGGCGGGGGTGAAGCCAGCTCTGTAGGGCGGTTTGCGAAGCCAACCGCCTCGCCGCGTATCTACTCGAGCGGCGGAAAGCTTCGCGTTCCGCCCTACGCATTTGCTAGCCAGCGCCGCCGACGGTGATCGCGTCGATCTTCAGCGAAGGCTGGCCGACGCCGACAGGGACGCCCTGACCGGCCTTGCCGCAGACGCCGATGCCGGGGTCGAGTTCGAAATCGTTGCCGATCATGGAGATGCGCTTCATCACCGTCGGCCCGTCGCCGATCAGGGCCACGTTCTTCAGCGGCTCGCCGATCTTGCCGCCCTGGATGCGGTAGGCCTCGGTGCAGTTGAAGACGAACTTGCCGCTGGTGATGTCCACCTGGCCGCCAGCGAAGTTCACAGCATAAATCCCGTCCTTCACGCTGCCAATCAGCTCCTCGCGGGAGTGGTTGCCGCCGAGCATGAAGGTGTTGGTCATGCGCGGCATAGGAGCATGCTGATGGCTCTCGCGGCGGCCATTGCCGGTGGGGGCTACACCCATCAGGCGGGCGTTCATCCGGTCCTGCATGAAGCCCTTGAGGATGCCGTCCTCGATCAGCGTGGTGCGCGAGGTGGGGGTGCCCTCATCGTCCACGGTGAGGGAGCCTCGGCGTCCAGGAATGGTGCCGTCGTCGATCACGGTGACGCCCTTGGCGGCCACCTGCTCGCCTAGGAGACCGGCAAAAGCCGAGGTCTTCTTACGGTTGAAGTCGCCTTCGAGGCCATGGCCAACGGCTTCGTGGAGGAGGACACCGGTCCAGCCCGAGCCGAGCACCACCTCCATCTCGCCCGCCGGGGCAGCGACGGCTTCGAGGTTCACGAGCGCCATGCGCAGGGCCTCGTCTACCTGGGCCTGCCAGAAGGAGGGCTCCAAGAGACGGTCATAGGTCTCGCGCCCGCCCGCGCCGGTGGAGCCGGTCTCGCGGCGGTCGCCGTCCTGGGCGGTGACCGAGACGTTGAGGCGCACCAGGGGCCGCACGTCGCGCACGGCCTCGCCGCCGGGGCGGACGATCTCGACCGTGACCCACTCGCCTGACAGCGAGACCGAGACCTGATCCACCCGCGGGTCTTTGTCGCGGGCGTAGCGGTCGATGGTCTCGAGGAGCTTGGTCTTCACCTCGAAGGGCACGGCGGAGAGGGGGTCGTCCGCTGAATAGAGGTGCCGGTTGGTGCGGGCAGGGGGCGCAGCCAGGGTGCCGCCGTGCCCGCGCTTGACCGCCTCCACGGACTGGGCGGCGCGCTTGAGGGCCGCTTCGGAGAGCTCCGAGGCATGGGCGAAGGCGATGGTCTCGCCAAGGACCGAGCGGAGGCCGAAGCCCTGCGACATATCGTAGGAGGCGTTCTTCAGCCTGCCGTCATCCCAGACGAAGCTTTCGGACTGCGCATATTCGAGGAACAGCTCGCCGTCATCGGCGTGGCCGAGCGCCTCGTCCACCAGCGCGCGGGTGCGAGCTTCGTCGAGATCGGTCTGGGAGAAGAAGAAGGAGGACATGGGGGACCTTTGGTTGAGCCGGTCCGGTTATCTGGGTGAAGGGGCAGGGGGGATGCAAGGGGTTGGCTTCCCAGGCAGGAAAGGTTCTGTTCATACGCCTTCCCACGGCGTAGCGTTAGCGAAGACCGTGGGACCCAACTCCTGAACCTTGAAAACTAGTCCACCCGCAAGAGATGGGCACCACGGTCAAGCCGTGGTGAGCGCTTCGAAAGAGAGGAAGGTATTTGGGTGGCGCTTGTTCTCGGGAACGAACGGCGACACGGGAAGGCACCTGAGCAGGTGCCCGGACCGGGCAGGTCCGCCCCGCCGGAGCGCCCTTGGCGCGTGAGGCAGAATGCGCGGCAGAAAAACTCTTCTGCGACGAAAAATCTGCGCCTAAGGGGGCGACAAACGTAAGGCTTCTTCTGTAGGTGCCCCCGCATGAATCGAATTTCCGTCGCCGTGATCCTCAGCGGCCTGCTCGCACTTCTTATGATGGCTGACCCTGCCTTCGCGCAGGAGGCGGCCGACACCACCCCCGCCATCGTGGACGGCCTGGAAGAGGACCGCCCCGACGCTATCGGCACGGGCCTTCGCGAGGCCGCCTCGCCGGTGGCCGAGGAGATCCACAGCTTCTACGAGCTGACCCTTCTGCCGATGAAGCTGCTGATCAGCTTCTTCGTGCTCGGCCTCCTCGTCTGGGTGATGATCCGCTACAACGCCAAGGCCAACCCCGTCCCCAAAAGATTCAGCCACAACACGCTGGTCGAGATCCTCTGGACGGGCATCCCCGTGCTGATCCTCTTCATCATCGCTATTCCGTCCTTCGACCTCCTCTATCTTGAGGACGTCATGCCCGACGGTCAGGTGCACGAGTATGACGAGGCGCCGGGCCAGACCGAGTTCCAGTTCGCCAACGACTTCCCCGCCAGCCGCATGGTCAAGAAGGAGCGTCACCTCGACGTCTTCGCCGTGCGCGGTGAGGAGCGCCGCCTGCTTCAGCCCGGCGACGACTTCGAGGTTGAGGGCCTGGGCGATGAGAACGTGCTGGTCCGTCTGGAGAACCCGCTGCCCGCCGGTGAGCGCCTGCGTATTGTCGCTGGCCGCGCGCGGGTCGGTGCGAAGAAGGCCCTTTGGCTCTTCGGCGAGGACACGACGCGCGTCATCGAAGCACCGACCCTGACCATCAAGGCGACGGGCTACCAGTGGGGCTGGGCCTACTCCTATCCTGACTACGGCGATTTCGAGTTCGACGCCCTCATGGCGCCGCCGGATGCGACCACCGAGGAGCTTTATCGCTTGGCCACCACCAACGACATCGTCGTTCCGGCCGGTGAGACCGTCCGCGTCATCACCACGGCCCGCGACGTCATCCACTCCTGGGCCATGCCGGCCTTCGGCGTGAAGATCGACGCCATTCCCGGCCGCCTCAACGAGACTTGGTTCCAGACGGATATGGAGAAGACCTTCTACGGCCAGTGCTCGGAGATCTGCGGTAAGGACCATGCCTTCATGCCGATCTCGGTACGCGTCGTCTCCCGCGAGGAGTTCGAGGCTTGGGTCGATGAGCGCCGGGAGCTGGAGGGTATGGAACCCTTCTTCGCCGGACAGGAACTAGCAGCCGCGGAGAGCGGTGAAGAGCGCCAAGCGGCGCTGCAGCAGAACTAAGAGGGTTTGAGCATGAGTTCGACCGAACGCGAATTTGCCCATCACGGCGCTCACGCCGAGGATGATCACAAGCCGAAGTTCTGGGTCCGGTGGTTCTACTCCACCAACCACAAGGATATCGGCATTCTGTACCTGATCTTCGCGGTCCTGGCGGGCCTCGTGGGCGGTGCGATGTCGGGTCTGATCCGCTGGGAGCTCATGGAGCCGGGCATCACCGTGCTTACGGGCTTCACCACTGGTGAGACCGACATGGAGCGGATCGAGAGCGCCAAGAACTTCTACAACGTCCTGATCACCTATCACGGTCTGATCATGATCTTCTTCATGGTCATGCCCGCCCTGATCGGCGGTTTCGGCAACTTCTTCGTGCCGATCATGATCGGTGCGCCGGACATGGCGTTCCCGCGCATGAACAACATCTCCTTCTGGCTCTACGGCGCCTCCGCGACGCTGCTGTTCCTCAGCTACATCGCGCCTGGCTACGGCTCCGAGCAGGGCTACGGCGGGGGCTGGGTGCTCTACCCGCCGCTCTCGACCAGCGTGAGGGGGCCTGCGATGGACCTCCTGATCGTCAGCTTGCACCTCGCCGGTGTCAGCTCGATCCTCGGCGCCATCAACTTCATCACCACCATCTTCAACATGCGTGCGCCGGGCATGACGCTGCATAAGATGCCGCTCTTCGCCTGGGCGGTGCTGGTCACGGCGTTCCTGCTCGTGCTGTCCCTGCCGGTCCTGGCGGGCGCCATCACCATGCTGCTCACCGACCGCATGTTCGGCACGGCCTTCTTCGATGCGGCCCGCGGCGGTGACCCCGTGCTCTACCAGCACCTCTTCTGGTTCTTCGGCCACCCCGAGGTCTACATCCTGATCCTGCCCGCCTTCGGCATCATCAGCCACATCGTCTCGACCTTCTCGAAGAAGCCGGTCTTCGGCTACCTCGGCATGGCCTACGCGATGTGCGCCATCGGCTTCGTCGGCTTTATCGTCTGGGCGCACCATATGTACACGGTGGGCCTGTCGGTGGACATGAAGGCCTACTTCGTCGCGGCTACCATGGTGATCGCGGTGCCGACTGGCATCAAGATCTTCTCCTGGATCGCGACGATGTGGGGCGGCTCGATCGACTTCAAGGTGCCGATGCTCTGGGCCATCGGCTTCATCTTCCTGTTCACCGTCGGCGGCGTGACGGGTGTGCTGCTCGCCAACGCAGGCATCGACCACTACATGCACGACACCTACTACGTGGTGGCGCACTTCCATTACGTCCTGTCCCTGGGCGCCGTGTTCGCGATTTTCGCCGGCTGGTACTACTGGTACGAGAAGATGTTCGGTCACCCCTATTCGGAGCTTCTCGGTCAGATCCACTTCTGGCTGATGTTCATCGGGGTGAACATCATCTTCTTCCCGCAACACTTCCTGGGTCTGCAGGGCATGCCGCGTCGCTATATCGACTACCCCGTCGATTTCGCCTTCTGGAACAAGGTCTCGACAGTGGGCTACGTCATCATGGCGGTGTCGATCGTGGTTTGGCTGGTCTCGATCGTCTACGCTCAGCTCGTGCTTCGCCGTAAGGCCGCGCGGGACAACCCGTGGGGCGAGGGCGCGACGACCCTGGAGTGGACACTCCCGAGCCCGCCGCCCTACCACCAGTTCAACGAGCTGCCGAAGATCCACTAAGGTCTCCGGCCTCCGCGGCCAATTAACAGAGTCACGCGCCGCGCTCTTGCCCCCCGGGCGCGCCGCTTCGATGTCGGGGTGAGGAGAAACGCCTTCCATGAACGACGCAGCCACCGAGAACGACATCCCGGCCCACCTCACTGCCAGCGCGAGGGACTACGCCTCGCTGCTCAAGCCGCGGGTGATGAGCCTGTCGATCTTCACCGCGATGGTGGGGATGGTGGTGGCCCCCGGTCCGGTGCCGAGTTGGGGCCTGGCGGTGCTCTCGGTGATCGCCATCGCCCTCGGTGCGGGTGCGTCGGCGGCGCTCAACATGTGGTGGGACAGCGACATTGACGGCCGCATGGCCAGGACCGCCGCCCGGCCTATCCCCACTGGTAAGGTGCCCGCGGCCGAGGCGTTCGGCTTGGGCATCGTGCTATCCGCCCTCTCTGTCTGGCTGCTGGCTCTCTCGGGGGGCTATCTCGCGGCCGGGCTTCTGGCGGTCACCATCGGCTTCTACGTGGTCGTCTACTCCATGCTATTGAAGCGGCGCACGCCGCAAAACATCGTCATCGGTGGCGCGGCAGGTGCGCTGCCGCCCGTCGTCGGCTACGCGGCGGTGACCGGTGCGGCGCCTCTCGAGGCGTGGCTTCTCTTCGCGCTCATCTTCATCTGGACGCCGCCCCATTTCTGGGCGCTCAGCCTCCTGAAGAAGGGCGACTACGAAGCGGCGGGCATTCCCATGCTGCCCAATGTGAAGGGTGATGCGGTCACGCGGGAGGAGATCTTCCGCTACTCCGTGGCGCTGGTGGTGCTGGCGCCGATGCTGGCGGTCGCGCCGCTCGCCGGTTGGCTCTATGCGGCCGCCGCCATCATTCTGGGAGCGGAGTTTCTGCGCCGGGCCTATCTCCTTCGCCGCTCACCGGACAATACCGGAGCAGGGGGGCTGTTCGGCTTCTCCATCTTCTACCTCTTCGCGCTTTTTCTCGTGCTGTTGATCGAGCACTGGGCAGGTTTTCATGGATAAGGACGAACGCAGCCTCGACCTCGCCGAGGCGAGGGAGGGGCTGCCCACGGGCGAGCTTCATCAGCCTACGGAGGCCGAGATCAAGGCCCGCGACAAGCGCAACATCGCTATCGCGCTGGCCGTGGTGGCGTTCATCGCGCTGGTCTTCGCCACGACCATGCTGCGGCTGTCCCAGAACCTGCCCCAGGGGGGAGCATCGTGATGGTGAGCAAGAACGGCAAGGTCGCGGCCTCCGTCGCGCTCGTCGCGGCACTGATGGTGGGTGCGTCCTTTGCCGCCGTGCCCCTCTACCGCATCTTCTGCCAGGTGACGGGCTGGGGCGGCACGACCCAGGTGGCCAAGGCAGAGGCCGACCGGGTGCTGGACCGCCGGGTGACCGTGCGCTTCGACGCCTCGATCGCCAAGGGTATTCCGTGGTCGTTCAAACCGGCCCAGGTGAGCCAGACCCTACGCATAGGCGAGACGGGGCTTGCCTACTACGAAGCCACCAACAATGCCGACTACCCCGTGATCGGCAGCGCCAGCTTCAACGTGCAGCCCGCCAAGGCCGGGTCCTACTTCATGAAGGTGGACTGTTTCTGCTTCGAGGAGCAGATCCTTCAGCCCGGCGAGACCATGCTGATGCCGGTGACCTACTATGTGGACCCGGAGATGGCCGATGAGCGCCGCCTCGACGATGTCCGCGAGATCACGCTGAGCTACACCTTCTACCGCAACGAGGACGCGGAGGAGCGCGAAGATCTGGGGACGGAGCGCCGAGCCGAAGCGGGGCGGTAGGCGTTCATCCTGTAAGGTTCTTTACCGCCCCCTCCCCCTCAGCCTGCCGGCAGCTCCCCCTCCAGAGGGGGAGCGGAGTAGGGGGGAAGCGGTTGTTCTGTTTCCCTCCCCACTGGTGGGGGAGGTGCCCGAACGGGCTTCGTAGCTGGTTTGCAGTCAGGCAAAACATTTGGTCCGGGGGAGCAAATGTAAGCGCAGAAGGCCACGGCAGTGGCCGGGAGGGGGCAGCAACGCCTACGCCCAGACCAGCTTGTGGTTCTCACGCTTCACCGGTGCCTTGATCATCTCGGGCTTGATGAAGTCCCCGCCGATCTGTCCCAACAGTCCGTCCACGCCCTTTCTATCTTCGTCTGACAGTCCCGCTTGATGGTCCGTTGCGCGCTGCAGCAGCCACTGCCCGTAGGGGAAGACGAGGCGCTGCCCGGTCTTCTCCTCGCCGCTGCGGTCTTCCAACGTGAAAGGCTGCATGCCGAGGGCGCGGGGAATGTCCGCGTCCGGACTGGACTGTTTGAGCGCACCGACCTTATCCGTCATGTCCTGGATGCAGGGGCCTTGTTCCCTCATCATGCGGCGAAGGACCGGAAGGAGGGTCTCGGGTATTTCGTCGCCGTCCAGGAACTCGCCGCTTTCGGGTTCGGCACCTTCGAGCTCGTGCATCCGCCTCACCCAGGCGACAACGTTCGGGGCGAGGCGCTTCATGATCTCGCCGGACGCAGGGTCGCGGTAGAGGTGGGCGTAGAGGGGGCCGATCAGGCCGTAGTCACCGATCGAGGGGCGGGTGCCGAAGAGGTAGGAGTGCCGAGCGAAGTGGGCGTCCAGCTCACCGAGAAGCGCTTCGTAGGAGGCCTCGATGGCGTCCGTCATCTCCGGCGTGGCGCCCAGCATGGGCACGACGCCCTCGAACATCTTGGAAGCCTTGCGCCCAGCCTCGATCTGGGCCGCTTCGTCGCCATCGGGCAGAGCGGTCTTGCCGAACTCGGCATGGGCGAAGTCGCGGTTGTGCCGCCACCGGTAGTGCATGGCCGGGATCAGCAGCCACTCATCGCCGTAGAACTCGAGAAGATGAGCCGCGAAGCGCTGTTTCGGCGTATCAGGAAAAACCGAAGGTCCGTCCGTGTGCTTCTCGAAATGGTCGATAATCTCGGTCGTGTCCTGGATGGTCTGGCCGTCCGGCGTCTCGATGACCGGGATCATAGGGTAGCCGATACGCGGTATGATGATCGTCTTGTAGACCTCCGGCGTCGACAAACGCTCCTCGAACGGCACACCGCGCCAGCGCAGGTAAGCGCGCGCCTTGCCGGAGAAGAGGGAGAGCGGGGCGCCGTAGAGGACGGTCTGCTGGTCGGTGCTGGTCATGCCCGCGCTTATGGACCGCCGGGCTGGGTGCTGGCCAGCGCGGCTTGCTGTTTGCCGACGTTAGGATTTCTGCTGCTCCGTTGCCTCCCCCTCAGCCTGCCGGCAGCTCCCCCTCAAAGAGGGGGAGCGAAGTAGAGAGCAGGCAGTAGTTCTGCTTCCCTCCCCCACTGGTGGGGGAGGTGCCCGAAGGGCGGAGGGGGCGCGACTACCCCAGCTCCCCGAACGGCGCTGCGTACTCGGCCTTTCCCGACTTCGGCGCGTCCTCATCGAGGAAAGCCACCTGCCAGTAGGGGCCGTCATAGGCGCTCTTGAAGCGGGTAGCGTCATCGACCGAGAAGCCGAAGCGCTCGTAGAAACCAGGGTCCCCGAGGAGGAAGGCGAGCTGGAAGTCGTGGGCCGTAGCCAGTGCCAAGCTGCTCTCGATGAGGGAGCTGGCGATGCCTTGGCCCTCAAACCCTTTTGCGGTCGCGACCGGTCCCAGGCCGAGGGCTCTGGCGGGCGACTGCATGAGCGAGAGGATGATGTGGCCGACGATCCGTCCGCTCGCGTCGGCAACAAGCTCGATCTCGGCATGGCCGCCGGTGCGGAGCTTCTCGGTGAGGTCCGCTTCGGCAGGCGTCTCGAAGCGTTCCAGGAGGAGCGATCGTACGCTCTCGGTGTCGGCGGGTTCGAAGGACCTGACCTCCCAATCGAGCTCGCTCATGCTGCGGCCTCCGCCCTGATCTTCTGGACCATGCTGGCGACGCCGTTGGAGCGCTGGGGGGTGATGTGCTCCTTGAGGTCGATCTCGGCGAGGCGGGCCTCGGCGTCGAGGGAGCGGGCCTCGGCCTTGGGCTGGCCGGAGTAGAGGCTCATCATCAGGCCGACGAGACCCTTGACGATGGCCGCGTCGCTGTCGCCGCGGAAGCGTAGCGTGTCGCCCTCGCCCTCGAAGACCAGCCAGACCTGGCTGGCGCAGCCGCGCACCTTGTTGGCCTCGCTGCGCTCCTCGTCCGTCAGGGGAGGGAGGTTGCGGCCGAGGTCGATCAGGTAGCGGTACTTCTCGTCCCAATCGTCGATGAAGGCGAAGTCGGCGGCGATGTCGCTAAAGGAGGGCAGGCTGTCGGTCATGGGGGGCAGGTAGGGGATGTCGGGGCGGGGGCAAAGGGTGGTTTGCTCTTCGCCTGCTTCTAGCGTCTCCCTCTCCCCTCTGGGGAGAGGGACCAAGGGTGAGGGGGCTTCGGAGCGCAACGCTACGGCTTCGCCGATGCCCTCACCCAAAGCCTGCTACGCAGCCGTTGACCTCTCCCGCAGGCGGGAGAGGTAGGACGCAAAAAGAAAACGCCGCGACCTTTTCGGATCGCGGCGCTTCGAACTTCAGTGGCTTGCTAGGTTCAGGACCCGGCCGCGCCGACCCCGGCAGGCCAGCCGACGCAGGAGGACACGTCGTTCAGCGCGTGCTGGCCGAGGCAGAAGGCCTCTTCATAGGGCGTGCGGGTGGCCGCGATGCACTGGTCGAGGTTCATCTTGGCGTTGGTGAAGCAGCGCTCGGACTTCTTCGAGGTGCCGAAGGAAGCGAGGTGCTCCTGCTCCGCCGTGTTGGTGGCGTAGCGCACGCCGAGCACCAGGGCCTTGGTGACGATGGTGCCGGGGCGGGCCGAGGGGTTCACCTGGGCGTCTTCCTTGGACCATTCGGGCGACCAGCTTGCGAGGCTGACGAGGTCCGGGCGGACCGTGCCGTTCTTCGAGGGCTTCACCTTGCGGCCGTAATCAGCCCAGCGGCGGGTGGCGGCGTATTTCAGCGCGTCCTCGACACGCTGGGTGCCGCCCTTGCTGATCGGCGCCTTGGCCCAAGAGACCTTCTGCATCTCGTAGGCTTCGGAGATGAAGCTGTCGCCCACCTTGCGGATCCTGGAGGCGTCGTTGGTGGCGAAGGCCATGATGGCGGCGACCGCCTCCTCCGAGCCCTTCATGTTGCGCACCACGGCGGGGTTGCTCTCGAGTTCCTCGAGGAAGGCTTCGCGGCCACCGCGCTTCTTCACGCGGCGTGCGATCTCCGCGGCGAAGTCGGGCTGGTCGGCGGCGATCATGGCCGCATAGGCGATCCAGGACGCGGCCATGGTGCGGTTGTCGTGGCTGGCGAGGCGGAAATAGGTGTCCCGCATGGCGCCCTCGTCGGCCGGCATCTCGCCGGAGACGTGGTCGATGTCTTCGCGGTACTGGATGTAGGGCTGAGCGGCGTACTCGATGAGCTGCGCGCCCTTCATGCCCTCGACCGCGGTGCTGGAGGCAAAAGCGGGGCTGACGCACATCGTTGCCGCGGCAATGCCTGCGGTGAGCCAAGACTTCTTCATGCTACTACCCCTGCCGCTGGACCCGGCCGGATTAAGATTCCGGTCACGAGTCCTAATGTCCATCAATGATGGTTTCCAAAGTCTAAACGATCCCAGTGCGTTCGAATACATAATTTGCTCCCACCTTGGTGTTTCCAACACCCGGAGACAGGCTGCGTGGCTAGCGTTCAGGAACCTTTAAGGGGGAAAGCCATAACGTTAAGACATGCAGGTGATTCCCCGGCGGCATCTTCACGAATCGTCCCAGAACCCCCGTGGCGACTGGGGGGAAGGCGTGCGCAGCGAGCCGATGTTTTTTGAGCTCACACCGCAGGGGTGCGTCGTTTCGTCAACCGTGAGCGGAGCGAAGCTGTTCTCCACCACACCCGGCCGTCTGCGAGGCGCTAGGCTGACCGAGCTGGTCACGGCCCGGCACCATCCCAAAGTGCTACACGCCCTTGCCGAGGTGCAAGCTTCGGGCCGTGCAGCGCTGTCGGTGGACCTCAACCGCGCGGCCAAAGTGCCGCATGCCAGGATCGAGCTGAGAAGCCCTCGCCGCGGCGTGGTCGAGGCTCGGCTGAGGCCGCTTCTGACCAGCCGTTCCGAGCCGGCTCCCAGCAAACAAGCTCCCGCCGACAAGGAGCAGCTCGCCGATGTCAGCCACGAGATCAGGACGCCGCTGAACGCGGTGATCGGCTTCGCCGACGCGCTGCGTCAGGAGAGCTTCGGCCCTCTGGGCGACAAGCGCTACCGCGACTATGCGAGGCTGATCCAGGAGAGCGGCCAGCATGTCCTCGCCCTCGTCAACGACCTTCTGGACCTCTCCAAGGCCGAGGCGGACAAGCTGGAGTGCCGGGTCGAGCCTGTCCACGCAGGCGACCTCGTAGCGGCCTGCGCCTCCATGCTGGCGCTGCAGGCGAAGGAGGCAGGGCTGACCTTGCGCGTCGAGACGGCGCCGCAGGTGGGCATCCTCACCATCGACCCGAAGATCGTGCGTCAGATCCTCCTCAACCTTCTCAGCAACGCCCTCAAATTCACCGAGGAGGGCTCGGTGACCGTGCGCACCCGCCTGATGGGCGGCAACCTCGTCATCACGGTCGAGGATACCGGCGTGGGCATGGAGGAGGACCAGGTCGAGCGGCTCGGCGAGCGCTACTACCAGGCCCGCGGCGAGGGCGTCCGCGGCGCGAAGGGCACGGGGCTCGGCCTCGCGCTGAGCTCTGCCTTAGCAAAGGCCCATGGCGGAAGGCTCGACATCCTGTCCCAACCGGGGCGCGGTACGACCGCGTCGCTGACCATCCCGGCGGTCGCCAAGAAGAAGCCACGGCGCTACGAGCCGATCCCCTATCAGGACCAGCGCAGCGCATGAGCCTGCGCCTGCGCTCCGACGTGCAGGTCTCCGCCATGCAGCGCAGCGCCTCCGCGGCGGGGCTGTTCTTCGCCGTGCTCGACAAGGGGCACGAGGAGGGGGGGCTCATCTATGTGCAGTGGCGCGACGGCCGGGAGCTGAGCCTTTTCACAGAGAGGGAGGTGGAGGGCTCGCGGGTCTGGACCTGCGTTCTGGGTAAGGCCGAGGAGATGGCGGTTAGGGAGCGGCTGGCTTCGGAGCGGTCCTTCGATCCCGATCTATGGGTGGTGGAGGTGGAGGGGCCGTTGGCTGACGCCGAGCGGGTGCTCCAGCCCCTTGCGGAGTAAGCTTCGAACCTATCGCCTCCCTCTCCCGCCTGCGGGAGAGGGACCGAGGGTGAGGGGGTTCCGAGCGCAGGTTTCAGAACGAGCGCAGCGGGACGGCTCCGCCGAAGCCCTCACCCGAAATCATGTGGATTTCGACCTCTCCCGTGAATGGGAGAGGCAACCGTTGAGCACGCGCATCAACCGCTCGAAACCTACCGCCCGTCATCCGAAGGACCCACCACCCGGCCCGAGACCTGGGGCGTGCGGTAGGTTCTGACGCCCGAGTTCTGGGGCGGGGCTGCGTACTCGCCTGTGCCTGCCACCCGGCCCGAGACGCCCTCTTGCTGGGACAGGATGCTGCCGATGCCGTCGTAGCGGTAAGGATCGGCATAGGCCTGGGCGCCGTAGACGCGGTCCTGGAGGTCCAGCCTCAGCCCGCGATAGACAGCGCCCGCTTCGGCGAGGTTGTAGTCGTAGGGGTAGCTGTCTTGAGCCTTGAGAGGGATCGGCTCGTAGCCGCCTTCGCGGTGGGCCTCGTCCATGAAGGCCTGCCAGATGCGCACCGGATAGGTGGCGCCTGAGACCTCGTCCATCTCGCGGTTGTCGTCATTGCCCACCCAGACGCCTGCGGTGAGGTGGGCGGAGTAGCCCACGAACCAGGCGTCGCGCCAGCCGTTGGTGGTGCCGGTCTTGCCGGCGATCTCGTGGCCCTCGATCCTCGCGCCCCTGGCCGTACCCAGCTCGCTGACCGAGTGGAGGAGGTCCGTCATGGCCTGCGCCGAGCCCTCGCTCATCACCCGGACGGGGAGCTGCAGGTCGCGGGCATAGACGAGCCTGCCGCCGCGGGTCCTGACCTCACTGATGGTGTGGGGCTCCGTGGCGAAGCCCTGATGGGCGAAGGGGAGATAAGCCGCGGTCAGCCTGTCCAGCGGCACCTCGAACACGCCGAGGGCGAGGGAGGGGTGGGGGGCCATGTCGTTGGCGAGGCCCACGCGGCGGGCGGTGTCGATGACGTTCTCGCGCCCCACCGCCTCGGTGACCTGCACGGTGACGGTGTTGGAGCTGAGGGCCAGCGCCCGGCGCATCCTGACGGGGCCGAGGAAGCGCTCCTTGTAGTTGGACGGCTCCCAGCCATCGACCTGCAGGCGCCGGTCGATGAAGAGGGTGTCGGGGTCGAAACCCTGCTCGATGGCGGCTAGGTAGATGAAGGGCTTGAAAGCCGAGCCCGGCTGCCGCTTCGCCTGGGTCGCGCGGTTGAACTGGCTGTCCCTGTAGCTGCGCCCGCCGATCATGGCCGCGATGCCGCCTTCGGTGTCGTAGGCGACGAGGGCTGCCTCCTCGGCGCCCCGGCGAGCGGCGTCCTCGGTTTCTAGGGAGGTGGCCACGGCGCGCTCGGCGGCCCTCTGCGCGGAGGGCACGAGGGTGCTTCTCACCACTACATCGCCCTGGAGGTCGGGCAGGCGGCGGCTGAGCTCGGCGGCGACGTGGTCGAGGAAGTGCCCGTCCGCCTCCTTGCGGTCGCGGAAGGCGAGCTCGGGCGGGAACATCAGCGCCATGCGCGCGGTGAGCTGGTCGATCTTGCCCGCCTCGAGCAGGTTGCCGACGACCTCGTGGCTGCGTTCCAGCGCGCCCTCATAGTTGGAGTGGGGGGCGAGCTGGGACGGCGCCTTGGGGAGGCCTGCGAGGATCGAGGCCTCGGCCAGGGTCAGCTCGGACGGGTCCTTGGAGAAGTAGGCGTTCGACGCCGCGGACAGACCATAGGTGTTGGCGCCGAGATAGATGCGGTTGAGGTAGAGCTCCAAGATCTCCGCCTTGGTCATGCGCGCTTCGAGCCAGAGGGCTAGGTGCAGCTCCTCGAACTTGCGCTGGAAGGTCTGTTCGCCGTTGAGGAAGAGGTTCTTGACGAGCTGCTGGGTGATCGTGCTGCCGCCCTGCACCACATGGCCTGACTGGTAGTTGCGGAGGCTCGCCCGGAACATGGCGGCGGGGTCGAAGCCGGGATGCTCGAAGAAGCGCCGGTCCTCGGTGGCGAGGAAGCTGTCCACGACGAAGCTCGGCAGCTCGTCGATGCGGACGGGCTCGCCGAGCTCGCTGCCGCGGGTGCCGAGGAGGCTGCCGTCGGCGGCGAGAATGGTGATGCTCGGCTTCCGGCCCGCGGAGGCGAGGTCCATGCCTGGATGGGGGAAGAACTTCTGCGCCACCTGGGCGTTGATCGCCAGCGCGGGGATGGCGAGGGTCAGGACGGTGGAGAGGGCGAAGGCGCTCTGCCTGAGCACGAAGCGCCCAGGCCCGCTGCCGAACACGGCTCCGCCCGCCCGCTTCAGCTTGCCGCCGAAAGCGAGGGTCGCAGCAGCCATGCTGCTAGGGAGCTTCTTGATGGTGCCCAGTGCCGGTTTCTCCGCCTCTTCTTGTTCTTCCTAGCCCAGCTACGGGCCGAAGAGTTGAAATGTTGCGCTGCGTCGGGGTTTGTGACCCGGAGTTCACGTGAAGGTGCTGCCTCGACACGCTCGACGTGTGTTTGAGACGGCTACATCTCCCCGCGCGCGATCCAGGCGGTGTCGCTGGCTTCCTCGAACCAAGGCGCGAAGCCGCCCACATAGACGGCGTTGTCCTTCTCGAAGGGGCTGAGTTCGAAGTCGCGGACCCTGGCCAGCGGCCTCGCATAGGGGTCGTGGCCGGGGATCTTGATCTCTTCCAGGCGGTAGGAGGCGCGGCCCTCGACGACCGTGCGGACGAGATACCAGGCGTCCTTGCCGAAGCCCGTGGGCCAGTAGGGGAAGTTCGGGCGGGCCACCAGGTAGTCGGGGTCGTAATAGACTTCGAGGCCGATCCACTCCTCGGTATCGCGGCCCTTGCGGCGGATCAGCTTGGCATCGAGCGCCCTCACATAGTGCGGCTCACGGCCGAGCTGGGTGCGGACAAGGTTGCCAAGATCCTGCTCGACCACCGGAGCCTCGTCGCCTGGACTGAAGCGGAAGGCGCGGTTGAGGGTGGTGAAGGCGAGGGTGGTCTTGGTGCGCGCCGTGTCGCAGCGGAAGGCGCCGATCTCGTAGTTCTTGTGCCAGAAGATATCGAGGCTCTCGAGATAGGGTCTGGTCGCGACCAGCTCTTCCAAGTCCATCAGCACCTCCCACGAAGCCTCCTCGCCGTCGCGGCGGCGGAGGATCTGCCGGTCGGTGGCGGCGAAAAGGTGCTCACCGCAGGCGGCGAAGCCGACGACCTTCTGCTGGCCCCTGGCCTGATGCTCGGGCTCGGCGTCGAAGCGGATGCCGCCAACCTTGGACGGGTCGAAGACGCCGCGGGTGATGCCGAGGGGGGCGGGGCCTGCCGCGGCGAAGACGAGGTCGAGGCCGGTCTTGGGATCGCGCCAGCCTGCAATGGCCTGAACGCTGGCCTTCTCGGCCCCCGGCGCCTCCCCGATCTCCTGCTTGGTCCAGTTGCCCGAGGGGGTGCGGATGAAGACGCTGGCCGACGCTGCACGCTGCCCCTCGCGGCGGTGGCCCGCGCCAGCGAAGAGGTAGGAGAGGGGCTCGATGGGTCGGCCCTCATGGTCCCGTTCGAAGCTGACGGGGAGGAGCGAGGTCACCTCGCCGTAGCCGCGGGGCATCTGGTGTTCGAGCTGCCAAGCCTCTTCGCGGGCGTCGAGGCGAAGGATCTGACCGCGCGGGGTCGCCTCCGCGCCGTCCGAATGGGCGTTGCCGGCGAAGAGCTTGCCCTCATGGGTGACGAGGCCGGTGATCTCCGCGCCGGTCATGCGGCGACCGGCGACGTCCTCCTCACCTGCCTCGAAGGCGAAGATCCAGGGGATGTCGGGGATCACTTCCTTACGCTTGTCGGAGGAGGCGACGACGATGTTCGACTCCCGCCGGATAAAGTTGATGACCGCGTCGGTTGTGGGATCGCCCGCCGTGCCGAAATAGCGGAACAGGCTCTCCTCCGTCCGTCCGATCGCCTCGAACAGGATCGCCACGCCCCCCGCCTTGCGTAGCTGGGCTGTGAAGGGCTTGGCCTGGCGGTAGGCGTTCTTCTCCCCCGAGGCATAGGCCACCATGAAGGGCGGCAGGGGCTTAGCCCGGTTCGTGAGGTAAGCTGGCGAGGCAAGCGGCCAGGCGGCGCTGTTGCCGGTGAAGACCTGACGCAAGGTGCGCCCTTCGGTAGTGGTGAGGTCGGTGGCGGCGATCTCGCCGGGCACGTCATAGACCTTTCCGGCCAGGGAGATGATGCCTCCAAGGTCGGAGGGCTTCGCGCCGTGCTTCTCCAGGAAGGCCGGGTCGGTACCGACGAGGCTGACGAGGTGCCCCCCCGCCCCGTGGCCGACGAGGTAGATCTGGCGCGGGTCGATGCGGAAGCGGTCGGCGTTCTTGGCCAGCCAGACGGCGGCGCCGGCGACGTCGTCGGCCTGCTCCCGCGGCGTGACCTCTGGGTGGAGACGGTAGTTGAGGGCGGCAACGGCGAAGCCCTCCTGTAGGAAGTACTTCACCTTGGTCGAGGCGGTGCGCTTGTCGCCCGCCTGCCAAGAGCCGCCATGGACGAGGAGGATGGCGGGTTTGAGCTGGTTGAGGGGCCTCGCGCTGACGTCGATGAGCTGGCGCGGGTGGCCGCCGTAAGGCTTGTCCCGCTCCATGATCTCGGCGGGCAGCGGCTCTTCGGCAAAGGCCGAAGCGAAGAGAAGGAGTACGGCGGCGGCGAGCCTCAACAGATGCGCCATGGACGGACCTCAAGCCTTGGTTCGAAGGGCATCGGCCCTTCCCTCGATCCCTTGTCGCTGCCAGACGTTAAGCTGTTGTTGAGGATAAGCCTGCCGGTGACCGAGAAGCCCTATTGGGAGCGCAAAACCCTCGCGGAGATGACCCGCGAGGAGTGGGAGGCGCTGTGCGACGGCTGCGGGCGCTGCTGCATCGTCACGCTGGAGGATGAGGACGAGCCGGACGTCCTGCAGGAGACCTCCATGCGCTGCCGCCTGTTCGACGCGGAGAAGCGGCGCTGCTCTTGCTATGCGAAGCGCACAGAGCTGGTCCCCGAATGCGTCGAGCTGAAGCCGTCGAACGTGGCCAGCCTCTCCTTCATGCCGAAGAGCTGCGCTTACCGGAGGCTCGCCGAGGGGAGGGGGCTCGCCCCCTGGCACCCTCTCATCAGCGGCGATCCGTCCACGGTGGAGAAAGCAGACATCGCCGTGCCGCGCGAGCTGACCGATGAGAGCGACGTGCGCGAGAAAGACTACTGGCGGTACGTGACCGGCGAGCGGAAATTGTAGCTCTCTCCCCTCTCCCGCTTGCGGGAGAGGGGCCGGGGGTGAGGGCTTCAAAGCACCATCCTGGGATCACAGACGCTCGCTGACGGCTTCGCCGATGCCCTCACCCGAAATCAGGGTGATTTCGACCTCTCTCGCGCGCGGGAGAGGTAGTAGCCCCGCCGTCACGCAGTGACTTATCCCCGCTCTTCCGCGGCGGGGTAGAACCTCTCCATGCAGAGCGACATCCCCACCCCTGAACAGGACCTTGCCAGAGGTCTCGAAAAGCTCGTCTGCGACCAGGCTGCGTTTCTGATGGAGATCGACTGGAGCGATCCCGCGGAGGTTGGCCTGGCGGAGAAACGTGGGCGGATCATTCAGGTGCACCGGGGGAATGTCGAGAAGACGATCGGTATGAATGACAAACACTCAGGACCCGGCGGAGACGACGCCCCCCTCTCTCCCGCCGAGCGGACGCAACTCGAGCGAGCACTGGAACGTCGACTCCGCCGCCATGCTGACGCGCTCGGCGATGCGGGACTACGTGAAAGACTTAAGCGACGCGGAGTTGCGCCGCCTGACCCACGACTGGGATTTCCTCTCCCGCCTGGACCAGAGGGCACCGAAGGGTGACTGGCGCACCTGGATCATCATGGGCGGACGCGGTGCGGGCAAGACCCGCGCAGGGGCCGAATGGATCCGTACCAGGATCAAGGAAGGCGCTGAGCGCATCGCCCTCGTCGCGGAAACCTATGCCGATGCGCGAGAGGTCATGCTCGACGGCCCCTCGGGGCTCCTCCATATCGGACGCGAGGACGAGCGCCCCCGTTTCGAGCCGTCGAGGCGGCGCGTGACCTGGGGTTCCGGCGCGGTGGCGCAGCTCTTCTCTGCCGAAGACCCGGAAGGCCTGCGTGGGTATCAGTTCGATACGGCGTGGTCGGACGAGCTTGCCAAGTGGAGCCATGACGAGGAGACCTGGTCGAACCTGCAGTTCGGCCTGCGCCTCGGTGACGACCCGCGCCAGGTGGTGACGACGACGCCCCGGCCCGTGCCGCTCCTGCGTCAGCTTCTGGGCCGTCAGACCACGGTAACGACCAATGCGCCGAGTTCGGAGAACCGCGCCAACCTGGCGGACAGCTTCTTCGACGAGATCGCCGCCGTCTATGAGGGCACGGCGCTGGGGCGGCAGGAGCTTCTGGGTGAGCTGATCGAGGAAGTAGCCGGAGCGCTCTGGACGCGGGAGCTGATCGAGCGCTCGCGCAGCCCCTCGCCCGAGGATTTCAGCCGCATTGTCGTCGCGGTGGACCCGCCCGTGACCTCCGGTGCGGCAGCCGATGCCTGCGGCATCGTTGTGGCTGGTCTCGGTACGGATGGCGAGGCCTACATCCTCGACGACAGGACCGTTTCGGGGCTGAGCCCTTCGGGTTGGGCGGGCAAGGTCGCGGGCGCCTACCGCTACTACGGCGCGGACAGGGTGGTGGCGGAGGTGAACCAGGGCGGCGAGCTGGTGGCGGAGATGCTGCGTCTCGAAGACGCGTCCCTCCCTATCCGCCAGGTTCGCGCTACCAGGGGCAAGCTTCTCCGAGCCGAGCCCGTCGCAGCCCTCTACGAGCAGGGAAGGGTCCACCATACCCGGCCCTTGCCGGAACTCGAAGACCAGATGTGCGCCTATACGGGCAGCGTCTCTCAGAAGAGCCCCGACCGCCTTGACGCGCTGGTCTGGGCACTGACCGAACTCATGCTGACGAAACGCGCGAGCCCACGCCTGCGCACCTTTTGAAGGAGGCTTTATGCTGAAGAGAATGACCGCCAAACGGTCCGTACCGGAGGCGAAATCCACGAGCCTCGCTGCCCTGATCGCAGCCCATGGCGCGGGCGAGCCCGGCGTCTCCGCCAAGCCGCCCGGCTACACCACCAATGTGGTCGCCTATCGCTGTATCCGCATGATCGCGGAGGCCGCTAGCTCCGTCCCCTTACGGACGATGAGTGCGGGCGGCCCGGTGAGCGATGGCGCGCTCGCGAGGCTCCTAGCCCAGCCGAGCCCCGATCAATCGGGACGCGAGCTCTTAGAGGAAGTCTATGCCTACCTTCAGACCCACGGCAACGCCTATGTCGAGCGGCTGGACTACGGAGACGATCCGAGGGCGCTGTTTCTCCTTCATCCCGGCTCCATTGAGCAGGCTGAAGGCGGCTACCGCCACCGGATGAAGCGCGGCGAGCGGCTGTTCCGCCCCGATGCGGCGGGGCGTATGGCGCTGCTGCACCTTTCGCTGTGGCAGCCGGGGGAGGGGAAGAGCGGGCACGCGCCCCTCGCCACCGCCAGCGATGCCATCCGACTGCACAACGCGGCCTGCGCCTGGAATAAGCAGCTCCTCGACAACGCCGCGCGGCCCTCGGGGGCCCTGGTCCATCGCGGGCCGGAGGGTGCGCAGCACTTGACGCCGGAGCAGTTCGACCGCCTACGGAGCGAACTCGACGACAGCTTCACCGGCCTTCGCGGGGCAGGGCGCCCGCTACTTCTCGATGGCGGGCTGGATTGGAAGCCCATGGGGCTGACGCCTGCAGAGATGGACTTTCAGAACCTCAAGGACTCCGCTGCGCGGGACATCGCGCTGGCCTTCGGCGTGCCGCCCATGCTGCTCGGCATCAAGGGCGACAATACCTATGCGAACTACCGCGAGGCCAACCTCGCCTTCTGGCGCCAGACGGTGCTGCCGCTGGTGGCGAAGGTGGCCGGCGCCCTTTCTGGATGGCTCGATCCAGGCCGCAGCACTTGGGCGGAGCCGGATACCGGCGCCGTGGAGGCGCTGGCCCCTGAGCGATCGGCGCGCCTCGACCGTATCGCGAGCGCGGAGTTTCTGACCGACGCCGAGAAGCGCATCGCGCTTGGCTTCTCCGCCCAGCCGGAGGCGTACTGATGACCGCTACCCAGCGCTACGCGGCGGCGGCAGCGGCGGCTGTGACCATCCAGGTGATCGCCGGGCTCCTCTGGGCAGGGGCAGCCGCACAGCGGCTTCAGACGCTTGAAGCGCGCCTTGATCGCCTAAGCGCGTTAGAGGTCCAGGCCGCGCGGCTGGAGGAGCAGAGCACCAGCCTGCGCACCGCCCTCGCCCGCATCGAGGGCAAGCTCGACCGCGTGCTGACCGAAGAGGCCCAGCAGTGAGCGTAGCTGAGATCGAAGGCTATGCCGCCCGCTTCGGCGAGCCCGACCTCACCGGTGACCGCATCCAGCCCGGCGCTTTTTCGAGCAAACTTATCCCCGCCGATCAGGCGCCGGTTAGGATGCTCTACCAACATCAGAGCGAGGCACCCATTGGCCGGTGGACGGACATTCGAGAGGACAAGAGCGGGCTTTTCGTCCGGGGGGAGATTTTCCTCGGCACGAAGCTCGGCCGCGAGACCCACGCCCTCCTCCAAGGGGGCGCTCTCGACGGCCTCTCCATCGGCTTCAAGACCAAGCGCGCCAAGCCCGCGCCCGGCGGCAGGAGCCTTCTCTCCATCGACCTCTGGGAGATCAGTATCGTGACCTTCCCCATGTCGCCGCGGGCAAGGATCACCCGCGTCTCTAAGGCAGGCGAGCGCCTGCCCCGCAACCTTCTGGCCACAGCAAAGGATACGCCATGAGCCTTGAAACCAAGAACCTCACCCTTGACGAGAAGAGCGCCGCGCGCGATCTTCTGCATACCTTCGAGGTGTTCAAATCCGAAAATGACAGCCGTCTCGACGCGCTGGAGAAGCGCGGCTCGGTCGATCCTCTCCAGGACGAGAAACTGCGCCGCCTCGAAGCCTCGATGGCCGAGCAGAAGAACGCCATCGACCGCCTCGCCATCGGTGCGCTGCGCGGCGAGCGGAGCGACGCGCCCGAGCAGAAGCAGAGCTTCGAGCAGTATATGCGCGCCGGTATTCTGACCGCCCCCGAGGCCAAAGGTCTCTCGGGCTCGAACGATGCGGATGGCGGCTACACCGTGCCGACCACGATCGAGGCGACCATCGACCGAGCCCTCTCCGAGGTCTCTCCCCTCCGCAGCTTCTGCCAAATCAGGCAGATCTCCACCTCCAGCTACCGCTTGGCGGTGAACGAAGCTCAGTACGCTTCGGGCTGGGTCGGTGAGACCGATGCGCGGCCCGAGACGGCGACGCCCTCCATCGCCGCCATCGAGTTCAAGACCGGCGAGATCTACGCCATGCCCGCCGCCACCCCGCAGCTCCTCGAAGACAGCGCGGTGGACATCGAAGCCTGGATCGCTTCGGAAGTACGCGGCACCTTCGCCGCCGCCGAGACCGAAGCCTTCGTCTCGGGCGACGGCGTGAACAAGCCGCTCGGCTTCCTGCAGGCACCGAACGCTACCGAAGGCAGCCAGTCGGCCACCGAGATCGGCACGCTCTCAGGCGGCATCGACGGCGACAGCCTGATCGAGCTGGTCTATGCGCTTGGCTCGAAGTACCGCGAGCGTGGCCGCTTCGTCTTCAACCGCCGCACGGCGGAGGCGATCCGCAAGCTGAAGGGTTCGGACGGCAACTACCTCTGGACCCCCGGCATCGCCGCCGGTCAGCCTGCGACGCTTCTCGGCTATCCGGTGAGCGAGGTCGAGGCCATGCCGAATGCCGGGGCTGGCCGTATGGCCGTGGCCTTCGGCGACTTCCAGTCGGGCTACCTCATCGTCGACCGCCAGGGCGTGCAGGTGCTGCGCGATCCGTTCAGCGCCAAGCCCTACGTTCTTTTCTACACCACCAAGCGTGTGGGCGGGGGCGTTCAGGACCACGCCGCCATCAAGCTTCTGGCGACGTCCTAAGGTGCCGGCCGTGACGTTCGAGCTCATCACCCCGCCCGTCTTGGAGCCGTTTTCCCTCCAAGAGCTCAAGACGGCGCTGCGGATCGATCACGATGCGGACGATGCCCTGGTGATGCGGCTCGGCGTCACGGCCCGCCGCTTCGTCGAGAGGCGGCTCTCCGTCGCCATCGCCGAGCAGAGCTGGCGGCTGACGGCGGCAGGGGTGCCGAGCGCGCCCCTTCGCCTCGCGCCGGGGCCGGTCATGTCAGTCGATAGCGCGGTGGTCTTCTACGGCGACAGCGATACCGGCATGCCTGCGGATAGCATCGAGACCCACCGCGCCCAGCCATCGCTCATCTCCGTCACCGCGCCCTCGTCGGTAAACAGCGAGAGAGCCAACCGTACCGAGATCATCTTCCGTGCAGGACGGTCCGACATGACCCTCGTCCCGCCCGACCTCAAGGAAGCCGTCATGCTCCTTACCGCTCACTATTACGACCACCGCAGCACAGTGGAGCGGGGGCGCTACGTCGCCATGCCGCTCACCGTTCAGAGCATCCTCGAAGCTCACCGTGAGGTGCGGCTATGAGTAGCGAGCTGTCCGAGCGCATTGAGATCCTCCGCCCCCAGCGCGTCCCTGATGGCGGCGGCGGCTACGCCATCGACTATGTTGCAGAAGCCGAACTCTATGCCGGAGTGCAGCGCCGGGGCGCTGGACGCGAAAGGCTGGCGGGTAGCGTGCAGCGCCAGCGTGTCCGCTTCAAGCTGCGGACCGAAAGCGAGCTTCTCTACGAGCAGCGCCTTCGCCATCAAGGAACGGACTACCGCATCACGCGGATCAGCGATGAGGGCCGGAATGATGCCTTCGCTCTCGTCGATGCCGAAGAGGTGAGGGCTTGAACGTGGACGCAGCATGGGCGCTCCAAGAGGCGATCTACACCCGTCTGACGGCTGACCAGAGCCTTCGTGCGCTGCTCGGCGATCCGCCGCGCATCTTCGACCAGCCGCCCCCTGAGGCGACCTTCCCCATGCTGATCTTGGGGGCGGGCGAGCTGAAACCCTATGCGGGGATCGAAGGCGCGTTCGAGCATCTCTTCCGCTTCACCGCCTATTCGAGGTGGGGCGGCAGGCGCGAGTGCAAACTGATCGCCGGGGGCGTCAGGCTGTCGCTCCAGGATGCAGCGTTGACCCTCGACGGACACCGGCTGATCCAGTCGCGCCTCGTCTTCGAAGACCAGCTCAAGCTGCGCGAGCCGGACATCTATCAGGGGGTGATGCGCTACCGCTTCGTCACCGTGCCCGAAGCCCAGGTGGCGGCATGAGCCTGATCGCAGCAGATAAGGTTGTGCTGAGCGTGAGAGAAGAAGGTGGAGCTACGAGGCCGCTGGCCGGTCTTCGGCGCCACGCCCTCCACTTGACCCAGCCGACCACGGAGCATGGCGGGACGGGCCAATGGGCGAGGCGCTCCGCCAGCCAGAGCCACGCCAGCGCGGCGGTTCGGGCCGAGGGAGTCTTTGTCTCCAGCGAAGCCCAGGCGCTGGTCCGCACCGCCTTTCTAAGCGGCGATACGCCTGTCCTCGAGCTGTCCCAGCCGGGCGAGGGCGTCTGGGTGGCAGCCTTTCTTATCCGCCAACTGACCTTCTGGGGGGAGAGCGAAGGCGAGCTGAGTTTCAGTCTACGCCTCGCCTCCACCGGACCGGTACGCTTCACGCCTGTCTGAACAGGGAGCCCGACATGACCACTGAAAACGAGCCGAGCGACCTGACCAGCGCCGCCGAAGCGCAACTGGCGCCGGTCGCCGAGATCATCGAGACCACCTTTTCCTCCCTGGCCAGGAACCTCAGCGAAGAGCTGGCCAGGGCGTCGAGCGACGGCAGAGCCTCGATCGCCGAGCTCGCCGACGGCATCGTCGACGACCTGGCACGCATCGCCGCCGAGCGTCTGGTGCGCGAGCCGCTGCGGAACGTCTTCGGCACCGCCGGGGCAGAGGCCTCAGGTCGCCTGACCGAGACCCTCTTCAAGCGGAGCGTGCGCAATGGGTAGAGAGAGTTTCCGCGACGTCGCCTTTCCCGAGGAGATCGCCATCGGTGCCCGCGGCGGACCGAGCAGGCACACGGACATCGCCTCGCTCGCCTCCGGCGCCGAGGTGCGCCGTGCCCGGTGGACCGGCAGCAGGAGAAGCTGGCAGATCGCACTGCCGAGCCTCGAAGCGGCGGAAGCGGCGCGCCTCACGGCCTTCTTTGAGGCCTGCGGTGGGCGCAGGCTCAGCTTTCCCTTCCGCGACCCCTTCGACCATGCCACGGCTGAGGGCGGCGCAGACATCTCTGCGAACGATGTGTCGCTGGGTGTGGGTGATGGCAGCCGGACCGTCTTTCCACTGATCAAGACCTATGACGAGTATGAGAGGCCTATCGGCCTATGCGTCGAGGGCAGTCTTCGCATAGCCGTTGACGGGGGTGAGCTGAGCACCGGCTTCGCGCTGTCGACCGAACGGGACGCAGTCATCTTCGATACGCCGCCTACGGATGGTGTGGCGGTGACCGGAGGCTTTCTCTTCGACACACCGGCTCGTTTCGCCAGCGACGACCTCGTGCTGCAGCTTGGGGCGAGAGGCGCCAGCGTGCCTAGCCTGGAGCTTGTGGAGGTGCTGCTGTGAGGCGACTGACCGAGGTGACTGCGCAGCAGTTCGGCCGAGACGGAGCGGCGCTGGTCTACGCCGTGCTGATTCTTCGTAGCGATGGCAGAGCGCTGGGCCTCACCGACCACGACAGGGACCTAGCCTTCACGGGACAGACCTTCGCCGCCTCGCCGGGCATGAGCTTCGACGGGCTGGAGCAGAGCGCCGATCTCGCCCCCGACCATGCGGGCGTCAGGACCGCGCTCCACCCCGACGGCATCACAGCAGGGGACATCGACGCAGGCCGCTACGCTGAGGCGCAGGTGGAGCTCTGGCAGGTCGATGCCGACAATACCGACGCGCGGCTTCTGCTTCTGGCGGGTACCCTCGGTGAGATCGAGCGTGACGGGGCTGAGGTGAACCTCGAGCTTCGCGCGGCATCGGAGCGGCTGAACGCTCCCATAGGTCGCCTCTATCAGCGTAGTTGCAGCGTGCAGCTTGGCGACGACGCCTGCGGGGTCGATCTCAGCGCATTGGGCCGCTCCGTAGAGGGAACAGTCGAGCAGGAGAGCACACAGAGCATCGGGATTCTGTGCAGCACCGCGCGCGCGCCGCTCGATTTTGCTGGAGGCGTCCTCCGTATTCGCACCGGAGAGCTGGGCGGGCTCGAGCGTCCCATCCGCACCGCCCGCACTCAGACCGGCGGCTATGTCGTCAGCCTTTGGGAGGCGCTGCCACGCGCGCTCATTTCGGGTGACGAAGTCACCCTCGTCATGGGCTGCGACAAGACCTTCGCCGCCTGCCGCGACCTCTTCGCCAATGCCGAGCGGTTCAGGGGCTTTCCCCATATCCCGGGGCTCGCCGCCTTGGCAGTGCAGCGTTCCTCATGACCGCCGTTCAGCGCTGCGAGGAAGCGGCCCTTCTTCGTGCCCGGATCATTGCCGAGGCGATCTCCTGGATCGGCACCCCCTACCGCCATCAAGCCTCGCAGAAGGGGCACGGTACGGACTGCCTAGGCCTCGTGCGCGGGGTCTATCGCCATATCCATGGCCATGAGCCGGAAGTGCCTACGCCCTATGGCCGCCGGGGCGGGCGGGACGAGGTTCTCCTCGAAGCCGCCAAACGCCATCTCCGCCGCGTCGCCGAGCCGCAACCGGGCGACGTTCTTCTCTTCCGTATGCGCAGGACCCAGGCTGTGCGCCATTGCGGCATCCTCATCGCGCCGGACCGCTTCGTCCATGCCCATGACGGCCAGTCGGTGACCGGCGCACCGCTCATCGGCTTCTGGGCGTCCCGCGTAGCTGCCGCCTTCTCGTTTCCGGAGACCCCATGACCCAGTCCGTCACCGATTTCGCCCGCAGCGCAGGCAGCGCTGCGCTTCAAGAGCTGCCTGACATCGCAGCCGACTACGCCGCCGCTCAGGCTGGTACGCTCGCGACCAACCTCCTCTTCGGCCCGAAAAAGCGCCTACGCGAGGGCCGCACCCTGGACGAGATCCGCCTGATGCGAGCCAGCGAGGGCGGCGGCATTCCGAGGGTCTACGGACGAGCTCGGGTCGGCGGGCAGCTCATTTGGACCGCCCCCGTCGAGGAAGAGACCACCACCATCACCACCGTCACCGGCTCGAAGGGCCTTTCGCGCTCCTCGGAGAGTAGCGAGCGCCAGAGCCGCTACTTCCTCTCCTTTGCCGTCGCTCTATGTGAGGGCAGGGTCGCAAGGCTAGGCCGCGTCTGGGCGGACGGCAGGCTCATCTCCCTCGCCGACATCGACTACCGCCTCTATCACGGCACGGAAGAGCAGCAGCCCGACGATCTCATCACCCTGACCGAGGGAACGGCACCTGCCTATAAGGGCATCGCCTATATCGTGTTCGAGCGGCTGGACCTCGCGCCCTTCGGCAACCGGGTGCCGCAGCTCAATTTCGAGGTGGTCTGCCCGTTGGAGACGGATGACCCCGCCTCGATGGAGAATGCCATCCGTGCGGTGACGATCATCCCAGGCTCCGGCGAGGGCGCCCTGTCCCAGGAGCCCCTGTTCGATGAAACCGACGAGGGTTTTCCCAAGCCCCTCAACATGAATAACGGCCTCGGCGTCACCGATGCCGAGGCGAGCTTCGACGAGCTGCAGGACGTGTTGCCGAACCTCGAAGCGGCCTCGCTCGTGGTGAGTTGGTTCGGCGACGATCTGCGTGCGGGCCATGCCAGCGTCCTCCCCGGTATCGAGCTGGCCGAGCGCGTGACCGAGCCCAATACTTGGGGCGTGGCGGGTTTCACGCGCAAAACGGCGAGGCTCCTCAGCCAGGGCCAGGGCAGGCCCTCCTATGGCGGCACCCCCTCGGATAAGAGCGTCACCGACACGATCTTGACGCTGAAGGACAGGGGGCTGGAGGTGGCGTTCCACCCTTTCATTCTGATGGATGTTCCGAACGGCAACGGACTGCCTGACCCGTACGGCAGTACGGAGCAGGCCCCTTTCCCTTGGCGCGGGCGCATCACGGCGGACAGCCCCTCCGACGACGGAACGAGCGCGGCTGCTGCGCAGGTGCACCGCTTTTTCGACAGCTACCAAGTGATGATCAGGCACTACGCCCAGCTCTGCGCCGCGGCGGGGGGAGTGGATACTTTCCTCATCGGCTCCGAGCTGCGCGGGCTGACCACGGTGCGGGATCAGAATGGCGGTTTCCCGGCAGTGCACCGCCTCCGGCAACTGGCGGCGGAGGTGAAGGCGATCCTTCCGCAGACCGTGGTCACCTACGGCGCGGACTGGACGGAGTATGGCGGCTATGTTCCGCCGGGCTCGGACGACCTAGCCTATCCGCTCGACCCCCTCTGGGCCGATGTGAATATCGACGCCGTCGGCATTGACAACTACTTTCCGCTCACGGACTGGCGCGAGGGGGAGGGGCACCTGGATGAAGAGGTCGCCACCGGACCCTACGACCCAGACTACCTTGCCGAAGGTATCGAGCGGGGCGAAGGTTATGACTGGTTCTACGCCAGCACCGAGGACAGGCTGGCCCAGACCCGCAGCGTCATTACCGATGGTGCTTACGGCGAGCCGTGGGT
The DNA here is from genome assembly GCF_024505085.1 of Parvularcula maris. GTDB lineage: Bacteria > Pseudomonadota > Alphaproteobacteria > Caulobacterales > Parvularculaceae > Parvularcula > Parvularcula maris. Next base: position 515,218 of record NZ_JANIBC010000001.1, read on the forward strand.
GTTCCGCCAGAAGGACCTCTGGTCCTGGTGGTCGAACCAGCATGAGCCCCGCTCGGGCGGCATCAAGACAGCTCCCACCCAGTGGGTGCCGCAATCCAAGCCGATCCTCTTTACCGAGATCGGCTGCGCCGCCATCGACAAGGGGCCGAACCAGCCCAATGTCTTCGTCGATCCCAAATCATCGGAGAGCGCGCCGCCCTACCACTCCACCGGCATCCGCGACGACCGCGCCCAGCGCTCCTATCTCGAGGCGCAGCATGCCTTCTGGTCGGACCCGGACAAGAACCCGGTGAGCCCGCTCTATGGGGGCCCCATGGTCGATGCGGGGCGCATGTATGTCTACGCTTGGGATGCCCGTCCGTTCCCTGAGTTTCCTTCCCGCACCGATGTCTGGGCCGATGCCGAGAACTGGGTCACCGGCCACTGGCTCAACGGCAGGGCGGGGCGGGTGAGGCTATCCGCCCTTCTTGAGGAGCTGGCGCGAGAGGCTGGAGTGCACGCCGTGGACGCCTCGGCCTGTGATCAGCTCCTCAGCGGGTTCGTCCGTACCGGCACGGGGTCGGCGAGGGCGGCCATGGAGGAGCTGCTCGATCTCTACCAGCTCGACGCGGTGCAGCGAGGCGGGCTTCTGGTCATCCGCCCCCGGAACGGGCGCGTGGACCTCGCCCTGACTGAAGGCGAGCTGCTCCTCTCGGAGGGGCAGGCCGATCCGGTCGCCATCACTCACGCCCAGGACAGCGAGCTTCCCGCCGGTCTCTCGATCAGCTTCGCCGACGAGCTCTCCGGCTTCGAGACCAAGACCGTCGCCGCGAAGGACGACAGCCTCCCCGAAGGCAGAACCGCCAGGACCAGCACCTCGGTCATTTTCGACCAGAGCGAGGCTTCGGCGAGAGCATCAGCCATCCTGGCGGAAGCTCGCGCCATGCGAACCAGCCTCCGCTTCGGCCTGCCGCGGCTGGGCGAGGGGATCGAGCCCGGCACCGTCCTCAAGCTGGAGCTGCCTGACAGCGCCCTGACCTGCCGCATCATGCGGATCGACATCGGCGACGTCCGCGCCTTCTCTGGCGTCAGCACCGATGCCAGCGTGTTCAGCGGCGTGCCTAGCCGCTTCACCGCCGACCCCCCGCCGCTACCTACGACGCCGGGCGGGGTGCTGTTCGTGCCCCTGGACGTGCCGCTTCTGACGGATGACGAGAAACCGGCCCTGCACCTCGCAGCCTTCTCCGAGCCCTGGCCGGGCAGCGTGTCGGTCTACGACGCTTCGGAGGCGCTGGTCGCCAGTGTCGATCGTCAGTCCTTGATGGGGCGGCTCACTGCGCCGCTGGCTCCGGGGGTTGGGGGAAGGATCGACCGGAGCGCCGGCCTCCGGGTCAGGCTCTTCGGCGGCGGGCTTGAGAGCGTGACCAGGGACAGGCTGCTGTCCGGCGCCAACCTGGCGGCAGTAGAGACGGCCAGCGGTTTCGAGCTTCTTCAGTTCGAGAGGGCGGCGCTGAGCCCGGAGGGCGACTGGGTCCTGAGCGGTCTTCTGAGGGCACGCCGGGGCACGGACCTCGAAGCCGCTTCGGGAGCGGAGGAGGGCGCCCGGTTCATCCTGCTCGGCGATGCGTCTCCCATGGCCCTGCCCGAGGAGCGCTGGGGGACGCGCTTCGCCTACGAGGCAGGCCCCGCAGGAGCGCTGCCGGGCGGCTACCCGTTCAGGGCGGGAGGGGTGGAGGTCATCGCCACCGGCGCCAGACCGCTATCGCCGGTTCATCTCCGGGCGCAGGCCGAGCCGAACGGCACGCTCCTCACCTGGACCAGGCGCAGCAGGATAGGCGGCGACCGCTGGAACGGCGGCGAGATCGCGCTCGGTGAGGAAGCCGAAGCCTACCAGGTCGAAATTATCGCTACCGATGGCACCGTGCTGGAGACGACGGATGTCGGCGAGCCGCAATACCTCGTCACCACGCCTGGTGCCGCAGGGGCTCGTATTGCGCAGCTATCGGCGAGTTTCGGTTCAGGGAGAGCTGCGACCGTTGGTTTCTAGGCGCTGCCGCTGTCCCCTCCGCCCTTCGGGCACCTCCCCCACCCGTGGGGGAGGGAAGCAGAACCAGTGCCGGCTCTCTTGTTCGCTCCCCCTCTAGAGGGGGAGCTGCCGGCAGGCTGAGGGGGAGGGGCACAGCAGACCAAAGCGAAAATTCACGACCCTAGTCATCCCTGCCGCAAACCGCTCTAAGACCCTCACAACTTGAAAACGGAGCCGGAACACTCAACATCCGGCCTGTTTCCGAGCAGGCATGGAGAGCGGTTTGGCGAAAGACCCGTATACGGTTCTGGGTGTGGGCAGGCAGGCCTCCCACGACGAGATCAGGAGCGCCTACAGGAAGCTCGCCAAGCAGTACCATCCCGACCGCAACCAGGGCGACAAGAAGGCCGAAGACCGCTTCAAGGCCGTCACCGCCGCCTTCGAGATCATCGGCGACGAGGCCAAGCGCGCCCGCTTCGACCGTGGCGAGATCGACGCCGACGGCAATGAGCGCTCGGTCTTCGGCCAGGGCGGCCCCTTTGGCGGGGTGGACCCGGCCGAGGCTGCCGCCCGCTTCCGCCGCAGGGCGCGCCCGAACCAGCAGGGCGGCGGGTTCGAGGACTTCTCGGACATCTTCTCCGACTTCTTCGGGCGCGGCGAACCTGGCGGCAGGCAGGCGCCCCGCGCCCAGAAGGGCCGCGATGTCCGCACCCGCCTTGGGGTCAGCTTCCTCGATGCTGCCAAGGGCAGCCGCAAGCGGGTCACCCTTCCGGGCGGCGATACGGTGGACGTGACCATCCCCGAGGGCCTGCGCGACGGCCAGACCCTACGCCTCAAGGGCAAGGGTCATCCCGGCACCCATGGCGGACCCGACGGCGATCTCTTCGTCGAGGTAGACGTCACCCCCGACAAGCGATTCGAGGTCAAGGGCGACGATGTGACCGTGGAGGTGCCGCTTCCGCTCAAGGAGGCCGTCCTGGGCGGCAAGATCGAAGTGCCGACCATCGGCGGCAAGGCGACGATCAAGATCCCGCCCAACACCAGCTCGGGCCGGTCTTTCCGCCTTCGCGGCAAGGGTTTGAAGAAGAGCCAGGGCAGCACCTATGGCGATCTCTTCGCCAAGGTCCGCATCACATTGCCGAAAACAGCAGACACCGAACTTGAAGCGTTCATGAAACGTTGGTCTCCCCGTAATGAGGAGACCGAAACCGATGGGCTGGCCGCCGCCGAGTGACCTCACGGGCTTGCGAACCCGTAAGTTCCATCACCAGTTTAGGGTTCCTACCTGACCAGGGTATGCACCTTTATGCTGGAGATGACGCCTCTCATGAAACGATCCGCCCAAAAACTCCTCGTAGCTGCGGCTTCGATGGTCGCAATGAACGCTGCCTACCCAGCGCTCGCCCAGGAGAGCGTGGATATGGAAGCGTTCCAGGCCAAGAACGCTGATCTATATCAACGGCTTAGCTTTGCCGACCTTGTGGAGCGGGTGAGCCCCGCTGTGGTCTCGATCAGGACCGAGCGCGAGGTCTCCGGCCCCTCCCTCTCCGACGTTCCGCCTGAGCTGGAGCGGCTCCTGCCAGGCCTGCGCGACCGTTTCGGCGGCAGCCGCGAAGGCGAGACCCGCCGGGCCTTTGGCGAGGGTTCGGGCTTCTTCATCGACTCCAACGGCCACATCGTCACCAACAACCATGTGGTCGAGGACGCTGCTGCGATCACCGTGGTGCTCAATTCCGGCGAGGAGCTCGAGGCGGAGCTAGTGGGCACCGACCCGGAGACGGACCTCGCCGTCCTTAAGGTCGAACCCTCCGCCAAGCAGCGCTACGTCAACTTCGAGACCGAGACCGAGCTGCGCGTCGGCGACTACGTCCTGGCTGTCGGCAACCCGTTCGGCCTAGGCGGCACGGTGACTTCGGGCATTATCTCCGCGCTGGAGCGGGAGAGCGGCCCGTCGCTTCCCTATTCGAACTTCATCCAGATCGACGCCTCCATCAACAGGGGCAACTCCGGCGGGCCGACCTTCGACGTGCGCGGCAACGTCATTGGCGTGAACACGGCGATCATCTCGCCCACTGGGGTGAACGCGGGCATCGGCCTCGCCATCCCCGCCGATGTGGCCGATGAGGTCGTCAAGCAGATCATCGAGAACGGCAGCGTCTCGCGCGGCTTCCTCGGCGTCTCCATCCGCGATGCCGAGCCGCAGATCCTTGAAGCCGTCGGGCTCGAAGGCCGCCAGGGCGCCCTGATCGCCAATGTCAATGAAGGCTCACCGGCCGAGAAAGCAGGCCTTCAGGCAGGCGACGTGGTCATCGAGCTCGAAGGCGAGCCCATCATCGGCCGCGACGACCTCACCCGCAAAGTCGGTAGCTACCAGCCTGGCAAGCGGGTCAAGGTGAAAGCCTTCCGCGACGGCCGCGAGCGGACCTTCACGGTCAAGCTCGAGCGCCGCGATCTGACGCAGATGGCGGAAGTAACGTCCGGCGGCGGCGCGCCGAACAATGAAAGAATGGAAGAGACCGAGCGCCTCGGCGTCAGCTTCCGCAGCCTTGACGACAACACCCGCCGCCGTTTGGGCGTGGACGAGGATGTCGATGGGGTGGTGGTCTTCGACGTCGAGCGCGACAGCGAAGCCTTCGCCGCCGGGATCGTGCCGGGCATGATCGTCATGGAGGCGGACAACAAGAAAGTCTCCAGCCCGCGCGACATCGAACAGGCTGTCGAGGCGGCCAAGAAACGCGACCGGGGGGCCATCCTCCTCCGTGTCCAGACGAGGCAGGGGCTCGATTTCAGGGCTTTGCCCATCAACTCTTAGAGCTCAAAAACGGAACGAGGTGAACTATGCGGATACTGGTGATCGAGGACGACGCGGATGCAGCGACCTTCATGGTCAAGGGCCTGCGTCAGGCGGGCCACGCCGTCGACCACGCCCTTGACGGGCAGGTCGGCAAGGACATGGCCACCTCCGGCGGCTACGACGCCTATGTGATCGACCGGATGCTTCCGCAGAAGGACGGCCTCAGCCTGCTCGAAGAGCGCCGCACCGAGGGTGATCAGACCCCGGCGCTCTTCCTCTCCGCCCTCGGCGAGGTGGACGACCGGGTAGCAGGGCTTCAGTCAGGCGGCGACGACTACCTCGTCAAACCCTATGAGCTTCAGGAGCTGATCGCGCGGGTCGAGGCGCTCGGGCGCCGTAGAGGCCCCACCAATATCCAGACCACCTTCTCGGTTGCCGACCTCGAGATGGACATCCTGGCACGGACGGTCCGCCGGGGCGGCCAGAAGATCGACCTTCAGCCTCGTGAGTTCCGGCTGCTCGAGTACCTCCTGCGTCATGCCGGCCAGGTCGTCACCCGGACCATGCTGCTGGAGAACGTCTGGGAGTACCATTTCGACCCCCAGACCAACGTCATCGACGTGCATATCAGCCGCCTTCGCGCCAAGATCGACAAGGGCTTCGATAGGCAGCTCCTCAAGACCGTGCGCGGGGCGGGCTACACCCTGACCGACGAGCACTGAGGCCGCGTGCACGGGTTCTACACCGTCCTGGTCACGGCTGAAGGCAGACGATGTTAGGAAGGACGACGAAGGACATGCCGGCATATTCGAGGAGTTCGAGCCGGTCTGCGCCAGCAGACAGCATGGTCCGGGGGACCATGCTGAGGCGAAGAACGGACGCGGCAGCGGCGGTCTTCAGCCGTGACCCCTTCGGGGTTCGGCCAAAACGGCTCATGGCTTCGTTGCGAAGCCAGACAAGGGGATGGCCCTTCCTGCGGCTCCGCGCCTTGCCAGCAGCCGTTTTGGGCACGAACCAGGACGGTGTAGAACCCGTCCATACGGCCTAGCATGTCGTTCGGGGGCGGGGGCCAAGCCAGGGTCTTGAGCCCTGACCCGATGCTGGACGACGAAGAACCGGCGCTGGCGAAGCTTCGCAAGCGCTCGTTCTTCCGCGTCCTGCGGACCAGTGCGTTTCGCTACATCATCTTCGCAGCGGCCCTGTTCTTCGTCAGCGTGACGATCCTCGGCTTCGTGGTCTATGAGAGCACCATCGGCCGCGCCTACGACCTCGTCGAGCAGGAGCTGACCGAGGAGCTCGACCGCCTTGAACGGGTCAGCGAGAACAACGGTGCGCCGGATTGGGGGGCGCTCAACCCGGTGGTGCTGGAGCTCGAAAGCAACAAGCTTCCCGCCAACTCTACCTACATGATCTGGCTCGACGACGGGACTTTCGCGGGCCGTTATTTCGGCAATCTGGAGGGAATTCCAGTCCCCTTCCTGTCCGCTGACGGATCGTTCGAGTTCTTCTGGGCACCGGAGAAGCCCGATTTCGCCCAAGAACAACCTCGCAAGCGCCGCTATCTGGGCCTCACCCGTGTCCTCACCTATGAGAGGGGCACCAACCGTCCGCCCGTTCGCGCGACGCTTCTTCTGGCGCGGGACATCGACGCGCTCTACCAGCTCCGGCAGACCCGCCACGACATCGTCGTCCGTGTGCTGGGCGTCACGCTTCTCCTCGCGCTCATTCTCGGCGGCCTCTTGGGCACCGCCCTCGTTAGGCGGCTCGACGCTATCAACCGCTCGGTGACGGCCATCACCGAGGGCGACCTGACCCGGCGCCTGCCCGTCACAGGCTCGGGCGACGAGTTCGATGTCCTGGCACGGAACATCAACCTGATGCTCGACCGGATCGAGCAGCTTATGACCGGTATGCGCCAGGTCTCCGACAACATCGCCCACGACCTCCGCTCACCTCTCACCCGCATCAAGGCGCGCCTGGACTCCGTCCTGCGAGAGGAGGAGGGCGGCACGCCGGAGGAGCAGACCGGGGTTCTTTCCAAGACCCGCGACGAGGTCGAGCAGCTCCTGAAGACCTTCAACGCGCTCCTTTCCATCACCCGCATCGAGGCAGGCACGAACGTCATGCAGGGTACGGTGGATGTCGCCGCCGTGGCCGAGGAGATGCTGGAGCTCTACGTTCCTGCAGGCGAGGATGAGGGCGTCATCATCTCCAGCGAGATCGAGGAGGGGCCGCCCGTTCCCGGCAGCCGCGAGCTCGTCAGTCAGGCCATCGCCAACCTTCTCGACAACGCGCTGAAATACGCACGCCACCCGGCAGGCAAGGACATCCAGCCGCGCATCCTCCTCACCGTCACCCCCCGCCCCCAGGGCGGCACGCTTCTGACCATCATGGATAACGGACCCGGCGTTGCCGAGATGGACCGTGAGCGGATCACCCAGCGTTTCGTCCGTCTGGAGCGCTCCCGCTCGACCCAGGGCAACGGGCTCGGCCTCTCGCTCGTATCGGCCATCGTGCGGCGCCACGGGGGTAAGATGGTCATCGGCAGGGGCCTCCCCCACGAGGAGCGCAGCCGCAGCCTGCACATGCCCGGCGCCTACGGGTTAGGCATCAGGATTGCCTTGCCGGGCGAGAAGAAGGACTGGGCGGGGAAGACGGGAACCGGCACGGGCAAGCCGTTGATGATGGCCCGGAAGGACTGAACTGACGAGAGCATCAATGGCGTGGGTGCCCGCTCTCTGACATGCCCGAACAGGACGACTTCTACTCAGCGGCGAGCACAGCAGGGTCGAGGGCTTCCTCCCCCTGCTGCGCTTTCGTCAGCACATGGACCTTGCCTTTGAGCATGTCGGGAAGCTGCACATAGACACCGCGGCGGCGAGGCATGGTGAAGGCGGCGACGGTGCCGCGACCCTCCTCGCTGGCCATGGCCAAGATACCGTCCTGCGCCTCGACCAGGGATTTAGAGAGGGCCAGCCCGAGGCCGGTGCCCCTTTTGTCGCTCTCGTGGGAGCTGGTGAAGTTGACGAAGGGCGTGCCCAGACGTTTGAGGTTCTCGTCCTTCATGCCAGCGCCCGTATCGGCGATCAGGATCGACACGCTGTCGAGATCGGCGACGGCAGTGACCGTGATGCGGCCGCCGGCTTCGGTGAACTTCCCGGCGTTGGAGAGAAGGTTCAGAAGCACCTGCTTCACCGCACGCGCATCGCCGTAGATCGTAGGCAGATGATCGACCGCGGCGTGAAGGGCCACGCCGCTCTGCCTCGTTTGGTTCTCGATGACGCGCAGGGACTCCTCCAGCACTTTCTCCAGATCGAACTGGTTGAGGCGCAGCTCCATCTTACCGGCCTCGACCTTGCTGAGGTCGAGGATGTCGTCGATCAGCGCGAGGAGGTGTCTGCCGCTATCATGGATATCGGCGACATACTCCTGGTACTTCTCATGACCTAGCGAGCCGTAGAGTTCGGACTGCATGAGGGCGGAGAAGCCGTTGATAGCGTTCAGCGGTGTGCGGAGCTCGTGGCTGATATTGGCGAGGAACTCGGTCTTGGCCCGGTTCGCATCCTCGGCCCGCTGTTTGGCAAGGATGTACTGATCGTTGAGGTCGGAGAGGTCGCGGCGGGACTGCTCCAGGATATCCACGGTCATCTGAAGCTCGCGCTCCTTGCGGGCGCGTGCCTCGCTTTCGGCCCTAGCATCGGTGACATCGTGCCCGATACAGACCCAACCATCACCGATCGTCCGGTGACGGATGATGCGGAGGAAGCGGTCGTCCGGGAACGCTGCCTCCACCTCTGCCCGCGCGGAGAGGGGGGGAGCGAAGTACTCGCGGAGGTACTTCTGGTCGATCCCGCAAACGGCGGCGAGGTCGTCGACCCCCATCCCCGCGCGCAGATCCTCCGAGGAGACATCGAAAATGATGCGGAACTGGTCGTTCCAGGCCACCAGCTTGCCGAAAGGGTCCCAGTGAAGGAAGGCCTGGGGCAGGGCTTCCAGCGTCTCGTGCAGGCGCTGGATAAGCTGGAGCGACTTGGTATCGTCCGCCCGCGTCTCACCGACGGCGATCACCACCCCGGTGAGCTGCGGGCTGGTCTGGGAGACCTTGAAGTAGACCGGGCGCTTGGATTTCGCCGCGTCGATGAAGGTGAGGTGCACCTCGCTCATGCCGCCGCCGCCGGTGAAGAACTTGCGGGCGCGCTCCTGATCGAGGGGGTCGATCATCGCTTCGATCTCACCGAGCGCCACGCGGACATCCTTGGCGGCAAAGCCGAGAGCTGACCTCAGGCACGAAGGAATGCATACGGACTGCTCGTTGGCGGACCAGGTGCCCATGCCTGCGCGCTCGGCATGGGTGTTCTCCCGTCTCAGCCGCTCACGCTCGCCGTCGGTCGCCTTGAGCTGGTCGGCAAAGAGCTGAAGCCTAGTAAAGGCGAGATAACCCCCCGCCACCACCAGGAGCGAGGTCAGGATGTAGGGCAGCACCGCCGAAACGGGGAGGCTGGTCCGCGCCGCCGTGATGACGACGGCATCGTTGGGAAGGGTGCGGATGGCGATACGGTGCCCTGCCGACGCGGCGCCTTCGAGCCACATCCGGTCGAACTCGAGAGGAGAGCCGCCGCTCAGAACTGGCAGGCCCGGCCCCCGGTAGAGGAAGGCGGCGCCGCCCGCGGGCGCGAAGCTTTTCAGGACCGCTTCTGCCTCGGTGACTTTCGCATCACCGGGCTGAAGGTCCTCCGTGCCCAGATCGAGCATCATCTCGCTGAGGCGGTAGGCGGAGCTTCTCGCCGCCTCGCCCGCTGCCGTGCGGTAGTATCCGATCTGAGAGGCCATGCCGAAGATCATGACGGCGATGGCCGCCACGAGGACGAGGACGAAAGAGAGCGCCAAGCGGGACTGGGGCTTGGACCGCCCGCCCATGCGCCGCACGCGCCGCTGCTGCTTCAATCTGCCCAAGGTCGATCCGCCCGATCAATCGTGACGGTATGGTTAAGCACATTTGAATCCGCCGTCACCTGTTTTTGCGTAACGAAACTCATCGTTGGAAGGCGTAGAGTCCGGGTGCGTCGATCATCCCGGTCAGCGCGTCCAGAGCTTTCCGATTCTCTTCAAGGAGTTGCGGGTCGAGAAGGTCACTCTCGCTCAGCCGGTCACGATAGTGTTCCCGTACCCATTTTTCCAAGGCATCGATCTTTTCTTCGTCCAGAAGGAAGCCATTGTGCAATGCAGCAAGCTCCTCCCCGGTTGCTGCGACCCTCAGGCGAAGGCAGGCGGGGCCGCCGCCGTTCCGCATGGACTGGCGCAGATCCATGAAGATCGTCTCCTGGATCGGGCCGTTGCCGGCAACCGCTGCCTCGCACCAGGCCTTGGTTCTCGGGTTCTCCTCCGCCTCTACCGGAAGGAGCAGCTTCATCGTGCCGTCCGGTGCGGTGAGGAGCTGGCTGTTGAAGAGGTAGGAGGTGATGGCGTCCTGTAGCGTGACCTCCGAGGCGGGCACTTCGATGAAGACCGGTTCGAAGCCCAGAGGCTCGGCCTTGCGGCGCATCTCCTCGAAGGCCTCGTCCTTGTCCTCATAGGCCAGCTCGTGGAACAGGAGCGCGGGACCGTTGGCGACACCCACCACGTCGTTGTGGAAGGCGCCCGCGTCGATGGCCTTGGCCGACTGCTTAAAAAAGACCGAACGCTCCGCGCTGACGCCGTGCTGGTTGGCAACGGCGCGGCTGGCCTCCAGTGCCTGTCGGGCCGGGAACTTGGTGGCCTGGTTCTTGTCGAAGGCTTCGCGGCCATAGGTGTAGAGGTGCAGGCCGGGCGCGCCGTGCTCCTTGCACAAACGGCCATGATTGGCCGCGCCCTCGTCCCCCATCTCGCCGCCACCGGGGATGGCTTCGTGGACGGCGAAGCGGTCGCCGTCGAAGATGGTGCTCAAAAAGCGGTAGGTCTGCTCGTGCTCAATGGAGCGGTGAAACATGGCGCGCAGGTTCGCGGGCGTCAGGTGCAGCCTGCCGTCGCCGCTATCCACGGAAGGCGTGACGGTGGCGGCGTTGGCCGTCCACATGGCGGAGGCCGAGGAGACGTTGCGCAGGAGGAGGGGGGCGTCCTTTGCGGCCTTCGCGACGACCTCCGCGTCGGTCCCAGTGAAGCCGAAGCGGCGCAAGGTCTCCGTATGGGGACGGTCATGGGGCGGCAGGAAGCCCTGTTTGAACCCCATGCGCAGCATGGTGCGCATCTTGGCTAGGCCCTGCAGCGCCGCCTCACGCGGGTTGGAGGAGGTCTCGCTGCTCTTCATCGAGGCGACATTGCCGAGCGACAGGCCGCCATAATTGTGGGTCGGGCCGACCAGGCCGTCGAAATTGATCTCGTGGGCGGTCACTTTTTCACCCCCGGCACGGCCTGGTCGTCCTTGAGCGGACCTTCGGCGATCATGCTGGCCATAGGCCAGGCGACGAAGTCGGCGGCATAGGCGCCGGCGGGGCGGTGGTTGCCGGACAGCCCCGGCCCGCCAAAGGGCATGGCGCCTGAAGCGCCGGTGGTCTGGCGGTTCCAGTTAACGATGCCCGCCTCGATCTCCACCGCGAAGCGCTGCCAAAGGGACGCGTCGTCGGAGAGGAGAGCGGCGGCGAGGCCGAACTTGGTATCGTTGGCGCGCTCGATCGCCTCGTCGAAGCTTGCTACACGGATCACCTTGAGAAGAGGTGCGAAGACCTCCTCGTCCGGGTCGCTCTTCATCTTCGTCACGTCCAGAAGGCCAGGCCGTACATAGGCCGGGCCGGGGCCGTCATCGGTCATCAGGACGAGCGGCTCGGCGCCGTCGGCCATGAGCTGGTCCTGGGCGGCAAGAGCCTTCTGCACCGCCCCTTCATTGATGAGCGGCCCCATGAAGGGCTGGTCCTCGGCCAGAGGGTCACCGACGGTCAGCCTGCCGATCAGTGCGGCGACGGCGGCGACGATCCGGTCGCCTCCCTCGCCCTCCTGCACGATCAGGCGGCGGGCGCAGGTGCAGCGCTGACCGGAGGTGATGTAGGCCGAGCGCACGATGATCTGAGCCGCGTCCTCGGCGTCTTTCACGTCCCATACGATCAGCGGGTTGTTGCCCCCTAGCTCCAGCGCCAGCATAACATCGGGGCGCCCCGCGAGCTGCTTGTGGATCGCCCGGCCCGCTTCGACACCGCCGGTGAAGAGGACGCCTGCGATGCGTTCGTCCGCGATCAGCGCTTCGGCTGGCTCGCGGCCGCCATGAACAAGGTTGAGGCAGCCCTCCGGCAGCCCCGCCTCCTGCCACCACTCGGCCATGAGCTGGCCCACCGCAGGGGTCTGTTCAGAGGGTTTGAAGACCACCGTATTGCCCGCCAGCAGCGAGGGGATGATCTGGCCGTTAGGCAGATGGCCTGGAAAGTTGAACGGGCCGATCACCACCATGACCCCGTGGGGTTTGTGGGTAATGCGGAGGGTCAGGGCGCCCTGATCCTTCTCCTTGGTCGGTGTACGTTCTTCGTAGCTCTGCAGCGCCAGGGCGGCCTTGCCCCCTATGGCGCCCGCTTCGGTCGTGGCGTCCCAAAGCGCCTTGCCGGTCTCACGGGCGATGAGGCGCGCCATCTCGTCACGGCGGTCCTTGGCGATGCCAGCGAAGCGCTCGATTACCTCGCGGCGCTCTTCAAAGCTCTTGCGCTTCCAGGAGGCGAAGGCCTCATGCGCCGCAGCGACGGCGGCAACGGCCTGCGCCTCCGAAGCCGCCTTACCCTCGGCCACGGTCTCGCCGTTCGCGGGCGAGGTGGAGGTCAGCGCCTCGGCCTCGCCCACCTGCCAGGTGCCGCCGATCAGGTTTCTCAGCTCGCTCATCAGCGTCGTCCTTTCTTGAGGGGGGAGATCATGACCTTCTCGCCTGAGATGACGCCGAGGCTCTGCGCCTCGGCTGCAGTGACGAAAAGGCTGCCGTCGGAGGGTTTGCGGCGGAGGATGGTGGCGCGGAAACGCTCCGCCTCCGGCACGGCAACGAGGCCCGGCTCTTCCTGACCTTCGGGTAGGTCCGCAAGGATGCGCACCGTCACCATCTCGGCCTCACGCACGGTACGTATACGGCCCAGCTCGGCCTCGAGGCTCGGTCCGGCGTCGAAAATGTCGACACAGCGGGCGTAGTGGAAGCCCTCCTTCATCAGCATGTTCATCGCCGCCGCCGAAAGATGGTGGGGCTGGCCGAGCACCTCTCTAGCATCGTCAGGTAGAAGCTCCGTATAGATAGGAAACTTCGGCATGAGGTCGGCGATGAAGCGGAAGTCGTGGGCGGAGCGTGTGTCCGCTTCCTCGAAGCTCATATGGAAGAACTTGGAGGCGACGGCGTTCCAGAACGGGCTCTCGCCGTCTTCCGTGAACTTGCCCCTGATCTCGGCCATGATCTGGTTCGAGATGCGGTCCTCCACCGTCTTCATGAAGAGGAACCGGCTGAGGGAGAGGAGCCGCCCCGCGCCCGTGCCGCGGACCTTGTCCGAGGTGAGCAGCGTGCCGATCTCCGTATAGCCGTGGTAGTCGTTACACAGATAGAGAAGCTCCGAGGACGCCGAGATGCCGAGCTCCGGCGCGGCGGCCGCGACATTGCTGATACGGTAGGAATAGAAGGGTCGGTCCTCGCCCAGCGCCGGGAAAATCGAAGACATGCCCTCGATGCCGCCTTCATGCTCCAGCACGAAGAAGAAGACGTCCTTGGGTCCGGCGCGCTCTTTCGAGGCGATGGCGCCCATGGACTGGGCCACGCGCTCGGCGATGGCCTCGCGGCTGTTCGGCACGGTGGTCATGCCGGTGCCGGCCTTCTTGGCGAGCTCGAAGAGGCCGTCGATATCGGCTTCGGTTGCGGGTCTGACGACAGGGGACATGGGATCAGACCTTCAGACGCTCAGGCCACGGCGCTTTACCCGAGGCCAGCAGCAGCATGATGAGGAGGGAGAGTTTCGCGCGGGGCTCGAAGCTGTCGGGGAGGGCGTATTCCTGGTCCGAATGGATCTTGCCGCCGACCACGCCGAGGGTGTCCACATTGGGCAGGCCCGCATCGGCGAGGTTGTTGCCGTCGCAGCAGCCCCCCGTCGGCGCCCAGTCGATGCCGATGCCGAGGTCGGCGCCCGCGCTCCTGACCAGGTTGAAGAGCGCCTCGGTGCCGCCTTTCATCTCCTTGACCGGGCGGTGGATGCCGCCGTGAAGCTCCGCCTCGATGCCCTCGCCGATCTTTGCCTCTAGGTGCACACGGCGGATCTCTTCATCGACCCACCGCAAGTCCTCGGTGCGCCGGGCACGGACATTGATGCGCACGATGCAGGTGTCGGGCACCACATTGGTGGCGATGCCCCCCTCGATTACCCCCATATTGATGGTGGCGCCGTCCCTCACGCCGTTGAGCTCATCGACGGCCAGCATCAGACGGGCGGCACCGAGGATGGCATTCCTACCCTTGTCGAACTCGCGGCCCGCATGGGCGGCAAGGCCCCGCACGGTGAAGGTGTAGTGGCCCGAGCCTGCCCTCGCGCCTGCCAGCGTGCCGTCCGGCAGGGCAGGCTCGTAGACGAGGCCGATATCGGCCTTCCTTGCCTGGCTCGCCAGGAGGTCGGCGGAGGCATGGCTGCCGGTCTCCTCATCGGCGTTAAGGATCACGTCGATACCGACGCTCTCGCCATAGTCCGAGCGCAGGAACGCCCGCGCCGCCTCCAGCATGACGCAGATGCCGCCCTTCATGTCAGCGACGCCTGGTCCGTGCAGGCTGCCATCGCCCCGTGTCACCGGCTTCTGGAAGTGCGACGAGGCAGGGAACACCGTGTCCAGGTGCCCGGTCATCAGAATACGGCGGTTGGCGCCGGGATTCGCGCTCATCAGCAGCGATTCGGCCCGCTCGACGGGCGTCTCGTCACCCTTCGAATTGACGAGGGTCACGGGGGAGGGGGGCACGCGCTCAGTCTTGAAGCCAGCCTCGGTGAAGGCCACCTCTGCTTCGCCTACCATGCGGCGCACCCCTTCGGTGTTGGAGGTGCCCGAGTTGATGGCGGACCAGGCAAGGGTCCGCTCGGTCATCGCGCCCTGCCGCCCGTCGAGGGAGGAGAGCGCGCTTTGAAATTCTGTTGGAAGCATGGGAGCCTCTAACGCCGAGGCTCCCATGGGTCAAAATATGTTGGCGGTTAGGCTACTCAACCCTCTGCGTTCAGCTCCATAAGGACCTTGTCGGCACAACGCTCGGCGAGTCCATCTAAACGTTCGCGCAAAACGATCCCACCATCGGCAACAAGGTCGCCAAGCTTGTCCCCCTCGGAGGGTTTATCAGCCGAGAACATCAGACCGCATTTGACGACGTCGATCGGTTTTCCAGTAGACCCATCCATCACATAGACATTCATGATGGTCGATACCCGGAAACGTGTCCAATTGAACGGCCAGTAGCTGTATCCCCACCCTCGAAGCTGAGCATCGAGATAGATGGTGTTGTGCACTTCGGGGAGTTTCCGAGGCTTGCGAGACTGCGAGTAGTCCAGATTCTCATCGGCGGGCACCGCGCCGTACTTCGCGGCTAGCGGTTCCTGCAGCAGATCTTCGACCAGAGCCCCCGCATGGATAATGCCGTTCTCCCGCGTTTCGGCGTCACGAGAAGCTGAAATGTTACTGCCGATCGATCCGCCCTGAAAGGCAACGGCCGCCGGGGTCCTCTCGTCGAACATGGGTGCGCGTTCCCGTACGAGGACGAGTTGCTTCTGGCCGGAAGCTGGTGCCGCAACCTCCGTCCGGCCGGTGTCTGCCGCGGACGTGACGTCCATGCTTTCATCGGGAATTGTTTCACAGGAAGTGACGGCCAGCGCTGCCACGCTGGCTAGGATAAGATGACGTTTCATGATGCCCCAAGATACTACTCTGCCTACAGGGCGTAACAACGCATGAAGATCAAACGCCTGTCAACGGCGTCTAAAGAAAGCTCTCCGCAGGAGCATATTCAAGGCTCAGATCCCTGGCCACCGCCTCATAGGTGATCTTGCCCTCCATCACGTTGAGGCCGTTGAGGAGGTGCGGGTTCCGGCGCATGGCCTCGACCGCGCCGTGATTGGCGATGCTGAGGGTGTGGGGCAGGGTCACGTTGTTCAGGGCGAAGGTCGACGTCCTTGGCACCGCGCCCGGCATGTTGGCGACGCAGTAGTGGACGATGCCGTCGACCTCGTAGATCGGCTCGTCATGGGTGGTGGGGCGGGAGGTCTCGAAGCAGCCGCCCTGGTCGATGGCGATGTCGACGAGCACCGCGCCCTTCTTCATGTCCTTGAGCATGTCATGGGTGACGAGCTTGGGCGCTGCCGCCCCCGGCACCAGCACCGCGCCGATGACGAGGTCGGCGCGGCTGACGGCCTCGTGCACGGCGGTCGGGTTCGAGAACACCGTCTGCACCTGGTTTTTGAACAGGGCGTCGAGCTCCTCGAGGCGGGGCAGATTGACGTCGAAGAGCTCCACATCGGCGTGAGCGCCTACCGCCATCTGCGCCGCGTTGAAGCCCGAGACGCCGCCGCCGAGAATGACGACATTGGCCGCCGAAACCCCCGGCACGCCGCCAAGAAGCACGCCGCGTCCGCCTTGTGAGGCTTCGAGCGCCCAGGCGCCGACTTGCACCGACATGCGGCCCGCCACTTCCGACATGGGCCGCAGGAGGGGGAGGCCGCCCAGATCACCGGTCACGGTCTCGTAGGCGATGGCGGTGCAGCCGGAGCGCATCAGCGCCTCGGCTTGAGGCTTGTCGGCGGCGAGGTGGAGATAGGTGAAGAGGGTCTGGCCCTTCGCCAGGCGCTCGCATTCGGGGAGCTGCGGCTCCTTCACCTTGACCACCAGGTCGGCTTCGAAGGCCTCCTCGGCGCTCTGCACGATGGCGGCACCGGCCGCTTCGTAGTCGGCGTCGGTCAGGTCGATGCCGATCCCCGCATTCGTCTCCACCACGACCTCGTGACCCAAGCGAACCGCCTCGCGCACGCTGGAAGGCACCATGCCGACGCGGAACTCGCGCTTCTTGATCTCCTTCGGGACACCGATCTTCATGGCGCTTCTCCTGGGCCGTCCTGTGAGTTGGGGGCGCTGGAACCTTGCCGCGCCGATGGGCTCGGCTCTCTGCGAAGGCGGCTTTCTTGTAAAGCGCAAATGACGGGAGGGGAGCCCGAAGTTTGTAACGCTCCTCGCGACTGAGCGAAAAAAGTTTCGGAGCCGCGGAACGGTTTGAAGTCTTACGGGTTTGTGAATCACGCGGCCGGGAAGTCGCAGAGTCCGATCAGGCAGGCGCGAAGGGAACACCTCGATGCAGAGCGACCAGCAGACCCGCGATTTCGTCAGGGACACCATTCGCAAGGCCATGTCGGCCCCCATTCTCACCATCGAGCGGGAGCGGGAGCTGACCAAGGCCTGGTGCGAGGACGGCGACGAGGAGGCCCTGGCTGAGCTGACCCACTGTCACATGCGCATGGCCGTCTCCACCGCCATCAAGTTCCGCGGCTACGGCCTCCCGCTCGCCGATCTCATCCAGGAGGGGGCCATCGGGCTCCTTGAAGCGGCCAAGCGGTTCGATTGCGAGCGTGAGGTTCGTTTCTGCACCTATGCGGGCTGGTGGATCAGGGCCTCGATGCAGGACTATGTCCTGCGCAACTGGTCGATCGTGCGGATCGGCTCCAAATCGGCGCACAAGACCATCTTCTTCAACCTTTCTCGCATTCGCGCGATGATTGAGGAGGTCGACAGCGCCGGCCCCATCGCCCGCGAGAAGGTGGCCAAGAAGTTCAACGTCACCGGCGACGACATCGAGTTCATGACGGCCAGGCTCGGCCGCCGCGACATGTCCCTCAATGCGACACTCAACGAGGACGGCGACACCGAGCGTCAGGAAATGATTCCCGACGACCGCGACCTTCCCGACCAGACCGCCGAGGCCGAGATCGACTTAGAGAAAAGGCGCTCCTGGCTCGGCAACGCCATGCAGGACCTGACGTCCAGGGAGCGGACGATCATCGACCAGCGCTTCTTCGGCGATGACAAGGTCACGCTCTCGCAGCTCGGTGTCGACCTCGGACTGTCGAAAGAGCGGGTTCGTCAGATCGAGAAGCAGGCCATTGGCAAGCTTCGTGCATCGCTCAGCAGGTCACAGCCGACCGTGGACGTCCTGTCCTTGCGGTAGGTCGGTGGTGCAGTTTAGCCACACCGCGCGTGCAGAATGCGAAGTTGCTGCCGTTAACCCTTGGATAACGGAACCTTCCCTCGCAGTTCATGTTCTGCGCATCATTCATACCGGTCGTCACTCAGGGCCGGATCCTTGGAGGGGAAGAGTATGAGTTACCGTATCGCATTGCTGGTTGCAGCCGGCACCATGGCTCTGGGCACTGCAAGCGCCCAGGATGCCAAAGAAGGTTTCTACGCCACTGCAGGCGCAAGCTACGCCTTTGATGCAGGCGAAAACGATTTTCAGAGCGAGACCCGTTCGGGCGGCTTCGATGCCCAGGAGTTCGACACCGAGCTCGACCTGAGCAACGGTTTCGGTGCCTATGGCGCACTCGGCAAGTATTTCAGCCGCGGCTTCCGGGCCGAAGTCGAGCTGTCCTGGCGCATCCAGGACGTCGAGGAGCTGCCCGGTGACGGTGCCGCCTTCGCCGGTTTCCCGACGGGCGCCAACGGCCAGAACATCGGCGGCGGCGCATCCCTCGGCGACAACCGTGACCTCGGCGAAGTCGCCGTCGGCGCGCTGATGCTGAACGGCTACAAGGACTTCAACCTCGACGTTGCAGGCCGCTTCCAGCCCTATATCGGCGCCGGTATCGGTATCGCCCGCGTTCGCGCCGACTTCGACAATGTCGACGACCAGCCGGTCGTGTTCGACAGTGACGATCTCGAGGACCTGCCGATCGGCTTCCAGATCTCCACGCGCAACGACGACTACGTCCCCGCCGTGCAGGGTCTTGCAGGCTTCAACATCGGCATGACCGACAGCCTCTCGCTGAACGTCGGCTACCGCTACCTGCGCACTGCCGAGTACGACTTCGAATCCTTCGTCAACGCCGAAGTCGTCGACGTCGAAGGCCGCTACAACGTGCACGAAGCCACCGTCGGCCTGCGTTGGGACTTCGGCGCCAGCGCCGCTCCGGTCCAGACCGTGGCGCCGCAGCCGCAGCCCCAGACCAAGACCTGCCTCGACGGCACTGTGGTTCCAATGAACCAGCCCTGCCCCGATGTGGACGAGGGCCTGACGCCTGCCGACCTCGCCACCGTGGTCTATTTCGAGTTCGACCGTTCGGATCTCAGCCCGGCTGCCCGTCAGCTCCTGCAGCGCCGTGCCGGTGAAGCTTCCGACCTCGACATCATCGAAGTGCTCGTCTCGGGCAACACCGACACCTCGGGTTCGGCTTCCTACAACGAGCAGCTCTCGGCCCGCCGCGCCCGCGTCGTCCGCGACGCCCTGGTCTCCTACGGCATCGACGCCAGCAAGATCCAGATCCGCGCTCTTGGCGAAACCAACCTCGCCAAGCCGACCCAGGACGGCGTCAAAGAGCCCCTGAACCGCCGCACGGAAGTCGAGTTCGACTTCTAAGCAGCGCTTCAGCAGCACCTTCCGAGGAAGGGCCGGCCCCGCGCCGGCCCTTTTTCGTATCTACCGCCGGGTGGTGCGGCCATAGGCGAAGAGCTCCCGCCCGTGCTCGGTCAGCCATCGGTCAAGCTCGGCATAGTCGGGGTCGAGGCGTTCGCAGACCTGCCAGAAGCGAGCAGAGTGATTCGCCTCGATCCGGTGGGCTGCTTCGTGGGCCGCCACGTAGCGCAGCACTTCCCTGGGGGCGAAGGCGAGCCGCCAGTTGATCGACGTCTGGCCCTGCGGCCCGCAGCTTCCCCACCGCCCCTTCATGCCCCTGATCGTCAGCCTGCCGGGCGCCACGCCGAGCTGGGACCAGAACGCTGTCAGGTCCTCAAGGACCGCCTGCTTCACGGCGTGCCTGATGGCGCGCTCGAAGCTCGGTCCGGGGTCCTGAGCCGCTCGCAGGGGCGCGCGCACTTCACCGCCGAGAACCTCCGCCAGCCCCCGCCCACCGACGACGAACCGTCGCTCCTGTCCGAGGACCGGATAGGACGCCCCCGCCTCAAAGGGCTTGGGGAAGGGCGCCCTGGCGAGCTCCGCCTCGACGAAATCGGCCTTGGTCTGCGCCCATAAGAGCGCGCGGCGGGCGCTGCCCCTTGTGGGAATCGTCAGCTTTATGGTCTCCCCCGAAACCCTTAGGATGAAGCGCCGCGCCTGCCGGTGGCGGCGGATCACCGCGCGCACTTTCCTGCCGCATCGCAGCGTGATGGCGGGCTCTTCGCCGGCGAGAGGACGGAGTAAGGATGACGAAACCAACCGAGCACCCTCCCAAGATCGCCGGCAAGCTGACACCGATGATGGCGCAGTACGCCCGCATCAAGTCCGAAGCGGGCGACGCCCTCCTTTTCTACCGGATGGGCGATTTCTACGAGCTGTTTTTTTCCGACGCGGAGAAAGCCGCCGAGGCGCTCTCGATCACCCTGACCAAGCGCGGCCACCACGAGGGCGAGGCGATCCCCATGTGCGGCGTACCGGTCCACGCCCGCGACGGCTATCTCGAGAAGCTCGTCAGGGGAGGCTTCACCGTCGCCATCGCGGAGCAGACCGAGGACCCCGCCGAAGCCAAGAAGCGCGGGGCCAAGTCCGTGGTGGAGCGGCAGATCGTCCGTATCGTGACCCCCGGCACGGTGACGGAGGAGAACCTTCTCGACCCTAAAAGCCCAGCGCGCCTGGCGGCCCTCTCGGTCGTGGACGGCAAGGCGTTTATCGCTGCCGCCGACCTCTCCACCGGCGAGGTCCTGGTCGAGGAGGGACCCGAAGGGCGTTTGGGAGACATGCTGCCGCCGCTTCAGATTAGGGAGCTGATCGCCGCCGAAGGGGAGAGGCTGCTCCAAGGTGCGTTCGCTGCCACCGAAGCCGATCCGCGTAGCTTCTCGGTAGAGGCGGCGAAGGGGCGGATCGAGGCCTTCTGGGGGGTGAACGAGCCCTCCGGCCTCGGGCTGACCGAAGGCGGAGCGCTGAGGGCCATCGGCGGGCTTCTCTCCTATATCGAGCTCACCCACGCAGGGGAGAGCATTCCCCTCCGCATGCCCCGTATCGGCGGTCAGTCCGACAAATTGGCGATCGACGAGGCCACTAGGCGTTCGCTGGAGCTGACCGAGACGGGGGAGGGTAGCTACAAGGGCTCGCTCCTTCACACGATCGACCGTACCCGGACGGCGGCGGGCGGCAGGATGCTGAGAGGCTGGCTCGCCGCGCCGCTGACCGACCGGCGCGCTATCGAAGAGCGCCATGACGGCGTGGCCTACCTTCTCAGCGACCACACTTTGCGAGACGAATTGATCTCTCTCTTGAAAGGAAGCCCCGACCTCGAGCGCGCCCTCGCCAGGCTGCGTCTGGAGCGGGGCGGGCCTTCCGATCTGGGCTTGGTGCAGCGCGCCGTCGCGACCGGCGAAGCGCTGCAGGCGAGGCTGCGCCTCGAGCACACCGTGCCGGACCTTCTCGCCGGACTGAATGTCGGCGACCGGCTCCAGGGCCTCGCCGCCACCCTCCTCAGCGCCCTGACCGATGAGTTGCCTCTACGGGTCAGCGACGGAGGGTTTCTCCGCGCAGGCTTCGACGCCGCTCTCGACGAAGCCGTCAGCCTCCAGAAGAACGCAAGGCAGCACCTGGCCGCGGAGGAGGCGCGGCTGCGCGAGGCAACGGGTATCAAATCCCTCCGTGTCAAGCACGACAAGACCCTCGGCTACTGTGTCGAGGTGGGCAAGGCGCACGCGGACAGGCTCGCCTCGCAAGAGGGCTTCACCCAGAGGCGCACCATGACCACCGCCGCGCGGTTCGTGACCGACGATCTGACGGCGCTGTCCCAGCGCATCGCCGATGCCGAAGGGGAAGCAGCCGCAAGAGAAGCCGCTGTCTTCCGTGAGCTGAAGGAGGCTGTCACCGATGCCGCCGAGGAGCTGCTCGATCTCGCAGGTCACATCGCCCGCACGGATACGCTGACATCGCTAGCCGAGCTGGCCGCGGAGGAGGACTTCGCGCGTCCGGCGCTGACGGACGGCACCGAGTTTGCGGTCGAGGGCGGGAGGCACCCCGTCGTCGAGGCGGCCCTGCGGCGCGAGGGTAAGGCTTTCGTACCGAACGGTTGCTCCCTTTTCGACGGCGAGGACGCCGAGCTGCAGCTCGTCACCGGGCCGAACATGGCCGGCAAGTCCACCTATTTGAGGCAGAACGCGATCCTCGTCGTTCTGGCGCAGGCGGGCAGTTTCGTTCCAGCCTCGTCGTTCCGTCTGGGGATCGTCGACCGTCTCTTCAGCCGTGTGGGGGCGTCGGACGATCTGGCGCGCGGGCGCTCGACCTTCATGGTGGAGATGGTGGAGACCGCCGCCATCCTGCACCAGGCCACCTGCCGCTCGCTCGTGATCCTCGACGAGGTGGGCCGCGGCACAGCGACCTTCGACGGGCTCTCGATCGCCTGGGCGGCGCTCGAACATCTCCACACGGAGAGCCGGTGCCGCGGCCTCTTCGCCACCCATTATCACGAGCTCACCCGGCTGGCCGAGGAGCTGCCGAGGCTCCACCCCGTCGCGATGGCGGTGCGGGAGTGGCGCGGCAAGGTGGTCTTCCTGCACGAGGTGAAGCCGGGCGCCGCCGACCGCAGCTACGGCGTGGCGGTGGCGCGTCTCGCAGGCCTTCCCGAAAGCGTGGTCAAGCGGGCGGGACAGCTTCTCAAATTGCTGGAGGACCAGTCACCCGCGGGGGGATTGGTAGCGGACCTGCCTCTCTTCGGCGCCGTACCCCATCAGCCTGAAAGCGAGAGGGATGAGGTGAGGGCCATGCTGGACGGCCTCGACCCCGACGACATGTCCCCCCGCGAAGCCCACGAGGCGCTTTGCCGTCTCAAGGACCTCTCTCAGTCCTGAAGGCCGAGCGTCGTGGTCGTACGATCGAGAATATCGTCCGCCATATCGGCGAGGCGTAAGGAGAAGCTGCCGACGCGCTCATAGCTGTAGAGCGCCTTAAGAAGATCGGCATCCCGGCAGGCTTCCGAGAGGGGAACGGTAAGGACGATGTCCCGGTAGAGGCCGGTTTCGGCGGAATCGTCGGTGAGAGAGGACGCGTAGGCGATGATCGGATGCGCCTCGATGGGGTTGCGGAAGGGAATGTCTTCGAGGAAGGCCGCACCGTCGTCGATCCGCTCGATAATGCGGCGCAGCTCCTGCAGGGCCTGACGTTCGACCTCGCCCTGCTGACGCTTGAGGCTGTCGTCTTCGGTCAGGGCACGGATGGCCGAGGTCTGCGGGTAGAAGCCTGGCGTTCCGCGAAGCAGTTGAAGACCGGCCTCGACCTCCGCCAGGACCTCCGGTCCAGATGCGCACTGCCTGAGGAGGTCGGCGGAACGCTGGACGGTATCCACACGCTCCTCATAGGTAGCCCGGTAGTCCTGGACGATCAGGCGGTTCGCGGCGATCTCCTCCGCGAGCTGATCAAGGGCGGCCTCGTGACGCTGCTCGTCGGCGCGAGCCGCGTTCCAGTTGCCAAGCTGAATACCCAGAAACACACCGACCACGACGATGACGAGGTCGATCCCAACAGCGAGCCAGTTCTGGCCCGCTACATGAGCCGCCACCGATCGCAGGCGCACCGCCTAAGCCTTCTTGCCCAGAAGGACGTCGCGCAGCGCACCGTGCAGATGGTGGTTGCTGGCGAGGATGCTCTTGTCGAGATGAGGCCGTCCCTCGTCGGTCTCGATGGTCGAGACCTGGCCGCCCGCCTCGCGCGCCACCACGATCCCCGCGGCGCAGTCCCAAGTGTTGAGCCCGCGCTCCCAGTAGCCGTCGAGGCGCCCGGAAGCCGTCATGCAGAGGTCGTAGGCGGCGGAGCCGAAGCGTCTGACCCCGGCGGTCTCCTTCAGCACCCGTTCGGTCTCGATCAGCGCCTGCTCCCGCCCCGGCATGCCCTTGAAGGGCAGCCCGCAGCCGACCAGCGCTTCGGAGAGGTCCTGACGCCCGGAAACCCGCAGGCGGCGGTCGTTGAGATAGGCGCCGAAGCCCTTCTCGGCGTAGTACATCTCATCGAGGATCGGCGCGTAGACGACGCCCGCAAAGGGCTCACGGTCCCGCTCCAGGGCTATGGAGATGGCGAACTGGGGCATGCCGTGCAGAAAGTTCGTGGTCCCGTCGAGGGGGTCGACGATCCAGCGGTTGGAGTTGTCCGCGCCTTCGACCTCCCCGCTTTCCTCCAGCACCATGCCGTATTTCGGACGGCCCTTGGACAGGGCGGCCCTGATCGCCTCCTCGGCGGCAAGGTCGGCCTTGGAGACGAAGTCGGCCGCCCCCTTCTTACGCACCTGGAGCGCTTCGACCTCGTAGAAGTCACGGCGGAGCACCTTGGCTGCGTCCTTGGCGGCACCGATCATGACGTTGAGAAGAGGGGAGAGGTGAGGCACGGCGCGGGCTCCGGTGAAGAGGGGAAGGGGCTGGCCCTTCAAGCGGACAAAGGCGCCCTTGCCAAGCGCTCTCATGGGACGCTCTCGGAGGTCACGGCTTCGTAACGATGTGAAACAGAACGCTGGTAGTCCGTGAAACCTCCTGCGGCTACAGGCGGAAACGAGAACGACACCCTTTGCCGGAGGCCGAGCCCATGGACGCCAGCGCGATCCCCCCCATCCGTAGCGATGAACTTCAAGATGCCGTCGCCAAGGTGGTCGCCGTCGGGCCGCCCTTCGCGGTGCAGCCGATGACCATCCGGGGCGTCGAGTACCCCGCGGTGTTCTCGATCTCGCAAGTGTCGCTTCGCGAGGTGCTGGCGCTGAAGACCGCCGAGAACGCCGGGAAGGAGCTGATCGTCTACAATGACGAGCGCTACACCACAGGCGAGGTCTGGGCGCGCTCCATGCGCTTCGCCCACTGGCTCAACGCCCAAGGCATCGGCCAGGGACACCGGGTCGCCATCGCCATGCGCAACTACCCCGAATGGTGCATGGCCTATCTCGGCATCATCGCCTCGGGCGCCACGGTGGTCCCCCTCAACGCCTGGTGGCAGGCCGACGAGCTTCGCTACGGCCTGACCAAATCCGAGGCCAAATACGTGGTTGCCGATGCCAAGCGCGCCGAGATCATCCTTCCCTGTAAGGACGAGCTGGGGCTGACCTTCATCGCGGGCCGCGAGGAGATCACCGGTCAGGACCACAGGCTCAAGGACATCATCGCCGATGAGAGCCTACCCACCGACATGCCGCAGGAGCCGATCGACCCCGACAGCGACTATTGCCTCCTCTTCACCTCCGGCTCCACGGGCAATCCCAAGGGTGCGCTTCTCACCCATCGGGGCGTGGTCAACGCGGTCCTGTCCTGGTCCTTCATGCTGGAGGCGATGAAGATCCTCCGCCCCGAGATCGACCTGTCGCCGGAGAACCCCGGCGCGCTCCTCAGCCTGCCCCTCTTCCACGTGACGGGGCTGCACTCGATCTTCCTCCTGGGCTATCTGTCCGGGCGCAAGCTAGTCTTCACCTACCGCTGGGAGCCGGAAGAGGCGGCGAGGCTTCACCGCGAGGAGAAGCTGACCCACTTCCTCGGTGTGCCGACCATGGCCTACGACCTCGTCAAAGCTTCCCAGCCTGGTGACCTCGACACGCTGGTGGATATCGGCACCGGCGGGGCCAAGCGCCCGGAGGCGCAGACGGCCTTTCAGCGTGAGCGCTTCCCCGAGATCAGCGCTTCGTCGGGCTACGGACTGACCGAGACCAATGCGCTCGGCAGCCATATCGCGCTCGGCGACTACGCCACCAAACCCTCCTCCACGGGCCGGGCCTTGCCGCCGGTCACGCAGATCGAAGCCTTCTCGGAAGAGGGCAAGCAGCTTCCGCGCGGCGAGGTCGGCGAGATCTGCATCAAGAGCCCAGCCAATATGCGCGGCTATTTGGGTAATGAGGAGGCCACCCGGAACGCCTTCTTCGAGGGCGGGTGGTTCCGCACCGGGGATGTGGGCCGGGTCGACGAGGAGGGCTTCATCTTCATCATGGACCGCCTCAAGGACATGATCATCCGCGGCGGCGAGAACGTCTCCTGCCTGGAGGTCGAGAACGCCCTCCACGAGGTGAAGGGGGTGGACGAGGTCGCCGTCTTCGCCGTGCCGCATGAGAATCTCGGTGAAGTCGTCGGGGCTGCCGTCTACGGATCATCGGACCTCGACCTCGAGGCGCTGCAGAACCACGCCAAGGACCGGCTGGCGCCCTTCAAGGTCCCGACCCGCATCTGGCGCTCGCCCACCAACCTGCCCCGCGGCGCCACCGGCAAGATCGACAAGAAGGTGATCCGCCAAGTGACGTCCGAGAACGAGCCCCACTTCCAGCGCGGCGACGACTGACCGGCGGCTTTTTGGGTAGTAGGTTGGTCTGAGTATCTAAGCTGCGACCCGGCGCCGCCTCTACCTCTCCCTCCGGGAGAGGTCGAAGGCTGCATAAACAGGCTTCGGGTGAGGCCTTTCTTTGCACTCAGCTCAGCCCACCTCTCGCCCTCACTCGACATCGAAGATGTTGATCTCTCCCAAGGGGAGCGATGAGCTAGCGATGCTGGTGAAAGAGGACTGCGTGTACCACCGTCTGAAACTCACCCACTAGCCGCTCTTGAACGGCGTTCCCGAACCCTTACCTGCCCGTAAGGTCAGGGAGAACCGGTCATGTCGCAAGCTCTCGCGGACGGGCTGTCCACATCCGCTCTCTATGCGGGTTTCATCCTCGTGCTGGGCCTTCTCTTCGGGCTGACCCAGCGGCAGAGCTTCAAGCTGCCGTGGCTTCTGGCGGCGGCGGCCTTCTTTTTTGTCTCGGACATGGTCTTGTCGCGCTTCTACGGTCTGGTTCCGAACCCTGAATGGGCGAGCTGGAACTGGACCGGGAAGGGGCTCTCCCTCGCACTCGCCCTAGCCGTGACGGCGCTGCCGGTGATCGGCTTCCGCCGCGCGGGGATCACCTTCAAGCAGGACAAGGGGTCGTTATGGGCCTGGGGCGTATTCGCCGTCCTAGCCGTTACGCTTGGCTATGTCGCCCTCGTCGACGGCTATGTCGAGCCGGACTTCGAGACCCGCCTTTTTCAGTGGACCATGCCCGGCCTCGACGAGGAGCTGGTCTATCGCGGCGTGCTGCTCCTGATGCTGAACGAAGCCCTGCGCGGGCGGATGCAGATCCTCGGCGCCCCCATGGGCTGGGCGGCGGTGATTACCTCGCTCCTCTTCGGTCTGATCCACACCGTCTCGTTCGATAACGGAGCACTGGAGTACGGCCTCCCGGTCAGCCAGACCATCGGCGCCTTCATCCTCGTTTGGATGCGGGAGAAGACAGGCAGCGTGGTGCTGCCGGTCCTTGCGCATAACTACGTCAACGGCATCTTCCTGATGATCTAGCTCCGGACCCAAGCTCACAATCCTGTTGACGCCGGGACGCATCTATGTGACAAGTGTCGCGCAGGTGCGGCGGAGATTTTAGTGCAGTCCGATCCTTCCGAAACGGAGCTACGGCTTCTGAAAGTGTTGTGGCCGGAGGGCCGCCTCAGCGCGCGTGAGATCCACGACGCTGCCGCAGTCGATACCGGCTGGTCCTTCTCGACCACACGCAAGACGCTGGAGCGGATGGAGGCCAAGGGTCTCATTGCCGCCGAGCCGCTTCACGGCATAAAGACTTTCGTCCCCCTACGTAGCAAGCTCGATGTGGTGGGAGGCTTGGTCACCCGGTTCGCCCGCAACGTGCTCGATCTCGACGGCCCGCTGCCCGCCGCCGCCTTCACCGGCAGCCGCCTCCTTGATGAGGGGGAGGCGGAGGAGCTCGAACAGCTACTTCGTGATCTGAGCGAAGGCGAGGGGGACGCCTAGCCATGCTTACTCTTCCTGCCCTGACCGTCTGGCTGGTCCTTCCGCTTCTGTTCACTTTCGCCATCGAGGCAGCGAGAGGGCGGATGAGCGGTGCTCCGCTATCGGATCGTTCGGAGAAGGCGCTGCTTCTTCTCTATCTTCTTCCCATCCCCCTCGGCGCTGCGCTATGGCACCTCGCGCCGGCGCTGCCCGAGTTCGGCGGTCTGGCCCTACCGGTGGAGCCCAGGCTCGATGATCCGGGGTCGGCGGACCACGAGCACGGTGCTGGCTCACCCTATCCTTCGTGGCCGCAACTGATCACCGTAGGGGTGCTCTCGGTCGTGGCTCTTGGGGCCTGCCTTGGTCTTGCTAGGTTCGTCCTCCGCATCGCTCATCTCACGAAGATCGAGCGCACAGCCGTGCCTGTCCAAGGCGTAGCCGATGCCTACGAGGCGCCCTCTCTGTCCGTGCCGCTGCTCGGACCGAGCGGGCGTATCCTCCTGCCCGCCGGGTTCTCGCAGATGTTCGCCAGCGAAGAGCTGTCCATGGTGCTGCAACACGAACGAGCGCACCGGCGGCGCGGTGACCACCGCCTCTATCTGCTGCTGGGGCTCTTGGATGCGCTGTGCTGGTGCCATCCGGCGGTCCGCCTGCAGACCATCCGCTGCCGCCTTGCCGCGGAGATGGCGTGCGACCGCGAAGCCTGCGGCAGTCGAAACGGAGAGCGCCGCCGCTACGCAGCCCTCGTCCTCAAGATCCTCAACGCCGCCGGAAGCGCACGGCCATGCGCCCCGGCGGTCTTTTCACCTCGAACCCAAGGAGAGTTCCATATGAGGCTGACCCACATCATGCGCCCCCAACGGCCGCGCCGCAAGGGAGGGTTGATCGCGATCGCGGCGACGCTCACTGCGGTCTCTACCGCCGGGCAGTTCGCCCTGGCGGAAGGCAGCAGCGCAAGTTTCTCGGTCGCCCCGGTCGCCGAGGGTAGGGTGACCAGCACCTACGGCATTCGTGCCGATCCGTGGACGAAGGAACAAACCCGCCACCACGGCCTCGACATTGCCGCCCCCCTGGGCACCCCTGTTCGCGCACCGGCGGCGGGCCAGGTGACGCGAGCACGGGAGATGGGCGCTTACGGTAACGTCCTGGAAGTCACCCATGAGGGCGGCATCGTTACCCGCTATGCGCAGCTCGATGGCTTCGAGGCAAATGTCGGCGACCGGGTAAGGGCAGGGCAGACCATTGCAAGGCTCGGCAGCTCGGGCCGCTCCACCGGCCCCCACCTCCACCTCGAAGTGTTCGTGGACGGAGAAAGGGTCGATCCTGCGACGGTGGTGAAACTGCCTGGTCGCTGAGCATCTATCTGAAGCCTGGAGCGCCATCCGGTAGCTCCAGGCATAGCGCCGAGAAGCCCTTTAACGAGCCGATAGCTCATCGTTGCCGGTAGGCAGCGGCGACTTGTGTGAGTCCGATCCAAGGCTCGACTACGTTCGGTCCAGTTTGGCCGGGTCGAGTTCAAAGATACCTCATGCCACGTCGAGCGTGTCCATGCACAGCGCAAGACAGAGTTTCACGAGGACTTAGCTGCCGACAATCGTCCGTCCTGCGTCACTTCACGGTAGAAGCAGGTCTCTCGCCCAGTATGGCAGGCGGCACCTTTCTGCTCGACTTCATAGATGAGCGTATCCTGATCACAGTCGGTCAGCACACGGCGCACCTTCTGCGTATGACCTGAGGTCGCACCCTTGTGCCAGAGCTCGCCGCGGGAGCGCGACCAGTAGTGGGCTTCGCCAGTGGAGAGGGTCAGGTCGATAGCCTCGCGGTTCGCCCACGCGACCATCAGCACCCGGCCCGTGCCCACTTCTTGAGTGACCACCGGCAGTAGCCCGGCCTCGTTGAAGCGAGGGGTGAAGGTCGATGTCTCTTCGATAGTAGCGTTGCGTCGACCAGTGCTCGTCATAGCATCTTATAGAGGTACTACGTCAAACTTGGACGAAGTCCGTGAGTTTGACGATCTTTGTATCGAGAAGAACAAAACTGCTTGTTCTCCTCGCGTACACAGAACTTAGTTAGGGCTCAGAGTTTCGGACTGCTGCCTTGTGGCACGTTGATTGCCGAAATCGACCGAATCCTGCGCTTTGCGTGCGATCTCGTCCCACTCACTCTGCTTACGACATGTCTTCTCGCGGCGAATACGCGTTCCGGTTACCCGATCTCCCTTACAAACGACGGGGTCTTTGGCTTCTACGACATCGCTTGTTCCGGGAACCGGTGCGGTGGCTTCGGCAGTTTGCGTTCCGCTTGCGACGGGACCCGCTGTCTCCGTAGCCGCGCAAGCGAGAAGAAAGGATAGGGCACCGAGTGCCATGAGTTTACTGAGCATAGAAATTCTCCTGCCTACCGGTTAACTCTCTACGAGTTAAGCTAACGACGATCAAGCACCTACCACAATTGTCGTGCTAAAACCGGCGTTCGTCGCAAACCGGCTCAGTTTTGTCTGCGGGACTACTTATCGCTTGAAAACGCTTCTTCGTTCACCTGACCGCCCTGCTTGTAGAGCGTGCCGCCTTTCATCACGAGGTCCACGTTCTGCAGCACGTTCATGTGTTTGAGGACGTCGCCGCGCACGGCGATGATGTCGGCCTTCTTGCCTGCCGAGACCGTGCCGAGCTCGTCCTCGACGCCCATGAGGACGGCCGGCCAGTAGACGGCGGCGCGTATTACGTCCATGGGCGGCAGCTCCATGATCCGTACCATGACGTCCATCTCGTTCCAGGTGGACTGGCAGTGAAACTTCATGGGGATGCCGCTATCGGTGCCGACCATGAAGACCACACCTGCCTCGCGAAGCTGGCTGATCTTGTTCTTGAGGGTGGGTTTGCGCAGCGGCGTCAGGCGGGTGTAGCCGAGCTGGCCCGGCTGTTCGATCGAGGCTTGAATGTCCTCGATGGTATCATCCTCGAGGCCGCGTTTCCAGCAGGGGTCGTCAAGCTTCTCGGGGTTCGCCACCGTGCCGTCGAAGTTCCAGAGGCCCTCCACAGTGGGTGTCCAGAACAACGGTCCGCCTGCGACCCTACCCGTGGCCGTGCGCTCTTTCAGCGCTTCAATGATATCGTCCGGGTAGCCCGGCGCTGTGGTCAGCCCAGTATGCTCGAAATTGTCGACGCCGATCTCGAGGCCGACCCTGATCTCGTCCGGGCGGTGGGAGTGCGCGACCACGATCATGCCTCTCGCATGAGCCTGGTCCACGATGGCCTCGGCTACCTCCCGGTCCATCTTGTCCTGGTCGACCAGCTTGACGATCACCATCCCGGCTTCGTCGAGGCGCCTCACTTTGCGCTTGGCATCGGCCACATCGGTGACGGCCCAACGGTAGCCTTTCTGCCAGTCCTCGACTTCCGCCTGGAGGAAGGGGCCGGACATGAAGAGCCGAGGCCCGGCGCGCTCGCCGTTCTCGATGGCGTTAAGCAGCGAGCGCGAGGCCTCGAGCGGTGCACCGAGATCGCGGGCCGAGGTGACGCCCGCCAGAAGAAGCTGCTCGGCGGAGGCAGGCATGATCTCGCCCGCGAAGCGGTCCTCGTACTCGCGCTGCCAGTGAGGGTAGTCCGCATGCCCCGTCAGCATCAGGTGGGCGTGGCTCTCCCAGAGGCCGGGCATCACGTCCATGCCTTCGGTAGAGATGACCTCGTAGCCCTCGGGCACCTCGAGACTGTCGGTACGTCCCACACGGACGATGGTGTCGCCCTCGATCAGGATGACGCTGTCGGGGATCGGCGCATGGCCGAAGCCGTCGATCAACCGTCCGCCGACGAGGGCTTTCTTGTCCTGCGCCAAGGCAGGGGCGAGGAGAAGCAGCGCGAAAAGGAGGGGCAGCAGGCGCATTGGGGTCTCCAGCGGAACTAGCGCCAAGAGAGCACCGGGTATCCCCTACGCCAAGTCCCGTAGCTGCTGAAAGGGCAAGGAGCAAAACGACATGGCAGGGGGTAGCATTAAGCTGCCGCGGCCTTTCGAACCGCCAGAACGGTGACCCTCAGGGCGTAGATGTCGTAGAGGAAATGGGCGAGGGCCACGGCTAGAAGGCTGCCGCTGAGGGCGTAGGCGGTGCCCAGATAGACGCCGATCAGCGCGCTGATCAGCATGTAGCCGAGCCTAGGTCCGTGGACGACGCCGAAGATCAGGGACGTGCCTACGATCCCGAAGACCGTGCCGATCTGCCCAGTGAGCCAGGTCTGGAGCACGCCGCGGAACAGAAGCTCCTCACCGAAGCCTGCGCCGAAGCTGATGAGGATGATGGGCAGCCATCCAAAATCGACGCCCTTCTGGGTGAAGTCCGCAATCTGCTGATCCCTGAACCGCTGCAGGAAGGGCAGGGGCGCCGCCATGATGACGACCAGAAGCAGGATGAGCGGCACGGTGAGGAGAACGCCGAGCACCAGACCCTCGACCGACGGGGTGAGCTGACCGAGGAGACCGGCGTCCATCGCGTCGCCCAGAATAAAGGCGAACACCGCCATGCTTCCCGATGACAGCAGCCCCGCCAGGACGAACTCGCGCGGCCCCATGACACGAGGCTTGGCCGCTTCGGCAGCCTTCGCGTCTTTCAGCACGAAAGGCAGCAGAAAACCGAGAAGAAAGCCGCTGGCGAAAAGGATGAGGATGAGGGGTAGGTCGCTGAGCGAGGGGAGGGAAAGCCCCGCCTCACGCTCGGCCAGCGCGTTGCCGATCACCGCGCCGATGGCTGCGAGTAGCCCGATGACCAGACCTGTCCGCGCGTTGCGAAAAAGGCTCTGTTTCGCGCTCATCCCATAGACCACCTCTTACAAAAGCGTCTGTATTTTAAAAAAACGCAGGCTGCCCCCTCCGCCCTTCGGGCACCTCCCCCACCAGTGGGGGAGGAAAGCAGAACCAGCGATAGCTCTCTATCTCGCTCCCCCTCTAGAGGGGGAGCTGCCGGCAGGCGGAGGGGGAGGGGCCACCAGCGCCTACCGTCTCCGTCTGTTTGCCTATCGCTCCAAGCCCTACTTCCCGCAGAGGCGCAAGAAGCGCTCCTCCATATTCGGGTCGTTCTTGAAGGCGCCGGTGAAGCGGGTGGTCACCGTGTCGACGCCGTGCTTGTGCACGCCGCGGGTGGACATGCACTGGTGCTCCGCTTCGATCATCACGGCGACGCCTTGAGGCTTCAGCACCTTCTGAAGGGTGTCGGCGATCTGCGCCGTCATCTTCTCCTGCACCTGCATCCGCTTGCCGTAGATATCGACGAGGCGGGCCAGCTTGGAGATGCCGATGACCCGCTTGTCCGGCAGATAGGCGATGTGGGCACGGCCGATGATCGGCGCCATGTGGTGCTCGCAGGTGCTCTCCACGCGAATGTCCTTGAGGAGCACGAGGTCGTCATAGCCCTCCACCTCCTCGAAGACGCGGGCCAGCACGGCTTCCGGATCGATGCGGTAGCCGCCGAACCACTCTTCGTAGGCCTTGGCCACGCGTTTCGGGGTGTCGAGCAGCCCCTCGCGGGTCGGATCGTCTCCTGCCCAGCGGATCAGCGTCCGCACGGCCTCCTCCGCCTCATGGCGGGAGGGGCGGCTGGAGACGTGGGTGTTCTCGTCGTGGCTGGGGGCCACGGCTTCGTCGTAGGCAATGACGCTCATGGAAGGTCTGTCCTATCGTTCGGGGGCCACGAAGGGCACCGAGTTAGGCCGCACTTTTCCCTCACTCCCGGAGTGGGCGGCACCGATTTAACATGAGTATTCTGGTCAGGATTGCAAATGCCCCGCCCGCGGCGTTGCGTCCCGGTCACGGGAGCGGCAGAGGGAGCCGATGAGCACCAAGGTCCAAATCACCGAGACGTTTAGGGGGGAGAAAGTCCCTTTCGAGCCAGCCGATCCTAGCTCCGTGACGGTCTATTGCTGCGGCCCCACCGTCTACTCGGCGCCGCATATCGGCAATGCGCGGGCGGGGGTGGTGGCCGACCAGATGGTGCGGCTGCTGCGCGAGGTCTATGGGGCGGAAGCAGTCACCTATGCCCGCAACCTCACCGATATCGACGACAAGATCATCAAGGCGGCGAACGAGCGCGGCGTTGGCATCGAGGTGATCACGGCGGAGGCAACCAAGGCCTATCTCGCCGACCTCGACGCGCTGGGCTGCACCAGGCCCGACCTCATGCCCCGCGCCACAGAGCATATCGCCGAGATGCAGGCAATGGTCTCGCGGCTCCTGGCGTCGGGCCATGCCTATGAGGCGGAGGGGCACGTCCTCTTCGCGACGGACAGGTTCGAGGACTATGGCGGCCTCTCGCGCCTGGACCGGGACGCCATCATCGCCGGTGCCCGCGTTGAGGTCGCGCCGTATAAGCGCGACGCCGCCGACTTCGTCCTGTGGAAGCCCGCCAAGGAGGGCGAGCCCGGCTGGGATGCCGCCCCTGGCTGGCAGACCAAGGGCAAGGGCCGCCCAGGCTGGCACCTCGAATGCTCGGCCATGATCGAGGCGCAGCTCGGCGGGCCGATCGACCTCCACCTAGGCGGCCTCGACCTGCGCTTCCCCCACCACGAGAACGAGATCGCCCAGTCCTGCTGCGCCTCGGACATGGGCGGTGTGCCCTTGGCCCGGCACTGGATGCATAACGGCATGCTGCGCATGGGGGAGGACAAGATGTCCAAGTCCCTCGGCAACATCGTCACCCCAGGCGAGCTTCTGGCGGACTGGCACGGCGAGGTGATCCGCATGGCGCTTCTCTCAGCCCAGTACCGCCAGCCGCTGGAGTGGTCGGAGGAGCTCTTGGCTTCGTCCAAGGCGCAGCTCGACAAGTTCTACCGCGCGGCGGGCGATGTGGAGCCCGGAGAGGTGCCCGAAGGTGTTCTTGCGGCACTGAAGGACGACCTCAATACACCGCAGGCCTTCGCCGCGCTGCACGAGCTTCGCGAGGCGGCGCAGGGCGGCAGCGCTGAAGCCAAGGCGGCCTTGCTGGCGGGGGGGCAGCTCCTCGGCCTTCTACGCGAGACCGAGGAGGCATGGTTCAAGGGCGGCGCCTCGGACGACGACGCCCGCATCGACGCGCTCCTCTCCGAACGGGCCGAGGCAAGGAAGGCAAAGGACTTCGCTCGCGCCGATGCCATCCGCGACCAGCTCAACTCCGAAGGCATCATCTTCGAGGACGGACCCGAGGGGACGACCTGGCGGCGGGGTTGAGTTGGGGACGGCTGCGCCTTTGGCTCTCACAAGCGCAAGTGGCCCCCTCCGCCCTTCGGGCACCTCCCCCACCAGTGGGGGAGGGAAGCAGCACCAGCGTTCGCTCTCTACTTCGCTCCCCCTCCCGAGGGGGAGCTGCCGGCAGGCTGAGGGGGAGGGGGCAAGAGACGAAGCTTAGTGCTTCGCCCCCCTCAGCGGTCCGGTACTGAACCCGCTTCCCGAGCGGAAGCTGCTGCGGGTGCGTTTGGGCAGGGGGTGGAGCATCCCCGGCATGGGGGAGGGGGGCAGGGTGACGGGCACGCTGGTCGGGGTGTGGTCCATGACAGTTCTTCACCGCCGGATCCGTGAACCGGCTCAGAGCTTCGGACGAAGGGTCCGGGCGCCACGGTGCGTCATCCCGAAATGTGCGCTTTTCCACCCCGCCTTGCAAAGGGAAAAGCGCGTTTCCTGCGCGACCTTTCGCCGACCACTGTCCCGCCTCACCGTGCTTGGATGTAACATCCTCCTCCACCGTGCGAAGAGGGGGGCAGGGCTGCTGCTGCGCGAAGGGCGAGGCCGATCATGTTCAGCCGTCAGGCTCTCTTCACCCTCCTGGCGCTCGTCGCCTTCGCCGCGAACTCGGTGCTGGCAAGGCTCGCTTTGGCGGACGGTTCCATCGACCCGCTGGGCTTCACCGCGCTGCGTATCGCGGCGGGCGGGCTGGTCCTCCTACCTTTTCTGCGCCGGGGCAGCGGCCCGTTGTTTCCGCGCTCGCCGGAGAAGCTGCGCGGTGCGGCGGCGCTGCTGATCTATGCAGGCGGGTTCTCCCTCGCCTATCTCAGCCTCACCGCGGCCACCGGCGCGCTGATCCTGTTCGGGGCGGTGCAGGCGACCATGTTCGGCGCAGCCCTCATGAGGGGTGAGCGGCCGGGCCTCTTCGGCTGGCTCGGCCTGATGGTCGCCGGGGCGGGGCTGGTCTGGCTCCTGGCGCCGGGGGTGTCGGCGCCAGACCCGTTGGGCGCGGCGCTGATGACCGTCAGCGGCCTCGCCTGGGGCGGCTACACGCTACTGGGCAAGGGTGCGACCGACCCCGCCGGGACCACCGCCCGCAACTTCGCGCTGGCCAGCCTTCCGGCGCTCGTGGTTCTCGCGGTCAAGGCCAGCACGTCAGGCTTTGGCGAGTGGACGGGCGAGGGCATCGCCCTCGCGCTGCTCTCGGGAGCGCTTGCGTCCGGCGCAGGCTACCTCGTCTGGTACGCCGCGCTCAGAAGCCTCGGCACGGTCCAGGCCTCGGTCGCGCAGCTTTCCGTGCCGGTGCTCGCGGCCCTTGGCGGCGCCGCGCTGATCGCCGAGCCGATCACCCTGAAACTGACGCTGTCCTCGGCCCTAGTCCTCGGCGGTATCGGGCTGACCCTCGTCAGGGGCGAGCGGAGAGCTTCCGTTCGCGCTTGAGGCGGACTATCTGACCAGAATGGACGATCTCTACACAGGCCGCCTGCTCGAAGCCGCCGGGAACCTGCCCGCCGCCTCGCGCCTCGATGCACCCTCGGGCACGGGCAGACGCAGTTCCAAGGTCTGCGGGTCCGAGGTGGAGGTGGACCTTCTCGTCGAGAACGGCGTGGTCGTGGACCATGCGCTGAGGGTGAAGGCCTGCGCTTTGGGCCAGGCATCCACGTCGCTTCTCTCCGAAACCTTGAACGGCTCGAGCGCCGATGAGCTGCGCGCGCTCCAGCCCGTCATGGAGGCCATGCTGCGCCAGGACGGCCCCCCGCCAGGGGGACGGTTCGCGCCTCTCGCCGCGCTGCAGCCGATCGAGGCCTATCCGGCCCGGCATGCTTCGACGCTATTGATTTTCGGCGCGGTGGTGGACGCCTTGGACGAGGCAGAGGCGAAGAGTGCAGCGTAAGATGTCCCCTCTCTCGGCATCGAAGATGCCGGTCTCTCCCCAGGGAGAGACGGAAACCTCTCCTTCGGGAGAGGTCCAAACTGCGAGGCAGTTTGGGGAGAGGGGCTTAGCAACCACCGCCGCCCGCACGGCCATCCTCGCCTACCGCTACAGCTTCAGCCCCTTCCTCCACCTCTGCGGCGTCCGCTGCCGCCACGAGCCCACCTGCTCGGCCTACGCGCTGGAGGCCTACGCTAAGCATCCGCCGGTCAGAGCCACCGCCTTGACGGCAAAACGGGTGCTGAACTGCAGACCTGGGGGCACGTGGGGCTACGACCCAGTACCTGAGCCTGCAGCCGCACGTTGAGCTGCGCTGCCCCCTGGCATAGCTCATCGAGGAGCTTCGAGGAGAACGGACATGCATATCGACCTATCCTGCGCCTGCGGCCAGGTGACAGGACGCATCGAGAACGCCGATCCCGAGAAGGCGAGCCTCGCCACCTGCTACTGCACCGACTGCCAGGCGTTCTCCGAAGCGCTGGGCAAGGCGGACACGGCACTCAACGACAAGGGCGGCACCACCATCTACCAGACCCTGCCCTCCAGGCTGAAGCTCCTCAGCGGCCGTGACCAGCTCAAGATCATGCGGGTGACCGAGAAGCAGGCCTATCGCTGGTATGCAGGCTGCTGCGATACTCCTCTGGTCTTCACGGCCCCTACCCCGTCCGTGCCGATCCTCGGCGTCAACGTGCGCAACTTCCGCGAAGGAGCCGAAGCGGCCTACCCCCCTTTCGCCGGAGCGCTGTTCAAACAGGAGGCCTGGG
The DNA here is from genome assembly GCF_024505085.1 of Parvularcula maris. Lineage (GTDB taxonomy): Bacteria > Pseudomonadota > Alphaproteobacteria > Caulobacterales > Parvularculaceae > Parvularcula > Parvularcula maris. The sequence continues at coordinate 552,775 of NZ_JANIBC010000001.1, forward strand.
GCGAGGTGGATGAGAAGAAGGCGAGCTTTCCAAAACTCGCCTTCGCCGCCCTGGCCCGCGCTTTCGGTGCCAAGCTGCGCGGCGAGAAGGGACCGCACCCTCTCTTCGGCCCGAACGGTGAGCACCCCGAGCCCAAACTCCTGACGCAGGAGGAGCGGGAGGCAGTCGACCGGCGGCTCGAAGCCAGGAAGACGCAAGCCGCGGCTTGACGTCAGGGAAAGCCCCGGCGCACACAGTGCCCTCCAACGACAACGAAGTTCGGTCCCATGCCCACCATCACCTTGCCCGACGGCGCCGAGCGCCAGTTCGCAGAGCCCGTTTCCGGCGCGGAGCTCGCCGCCGACATCTCCAAGTCGCTGGCCAAGAAGGCCGTGGCCTGGAAGGTGGATGGCGAGCTTTACGACCTCGACCACAAGACCGAAGAGGACGCCGCCGCCGCGATCGTCACCCGCGACGACCCCGAGGGCCTGGACCTCATCCGCCACGACGCGGCGCACCTTCTCGCCCAGGCAGTGCAGGCGCTCTACCCCGACACCCAAGTCACCATCGGCCCGGTGATCGAGGACGGCTTCTATTACGACTTCGCCCGCGAAGAACCTTTCTCCACGGAGGATTTCGAGCGCATCGAGCGTAAGATGCAGGAGCTCGTCGATGCGGACCTTCCGACGCGGAAAGAGGTCTGGCCCCGCGCGGAAGCCATCGCCCGCTTCGAGGCGCTGGGCGAGCACTATAAAGCCGAGCTAATCAAGGACCTGCCCGAGGACGAGGAGATTAAGGTCTACCACCACGGCGAATGGTACGATCTCTGCCGCGGGCCGCACCTTCCGTCTACGAAGCATATCGGCAAGGCGTTCAAGCTGATGAAGCTGGCCGGTGCCTATTGGCGCGGCGATCACCGCAACGCTGTGCTTCAGCGGGTCTACGGCACGGCCTGGACGAACGAGAAAGAACTGAAGCAGTACCTCCACCGTCTGGAGGAGGCCGAGAAGCGCGACCACCGCAAGCTGGGGCGCGAGATGGACCTCTTCCACCTCCAAGAAGAGGCGCACGGCTCTGTTTTCTGGCACCCGAACGGCTATACCATGTGGCTGGAGCTCGAGGCCTATATCCGCCGTAAGCTGAGCAAATACGGCTATGTGGAGGTCAAGACCCCGCAGCTCATCGATGCGAAGCTGTGGGAGAAGTCGGGTCACTGGGGCAAGTACTCCCAGAACATGTTCGTGGTCCCCGACGATGTTCCGGACACGGTCAGCGACGGCGCGGTCTTCGATCCCGAAGCCAAACTGATGGCCATCAAGCCCATGAACTGCCCCGCCCACGTTCAGGTCTTCAACCAGGGCATCAAGTCCTACCGAGACCTGCCCCTGCGCATGGCCGAGTTCGGCTGCTGCCACCGTAACGAGCCTCACGGGGCGCTCCACGGTATCATGCGGGTGCGTCAGTTCACCCAGGACGACGCGCATATCTTCTGCCGCTGGGACCAGATCGCCGAGGAGACGAAGAAGTTCTGCGCCCTCGCATCCTCCGTCTACGAAGACTTAGGCTTCGAAGACGTCCGCATCGCGCTGGCGACCCGCCCCGAAATGCGTATCGGCACGGATGAAGAGTGGGACCGCATGGAGAAGGTCCTGGCCGACGCCCTGACCGAAGCGGGCCTCGAATACGAAGTGCTGGCAGGCGAGGGCGCCTTCTACGCGCCCAAGCTGGAATACCACCTCCGTGACGCCATCGGCCGGTCCTGGCAGTGCGGCACGCTGCAGCTCGACCCGCTTCTGCCCGAGCGTCTGGGTGCGTCCTATGTGGACGAGGACGGCTCGAAGAAGCGCCCCGTCATGCTGCATCGGGCGATCCTCGGCTCCATGGAGCGCTTCCTCGGCATCCTGATCGAGAACCATGCGGGCCGGATGCCGCTCTGGCTCGCGCCGACCCAGGCTGTGGTGACGACGATCACGTCGGATGCCGACGGCTACGCTCAGGAGGTGGCCGACACCCTCGAAGCAGCGGGCCTCCGGGTGAAGGCGGATCTGCGCAACGAGAAGATCAACTACAAGGTCCGTGAGCACTCCAACGCCAAAGTTCCGGCGATCCTCGTCTGCGGCGCCCGCGAGGCGGAGGAGCGTACCGTCTCCGTCCGCCGCCTCGGTTCGAAGGAGACCCGTACGGTGAGCCTCGACGACATCAAGGCGAGCCTTCTGGAAGAAGCGACGGCGCCCGACCTGCGCTGATGGCTGTCGCGAAGAAGGGTGCGGCGCTCATCGCGGCGGCATTGCTGCCGCTGGTTCTCGTCCTGTCGTTTCGGAACATGTGGGCGGTCTATCTGATCGCCGTCCTGCCCTGGCTGGTGGTGCATTTCAGGTCGGGCGGAGCGAGGCTGATCGAGCTGGTGACGCGCACCGCGCCGGGCCGTTTGCTGACGATCTGCCTGCTGCTGGCCACCGCTTCGCTGGCTTGGACGAGCGGGAAAGGCGGCGATGAAGCGATCGTCGAGCTCTACGTTCTGGTCTTCGTCGCGGGGATCACTCTGTCCGCAGCATCCATGCCGAGGGAGGCCAGCGGGCAGGGGGACGTCCCCAGGCTGCTCTCCATCGGTACGCTGATCGGCCTTCTCCTCCTGGCCTTCGAGGGAGCGACGGGGAGCCTGATCCGTCAGAGCCTGCCGCCGGAGCAGGAGCCGGTGCGCGACATGTCGGATACGGGCCACGGCTTTGCCCTGGCGCTGATCCTCCTCCCGCCCGCCATGCTGTGGCTTTCCGGTCGGACCCGCCTGCCATGGCCGTTCTGGGCGACGGCTCTGATAGCGGGAGCCGGGGGGGTGCTCTCGATCATGGTCGTCAACGCGCTTGCCTTCGCGGCGGGTCTTATCACCATGCTGTGCGCCGCCGGAAGGAGACGCTGGCCGCTCGGCATGGCTGCCGCGCTCGGCGTGTTCGCGGTCCTGACGCCGCTTTTCTACCTCATGTTCTCGCCTCCGCCTGAGGTGATCGTCAGTCTCCCGATCCTCGACAGCGCAGCCCACCGGCTGCTGATCGGCAGGACCCTGATGGACCTATGGCAGGAGGGCAATATGCTGTTCGGTGAGGGGGTGCGATCCGTCTACGCCCTGACCGAGAGCGCCGCGACCGTGACCCTGGCGAGCGGCATGGAGGTGAAGACCGTCTCCTCCCACGCGCACAACATCTTCGTTCAGTTCCTCTACGAGTTCGGCCTGGTGGGCTACCTCCTCTTCGTTGCGGGCGGCGCCTTCGTGTTCCGTGCGATCTGGAAGGCGAAGCTCAGCAGCCGGACGGAGACGGCCATTGCCGGCCTCCTTGCCATCACCCTCGTCTACGCGCTCAGCCATATGGACCTTTACAGCATACATGTCTGGTGCGGCATCGCCTTCAGCACCATGAGCATCATGCTTCAAGCGAGGTCCCTGCCGTGATCTCGGTCATCATCGTCAGCTACATGACCGGTGGGGTCCTGTTCTCCTCCATCGAGACCGCGCTCGGCCAGGACGGGGTGGGGGATGTGCTTCTCGTGGATAACGGGAACCCCGCAATGGATGAGGAGAGGCTCGACGCCCTCGCCTCCGCCGAAGAACGTCTCACCGTCCTGCGTGGGCAGGGCAATGTCGGCTTCGCCGCGGCCTGCAATCTGGGTGCGGCCCATGCGAGGGGCCGGTACTGCCTGTTTCTCAACCCCGACGCCCTTCTGCCTGAAGGCGCCGCCGTCAAACTCGCCGAAGCCGGCGAAGGTTCGGGGGCGGAGCATTGGGTGACGGGGCCGGTTCTTCTGAACCCTGACGGCACCGAGCAGCAGGGCTCACGCCGTCAGATCCTCACGCCGTGGAACGCCTTCGTCGAGGCCACGAAGCTCTGGAAACTCGCCCCGCAGCACCCGGCCTTCCGCCGCTTCAACGATCACGAGGCGCCGCCCCTCCAGAGGAGCACGGTGGTGCCGTGCCTGTCGGGCGCCTGTTTTCTGGTTCCTCGCGGAACCTGGGACGAGCTCGGCGGCATGGACCAGCGCTTCTTCCTCCATGTGGAGGATATCGATTTCTTCTTGAGGCTGAACAAGCTTGGAGGGCTGGCCATCGCCGTGCCTGAGGTCGGGGTGGTGCACCACAAGAGCTCGAGCCAAGTGGACCCGCTCTTCGTGGAGAAACGCAAGAAGCAGTCGATGAACCTCTACTTCGACACCCACTTCAAGGGCGTCTACCCGAAGGGGTTTTTGAGCCTGCTGCGCGGTCTCCTCTGGACCAGCTTCAGCTTCCGCAAGCTGAAGCTTCTTCTAAAGCGAGGCTAGACCGACGCGAAGCTTCAGCTTGGGTCCACCCAACCCCGTGGTTTGGAAGCTCCTTCTTGGAAACGTTCATAGGCTTCATAGCCACACTTCACTTTTCCAAAGTTGATTTGCTTTGGTGCAGGTTCTGGACATCGATAGACATGAATCCGCTCGATAGGCGCATCGATTTCGGGAGCCTCTCGTATCTTACCCTGCCTATTCGCTTTAGACGGTAGCCCATTCCAAGTCTTACGAACGATAACTACATCATGTAGTACGGGGTAAGACAATCTGTTGATGTAGGGGGGCGTATCAGCAGCATGAGTTGGCACCCTTACGTCCTGTGGTTCTCTTAGTCTATAGATAGCACCACTATCAACATAGTTAAACCTACTACCATGACTGTAGTTGAAGTAGATACCTCCGCCCAGAACATATCGGTTGTTATGAGAAGAGAAGTAAAGATCTAAAGCATAGTCATCGTATCTTGAAAAACGGTGGTTTTGAAGTTCTTCCGCCGTGAGGTCTCGGACTTTGTAAATTTCGAGCACGATATCAGCTCGTGGAATCGATAAGAAACTGGAGCCGAACTTGATCGTGCCGCCGAAACTGTTGTCCCATTCGCCCTGTAAGTTGAGCGAGGGTATCCAAGTTTCGGTAGTGGTAGGGTCATCGCTTTCGACGTTAGCCGTGGTCGAGCAAGAGGCAGTAAAAAGAGCTGCAACAAGTACAGTTGTCAGTATACTTGCATTAAATCTATGATATTGCACGAAGAGTGGAATGAGCTTGCTCACTTCGGACCATTTAGTTGTTTTAGAGCGATAAGCCTCAGCCCTTCTTGGCCAGCTCTTCCTTCAGCCGCTCGATCTCGGCCCGCAGGGCTTCGACCTCGCCTTCCTTCGCCGCCGCGCCGCCGCCGTGCTGGGGCGGTTTGAGACCGAACATGGCCATGCCCTGCTCGAACAGCGCCATGTTCTGCCGCGCCGCGTTCTCGAAGATCTGCATCCCGCCCGCCGGGGTCGCGAAGGCTTCGGAGAGCGACTGGCGCATGCTCTCCTGGTTCTTGCGGAACGCCTCCATGGAGGCCTCGAGATAGCTCGGCACGAAGCTCTGCAGGTTGTCGCCGTAGAGGCCGATGAGCTGACGCAGGAAGCGGACGGGGAGGAGGTTCTGCCCCTTGGTCTCCTGCTCGAAGATGATCTGGGCGAGCACCGCGCGGGTCAGGTCGTCGCCGGACTTGGCGTCCACCACCACGAACTCCTCCCCGGCGCGGACCATGCCCGCGAGGGTCTCCAAGGTGACGTAGGTGGAGGTCTTGGTGTTGTAGAGCCGCCGGTTCGCGTACTTCTTGATGACGATGCTCTCGGTCTCCTGCGCGTCGGGCTTGCCTTCTGCCGGGCTAGGTTGTTCGAGAGCCATATCGTGCGCCTTCCTGGTCCGTTCCCTTAGGCAGTAACCTAGTGGGCGGGCCAGGGAAAGCCCGCTAGCCCATCTCAGTTGCTGCACCCGCGTTGTGCCACTGCAGAATAAAGGAGAAGTTCATGAGCCAGGATGTTGTGATTGCGAGCGCCAAGAGGACGGCCATCGGCAGCTTCGGCGGCACGCTCACGCCGGTCAGCGCCCCCGAGCTCGGCCGCGCTGCCATCGAGGCCGCCATGGAGCAGGCCGGTGTGCAGGGCGAGAACGTCGACGAGGTCATCATGGGCAACGTGCTGACGGCTGGCCTCGGCCAGAACCCGGCGCGCCAGGCCTCGATGAACGCAGGCATTCCTCAGGAGCGCCCGGCCATGACCATCAACCAGGTCTGCGGCTCCGGCCTTCGCGCGGCGATGCTCGGTGCCCAGGTGATCAGGAACGGCGACGGCAAGGTCGTCGTGGTCGGTGGCCAGGAGAACATGTCCGCCTCGCCCCACGCCCAAACCCTGCGCGAGGGCCAGAAGATGGGCCCCGTCACCATGGTCGACACCATGATCGTCGACGGCCTCTGGGACGCCTTCAACAACTACCATATGGGCCAGACCGCCGAGAACCTGGCGGAGAAGTACCAGATCTCCCGCGACGACCAGGACGCCTTTGCCGCTGGCTCCCAGCAGAAAGCCGCCGCTGCCCAGGAAGCCGGGCGCTTCGACGACGAGATCACGGCGGTGACCATTAAGAACCGCAAGGGCGACATCACCTTCGACAAGGACGAGTATATCCGCGGCGGCACCACGGCGGAGAAGCTTGGCGGTCTGCGTCCCGCCTTCGCCAAAGAGGGCTCGGTGACGGCAGGCAACGCCTCGGGCCTCAATGACGGCGCGGCCGCGCTGGTCCTGATGAGCATGGACGAGGCAGAAGCCAGGGGCGTCACCCCGCTCGCCCGCATCAAGAGCTTCGCCCATTGCGGCGTCGACCCCTCCATCATGGGTATCGGCCCGGCGCCCGCCTCGCGGCTCGCGCTCGAGAAAGCGGGCTGGCAGCTTGCCGATCTCGACCTGATCGAGGCCAACGAGGCTTTCGCCGCCCAGGCCCTCTCGGTCGGCAAGGAGCTCGGCTGGGACGCCGAGAAGGTCAACGTCAATGGCGGCGCCATCGCCCTTGGCCACCCCATCGGCGCCTCCGGCGCCCGCATCCTCACCACGCTCCTCTACGAGCTGAAGCGCCGCGAGCAGGACAAGGGCCTCGCCACCCTGTGCATCGGCGGCGGCATGGGCGTCGCCATGTGCGTCGAGCGCGTGCACTAATTTAGTTGGCGCTACCGCTCGCTCGCGCTCGCTACTTGAGCGCCGGCTCGACTTCGCTTTCGCTTCGCTCGCGTTCTCAGCGGGTTAGGGTGGTTGCTTGGTTCCTCCCCCTTCCTGGAGGAGCTGTCCTACGGGTTGGTCCTTGTTGCAACGCTCTTTCTCTAGCGCTCACTCTTCCTTCTAACGCTCACCACGGCGAAGACCGTGGTGCCCATCTCCTGCGGGTGCTTTCTCGTTCGGCCTTCAGGTGATGGGTCCCACGGTCTTCGCTGCGCTGCGCCGTGGGAAGCTTGCTGTAGGGGAACCGTCCAGTGCCAAACCCTACCCTCCGTTCGTAGCGAGGCCGGTGCGAAACGGCCCTCGAGCACGAAGCCTTGCCACCGAAGGTCAGCGCTCTGGGTCGGCGCCACCCGCCGCACCTGAAACCGGGCGGCGGGGGCTTTCCCTCCCCCATGGTTTGCGCTAGCCGCGCCGGAAATCTTTCGGGCGCGCCGTGCGTGCTGCGCCCATTCCCAATCCGAAGGGTCGCCGATGGGCTTTGCCGACATCTCCTTCATCGTGTTCGCCGTCTTCACCGTGGTGAGCGGTCTGGGCGTGATCCTCGCCAAGAACCCCGTGCACTCGGTGCTGATGCTGATCCTCGCCTTCATCTCGACGGCCGGGCTGTTCGTGCTGATGGGTGCCGAGTACCTCGCCTTCCTCCTGGTCGTCGTCTATGTCGGCGCGGTCGCGGTCCTGTTCCTGTTCGTCGTGATGATGCTCGACGTCGATTTCGCCGAGCTGCGCGCCGACTACATGCGCTACGCGCCGCTGGGCGGTCTCGTGGCGGTGGCGCTGGTGGTGCAGATCGGCCTGATGGTCGCCAACTGGCAGATCCCCGACGAGGCGCTGGCCGCGAGGCAGGCCCCGACGGAGGTGATCCGCACAGTCACCGACGCGGAGGTCGGCAATGCCGAGCAGCTCGGCATGGTGCTCTACACCCGCTACGTGCACTTCTTCCAGATCGCCGGGCTGATCCTCCTGGTCGCCATGATCGGCGCCATCACCCTGACCTTCCGCGAGCGGCGGGGCATCAAGGTGCAGGATGTGGGCAAGCAGGTCGGGCGCCGCCGCGAGGATGCGGTCGAGGTGGTCTCCGTGCCCACCGGACGGGGGATCTGAACCGATGGAGAACGAACTCGTCGCAGGCCCGAGCCTCGGTGCCTATCTCACGGTCGCAGGCATTCTCTTCGCCATCGGCGTCGCGGGCATCTTCCTCAACCGCAAGAACGTCATCATCATCCTGATGTCGATCGAGCTCATGCTCCTCGCCGTGAACATCAACTTCGTGGCCTTCTCGATGTTCCTTCAGGACCTTGTCGGCCAGGTCTTCGCCTTCATGGTCCTGACCGTGGCCGCCGCGGAAGCCGCCATCGGCCTTGCCATCCTCGTCACCTTCTTCAGGAACCGCGGCGACATCGCCGTGACCTCCGCCAACACGATGAGGAACTAGGCCCGTGCTACAACAACTCATCGTTCTCCTGCCGCTTTTCGGTGCCATGGCGGCCATGTCAGTAGGCCGCCTGGCCAGTGCCCGCGCCGCCGAAATCTTGACCACCAGCCTCGTCGGCCTCGCAGCACTTTTCGCCTGGATTACCTTCTTCCAGGTGGGCTTCGGCGACGGCGAAAGGACGTACATCCTCTTCGAGTGGATCCGCTCGGGCAGCCTCCAGGCCAACTGGGCCGTGCGTGTCGATACGCTGTCGGCGGTGATGATGATCGTCATCACGACCGTCTCGGCGCTCGTCCACTGCTACTCCATCGGCTATATGGAGGAGGACCCGTCCAGGCCCCGCTTCTTCGCCTACCTGTCGCTCTTCACCTTCGCCATGCTGGCGCTGGTGACTGCGGACAACCTCATCCAGCTCTTCTTCGGCTGGGAGGGCGTGGGCCTCGCGAGCTACCTCCTCATCGGCTTCTGGCACCACAAGAAGTCGGCCAACGACGCGGCCATCAAGGCCTTTGTGGTCAACAGGGTAGGGGATGTGGGCCTCGGCCTCGGCATCATGGCCTGCTTCTTCGTCTTCGGCTCCGTCGAGTTCGACCCGATCCTCGACATCGTGCGCAATGACGGCCTGGTGCAGCCCTTCTTCAGCCAGACCGCCGTGCCTCTGTCGGAGCTGAAGATCCAGTTCCTCGACCGCACCTACCCGGCCATCGAGATCGTGGGCGTGCTCCTCTTCATCGGCGCCATGGGCAAGTCGGCGCAGTTCCTGCTGCACACCTGGCTGCCCGACGCGATGGAGGGTCCGACGCCGGTCTCCGCCCTGATCCACGCGGCCACCATGGTCACGGCGGGGGTCTTCCTCGTCTGCCGCATGTCGGACCTTTACGCTGCCGCGCCGGTGGCCTCGGCGATCATCACGGTGATCGGCCTGATCACGGCGCTGTTCGCGGCGACGGTGGGCCTCGTGCAGACCGACATCAAACGGGTCATCGCCTATTCGACGGCCAGCCAGCTCGGCTACATGTTCTTCGCGGCAGGCGTAGGCGGCTACGGCGCGGCGATGTTCCACCTCACCACCCACGCCGCCTTCAAAGCGCTTCTGTTCCTCGGCGCGGGCGCGGTAATCCATTTCAGCCACCATGAGCAGGACATGCGCAACATGGGCGGGCTCGCGCGGCAGATGCCGGCGACCTTCTTCGCCATGATGCTCGGCACGCTGGCGATCACCGGGGTGGGCATCCCGTTCCTCTACCCCGATATTCTACCCGTGCCCTTCGGCTTTGCGGGCTTCGTCTCGAAGGACGTGATCCTGGAGACCGCTTATGGCGGCATCGAGGGCGGGGCGGCCTTTGCGGGCGCGGCCTTTGTCGGCGGTCTGATCGCGGCGATCCTCACCGGCTTCTACTCCTGGCGGCTCATCTTCCTCACCTTCGGCGGTGAGTGGCGGGCACCAGCCGAGGTGCGCAAGCATCCCCACGACGTACCCGGCGTGATGCTGTGGCCGCTGGCACCCCTGGCCATCGGCGCGGTGGTCGCGGGCATGGCGTTCTACAAGCCCTTTGTCGGCTACGGCGCGGAGAAGTTCTGGGGCGGCTCGATCCACCTCGCCTCCGAGGACCATGGCGGGGATAGCCATGCCGGTGACGATCACGGGACGGACGACCACGGCGCTGCCACCTATGAGGAGACCGGCATCGCCGCCTATGCCGATGCGGACGAGGCACCTGCCGAGGAAGCCTACGGCGACGAAGCCTATGCCTCAGACGACGCCCATGGCGGCGAGCACCACTTCCCCGCCTGGGTGCTGGTGGCGCCGTTGGCCGCGGGCACGATCGGCCTCGTCCTGGCCTGGTTCCAGTATGGCCGGGGCAAGCGCGATCCCCTACGGCCCGGTCTCATCCGTCCCGGCGGCATCGTCTACGAGTTCCTCAAGAACCGCTGGTATATCGATCGGCTCTACCAGATCCTGTTCCAGGAGCCCGCACGGCTCGTGGGCCGGTTCCTGTGGAAGCGCGGCGATGAGAGCACCATCGACGGCGGCGGCCCCAACGGCCTCGCCCGCCTGATGAGCGCCAGCGCCAAGAGAACCGTCGGTGTGCAGACCGGCTTCGTCTTCCACTACGCCTTCGTGATGCTCCTCGGCGTCGTCATCCTACTCCTGGTCGTCTCCTGATGCCTGAAAGCACCAGCGCCATCCCCTGGCTCTCCTTCCTCACCTTCCTGCCGCTGATCGGGGCGGGGGCGATCGCCATCCGCCGCGCCATCGCGCCGAACACGGACGAGGCGTCCCTCGCCGATGCCGCGCGGCGCGTCGCGCTTCTCACCACCGGCGTGGTCTTCGCGGCGACCCTCTTCATCTATTACGGCGTTTTCGATCAGACCCAGGAGGGCTTCCAACTCGTCGAGCAGATGAGCTGGATCGGCGACGGCATCACCTACAAGCTCGGCGTGGACGGCATCTCGATCCTGTTCGTCTTTCTGACGGCCTTCATCATGCCAGTCTGCATCCTGGCGAGCTGGACCTCGATCAAGGCCCGCGTCAGCGACTACATGATCGCCTTCCTGATCCTCGAGACAACGATCATGGGCGTCTTCACCTCGCTCGACCTCGTCCTCTTCTACGTCTTCTTCGAGGCCTCGCTGATCCCGATGTTCCTGATCATCGGCATCTGGGGCAGCCCCGGCACGCGAGAGCTCTTCGGGCGGACGGTGTCGAACCGCGTCTATGCCGCGTTCAAGTTCTTCCTCTACACGCTGCTCGGCTCGCTCCTGATGCTGATCGCCATCGTCTATATCTGGCTGACGGTGGGCACGACGGATGTGCCGACGCTGCTGCAGACGGATTTCGGCGTGGAGGCGCAGCGCTGGCTGTGGCTCGCCTTCTTCGTCAGCTTCGCGGTCAAGATGCCCATGTGGCCGGTGCACACCTGGCTGCCCGACGCGCACGTTCAGGCGCCGACGGGGGGCTCCATCGTGCTGGCGGCGATCCTCCTCAAGATGGGCGGCTACGGCTTCATCCGCTTCAGCCTGCCCATGTTCCCCGATGCCAGCGTCGCCTTCTCGGGGCTCGTCTTCGCGCTGAGCGTCATCGCCATCGTCTATACCTCCCTCGTGGCCTTCGCCCAGGAGGACATGAAGAAGCTCATCGCCTACTCCTCGGTGGCGCATATGGGCTTCGTCACCATGGGCCTCTTCACCGGCACCCAGCAGGGCATCGACGGCGCCATGTTCCAGATGCTGAGCCACGGCTTCATCTCCGGCGCGCTCTTCCTCTGTGTGGGCATCCTCTATGAGCGGCGGCACACCCGCTCGATCGCGGCCTTTGGGGGCCTCGCCAAGTCGATGAAGGTCTTCGCCTTCTTCTTCCTGTTCTTCTCCATGGCCAATGTCGGCCTGCCGGGGCTGTCGGGCTTCATCGGCGAGATCCTGACCATGATCGGCGCCTTCCAGATCAACACCTGGGTCGCAGCGCTCGCCGCTCTCGGCATGATCCTGTCGGCGGCTTACGGTCTGCGGCTCTACAGGGAGGTCGTATTCGATCAGCCCACGGGCGAGGCGACCATGCCGGACCTCAGCCGCCGTGAGCTCGGCCTTCTCGCCGTGCTTGGCTTCATGACCCTTTACCTGGGCGTCCGCCCGACCCCCACCCTCGACGTCTTCGCCGTGCCCACCAGAAGCATCAGCGCGGAAGTCCTGGCCGCTGCCGAGCGCCGCAACGCCGAGCGGGCAACCGAGGTCGAGGTGGCCGAGAACGAGGTGCCGGAATGATCCAGCCTTTCGCCGACGTTCAGCTCCTCCTGCCGGAGCTTCTTCTCTCCATCGTCGCCATGGTGCTCCTGATCGTAGGCGCCCTGATCAAGCGCGACATCACCCGCGAGCTGAGCTTCGTAGCCGCGCTGTCGCTCTTGGGTGCGGCGCTCTTGGTGCGCAGCCCGGAGGAAGGCTTCGTCATCTTCGGCGGCGCCTTCGCCACGGACGAGTTCGCCCGCTTCGGCCGCATCGCCATCTTCGTGACGGCGGGCCTGGCCCTCCTTCTCTCCAATGGATTCTTCCGTCGCGAGAAGCTCCTGCGACCTGAATATGTCGTCCTGGTGCTGCTCAGCTCCATCGGCATGGGGCTGATGGTTTCCGCGACGGACCTCATCGCCGTCTACCTAGGCGTCGAGCTGCAGTCCCTCTGCGTCTACATCATGGCGACGCTGAACCGCGACTCGAAGCGGTCCACCGAGGCGGGTCTCAAATACTTCGTGCTCGGTGCGCTGAGCTCGGGCTTCCTCCTCTACGGCGCCTCGCTGATCTACGGTTTCACGGGCTCGACCCAGTTCGCCGATATCGCCGCCTCTAGCATCGTCACGGACAGCCCCGTAGGCCTCACCTTCGGGCTGATCTTCTTCGTATCGGCTTTGGCGTTCAAGGTCTCGGCCGCGCCGTTCCATATGTGGACGCCTGACGTCTATGAAGGCTCGCCGACACCGGTGACTGCCTTCATGGCAGCGGCACCGAAGCTTGCAGGTATGTTCCTCTTCGGCCGCTTCCTGGTCCAGGCCTTCCCCGGCCTCATCGACCAGTGGCAACCGGTGATCTGGATCATCTCCGCCGCCTCGATGATCGTCGGTGCGCTGAGTGCCCTCGTTCAGACCAACATCAAGCGGCTGATGGCCTACTCCTCCATCGGCCATATGGGCTACGCGCTGATCGGCCTTGCCGCGGGCACCGAGACCGGCATCTCCTCGATGGCGAGCTACATGCTCATCTACATGCTGATGACCCTCGGCACCTTCGCCTGCATCCTGATGATGCGCCGTCCCGAGGGGATGGCCGAGAACATCACCGACCTCTCCGGCCTGTCCCAGACGAGACCGGCGCTCGCCATCGCGTTCAGCATCCTCTTCATCTCGCTGGCGGGCATACCCCCCTTCATCGGCTTCTTCGCCAAGTTCTTCGTCTTCACGGCGGCGGTGGATGCGGGGCTGATCATCCTCGCGGTGGTGGCAGTGGTGACCTCCGTGATCGCCACCTTCTACTACCTCTCCGTGATCAGAACGATCTGGTTCGCCGAGCCCACCCCTGAGTTCGTCACCGACCAGGACGCATCCGTGAGGATGACTGCCTCCGGTTCCGCCATCCTGGTGACCTTGGGCACGATCTTCCTCGTCGGCCCGATCGCGGGCGCCGCCGCTGTGGCAGCGCGCGCGCTCTTCCCAGCCGTCGTCGGCGGGTGAGGCATCTCCGCCTCGCCTCCTGCGGCTCCACCAATGACGAGGCGAAGCGGCGGCTGGGCGAAGGCCTTGTGCCGCCCTTCCTCGTCAGCACCGCCGAGCAGACCGCCGGAAGGGGTAGGGAGGGGCGTAGCTGGAGCCACCCCAAGGGCAACTTCGCCGGGTCCTTCGCCCTGACGCCTCCGCAGCTTCTCAAAGACGAACCGGGCCTCGCCTCGCTTCTGAGCGGGCTGTCGGTGATCGAGGCGCTGCAGCACTTCGGCGCGAGCGAAGCGGACCTTCAGGTCAAATGGCCGAACGACGTGCTTCTGGCTGAGCGCAAGGTGGCAGGCATCCTGGCCGAGATGGTTTCAAAGAGCGAGGAGATAGCTTTCGTTATCGGCATCGGCGTGAACTTGGTGCAGCCGCCTCGCGAAGCACGCTTTCCGGCGGCGGCGGTGTTCTCGAAGGATAGCGCACCGGATGAAGCCGCCTTTGGTGACATGCTGGCAGAGAAGCTCTTGCAGTCGATGGCGTTCGCCCAGGAGAACGGCTCCGCCGCCCTCCGCAGCCGGTTCAAGGCCAGGGCCTGGCGGATCGGGCAGAGTATCGCCATCGGTTCGGGCCAGGGCGCGGCCTCCGGGCTTTTCGAAGACATCGATCCCCATGGCCGCATTCTCCTGCGCCTAGCCGACGGCTCCTTCCGCACGATCTCGGCAGGAGACGTGTCCCACGGGTGACCGGGGGTTCCGTTTCGTGCAAAGGCGCACCCATGCTGCTTGCCATCGACGTCGGAAACACGAACACGGTCTTCGCCCTGGTCCATGAGGGTGAGACGCTGGAACGCTGGCGCGCCTCCACCGTGGCCGAGCGCACCGCCGACGAGTACGCCGTCTGGCTCCTGCAGCTCCTGCGCCTGGCGGGAAGGGGCGAGCTTTCGGCGATCAAGAAGTGCATCATCTCCACCGTGGTGCCGCAGTCGCTCTTCCATCTGAGGAACCTCTCCCGCCGCTATTTCGAGGTGGAGCCCATGGTGGTCAGCGCCAACATCCCCGGCATCGAGGTGCGCATCGACCGGCCTTCGGAGGCCGGGGCGGACCGCCTGGTGGGCGCGGTGGCGGGCTTCGTCCAGTATGGCGGGCCGCTGATCATCATCGACTCAGGGACAGCCACCACCTTCGACATTGTGGGAGAGGACGGCGGCTTCGAGGGGGGCATCATCGCTCCCGGCATCAATCTCAGCATGAAGGCCCTGCACGAAGCGGCTGCCCAGCTCCCCCGCATCGCCATCGCCAGGCCCGAGCGGACCATCGGCCGCACCACGGTCGAGGCGCTGCAGTCCGGCATCTTCTGGGGCTATGTAGGCCTGATCGAGGGCATGATCGACAGGATCACCGCCGAGTACGGCAAACCCATGACCGTGGTGGCAACCGGCGGCGTCTCCTCGCTGTTCGAGGGGGCAACGGATAAGATTCAGCATTTCGACCAGGACCTGACCATTACCGGCCTGGTCGAGATCGCACGTAGAATGGAAGCGTCCTGATGAGCGACGAACTCGTATTCCTGCCGCTCGGCGGCTCCGGCGAGATCGGCATGAACCTCAACCTCTACGGCTTCGGCCCGGCGGGGGAGAGGCAGTGGATCATGATCGACTGCGGCGTCACCTTCGCAGGCGACGACTATCCCGGCATCGACCTGATCACCCCCGACATCGACTACCTGCTGGACGATCTCGACAGCGGCTCGGAGTTTCTGGGGCTGATTCTCACCCATGGTCACGAGGACCATATCGGCGCGGTGGCGCATCTCTGGCCGAGCTTCGAGGGGCCGATCTACGCGACCCCCTTCACGGCGGAGCTCGTGCGGCGAAAGTTCGTAGACGTTGGGATCGACGACGCGCCGATCGAGATCACCGACCTGAAGGCGCGGTTCCGGCTCGGGCCGTTCGACCTCGAATACATCACCCTGACCCACTCGATCCCCGAGCCCAACGCCGTGGTCATTAGAACGCCGCTCGGGCTCATTCTGCACACGGGGGATTTCAAGATCGACCCCAGCCCCGTTCTGGGGGAGGAGACCGACTACGACGCCCTCAAGGCCCTCGGCGAGGAGGGCGTCTTGGCGATGATGTGCGACAGCACCAACGTCTTCTCCGAAGGACGCTCCGGCTCGGAGAGCGCGGTGGCGGACACGCTGGCGCAGGTCATCGCGGAGCAGAAGGGGAGGGTGGCGGTCACCACCTTCGCCTCCAATGTCAGCCGGGTGGTCTCGATCTGCCGCGCCGCGGTGAAGGCCGATCGCTCCGTATGCCTCCTCGGCCGCTCCATGCTGCGGATGGTGGATGTGGCGCGCATGGTGGACCTCCTGCCGAAAGGCGTCAGCTTCGTGGAGCCGAACGAGGCTGGCTATCTGCCCAACGACAAGGTGCTCTATCTCTGCACCGGCAGCCAGGGCGAAGAGAGGGCGGCGCTGGCCCGCATCGCCCGCGACGACCATCCGGACATCGTCCTCTCCGAAGGCGACACGGTGATCTTCAGTTCCAAGGTGATCCCCGGCAACGAGCGGCCCATCTACGACATGATGAACCAGCTCACCGAGCAGGGCATCGAGGTCATCGCCGAGAGCGACGCCTTCATCCATGTCTCGGGTCATCCGTGCCGTGACGAGCTGCGCGACATGTACGCGATGGTGAAGCCGAGGATCGCGGTGCCGGTCCATGGCGAGCCGCGGCACCTCGCCGAGCACGGCAAGCTGGCGCTTGAGCTAGGCTGCGACCAGGCTATCGTGCCGAAGAATGGCGACCTCGTCCGTCTCGCGCCGGGGCATGCCGAGAAGATCGACGAGGTGCCCGCGGGC
Source organism: Parvularcula maris (assembly GCF_024505085.1). Classification (GTDB taxonomy): domain Bacteria; phylum Pseudomonadota; class Alphaproteobacteria; order Caulobacterales; family Parvularculaceae; genus Parvularcula; species Parvularcula maris. The sequence goes on from NZ_JANIBC010000001.1 coordinate 569,304, forward strand.
CGCCTCTATCTCGACGGCAACATCCTTTTGCCCGAGGGCGATACGGCGCTCCGCGAGCGGCGGCGGCTGGCCCAGGAGGGCGTGATCGTGGTCTCGCTCGCCATCGGTGACGACGGCAAGGTCCGCGACCGCGCGCCAGTCTTCATGAAGGGCGTGCCGAAGGAGGACGAGGAGGGCGATGACCTTCTCGCCATCATCGAGGAGGCGGTGGATGAGGGCCTCGACGCGCTGCCGCGCCCGAAGCGCCAGTCCGACCGCGAGGTGGAGCTGCAGGTCCGCCGGGCGATCCGCGCGCAGCTCAGCCCCCGCTGGGGCAAGCGCTCCGACATCGTCGTCCTGACACTGAGGGTCTGAGAAGATGGGCTGGGGCGGCAGCATCGTCTCCTTCGTCATCATCTGGTGGCTGTGCCTTTTCACGGTGCTCCCGATCAGGCAGCGCAACGTCTGGGAGGAGCCGGACAAGCACGCGGCAGGCTCCGACAGGGGGGCGCCGATCGACCCGGCGATCTGGTACAAGGTGAAGCTCACCACCATGATCGCCGTGCCGGTTTTCGCGCTGGTCTTCCTTGGAGTGACCTTCGGACCACGGATCATAGAAGGGTAGTGCTGCAACGTCCCGTTGCAATCAAGGGGTAGATGTTGTATGGTCGAGCCATCCCAACAACACGAACTGGAGGCTGCCCCACGCGTGCCTGAAACGAATACGTCCGAACACGATCTATCCGAGCTGACGACTCCGGAAGTCGAAGCTATCCTTGATGCCGAAGATGCCGCCCTCGATGAACGGGGCTCGCTGACTTCGGACTTTGTCTATCAGGTTCGAGAACGGATAGGGGAGGACGATGCCGACGGCGTACTCGATCTAGTCGAGGACCTCAAACCGGCGGACGTGGCCGACCTGATCGAGCAGCTCGGCGAGGAGGACACCAAATCCTTCATCAGGCTGGTGGGGGCGGAGCTGCCTGCCGGCGCTCTGGCCGAGCTCGAGGACGGTGCGCGGGACACGGTCATCGACGCGCTGACCACGGAGCAGCTCGCCGAGGCCGTTACCGAGCTCGACACGGACGAAGCGGCCTTCGTCCTCGAGGACATGACCCAGGAGGACCGCGACGAGGTCCTGGCCGAGATGCCCATCGCCGACCGCCTCGCGGTCCGGGCGGCGCTCGAATATGGCGAGGAGACTGCCGGGCGGATCATGCAGCGCGACGTCTTCGCTGCGCCCGGCTACTGGAATGTGGGTCAGATCATCGACCGGCTGCGCTCGGCCGAGCGCCTGCCGGAGACGTTTTATGACGTCTACGTCGTGGATCCTACCTACAAGATCATCGGCCTCGTGCCCCTCAGCCGCTTCGTCAAGGCCAAGCGCGACACCAAGATCGAGAACTTGATCGAGGACGAGCCCGTCATCATCGACGCTGGCATGGATCAGGAGGAGGTCGCCTACCTCTTCGAGAAGTACAACCTCATCTCCGCCCCCGTGATCGACGAGGGGCGGCGGCTCGTCGGCATGATCACCGTCGATGACGTGGTGGAGATCGTCCACTCCGAGGCCGATGAGGACATGCTGGCCCTGGCCGGGATCAACGACGACAACTCGATCAACGTGCCGATCAGGAAGGTGGCGCGCTCGCGCTTCGTCTGGCTGCTGGTCAATCTGGGTACGGCCATTCTGGCCAGCGTCGTCATCGGCATCTTCGACGGCACGATCGAGCAGATGGTGGCGCTGGCCATCCTCATGCCCATCGTCGCCTCCATGGGCGGCAACGCCGGCACCCAGACCATGACCGTGGCCGTGCGCAACCTCTCCACGCGGACCCTCACGGCGGCAACCGCGGTGCGGGCGGTCTACAAGGAGACCGCCGTTTCGGCCCTCAACGGCGTGGCGTTTGCGGTGTTGATGGGGGCGGCGGCGGCGCTCTGGTACCTCCTTCTGGCGGGACAGTCCGCAGCGGATGCATGGGCGCTCGGCGGCGTCTTGGCGGCGGCCATGATCATCAACATGCTGTGTGCAGGCCTCGCGGGCATCTTGATCCCGCTGGCGCTGGACAGGGCGGGGCAGGACCCGGCGGTCAGCTCGGCGGTTTTTGTCACCACGGTGACCGATATCGTCGGCTTCTCCGCCTTCCTTGGGCTCGCCGCGGTGTTCCTGGTCGGCTGACCTTAGGACAATTTCGCGTAGCGGGCACGGAACGGAGGTGGTCCCGAGCCCGTTTGTCCTAAAAACCCGCCTCGGTAACGGCGGCGTAGGAAGGACTAGTCATGCGTATTCTTCTTGGCTTGGCGGGGCTCTCCGCCCTGGCGCTCGGCGCCTGCACCACCACCGGTAACGTCGAACGCAACGCCGTCGGCGGCGCTGCCCTCGGCGCGGCAGCAGGCGCGGTGATCGGCAACAATGTCGGCGACGGCGATGCGGACCGCGGCGCGGCCATCGGCGCTGCCGTCGGCGGCACCGCAGGCGCGATCCGCGGCCGCCAACAGGACGTGCAGTCCGGCGAGGGCACTCGACTCAAGACCGGCCCGGACGGCCGCCAGCTCTACTTCGACGAGCGGGCACAGCGCTACTACTACTACGACGAGACTCGCGACCGGACCTACTGGCAGAACGGCGCGGTGCGCGGCTAAATAACAGGACACGGAACATGGAGGCGTCTCAAGACGTTACGCCTCCATGACCACTGCTACGATCCTCGAATGGTGCGCGACAGGCACCGGCATTGCCGCCGCCATCATCGTCTCGCTCAATCTGGGCGCGAGGATGACGGGGTGGGGCTTCGTCATCTTCACCGTCTCGTCGGTATGCTGGATCGCAGCGGCGCTGATGCAGGAAGAGATGGCGCTGACGGTGCAGAACGGCGTGCTGTTCGTGATCAACCTGATCGGCGTCTACCGCTACCTCATCAATAAGGGGAGGGGCGAGAAGAGCGGCCAAGCGGCTGGCTCGGCGGGCGGTACGCGGACGGGGTCGCTGCAGCCTGCGGAGTAGCTATGATCCCTGGCTACAGCAGTCTCCCTCGGGAGAGACCGACATCTTCGATGTCGAGAGAGGGGTATAGTCTGGACGGGTTCGCAACCTAGCGAAGCCCCTCTCCCCAAATCAGTGGCTATAGGCCTCTCCCGAAGGAGAGGCTCACCGGAAAGCCTCAAACAAACCCGGCCTTTTTCAGGATCTGGTGCGCCTTGATCACCTCCTGAAGCTGCTCCTCGGCGGAGCGGTCGCCTTCGTTGCTGTCCGGGTGGAAGCGCTTCACCAGCTCCGCGTAGCGCTTGCGCACGTCCCCTGAGGAGGCGTTGGCCTTGAGGTTCAGGGTGCGGAACGCCTGGAGCTGCAAACGGGTGAGGCGGCGGCCTTCCCTATACACATCGTTCTGGTTCGAGCTGCCGGTGTCGATGCGCGTCTCGCCGCCGATGGCGTCGTCGATCTCGTGCATGCCGTGAAGGCCAGCCTTCGCTGCCGCCGAGGCGCGCCCGTTCTTCGACATCTTCCAGGTGGGCCGGTCGCCATAGCGGGCGGCATCGCGCATCTGCGCGGCCTGGGCGTCCGTCTTGCCCTCGAAGAAGTTCCAGTTCTTGTTGTGCTCGCGCGCGTGCTGAACGCAGAGCCACAGGAACTCGTTCATCGCCTCGGGCGATTTCGGCGCGCGTGTCTCCGCGGGCTTGTCGCAATCGTCGTGATCACAGGTGCGGGCCTCGGTCTTGGCCCAGGATTTCTTGGAAGTTTTCGAGCCCTTGGTCGGCTTCACGCGGATGTCGAAGCCGTGCCGGGGTTTGTAGCTGAAACGGTCGGTCGCCATAGGTGTGATTATGGTGCTTCTGGCCGTGTCGAACCAGCCTTGACTTATGCCCGTTATGAGAGCGGAGTGCTGCGTTTTGCTTTTCCGCGGCCCCGCGATGCGGACTGACGAAAACCGTCATAGGAGGATTGCCCATGGGACAGGTTGCTGAGACGATAGAGGCCAAGCTGAAGGCCGCTTTCGAGCCGATTACCCTTGAGATTATCGACGAGAGCCACCTGCATAGAGGGCATGCGGGGGCGCCCGAGGGCGGCGAGAGCCATTTCCGCGCCAAGATCGTCAGCGAGCTGTTCGAGGGGCTCTCCCGCCTCGACCGGCAGCGCCGCGTCAATGAGACGCTGCGCGAGGAGCTGGCCGGTCCGGTGCACGCCTTCTCGGCTCAGACGCTGACCCCAGGCGAGGCCTGAGGCACGGGTCTTCTGCTGCGCGAGACGATGACCGCGAAGGGGATCATCGACAGAAGGATGCAGATACCGCCAAGGAGGAGAGGGGCGCCGGGGAAGACCACGCCCTCCCCATCCGTATAGGTTGTAAAGATGCGGGTCATGACGAGGGGGCTCGTCATCATGGTCAGCGACATGACGCTGCCGATGGCGCCCTGAAGCTCCCCCTGGCTGTCGGCAGGCACGGCGGAGGACATGATGCCCTGCATGGCCGGCATCATCAGCCCGCCGAGCGCGCCGACGGCGATCCACACATAGATCCACATTCCCGTCGGCGCGAAGAAGGCGTAGCCCATGAAGCTGATGGTCATTGAGGTGGCGCCGATCAGCACCGCCGAGGGCTCGCCGATCTTAGGGATCAGGGTGCGGGTCAGCCCCCCTTGGACCAGGGCCGCCGTGACCCCGACAAAAGCTAGCGCGAAGCCGATATCGAGGCCCGACCAGCCGTATTTCTGTACGGCGAAATAGCTGAAGACGGCAGGCAGTGAGTTGTGGGCGAACTGCATGAGGAAATAGGCACCGAGCACCACCATGACGATCCGCACGCGGGTCACCGACCACAGGCTGCCGAAGGGATTGGCCCTGGCCAGAGAGAAGGGGCGGGGGGTCTTGTTGGTCTCGGGGAAGAAGAAGAGGCCGAAGAGGAAGTTCACCGCGCCGAGCGCCGCTGCCGCATAGAAGGGCGCCCGCACGTCGATGGTGGCGAAGAGGCCGCCCACCAGCGGCCCGACGATGAAGCCGAGGCCGAACGCTGCGCCGATCAGGCCGAAATTACCGGAGCGCTTCTCCGGCGGCGAGATGTCGGCGATCACCGCGTTGGCGGTGGAGTAGGTGGCCGCGGTCGCGCCTGAGAGAAACCTCGCCAGCACCAGCCAGGCATAGGTCGGCGCCAGTGCCATCAGGAGGAAGTCGAGCGCGTAGAACGCTAGCGAGGTGAGCAGCACCGGCCTGCGCCCGAACCGGTCCGACAGCCCGCCCATCACCGGCGACATGAAGAACTGCGCCAACGCGTAGACGAAGTAGAGCACCCCGCCATAGCTCGCGGCCCCGCTCACATCCTCCCCCGTCACCTCCATCAGGAGCTGCGGCAGGATCGGCATGATGATGCCGAAGCCGATCATCGACAGAAGCACCGTCACGAACATGAAGGTGAGGGCTGTCCTAGGGGAGGGAGCTGCGTTCTCTGCCATCAGCCGGTCGTGAGCGCGGGGGAGGGAACGGTCAAGAGAAAGGCATGGGGGCTGTGCCGCACCACCTCTCCCGCCCTGCGGGAGAGGTCGAAATCTTCGATTTCGGGTGAGGGCCTCGGCGAAGCCGTTCTGGAACGCTCTTCATAGAGACCTGCGCTCAGAACCCCCTCACCCTCGGTCCCTCTCCCGCGGGCGGGAGAGGGAGGCGATAGGACCCGCCCTACCGCTTCTTCTTAGGCCGCCGCGCGAAGGCCTTCGGCGCGTCCGCCGCTGGCTCCTTCTTCTTCGAAGCGGGCCGCTTTCCGGCGAGTTTGGCTTTCTCTGCCGCGGGAGCCTTCTTCGGCGCCGCCTCCTTGCGCTTCTTGTTCCGGGCACGGCGGGCCTCGCCCTTTGCCTTCTCATGGCGGGAAGGGCGCTTCTCCTCTTCCTTGGGCTTCTCCTTCTTCGAAGGCAGTGCCGGCTTGCTCAGCATGTCGAAGCGCAAGCCTCCTTGGAGCGGCGTCACCTCCACCAGGCGCACCTTGACCGGCATGCCGAGGGAGAACGTGCCGCCGCTTTCCTGGCCGACGACACGGCTCCTCTTCTCGTCATGCTCGAAATACTCCCATCCGAGCGTCCGCATGGGGACGAAGCCGTCCGCCCCCGTCTCGTCCAGGGTGACGAAGAGCCCGACACGGGTGACGCCGGAGATGCGCCCGGTGAAGGTCGCGCCCACCTGCTCCTCCAGAAATGCGGCCAGCATCCGCGCCTGGGTGTCGCGCTCGGCTTGGACGGCGGCGCGCTCGGTCTTCGAGATATCCTCGGCGATGCCGTCGAGCCGCTCCTCATCCTCCTCACGCTCCGCGCCCTCGCCGAGACCCAGCGCCCGCACCAATCCTCGGTGCACGGTCAAATCGGCATAGCGGCGAATGGGGGAGGTGAAGTGGGCGTAGCGTTTGAGGCTCAGCCCGAAATGGCCGACATTCTCGGTGTCGTAGACCGCCTGGCTTTGAGAGCGCAGGATGGAGAGGGCGATGATGTCGATCTCGTCCCGCTGCCGCGCCATCTTGAGGACGCCGTTGAGGTTCTTGGACCTGATGTCGTCCGCCTTCGGAAGGCTGTAGCCGAGCCCGGTCAGGTACTCGCGCAGCGCCGCTAGACGTTCCGGATCCGGCGGCTCATGCACGCGGTAGATGGCGGTGCGGCGGTGCTCTTCCAGGGTCTCGGCGGCGCAGACATTGGCCAGCACCATGAACTCTTCGATGAGGCGGTGGGCGTCCATGCGCTCCTTGCGCTCGACGCCTTCGACGGTGCCGTCCTCGCCCATGATGATGCGCCGCTCGGCCATGTCGAGGTCGAGGGGCTGGCGCCGCTCTCTCGCCGCGATCAGGGCGCGGTAGGCTTCGAACAGCACTCCCACCACCGGCAGGCCCTCCGCCTCCCCGTCCTCGATGGCCTGGGCGCGCTCATAGGCGAGGTTCTGGTGGTTCTTGATCTTCGCACGGAAGAAGCGGTGCTTGCGTTTGCCCCCCTTCGCGCCGATCTCGATCTCGCAAGCCAAAGCGAGCCGCTCCTGCCCCTCTTTCAGGGAACACAGATCGTTGGAGAGCCGCTCGGGCAGCATCGGCACCACCCGATCGGGCAGGTAGACGGAGTTGCCGCGCTTCTCGGCCTCGCGGTCGATGGCGCTCCCCGGACGGACGAAGTAGCTGACATCGGCGATGGCCACGGTCAGCCTGAAACCGCCGTCCTCGAGCCTCTCCGCATGAACCGCATCGTCATGGTCCCGCGCCGTGGCCGGGTCGATGGTGACGAGGGGTAGGCCAGTGAGGTCCACATGATGCTTGGAGGGCTGAAAGCCGATCGCCTCCGCCTCACGCATGACATCGCTCGGAAACTCCAACGGGATGTCGTGCTCGGCCAAGGCAATGAGGGACAGGTTGCGCTCTTCGGTCACCGAGCCGACCACCTCCGTCACCCTCCCGCGCTTCGGCCCGTAGCCGCGCTGGTTCACGGGTTCCGCGAAGACGAGGTCGCCTTCCTTCGCACCGAGCGTATCCTTCGGCCCGATCTCGTAGCTCGTCTTGGTCCTGCGGCTGACCGGATCGACGAAACCGCCGCTGCGCTTCGAGGCGGTGAAGGTGCCGAGGATCCGCCCCTCCGGTTTGGGCAGCACCTTGATGACGCTAGCCCGCAAGCTTTCGCCGTCCTGGTGGATGCGGCCGAGGAACCTGTCCCCAACCCCGATCGGCGGCCTGGCCTTGGCCGCTTCCTTGGACGGCAGCAGCACCTCGGCTTCAATCTCCTCCTGCGCCAGAGAGCAGACGAGGTCGCCCTCGCCGTCCATGCGCTGGGCGGTCATGACGGTGACCGGCGGAAGCTGGCCTGGGCGGCGCGCCCGCTTGCCTTCGAGGCGCAGCTTGCCCTCATCCTCGAGCCTGCGCAGCGCCCGGCGCAGCTCGGCACGGTCCGCGCCTTTGATGCCGAAGGCCTTGGCGATGTCCCGCTGCGCGGGGCTGTCGCCGCTGCTCTTCGTCTCGCTCTCGATGAAGTCGATCAGTTCCTGGTCGCTGGGAATAGGCATCTGCCCCCATGGCACGAGCCGCGCCGTCTCCCAAAAAGAAACCGCGCCGAGCAGTAAGGTTAGGCGTTTGTTAAGCCGCGATGGGCGATTCTTACCCTGGAACTAACCAACTCCACCGGAGCCCCGCCATGCCGATGCCGATTCGTAAGAAGCGCGTTCTGTCCGTCTCCAGCCTCGCTCTCGTGACCGCTGCTGCTGCCGCCATCCTCTATGACGCGGCGAAGGCCCAGACCGTGCCCGTGCGCTACGGCACCGATCCGGGCTACGCGTCGGAGGCGCCGCAGCAGCTCAGCTTCGCCGGCGAGGATGCCCCCGAGCCCGTCGGCGAGATCGAGCACGAGGTCCGGCCCGGCGAGACAGTCTACGCCCTAGGCCGCATCTACGACGTGAAGCCGGGCGCCATCATCGAGAAGAACGGCCTGCGCGCCCCTTACGGCCTGACCATCGGGCAGATCGTGATGATCCCCGCCCAGCCCCAGGAAGTGCTCCAGCCCCGCCGCCAAGTGGTCTCGGCGCCGAGGCGCACGAGGGCGGTGCAGAACCCCGCAGCCCTGCCCCAGCAAGCACCTGTCTCCTTCGACAACACCCATCTCGTCCAGCAGGGCGACACGCTCTACAACATCTCCAAGCGCTACGGCATCACCGTGGCCGAGCTGGCGCGCCTCAACGGCATCGCCCAGCCCTACACGATCAGCCTGAACCAGCGGCTCGTCGTGCCGGGCCGTCAGGCGCCCCAGCGCGTGCAGCAGCCGGTCGTCGCGTCAGCGCCCCGTCCGGTGGACCGCGAGGCCCTCTCCGCCAAGATGGTGCGCGAGACCATGCGCTCCGAGCCTGCGCCTAGCCTTGGCACGGGCTCGCCCTTCGCCTGGCCCGTGCGCGGTCCAGTGCTCCAGGATTTCGGTGACGAGCAGAGCGGCGGCACCCGCTCCGACGGCATCAACATCGCCGCCCCCATCGGCGCGCCGGTCCGCGCCTCCGCCGACGGCGAGGTGGTCTACAGAGGCGACGAGCTCGACGGCTATGGCAACCTTCTCCTGGTCAAGCACGAGGACGGCTGGGTCTCCGCCTACGCCCACACCGACGCCATCCTGGTCCGCAAGGGCGACTATGTCCGCCAGGGCCAGGTCATCGCCAAGGTGGGCCGCTCGGGCAATGTCGACCGCCCGCAGCTCCACTTCCAGCTCAGGAAGAACCTCCAGCCCCAGGACCCCATCGTCGCCATGCAGGGCCAACTAGACGGCGCACAGATGACGGCGGCGAGCCTGGAGCGGTAGAGACTGGCCGCTACGCTCTTCGTGCGCCGCTCCAGTGGGGCGGGCGTATCGTAGAAATCTTCCCTTCCATCGGTCACCACACCCGGCTAAAGCAGGTCGTTCCCCCTACGTTCCGTCTTAGTCTGGAGCCACCATGGCCGCCCCCTCCTACAGCGCCAAGGACATCGAGGTCCTCGAAGGGCTAGAGCCCGTCCGAAAACGCCCCGGCATGTATATCGGCGGCACCGATGAGCGGGCGCTGCACCACCTCTTCGCCGAGGTGCTCGACAACTCGATGGACGAGGCGGTGGCCGGGCACGCGACCCGGATCGAGGTGCATCTCAGCGAGGACGGCAGCTTGACGGTCACGGACAACGGTCGCGGCATTCCGGTGGACAAGCATCCCAAGTTCAAGACCAAGTCCGCGCTCGAGGTGATCCTCACCACGCTCCACGCAGGGGGCAAGTTCTCGAACAAGGCCTATGCGACGTCCGGCGGGCTCCACGGTGTGGGCATCTCCGTGGTCAATGCGCTGACCGACGAGCTCACCGTCGAGGTGGCGCGGGACCAGACCCTCTACCGGCAGACCTATTCCAAGGGCCTGCCTACATCGAAGCTGAAGAAAGTCGGCGCGGTGACCGGGCGGCGGGGGACCTCGGTCACTTTCCATCCGGACCCGGAGATCTTCGGTCCCGACCTTGCGTTCAAACCGGCGCGCATCTTCCGCATGACCAAGTCGAAGGCCTATCTCTTCGGCGGGGTGGAGATGCGCTGGTCCTGCGACAAGGCGCTCCTGAAAGAGAACGATCAGACCCCTGAGAAAGCCACGCTCAAGTTTCCCGGCGGCCTCTCCGACTACCTCACCTCCATCGTCGGCGAGCGGCCCACGGTGACGGCATCGCTCTTCTCCGGCAACGTACGGAAAGAGGGCGGGCACGGCACGGTGGAGTGGGCCATCGCCTGGGGCGGGGCTGGCTTTCAGAGCCCGGCCGGTCAGATGGCGGACGGTTTCACCTCCTCCTACTGCAACACCATCCCCACCCCCGAAGGCGGCACCCATGAGCAGGGGCTGCGCCAGGCGGTGACCCGCGGCCTGCGGGCTTACGGCGAGATGGCGAACAACAAGAAGGCAGCGCAGATCACCGCCGAGGACGTCTTCGGCACGGCCGCCGCGGTGCTCTCCGTCTTCGTCTCGAACCCCGAGTTCCAGGGCCAGACCAAGGACAAACTCGCCACCGCCGCCGCCACCAAGCTCACGGACGCGGCGATCCGTCCGGCCTTCGACCACTGGCTCGCCGACCATCCCAAGGAGGCCGACAAGCTCCTCGGCCACGTTATCGACCAGGCGGAGCAGCGCCAGCGGCGGCGGCGCGAGAAGGAGGTGCAGCGCGCCTCGGCCATGAAGAAGCTGCGCCTGCCGGGCAAGCTCTCCGACTGCACGGCCAAGGACAGGACGGGCACGGAGATCTTCCTCGTCGAGGGCGACAGCGCCGGCGGCTCGGCTAAGCAGGCGCGCAGCCGCGAGACCCAGGCCGTGATGCCGCTCAAGGGCAAGATCCTCAACGTCGCCTCCTCCACCCGCGACAAGATCATGGCCAACCAGGAGGTGATGGACATCGCTCTCGCGCTGGGGGTGGGGTTGGGCCGGAACTTCGACCTCGAGGACCTCCGCTACGACAAGGTCATCATCATGACCGATGCCGACGTGGACGGAGCGCATATTGCGGCGCTCCTCATGACGCTGTTTTTCACCGAGATGCCGGAACTCGTCCGTGCAGGGAACCTCTATCTCGCCCAGCCGCCGCTCTACCGCCTCAGCCATGGCGGCAAGACAGTCTATGCGTTGGACGAAGCCCAGCGCGACGCCCTGCGCGAGAAGGAGTTCGCCAAGAACGCCCGCGTGGAAGTCGGCCGCTTCAAGGGCCTCGGTGAGATGAACGCGCGTGACCTCAAAGAGACCACCATGGACCCGGCTACGCGCCAGCTCGCGCGGGTGAAGCTGCCCGAGGAGTACGAAGACGCTACCGACCTCTTCGGCAGGCTGATGGGCAAGAAGGCCGAGCCTCGCTTTGCATTTATTCAGGAGAACGCGGCGTTCGCGCAGGAGGCGCTGGATGTGTGAGAGAGGCAAGGGAAACGCTTGACCAGCATTGACTACATGTGTAGTCGAAATTCATGTCTATGCCGCCTCTTTGGTCTCTGGCCGCCCGCACAGGTCTTCTTGCTTTCGCGACGCTTGCAACCTGCGCTGCTGCTCCACCACAAGAAGAGTACGATCGTCAGGAACTTAGAGAGACCATTGAGGCGCGTCTGGCGGCGAATGGTGTTCCCGGCGCTTATGTAGCGGTCGTCCAAAACGGAAGGACAAGCTTCGAAGTCTCATACGGGACCGAAACCATTGATGGCGGGAAGGCTTTTGACAAAAACAGTTCCGCTCGCCTTGCATCGGCGACGAAGGTACTTTCTGGGCTCACCTTCCTCTCGATGGTGGAGGAAGGTGAATTAAATCTCGAAGCGACCCTTGGCGAGCTCGATCCTTCGGTACCCGACCGGTTCAAACCGCTTCCCGTCTGGCGCATCCTCAACCACACGTCGGGTCTGCCGATGATCGTAACCGAGGCAGAGTTTCAGGATTTGGACGTAGAAGGTATGCTGGCCTTCGAACCCGAAGACATCCTGCGGCTGATCGGTGACCGATCGCTTGATTTCGAACCCGGTGAAGGTTGGCACTATCAGCAGTCCGGCTACGGCCTTCTTGCCGGTGCGCTTCAGAAGGCGACCGGCAAGACTTTCCTGGAGCTGATGGAGGAGCATGTCCTAACTCCCGCTGGAATGAGTAGCACTGTCTTCAACGAGCCCGACACGATCGCTCGTGCGTACTCGGGAGAAAACGGAGCGCTTCGACCCCATCCAGGCATCTTTGTTCGGCCCCTCCTTCCTGCGGGCGGAATGGACACGACTGGCGCGGACTTGATAGCTCTGGTTCAAGCGCTCGGTCGCGGCATGATCGTTAAAAAGGACACGATCTCCAGGGAGCTTCTTCAACCGCAGCGGCTTCAGCGGCTTGGTCGCGATGCGGAAGGCGAAGGGTACGGACTAGCGACGATCATCTCTAGAAACGGCGATGTATGGACCATGGGGCACAGCGGCGGCGGAGGCCTTGCCAATATTCGCTACTCACCGGGGGAAGATACGGCTATCATCGTTCTGACCAACCGTTCAGGAGGGACGAACTCAGGATGGGAGATCGCAGAACTGCTGAGCACCGAGCTGTTCGGGGAACCTCACGTCGCCGTAGACGAATAAGCACGGTAGGTCGATCAGCGGCAACGAGGGGCTTCCAAGCGGGTCCGTCGCCCATCTGGACCAATATGACGGCTGCTGCGGCGGTATGATAAGCAGTATTCCTATCATCTACGCCATAGGCGACGTCCACGGACAGCTTGATACTCTTCGTGCGCTGGCGGATCAGATCGCGGCGCACCACCGGTTCCGCCATCCTGACACCCCCGGCCTCATCATCCAGCTTGGCGACATGATCGACCGGGGGCCTCGTAGTGCCGAGGTGCTGCGCTTCTGTAAGGACGGCTTCCCGCTGCCCTCGCTCACCCTCAAGGGCAACCATGAGGCGCTGATGCTTCGCGCCTTGGACGAGGGCACGGGCGGTGAGGCGTGGCAGGTCTGGCTCGGCAATGGCGGTGAGGAGACCTGTGCCTCCTTCGGCGTCGACCCCGTCGGCGGCAAGCCGTCGGATCTCGAGAAGGCCATCGGGGGAGAGCTTCTCACCTGGCTACGAGACCTGCCGCTCACCCATAAGGCGGGGCCTTACCTCTTCGTCCATGCAGGCATCCGCCCCGGCGTGCCGCTGCCCGAGCAGTCCGACCACGATCTTCTTTGGATCAGGGAGCGCTTTCTGGGGAGCGATGCCGACCACGGGATGACGGTGGTCCATGGCCATACGCCTACGGACGAGCCGGTGCAACGGGCCAACCGTATCGGCGTCGATACCGGAGCAGGCTGGGGGCGGAAGCTGACGGCGGTGAAGCTGGCTTCGGATGAGGTGCCGGAGTTTTTCGCGGTGCCGGTCGTAGGGCGGTTTGCATAGCCAACCGCCGCGGCGGAAAGCTTCGCGTTCCGCTCTACGACCCCGCCGAGTAACCCCAACCTCTTCGTGATCGAACGTTAACCCTGAAACCGGCGTTTGCAGCCGCGAAAAGGATGAGTGTCATGTCGCGTATCGCTCTTGGGGTCCTGATGGTCCTGTTCACGGTCGTCTTCGTCTTGCCTGCGGTGAACGCTGCGGCTTGATGCCCGACGCCATGGGGTGACGCGAGCGGCGTTTCCGCCCTACATCCCGGACCATGGACCAACGCGAGACCCCGAACGAGCGCTTCAAGCGGATGCTGACCCAGACCACGCGGGCGCTCTCTGCCGAGCCCGACGTGGAAGTGCGCTTCGGCGGCGACCAGCCGGAGACGGGGCCTGGCGAGGCGCGGCTGCCCTTGCCGCCGAGGCGCCTGGACAAGCGCAAGGTGGCGGTCAGCCGGGGCCATGCCGATGCGGCGGCGCTGAAGCTCGCTCACCATGACGGCGCGCTGCACCGGAAGCTGCAGCCGGAGAACCCCGAGGGCCGAGCCCTGTTCCAGGCGCTAGAGGACATGCGCTGCGAGGCCATCGGCTCGAACGCCCTCGACGGTGTCGGCGACAACCTCGCCGCTGCTCTCGACCGGCGGCTGGAGGAGAAGGGCTACCGCCGCATGGAGGACCGCCAGGACGTGCCCGTCCAGGACATCGTGCAGCTTCTCGCCCGCGAGCGCATGACCGGGCGCCCTGTGCCGAAGAGCGCGAAGAAGCTGGTCGAGCTCTGGCGCGACGAGATCGAGGCGAGCTGCGGCGAGGCCCTTGATGCCCTCTCCCAGCGCGGCAGCCATGACAGCCAGGAGGCGTTCTCCACCTTGGCCCGCGACCTCATCGACGCCCTCGATCTCGGCGACAAGCAAGGCGACGAGGACAGCCGCGAGGATCAGGAAGAGAGCCCCCCCGAGGATCAGGAGCAGCCCGAGGCCCACGAAGATCAAGGGGAAGATGACGATCAGGGTCAAGGTGAGAGCGACGAGCCCGAAGACCAGACCCCCGACTTCGGGGAAGCCAATGACGGCGATGCCGAGCTCGGCAACGATCCCGAAACCCTGGACGAGGGGGACCCCCGCGACGATGCAGGCGATGAGGCCCCGATCCTGCGCCGCGACACGCTGGGGGATAGCGGCGAGAACTACGTCGCCTACACCACCGAGTTCGACCAGGTGGCCCACGCCCACGAACTTTGTCCGCCTGAGGAGCTTTCGCGGCTGCGCGGGCAGCTCGATGGGCAGCTAGAGGGCCTGCAGGCCATCGTCTCGCGGCTCGCCAACCGGCTGCAGCGCAGGCTTCTCGCCCAGCAGAACCGGAGCTGGCAGTTCGACCTCGACGAGGGCATTCTCGACGCAGCGCGGCTTTCGCGCCTGGTGGTGGACCCCTTCCAGCCCCTCTCTTTCAAGCAGGAGATGGAGCAGGAGTTCCGCGACACCACCGTGACCCTGCTGCTCGATAACTCCGGCTCGATGCGGGGTAGGCCGATCACCGTGGCGGCGATCTCGGCGGATATCCTGGCAAGGACCCTCGAGCGCTGCGGCGTGAAGGTGGAGGTCCTCGGCTTCACCACCCTGGCCTGGAAGGGCGGCAAGTCGCGCGAGAAATGGGTCGAGGACGGACGGCCAAAGCATCCCGGCCGCCTCAACGACCTGCGCCACATCATCTACAAGCCCGCCTCGGTGCCGTGGCGGAGGAGCCGCGACAGCCTCGGCCTGATGCTGAAGGAGGGGCTCCTCAAGGAGAATATCGACGGCGAGGCGCTGCTTTGGGCGCATGAGCGGCTTCTGGCCCGGCCCGAGCAGCGCCGTATCCTGATGGTCATCTCCGACGGTGCGCCAGTGGACGATACGACGTCCTCGACCAATGGCGGCAGCTATCTCGAGCGGCACCTTCGCGAGGTGATCGCCATGATCGAGCAGCGCTCGCCCATCGAGCTTCTGGCCATCGGCATCGGCCATGACGTGACGCGCTTCTACCGAAGGGCGATCACCATCTCCGATGTAGAGCAGCTAGGCGGCGCGATGACCGAGCAGCTAGCGGCGCTCTTCGATGACGAGCCGCGTCAGGCACCCAAGCGCCGGGTCCGCGTGCCTGCATGATCCTCGCCCTCGCTGCGTCCATGATCCTGCAGCAAAGCGTGGCTCTTCAGGCCCGCCCCTTCCCAGGGCTCTCGGAGGAGGGCCGCGAGGTCGGCTGCATGCGGATGGATGCAGGCTTCACGCTTACCTCCAACGAGGAGCTTGGCGGCTACTCCTCCATGCTGTTGGGCGAGGGGGAGGGACGCCTTACCCTGCTGAGCGATGCGGGACATATCGTGGAGGCGGATGTTTCGTTCGGTGAGAGCGGGGTGGTCAGTGGGCTGACGCAAACCGTGCGCTACCCTATCGCTTTCCCTCCTGCACTCGGTCGAGGCCGCGATACCGAAGCCCTCGTCGCGCTCGGCTCGGGCAAGTTCCTCGTCAGCCGGGAGCGTAGCGGCGATCTGGTAGAGATGGAGCGGGGACCTCAAGGCTACCGGGTCACCAGGCAGATGCTGGATCTCAAGCCGGACTTCCCGAGGCTCGGGAATAACGGCTTCGAAGCCGTTGCGCCGTACCGGGACGGCTTTCTACTCGTACCGGAGAAGGTGACCGACGGAGAGGCGCCGGTTCTCCACTGGGAAGGTGAAACGCTCGAAGAAGTAGCCCGTCTCAAGATGACCGACGGTTTCGCGGTGACCGAGATCGTCGCCGATCAAACCCGAGACACGCTGTTCGTCCTGCAGCGATCCTTCAGTAGGCGGACGGGTCCTCGGGCGAGGGTTTCGGTGGTCCGCCTAGGCGATCTAGGCGGCGACGCGCTTCTAGAGACTTGGCTTCTCGGCCAGCTCAGCTTTCTCGACGGCGCCGATAATATGGAGGCGATGGCTCTGCGCGAGGCACCGGACGGAACGCTCCGCCTGCTGCTTGCCTCGGACGACAACTTCAACCCGGTGCAGCGGACCGTGCTGATGGACCTTGACCTCGCCGGCTGCGACCTAACGGCCGCCGAGCCCCGTGCGCGGGGGGACGATGAAGCGCAGTCCCGCATAGACTAGGGTGAAGGCCGCCGCGCCCGCGAGGGCGAGGAAGAGGCTGACCGCCAGCCACCACAGCCAGGGCTGCGAGGTGCCCACATAGGCGGCGGGGAAGTAGATCAGCGCCTGAACCCCAAGACCGATCAGCCCGCCGAAAAAGGGCGCACGCCACCAGTTTCCGCCCCTGGTGACATCGAAGACGGCGACCCCCGCTCCATGCCCGGCCATCCAGGACAGAACCACGGAGGTGATGAACCGCGTCTCGGGATAGTCCTCCGCGGCCAACTCGGGCGCCAGGTCGAGGACCAGCATGGCGGCGAAAGCGAGGGTCAGGAGCCAGCTCACCAGCACCGTCTGGCCGATCCGCCTGCTGCCCCAGCGGCGGGTGGCGAGGAGCGCAACGAAGAGCGCCGCGCCCAGAATACCCTCGCCGCGGCTCAGAAACCGTGACGGGGCCACCGCCTCGAGCGGCACCAGACCGTCGAGCATCCGCAAGGGCAGGTCCAAGGTGACGAGGCCGAGAACGAGGAGCGGCGAGAAGAAGAGGGAGAGGCCAAGCAGCGCCACCACGCGGCGCAGGGTCTGACCGAGAACGCGCACCACACGGCTGCGCCCGGTCAGCGCGTAGTCGTAGTAGCGCTCGACGACGAGCGGCTCACCACGGTCACCGCGAATGTCCTGGGGCAAACGCTCCTCCATAAGAGTGCAAGGAGGTAGGGTCTATCGCGCGGCGGCGTTAAAGGGAATTGTCGGTTGCCGGACATCGTAGGGCGGCCCGCATAGCGTGCCGCCTTCCGGCGTCGGCTTCTGTAACCGGCGGCACGCTGTGCGAGCCGCCCTACGGGCCTAAGCCGCCGCTTCGATGTCGCGCTTGATCTTGCGGGCGCGGTCCGAGAGCTTCTCGTCGCGAGCCTTCATCAGGAACGCGTCGAGGCCGCCGATGTGGTCGACCGAGCGCAGGGCGTGGGCCGTGATGCGGAACTTGAAGCTGCGGCCCAGACGGTCGCTGAGAAGGGTGACGTTGCACAGGTTCGGCAGGAACCGGCGCTTGGTCTTGTTTTGGGCGTGGGAAACGTTGTTACCCACCATCGGCGCCTTGCCGGTAAGCTCGCAAACGCGGGACATGAGAGGACCTCGGTCAGAAGGAAATCGAAGCGCGGCGCGTAACGTCTAGTCGTCCGAGCGTCAAGCGTTACAAAGCCGATGGAACTCCTTCACGCCTCTTTTTCGTTTTCACGGCCAGGGTTAGAAGTGAAATCGCGTTAGTCAGGGGCCTTCCGATGGTACGCTTCGCTTCTCTTGCGGCAGGGATGTCGCTGGTACTTTCCTGCCCCTCATCGGCGCAGGAGTATGAGGGCACGATCCCGGACTACGGCACCGAGGACTGGAAAGCCCTGTTCGCGGTCGATCCGAGCGCCGATCCCCTGGGCCGGACCCCGTTCGAGATCGGCCAGGGCATGGTCTACAACACCACCCTCAAGGGCGAGCTTGCAGGCCTCAATATCGGCCGCATCTTCCTCACGGTCACGGTCACCGATACCGGCTATGCGGTCGACTACAAGATGGAGCAGCGCGGCGTCGCCCGCTGGTTCTCCGACGGCGAGGCGGAGGCGAAGGCTTCGGGCCTCTTCGCCGAGACGGGCGGGATCAAGGCGAGCTACTACTACAACCACGACTATGACGGCGAGGACGACCAGCAGCGCACTGAGCTGCTGCGCAGGCCCGGCGAGGAGCGCTACCGCCTGTGGTCGCTGCCCGAGTACAACCTCCAGCGCCCGGTTTCGCCGCAGCAGGCGAAGGAGGCGGTGGACCCGCTAGGTGCCCTCGTGGCGCTGGCCTTCACCCCTGCCGGCCAGGGAGAAGACCCCTGCAGCCGCCGCGTGCCGGTGCTCGACGGCCGCCGCCGCTTCGACCTCGTCATGGAGCCCGACGGCATGGTCGAGGTGAAGAAGAACGGCCCAGGCCGCTACAAGGGCGAGGCCTTCCGCTGCAAGCTGATGCAGCGGAAAGTGGCTGGCTACAAAGAGAAGAACCGCGGCGATATCGAGGGCGACATCTGGGTGTACCTCGCCGAAGTGCCCGAGGAGATGCGAACCGAGCGGCTGGCCTACGTCCCGGTCAAGATCGTCGCCCGCTCAGGCCTCATCGGCGCCTCCCTCCAGGCGAAGAGGCCGACACTGACGAGTGCGGACGGAACGAGCGTGGAGCTCTAACGCAGCCGCCGGTGCACGCCGGTCCGGCGCATGGGCTCGCCGTAGTGGTGCTTCTTCACCGGGGGCTCCTCGTCCTCCTGGTCCGTTTCATCGTCCGTGTCGGCGATGGGTTTGGCGATGTCCTTGGGCAGCACCTTTTCCGCCTTGCGAAAGAAGCGGTTGAGCCAGCGGAAGCGCTTGCGCGCGGCCTTGAGGAGCTTGGCCGCGAGGGGGTTCGAGGCGACCAGGATGATCGTCGCGACGAACAGGAGAAGCGCCCCGAGGGGGATGGGGGAGATCAGCAGCGGGATGCCGATGAGGAACAGCGCACCGCCCACCACGGTGCCGATGATACGCCAGAGGACCATGCCCGGCTCCCTTACCCTTATCCTAAGCTAGGGCGCCGAAGAGCCGTTGAGAAGGGCGGCGTTTTGCCTTTGTCAGCCAGCGAGCACCGGCACGGCCCCTCGCGGCAGGATCGCCTCAGCGCTGACGTCGCAGACAACGGCGCGCATGACGACCCCGGCGCGGGCCGCCTCGTCGAGCCCTTCGGCATAGGCGGGATCGAGGTCACGCGCCGCCATCACCGCCTTCGCATCGCCGCGTTGCACGACGAAGAGAAGCGTCGCCCGATGCCCCTCCGCCACCATCCGCGAGAGCTCGCGCAGGTGCTTCAGCCCGCGCGCCGTGACGCAGTCGGGAAACTCCGCCGTGCCGTCCGAGCGGCGCATGAGATGGCAGTTCTTGATCTCTATATAATGGTCCGCACCATTTGGAGAGATGTGATCCGGCTCGCCCGGCTGGAGGAGGTCGATGCGGGAGCGTTCCTCGCCATAGCGGACCTCGCGCAGCAGCTCGCCCTTCGGATCGACACCCTCCACCAGCCCCGCTCGGATCGCCTCCACGGCCAGTCTGTTGGGGTGGTTGGTGTTGACCCCTGTCGCGATCGGTCCGCCGCCCGATGCCTCGCACTCCACCACTTCCAAGGTCAGCGGCAGCTTGCGCGCCTTGTTCGGTGAGCGGCTGACCCAGCAGCGAGCGCCCTCGGGCGCCACCCCCATCATCGCGCCGGGGTTGGGGCAGTGCACGGTCGTCTCCTCACCGCCTGGCAGAGCGATGTCGGCGAGGAAGCGCTTGTAGCGACGCAGGAGGACGGCTTCGGTGAGGGGAGGGTCGAAGATCATGGCGGTCCCTAGCGCGGGTCGCGAGGGGCGCAACCCACCCCCGTCATCCTGGAAGCGCGTGGCGCTATACGGGACCTATGGACGGGGGAAGCGACGCACGGCCCGTAGGGCGGCTCGCGGCAGCGTGCCGCCTTCCTCCCCCCGCAGGCGGAGGTGCCCGAAGGGCGGAGGGGGACGTTCAAGAAGCGCCTTCGCTAGTTGCAGCTCCCCTCCGACCCCTACGGGGCCACCTCCCCTGAAGGGGAGGAAGTCTTCAAGGATAACGGCGGAGGAAAGGCACGGCCCGTAGGGCGGAACGCGAAGCTTCCCCCATCAAAGTAACCCACCCCCGTCATCCCGGAACCCGAAGGGTATCCGGGACCCATGGCCTATGGGTAGTCACGTGAACAACGCCAACGAGGTTTACACACCCCAGTCCATGGGTCCCGGATCAGCTTCGCTGTCCGGGATGACGGAGGGAGCAAGGTCCAGCCCGAAGGGCGGAGGGGGCTACGACACTTTTGACTTATCCCCGCCCCTTCGTATTCCCGTATAGTCCCCTCGCTCCTCCCCGCATGGTGGAGCTGACCGGTAGCTTGTTCAGGCGGGGAGGCGGTGCTCTGCATGGTGCCCCCGTATGGCTTGCGGGGAGGAAGGAGCGGTCCCGGCAAGGTGGGACGCCTTTCGCCAGCACCAAGCAGCGAGAGCTTGAAGCGCTGATCGGCCTGCGGCGGACCCAGAGCCCCGCCCCCCGACCGGCCTCTCGTAACAGTGCCGGGAGCGGATGGTGCAGCGTTGCACCCTACCTATGCAACTGAAGCGACGATGACCCATCCGCTCCAGCCTCCACCACCATGCAGCCGCCGCCAAGCCCTGGCGAGCGGGTTTCGGTGCTGCTCCCTACCGCCGTCATCCCGGAAAGCGCGTGAGCGCTTATCCGGGACCCATGGACCAAACCGAACAAGCAGAAGCGGAACACCGGCCGACCACCCGCCGCGGATGTGAAGCACGACAAAGGTCAACTCGCTTGAGGCTCTCCATCAACCGCCGCTAGACCCCCCGACATGAAGAAGAACCCCCAGACCGCCGCCTGCCTGCTCATCGGTGACGAGCTTCTCTCCGGCCGCACCCGCGACGCCAACGCCAACACCCTGGCCAAAGCCCTCTACGCCAAGGGCATCGAGCTGATCGAGGTGCGGATCGTGCCCGACGAGCACAAGACCATCGGCAACGCGCTGATCGACCTCAAGGTGAAGGCGGACATCGTCATCACCTCGGGCGGGATCGGTCCGACCCATGACGATATCACCGCCGATGCCGTCAGCGCGGCCTTGGGCCGCAAGACGGTGGAGCACGACGGCGCCATGAAGATCCTCAAGGCGCACTACGCGGCGAAGGACGAGGAGGTCACCGACGCCCGCCGCCGCATGGCGCGGATGCCGAAGGATGCCGAGCTCATCGCCAACAGCGTCTCTGGCGCGCCGGGCTTCAGGGTAGAGAACGTCTACGTTCTTGCCGGGGTGCCCGCCATCTTCGACGCCATGCTGGAGGAGGTGCTGGCCGCCGTCCCCGACGGCGAGCCGGAGACCGTTTATCATGTGACAGGTGAGGCGAAGGAGAGCGATCTGGCCGACGGTCTCCGCGATCTCGAAACGGCG
The DNA here is from genome assembly GCF_024505085.1 of Parvularcula maris. Taxonomy (GTDB): domain Bacteria; phylum Pseudomonadota; class Alphaproteobacteria; order Caulobacterales; family Parvularculaceae; genus Parvularcula; species Parvularcula maris. Next base: position 590,743 of record NZ_JANIBC010000001.1, read on the forward strand.
CTCAAAGGATTAAAGATCGGTTCGTATCCGGGGCCGACGGGGAAGGGCGGTCCGCTGACCATCGTCTGCAGATCGCGGAGCGCCTCGGTTTGCGAGCAGGCGGCCCTGGCTGTGAAAGCCCTTTTCACCGCGCAGGGGAAAGAAGCCGAGATTGGTCAGGGAGATAGACCGGCCTAGCTCATGGGAAGCGGCGCTTTGCCGTGTTAACGCAACCTTTCACCCGTGATGCTGTCCTCTTATCCATGACCAAAGCCCAAAGCTTCAAACCCAGCCTCGATCACATCCTGATCTGTGAGGACGACCCCGTGCAGGGCAAGCTGCTCGAGGAGCTTCTGAGGGCGAAGGGCTATGGCTGCGTCGGCCCGTGCATGACCGCCAGCGACGCCGTCAGCGCCGCCAGGGACGCCCCGGTGCGGGCGGCGCTTCTGGACGTGGCGCTCGATGGAGGCTCATCGAAGGAGGCGGCGAGCATTCTCAAGGAGCGCGGCATCCCCTTCGCCTTCATCACCGCCTACGGCCCCGGCACCGCCTCGACCATGGCCGCCTATTCCGACGAGCTGATCGTGCCGAAACCCGTCTCGCCCGACGTGCTCGGCGACATCATCGACACGCTCATCCCGGCAGGGAGCGCAGAGTAGACCCTTGCAGAAAGAGGGCGGACCCTCTCATAACGGCCTCACCCTTGCGGGCGTGGTGGAATGGTAGACACAGCGGACTTAAAATCCGCAGCCTATGGCGTGGGGGTTCGAGTCCCCCCGCCCGCACCATTCGTAGCTGGTCCGGGGACCTTTTTCGGCCGCCACGCTTCGAAGTGCTCGAATTGATCAGCCGCGGCAGCTTGAGGCGCAAGAAGCGCCAATCGCGCTTTCTACCGCTACTCGTACAAACCAACCGCTTCCATCAGCAGCTCGGCCTGCGCTTCCCAGGCTTCCGTGCCGGGGGCGATGAGTTCGACATGACCTCCGGGGACTTCGATGTAGCGGGCAGGACCGCCTCCCTCGATCACCCTATCCGTGTACCCTCTACCCAGAAGGGGCGGAGCGATTCGATCATTCGCGGCGTGGACGCTGATCTGCTCGGGACCTGCGGGTTGGAAGAGGACGGGTGACGTGTCCGCCAAAGGGTTGGGGCGTTCGGGGGTGGGCCTGCCGGTAACCTTGTCCATCACATCGGCGAGGCAGGTGGTGAGGGTGACGGGCTTCGACGCTTCCAGGTCGGCCAGACCGCCCGAGACCAGGGCGGTTCTCATCGCGGAAGCGGTGTCGGAGCCGAGCGGGTTCTCGCCGTCGAGGTTATGCCGCGCGGAAAGCCACGCTACGAGATGTCCTCCTGCGGAGTGGCCGAAGCCTGCGACCCGCGAAGGGTCGATGCCTAGGGTTTCCGCTTCCTCGAAGAGGTGAGCTTCCGCCGCCGCCACATCCTCATAGGTGCCGAGGTAGCCTCCGCCTTCCTCGTCTACGCCGCGATACTCGATATTGAACACGGCCAGTCCGCGCCGCCTGAGATCGTCGGCGGCATAGTTCATCAGGGTACGATCGGCAATGGCCTTCTGCCAGCAGCCTCCATGGATCATCAGAACGGCCGGATGCGGACCTTCCCCCTCGGGGAGCCATAGATCGGCGATGCCCGCTTCGTGGTCCGCATAGCGCACCGTGCGGTCCGGCCGGGGCAGGGGGCGGCTCGTCAGCTCCTCCCAGCCCATCAGTTCGGTGCCGGGTGCTGGCGCAGAGCTCGGTTCGCTATCGCCGCAGGCGGCGAGGAGAAGGGCGGCGGCGAGAAGGAGGGTTCGGATCAGCATGGGGTTTCCTAGGGCAAAGCCCGGCTCGCTGTCAGCACTGGAGATAGCGAGCCGCTGCGCTAGGGTCCGGACCTACAAACTGTCACGGGTTTGGCGCCCTGTCGTCGTCGCTGAACCTTGAGGTAGCCAGCTACCCCTGCGGTCCAGCTCCTATCCAGAACGCTAAACCGCCTCGAGCAAAACCGTGACAGTTTGTAGGTCCGGGCCCTAGAAGGCAGCCATGAGAAGCCTGATCACCAGCCTCGACCTCGCCCGCCACTACGATGCGGAGGACCCGCTCGGAGGCAGGCGCGCCCTGTTCGAGATACCGGAAGGCGTCACCTATCTCGTCGGCCACTCCCTCGGTCCGCTGACGCGCAGCGCCGCCGCGCGGGCCGACCGGGCGCTTCGCCAGGAGTGGGGCGAGGGGATGGTGCGGTCCTGGAACAGCGCGGGCTGGATCGACCTTGCCGGTGAGGTGGGCGACGCGATCGCTCCCCTGATCGGCGCGGCGCCGGGGGAGGTGGTGGTCTGTGACAGCGTGTCGGTGAACCTCTTCAAACTTGCCGGGGCGGCGCTGCCCCTGGCGAGGAAGCGGCTCGTGATGGTGGATGATCACGAGTTTCCCACCGACCAGTACATCGCCGAGGGATTGGCGGAGCTTGCCGGTGGCGAGGTCCGGCGTCTGCCAGCGGGCGAGGAGGGCTATGGCGAGGGCGGGGTGCTGATCCGCTCGGTGGTGAGCTACCGCAGCGGCGAGATCGTCGATGTGGCCGCAGCCGAGCGGCGCGCGCGGGAGGCCGGTACGGTCATCGTGTGGGACCTCAGCCACGCCGCCGGAGCGGTGCCGCTCAACCTTTCCGCAGACGGAGCGAGGCTGGCGGCGGGCTGCACCTATAAGTACCTCAATGGCGGGCCGGGGGCTCCCGCTTATGTCTATGCTGCCGAAGCCTTTGCCGAGAAGCTGTCGAGCCCTCTGCCAGGCTGGCTGGGGCATGCCGCGCCCTTCGCCTTCGACAGCGGATACACGCCGGCGGCGGGCGTGCAGCGCTTCGTAGCCGGGACGCCGCCGATCCTGTCGTTGAGCGCCTTGGCCGGAGCGCTTGAGGCCTTTGAAGGCGTGTCTCCAAGTGCCCTACACGGGAAAGCGGGTGTGCTCGGCGACATCGTTCTGCAGCGTGCGGAGGGGATGGGGTTAGCGGCATCCTCGCCGAAGGATCGCAGCAAGAGGGGTGGGCATGTCAGCTTGAGCCACGAGCACGGCTACGCCGTGGTGCAGGCCCTCGCGGAAGAGGGGGTTCTCTCGGACTTCCGAACGCCGGACACCATCCGGTTTGGACTCTCGCCCCTGTTCCTCTCCGCCGAAGAGGTCTGGGGTGTGATGGACCGGCTCGAAGATATTCTCCGTACGAAGCGCTATGAAGAAGCGCGCTTCCAGGTTCGCTCGAAGGTCACCTGAACGGGTCGGCGGCCAAGGCTCCGAGCCCCTTGTCGGACTGCCCTTCGACACCGTATTGGCCCTCGGTTTCTTCGCGGCGGAAGGAGCCGAACAGGCGGTCGAACAAGGTCGTCAGTGTGCCGTAATTGCTGTCAGTGGCCTCCCGCCTCGGCACATGGTGGACCCGGTGGTGGCGGGGCGTGACCACTGCCCGGCGCATGGTCTCATCGACAGCCTTGGGAAGCTGGAGGTTGGCGTGGTGGAAGCCTGCCGAGATGATGACCAGCGCATCGAACAGCAGGATGGCCTCGACGCTGATATCCAGCGCCAGAACGAAGAACCCGCGCACCGCCGCCGAAAGAGCCACCTCGCCGGGGTGGAAGCGCAGCGCCGAGGTGACGTCCAGGAACTCGTCATAGTGATGGACACGGTGGAACCGCCAGAGGACGGGCAGCTCGTGATTGGCGCGGTGCCACCAGTAGATGAAGAACTCGAGCGCGATCAGGTCGGGCAGGAAGCGCAGCCAGAACGGGGTCTCTTCCCGCCAGGCCGGGCCGAACTCCGCAGCCGCCAGGGAGACGGGCGTCACGATGGCCATGGTGGTCAGCACGCCGAGCATGCCGAGCGCGACGTTCTTGATCAGCCGGGGGCGGGACGGACGCCGGTGCGCAGGGCTCAGCCGCTCCCAGAAGAGCCAGACCGCCAGGGCGATCCCCACGCCGATGGTCAGCCCCGTTTCCACCCTTCGGTTATGCGTCGGGCATGGAGGCGATGAACGCCTCCGCTTCGGCGATGGCCTTGTCCATCTCGCGGATCAGCGCGTCGACCCGGCTCTCAATGGTGGCGAGTTCCGCGTCGAGACCAGCGATGGCGCGGGCGTTGAGGTTGTGTTTCAGGAACAGGACCTGATCGCCGAAGATCGTCAGCACCGGGTCCATCCGGTCGGCGGCGATGTTCATGGCTGTCAGAACCTGCTCGTAGCGGCGCTCGGTCTCGCGCAGTTGGGCCTCGGAGCGGCGGCGCAGATCGGGGGAGGAGTAGGCGTTCAGCTCCTCGCGCCACTCGCGGAAGAGGGCGCTGCCGACATTCTCGATGCCGTCGATGCGGGAGCGGACGAGCTTGGCCTCGCCTTCCAGCCGGTCGTACTGGCTCGACAGGCGGTCATAGGTCTTGGCGAGCTCGCCGCCATCGAAGCTGACGAGGGCTCGGTACTGCTCCAGGGCGTCCTTGAACTCCTCCTGGGCACCGGACTGGGCATCACGGGCGCTGTCCACCCGGCGCACCAGAAGCTCCCGCTTCTCGATGCCAATGTTCTCGAGGGCGTTGTAGTAGGTGCTGGCACAGCCGGACAGGACGAAGCTGCCGAGCAGGAAGGCGAGGGCGGTCGAGCTGCGGGTGATCATTCGGGTTATATGGAGACAATCGTACTCTTTCCCAAACGAAAAAGATGTGACCGACCTTCTGCTTCTGGCGTCGCCGCATCTCGCTGGTTAGAAAAGAGGCGCGAGATACTGGAGTGCCCCATGGTCCGATACGTCGTCGCTGCGCTTGTCCTGGTTCTCGCACAGGGCTGTGGGAGCGAACCGGAACCCACCTTGGACGGACCTGCCGTCGGCATGGTTCGGTTGAGCTTCGTCGACCCCGACCGGCCATCCTGGTCTAGTGACGGCCCGCGTCCGGTAACGACCACCCTGTGGTATCCCGCCAATGCATCGTCTGAGATGAGCCTAGTCGAAATTCCCAGCGACAGGCCGATTTTCGTGGGCGGCTTCGCGGCCAGGAACGCCGCCATCGCCGAGGAACGCGCCTATCCCCTGGTCCTTCTGTCCCATGGGACAGGCGGCAGCGGGCTTCAGATGATGTGGCTCGGGCGTGCCTTGGCCGAACAGGGGTACATCGCCGCCGCGGTCGATCACCATGGCAACACGGCCGCGGAGGAACGCTATGACCCGCGCGGCTTCCGCATGCCCTGGCACAGGGCGCAGGACCTTTCCGTGGTCATCGACCGGCTCCTCGAAGACGAGCAGTGGGGTTCCAGTATTGATCAGGAGAACGTCGCCGCTGCCGGGTTCTCGCTCGGCGGCTACACCGTTACGGCCTTGGCCGGGGGGCTGACGGATCTTGACCGTCTCGCCTCATTCTGTGCCGGGCCGGAGCGCGACGCGACCTGTGAACCGCAATCGGAATATCCTGACGCCGAAGAGGACTTCGTGGCTCTGCTGGAGCATGATCCGGCATTGGACGAAGCGATCAGACAGTCGCAGCGCGACTTTTCCGATCCCCGCATCACCCGCTTCGCGCTACTTGGTCCGGCGCTTCTTCAAGCCTTCACCGACGACAGTCTCCGGGCGATCGAAGCGTCCGTGCTGGTGATCGGCGGCGGTGACGACGACATCGCTCCGGTCGCGACCAATGCAAAACGGCTCGCGGACCTTGCGCCGGAAGCAACCTTGCATGTTGCCGAGGGCGCTAACCACTATGCCTTTCTCGACCCGTGCACGGCGCGCGGCAGGCGCTTTGTCCCTGCCTGTGCGGACGGCGGCGCATCGCGGCAAAGCGTTCACGAAGAGACGATCGCCCTATTGCTCGATTTCCTGTCGGAGGAATGAGCGTAGCGCTTGTTTTGCTTCCCTCACCACGAGTGGGGAGGCTGCCGCGTCGGCGAAGGGTATGATCGCCCAAAAATTGGCCATCGCAGCCTTCGGCGGAGAACCGATTTTCAGTTCTCCGCAAGGTGCTCCTCGATAGGGCGGAAGACTACTCCTCGTCCTTGACCTCGGTGGCAGGCACTTCGTCCGCGGCCACTTCCTCGCCGTCTTCGTCCTCGTCCTGCTGGGACTTGAGGCCGGACGGTGAGGCGATGGTGGCGACGGTGAAGTCGCGGTCGGTGATGGTGGCCTCGACGCCCTTAGGCATGGAGGTGCCGGAGATCTTGATGGCGTCGCCGATCTCGAACGAGGCGAGGTCGAACTCAAGGGCCTCGGGGATCTCGGTGGCAGGGGCCACGACCTCGACCTCGTGGCGCACCACGTTGAGGACACCGCCGGCTTTCAGGCCGGGGCAGGTCTCTTCGTTGAGGAAGCGCACGGGTACGTTGACGGTGACGCGGGTCGAGCTGTCCACGCGCATCAGGTCGACATGCATCGGAAGGTCCTTGACCGGGTCGACTTGGATGTCGCGGCCGATGACCTGGTGCTTCTTGCCCTCTAGGTCGACGATGCCGAGCACGTCGATGAGGTTGCCCGTGGTGTAGGCCTTGAGCACCTGGTTGTAGCGCATCTTGATGTTCATCGGCTCTTTCTTGCCGCCATAGATGACAGCAGGGACCCAGCCGTCGCGGCGGACGGCGCGGCTGCCGCCGGTGCCGGAGCGCTTGCGCGGTTCACAATCGAAAACGGTCGCGTCGGAAGACATAAGCCCTATCCTTTCTGTTCGTCCCGCAGACCGGACCTCCGGCCCCCGGAAGAAGAGCTGCGGCGGCAAGAGCTGATGCGGCCGAGCCCGGTTTTCCCAAGTGCGGCGCGGCTAGGGGAAAGAGCGGGAGATGGCAAGGGGAAAGCGGCTAGAGGAGGCGGCTGCCGGCGTCCGCCGCGACGAAGAGGGCGACGAGAAGGATCATGGCCGCGAACATCCTTCTGCCGAGCTGCTGATGGTTCTCCAGGCGCCTTGCGACAAGAATGCCTGCCGCCCCTCCCAGTGCGCCCCCTGCCAGCAGCAGACCGATGAGCGGTAGGCTGACTAGTCCGGAGAGGGCGTAGTTGGCGGAGGTGGTGGCGCCGAACGCGGCCACTGAGACAAGCGACGCTGCGGCGGCATGGGACAGGGTGAAGCCTGCCGCGTAGATCAGGCCGGGGACGATCAGGAACCCGCCGCCAATGCCGAAGAAGCCGGATGCCGCGCCGACAAGGCTCCCCGTGGGGGCCAGGCGGCGCAGCCTTGGGCCGTCGAGACGCGCTTCGGGGTCACCCTCGCTTGCAGGCCTTCGGAACATGGCCAGCCCCACCGCCGCCATCGCTAGAGCGAAGCCGAAAAGGAGAACGTCGTCGCCGGTCAGCTTAGCAAGGCTCGACCCCAGTGCGGCGCCGAAGACGCCTGACGCAGCGAAGACCAGCGCGCAGGGCCATTTGACCCTTCCGCCCCGCCAGTGGCCGAGAAGGCTGAAGAGAGCGATGGCTGCCACCCCCGCCGCCGAGGTTCCGAGGGCGAGGTGGGTGTCCTTCACGCCGACCACGTAGAGGAGAAGCGGCGCGGCCAGCACCGAGCCTCCGCCGCCGAACGTGCTGAGCATCACGCCGATCAGCGCGCCGCTCATCAGCGTCAGGAGGATGGTCTGCGGGTCCAGCGCCATCGCTTACGCAACGGCGCTGCGGTTCCAGGGCATGACGCCGAGGAGCTTGGCCATGCCGCACCAGCCGCTGGCGCCTGCAAAGGTGAGCCCGGCACCGACAAAGGCGGCGACGCCGTAGAAGCCTGGATGGGTCAGGGTGCCGAGCACGACGCCAAGAAGCACCAGAAGCCCCGCCGTGATCTGGACCTGACGCATGATCTCCAGGGGCGCCTTGCGGTCCTTCTCCGTGGGCAGACCGGCGGACTTCCAGCCCTCGATCCCGCCTTCGAGAACGTAGCCGCGACCCTTGGAGGCGTCCGAGAGATCGGCGCAGTGGACTTCGGTGCGGTTGCCGCTGCGGCACATGAAGATCGGCGTCTTCTCTTCGGTGACCGAGCCTGTCTTCAAAGCGGCTAAGGGGCGGGAGGCTGCGCCGCGCACATGCTCGCGGGCGAACTCGTCGGCGCCGCGTACGTCGATAAGCATAGCCTCACCCGCGGCGAGCTTCGCTCTTGCTTCGGAGGGAGAGAGGGAGGGCAGGATGGTCATGACAGCATCTCCGGGCAGTAGATCGCAGCTAGGGTTTCGATGATGGCGAGGACGGCAGGGTCGCCGATCCGGTAGTGCATGGTCTGCCCCTCCCGGCGCGCCTCAACGAGGCCTTCGCGGCGCAGGACGGCGAGGTGCTGGGACAGGGCGGACTGGGACAGGGAGAAGGCTTTGCCGAGCTCCGACACCGGCATCTCGCCGCTGCCCAGACGGCAGAGGATCATGAGCCGGTGCGGGTTTCCCATGGTGCGAAGCAGGCTGGCGGCCTGACCGGCGCGCGCCTCGAAATCATCGGGGTTGAGCTTCAGAAGAGCATCCATGGCCCTAGTATATGCACGCTTGCTAATTTAGCAAGTTTTCATATATAGGACCAACGTTGAGATATTCTGCATAAGCGGAGCGGTGCGATGACGAGCCCCAAGGTCCAAGCCTTTTTCGATGAGGTCAGCCATACGATCAGCTATCTGGTCAGCGACCCCGAGACGAAGGTGGCAGCGGCTATCGACCCCGTGCTGGACTTCGACCTCGCCTCCGCCAGCATGTCGCAGAAGAGCGCAGAGCTGATCCTCTCTGCGGTAAAGGAAGAGGACCTGAAGCTGGCCTGGGTGCTGGAGACCCACGCCCATGCGGACCACCTGACGGCGGCGAAGTTTCTTGCCGAGCGCACCGGCGCGAAGATCGCCATCGGCGCCGGGATCACCGAGGTGCAGACCGCTTTCGCTCCCGTCTTCGGGGTGGCATCGGAGGAGGCGGCGGCCACGGTGTTCGACAGGCTTTTGAAGGACGGCGAACGCCTGGCGATCGGTGGTCTCGAAGCGAAAGTCATCCATACGCCGGGGCACACCCCGGCCTGCGTCAGCTTCCTGATCGGCGACGCGCTCTTTGTCGGCGATACGATCTTCATGCCCGACTTCGGTACGGCGCGCTCGGACTTCCCCGGCGGCGATGCGCGCACCCTCTACCGCTCCATCCAGCGGCTTCTCTCCCTACCGGGGGAGACGCGGGTGTTCGTCGGTCACGACTACCTTCCCGAGGGGAGGAAGGAGTTCGCTTGGGAGACCAGCGTGGCCGAGCAGCGCGCCTCGAACGTCCATGTCCGCGAAGGCACCACCGAGGAGGCGTTCGTCGCCATGCGCGAAGCGCGGGACGCGACGCTGACCCCGCCCAAGCTGATCCTGCCGTCGCTGCAGGTGAACATCAGGGGCGGGTCCCTACCCCAGCCCGAAGAGGACGGGCAGGTCTATCTCAAACTGCCCGTGAACGGCCTGAGGAACAGCTAGACTTTCTCGCTCACCCTGATCGCCGCCCTGCATCCCGCTTCGATGACCCGGCGCAGTAGGCCGTAGCCGAAGGCCTCCTCGGCGCCCTCGGCGATGGCGGTATCGTGGTGGCCCAGCTCGTCCTCGCGGAACTCGGCGAAGGTGGCGCGTAGCTCGTCCTCGCCGGCGCCTTCGAGCTCGTCCACTTGGTCCTGATAATGACCCTCGATGACGCTCTCCACGGCAGTGGTGCAGGCCATGGCGGCTTTCTCGCCCATCAGCGCCGTGCCCGCGCCGAGGGCGAAGCCTGCTGCGTTCCACAGGGGTGCGAAGAGTGTGGGCCTGGCGCCGCGCTCGGTCAGGAGGCGGTCGAAGGCTTCCAGGTGCTTCTTCTCGCCGTCCTCCATCTCGGTGAGCAGCTCGGTCACGCGGCGCTTGTGAGGCAGGCGCTCGAAGACCGCTCGCTGGCCGCGATAGATCTGAACCGCGCCGTACTCGCCCGCATGGTCGACGCGCAGCATCGCCTCGGTCCTGGGCTTGGCCTGGAGGGGGAGGGCGGGGAGTTTGCTCGTCATGTCGGCCCCTTTGGGTCAGTCGGCAGTCAGCACGCCGCCGACCCTGTCGTCGCGGAGCTCTCTGGCGGCTCTCGCACAGGACATGCCCGCGAGAAGCGTCAGCGCGAGGGAGATCAGCGCGTTGTAGCCTGCCATGGAGACCCCCAGCAACCGCCATGCCGCCTCGTTACAGGGCGGGCCATCGCTGCTCGGCCCATCGAGGTTCTCGAACAAGGCGCCGTCGCGCAGGAGGTCCAGGTCCACGTTCTCCGGAGAGGCGGCGCAGGTGTCGGGGCCTGGCCAGAACTTCCACTCCACCCCTGCGTGGTAGCTCGCGAGGATGGCGCTGAAGGCGTAGATGAGAACCAGCGCGCCGAGGGCGGCGGCGCTGACGCGGAACTCGTTCTTCCGCCACAAAATGAAGGGGACCGCGATCAGGCTGAGGGCCAGCGCGGCCCAGTGGGCCTCGCGCTGGTCGAGGCAGAGAAGGCAGGGCGCCATGCCGCCCACATGCTCGAACAGATGGGCGCCCGCGAGAAGCGCACCGCTCCCCACCGCGCAGATCACCAGCGCGTTCTGCGGCTCAGCCAGGCTATCGAGACGGGTTACCATACGATTTGATGCCTAAAACGCCTTCGCCGCCACACGCTAGGCCTGCGATCCGCACAGCGCCGGTGTGTCGCAGGGGCGGAGGTGGTGGGTTAGGATGACAGTCGGGTTAGGAGGAAGTCCTTGGCGGCGCTGATGGCTTCGGCTCCGAAGAAGACGAGGAGGAAGACCCAGACGAGGCCGATCGCCAGGCCCAAGAGCACCAGAAGGCCGTCCCGCTCCAGAAGGCCGACGGCTGCGATGCCGACGCCGATGCCGGGGGTCGTGTTGGTGAGCGGGAAGGGGAGAAGGATCGACCCGGCAGGGATCAGCATCAGCGCGCCGACGATCCTGGCGCCGACCCCGTCGGTGAGGGCGGTCAGGCGAGGCGCCGTCAGCTTCTCCAGAATACCGAGGGTGCTGTGGGCGCGGCGCACCACGGTCTTAAGGCCGCCGACCGCCACCTTCCGGCGACCGAGGGTATCGGGAAGCCAGGGATGCTCCCGCCCCATGGCGAGCTGCGCGGCGAGGGCCAGCATGGGCAGCGCAACGATCTGGGGGATACCGTAGAGGAAGGGCACGGCGCAGGGCAGGGCGAGAATGAGGATGCCGAGGCCGAAGGCGCGCTCGTCCAAGGCGTCGATCAGCTCGGCCAGAGTGATGGATTTCTCCCTGGCGCTCGCGGCCTCGTCCGGCGCGAAGCGCTCGAGGAAGTCGCCGAGAAGGACGGTGACGCTGGGGGCGGTATCGGACGTGGAACTCATACGGGCGGACCCTCCCTGACAATCACCAACGCGGCGTTAGCGGTGCTGATGGGATGGGGAAAGGTACTGATTGGTGAGGGGTGGGTCTGGTTGAGGGGGTAGAGTGGAAGCAGAGGTGCTAGCGGACAGTCCCCCTCCGCCCTTCGGGCACCTCCCCCTGGGAGGGGGAGGGAGAGCGCCTAACTGCAACCCCTTCGAAGCTCGACGGCGGAACGGGAAGGCACTCGACCGGGTGCCCGGCGCCCCTGCGCCACTGCCGTGGCCTTCTGCGCTTACATTTGGTCCCCCGGACCAAATGTTTTGCCTGACGGCAAACCAGCTACGAAGCCCCATCGGAGGCGCTACGCGCCGGGAGATTAAAGGAAATCCATTCTCGACCAAACCAACGGTCATGCTGGATAGCTGCTGCCGCAGCATTCTCGACCTGAAAAAGGTCCCCCGGACCTTTTTCTTTCGCTGCGCGAAACCTGTCGAGAATGGTACGGGTGGTCGGGCTCGAACCGACACTCTGTCTCCAGAACCGGATTTTGAATCCGGCGCGTCTACCAATTCCGCCACACCCGCGTGGGAAGCGGCGACCATAAAGGCGCCGCCCTCTTTGTCCAGCGCCTCCGGCGAACCTTCTCCCCCCTCGGCCCATTCCCTAGATCAAGAGGAAACGCCGAACCAAGGAGCAGGCATGGCCGATCAAGAGAACCCCAGCGCCCCCCAACTCGACAAGGCCGCGCTCAGGCGCATCATTGAGGCGACGGTCTCGGCGGCGGGGGAGCCCGACCCGTCGGTGCTGCCGCATATGATTCGCCAGCGTCTTGAGGGGCAGGCGACCGGCGATCTCGATGTGGACGCCTATATCGAAGAGGTCATGCGCGACATAAAGCGTTCGGGCTAAACCGCCCGAACGCCGCAAGGCTTTCTCAATCGTATCCGCCTCGGTGCTTGAGGCGCTGCCGGTCTGGCGGCACAATCGCGCCGTGGGACAACGACAGGGCCTTTTCCGTCTACTACTGATCGCGGCTGCCCTCGGTTTCGGCCCGGCGGCCGCGCAGAACGGCGTGGACACGCTGCGCTGGAGCGGCGGCAAGACCCTCTCCGAAGACAGCCGCTTCTCGGAGGTCAGGGCGTTTCGCGAGCGCGGGCGCTACGTCTCCGAGCCGGTGATCGAGGGGGAGGCGCTGCCTGAACTGCTTGTCCGCCTAGGCCTTCCGGCCAGCGAAGCGGAAGCGGCCAGCGCCGCCTTCTTCGCCGAGGCGGGTATCGAAGCGCTGCCCGAGGGCAGCTCGGTCAGGCTGCGCTTTTTGGAGAGCCAGGCCACTTTGTTCCAGCGGGCTTCGGGCCGCTACCCCCGCGCGCTGAAGGCGATGGAGGTCCTCGTCGGTGATGACCGCCTCGTGCAGGTCGTGCGCTCGGCGGAGGGCTTCGAGACCCGCACCGACCCCGTGGAGCTCGAGACCCGCTTCGTCGCCGCCGCCGGTGAGATCGACCGCTCGCTGTTCTCGGCGTCCGCGGCGGCGGGCGTGCCGCGGGACGTGATGATCCGCTTCGCCGACGTGTTCGCCTTCGATGTCGACTTCGCCCGCGAGATCTTCCGCGGCGACCGCTTCGAGATCGTCTACGAGGTGCAGATGAACGCCGCCGGCGAGGAGGTCGGCATCGGCGAGATCGTCTTCGCGGGCCTCACCTGGAAGGGCGGCGCGCGGACCAAGGGGTACTACCGGCACCTAGCCGAGGGTGCCGACGAAGCCTCCTACTACGACGCTGCGGGCCGCGACCCGCGCACCCTTCTCATGAAGACCCCGATCAACGGCGCGCGCGTGACCTCGCGCTTCGGCAGGCGCAGGCACCCCGTGCTCGGCTACGACAAGGGTCACAAGGGCGTCGATTTCGGTGCTCCGCGCGGCACGCCGATCCTGGCGGCGGGCGACGGCACGGTGAAGCTGGCGGGCCCGCGCGGCACCTTCGGCAACTATATCCGGCTAGAGCATGCGGGCGGCTACGAGACCGCCTATGCCCACCTCCAAGGTTTCGCGAAGGGCATCGTATCCGGCAAGCGCGTGCGCCAGGGCGAGGTGATCGGCTATGTCGGCACCACCGGGCGCTCCACCGGGCCGCACCTTCACTACGAGGTGCTGGCGGGCGGGGTCCATCAGAACCCGGAGACCATCAAGGTGGCCGTCGGCGAGACCCTGACGGCCGAGGCGCTGGAGCTCTTCGCCGCGCGCAAGAGCGAGCTGAACAGCCTGCGCACCACACCCTTCGCGATCGTCGAGGCGACACTTCCTTAAGGCGAAGAGCTCTGGCATAGCTCGCCTCTTCCGAAGCCCCTCGCAAGGCGGAGACCATCTATGCCCAACTCGTCCGACGTCCAGTTCGCCTCGCTGCTGGCCTCCCGCCTCTGCCACGACCTCATCAACCCGGCAGGCGCGCTGAACACCGGGCTGGATGTGCTGTCGACGGAGAAGGACGGCGAGATGCGCCAGCACGCCGAGGCGCTGGTCAGCGATTCGACGGCCAGGCTCCTCGCCATCATCGACTATGCGCGCACGGCCTACGGCGCCTCGGGGGGCTCCGAAGGAGAGCTGAGCACCGAAGAGATCGGGCGCCTGGCGCAGGCGCTCTACAAGCATTTGAAGCCAGAGCTTCAGTGGCAGATCGGAACGCCCGCGCTGCCGAAGCTCGAGGGAAGGGCGCTGATGAACCTTCTTCTTGTCTGTGAGCGGATGGTGCCGAGGAACGGCTCCACGGTTTTGGTGGAGGGAAACTCGGGAAGCCTCACCATCACCGCCTCCGGCCCCCGCGCGCGGATGCCTGAGGATCTGGCGGCTGCGTTTGCGGGCGAGGACCAGGCAATGGAGCCCAAGGTGATGCCGGCGATCCTGGCGCAGAAGCTGGCGGTTGATGCGGGCCGAAGCATCACGACCGAAGTGGGTGAGGAAGTTGTGGTGATACGGCTGGGTTAGGGCGCGGCCCACCTCTTCCGCCCGCGGGAGAGGTCGAAATCTATCTGATTTCGGGTGAGGGGATCGGCGAAGCCGTGGTGATCCAGATGACGATCAGCGTCGCGCTCCGAAGTCCCCCTCACCCTCGGTCCCTCTCCCCGGAGGGGAGAGGGAGGCGGTACAATTGCCCTCGCTATATTAAGCGACCAAAAAGCCTGTTCCTGCTAAGGCCTCCATCGGAAGCGGGTGAGCGATCATGGGCAAAGCGTGGGTTCTGGAAGATTCCGAACGGGTGACCGAGGTCATCATCGAGCTGCTGGCATCTTTCGGCATCGACGCGGCGCCCGCCCCGAGCCTCGTGAAGCTGTCTTCGGCGATTAAAAGAGGCGACATCCTCTTCCTCGATTGGGACCTGCCCGGAATGGGCGCCCTCGACGCGCTTACCGCTTTGGCCACCATTCCGAGTACGGAGCGGCCCCACATCGTGCTGATGGCCGCCGAGAACGAACCCTCGAAATTTGTCCTCGCCAAAGCGGCGGGCGCCAGTTTCTACATGCTCAAACCGTTCGACCGGACGGACATGGCAGATGTGCTGAAGCGCTGCGGCGTCGAGGTGGAAGAAGCCGCCTAGACCGCGGCCAGCAGCATCCGCAAAGCCTGCCGCTGGGTCAGTATACGCACAAAATCCCTGCCGCCCTGGGGGAAGACTCGGCGCTCGACCCTGACCCCTTCCGGCGTCGCCAGGCCGAACCAGACGAGGCCGACAGGCTTGTCGGCACTGCCGCCCCCCGGCCCCGCAATGCCGGTGACCGAGACGGCGAGATCGGCGCCCGAGCGGGCCTTCGCGCCCTCGGCCATCAGCGCCGCGACCTCGCCGCTGACCGCGCCATGCTTCACGAGGATGTCTTCGGGTACGCCCAGCGCCCTGGTCTTGGCTTCGTTGGCATAGGTGACGAAGCCCTCGCCGAACACGGATGACGATCCGCTGACGGAGGTAATGGCGGCAGCAATGAGCCCGCCCGTGCAGCTCTCCGCGGTGCTGACCATCAGCACCTCCTCCGTACACTGGCGGACCAGCTCCTCTGCCAGACGAAGCGCCGTATTATCCATGGCTCGGCAGCTTGATGGTAGCGATGGCCTGGGCCGCGATGCCCTCGCGCCTGCCGGTGAAGCCAAGGGCCTCCGTAGTGGTCGCCTTGACGGAGACGCGGGAGAGGTCCGTGCCCATGATCTCGGCGAGCACGCCGCGCATGGTCTCGCGATGGGGACCGACCTTGGGGGCCTCGCAGATGATGGTGACGTCGCAGTGGACGATCCGCCCGCAGCGCTTCTTCACGAGGTCCGCCGCGTGGCGGAGGAAAACGTCGGAAGGAGCCCCGCGCCACTGCTCATCCGAGGGCGGAAAGTGCTGGCCGATATCCCCCTCGCAGAGCGCTCCGTAGATGGCGTCGGTTAGCGCGTGCATCCCCACATCGGCATCGGAGTGGCCCTTCAGCTTGTGCGTATGCGGAACCATGACGCCGCAGAGGGTGACGTGGTCCCCCTCCTCGAAGGCGTGCACGTCGAAGCCGGAGCCGGTGCGGGTTTCCATGGGAGCTCCCAGAAGCTTTTCGGCGAGGGCGAAGTCCTCGGGCCGGGTGATCTTGAGGTTGGTGGTCTCGTCCTCGACCAGGGCGACGCCGTGCCCAGCGGCTTCGGCCAGCGAGGCGTCGTCAGTCATGTCGTCCCTGTCCGCAAAGCGCTCATGCAGCTCACGGATCAGCTCGAAGCGAAACGCCTGCGGCGTCTGCGCCCGCCACAGGCCGGCTCGCGGCACGGTCTCCTCAGCGAGCCCCTTCGCGCCCTCGCGCTTCAGCGTGTCGGACAGGGGCAGGGCCGCGAGGGCCGCGCCGTTCTTCCGCGCCTCCGCGACGCATCGTGAGATTGTTGCGGCACTGACGAAGGGCCTGGCAGCATCGTGGATCAGGACTATCTCCGGTTCAGAAGAGGCAAGCGCCTGCAAACCTAGACGCACCGACACCTGCCGCTCCGCGCCGCCCGGAACGGGGGGCAGGGCTTTAGTGATTCCCGTCGCCGACCGGGCATAGAGCTCGTCCGCGCCCTCGCCGATGACCACCTGGATGCGGTCCACTTCCGCGTGCTCCTCGAACGCCCGCAGCGTCCGCCGCAGCACGGGTTCACCGCCGAGAAGCTGGTACTGCTTGGGCAGCTCGCCCCCGGCCCGAAGGCCTTTTCCGGCGGCAACGATGAGGACGGCGACAGACATGGGCGCGCTTCTGACAAAGGCCCCCCGGCCCCACAAGGGCATAAGACTCCACGAGCGGTGCAAACTGGGCTAGGTTAACCCCGAGTTACCAAGGGAAGCCTCTGTCATGGGTACGGCGGGCAACATTCTGCGCGGCCTGGTGCTGGCGGTGCTGATCGGCATCGCGGCGCTGCTGGTGGGGGCAGGGGTGGCGCTGTTCGGCTGCGCCTCGGGGTGCGGCTTTGCCGAACCCGGTGCGAGCTTCGTACGCTCGGAACTCGGCCTTTTTGGCGGGGTGGAGATGGCTTTCGTGCTCGGCGGCTTCCTTCTTCTGGGGCTTCTCATCACCCTCGTCCCGCGCGATCCGGTGGCGGTCTTCGCTGCGCTCTTCGCCATCGGCCTGGCGGCGGTCAGCTTCTTCTACTTCCTTCCGGCGGGTGAGCCGGCCGAGCCGACGGAGGTCGTCGTGACTGACCCGGTCCTGCCGCCGAGGCCCGAGGATACCGGCCTCATCGCCGACCCGGTCCTGCCCGAACGCTGCCGCGACGGGCAGTTCCTTGAAGGCGGCGTCTGCACCTCCTGCACGGTGGAGCGGGTGGTCACCGCCGAGCCCAAGCTGCGCTTCCGCAGCGTCGATACGGGTGCGAACTGGGTCTATGCCGAACGCCGCCTGGTCGAGGCGGGGAGCGGCGAGGAAAGCGTGAACAGCTATATCGAGCGCCTCGCCGAGCGCAGCAGCTTCTGCAGCGCCGAGGCGCTGCTCGTCTACGGCTCGGCATCCTCCGACGGCATGCGGCCGCTCAACGAAGAACGCGCGCGGGCGAGGGCGGCGAACCTCGCCGAAGCGGTGCGCCGGGCCTGCACCGGGCGCTCCAGCGGCCTCACCATCTACGCCCTCAGCCTCGGCCAGTCCGAGGCGCCCTCGGACGTGCCTGAGGACCGGCCCGTCAGCATCTCGGTCATCGAGAACCTCAGCGGCGAGGAGCTCTCCAGCGAGCTGGTCCTAGAAGAGCTGGAGCACGCCGTCGCCGAGGGTCAGAACCCGGCCGCGATCCTCTCGCGCCGTGACCGCTTCCCCCAGCCATGGACCGGGCCTCGCGGCACGCGCGATGCCTTCGACGCGGTCCCGAGGCCCGAGCGGCGCGTGCGCACATTGGTCCCTGGCGCTCCGCCCTCTTGCAGAACATCCGACGGGGGTCTTGACGACGGCACCTCGCTGAGGCAGGTGCCCGGCTCGCGCAGGTGAGCTGCGCTGCGTCGAAGAAAGCAGGCACCCCTTAAGCCCTGCCGAGACGGCTGAATGCCTTCCGGGCGCGTGCTGCGTATATCGCAGGCCATGCGCCGTTCTCCGCCGCAGCGATGGACCGCCTGCCCTTAGCGGAGAACACCATGCCCCTCACTAGGGATCAGAAAAAGGATCAGGTCGGCTGGTTCGAGGGTGTCCTCAACGACAACGAAGTCGTTGTGGTCATGAAGAACAGCGGCCTGACCGTGGCGGAGGTCACCGACCTGCGCAACCAGATGCGCGAGGCGGGCGGCGGCGTGAAAGTCGTCAAGAACCGCCTCGCCAAGATCGCCATCGGCGATCGTCCGGGCTCCGAGGTCAAGGACCTCTTCAAAGGCCCCACCGTCGTCGCCTATTCCGAAGACCCCGTCACGGCGCCGAAGGTGATCGTGAAATGGGCCAAGGACCACGACGCCCTCGAGATCCTCGGCGGTCTCATGGGCGAGACGTCCATGGATGCGGGCGGCATCGAGAGCCTGTCCAAGATGCCCTCCCGCGAGGAGATCATCGGCCAGATCGCAGCCACCCTCACCGCGCCCGGCGCCAACATCTCTTCCGCAGCCGGCGCACCGGCGGCGAACATCGCAGGCATCCTCAAGACGCTTGCCGAAAAAGAAGACGCTTAACCACTACCTCTTCCGTTCACTGAACAACTACGAAAGACCAAGACCATGGCAGACATCAAAGCCCTCGCCGAACAAATCGTCGGCCTCACCCTCCTTGAAGCCAAAGAGCTCCAGGACCTCCTCAAAGACGAGTACGGCATCGAGCCCGCTGCTGGCGGCGCCGTCATGATGGCCGGCCCCGGCGGCGGCGACGGCGGTGCAGCCGCTGAAGAGAAGACCGAGTTCGACGTGATCCTTGCCTCCGCAGGCGACAAGAAGATCAACGTCATCAAGGAAGTCCGCGGCATCACCGGCCTCGGCCTCAAGGAAGCCAAAGAGCTCGTCGAAGGCGCACCGAAGCCCGTCAAGGAAGGCGCTTCTAAGGAAGAAGCCGAAGAGCTCAAAGCCAAGCTCGAAGCCGCCGGCGCCACCGTCGAGCTCAAATAGGTCACTGCGTGACGGTGGCGCGGGTCTTCCGATCCGGGCAGCCGCTACGAGACTGAACAGCCCCGCGGCAGCGATGCCGCGGGGTTTTCTTATGGTTTATGGCCGCCTGACACAGCCTGCGACCGAACGAACAACCGCTTTTTTAGCCAGCAAAAACAACAATGAACAGCAGGAGATATGGCGGGAGAGAGAGCGGAGCCGACTTCGGCTGCGCTGCATGAACAAGCATAGAGACCGCACTGAACCGCCGCGATGTTGTCTACCATAGGAAATGGGTGGCGAAGCCTCTGCTACTGCTGGTTGCCGAAACGCACGCCTGCGAATGTCATGTGCGCACCTTTCCTATCGGTAGGAGTCAGGCGTGGAGCTTTGTCGTAGGAAGGGCTGTGCGGTGTTGCGTGCCGTGCTTCGTGCGGCTCTTGGGAAAGTTCCCTCTTCCCGTAAAAATGGCCTTGTCAAGGCGTTGCAATTGCCTTAATGCGCGCCTTCCTGGGGTCGGCGGCCTTCCCAGGACTGGCTGTGCACGTGCGATCGGACTTCGTCTGTAACTTTTGATTTGTTGAGCGTTTCACCCCCGCTGGTCCCTTCCGGGCGCGGGGTTTTGGCGTTCCCACCACTGAATTTGCTGCGTCCCGCCGGATGCAGCCGGGCGCTCCGTCGCGGGCGCTGTTGAACCTGGATACGCAGCCCGTGGCTGCCGTGTCCCTAGAAAAAGCCTCCTCGGAGGCTGCGTAAGGGCGGTTTATGGCTCAGAGCTTTGTCGAGAAAAAACGTATTCGCAAGGGCTTCGGTAAGATCGGTGACGCCGTCACCATGCCGAACCTGATCCAGGTTCAGCGCGAGAGCTACGAAGCCTTTCTGCAGCGCTACGTCGCCCCGGACGACCGCAAGCGCGACGGTCTTGAGGCCGTGTTCAAGTCGGTCTTCCCGATCTCCGACTTCACCGAGACTGCCTACCTGCAATACGTCTCGTACGAGTTCGAAGAGCCCAAATTCGACACCGACGAGTGCATGCAGCGCGATATGACCTACTCCGCGCCGCTCAAAGTCCGCCTGCAGCTCGCCGTGTTCGAGGTGGACGAGGACACCGGCGCCAAGTCCGTCAAGGACATCAAGGAGCAGGAAGTCTATATGGGCGAACTGCCGCTCATGACGGACAACGGCACGTTCATCATCAACGGCACCGAGCGGGTCATCGTTTCCCAGATGCGCCGCTCGCCCGGCGTCTTCTTCGACCACGACAAGGGCAAGACACACAGCTCCGGCAAGCTGCTCTTCGCCGCGCGGATCATTCCCTATCGCGGCTCGTGGCTGGACTTCGAGTTCGACCCGAAGGACATCGTCAATGTCCGCATCGACCGCCGCCGGAAGCTGCCGGCGACGACGCTGCTCTACGCGCTGGGCCTCGACCAGGAAGACATTCTCGAGATCTTCTACGGCCGCGTGAGCCACACCGCGCAAGGCCACGGCTTCACCATGCCGATCGACCGCGAGCGTCTCATGGGCACCAAGCCCGAGCGCGACTTGGTGGATGCCGAGACCGGCGAAGTCGCCATCCAGGCCGGCAAGAAGATCACCGCTCGCACCATGAACAAGCTTGAAGAGGACGGCGTCAAAGCCTTCTTCCTCACCCGCGAGCAGATGATCGGTCGCTATTTCGCGCGCGACCTCGTCAACCGCGAGACAGGCGAGCTCTATGCCGAGGCTGGTGACGAGATCTCGGAAGAGAACCTCGAAACCCTCGAAGAGGTCGGCATCAAGGAGTTCGAGACGCTGGATATCGACCACGTCAATATCGGCGGCTACATGCGCAACACGCTGGCTGCCGACAAGAACTCCGGCCGTGAGACCGCGCTGATCGACATCTACCGCGTCATGCGTCCCGGCGAGCCGCCGACGCTGGAGACCGCCGAAGCCCTGTTCGGCGGCCTGTTCTTCGACGACGAGCGCTACGACCTCTCCGCCGTGGGCCGCGTGAAGATGAACATGCGCCTCGGCTTCTCCAACGACGACGTCACCGACGAGCAGCGCACCCTGCGCAAGGAAGACATCGTGGCGGTCCTCAAGACCCTCAACGATCTGCGCGACGGACGCGGCGAGATCGACGACATCGACAATCTCGGCAACCGCCGGGTGCGCTCGGTCGGCGAACTGATGGAGAACCAGTACCGCATCGGCCTCCTGCGCATGGAGCGGGCGATCAAGGAGCGGATGAGCTCGGTCGAGATCGACAACATCATGCCGAACGACCTCATAAACGCGAAGCCGGCGGCGGCGGCGGTGCGCGAGTTCTTCGGTTCGTCCCAGCTTTCGCAGTTCATGGACCAGACCAACCCGCTCTCCGAGATCACCCATAAGCGCCGCATGTCCGCGCTTGGGCCGGGCGGTCTGACCCGTGAGCGTGCGGGCTTCGAGGTGCGCGACGTGCACCCGACCCACTACGGCCGCATCTGTCCCATCGAGACGCCGGAAGGCCCGAATATCGGCCTGATCAACTCGCTCGCCACCCACGCGCAGGTGAACAAGTACGGCTTCATCGAGAGCCCGTATCGCCGTGTGGTGGACGGCAAGGTGACCGGCGAGGTGGTCTACCTCTCCGCCATGGAAGAGCAGCGCCACGCTATCGCCCAGGCGAACGCCGAGCTGAACGATGACGGGTCCTTGGCCAACGAGTTCGTCAACGCCCGCTTCCGTGGTGAGGCGACGCTGATCCCCCGCGAGGAGATCGCCTTCATCGACGTCTCGCCGAAGCAGCTCGTCTCGGTGGCCGCCGCGCTGATCCCGTTCCTTGAGAACGACGACGCCAACCGCGCGCTGATGGGCTCGAACATGCAGCGCCAGGCCGTGCCGCTGATCCAGGCCGAAGCCCCTTACGTGGGCACCGGCATGGAGAGCATCGTGGCCCGCGACTCAGGCGCCGCCATGGCCGCGCGCCGGGCAGGCTTCGTGGAGCAGGTCGATGCCCAGCGCATCGTCATCCGCGCCACCAAGGAGCAGGACACTTCCAAGCCCGGCGTCGACATCTACAACCTTCGCAAGTTCAAGCGCTCGAACCAGAACACCTGCATCAACCAGCGCCCGCTGGTGAAGATTGGTGACGAGGTCGAGGCGGGCGATGTGATCGCCGATGGTCCTTCCACGGATCTCGGCGAGCTGGCGCTCGGCAAGAACGTGCTCGTCGCGTTCATGCCTTGGAACGGCTACAATTTCGAGGACTCGATCCTGATCTCCGAGCGCATCGTGCGCGACGACGTCTTCACCTCGATCCACCTGGAAGAGTTCGAGGTCGCGGCTCGCGACACCAAGCTCGGCCCCGAAGAGATCACGCGCGATATCCCCAACGTCTCCGAGGAAGCCCTGCGCAACCTCGATGAGGCGGGCATCGTGGCGATCGGTGCCGAGGTGCATCCTGGCGACATTCTCGTCGGCAAGATCACGCCGAAGGGCGAGAGCCCGATGACGCCGGAGGAGAAACTCCTTCGCGCCATCTTCGGTGAGAAGGCGGCGGATGTCCGCGACACCTCCCTCAAGCTGCCGCCGGGCGTTGCCGGTACGGTGGTCGAGGTGCGCGTCTTCAACCGCCACGGCGTCGAGAAGGATGAGCGCGCTCAGCAGATCGAGCGCGACGAGATCGAGCGCCTCGCCATCGACCGTGATGCCGAGCAGGCGATCCTCGACCGCAACATCTTTGGCCGTCTCGAAGAGCTTCTGGTCGGCCAGGACGCGGTCTCGGGTCCGAAGGGCTTCGGCAAGGGCGAGGTCACCCGCGAGAAGCTCAAGGACACCCAACGTGGCCTGTGGTGGAAGGTGGCCCTCGCCGACGACGCCCGCATGGGCGAGATCGAAGGTCTCAAGAAGCAGTACGATGAGAGCCGCGAGCGCCTCGAAGACCGCTTCAAGGACAAGGTCGAGAAGCTGCAGCGCGGCGACGAGCTGCCCCCCGGCGTGATGAAGATGGTCAAGGTCTTCGTGGCAGTGAAGCGCAAGCTTCAGCCCGGCGACAAGATGGCTGGACGCCACGGCAACAAGGGTGTCATCTCGAAGATCGCCCCGATGGAGGACATGCCCTTCCTCGAGGACGGCACGCCCGTGGACATCGTGCTCAACCCGCTGGGCGTGCCCTCGCGGATGAATGTCGGTCAGATCCTGGAGACCCATCTCGGCTTTGCCTGCCGCGGCCTTGGCCGTGACATTCAGGAGGCCTGGGAAGCGTGGGATCGCGGCTCGTCGGGCAAGGACGACTTCGTGGCCAAGCTGCGCGACGTCTATGGCCCCGATCAGGAGCTGCCGACCGACGCCGAGGAGCTCAAAGAGCTCGGCAAGAACCTCTTCCGCGGTGTGCCGATCGGCACGCCTGTCTTCGACGGTGCCCGCGAGGGCGAGATCGTCGAGATGCTGAAGAAGGCCGGTATCTCCGAGAGCGGACAGGTCATGCTGCAGGACGGCCGCACCGGCGAGCAGTTCGCTCGCCCCGTGACCGTGGGGTACAAGTACCTTCTGAAGCTTCACCACCTTGTGGACGACAAGATCCACGCACGGAGCATCGGCCCGTACTCCCTCGTCACCCAGCAGCCGCTCGGCGGTAAGGCCCAGTTCGGTGGCCAGCGCTTCGGCGAGATGGAGGTCTGGGCCTTGGAGGCCTACGGCGCCGCCTACACGCTCCAGGAGATGCTGACGGTGAAGTCGGACGACGTCGCGGGCCGCACCAAGGTCTACGAAGCCATCGTCCGCGGCGACGACAGCTTTGAAGCAGGCATCCCCGAGAGCTTCAACGTGCTCGTCAAAGAGATGCGCAGCCTGGGTCTGAACGTGGAGCTGCAGAACCGGTAGGAATGGAAATGACGCTGTCTGAATTTCAGAGTCGGTCGGAGGTTCATCTTGCTAAAGATGAGGACCAACTCTGGTTCAGGCGGCAAGATAGAGGATGGGATGTTGTCCACTTCGACAACCGCTATCGAGCTGTTGCAGAGAAAGACTGGCAATCCGTTCCAGACTACGCGCTCACCGGAAGGTCGAGTGTATCGGAGCAGGGAATTGTTGAAGCTAAGTTCGCTTCAAACCCCGACTTCGACGAGCAGAAGATTTCAGCCTGCGCAGTGCGTGGCTAACGTAAGTTCAAATCGGTCATCCTCGCGAGAGGTGACCAACCCGATGAGGTGTCTATGAGCCAGGAACTAGCAAACGTCTTCAACCCGCTGGCCCAGCCGCAGACGTTCAACCAGATCCGCATCTCGCTGGCTTCGCCGGAGAAGATCCTGTCGTGGTCCTATGGCGAGATCAAGAAGCCAGAGACCATCAACTACCGGACCTTCAAGCCGGAGCGTGACGGCCTGTTCTGTGCGCGGATCTTCGGTCCCGTGAAGGACTATGAGTGCCTGTGCGGCAAGTACAAGCGGATGAAGTACAAGGGCGTCGTCTGCGAGAAATGCGGCGTCGAGGTGACCCTTTCCAAGGTGCGTCGTGAGCGGATGGGCCATATCGAGCTGGCCGCGCCCGTGGCTCACATCTGGTTCCTGAAATCGCTTCCCTCCCGGATCGCGATGTTCCTCGACATGACGCTCAAGGATGTCGAGCGAGTTCTCTATTTCGAGCAGTACATCGTCATTGAGCCCGGCATCACGCCGCTCGAGCCCATGCAGCTCCTCACCGAAGAGGAGTACATGGAGGCGCAAGAGCAGTACGGCGAGGACCAGTTCACCGCCGGTATCGGCGCCGAGGCCATCCGCGAGATCCTCGCCAATATGGATCTCGAGCAGATCACCGAACAGCTCCGTGTGGAGATCGCTGAATCGACCTCCGAGCTGAAGCCCAAGAAGCTCGCCAAGCGCCTCAAGCTGATCGAGAACTTCATGGCCTCGGGCAACAAGCCCGAGTGGATGATCATGACGGTCATCCCGGTCATCCCGCCGGAGCTGCGCCCGCTGGTGCCGCTGGACGGTGGCCGTTTTGCGACGTCCGACCTCAACGACCTCTACCGCCGGGTCATCAACCGCAACAACCGCCTCAAGCGCCTGATCGAGCTGCGCGCACCGGACATCATCGTCCGCAACGAGAAGCGGATGCTGCAGGAGTCCGTGGACGCCCTGTTCGACAATGGCCGCCGTGGCCGCGTCATTACGGGTACGAACAAGCGCCCGCTCAAATCGCTCTCCGACATGCTCAAGGGTAAGCAGGGCCGCTTCCGCCAGAACCTGCTGGGTAAGCGCGTCGACTATTCTGGCCGTTCGGTCATCGTGGTCGGACCTGAGCTCAAGCTGCATGAGTGCGGCCTGCCGAAGAAGATGGCGCTCGAGCTCTTCAAGCCGTTCATCTACTCGCGCCTCGACGCCATGGGCCTCTCCGCCACGGTCAAGCAGGCGAAGAAGCTGGTCGAGAAGGAGCGTCCCGAGGTCTGGGACATCCTCGATGAGGTGATCCGTGAGCACCCGGTGATGCTGAACCGCGCGCCGACGCTTCACCGCCTCGGCATCCAGGCGTTCGAGCCCAAGCTGATCGAGGGCAAGGCCATCCAGCTTCACCCGCTCGTCTGTACCGCCTTCAACGCCGACTTCGACGGCGACCAGATGGCCGTGCACGTGCCGCTGTCGCTCGAAGCACAGCTCGAAGCCCGTGTGCTGATGATGTCCACCAACAACATCCTCAGCCCGGCCAACGGCAAGCCGATCATCGTGCCCAGCCAGGACATTGTCCTCGGCCTCTACTACATCACGCTCGAGAAGGAGAAGGACACCGGCGAGGGCATGGTGTTCGGCTCCATCGACGAGATCGAGCACGCGCTCGCCGCCGGCGCGGTGAGCCTGCACGCCAAGGTCAAGGCCATCTGGCGCTCGGTCGATGCCGAGGGCAACGAGACCAAGGAGCTGGTGGAGACGACGCCTGGCCGCATGAAGGTGGCGGCGATCCTGCCCAAAGACAACGCCGTTCCCTTCGAGGCGATCAACAAGCTTCTGACCAAAAAGACCATTCAGGGCCTGATCGACACGGTCTACCGCCATTGCGGCCAGAAGAAGACCGTGATCTTCGCCGACCACATCATGGAGCTCGGCTTCAAGGAGGCCTGCAAGGCGGGCATCTCCTTCGGCAAGGACGACATGGTGATCCCGGACACCAAGGTAGGCATCGTCGAGGAGACCCGTCAGCTTGCCTCGGAATACGAGCAGCAGTATGCGGACGGTCTCATCACCCGCGGCGAGAAGTACAACAAGGTCGTCGACGCCTGGGCGAAGTGCACGGACCGTGTCGCCGAGGAGATGATGAAGGAGATCTCCACGACCAAGTTCGATCCGGAGACGGGCCGTCAGCAGGAGCCGAACTCGGTCTACATGATGAGCCACTCCGGTGCCCGCGGCTCACCCACCCAGATGCGCCAGCTCGCCGCCATGCGCGGCCTGATGGCGAAACCCTCCGGCGAGATCATCGAGACGCCCATCGTCTCGAACTTCAAGGAAGGCCTCACCGTGCTCGAGTACTTCAACTCGACCCACGGTGCACGGAAGGGTCTGGCGGACACCGCGCTCAAGACGGCGAACTCGGGCTACCTCACCCGCCGCCTCGTGGACGTGGCCCAGGACTGCATCGTCAAGGAAGAGGACTGCGGCACCGAGACCGGCATCACCCTGGAGGCCATCGTGGACTCCGGTGAGATCGTGCTCAGCCTGTCCGAGCGCCTTCTGGGCCGGACGCTCCTTCAGGACGCGGTCGATCCCGACAGCGGCGAGGTCATGATCGAGGCGGGCACCCAGCTCGACGAGAACCAGGCCGAAGCCGTCGAGAAGGCCGGCATCCAGAAGATCAAGGTGCGCAGCCCGCTCACCTGCGAGACGCCGATCGGCGTTTGTGCCACCTGCTACGGCCGTGACCTGGCCCGCGGCGAAGCCGTGAACGTGGGCGAGGCGGTCGGCGTCATCGCGGCCCAGTCCATTGGCGAGCCGGGCACCCAGCTCACCATGCGGACCTTCCACGTGGGCGGTACGGCCCAGGTGGGCGACGTCTCGCTGATCGAGGCCAGCCACGAAGGCACGATCCACCTGGAGAACCGCCAGGCGGTGAAGGACAGCTCCGGCGATCTGGTCGTCATGGGTCGCAACACACTCATCAAGATCCGCGGCAAGGACGGCGAGGACCTCGCTTCCTTCAAGGTGACCTACGGCACCAAGCTGCGCGTCGATGACGGTGACAAGGTCGAGCGCGGCCAGCGCCTCGCCGACTGGGACCCCTACACCCTGCCCATCATGACCGAGGGCAAGGGCAAGGTGCGCTACGAAGACCTCGTGGAAAGCGTCAGTGTCCAGATGGTCGCCGACGAGGATACGGGCCTCGCGAGCCGCGTCGTCACCGACTGGCGCTCCAACCCGCGCGGCGGGGATCTGCGTCCCGCCATCGCCATCGTTGACGATGAGGGCGAGGTGATGAAGCTGGAGAACGGCCAGGAGGCGCGCACGCTTCTCCCGGTTGAGGCCATTCTCTCGGTCTCCGACGGCGACAAGGTCGGCCCCGGCGACGTGCTGGCTCGTATTCCCACGGAGGGCGCGAAGACCCGCGACATCACCGGCGGTCTGCCGCGGGTGGCGGAGCTCTTCGAGGCGCGCCGTCCCAAGGATCACGCCATCATCGCCGAGATCGACGGCCGCGTGGAGTTCGGGCGCGACTACAAGAACAAGCGCCGCATCTCCATCGTGCCGGTGGACGAGGAGCAGGAGACGAAGGAGTACCTGGTTCCCAAGGGCAAGCACCTCGCGGTCCAGGAAGGCGATTTCATCGCAAAGGGCGAGTACCTGCTCGACGGCAACCCGGCGCCGCACGACATTCTGGACGTGATGGGGATCGAGGCGCTCGCTGACTACCTCATCAACGAGATCCAGGAGGTCTACCGCCTCCAAGGCGTGCCGATCAACGACAAGCACATCGAGGTGATCGTCCGCCAGATGCTGCAGAAGGTCGAGGTCAGCTCGCCCGGTGACAGCCCGTTCCTCAAGGACGAGCAGGTCGATAAGGTGGAGTTCGACGAGGTCAATGCTCAGCTCGAAGAGCAGGGCAGCGAGAAGGCCGTCGGCCACCCCGTCCTCCTCGGCATCACCAAGGCGTCGCTCCAGACACGGAGCTTCATCTCCGCCGCGTCCTTCCAGGAGACCACGCGGGTGCTCACCGAAGCCGCCGTTCAGGGCAAGGTGGATACCCTCGAAGGCCTCAAGGAGAACGTCATCGTCGGCCGCCTCATCCCGGCGGGCACGGGCGGTCAGATGGCCAAGCACCAGATCGAAGCCGACAAGCGCGACGATCAGCTCATCGAGGAGCGCGAGCACCGTCAGGCCGCAGCGCTTCCCGCACCGGAGGCCGCACTTCCCGAAGGCGGCAACGAGGCGGCCGCCGAGTAAGAGCGGCAGTTACCGATCAAGCGAGAAGGCCCGCTCCGCCGAGCGGGCCTTTTTCTTGCAGTAACCCCGGCGATACGAAAAAGGACCGGCCTTCGCGGAAGGTTTCGGTCACCACCACCCTTTAGGAACCAGCAGCATGGAGCAGGGCTCGAACACTCTAGGCGTCGTGGTCATCGGCCGGAACGAGGGCGAGCGCCTTCGCGCATGCTTGCGCTCCCTGCCGTCGGGCTGTCCCGTCGTCTATGTGGACTCAGGGTCTTCGGACGGCTCGGTCGAGCTGGCGCGAGGGGAGGGGGCGGCGGCGGTGGAGCTGACCACGGACAAACCCTTCTCCGCGGCCAGGGGACGCAATGAAGGCTTCGCCTATTTCCGCGAACACCATCCCGAGCTGACCTTCGTCCAGTTCATCGACGGCGACTGCGTGCTTCTCGATGGCTGGGTGGAAAGCGGGCTCGCCGCCCTCGGTAGCAATCCCAAACTCGCCGCCGTGGCGGGCCTGCGCAAGGAGCGGCACCCGGAGGCAAGCTGGTACAACGAGCTCTGCGCCATCGAGTGGAACACCCCCGTGGGCAGGGCCAACGCCGTGGGCGGCGACGCGATCTACCGGGTCTCCGCCTTCGAGGAGGTTGGCGGCTTCGACCCGATGATGATGGCGGGGGAGGAGCCCGAGCTCTGCCTGCGTCTGCGTCGGCAGGGCCACGAGATCGAACGCCTGGACGCCGACATGACCCTCCACGACGCCGACATCCACAGCTTCTCCGCCTGGTGGAAGAGGGCGGTCCGCTCCGGCTACGCCTACACCCTAGGGGCTCTGAAGCACGGACGCGAAGGCTACCGAGTGAAGGAAGTCATCCGCTCGCTGGTCTGGGGCGCGGGGCTTCCTCTCCTCGCATTGGCTGCTCTGCTGATGGGTCTCTGGCCTCTCACTTTGATCGTTCTCGCGCTCTATGGAGCCAAGTGGCTCCGGCTACGCCGTAGGTTCAAAACGGCTGGCCTGCCTGCGACCCGTCTGGCAAGCTACCTCATGCTGGCAAACATCGCCGAGGTGCGGGGAATCGCGCAGGCGCTGACCGAGGGCAGATCCGGTCGCCGCATCATCGAATACAAGGGCACGCAATCATGACAGAAGCAAAGCTCGATCGCCATGGCCAGCATATCGTTCTCTGTGGGTCGCTCCGGGCGGGAACGACCCTTCTGCGCCTGCTCATAGGCCAGCACAGCCAGGTTCACGGGCAGGGGGAGAGCGACTTTCTCTTCGACGGCGCACCGGAAGAGGGCGGGGGAACGGCGGAAGAGCTGAAAACATTCTTCGACAAGGTCGCTGCCTCGCGTAGTACCAAGGCGCAGGGGATCACCCCCTCTCCCGGCAAGACCTATGAGGAGATGCTGGACGATCTTCTCGGTCAGCACCGGACGGAGGGTAAGCGCCTCCTCATCACCACGCATCGGCACCACGACGTCGCCGCGAAATTTCTGCCGAACGCTGTCTTCGTACGCCTCCAGCGGGATCCCCGCGATGTGGCGCTCAGCGCGAAGGCGATGGGGTGGGGCGGGGTGCCGTACCGCTCGGTGAGCTGCTGGATCGACTCGGAAGCAAGCTGGCTCGCCGCCGAACCTCACCTCACAAGCGAGCGCCAGGTTTTCGTGCGGTATGAAGACCTTACCGGCGATCCCGAGAAGGAGATGCGCCGTATTCTCGAAGCGGTTGGCCTGCCTTTCGAGGAGGCGGTTCTCGTCCCCTCCGGTTCCACCTACTCCGCCCCCAAACCGCGCGCACCGGAGCAGTTCCGCACCAGGCTCACTGAGCGCGAGATTGCGGAGATCAACAGCAGGGTGGCGCTGTCGAGTGAAAGCTACGGCTACGACCTCACCCCAGCATATGCGCCGAAGGGCATAAGAAAGGCCCAACTGACTGTCGAGGGAAGCGCCCGTCAGTTCGCCTTTGCCGCGAAGAGATACGGGTTCGTCACGCAACTGGCCTCTGTGCTGGGCAGGAAGCTGAAGCTTGGCTTCCTCAGTGACTACGCCCAACCTCGCATCCAGAAGAAGGTCGTCGAGCACCTCAAATAGGTGCTTCGGTCCTTGCGAGTTCTTTAATCGCCTAGGCAGCGGTTGACGAAGCGGTGAAAGGCCGCTAGCCGCAGCCGACGCCAGATAGGGCGCTGTCGGCTTCGGCCGAAACAACCCTGGGCACATCGTCATCGTCGGCATCATGCGCCGCGCGGGCCTCTTGCTTAGCGCGGCATAGGCTTTGTTGTACCGGTGAGGGCGGTTCGAGGACACGAGCGAAGAGAAAAAGGGCGTTCATGCCGACGATTCAGCAGCTTATCCGCAAACCGCGGAAGCCGAAGCGGAAGATCAACAAGGTTCCGCACCTGCAGGGCAACCCGCAGAAGCGCGGCGTGTGCACCCGCGTCTACACCACGACCCCGAAGAAGCCGAACTCGGCCCTTCGGAAAGTGGCCAAGGTCCGCCTGACCAACGGCTACGAGGTCATCAGCTACATTCCCGGTGAGGGTCACAACCTTCAGGAGCACTCCGTGGTGCTCATCCGCGGCGGCCGCGTGAAGGACCTTCCCGGTGTCCGCTACCACATCCTTCGCGGTGTCCTCGACACGCAAGGCGTCAAAGACCGTAAGCAGCGCCGTTCGAAATACGGCGCCAAGCGTCCCAAGTAAGGGTTCAAGAGATGTCACGCAGAAGACGCGCCGAGAAACGCCCCGTCGATCCGGATCCCAAGTTCCACGACGTTCAGATCTCGAAGTTCATGAACTACGTCATGCTCGACGGCAAGAAGTCCGCTGCCGAGAAGATCGTCTACGGCGCTCTCGACCGCATGGAAGAGAAGCTCCGCCGTCCGCCGCTCGAGACCTTCCGCGATGCCATGGAGAACGTGGTGCCCGCGGTAGAAGTGCGCTCGCGCCGGGTTGGCGGTGCCACCTACCAGGTGCCCGTCGAGGTTCGCCAGGACCGCAAGCAGGCCCTCGCCATGCGTTGGCTTATCGGGGCGGCCCGCAAGCGCAACGAGACGACCATGATCGATCGCCTCTCGGGCGAGCTCATGGATGCAGCCCAGAACCGGGGCGCAGCCGTCAAGAAGCGTGAGGACACGCATAAGATGGCGGAGGCGAACCGCGCCTTCGCCCATTACCGCTGGTAGCGATCTTGATGCGCCGCGTTCTCGTTCTCATCTGCGCTACGGCGCTGGCGGCCTGCTCCACCACGGTGGAGCCGGAGCCGTCCGTGCGCCGCGCGGATGCAGAGCCGAGAGCGGCGCTGACCAGCCTGACCATCGGCAGCAGATCCATCAGGACCCTGGCCGGTGAGGGTGAGGCGCAGGAGATCGCACGGCGCTCCAGCATGGCGGCGGCTGCGGCTTTCGCGGGCGACAATAAGGGTAACGCCTGTTTCGAGGATCCGGTCCTCGAAGGGGTGATCGGGGGCGAGCTCAACCGCGAGCAGACCCGCCGGGAAGAGTTCTGGACCTACTCGGTCTGCGGGGAGCCCTACGAGGTTCCCGTCACGGTTACGAAACAACAAGGCTCGGGGACGGTTGCATTTCGCATCGGTTCCGGGCGAGAGGCGCGCTGAGGCAGGCGCAAGCCAAGGATCGACACATGACACGCGAATATCCCATCGAGGACTACCGCAATTTCGGCATCATGGCCCATATCGACGCGGGCAAGACGACGACGACCGAGCGGATTCTCTACTACACCGGCAAGTCCTACAAGATCGGCGAAGTCCATGACGGCGCCGCGACCATGGACTGGATGGAGCAGGAGCAAGAGCGCGGCATCACGATCACTTCGGCTGCGACTACCACCTTCTGGTCAGGCCGCGACGGTAAGAAGCGCCGCCTGAACATCATCGACACCCCTGGCCACGTGGACTTCACCATCGAGGTCGAGCGTTCGCTTCGCGTGCTCGACGGCGCCGTGGCGCTGCTCGACGGCAATGCCGGTGTCGAGCCGCAGACCGAGACCGTGTGGCGTCAGGGTGACAAGTACCGCGTGCCGCGCATGTTCTTCATCAACAAGATGGATAAGCTTGGCGCCAACTTCTACACCTCCGTGGACAGCATTCACGAGCGCCTCGGCTGTAAGACGGTCGTGCTGCAGCTTCCCATCGGTGAAGAGAGCGACTTCAAGGGCGTTGTCGACCTCATCGAGATGGACGCCATCGTCTGGAACGAAGAGACCCTCGGTGCCTCCTTCGACCGTGTCGAGATCCCGGCGGACCTCAAGGACAAGGCCGAAGAGTACCGCGAGAAGATGATCGAGACGGTCGTCGAGCTCGATGAAGCGGCGATGGAAGCCTATCTCGAAGGCGAGCTGCCCTCGAACGACAAGATCCGTGAGCTGATCCGCAAGGGCACCATCAGCGTGGAGTTCCACCCGGTTCTTCTTGGTACGGCGTTCAAGAACAAGGGCGTTCAGCCGCTACTCGACGCGGTGGTGGACTTCCTGCCGAGCCCCGTCGACGTTCCGGCGATCAAGGGCGTGCTGCCCGACAGCGACGAGGAAGTGACCCGTCCGTCCTCTGACGACGAGCCGCTCTCCATGCTGGCGTTCAAGATCATGAACGACCCATTCGTGGGCACGCTGACCTTCTGCCGCATCTACTCCGGTCACCTGGAACAGGGCGTCTCGCTCCTGAACTCGGTGAAGGGCAAGAAAGAGCGCGTCGGCCGTATGCTGCTGATGCACTCCAACTCCCAGGAAGAGATCAAGAACGCCTATGCCGGTGACATCGTCGCTATTGCGGGCCTTAAGGACACCACGACGGGTGATACGCTCTGCGTGACCTCGAAGCCGGTGATCCTGGAGCGTATGGAGTTCCCCGAGCCGGTCATCTCGCTCGCCGTAGAGCCGAAGACCAAGGCCGACCAGGAGAAGATGGGCATCGCCCTCAACCGTTTGGCGGCGGAGGACCCGTCCTTCCGGGTGCGTACGGATGAGGAGAGCGGCCAGACCATCATCGCTGGTATGGGCGAGCTTCACCTCGACATCCTCGTCGACCGCATGAAGCGCGAGTTCAAGGTGGAAGCGAACGTCGGTGCGCCTCAGGTGGCCTATCGCGAGACCATCACCCGCGATGCCGACATCGACTACACCCACAAGAAGCAGTCGGGTGGTTCGGGTCAGTTTGCCCGCATCAAGTTCAAGATCGGCCCGGCCGAGCCCGGCGATGGTTTCATCTTCGAGAACTCGGTTGTCGGCGGCAACATTCCGAAGGAGTACATCCCCGGTGTCGAGAAGGGTCTCAAGCAGATCCAGGAAAGCGGCCTTCTGGTCGGCTTCCCGATCCTCGACTTCAAGGTGGACCTCTATGACGGCGCCTTCCACGACGTCGACTCCTCGGTTCTCGCCTTCGAGATCGCGGCCCGCGGCGCGATGCGCGAGCACAAGTCCGATCTGGGTCTGGCTCTTCTCGAGCCGGTCATGAAGGTCGAGGTGGTCACCCCTGACGAGTACACCGGCACGGTCATCGGCGACCTCAACTCCCGCCGCGGCCAGATCCAAGGTCAGGAAGTTCGGGGCAACGCCACCGTCGTCAACGCGATGGTGCCGCTGGCCAACATGTTCGGCTACGTGAACAATCTGCGCTCGGCCACGCAAGGTCGCGCTCAGTACACGATGCAGTTCGATCACTACGAGCGCGTCCCCAACGCGGTCGCAGACGAAGTAAAGGCGAAACTAGCGGGCTGACCTCAGGGAAACCCGACGAAGATCCGCCTCCGCCAAGACCGGGGGCCGCCACGCTCAGGCAAGGTGCGGTCCTCCGGTTACTGACAGAGGCAGTGAGTAAACGAAGAACTTAGCGGTACGGAGACTTAAGATGGCTAAGGAAAAGTTTGAGCGGACAAAACCGCACGCCAATATCGGCACCATCGGTCACGTCGACCACGGCAAGACCACGCTGACGGCTGCGATCACCAAGTACTTTGGTGACTTCCGTGCCTATGACGAGATCGACGGCGCGCCGGAAGAGCGTGAGCGCGGCATCACCATCTCGACCGCCCACGTCGAGTACGAGACCGACGGCCGTCACTACGCCCACGTCGACTGCCCCGGCCACGCTGACTATGTGAAGAACATGATCACGGGTGCCGCCCAGATGGACGGTGCGATCCTGGTCGTGAACGCCGCCGACGGCCCGATGCCCCAGACCCGTGAGCACATCCTGCTCGCCCGTCAGGTCGGCGTGCCTGCCATCGTCGTCTTCCTGAACAAAGTCGACCAGGTCGATGACGAGGAGCTTCTTGAGCTCGTCGAGATGGAAGTGCGTGAGCTTCTCTCCTCCTACGAGTTCCCAGGCGACGACATTCCGATCATCGCGGGCTCGGCTCTCGCTGCCCTCGAAGGCCGCGATCCGGAGATCGGCGAAGAGAAGATCAAGGAGCTGATGGCTCAGGTCGACGAGTATATTCCGACTCCTGAGCGTCCGGTCGACCAGACCTTCCTCATGCCGATCGAAGACGTATTCTCGATCTCCGGCCGCGGTACGGTTGTGACTGGCCGTGTCGAGCGCGGTGTGGTGAACGTTGGCGACGAGCTCGAAATCGTCGGTATCCGCGACACCAAAAAGACGACCTGCACGGGCGTCGAGATGTTCCGCAAGCTGCTTGATCGCGGTGAAGCCGGTGACAACGTGGGTGTTCTCCTCCGCGGTATCGACCGCGAGGGCGTCGAACGCGGCCAGGTGCTCTGCAAGCCGGGCTCCGTGAACCCGCACACGAAGTTTGTGGCCGAAGCCTACATCCTGACCAAGGAAGAGGGCGGCCGCCACACCCCGTTCTTCAACAACTACCGTCCGCAGTTCTACTTCCGGACGACCGACGTGACCGGCATCTGCACCCTTCCCGAGGGTACCGAGATGGTCATGCCCGGTGACAACGTGAACCTGAACGTCGAGCTGATCGTGCCGATCGCCATGGAAGAGAAGCTCCGCTTCGCTATCCGCGAAGGTGGCCGCACCGTCGGCGCCGGCATCGTTTCTTCGATCGTCGAGTAACAAGGCCTTTACAGGCGGCGGACCGCAGTGCATTGCGGTCCGCCGTTTCTTTTACAGAACCAGCTCCTCTGTGGTCCGAAGGCCGAACCCATGAGCCCAGTCGCAAGGACTAGGAATGCAACAGAACATCCGGATCAGGCTCAAGGCCTTCGATCACCGTGTGCTCGATACCTCCGCCAAGGAGATCGTCGCCACGGCCAAGCGGACCGGCGCGCAGGTGCGCGGCCCCATCCCGCTTCCCACCCATATCGATCGGTACACGGTCCTTCGCTCGCCGCACGTCAACAAGAAGTCGCGCGAGCAGTTCGAGATGCGCACCCATAAGCGCGTCCTCGATATCGTGGAGCCGACCCCGCAAACCATCGACGCGCTGATGAAGCTCGACCTCTCCGCAGGCGTCGACGTCGAGATCAAACTGGGAGCGTAAGCGATGTCCGTCACGGAACGTCAGCAGATGCGCAAGACCCAGCACCGGCCTCAGCCGCTGCCCGCCCAACATCAGGCGCGCACCGGTCTGATCGGCAAGAAGCTCGGCATGACGCGTCTTTACACCGCCGAAGGCACCCATGTGCCGGTCACGGTGGTCAGCCTCGAGAACTGTCAGGTGGTCAGCCACCGCACCGTGGAGCGCGACGGCTACACCGCCCTCCAGCTCGGTGCCGGCACCGTCAAGGTGAAGCGGGTCAGCAAACCGCTGCGCGGCCATTTCGCCAAGTCGAAAGTGGAGCCCAAGCGTAAGCTTGCTGAGTTCCGCGTGCCCGAGGACGCCATGATCGAGGTCGGCTCGACCATGACGGCGGACCATTTCATTGCCGGTCAGCGCGTCGATGTGGTCGGCACGTCGATCGGTAAGGGCTTTGCCGGCGGCATGAAGCGCCACAATTTCGGCGGCCTCCGTGCCTCGCACGGTGTCTCGATCAGCCACCGTTCGCACGGCTCCACCGGCCAGTGCCAGGACCCCGGCAAGGTGTTCAAAGGCAAGAAGATGGCCGGTCACATGGGCGACGTCCGCGTGACCACCCAGAATCTCGAAGTGGTCAAGACCGACGTCGCGCGCGGGCTGGTCCTGATCAAGGGCGCGGTGCCTGGCTCCGCTGGCTCCTGGGTTCTGATCAAGGATGCCATCAAGAAGGCGCTGCCCGAGGATGCACCGCGTCCCGGTGCGTTCGCGGCGCCCAACGAAGAAGTAGACGCCCCCGAAGAGGAGTCGATGCTGGCCGAGGCCGGTGAGAAGACCCCCGTCGGTGCCTATGAGGCGCCGGTCGAAGAGGACGAGGGCAAGGATAAAGAGGCAGGTTCTGTCGACGGCGCCGAAATGGACGGCGCCGGCGGCGGAGCGGATGCCGGTTCGGGAGATAAGAGCTGATGGAAGTCGATGTCATCAAGCTCGGCGCGGACAAGTCCGGCGCGGCTACGCTGAAGGACGAGATCTTCGGCCTTGAGCCCCGTGTGGATCTGCTGCACCGCTATGTAATCTGGCAGATGAACAAGCGCCAGCAGGGCACCCACGCCACCAAGGAACGCGGCGACGTGCGCGGTTCGACCCGCAAGATTGTCCGTCAGAAGGGTTCCGGCGGTGCGCGTCACGGCTCCAAGAAGGCGCCCCAGTTCCGCGGCGGCGGTGTGGCCCATGGCCCGCGTCCGCGCAGCCACGCGACCGATCTGCCGAAGAAGGTCCGTAAGCTGGCCCTGCGTCACGCCCTCTCCGCCAAGCAGACCGCCGGCGAGCTGATCGTGATCGATGAGGCGAAGCTGGATCAGGCGAAGACGTCCGAGCTCGTCAGCAAGCTGAAGCATCACGAGCTCAAAAGCGCGCTCTTCATGGACGGCACGTTCGATGAGAACTTCGCTCGGGCGGCCAAGAACATCCAAGGCGTGAACGTTCTCCCGGTGGCCGGTGCGAACGTCTACGACATCCTGAAACACGACAAACTGGTCCTGACCAAGGCTGCGGTCGAAGGTCTGGAAGCGAGGCTCGCATGACCGAAGCGACGGCCAAGCACTACGACACCATCACGGCACCGATCATCACCGAGAAGGCGACCCTCGGTGCCGAGAACAATCAGTACGTCTTCCGCGTACCGCTGTCCGCGTCGAAGCCCGAGATCGCCGAAGCCGTCGAAGCCCTCTTCGACGTCAAGGTGAAAAAGGTGAACACGCTGATCAATAAGGGCAAGTCCAAGCGTTTCCGTGGACGCCCTTACACGCGGTCCGACGTGAAGAAGGCGGTCGTCACCCTCGTGGATGGCGACAGCATCGACGTGACGACGGGGCTCTAGAACCATGCCTTTGAAGACATACAACCCGACTTCGCCCGGCCGCCGCACCCTGGTCACCATCGATCGTAAGGAGCTGTGGAAGGGCCGTCCCGAGAAGAGCCTGACCGAGGGCCTGACCAAGAACGGCGGGCGCAACAATAATGGCCGCATCACCGCTCGCCGTCAGGGCGGCGGTGCCAAGCGTCTCTATCGCCATGTCGACTTCAAGCGTCAGCGCTATGATGCGATCGGCGAGGTGCAGCGGATCGAGTACGACCCGAACCGCACGGCCTTCATCGCGCTCATTCAGTATGGCGACGGCATGAAGTCCTACATCCTCGCGCCGCAGCGTCTGGCCGTGGGCGACAAGGTCGTCTCCGGCGACCGCGTCGACGTGAAGCCCGGCAACGCCATGCCGCTCAAGAACGTTCCTGTCGGGACGATCGTGCACAATGTCGAGCTGAAGCCGCTCAAGGGTGGGCAGATCGCCCGCTCCGCCGGTGCCTATGTTCAGCTCGTCGGCCGCGATGGCGACTACGCGCTTCTCCGGCTCAAGTCCGGCGAGGTCCGTCTGGTCCATGGTGACTGCCGCGCCACCATCGGCGCGGTGTCGAACCCTGACCACTCGAACACGGTCCTCGGTAAGGCTGGCCGCAAGCGTCACCTGGGCAAGCGCCCGGCGGTTCGCGGTGTGGCCATGAACCCCATCGACCACCCCCATGGCGGCGGCGAAGGCCGTACCTCGGGCGGTCGTCACCCTGTCACCCCGTGGGGCAAACCCACCAAAGGTAAACGCACGCGGAGCAACAAGCAGACCGACCGTCTGATCGTTCGCTCGCGCCACGCGAAACGGAAAGGACGCTAACAGATGCCGCGTTCCGTATGGAAAGGACCTTTCGTCGATCGGTACCTCCTCAAGAAGGCGGCCGAGGCTGACGAAGGCAAGCACAAAGGCGGGATCAAGACCTGGTCGCGCCGCTCTACCATTCTGCCGAACTTCGTCGGGATGACCTTCAACGTCTATAACGGCCAGAAGTTCATCCCCGTCCACGTCACCGAAGACATGGTCGGACACAAGCTCGGCGAGTTCAGCCCGACCCGGACCTATTATGGTCACGGTGCGGACAAGAAGGCGAAGCGGAGATAAGCATGGGACAGATGAAAAACCCGTCCCGGCGTGAGGAAAATCAGGCGATCGCGAAAGGTCGCATGATCAAGACGTCTCCGCAGAAGATGAACCTCGTCGCCCAATCGATCCGCGGTAAGAAGGTCGAGCAGGCGAAGAACGAGCTTCTCTTCAGCCGCAAGCGCGTTGCCCGCGAGGTGCTCAGCGTACTGGAGAGTGCCATCTCCAACGCCGAGAACAACCACGATCTCGATATCGACGCGCTGGTCGTCGAAGAGGCTTTCGTCGGCAAGAACCTCGTCATGAAGCGCTTCCGTCCCCGTGCTCGCGGGCGCGTCGGCCGGATCAAGAAGCCCTTCGCCGAGATCACCATCAAGCTCCGCGAGAAGGAGACTGCATAATGGGTCAGAAAGTTAACCCGATCGGTCTCCGTCTGGGGATCAACCGCACCTGGGACAGCCGCTGGTACGCGCCGAAGGGTGCTTACGGCGACCTGCTCCACGAAGACCTTCAGATCAGGAACTACCTGCTGAAGCGCCTCGCCAATGCCGGTGTCTCGAAGATCATCATCGAGCGTCCCCACAAGAAGTGCCGCGTCACCATCTACTCGGCCCGTCCGGGTGTGGTGATCGGCAAGAAGGGCGCCGACATCGAGAAGCTCCGCCAGGAGCTTTCCAAGATGTCGTCCTCGGAGACCGTTCTCAACATTGTCGAGATCCGCAAGCCCGAGACCGACGCCACGCTGATCGCCGAGAACATCGCGCAGCAGCTCGAGCGTCGTGCCAGCTTCCGCCGCGCCATGAAGCGGGCCATTCAGACCGCCATGCGCATGGGTGCCCTCGGCATCCGCGTGAACTGCGCAGGTCGTCTTGGCGGCGCCGAGATCGCTCGGACCGAATGGTACCGCGAGGGCCGCGTGCCGCTTCACACGCTGCGCGCCGACATCGACTACGGTATCGCGACGGCTCGTACGACCTACGGCGCCATCGGCATCAAGGTCTGGGTCTTCAAGGGTGAAGTGCTCGAGCACGACCCCACCGCCCATGAGCGCCGCCTGGTCGAAGCCCAGACCGGCGGCCCGCAAATGAACCGTGAGCGTCGTCCGCGTCGCCGCGAGAACGCATAAGAGGGTCACATGCTACAGCCGAAACGGACGAAGTTCCGTAAACAGCATAAGGGCCGGATCAAAGGCACCGCCAAGGGCGGCACCGAGCTGAACTTCGGCTCCTTCGGCCTCAAGGCCGTGGAGCCCGAGCGGGTTACCGCCCGTCAGATCGAAGCCACCCGGAGAGCCATCACCCGCCACATGAAGCGGGCAGGGCGCGTCTGGATCCGTATCTTCCCCGACGTCCCCGTCACGGCCAAGCCGACGGAAGTTCGGATGGGTAAAGGTAAGGGTTCGGTGGACCGCTGGGTCTGCAAGGTGAAGCCCGGCCGGATCATGTTCGAGATCGACGGCGTGCCCGAGCCCATCGCCCGCGAGGCGCTGGCTCTTGGCGCCGCCAAGCTTCCGATCAAGACGCGCGTCGTCAAGCGGATCGGGGAGGGTGCATAATGAACGCTCAGGAAGTTCGCGACCTCAGCGACGACGAGCTCACGGCGAAGCTGCTCGACCTCAAGAAGGAGCAGTTCAACCTGCGCTTCCAGCGCGCCTCCGGTCAGCTCGAAAAGACCGACCGGGTGCGTGAGGTCCGCCGCGACATCGCTCGTATCAAGACGGCACAGACCGAGCGCCGCAAGGACAGTGAAGCCCCCGCCCGGACCAAGCCGGCGGAAGTGAAAGAGGACAAGGATGCCTAAACGTATTCTTCAAGGCCCTGTCGTTTCCGATAAGGGCGAGAAAACCGTTGTGGTCCGCGTGGACCGTAGCTATCTGCACCCGCTCTTGAAGAAGGTGGTGCGGCGCTCCAAGCGCTATCACGCCCATGACGAAGCCAACTCCGCAAAGGTCGGCGACGTCGTTCAGATCATCGAGTGCGCGCCGAAGTCGAAGCTGAAGCGCTGGGAACTCTACACCGAGACTGCCGAGGCAGCTTCGGCCGAAGGTTAAGTTTGAGCTTGCACCCGGTTTCCCCGGGGCAAAGAGGAGGATCGCATGATCCAGATGCAGACGAACCTCGACGTCGCCGACAATAGCGGCGCCAAGAGGGTGCAGTGCATCAAGGTCCTTGGCGGGGCCAAGCGGAAATACGCTTCCGTGGGCGACATCATCGTGGTGTCGGTCAAGGAAGCCATGCCGCGCGGCCGCGTCAAAAAGGGCCAGGTGATGAAGGCCGTTGTGGTCCGCACTGCGAAAGACATCCAACGCCGCGACGGCTCGGTCATCCGTTTCGACGGAAACGCCGCCGTCATCATCAACAACAACAAGGAGCCGATCGGCACCCGTATCTTCGGCCCGGTGACGCGCGAGCTTCGCCGCTCCGGCCACATGAAGATCGTCAGCCTCGCTCCGGAGGTTCTGTAAATGGCCGCGCGCATCAAGAAGGGCGACAAGGTCGTCGTCCTGGCGGGCAAGGACAAGGGCGCCGAGGGTGAAGTCCTCAAGGTGTTCCCGAAGGACTCCAAGGTCCTCGTCCAGGGCTGCCAGATGATTACCAAGCACACCAAGCCGACGCAGCAATCCGCTGGCGGCCTGCAGCGTACCGAGGCGCCGATCCATGTCTCGAACGTGGCGCTGAAGGACCCCAAGGACGGCAAGCCGACCCGCGTCGGCTTCGAGATCCGCGACGGCAAGAAGGTCCGCGTGGCCAAGCGCTCCGGGGAGGCTCTCGATGTCTGAGACCAAAGACTACACCCCGCGCCTTAAGGAGAAATACGTCTCCGAGATCCGCGCCAAGCTGAAGGAAGAGCTGCAGCTCGCCAATGAGATGCAGATCCCCAAGCTGGAAAAGGTCGTCCTCAACATGGGCGTCGGCGATGCGGTTAACGACCGTAAGTCGATCGAGAACGCGGCCAACGAGATGCAGGCCATCGCCGGTCAGAAGCCGGTGGTTACCACCGCCAAGAAGTCCATCGCCGGCTTCAAGGTGCGTGAGGAGATGGCCCTCGGTGTGAAGGTGACGCTGCGTAAGGACCGCATGTACGAGTTCCTTGACCGCCTCATCACCATCGCCATGCCTCGCATCCGGGACTTCCGCGGTCTGAACCCGAAGAGCTTCGATGGTCGCGGCAACTTCGCCATGGGCCTCAAGGAGCACATCGTGTTTCCCGAGATCGACTACGACAAGGTCGAGGGCCAGCGCGGTATGGACATCATCGTCTGCACCACGACCGATAATGACGAGCACGCCCGTGCGCTGCTCAAAGAGTTCAACTTCCCCTTCCGCAAGTAGGAAGGCTCATCTTCGGTACTTCCCGGCGGGGCCGGGAAAAGGCCGGAAAAGGAGATCAGATGGCTAAAAAGGCTATGGTCGAACGGGACCTCAAGCGTCGCCGTCTCGCCGAGAAGTACGATGCCAAGCGCGAGCGCCTCAAGGGCATCATGAAGAGCGAGGAAGCGTCGCCCGAGGACAAGTTCAAGGCAGCCATGCAGCTCGCCGAGATTCCCCGGAACGCGTCCAAGACCCGTATCCGCAACCGCTGCCTCGTCACCGGGCGTCCGCGCGGCTACTACCGTAAACTGAAGATGTCGCGGATTGCGCTGCGTGAGCTCGGCTCGCTCGGCAAGATCCCCGGCCTCGTCAAGTCGAGCTGGTAAGGGGGAACAGGTTCCATGTCGATCAGTGATCCTCTCGGCGATATGCTGACCCGTATCCGCAACGCGCAGATGCGCGGCATGCGGAAGACGATCAGCCCCGCCTCGAAGCTGCGCCAGCGCGTCCTCGACGTGCTCCAGGCGGAAGGCTTCATCCGCGGCTACACCCGCGTCGAGCATGACAACAACAAGGCCGATCTCGAGATCGAGCTGAAATATTTCGAAGGCGATCCGGTGATCAACAAAATCCGCCGTATCTCCAAGCCGGGCCGCCGAGTCTACTCGTCGGTCAGCGATATCGAGCCCGTCCGCAACGGCCTCGGCATCTCCATCCTTTCGACGCCCAAAGGCGTGATGTCCGACGCGGTCGCGCGCGAACAGAACGTCGGCGGCGAAGTTCTCTGTCAGGTGTACTGATCATGTCGAGGATTGGTAAGAAGCCCGTTCCCGTCCCCTCCGGCGTCGACGTCAAGGTCAATGGCCAGACCGTCTCCGCCAAGGGTTCGAAGGGTCAGATGGAGTTCGTGGTCAACGATCTCTGTCTGGTCGAGCAGACCGATGATGGCGTCACCG
Organism: Parvularcula maris; assembly: GCF_024505085.1. Lineage (GTDB taxonomy): Bacteria > Pseudomonadota > Alphaproteobacteria > Caulobacterales > Parvularculaceae > Parvularcula > Parvularcula maris. The sequence continues at coordinate 633,559 of NZ_JANIBC010000001.1, forward strand.
TCACCCCGGTCAACAAGTCCAAGGAAGCGCGTTCCATGTGGGGTATGAGCCGCACGCGGATCGCCAATGTTTTCGAAGGCGTGACCTCCGGCTTCACCAAGAAGCTGGAACTGGTCGGCGTCGGCTACCGTGCACAGATGAAGGGCAAGACCCTGGTTCTGGCGCTCGGCTACAGCCACGACGTCGAGTTCGAGCCGCCGCAAGGCATCGACATCAAGGTCGGCAAGCCGACCGAGATCGAGATCTCCGGGATGGATAAGCAGGCGGTCGGCGAGACCGCTGCGAAAATTCGCGGCTTCCGTCCCCCCGAGCCCTACAAGGGCAAGGGCGTCAAATACGAAGGTGAGTACATCTTCCGCAAAGAAGGGAAGAAGAAGTAAGCCATGCCTCTTACCCGAATTGCAAAGCTCAAGAAGCGCGCAGGCCGTACCCGGACTGCAGTCGCCAAACGTGCGGGCGGACGTCCTCGTCTGTCCGTCTACCGCTCCGGCAAGAACATCGCGGCCCAGATCATCGACGATCTGGCCGGGAAGACCCTCGCTTCGGCCTCCTCGCTGGAGAAGGACTTCCGCGAAGGCTCCAAGGGTTCGACCGCCGAGGCTGCCGCCAAGGTCGGTGCCCTGGTCGCCGAGCGCGCCAAGGCTGCCGGTGTCGAGAATGTCGTCTTCGACCGCGGCGGCTACCTGTTCCATGGCCGGGTGAAAGCCCTGGCCGATGCCGCCCGCGAGGGCGGTCTGAAATTCTGAGGACTGAACGATGGCAAGAGAACCCAGACAAGGTGGTGACCGCCGTCGTCGCGGCGGCAATCGCGAGGAAGAGCGGGACGAGTTCCAGGACCGCCTCGTTGCGATCAACCGCGTCGCCAAGACCGTGAAGGGCGGCAAGAACTTCGGTTTCGCCGCTCTCGTGGTGGTCGGTGACCAAAAGGGCCGCGTCGGCTACGGCAAGGGCAAGGCACGCGAAGTGCCCGAGGCGATCCGCAAGGCTTCCCAGGAAGCCAAGCGCAACATGATCAAGGTCCCGATGCGCGATGGCCGCACTCTGCACCACGACGCCCAAGGCCGTCACGGTGCCGGCAAGGTCGTCATCCGCACGGCGCCTCCGGGTACCGGCGTCATCGCCGGCGGTCCGATGCGCGCCGTCTTCGAGATGCTCGGTGTCCAAGACGTGGTCGCCAAGTCGATCGGCACCTCGAACCCCTACAACATGGTCCGCGCCACGGTGGATGCTCTGAAAGAGCAGGCCAACCCCCGCTCCATCGCGGCGAAGCGCGGCCTCAAAGTGTCCGAGCTCATCTCGCGCCGCGCTGCGGTGCAGGCTGACGCGACGGCAGTGGATGCAGGCTGATGGCTGACTACGAGAAGAAAACCACGGGCCGCGGCCGCGTGGTCGAGAAGAACCAAGGCGCCGAGAAGGCGAAGTCCGAAGGCCGCGGTACCATCACCGTGCGTCAGACCGGCTCGCCCATACGTCGCGAGGCCTCCCAAGGCGCAACCCTCAAGGGTCTCGGCCTCGGCAAGATCGGCCGCGAGCGCGAGCTCGAGGACACGCCTGCTATCCGCGGCATGGTCCGCAAGGTTCGCCACATGGTGGAGATCGTCGGCGAAGAGGCGGCGAAGTAGAGCCAACTACCTCTCCCTCGGGAGAGGTCCAAATCTTCGATTTGGGGAGAGGGGCTTTCCATTTCTCCCCTCTCTCGATATCGAAGATATCGGTCTCTCCCCAGGGAGAGACTTTGCTGTTTCTGAGCCTAGTGCTCAGGCAAGACCAACAACAGGCGAGGGATGAACACCCACAGGGTGCCCGCACAGTCGAAAGGAAATATCATGAGCATCCGTCTCACCGACCTTCGTGACAACCCCGGTGCCCGCAAGGAGCGTAAGCGCGTTGGCCGCGGTATCGGCTCCGGCATCGGCAAGACCGGTGGCCGCGGTGTCAAAGGTCAGAAATCCCGCTCGGGCGTCGCCATCAACGGCTTCGAAGGCGGCCAGATGCCGCTCCACATGCGTCTGCCGAAGCGCGGCTTCAACAACCCAAGCGCCAAGACCTTTGTCGAGATCAGCCTGGCGACGCTGCAGGCTGCCGCCGATGCCGGGCACTCTTCGATCACCGAGGACGGCCTCGTCGAAGCCGGTCTCGTCCGCAATAAGAAGGATGGCCTGCGCCTCCTCGGCTCCGGCGAAGTCTCCTCCAAGCTCGACGTCACCGTGACTTACGCCACCGCCTCGGCCCGCGAAGCCATCGAGAAGGCAGGCGGCTCGGTCACCATGACCCGCCCCGAGAAGACCAAGCGCCTTCGCGGCAAGGAACGCGAAGAAGCGAAGAAGGCCAAGAAGAAGTAGGTAGGTGCTCTCCCTAGCCCCCAGGTATGAGATGCGCTTGGTGACCTCTCTATCGACCGAGGATTGCGAACGTCAGCTCAATCTGTGGGTGATGGATCACTACAGCCATCTTCTGTCGAGGATCGGGTCCGACCGCTTCAAACTCGTGCCGCCCCTCTACCGCAGAGGGCGCAACGCTGTTCGAAACGTTCTCAAGGGCCGATTGGTCAAGGAAGGTCCGGACACGAAAATTATTGCGGTGTCGGTGCTGCCGGTTCAGGTCGTTGCCATACGTATCTTCTTTCTAGTCGGCGGCTTTTCCTACGCCCTCCTTTTCGGATGGCAGTCCGGCTGGGTGAATGGCGATGTTGCGGTGGACGGTACTGATATAGCCATATCCCTTGCCTTTGCCGCTTTTGGCTTGATCGGAAGCCAGTCGTTAGGCGGGCGTTTCAAGAAGAAGGCGCGCTGGGCAGAAGAAGAGATGGCGAGACGCCTGATAGCCAAGGGCGCGAACGGAGTTCAATTAGCGATATGACCTCAGCCGCAGAACAAATGGCTTCGAACTTCTCCTTTGGCAATTTTGCCAAGGCGGACGAGCTTCGTAAGCGTATCCTCTTCACCCTCGGTGCCCTGATCGTCTACCGGCTCGGCACGTTCATCCCGATCCCCGGCGTCGATCCGGTGGCGTTTGCCGAGCTGTTCCAGACCCAGACCGGCGGCCTTCTCGGGACGTTCAACCTTTTCTCGGGCGGGGCGACGGAGCGGATGGCGATCCTCGCTCTCAACATCATGCCCTATATCTCGGCGTCGATCATCATGCAGATGATGTCCTCGCTGATCCCCTCCTTGGAGGCGATCAAGAAGGAGGGCGAGAGCGGCCGCCGTCAGATCAACCAGTATACGCGCTACCTCACAGTCTTCCTGGCGGTGGTACAAGGCTATTTCATCGCGGCGACGGTGGCGGGGCAGACGGCGCCGGGCGGTCTGCCGATCGTGCCCAATGCCGGTCCGTTCTTCATTCCCTCCACCGTCATCACTCTGGTCGGCGGCGTCATGTTCCTGGTGTGGCTCGGTGAGCAGATCACCGCGCGCGGTATCGGCAACGGCATCTCGCTGATCATCTTCGCCGGCATTATTGCCGAGCTGCCTAGGGCGGCCGCCGGCCTTCTGACCTCTGGCTCGACCGGCGCCTTGCCGGTCTTCGTGGTGCTCTTAGTCATCGGCCTCGCCATCGCGCTGATCGCTTTCGTGGTCTTCATGGAGCGCTCGCAGCGTAGGCTCCTGGTCCAGTACCCTCGCCGTCAGCAGGGCAACAAGATGACTCAGGGCGAGAAGAGCCACCTGCCGCTCAAGCTCAACACCGCAGGCGTCATTCCGCCGATCTTTGCGAGCTCGCTCCTCTTCCTGCCCGCCACCGCCCAAGGTGCCATCGGTACGGATGCGCCGCTCTGGCTCCAGGACCTCGTAGGCTCGATCACGCCCGGCAGCTGGCTCTACATCGCCATCTACGGGGCGGGGATCATCTTCTTCTGCTTCCTCTACACCTCCATCGTCTTCAATCCTGAGGACACGGCGGACACCCTCAAGCAGTATGGAGGCTATATTCAGGGCTACCGCCCCGGTGCGCGCACGGCGGAGTATATCGACTACGTGCTGACCAGGATCACCTGCATCGGCGCGGCCTATCTGACCTTCGTCTGCCTGATGCCGGAGTTCTTGCGGATGCAGTACGATGCCATCCCAGTCTATCTAGGGGGGACATCGCTTCTCATCGTGGTGACGGTGACCCTCGATACGGTGCAGCAGATTCAGGGCCACCTCTTGGCACAGCAGTACGAGTCGCTCATCAAGAAGTCGAAGCTGAGGGGAGCGCGCCGATGATCGTCATCTTTTTGGGACCGCCTGGAGCCGGGAAGGGCACCCAGGCCAAGATGGTGGCGGCGAAGCAGCACATCCCCCAGCTCTCCACCGGCGACATGCTCCGCGCCGCCATCGCAGCGGGAACCGAGCTCGGTCAGAAGTGCAAAGCGGTGATGGATGCGGGCGATCTGGTCTCGGACGAGATCGTCACCGGTATTATCGGCGAGCGCATCGCCATGGAGGACTGTCGCAACGGCTTCCTCCTCGACGGCTTCCCCCGCACGGTGCGCCAGGCCGAGCTTCTCGACGAACTCCTCGAAAAAGCGGGCCGCCAGGTGGACGTGGTGCTCGAGCTGACGGTGAACGACGAGGAGCTGATCAACCGGCTCAACTCCCGCATCCAGCAGACCAAGGATTCAGGCGGTGAGGTCCGCACCGACGACAATGAGGAGACCTTCCGCAAGCGCCTCGCCGTCTATAACGAGCAGACCGCGCCGCTGGTGCCCTACTATGAGAAGCAGGGGCTTCTGAAGAAGGTCGACGGGATGCAGCCGATCGAGGATGTCACCAAGTCCATCGAGAGGGCGCTCGCTACCTGAACTAACTCGGGTCTGTGCTTGACAAAGGCAGGACAGGCTTTAGACCCGCATTTTCCGCACGCATGGACGTGAACGGCGCCTTTGGCGTATCCCCCGTCCGAAGCTGACATCCGCGCCTCTTCGGCGCACCCGCAAGAGAGGAACCCGATGGCCCGCATCGCCGGTGTGAACATCCCCAACAACAAGCGCGTCCATGTCGCGCTGACCTATATCCACGGCATCGGCCCTTCGAAGGCGATGGAGATCGTCGAGAAGATCGGTCTTGATACCTCCCGCCGGGTCCAGGATCTGACCGACGCCGAGGTGCTGCGCATCCGCGAGACCATCGACGCCGACTACACGGTGGAGGGTGATCTTCGCCGCGAGAACGCGCAGAACATTAAGCGCCTCATGGATCTCGGCTGCTATCGCGGCCTGCGCCACCGCCGCGGTCTTCCGGTCCGTGGTCAGCGCACCCACACCAACGCCCGCACCCGTAAGGGCCCGGCGAAACCCATCGCAGGGAAGAAGAAGTAATGGCACGTCAGCCCCAACGCGCAGCTCCCCGCCGCCGCGAGCGCAAGAATATCCACTCCGGCGTCGTTCACGTGAACGCCTCCTTCAACAACACCCACGTCACCATCGCGGACGCCCAGGGCAACACGATCTCCTGGTCCACTGCCGGTCACATGGGCTTCAAGGGCTCGCGCAAATCGACCCCCTTCGCGGCTCAGATGGCTGCCGAGGATGCCGCGAAGAAGGCGATGGAGCACGGTCTTCGCTCGGTCGACGTCTTGGTTCGCGGTCCCGGCTCGGGTCGTGAGAGCGCGCTGCGGGCACTTCAGGCCGCTGGCCTGACGGTCACCACCATCAAGGACGTGACCCCCATCCCGCACAACGGCGTCCGCCCCCGCAAACGCCGCCGGGTCTAATTTCCGATGGGCCGGGGCGCGCCCTGAGCGCCCCATAGGAGAACCTATGCTAGAAAAGAACTGGCAGGAGCTGATCAAGCCGCAGAAGCTCGAAGTGCAGCCGGGTTTTGACCCTGAGCGCAAGGCGACCATCGTGGCCCAGCCGCTCGAGCGCGGCTTCGGTCTGACCCTCGGCAATTCGCTCCGCCGTATCCTGATGTCCTCGCTGCAGGGCGCTGCCGTCACCGCGGTGCAGATCGACGGTGTGGTGCACGAGTTCAGCTCGATCCCCGGTGTTCGCGAGGACGTCACTGTCATCGTGCTGAACATCAAGCAGCTCGCCCTGCGTAGCCACGCCGACGGTCCGAAGCGTTTGACCCTGCACAAGCAAGGTCCCGGCGTCGTCACGGCGGGTGACATCCAAGAGACCGCGGATATTGAGATCCTCGACAAGGACCATGTCATCTGCACCCTCGACGAGGGCGCCGATCTGCGCATGGAGCTGACGATCAACACCGGCAAGGGCTACGTGCCTGCCGATCGTAACCGTCCTGAGGACGCGCCCATCGGCTTGATCCCGGTGGACAGCCTCTACAGCCCCGTGCGCCGTGTCTCCTACCGGGTCGAGAACACCCGTGAGGGTCAGGTCCTCGATTACGACCGCCTGATCCTCGACATCGAGACCAACGGCGCGGTGACGCCTGAGGACGCTGCGGCCTATGCGGCGCGTATCCTCCAGGATCAGCTCCAGATCTTCGTCAATTTCGACGAGCCCAAGGCCGAGACCGGCGGCGAGAAGGAGGAGGAACTCCTCTTCAACGCAGCGCTCCTCAAGAAAGTCGACGAGCTCGAGCTTTCCGTGCGCTCGGCCAACTGCCTGAAGAACGACAACATCGTCTATATCGGCGACCTCATCCAGAAGACCGAAGGCGAGATGCTTCGCACCCCGAACTTCGGCCGTAAGTCGCTGAATGAGATCAAGGAGGTCCTGGCCTCCCTCGGCCTCCATCTCGGCATGGACGTGCCGGACTGGCCGCCGGACAATATCGAGGAGCTGGCCCGCAAGTTCGAGGACCAGAGCTAAACCCCTCTCCCGGCAGACAAGCTGCCGACCTCTCCCAAGGGAGAGGTGAGGGCTAGGAGTTGAGGTCTGTTCCTACCTCTCCCTCGGGAGAGGTCCAAATCTTCGATTTGGGGAGAGGGGACAGTCTTTCCATTTGTTGCTGAATGTGCCATTCGCGCGCCTTCAGACAATACCCAAACCATCCGGCGGTGCCGGAGTAGTGGAGAGTAACCCATGCGCCACGGCATTGCGCACCGCAAACTGAACCGGACCGCCAGCCACCGCAAGGCGATGTTCGCCAACATGGCGGCCTCGCTCATCAAGCACGAGCAGATCGTCACGACGCTGCCCAAAGCCAAAGAGCTGAAGCCGATCGCCGACAAGCTGATCACGCTGGCGAAGAAGGGCGACCTTCACGCTCGTCGCCAGGCGATCTCGAAGATCCGCGACGTAGAGATGGTCGGCAAGCTCTTCGACACGCTCGGCCCTCGCTACCAGGAGCGCAACGGCGGCTACACCCGCGTGATGAAGGCGGGCTTCCGCTTCGGTGACAACGCGCCCCGCGCCGTCATCGAGTTCGTTGACCGCGACGAGACTGCCAAGGGTCAGGACAGCGGCCCGACCATGAAGCTGGTCGAGGACGACGAGGCGTAAGCTTCACACCGAACTGATTTTGAGAGCGCCGTCCGGTTCTCCGTGCGGCGTTTTTTCTTGTCCGAATAAGGCGGGGCGGGCGCGCTGGTGAAGGCTGCTCACGGCGCTAGACGCCGGGGGCGGCAGCGCCTCAAATGCCTTTATGTTCAAGACAGCCCTTTCCGTTCTCGCCCTTTCCGTCAGTTTCGCTTCCGCTGCGGAGGTCACCGTTCTCCGAACGGACGGTCTCGTAGCCGTACCGGGGGAGGGAGCGGCCACCGAGGCGACGATCCTCATCGAGGGGAGCACGATCCTGGCGGTTCGCCAGGGTTCGGTGTCGGATGAGACGATCGAAGGCGAAGGCCACGAGATCATCGAGAGCTACGACCTCACCGGCCACACGGTTCTACCCGGCTTCATCGACGGCCATGTCCACATCACCAGCGAGAACAACCCGCAGGGGCGGCTCCAGAACGTCCAGCTCTCTGCCGCCGACCGCACCATGCTGGGGGCTCTTCATGCTAAGCGGACGCTCGACGCCGGCTTCACCACCGTGCGCGATGTGGGGGGCAATGCTCAGGCGGTGAAAGCGCTGCGAGACGGCATCGAGATGGGCGCGGTCTCCGGCCCGCGCATCGTCATGACCGGCGGCGTCGGCATCACGGGCGGGCACGGCGACGGCAGCCTGGGCTATATCGACGAGATCGCCCGCTTCCAGAACGACGAGCGCATCTGCAACGGCGCGGACGACTGCATCAGGGCGACCCGCTGGGTCATTGCCCGCGGGGCGGACAGCATCAAGATCGCGGCCACCGGAGGCGTGCTCTCCAACACGGCAACCGGCGTCGAGCAGCAGATGATGGATGACGAGCTCGCCGCCATTGTCGGCGCCGCAGGCAATTACGGCCGCGATGTCGCCGCCCACGCCCACGGCAAGCAGGGCATCGAAGCGGCGCTCAGAGCAGGGGTCCGCTCCATCGAGCACGGCACCTATGCCGATGCCGAGAGCTTCCGCCTGTTCAAGCGCAACGACGCCTTCTTGGTGCCGACGGTGCTAGCGGGCGAGACGGTGACCGAGTGGGCCGCTGACCCGAACACCTTCCTGACGCCTCCGCAGAAGGCGAAGGCGGCGACCGTCGGTCCGCAGATCAAGGACATGCTAGGCCGTGCCCACAAGGCGGGCGTGAAGATCGCCTTCGGCACCGATAGCGGCGTCTCCCGCCATGGCGAGAACGCGCGCGAGTTCGGCCTGATGGTCGAGGCGGGCATGACCCCCGAGGAGGCCATTCGCGCCGCCACGGTGATCGGTAGCCAGAACGTCTCGATGGAAGACAAGATCGGCACCATCGAGGAAGGAAAGCTCGCCGACATCATCGCCATCGACGGGGACCCCTTCGAGGACGTAACGGTGCTGGAGGACAGCGTCGTCTTCGTCATGAAGGACGGTGAGGTCGCCAAGGCGCCGGGTCGCTAAGAACCCGCACTCAGCTTTCCGAAACTGTGTAGGAGGAGGATAATATGAGGCATTTCTTCTTGTCACTGTTCGCCGTCCTCGCCGCAGCTTGCAGCACGACGCCCGGTACGGACGAGCTGACCAAGCGTGACGAGGAGACCGTCCGCGTGATGGTGCTCGGTAGCTACCATTTTGCCAATCCCGGCCGTGACCTCAACAATGTGGAGGCGGACAACGTTTTCTCCCCTGTCCGCCAGCGTGAGCTCGAGCAACTTGCCAAGGCACTCTCCTCCTTCGGACCGACCGTCGTGGCGGTCGAGGGAACCGCTGAGCCGCCCTATGACGACCCGATCTTCGACGCTTTCGACGACGCCATGCTGCAGAGCGACCCCGATGAGGCCGTTCAGATCGGCTATCGCCTCGCATCGGAAGCGGGGACATACCGTGTCTACGCCATCGACGAGTTTCCGAGTGCGGAGGAGCAGGTTCATCTCCCCTACGGCTACTTCCCCTTTCCGCCCCTGAGTAGCTTCGCCGAAGAAACAGGGCGTACGGAAGATCTTGAGAGGATCACCGATCTCAGCGCCTTCACCCGTAACTTCGAAGAGGCGCAGAGCACGATGACCATCCCGGAGCTTCTCCTTCTCTACAATGATGGCGAGGGGAGCGAGCGGCTGGATGACTTCTACTGGAACGTCACGACCTTCGGGGAGGGAGAGAACCAGCCAGGGCCGGAGCTTGCCGCCTTCTGGTTTCTCCGCAACGCGAAGATCTTCAACAAGATGGTGCAGGTCACGAGGCCCGGCGACCGGGTGGTGATCGTCTACGGAGCGGGCCACGGCGCTTGGCTGCGCGAGTTGGTCGAGAAGACTGATGGTTACGAACTGGAGCCGGTCGCGCCCTATCTCCGCCGGGCTGCTCATGAACTAGAGGGTATGTCCCGCTAGCGCTGCCGCATTGAGCACTGCCTACTCAGCGGCCACAGCGTCGTGGCCCGTGGTCCGTCCGCCGCCTTTCCAGCGGTCGGCATAGGCGTCGTGGACCTCCTGCATCGCGCGGTTTTTGCCGACGATGAGGGCGCGGTTCTGGTAGCGGTGGAGGAGCTTGTGAAACTCCGCGTTCCGGTAGCGGGGTTGGCGCGTGGCCGCTGCCTTCAGGTAGCCCCACAGCATCGACCAGGCGCCCACCACATAGGGGCGGCGGCGGGCGGCATTGACGACCGAGGCGAAGAAATAGGGGAAGCTCGACCCCATATAGTACTGGCCGAAACCGTGCCGTGCACGGCCTTTCAGGATGCCCTTGTCCGAGCTGCCCATGGGCCGCAGATGGTCGACGCGTAGATCGTCTTCGTCCGCACTACCCGTTTCCCAGCCGTGAAGCCTGGCCGTGTGGCCGTCGATGGCGTCCCACATGACCTGCTGCACGAAGCCGCCGATCTGATCGTAGCACTCGGTGCGGTAGAACTTGGACATGCCGAGCGCCGCGATGTCGTCGCAGCCTTCGGAGACGAACTCGCCGCTGGCCGTGTGGTAGTAGGCCTTGCCGGAGAAGCAGCCGAGGCGCGGACGGCTCTCCATGATCTCCACCAGCCGCTCGAAATAGCGGTGGGGCAGGTCGAGATCGAGGTCGATCTTGCACACATAGGCGTACTTCTTCCAGTCCTCGGTCGCGAGCCCTGCGTTGAAGGCCTCGACGACGCCGCCGCCCACCTTGCGCTGCTCGCGCCTCGGGCGGTGCACCACCTCGATGAAGTCGTGCTTGGCCGCGTACTCGTCCGCGATCTCGCCGGTGCGGTCGGTGGAGCCGTCATTGACGATGATGAACTTGGTCGGGCGAAGGGTCTGGGCGACGACGCTGTCCAGCGTTCGGCGCATGAACTTCTCCTCGTCCTTACAAGGACCGATAAGAAGATAGGAGCGGTCGGGGTGGCTCATGAGGGGCTGCCTCCACGGAACAGTTTTTCAAGGCGGTCGAGGTTCACCTCTAGGGAGAACTCGGCTTTCAGGTGGTCGAAGGCGGCGCGGCGCATACGCTCCGTCGCCAGCTCATCGGTGAGGGAGGCGGCGAGCTGCCGCCCTAGATCGTCAGTGTCGCCTGGTTCGGCCAGGAGCCCGGTGGCGCCGTGCTCGATCAGCTCCGGTATGCCCGAAAGTCTCGTCGAGACAACCGGCACACCGGCGCCGATGGCCTCCATCAGGGCCACGGGCAGGCCGTCCATGTCACCGTTCTGATCGCGGCGGCAGGCGAGGGCGAAGACGTCGAGGCTGGAAAGCCACTCCAGAACGTCCGTGTTCGACATGGCACCGAGGAGGGTGACCCGGTCGCCGAGGCCAAGCCCCGTGATCTGCGCTTGCAGTGCCTCGCGCAAGGGGCCGTCGCCGACGATCTCCAGACGGACGCCGGGCACCTCTTCCGCCACGCTCTCCAGTGCCGCGATCAGGTCGCCCATGCCCTTCTTCTCGACTAAACGGCCCAGCGAGCCGATGGTCGGCGGCTGGTTGCTCTTCCGCCGCTCGGGCAGACTGTCGGGGATACCCGGCAGGCCGCAGCGGATGATCGGCATCTTGTCCTCGGGCACGCCCTTTTCGAGGAGAAGCCGGCGGTTGTACTCGGTGATCATGGCGAAGCCCGAAGAGCGCTCGCCTTTCTGCTTCAGAAGAAGTGGCCGCTCGAAGAGGTCGTTCGCATGCCCCATAATGGTGAAGGGGATGCCTGCGAGCTTCGCGGCGTACATGCCGATCTGAGTCGGGGTATGGGCGAAGTGAATATGAAGGTGCTCGACCCGGTCGCGCCTCAGATGCTCGGCAAGGGTCATGGCGGCGAGGGCCTGGACCGGCAGCTTGACGGCGGCCTCGGGCAGCTCGGCCATTCCCAGCGCCGTATCGCGCACCACCTGTGCCTGCAGCGCGAGGGATGCGCCCGCACGAGCCATGCCTGCCGAGGCGGCCTTGGTGAGCTGCCTAAGGGCGCCGCCCTCGTAGAGCACTTTCACCTCGCCGATATCGAGATCGGTGGCGGGTTTGGCGGGGGGCCTCACCGTGTAGGACATGACCTCGTGCCCGCGCTCGCGCAGACCGATGATCTCCCGGTAGATGAAGGTCATGCTGAGAGCGGGAATCTCAGGCGCCAGATAACCAATTCGCACGATCCCGCTCCTACCTGGCCCTAGCCCACCACGGCCAACCGGCTGAGACTTAGGCACTGCCCCCATAATATCCAGTAAAACCGCCCCTAAAGGCAACGCCGCTAGAGGGTAGGCGGCGCAAGCGGCACCCTGAAAGGTTGTGGAGGCGGAAGCTGCGCTGCATCTCTTGCATCGAGGGGCGCAAAGACCCACCAAAAGGGGGCGGCAATTCTCGGGTGACGGTGACCATGCGTAGTATTCTCCTCCTCCTACCCCTTCTTCTGGTCTGTCAGGCGGGCGCGCAGCCCCGCCAGGACACCATGCAGCCCCGTAACGGGACCGAGCTGCGCGCGACCTACGCCCCAGTGGTCGAGGAGACGGCGCCGGCGGTGGTCAACGTCTTCACCAGCCGCCGGGTCCAGGCGCGCAGCAGCGTCTTCGACGACCCGATGTTCTCCCGCTTCTTCGGCCAGATGGCCCCCCGGCAGCAGCCCCAGAGCTCGCTCGGTTCCGGCGTGATCCTGTCGGAGGACGGGCTGGTGGTGACCAACAACCACGTCATCGAGGGGATGGACCAGATCCGTGTCGTCCTCACCGACAGGCGCGAGTTCGATGCCGAGCTGCTGCTGGCGGACCCGCAGACCGATCTGGCGGTCCTCAAGATCGACACCCCCGACCCCCTGCCGACCTTGCGTTTCGCCGATAGCGACGCGGCGGAGGTGGGGGACATCGTGCTCGCCATCGGCAACCCCTTCGGCGTGGGCCAGACAGTGACCTCGGGCATCGTCTCGGCGCTCAGCCGCACCAATGTGTCCATGTCGGACTTCCAGTTCTTCATCCAGACGGACGCGGCCATCAATCCGGGCAATTCAGGCGGCGCGCTGGTGGATGTGGACGGCAGGCTGCTCGGCATCAACACGGCGATCTTCTCCCGCTCAGGCGGCTCCAACGGCATCGGCTTCGCCATCCCCGGCAGCGTGGTTCAGCGTGTGCTGGCCTCGGCGCAGGGAGGCGAGAGCATCGTGCGCCGCCCCTGGATCGGCGTCGTCGGCAGCGACATCGACGGGAGGATCGCAGCGGCGCTGGGCCTCGACCGTCCGCAAGGGGCGCTCATCAACCAGATCTATCCAGGCGGTCCCGCCGCCAGCGCCGGTCTTCGCGAGGGCGACGTGGTGCTGCGCATTGGCGGGCGCGAGGTGCGCGACGCCGAGGCCCTTCGCTACCGCCCTGCCACCCGCGAGGAGGGCGAGCAGGTGCAGGTGGACTATCTCCGCGAGGGCCGCGAGCGCCGGGCCAGGGTAAGGCTGGAGCTACCGCCTGAGACCCCCGCCCGCGACGAGACGCAACTGCCGGACAACACCCTGTTCCAGGGCATCACGGTGGCGAACCTCTCGCCTGCGCTGAACGAGGAGCTCGGCCGCAACCCCTTCGATACCGGCGTGGTGGTCACCTCGGCCGATCCGAGACGGGTGGCCCGGCGAACCCCTCTCAGGCCCGGTGTGAAGGTGCTGGAGGTCGGTGGGCGCGAGATCACCAGCGTCGAGGGCCTGGAAGAGGCCCTCAGACAGCGGGACATCCGTACCTTGACTGTCCGCACCCCTCGGGGCCGGGTGTCGACCTACCGCGTCCGGTGAGCGGCCTCTTCGAAGCGGCAGGCCTGGAGAAGGGGGCGCCCGTGCCCTTGGCCGAACGTCTGCGCCCTGCCTCGCTCTCGGAAGTGGTCGGTCAGCGGCATCTTCTGGGTGAGGGCGGCAAGCTGTCCGTGCTGCTCACAAGCCCGAGCCTCCCCTCGATCATCCTGCACGGCCCGCCGGGGACGGGGAAGACGACCCTGGCGCGTCTGATCGCTCAGGAGAGCGGCGCCCATTTCGAGCAGCTCTCGGCCATTTTCACCGGCACGGCGGACCTCAAAAAGGCCTTCGCCGCCGCCGAGGCGCGCCGTGCTTCGGGGCAGGCGACTGTCCTCTTCGTCGACGAACTTCACCGCTTCGACAAGCGCCAGCAGGACAGCTTCTTGCCGGTCATGGAGAGCGGCGTGGTCACCCTGATCGGCGCGACGACGGAGAACCCGAGCTTCGCCCTCAACCGAGCGCTTCTGTCCCGCGCGGCGGTGCTCAAGCTGGAGAGGCTGGACCCCGACGACCTGGAGAAGCTGACCGAGAGGGCGGAGACGGCGCTTTCCGCTGGGCTGCCGCTGACGGAGGAGGGGAGGCGGACCCTCATCTCCCTCGCCGATGGGGACGGACGTGCGCTGATCGGTCTGATCGAGCAGATCGCGAGCCACCGGGGCGATCCTCTAGGACGGGATGAACTTCTCCGCTCCTACGCAGCGCGGGCGACCGCAGGCGATAAAGGCGGGGACATCCACTACGACCTCGCCTCGGTGCTGCAGAAGTCCATCCGTGGCTCCGACGACGATGCGGCCCTCTACTGGACCGCGCGGATGCTGGCGGCGGGGGAGGACCCGCTCTTCATCTTCCGCCGCCTGACGGTGATCGCGTCGGAGGATATCGGCAATGCCGACCCCCGTGCGCTGCAGGTCGTGGTGGCAGCACGGGACGCCTTTCAGCAGCTCGGCGAGCCCGAGGGCCATATCCCGCTGGGCCAGGCTGTCGCCTATCTTGCCACCGCGCCCAAATCCAACGCCAGCTACGCAGCCTTCAAGGCTGCCAAGAGGCTAGCGAGGGAGCACGGCTCCCTGCCGCCGCCGCTCCATGCGCTCAACGCGCCAACCAAGGGCATGAAGGAGGAGGGCAGGGGCGAGGGCTACCGCTACGACCACGACGAGCCGGACGGCCATGCGGGGCTGAGCTACCTGCCCGAGGGGCTGGAGCGCACCCCTCTCTACGAACCGCCACAAAGAGGCTACGAAAAAGTCATCGCGGAAAGGCAAGCCGCCTACCGCCAAAAGCGGGAAAAGGGGTAAGCTTTACCCTGTTACGGCAGGGCAGCAGACCAACGATCAGGAACAGTCCGGTGAAGTTCGCGTTCTTTCTACTCACGCTCATTATCCTGTCCGTCGCCCTGCTTTACGTTCTGGGCGATCGTCGCCAACCTCAGACCAGGACCATCACCCAAGAGGTCGAGCTTCAGGCTCGGTAGTTATATGAAGCAGCTTCTCGTCTCCCTCGCCGCCCTCGGCGCCGCGCTGTCTCCGGCTGCGGCCCAGGTCGAGCGGGCCAGCTTCGATTCGAGCCCTTTCGCCCTAGGGTCCCTGACCGAGCGGGAGGGCGCGCTGCCCCGCGAGCTCTGGCGGGGCTCGAGCGCCGAGACCGTGGCGGCGCAGTTCGCCTCCCTGCCGGTCAGGTTCGAGGACACCGCCAAGCGTGAGATGCTGCGCCGCGTCCTCCTCTCCCCCGGCGAGGGGCCGGAGGGGGCCGATGCGGGGCTCGCCGGTCTCAAGCTCCTGAAAGCCGCCGAGGCTGGCTACGCCTTCGAGGCGGGCTCGTTGGCCGAGCTGACACCGGGCCTCACCGTCCAACCCGCCCTCAGCCGCATCGTCGCCATCCGCGACCTCTATGCGGGGGACACCGAGCAGGCCTGCGGCAGGGGTGCTTCCTTGCGCGAAGGCCGCCAGGACCCGTTCTTCGTGCGCCTTCGCATCTTCTGCTACCTCTACGCCGATGAGCGTCCGGCGGCTGAGCTGACCCTGTCCCTCGCCCGCGAAGAGAACGTGCTCACCGAGCAGGACGAGCGCACCTTCGCGAGCCTCCTGGCAGGCGTCACGCCCACGAGGATGCCCACCGATCCGCTGTCCTACGCCGCCTTCCGGCGCCTGGGCGGCCTGGTCGGACCGGGTGATGTGGCCGATCTCCGCCCGGCAATCGCGGCGGCGGTGGCGATGGATACCGGCCTCTCTTCCCAGGCCAGGGAAGCGGCGCTCCTGCGGGCGGCTCGCGAGAACCTCCTACCGCACCGGGAGCTGGGCGACGCAGCCATGCGGCTCGAGAACTCCCGCCTTCAAGCCACCATCGCTTCGATCCGCGTCATGCAGGAGGGCAGCCCCGAGCGTCAGGCCGCCATCGGGCAGGCGCTCCTCGATGCGGGCACCGATACCGATCAGTTTCTCTTCCTCACCAAGGCTTTCTCCCAGGAGATCGCCTCCTCCGCCGCCGGGCCGCAGACCGCGCCTTACGCGGTGGAGTTCGCGATGGCCGCGCTCCTCCTACGCCGCTTCGACGCCGCCGAGCGCTGGATGCAGACCGTGGCCGCCGAACAGTCGGTGGGCGGTGAGCGAGCGTTCCTCAACCTCGCCAACCTCTACGGCGCCGTTCGCCCCTCCGCCGCCCAGCGCCTAGCGGGCGCCATCGGCGAGCGGATCGTCGAGCCGGAGCCCGTGCCCTTCGAAGTGGTCGACCCGCTGGCTCAGGTGGCCGAGCGCGCCGATCTGAGCCTCGCAGCCGAGCACGGCATCAAGGCCGCCGCCGAGGGTAGCCGCGCGGGCATGCTGCTCGCTGCCCTGGAGCTTGGCGCGGTGCAGGCCTCGGGCGAGGCCGAGCTTGCCCGAGACGCCATGGCCGAGACGCTCTACAGCGTGGCCGACGCAGCACCCATCCTCGCCGATATCCGCTTCGAGGAGCAGGCGCTCTCCTACACCGGCAAGCTGCGCGAGGAGGTGGTCAACTCCCAGGCCTACGTCCCCCGTGTGAAACCGGCTCGCTGAGGACGGTTCGCAGTTTGTTGGGGGATCGCTGCTAGGCTCCGGCTGACAAAGCCCACGGCTATCGCTAGGGCAGCCCGAAGAGTTTGCGGGGCATCGCTGCCCCATCTGTAAGGAGAGCCCTCCATGCGCACCTATCTCGACTTCGAAAAGCCCGTCGCCGAGCTCGAAGGCAAGATCGACAGCCTGCGGGACCTCGACGATGAGCGCTCTGCCGCCGAGGTGGAGCCTGAGATCCAGCGCCTCGAGGAGAAGTCGCAGAAGCTCCTCCAGGAGACCTATGAGAACCTGACGAGGTGGCAGAAGACGCAGGTCGCCCGCCATCCCAACCGCCCGCACTTTATCGACTATGCGGAGACGATGGCCGAGGGCTTCACCGAGCTGGCTGGCGACCGCGCCTTCGGCGACGACCAGGCGATCCTGGGCGGCCTCGCCCATATTGGCGGGCACCGCTGCGTGATCATGGGTCACGAGAAGGGCCGCGACACCGAAAGCCGCCTCACCCACAATTTCGGCATGGCCCGGCCCGAGGGCTACCGCAAGGCGATCCGCTTGGTGGAGATGGCCGAGCGCTTCGGCCTGCCGGTCATCACCCTGGTCGATACCGCAGGTGCCTATCCGGGCCGCGGCGCCGAGGAGCGCGGCCAGGCGGAGGCCATCGCCTCCTGCACGGCGAAGTTCCTGGAGGCCGAGGTCCCGATCATCTCCGTCATCACCGGCGAGGGCGGCTCAGGCGGCGCGGTGGCGCTGGCGGCAGCCAACAAGGTGCTGATGCTGGAGCACTCGATCTACTCGGTGATCTCGCCCGAGGGCTGCGCAGCGATCCTCTGGAAAGATGCCATGGCCAAGGGCGACAACAAGGCGCCCGATGCCGCCGACGCGATGAAGATCTCCGCCCAGGACCTCGAAGCCTTGGGCGTCATCGACGCTATCATTCCCGAGCCCATCGGCGGCAGCCACCGCGCTCCCGAAGAAGCCATGGGCAATGTCGCCTCGACCATCGCCCGCTTCCTGGACGAGCTGACAGCGATGAGCGCCGCCGAGCTCAAGGCTCAGCGGCGCGACAAGTTTCTGGAGCTCGGACGCCAGGGTCTGGACGCCGCGGCGTAAGACTCGCGCTTCCTCCCCCTTGCAGGGGGAGGGGCGACCGCGTCAGACCTTCCGCTTACGTCTGGCGACCGCCACACCGAGCGCGGGTAGGATCAGGGCTGCCGCACCGGGAAGGGGCGTCGCCACCACACTCACGGCGTCGATGTCGAAACCGTCCGTGCTGGGACCGTTCGGGAAGTTCGCAGCGCTCGTATCGACGAGAGCGAGGTAGCGGAACGTGCCGTTGATGAGGGCGGAGGCGCCGTTCTGGGCGTCGGCGTTGAACAGCTCACCCGCGCTGATGAAATCGTCGAAGACATCGTTGATGTCGTTGCTGCCGAAATCATAGTCGTTGCCGTACCAGACTTCGAGGCTCTCGGGGTAGGTGCAGGCACCGGCGGAACCCATCCGGCAGTTGAAGGTCACTTCCCACACCGTGGCGGGGCCGGTGACCTGGGTGCCGAAGTCGAAGACGGCGAAGCCGTAGCTGCCGGTAGTCGGGTTGCTGAGACCCAGCGAGAGAAAGTCGCCGTCCGGCGCGCCGAGCGCGTTCTGCGGATTGTCGCGGTCGTTATTGCCGCTGACCGTGCCGTTGTTCTGCCAGTCGATGTCGATGGCGTAGATGGTGTTGGCGTGGGCGGAAAGACCGAGCGCAAGGGTGGCAGCGCCGGCAAGAAGAGCTTTGAACATGTGGGTCCCCAGGGGTTAATTTCCTGGAAACCAGCGATGCAAGCTATGTGCCAAGGCAGTGGTAGACGGGTTTGAATATTGCCGCAGCGGTTTTCTACTCTCTTCACCTTTCCCTCAGGGAGAGGTCGAAGGCTGCTGAAGCAGGTTTCGGTGAGGGCGTCCTCAGAACTAATTCCGTCAATTACTCGGGCGTTTCTATCCTCAGCAAACGCCGGTGGCCCCCTCCGCCCTTCGGGCACCTCCCCCACTGCGTAGGGGAGGGAAGCAGAACCAACGTCCGCTCTCTGTATCGCTCCCCTCTAGAGGGGGAGCTGCCGGCAGGCTGAGGGGGAGGAGCCACCAGCGCCTATGTTTTCATCTGTTTGCTAAGGATAGAAACGCCATTATTTATCCTCACTCGATATAGTAAACATCAACCTCTCCCTTCGAAGAGATTAGCGCAACCACCCTCGGCGGGGGTTTCCGGCACCGCCGTCGAAACCGACCCACTAGCACCAGAGCGAGGCAGCTCAGTCCTTCTTCAGATTGGCCAGCACCGCAAACGGGCTGTCCGGGTCGGCCTCTTTGCGCTTTCTCGGGCCGGAACTGAAGGTTCTCGGCTTCTGATCCTTGGGCGGACGTTTGCCGCCCTTACCCTTCGGACCCTGGCTGCGGGGACCGTCGCGTTTCTCGCCTCGCTGTCCGGGCTTGCCGCCCCGGCGACCGTCTTTCTGGTCGCGGCGGGGGCCGCGCGGCGGCTGGTAGCGCCAGAGGGTGACCGTCTCAGTGACAGTTTCGCCCTCCGCTAGCGGAGCTTCAGCGGGCGGAGTTTCCGTAACTGGAACATCTTGGGAAGCTGCCTGGTGTGTCTCGGTCGGTTCGGCTTGGGAAGTTTCAGCTGCCGGGTCACTGGTCGGCGCTTCTGCTTCCTTCTCTTCGGATGCCGGTTCCGACACGGCCTGCTCGGCTTCGGCGGTTGGCGGAGCGGTCCCCACCTGCGTCGCTGCGTCAGGAGCCTGGCCCTCCGCTACCGGCTCATCCGCCGGAAGCTGCCTCGCCGCGGTGGCCGCGGGGTCCTCGACGGTCTCCGCCACCGGGTCGGCGACCACGGGGGCCGCGACCTTCACCTCACGCTCCACGGTCTGCTTCTTGTAGCCAAGGTTCTTGAGAATGTCCTCGAAGGCCTCGCCGGAAACGCCGACCAGGCTCATCATGCGCTGGTTGGTCTCGAAGCCCTGGCGGCCGCCTTCGTCGCGGGCCTTGCGAATCTCCTGGGCGAGGCGCTCCAGCATGTCGATGCGCACGGCCCGCTTGCCCGAGGGTCGGTAGCCGACGGCGTACCAGAAGGCGTGCGGCACCGTCTCGTCGGCCTCGACCGAGGTCGCGCCCGCGGGCGGCAGGGCGTATCTGCCCGGTGCCGCCTCGCTGCTGAGGGACCAGAGGAGGCCGAGAAACTTGGCCGGGGCGGGTTTGAGAAGGGCGGGGAGGTGCAGCGTGTACTCGCCGAAGCGCACACCGAGTTTTCTGAGGCCCGCACGCTCATCCTGGGTCAGGGCTTTGACCTCATCGGCGATGGGGCGGCGGGACATGGCGCCGAAATTCTCGACCAGGCGGAAGGCCACGCCTCTTGCGTTCGCCGACAGACCTTCGGGATCGTCGGATGGTCTGTTCAGCGCGCGCTGCAGAGCGACCAGCGGCCCGGCCAGACCTTCGACCCGGTCGGCGATGAACTGGCGCAAACGGTCCTGCACCGCGCCCACGGCGGAAGCGGGCATGTGCTCCATCGCCACCAGCTCGAAATCGGGCCGCAGGGGCTGCGGGCCGCGTCGGAGCTTGGCGATGGGGCTGCCGCGCCAGGTGATCTCACCGCTATCGGCCAGCTTCAGCTCGTCCGGCTTCGCTTCAGCCAAAGCGGAGGCACGGGCCATCAGCTCCGGGCCGAGAGCCTTCAGCGCGGCAAAGCGCACGCGCTTCTCGTGCGGCCCCCTGGCCTTGGGGTCGAGGATGAACTGAAAGCCCAGGAGCCTTCCTACGAACTCGCCTTCCACGACGACCTCTCCATTGTTGCGGACGCCTGCCAGGAGCGGGGCGTCGTCCTTGAGACGCTTCAAGAGCACTGAGGTGCGCCGGTCAACGAAGCGTTGCGTCAGACGCTCGTGCAGGATGTCCGAGAGCTTGTCCTCGATCCGCCGCGCCTCGCCCTGGAAGTAGCCCGCATCGTCCAGCCAGCCAGAGCGGTGGCTGAGATAGGTCCAGGTGCGCACATGGGCGATGCGGTTCGAGATGGCGTCGATATCGCCGTTCGGATTGTCGAGGCGGCTGAGCTGCAGCTCGGCCCACTCCCGGCGGATGCTGCCCCGCTCAATGAGCTGCTCGTAGAGCTCGCCCAGGATGATGGCGTGCTGGTCCGGGGTGACCTTGCGGAAGTCGGGGACTTGGCAGACCTCCCAGAGCAGCTTCAGCGCTGCGCCGCCCCTGGCCATCTCGCGGATGTCGTGACGCCGCGCGAGTCGGCGTAGGGCGTCCTCGTCATCGTCGGTTCTGGCGCGGACCAGGCCTTCTTCGGTTGGCGCCTGCTCCAGCGACTTCAGAAGGGCGGGCAGGCTGCCGAACCGAACGTTCGGGTTCCGCCACTGCAGCGCGGTGACGGGCTGGAACGTATGTTCGGTAACCTGGTGGATCAGCTCCTCGTCGAAGGGCGGGCACTCCGCCGTCGAGCCCCAGGTGCCGTCGCGCACGTGGCGTCCCGCGCGGCCTGCGATCTGCCCCACCTCGGCAGGCTGCAGGTTCCGCGCGTTGCGGCCATCGAACTTCCTCCCTTGCGCGAAGGCCACATGGTCGATGTCCATGTTGAGGCCCATGCCGATGGCGTCGGTGGCGACGAGGTAGTCCACCTCGCCGTCATTGTAGAGCGCGGCCTGGGCGTTGCGGGTGCGGGGGCTGAGTGCGCCCATCACCACCGCCGCGCCGCCGCGCTGACGCCTGATCAGCTCGGCGATGGAGTAGACCGCGTCCGCTGAGAAGGCCACGATAGCGGTTCTCCGCGGCAGGCGGGTCACTTTCTTATGGCCCGTATGGGTGAGCTGGCTGAAGCGCTCCCGGCCCAAATACTCGATGCCGGGGACCAGCCGCGACAGGATCGGCCCCATCGTGTCCGAGCCGAGAAGCAAGGTCTCGTGCTGGCCCCTTGCGTGCAGGATACGGTCGGTGAAGATGCGGCCCCTGTCGGCATCGGCGGCGAGCTGCACCTCGTCGATGGCGAGGAAGCTGACCCGGCGTTCGAGCGGCATCGCTTCAACCGTGCAGACCCAGTAGCTGGGGTTCGGCGGGACGATCTTCTCCTCGCCGGTGATCATCGCCACCGCCCGCTCGCCGCGCCGGTCCACCATCTTCTCATAGACCTCACGAGCGAGAAGCCTCAGCGGCAGGCCGATCATGCCCGTGGGGTGGGCGGCCATCCGCTCCAGCGCGTAGAAGGTCTTGCCGGTATTGGTGGGGCCGAGAACGGCGGTGACGCCGCTGGGGCCGAGCCCTGTCTGCGGCCGCATGCGTGAGGACATGCCTAAGAGCTAGAGCAGGGTTGGCCTTCGGCGTCAAAGCGGCGATAGTGCTCACTGTAGCGTGAAAGAGCGACACGGGTTGGAAGGGCTCTAAGGGGTTGGACATGGCTGGGATGAGAAACCTGATCGGCGGGGCACTGCTGCTCGCCGCCTGCGGCAGCGAAGCGGGGGTGGTGCAGGAGAGCGATCTGCCGGAGGAGATGCAGGACATCTTGCCCGAGGGCCTCGCCTCCGAGCGGACGCCGGTGGAGATCCGCGATGCCAAGTGCCTTCTTTGGCCCTCCAACTTCCGCGGTGCCTGCAAGTTCGAGCCTCGCGGGCGCGGCTCCTTCGCCGTCACCCTGGAAGAGGGCGACATGTTCTACGACGACGTGTCCGAGATCCTCGTCTCCGTCTTCCTGCCCGGCGAGGCCGACGTTCGCGCGCTGACCACGACCGGCGGCAGCACCTATGTGGGCGAGGCGAAGCGGTCGGAGAGCTATCCGGCCTGCTGGATCGGTAAGGGGTTCTCGGTCTGCGCCTACTAAGCCGACATCTCTCAGCTCTGATCTTTTTCCCCGCTCCGCGTGTTGCTAGCACAGGCGAAGCAGCACGAGGATAAGCGGAGGCCGATGAAGCTTCAGGGCGAGGTCGAACGGGTGGAGATCGACGGCGAGCGGCGCATGTCGCTGGCCCGCTACGGCGATACCGATGCGCCGCGTGTCCTCCTCTTCGACCCCGGCTCCTTCGGCATCTACGCGGACGGCCACCACATCGCCTTGGACCTGGCGAGGCGCGGTTGGTACTGTATCCTCACGACCAGGGCGGGGATGTACGGCTCCGACCCGCTGCCCGAGGGCCAGCCGCCCCTGCCGAGCTTTCACGTGCAGGACATGGAGCGGGTGCTCGACCGGCTGGAGGTGAGCCGCAAGGTGGTCCTTGCCGGGCACTCCATGGCCGGGGTCAGGGTGCATCTTGCGGGCTGCATGATCCCCGACCGGCTAGCCGGGCTGGCGCTGCTAGACGCGGTCTGCCCGTCGCTGATGAGGGGTCTGCGTTGGGCGGGCTGGATCGCCTGGGCGAGGGGGATCGGTCAGGCGGGCGCCAAGGTCGCGGGCACGGCCCTCGGCGATTTCGTGGAGACGCTGCACCCGAACATCCTCGAGCTCGAAGGCCCGCCGCGGGCGGACAAGCTCGCCTCGATCAACTCCGAGCAGCACCTGCGCACCGCCGCCGAGGAGGTGGCCGTCACCGAGAAGAAGGCGCTCGACGACACGATCGAGCCCGCGCTGCACCTGCCGTCTTTCTTCGCCACCGCCACCCCGGTCAGCCAGGGGACCACGGCGCTGCTGCAGGAATATACCGAGGCGGGGACCTGGGCGCGGCGCATCCACTTCGCCAAGGAGGGGCACATGTCCATGCTCACCCCGCCCTGCGCCGCGCAGATCGCCGACGGCATCGAGGATGTCTGGATGCACGCCGAGGCGAAGCTGCCCGCCGCCATCGCCGTCTAGCCCTTGCCCCTGCCGCTCAAGCCCTACCGGCCGCCGCTGGAGCCGCGCCTGACGCTCCTTCACGTCGACGAGGCGCTGATCGTCGCCGACAAGCCCGCGGGGCTTCTCTCCGTCCCCGGACGGTGTGAGCCGGACTGTCTGGAGGCGAGGGTGAGGGAGGCCCATCCCGAAGCGCTCACCGTCCACCGGCTCGACATGGCGACCTCCGGCGTGATGCTCTTCGCACGAAGCAAGGAGGCGCTGGCGCATCTGGGCAAGCAGTTCGAGAAGCGCATGACGAGGAAGCGCTACATCGCCGTGGTCGAGGGCAGGGTGGAAGCGGAGAGCGGCACGGTCGACGCGCCAATGCGCTGCGACTGGCCCAACCGCCCGCTGCAGATGATCTGCGAAAAGCACGGCAGACCGGCCCTGACCCACTGGCGGGTGCTGAAGCGGGTAGGGGAGTCGACGAGGCTTGCGCTCACCCCCGTCACCGGTCGCTCGCACCAGCTCCGCGTGCATATGGCCTCGATCGGACACCCGATCCTGGGGGATGAGTGGTACGGGGACGAACACTCCGCACCCAGACTGCTGCTGCATGCGGAGGAGCTGGCGGTACGGCATCCGATCGGGGGTAGTGAGGTGGTGTTCCGCTCCGAGGTGCCATTCTGAGTTCTGTCCCCGTAGGGTGGACGCCGGAGGCGGCCACCTCTTCTGGGCGGTATGCTTCCTTCCGCCGTCATCCCGGACAGCGAAGCTGATCCGGGACCCATGGCCTGACGTTACGATCCGCTCGGTCCGGTGCGTTCGTGAGAGCTGACCGGTCCATGGGTCCCGGATAGCCTTCGGCTTCCGGGATGACGGTCGAAGGCGGGCAACACGACCACCCGCTCGGCGCGGGCATAAGAGACGAACGGGGACCCGGCGCGCGGCGGATCGCTTCGCAATCCGCCCTACGGCCCCTGCTTTTTCATCCGCTTTCCCACGGCGTAGCGAAGCGTAGACCGTGGGACCCATCTCCTGCCGCCTGTGTGCTGCTTGGTCCGCTTTGTGATGGGTCCCATGGATCGCTGCGCGACCATGGGAAGGCGTGGGGAGGAGATGTGGACCTTGGAGATAAAGGGGGGGGGAGAGCGCCGAGCGGCGGAAAAGCTTCGCGATCCGCCCTAACTCTTCCGCCCAAGCCGTCCGGGTACGTCCATCAGCAGCCTTTGCGCCAGATAGTCCGGGCCCGCCTCGATGAGGCCGTCGGCGATGAAGGGGGCTTCGGAGAAGTAGGCGATGGCCATGCCGGCCTGGTAGCAGGCGGAGACGGCGGCGCCGACGCGGCGGGAGGCGTCGAACTTGGTGATGATGCAGCGGCGCACGCCGAGGTCCGCAAAGGCGGTGATCCAATCCGTGTGCTCACCGACATCGCCGGAGGCGGGGATGACGAGGATCATCTCGGCGCCGAGGCTCTCCCGGAAGGCGCGCACGGCGTTGACATCGGCGCTGGCGAAGGGGCTGACACCGGGGGTGTCGAGGATGATGCCCTCTTTGGGTCGCTCCTGGCGCATGATCTGGGCGACCTCGCGCGGCTCCTCGACCGCCCAGAAGCGGGTGTCGAGGGCGTCGGCATAGGTCTGCATCTGCTCGACCGCGCCCGCCCGGCCCACATCGGCGGAGACGAAGGCGATGCGGCCCCCTTGGGCGGCGGCGCTGGCGGCGATCTTGGCGGCGGAGGATGTTTTGCCCGCCCCCGTCTGGCCGATCAGCATGATCGGCACGTCGCGCATGATGTTGAGGGGGGCAAAACGCAGGACTCTGGCGAGTGCGAAGCTCAAGCGTGCGGCCTCGTCGCCCCGGCCTGCGTAGTCGTGGGCCTCGTCGGCGAGGGCGCGGATGAGGCGCTGGGAAAGGCCGTGACGGCCGAGGCGATGCTCCCACTCGGCGAAGATCGGATCGCCTGAGCCCGACCGGCCGCTGGCGAGCTTCTTCGAGAAATCGCCGCGCAGCGTGCCCATAGCGCCGCCCTCGGGCTCCTTCGCCGCCTCTGCATCGTCCGTGACGCGGGGCTCCTTGAGACCGCCGAGGGAGGGGGCGGGCGCAGGCTCGCTCGACCTGCCGCGCGCGAAGAGGCCCCCGGAAGAGCCGCCCTCGCCCTTGAAGAGGGGCTGGCCCTTCTTGATGGCGCGAATCTCGACACCGCCGTCCTGGCTTCGGCGCACGGCGAGCACCACGCCGTCATCGCCCAGCGTGCGCTTCATCGCGCGCTTGGCCTCGTCAATAGTGGCTCCGTAGAAGGTCTGATAGCTCATCGGCGCAGGCTGGGTTCCATCACCATCACTCCGGCGTAGAGGCTGTTGCCTCTTCGACCAAGTCTCTTCTCGCCCGTTCCAGAAGATCGGGCCCGCCCCTGAACCTAGGGGCTCGTAGCGAAGGCCGAAAGAGTGGTGCTGCATGGTCTGCCCTAGCGCGTGACTGCTCACCGCCAGGTTGCAAGGGTTGTGCCGCGCGTGCGGGGTTCGCCTCTAGGGAGGACGCACCCCTACCGTCATCCCGGAAGCCGCAGGCTATCTGGGACCCATGGACCACTCGTTGTTGCCCTATCAGCCGTCGGTTATAATGGAGCGTTCAGTCCATGGGTCCCGGATAAGCGCTTCCGCGCTTTCCGGGATGACGGCGAAGGTTCAAACGAAAAAGCCCGCCCCCGCTTCCGCGGGGCCGGGCTTTTTTCAGATGTGCGACCGGCTTAGCGGTACTGCTGAATGCGGGTGGCGCGCAGGCCCTGCATCCCGTGCTTGTCGATCGCTTTCTCCCAGGAGTGGAACTCCTCCTCGGTGATGCCGTAGCGTTCGCACGCGGCTTCAAAGCTCAGGAGACCTCCGCGAACGGCGGTGACCACCTCGGCCTTGCGACGGATCACCCAGCGCTTGGTCGTGGGCGAAGGAAGGTCGGCGAGGGTCAACGGGGTCCCATCAGGCCCGATGACGTAAGGTTCGCGCTGCTGCCTCCGCTGCATGAAAGCTTCCATACTGTTCCCCAACTTGTCGCCACCCCCACGGCGGCATCGATAGGCTCGATAAGCCGTGAGACTACATAACGCCGGCTAAGAACCGCCTAAGCGATAGGGTGAAGATGTCCTGAACCCCGCAAGAAATAAGGCCTTTTTGGGGCAAACTTTGTGCCGGGGAGGGACAGGTGAGCGCTTCTGTTCCGCCCTGGAACACAGGGTGAAGAGAGGCTGACCGAAAAGCCTAAAGAGCGCAGGCGCTCACCGGCGGCGGAGGAACAGCGCGCCGAGACCGTAGGAAAGCCCGGTCAGACCGATGATGACCGAAGCCGCCACGTGGAACTGATCGAAGGGTTTGGAGAAATCCGCCGCGGGGAGCTGATGGACCAGCGCCGATGCGCGCAGGAGAAAGAGGGCTGCAATCAGGCCGAGCGCTAGCCTTGTCAGCGGCAGCTTAGGAGGGCGCCCAGTCGCCGACCAGCCGTAAGCCGCGAAGACCAGAAGGATCAGCGCGATGGCGCTCGTGACGACCGGCCCCTGCCAGGTTCCGTCGCGAAAGGACTCGGTCACCCACAAAGGCGCTCCGGCGAAAGCCACCCAGGACGGATCACCGAATATCAGCGCGACATGGAAGAGGGCAGCGGCCACCAGCGCAGCTGATGAAAGAAGAACGCCGACACCGATAAGCTTGCGCATCTTCTTCCCCTAGGGCAGCCCGCTTCAGATAGCTTGACCCTGCCGAACAGGCGATGCAATGGCCCAGGGCTTAGCGAAGAGGTTTCCACGATGCATCCCTACAGGTCCCACCACTGTGCCGAGCTCCGCAAGGAAGATGTCGGCTCCGAGGTCAGGCTCTCCGGCTGGGTGCACAGGAAGCGCGACCATGGCGGCATCCTGTTCATCGACCTGCGCGACCACTACGGCATCACGCAGGTTCTCTGCGAGCCTGAGTTCGAGGACTTCGCAGCCGTCGATGCCGTGCGCGCCGAGAGCTGCATCAGGGTCGAGGGCAAGGTGGTCGCCAGAGCCGAGGACCAGGTGAACGAGAACCTGCCCACCGGCGCCATCGAGGTGCGCATCACCAAGTTCGAGGTGCTGTCCGCTGCCGGTGACCTGCCCCTGCCAGTCTTCCAGGAGCCCGACTACCCCGAAGACATCCGCATGCGGCACCGCTATTTGGACCTCCGCCGCGAGACCATGCACAAGAACATCGTGCTGCGCTCGAACGTGGTGCGTGAGCTGCGCCGGGGCATGGAGGATGCGGGCTTCACCGAGTACCAGACACCGATCCTGACGGCCTCCAGCCCGGAAGGCGCGAGGGACTTCCTGGTGCCCTCACGTCTTCACCCTGGAAAATTCTTCGCGCTGCCCCAGGCGCCGCAGATCTTCAAGCAGCTCATCATGGTGTCGGGCTTCGACCGCTACTTCCAGATCGCGCCGTGCTTTAGAGACGAGGATGCACGGGCCGACCGCTCCGCCGGTGAGTTCTACCAGCTCGATGTCGAGATGAGCTTCGTCGAGCAGCACGAGGTCTGGGACACGACCGGCCCCGTGGTGGCGCGGGCCTTCGAGCTTCATGCCGGTGAGCGCAAGGTGGACCCCTACGAGAGCTGGGCCAAGATCCCCTACGCCGACAGCATGCTGCGCTACGGCACCGACAAGCCCGACCTGCGCGTGCCGCTTCAGATGCAGGTGGTGACCGAGCACTTCAAAGGCTCGGGCTTCAAGATCTTTGCGTCGATGGCGGAGGACCCCGAGAAGCAGATTCGCGCCATCCCCGCGCCGGGTGGCGGGTCCAGGGCGTTCTGTGACCGGATGAACTCCTGGGCGCAGAAACAGGGCCTGCCGGGCATGGGCTACATCATGTTCGACGACGGCGACGGCAAAGGCCCCCTCGCCAAGAATATCGGCGCCGAGCGCACCCATGCCATCCGCGACCAGCTTGGCTTGTCTGCGGGCGATGCCGCCTTCTTCCTCGCCGGTAAGGTCGAAGAGTTCGAGCGCGTGGCGGGTCTCGCCCGTGTCGAGATCGCGCAGAGCCTGGCCGAGCAGGGCAAGATCATGCCGGACGGCACGCCGATCTTCGACGAGGCTCGCTTCGCCTTCTGCTGGATCGTCGACTTCCCGATGTATGAGTGGGACGAGGAGCGCAAGAAGGTCGAGTTCGGCCACAACCCCTTCTCCATGCCGCAAGGGGGCCTCGCGGCGCTCGAGAAAGCCGAGACGGCTGAGCAGATCCTGCAGCTCAAGGCCAACCAGTACGACCTGGTCTGCAACGGCTACGAGATGGCCTCCGGTGCCATCCGTAACCACAAGCCCGAAGTGATGTATGCGGCCTTTGCCAAGGCGGGCTACGGCGCGGAAGTGGTCGAGCGCGAGTTCGGCGGTATGCTGAACGCCTTCAAATACGGCGCCCCGCCCCACGGCGGCATCGCCTATGGCGTCGACCGCATCGTCATGCTGCTCGCCGACCAGGAAAACATCCGTGAGGTGACGATGTTCCCGCTCACCCAAAACGCCGAGGACCTGCTTCTCGGCGCGCCCTCGGAGGCTTCTCCCGAGCAGCTCAAGGATGTGCACATCAAGGTGGTGAAGCCGATTGAGGAGGCTTCGTAGCCGGTTCGCTGCAAGCGAAAGAAAAGGTCCGGGGGACCTTTTCTAGGCGCAGAAGGGCACAGCAGGGGCGCTTTTTTAGGGAGCGAGATGTTGCTTCGTCTCTTTGCGATCTCCATCGTGGCGCTGGTGCTGACGAGCTGTGCCTCTGCACCTCGCCCAGTTGCTGAGGAAGAGGAGCTGACCGGCGTTTGGCGCCTCATCGCCGTCGGCGCGCCCGAAGGGCTTCCGGACGGCAGCGTCCAGCTTCTCTCATTCCGCGAGGACGGTGTAACCGTTCATCGGTGCCCAGGGGAGCCGCTACCACTAGCTTTTCGCGACGGTAGGCTCCGACGGGATCCGTCCCGAGGCAGCAACGAACTCATCCTGACTGAGTGTCCCAAAACTACCTGGGCGCCAACATACCGCTACATCGACCGTGTACTCTATGCCGAGCCCGAGCTGAAATTCGCCGGGCGGAGGCTCATCATTACCGCCGATACGGGAGAGTTGCTCGTGCTCAAACGGCACCACTGAGCCAGAACCGGCGGTACTGCGCACTGCCAACACTCACCCCTAACAAAACCTTACCGGTTGGCACGGAAGCTGCAGGAGGCGTCAGATCGCAACTGGGGTCCCACCATGAAGAAGTTTCTAGCAACCACGCTCTCCATAGCGGCACTCACGGGCATGTCCCACGCCGCCATGCTCGACGGCGGTAACGTTCACATCCTCATCGACGGCGTCGTCGGGCAGGGCGTCAGCACCATCACCTTCTCCGGCTCGTCCACCACGACCGGCGATGACAGCATCCGTCAGACCGGCGTAGGCGGGTGGAGCCAAGGCGACACGTTCCAGCCAGGGGGCACCGGCCAGCTCCTCTCCGATCCGCTGATCCAGGACGCACTCTTCAACCTCACCGGCAACGCGTTCATCACTATCGGCGGCGTGACCAACACGATCACGCAGATCTTCCTCGATGAGGACGCCCCCGACAATGCCGACGATCTCGGTTTCCGCTTCGCCATCGAGCAGAACTACACCGGCAACAGCGAAGTTACCTTTGGCGGGACGGGTACCATCGACCTCGACATCTCGGCCTTCAATGTCGGCACCTATTTCAACACCGTCGACAATGTCGGCGATCTTGCCCGACTGGGCGAAGTCATGGTGACGGTCACCGCCAGCGAGGTCCCGGTGCCGGGCGCACTTCCCCTAATGGCTGCGGGAATGGCCGGTCTCGGCTTCGCCAAGCGCCGCCGCAAGGCCTGACCCTGTTCGGAGGGAGGTCCAGGCGCTAAACCTGCGTCATGACCTTTCTCCTCCTGGCCGCGCTGGCGGCGACGAACCCTGAAGAAGCGGTCCTTCAGACCGTGGACCGCTTCTTCGAAGCCTACTACGCCCGCGACGCCGAGGCGGGCGCCGAGACCATCACCGCTACCGCTTCGGGGCGGCAAGTCAGCATCGGTGAGGACGCAGAGCCGACCGGCATCTCCGCCCCCATCGACGTCGCGTCGTTTGTCGCTGCCTGGAGCGATCTTCCCACCAAGAACGCCGAACTCTACTGGGAGCCGAAGGTGCAGGTCACCGAAGGGCTGGCCCAGGTTTTCGCGCCCTATGTGATCGAGGTGGATCGGCGGATCGTCCATTGCGGCTTCGACGCCTTCACCCTGATCGAGGTGGAGGGCACATGGAAGATCGACACCATTCAGTTCACGGCGGAGCCGACGGGTTGCGCGAGGCTAGGCTACGATCCGTTGAGGGAGGACCTTCGGCCTGCCTCGCTGAGGCCGGTGCTCTCCGGTGAGAAGCCTAAGTAGGGACGAAGCCGACCTGCTGTCCAGCCTGGAGGCGCTGGCGCCCGAAGCCAGCCTTCCCGGCTTCGATCCCTTGGGCGGCGGGCTCGGCGCGAGGCTTCTGATCCTCCTGGAGAAGCCGTCAGGGCTCGCCCATGAGAACGCCGTGGTGTCCCCAGACAATGGCGAGCGCAACACGGTTCGCCTGCTTCTGGAGCGGGCAGGGGTGCCGCGGACGGAGGTGCTGATCTGGAACGCCGTGCCCTGGTGGAACGGCACGGCCAAGGTGACGGCGGGGGAGCGGCGGCTAGGAGCGGATGCGCTCCGTAAGCTGATCGTCTCCATGCCGAACCTGCGGGCGGCGGCGCTGGCGGGAAGAACCGCCGAGACGGTCTGGCAGCAATCGAGGGCAGGCGCTGTTCCAGTCTTCGTCTCGGCGCATCCCTCACCCAATGTGAGGGCGGGGTACCCGGAGCGATGGAACGCCATTCCGGGTATCTGGAGGGAAGCCTACGAGGCCAGTGTGCTAGCGTAGGTCGCCGCGGCGCTCGAAGCCGTCGCAGGCGGAGCTGTCGTAACCTTCGCGGCAGAGAAAGCTCTGGCAGCGCTCCTTCATCTCGTGATCGGTCGAGTAGGCCTGACCGACCAGGGTGGAAGGATCGTTCATCAGTAAGCAGAGCTCTTCGAATTCGTCACGCATGGTCTTTCTCCTACACTGCCGGTGCGGTCGCAGCCGGTCTCAGGGGAAAGTTCGCAAGGGGCGAAACATGGTTACATGACGAACTCGGCCTGGTCGGGAACGCGGCTGAAGGCGATCTTGCCCCCCAGATAGTTGAGGTCGAGGTTGAGCTGCGCGGCCAAGGTGACGTAGCGGCCGATGGCGGGGCCCCGCTCTTTACCCTTGCCGAGCCCAGCAATCTTGCCGTCTTCATCGGCGTTGAGGGCGTCGATCATCTTCCACAGGCGCTCGCGGTTTCTCGTCGTAGCGAGATCGCCGGCCCCGGCGAAGAGCTCCGTCTGACGCTCTTCGACACTGCCGAGGGCCGTGAGGTGGGACAGGTAGATGGCGACTTTACCAAACCGTAGAGACTGGACGCCGGTTCGCCGCCTGATCTCTTCGAGATGATGCGTCCAGAGATGGTCGAACGCCTCTAGGATGGCAAAGCTGTCGGCGGTCGCTTCCAGCGAGGTGCTCCCCTCCATGGCTTCGAGCTGCCCCTCCCTCTTTCGCAGTTGCGAGTAGAGGCTGACATTCCGTGTGCGGTATCCATAGTGCCTGAGACGGGCCGCCGCCTTGAGGACCAGGGCGCGGGCGACGATCCGAGCGCCTTCGGGCGTCTCGTGGTCCTTGCCGAGGACACGGCTGTGGCCGATCATGGACTTTTTCGGTTTGCTGCGCGGCTCGTCGGTTTCGTAGCCGTGAAGGGCATACCAGAAGCGCTCGCCTTCGACGGAGTTCCAGATCTTGCGCATCTGCTTGGGCGAGAGCGTCCAAAGCTGCTCGCAGGTCCTAACTTCCACGTTCTCTAGCCGGGCGAGCATGCCGTTGCCGATGCCTGGGATGTCGTGAAGGGCCATGCCGCTCAGCCGCTGCGGAAGATCCGTAGGCAGAAAGACCGTCAGGCCGTCGGGCTTCCGCGACTCCGCTGCGAGCTTGCCGAGAAGCCTCGTCTGCGCCAGCCCGATAGAGGAACGCAGGGCCGGTCCGAACCTCTGGTGCAGCGCAGCCTTCACGGCTCTGGCCGTTCTAAGGGCAGCTTCGGGCTCTCCTTCGGAAGGGGAGAGGGAGCAGGCTACCTCGTCGACCGAATAGACCGTGTGGATCGGAAGCACCTCCTCGATCGTCTCCTTGATGTCCTGATGGATGGCGACATAGCGGTCGTGCCTCGCGGCGATGATGACGATATCGGGACACAGGCGGCGGGCTTCCCGGACTGTCGTGCCCCTTTTGATGCCGTAGGGCCTGGCCTCGTAGCTCGCCGCGATGGCGCCGGTATGATCGCTTTCCAGCGGCGTGACCATGACCGGCCTTCCGCATAAGGAGGGGTTGTCGGCCTGCTCCACGCTGGCGAAGAACGCGTTGAAGTCCAGGAACAAATAGCCCAGCCGGTCGTAATAGCCCGGCACACCATCGCGAAAGACCATGCTCCACCTTCGTTCCCGCTTCGATGGTAGGAACAAAAGTAGAACATGGCCGGAAGAGTCAACGCCGAGAGTCAGCTACTCGCCGATTCGTTTTCCAGATCGGCGATCAGCGGCTTGATCACCCGCCTCCAGTCGCGCTCGGAGATAGGGCCGACATAGCGGAACCGGACGACACCCTCCTTGTCGATGACGAAGGTCTCTGGAGCCCCTGTCACGCCGAACTGGGCGACGGCGTAGCCTTCGGGGTCGAGGCCGACGGCGGCGAAGGGGCTGCCGTGGCGTTCCAGCCAGGCGGCGGCGTCGTCAGGCGCATCGTTCCAGGCGATGCCGTAGATCAGCACGCCCTCGGACTGCATCTCGAGAAGCACCGGGTGCTCGTAGAGGCAGTAAATGCACCAGCTTCCCCAGATGTTCACCAGCGTCACCTCGCCGCCGAACGCCTCCTGGCCGAACGGTCCGGGATAGCCCGGCACCGCGCCGAGCTCGATGGCGGGCGCCTCCTGGCCGATCAGGACGGAAGGCGCGGACGAGCCGTCGATGGACAGGCCGCGAAACGCGTAGACCCCGACAATGCCGAGCACGAGGAGGGGGAAGACCAGGAACTGCTTTCTCATCGCGCCTATCTGCGCTCACCCCCTTGCAAAGGCCAGGGGGAGTCCCCTTATCGTTTAACATGATGCTTACGGCATCGTCACTTGGAGGAGGAGGTCAGGACCGATGGACAACACAAGCGATAGCCCCCGTAGCGGCGGCGGTTTTTGGAAGTTTCTGCTGTTTCTGATGATCGTCGCCGTGGCGATGGGGACCTGGGCCGCTTACCAGTACGGCGCCGAGTGGGATCTCGTGGTCAATGGCCGAACCTTCGACGAGCTGCAGCCCTGGGAAGTGGTCGGCGGCGTCATCATCGGCATTCTGGGTCTGATCGTCGGCCTCGTCGGCGGCGCGATCGGCATCGTGGTCGGGCTGCTGGCCGCAGCCTTCGCCGTCCTGATGGCCTTCCTCGGCATCTTCGCCGGTCTGTTCATCACCGCCGGCGTGGTGCTTGGCCCGTTCCTTCTGCTCGCCGCGGTGATCCTCCTGATGCGCCGCCGCAGCCACCCCGAGGCGATCTAGGCCGTGACCCTCGGCAACATCATGCTAGGCGCGGTGGTGCTCGCTACCGTCGCCTACGCCGCGGTACTCATCATGGGGATGATCGCGCTCTGGCCCTTCGGCCTGATCGGGCTCGGCGTCCTCCTCTTCATGGGGGTGATGCTCGGAGGCGTCATCGTGCAGCGGGCACGGGACCCTGAGGACCGTCACTACTCGAGGAACGTGAAGGAGTAAGCCATGCTGATGACCACCACGGACTATGTCGTCGGGCACGAGGTGACGGAGGTGCTGGGCCTCGTCCGCGGCAACGTCATCCGTGCACGCCATGTGGGTAACGACATCATCGCGGGGCTTCGCAACATCGTGGGCGGGGAGGTCAACGAGTACACCAAGCTCATGGCCGAAGCGCGCGAGCAGTCCCTCGACCGCATGAAAAGCCATGCGCAAAGCCTCGGCGCGGATGCGGTGATCGGCGTCAACTTCACCACGGCGGCGTTGACCCAGGGGGCGGCGGAGATTCTCGCCTTCGGCACAGCGGTCAAGCTCGGCGGTAAGGTCGCAAGCACGAAGCCGCTTCAGGCGTCGGCGAGCGGCGACGGGATGGTGCGGCGCGTCTAGCGGTGCTAGAGGACCGCTCCGGGTTCAGGCGGTGAGGAGCTTATCCCCCGGAGCGGCTGCCGTGCGGGTCCGGGCGCGCCCTAGAGCCTTTCCTCGCACATGCTCTTGGTGATGGACGAACTGGCCTCCTCGGCATTGCAGGAGGCGGTCGTCTCACCGTTCAAGCCGTTCGTGCACCGATAGATATAGGCGCACTCTTCGTCTGTTTCCGAACCTTCCGTGCGCGTGACTTCGCAAGAACAGGTAGCCGTCGGCTCCTGCGCCAGAAGCGCTGCGACCATGTCGAGCCTCGCATGATCCACGGCGGGGCTGGCAAGAAGGATGGGAGAAAGCATCGAGATGAGCAGTTGCATGAGGTCTGTCCCTTCAACAAACACCGGAAAACTCAGCCGGCGGAGGGGACGCTACGCCGCGGATGATCCGAGTCCAGAAGTATTGAATGGCTTTCTGGTTAGGTAGATTTGGGTGAAACCGGAAGTTTGTAAAGCCTCGATCAGCGATTGCCGAAACAGAACTTAGGATTGTAGATCTTCTTTCCAAGTGGTGCGGTTGCTCAACTACGCTGTTTTCTAGATATACGAGAAACACCGTTATGATATTCAGTATATCTTGGTTTGGTGTGCCGAACACAGCTCACAACTCTGGTGTTCCTGTCCTGTGGTTCATGACAGTTCGTCCTGATCCTGCTTTCGAACGGTGCCAGCCCGCTGACGGTCGATATACCGCAGGCGCGCAGCTTCGATGCTAACTTCACGCTGACCGGTAGCTCGGGCCTCTTCGACCAGGGCTTTCTCGACGCTGTGCTTCAGACCGCTCAGACCGTGGTCAGCACGTGGAGCTCCTTCATCGGCGCGGCGGTCGGTGCGAGCCTGGAAGTGGCGATCGACGTGTTCTCCGACGAGGAGACCAGCACAGTCGCCTTTGCCGGGCCGCGGGAGATCGTCCAGGAGGGCTTTGTCGACCGCAACGGCAACGGCGTGACCGATGAGGGGGACTTCTTCCTTCTAACCGCAGGTTCGCTGTTCGAGCTGCAGACCGGCATCGACCCGAATGGCGAGGAAGCCGACATCATCATCGGCATCAACGGCGCCTTCGTTCAGTCCGGCAGCATCTTCATCGACCCTGAGGCCGACGATCCCGTGCCCCCTGGTCTGATCGACCTCTACTCGGTGATCCTGCACGAGTTCGCCCACGGGCTCGGCTTCCTCGGTTTTGCCGAGGCTGACGGCCTGCCGACCTTCAACTTCGGCACGGAGGCGGATCCGCTCATTATCGAGTTCGGCTTCGCCTACGACTTCTTCGTCGAGCTCGACGAGGGGCGGCCGTTCTTTACCGGGCCGAACTCCGTCGCGGCCTACGGCGAGGCCGTGCCGCTCGAGTTCCAGGCCGGACTTGGCTCGGACATCAGCCACTTCCAGGGCACGCCGCTCGACTTCTTCCCCGACACCTCCTTCGCCCTGATGAACCCCAGCGTCATCCCCGGCGACCGGACGGTGATCGGTCAGGCCGAGCTGGAGCTCTTCCGCGACATCGGCATGCCGATCGTCGCCGATGCCGATGTCTATGTGTACGAGCTCGACGTCCTGCGGACACTCGGCCTCGTGCGTACGGTCACGGTGGGGGACGTGGTCAGCGTCACCGAGGACAGCGTGACGGTCGCGATCGTCCTCGACGGTCTCAACCCCTTCACCTCCACCCAGGTCGGTGTCGGCGTGGAGATCGCGGGCGAGGCGGGAATCGTCTCGGCAAGAGCCGTCTTCGATCCGCAGACCAACGTCACCTTCGTCACCTTCGATCGGGACCAGGTGCTCGGCGGCACCGGCAACGAGATCGACACCGCCTTCGAGGTCCGTCTGTTTAACCCGGCGCAGCTCCAGCTCGCCAACGGGGAGCTGTCCCAGGACTTCTCCATCGGCATCACCGCCGAGGTGGGAACCGATGGCGACGACCGTATCAACGGCGGCAATGGCGACCAGACGATCTTCGGCAATGAGGGCAACGATACGCTTCGCGGCGGCAATGGCGACGATATCCTGTCGGGCGATGCCGGTGATGACCTTCTGAGCGGCGGTAATGGCAGCGACATCCTGCTTGGCGACGAAGGGGACGACAACCTACGCGGCGGCAACGGCTCCGACGAGCTGTTCGGCGGCAATGGCAACGATGATCTGCGCGGCGATAATGGTGACGATCTCCTCTTCGGCGAAGCCGGTGACGACGATCTTCGCGGCGGCAATGGCAGTGACGGCCTCTCCGGCGGCGACGGCGATGACGACCTTCGAGGCCGCAACGGCAACGACGACCTCTTCGGCGATGCGGGTAATGACGATCTGAGGGGCGGCAGCGGTTCCGACGCTATGTTCGGCGGAGACGGAGACGAAGACCTCCGCGGCGGCGCTGGCAACGACCTTCTCGTGGCCGGTGACGGTAATGACGGTCTCAACGGCGGCGCAGGCAGCGATGTCCTCGTGGCCGGCGGGGGCGTTGACTTCCTTCGCGGCGGCAGCGGGGCCGACTTCTTCGACATCACCGATGCGGAAATCGCCCTGATCGAGGACTTCAGGGAGGGTCAGGACACCCTCGTCTTCGACGACGTGGAGTACTCCACCGCCGAAGAGATCGCCGCCTTCATCTCCCTCGAGGGCGTCGAGGCCAGCTCGATCGGCCGCGACCTTGTGCTGACCATCGGCGAGACCCAGACGGTGATCGTCGAGAACTTCGGCGACCTCCTGGCCTAAGCTCCAGCGCCAACCCAATGAAGAAAGGCCGGACATTCGTGTCCGGCCTTTTTGCTGTGCGACGAGGGGAGCGGAGTGCTGGGCGCTCCGCCTGCCGACCTTACCAGATGCTGACGCGGTCCTCGGGGGCGAGGTAGAGCTCGTCGTCCTCGGTGACCTCGAACGCGGTGTACCAGGGGTCCATGTTGCGCACGACGCCGTTGACCCGGAACTTGCCGTTGGAGTGGCTGTCCGAGGCGACCTGCTGCTTGAGCGCTTCGTCCCTATAGAGACCTTTCCACACCTGCGCCCAGGCCATGAAGAAGCGCTGGTCGCCGGTGAAGCCGTCGATGACGGGCACGTCCTGGCCCTCGGTCGCCAGCTTGTAGGCGGAGTAGGCCATGGAGAGGCCGCCGAGATCGCCGATATTCTCGCCCATGGTGAGGTCGGGATTGATCGGGAAGCCCTCGATCGGCTCATAGGTGGCGTACTGAGCACCCAGAACCTCGGTCTTCGCCTCGAAGCGCTCGGCGTCCTCCGCCGTCCACCAGTCGCGCAGGGCGCCGGTGCCGTCAGATTTCCTTCCCTGATCGTCGAAGCCGTGGCCGATCTCGTGGCCGATCACTGCGCCGATGCCGCCATAGTTCACGGCCAAATCGGCTTCGGGATCGAAGAAGGGCGCCTGCAGGATGGCGGCGGGGAAGACGATCTCGTTGCGGGTGGAAGAGTAGTAGGCGTTCACCGTCTGGGGCGTCATGCCCCACTCTTCGGGGTCGATCGGCTCACCGAGCTTCGACCAATTGTCCTCGAAGCGGAAGACGCGGGCTGCGCGCATATTGCCGACCGGGTCGCCCTCGGCCACGTCGAGGGAGGAGTAGTCCGTCCACTCGTTCGGATAGCCGATCTTCGGCGTGAAGGCGTCGAGCTTGGCTTTCGCCTCGGCCTTGGTCTCCTCACTCATCCAGTCGAGATTGGCGAGGCGCTCGGCGAAGGCGACGCGGAGGTTCGCGACCAGCTCGTCCATCTGCCGCTTGCTGTCCTCGGGGAAGTAGCGCTCGACATAGACCTTGCCGACGGCCTCGCCCATCGAGCCGTTGACGGCCGAGACGCCGCGCTTCCAGCGGGGGCGCTGCTCGGGCGTGCCGGAGAGCTCGGTGCCGTAGAAGGCGAAGTTGGCGTCGTCGATCTCCTGGGGGAGGACGCTGGCGTAGCTGCTGACCGCGCGGGCCATCAGGTAGTTCTTCAGCGTCTCGACCGGGGTGTCGCGGAAGATCTCGGCGGAGCCTTCGATCGCGCTCGGCGTGGAGACGATGTAGTACTCCTCTCCGTCACCGCCGAGGGTCTCCATCATGCTCGCCCAAGGGAAGCCGGGGGCCAGCTCCTCGAGCTCGGCGAGGGTGTGCTTGTTGTAGGTCTTGTCGCGTTGACGGCGCTCGGCGCGGGACCAGTGGACCTCGGCCAGGGCCTTCTCGAAGGCGAAGACGTCGGCGGCGGCCTCTTCGGCGTTCTCCACACCGGCGAAGCTCAGCATCTGACCGAGATAGGCCTCATAGGCCTCGGCCTTATCGGCGAACTGGTCGGTCAGGTAGTAGTCGCGGTCGGGCAGGCCGAGACCCGACTGGCCCACATAGACCGAGTGCTTATCGGGCTGCTTAGCGTCGATGCCGACGCCCACGCCGAAGGGGGAGGGGGCGGCGTAGGAGGGATCGAGCATCAGCTCGATGATGTCCTCATGGCTCTCGGCGGCGGCATAGGCCGACAGCTCGTCCTGAATGGGAGCGAGACCGGCGGAGTTGATCGCCTCTGTGTCCATGAAGGCGGCGTAGTAGTCGCCGATCTTCTGCTCGAGGCTGCCGGCGGCGGCGTCCGCCTCGGCGCTCTCCTCAATGATGGTGCGGATACGCTCCTCGGAGCGCTCGAAGAGGCGGGTGAAGCTGTTGTAGCTGGAGCGCTCGGCGGGGATCTCGAAGCTGTCGAGCCAAGCGCCGTTCACATACTGGTAGAAGTCGTCACCGGGATCGACCTCGGCCTGCATGTCGGCGGTCTCGACGCCGAAATCGCCGAGTTCAGGGCCTTGGGGGGCCGCCTCGGCCTGGGTTTGGGGCCTGGCATTGTCGGCGGAGCCGGTTTCGACATCGGTCTCGCCGCAGGCGGACAGGGCGAGGGCGGAGGCGCTGAGCAGCGCGGTGGTCAGGAAAAGCTGACGAGATCTCATAGGTTGTCCCTTTTGGATTCGTTCCAATGGGCCGGACTTGTTCCCTAAAGAAACCCGCTTGGCAAGCTGCCTTATCGAATAGCGAGAAGGGGAGGGCAGGTCAGCGAGACAAAGCGGCTCCGGTGCATGGGGTACACCGGAGCCTTGTGTAGCTTCCTACTCTACGCGAAGCCTCGGTCGATCTACGCGGACTGTCGGCGACGCTTCCATGCGCCGAACCCGGCGATCGCCGAGCCGAACAGCACCACCGCGCCCGGTAGAGGAACGGGGTCGAAGACTGCAAGCCCAGTCAGCAGGCCAAAACCGGTCGTCGTTGCACCCAAATCGGTGGCCTCGCCGGTGATCAGGTCGATCGCGTAGAGGTTGATGCCGCCGATGGTGTCGAGCAGCGCGAAGGCGAGGTTCTCGTCCTCGTCACTGAAGAAGATGTCGAAGCCGGCATTGGCGTTGAAGTCGAGCTCCGAACCGCCAAGGGTCACGGTGGCCACGGTGTTCAGCTCGCCG
Source organism: Parvularcula maris (assembly GCF_024505085.1). Lineage (GTDB taxonomy): Bacteria > Pseudomonadota > Alphaproteobacteria > Caulobacterales > Parvularculaceae > Parvularcula > Parvularcula maris. Next base: position 673,626 of record NZ_JANIBC010000001.1, read on the forward strand.
CTATTGTTGCCGATGGTGACGAGCGAGTTGGTCTCGCTGTCCAGGCCGTACTGCACCTGGCTGGGGTCGCCGCCGGGGATCTGGAAGGTATAGGCGTTGGCGACGATGCTCGGCCCGGTGCCTTCGTTGGCGTCACCGCTAACGTAGAACAGATCGAAGATATTGTTCGCAGCACCGCCAAGAACGTTCGGAGGGGTGTTGTTCGGGAAGAACACCGAGTTCGACGCGTTGTTGCCGACGATCCTGGCGGCGTCGATGTTGTTGTTGAAGTCGAAGCCGGCGATATCGGTTCCGACGAAATCCTCGGTGCTGGCGACGAAGGTCGTCAGACCGCTGAGCGGATCGACGAGGAACACGGCCTGGCTGTCCTGGCTGAAGCCGTAGAGCTCGCCGGTCTCCGGCCGGTAGGCGAGAGCGTCGAGCGAAGCCGCGTCGCCGGAGATGGCGATGCCGGTCGCGTCGCCGACATTCTCGACGTCGAACCGCACGAGCGTGTTGCTGTCGACTCCTCCGATGGCGAAGCCTGTCGGCGCTGCCGAGGCCGTCGCGACGGCCGATAGCGCTGCTGCTGAGATGGCGGACAATGTCTTATGCATGTTTCCTCGTTCCCGTGCCGTCTGTGACACGTGAACAGGGGTTAGGTGGCTGCGGCCCTCGCGTTAACCCTTTGATTGGGCGTAAATCTCACGAACGAGTTAGGTTTGGAGGTTTTCGCATCACGTTTCGTTAAGGTTACCTATAACGGGGCTGAGGAGCGTTCTCATCGCCGCTGCGTCCGTCAGGGAAGGGTGCTTTTTCTCCTTCCCCTCAGCGCCGGTTCTCTGGAAGGGCTGAGCTTGCAATTCAGGAGGACCACGCCATGACCGCTCCCGCCCCCCGCTACGACATGAAGGGCAAGACCTGCTTCATGTCCGGCGCCACCTCCGGCATCAACGAGCAGATCGCCAGGCGCTTCGCCGAAGCGGGCGCGAAGGTCTTCGTCGTCAGCCGCTCCATCGAGAAGGTCGAGCGCACCGTCGCCATGCTGAAGGAGGCGGGGGCCGAGGACGCGGCGGGCCAGTCCGTCGATGCCAGGAGCTACCCCGATGTCGAGGCCGCCGTCGAAGCCTGCGCCGAGAAGTTCGGTCCCATCGACATGGTGCTCGCGGGTCAGGCTGGGAACTTCCCCGCGGGCGCAGCGCAGATGTCGGCCAACGCCTTCAAGTCCGTGGTGGACATCGACCTTCTGGGTACCTTCAACGTCTTCCGCGCCGCCGTGCACAAGGCCAGGCGCCCCGGCGCTAGCTTCATCGCCATCACGGCGCCCCAGGCCAAGCGCCCCTGGCTCTTCCAGTCCCATGTCTGCGCCGCCAAGGCAGGGGTGAACATGCTGGTCCAGTGTCTCGCCATGGAGTGGGGCATCGAAGGGGTGCGCGTGAACGCCATCAGCCCCGGCCCCATCGACGGCACGGAGGGCATGGACCGTCTCGCCCCCAACGAGGAGATGCGCGAGCGCTACAGAAAGGCGCTGGCCCTCAAGGCGTTCGGCAACCGCGACGACATCGCCGACGCCGCCCTGTGGCTGACCTCGGAAGGGGCGGACTACGTCACCGGCACCATCCTCGAGGTCGAGGGCGGCACGACCCTGGGCGACGCCTCCGACGCGATGAAGATCTGACCGCGTGCCGCTCAAAGAGAAGCTGCTGCTGGCGTTCTTCATCTGGCTGGGGGTCTATCCCTCGGTCCTCTTCATGACCTGGCTCGTCGGCAAGGTGGGCATGGACCCGCCACTGCCAATCAAGGTCCTGATCACCACCATGGTCACCGTGCCGACGATCGAGTTCCTGTTCCTGAAACGGGCGAAGAAGATTACTGCGGCCGTCGAGAAGAAGCTCGGCATCGACGGAGATTTGAGGGAGGAAGGCTGAGGGTAAGCCATCGCGATCAAAGCGTTCCCGCCGTCCACCAAACTTTTACATCGGCCTGCTTGCTTGACCCGCATTTGAGCGCGTCCCATGAACGAGGACGCGGGACATCGGAAGGACGGTTCAAGGGTGGTATTACGAGTTGTGGTAGGGCTCCTGACGGCAGCCGCTCTTTCCGCCTGCGGCGGCGAACCGGCTCCGTCGGCCGAGATGGTCGAGCGTGGGCGGCAGGCCTTTGCCCCCTGTTCCACCTGTCATGCGGTGTCGCCAGGGGAAATGAGCGGTCTCGGACCCAACCTTCATGGAGTCTACGGGCGTCAGGCAGGCTCCGAAGAGGGTTTCGCCTACTCCCCGGAGTTGGCGTCGTCCGGCATTGTATGGCGTAAGGGGGCTTTGGACGATTTTATCGCCAGCCCCTCCCGTACTGTGCAGGGTACGAGCATGATCTATGCCGGCGAGCCTGATCCCGCTGTGCGTGAGGCGATTATCGCCTATCTCCAGTCTCTTCAGTAAGTTCCAGCGAGATGACCGACAAAATGAGTTCTTCCTTCACCGCAACAGCCAGAAGCGGGGCTGATTACGTCAGTGCCATGCCTACGAGGCGGAAGCTTCTTCTAGGCGGAGCTGTGATAGCAGGTACGGCTGTCGTGGCTGCCTACACGATCGGCAGCGGTGCCCCTTATTCCAAAGCTGCTTCGGGTACCAAGCCAGGCGATCGGCGGGACCTTGGTGACGGCTTCTACCTGGTGGACGGCTGGGTGCTCAGCGAAGCCGATCTTCAGCGATAGGTGACGGGCAGATGCTGCGAGATTTCAAGAACATCGACCCTGACGATCTGACCGACAGCTACGACCTCTGTGTCGCAGGCACCGGTCCGGCAGGCATGACAGTGGCACGCAAAGTCGCTTCGAAGGGCGGTCGGGTTCTGCTTCTGGAGGCAGGGGGATTGGCCCCATCGCCGGAAAGCCGCGACGTGTATAAAGGCCGCGATATCGGTCCAGTCCCTTACAATCATATCGAGAAATGTAGACTACGGCATTTCGGGGGAACCTCCGGGCACTGGGCCGGTCGATGCGCGATCTTCGATCGTGAGGATTTCGAGAAGGCTGCCGGAAGCGATCTGCCCGGTTGGCCCATAGGATATGACGAAGTCTACCGCCATCTCGAAGAAGCAAAGTCGATACTGGACGTTCCGCAAGCTGATCTAGAGCCGACTCCGCTTCCTTTTGAGGACTCTTTCTACCGCAAGGGGGCTGCTGCACGGAGCACCCCGACGCGCTTCGGTCCGAAGTACAAGGACGAGATCGAACAGTCGGACCGCATCGATTGTCTGTATAACGCGAACGTCACTGATCTCGTTGTCAGCGACGATGGTCAGCAAGTCGAAAAGGTCATTGTTACCGGCTACGATGGGAAACGGGCTGAAATCGCTGCGAAAGCCTTCGTCATCGCCTTCGGTGCCATGGAGAACGCGCGCTTCCTTCTGAATGCCAACACTCAGCAGGAGGAAGGTGTCGGCAACCAGAACGACATGGTCGGACGAGCGTTCATGGAGCACTTCGAGATCAATTTCGGTACGATCACGTCGACGGAGGATGGGTTCTGGAAGAGGTTCCTCGATGAGCGGGGTCACATGCCCCACCTCATGCCGAAGGATGAAATCCTTCGGGAGACCGGTGTCGGAAACAGTGTCGTGGTCGTGAAGTCCGGGGCCACCAGACGGTTCTACGGCCGCTTGGCGCCCCTTCGCGAAGCCAGATCGAAGATGGCGTGTTCGGTACCGCTCTTCCGTGCGAACAAGGGCGATGCATCGTGCCCGGACGAGTACTTCATCGGTACGCTCATGGAGCAAGTTCCCAACCGGGAAAGCCGGATCATGGTCGACCCGGACGATCCCGACCAGTTCGGTAAGGCAAGACTTCTTCTTCACTATGCGGTCGCAGAAAGGGACTGGGAAACCATTGAGCAGCACGCTTTCGCGCTCGGTAAGATGGTCGCCAGGCTGAACGTTGGGCGTCTGAAGGTGAGTGAGGAGTTGTTCGACCGGACCATCCCGATAGGCGCTCACTGTCACCACATGGGTACCACCCGGATGTCCGTCCGACCGGAGGATGGCGTCGTTGACAAGGACAGCCGGGTGCACGGGCTCTCCAACCTCTATATGGCTGGCGCTTCGGTCTTCTCCACCGGAGGAGGAGCCAATCCGACGCTGACCATCGTGTCCCTCTCACTACGGCTCGGAGAGCATCTCAGCCGTGAGTTGTCCCTCTCTTGACCAGGGGGCGGGTCCTCGTCACCGGCGCGGGCAGCGGCATCGGGCGGGCCTGCGCGCTCTACCTTGCTGACGAAGGCTTCCACATCATCGCCGCCGGTCGCCGGTTGGAGCCGCTTCAGGCTCTCGCGGCAGAGCGGCCCGGTCTGATCGAGACGGTGACGATGGACGTCACCGACCCGGCCTCCGTGGAGAAAGCCGTCGCCGAGGCGAGCCCTATCGACCATCTGGTCAACAATGCCGGGGTGGCGATCATGGGCGCCATCGAAGCGGTTCCGCTCGACGAGTGGCGGCGGCAGTTCGAGGTGAACGTCTTCGGCGTCGCCAATGTCTGCCGGGCCGTCCTCCCTCAGATGCGCCAGCGCGGGGCGGGGCGGATCGTGCAGATCGGCTCGGTCACCGGACGCCTGGTGCCGCCCTATCAGGGGGTCTACGGATCATCGAAGCACGCCCTCGAAGGTCTCACCGATGCGCTGCGCCGCGAGGTCTCGCGCTTCGGCATCGGGGTGAGCCTGGTTCGCTCGGGCTTCGTCAGGACGAGCTTCGGCGACCAGGAGCAGGAGAGCCTCAAGGCGCACCGGCTCGATGCCTATGCCGAGGACCACGACGCCTACGCCAAGTGGCACCATGACAAAGGGCACAAGGTGGCTCCTGACCCTGTGGTGGTCGCACGCGAAGTCGAGAAAGCCATCACCGCCGTCTCGCCCAAGGCCCGCTACGCTTGCCCGCCCAGTGCCAAACGCTTCCTCCTGATGCGCAAGGTCCTGCCCGCCGCCATGGTGGACCGCCTGATCTGGAAGACGATCAGGGGGCGGTAGAGAGTAGCGTCATCGCCGCTTCCCTTGATGCCTTTCGGTCGAAAGTCACCACGCTATCGGCCCCGGCTGCTTTGGCGGTCTCGACGATCATCGCATCGGCGAACTGAACGGATCGGCTGCTGCTGAAAAGACGGAGGGCGGCACGAACGACCGAGGGGCTCTCGATGACGATCTCCCGAGCGGCCAACAGACCCTGAAGAGCGGAAGCTATATCCTCACGCGAGGCACCGTAGGCACGCTCGAGTACCCATGAGGTTTCGACGAGGACGACGGAGGACAGAAATCCTCGGCGGTCGGAAGAAAGCCCTTCCATGAACCGGGAGGCTGCTTCGCTCTGACGTTCATCGTCCTGCACCAGGAAGCGGACCAGGACGTTGGTATCTATACCGATCACTGCTCTGAAGCGGCGGTTGCGATCGCTGCGTCCATGTCGGCTAGCGATAGACCTTTTCGCTGTGGCCTGACCATCCCGCGCAGTTCTGAGATACTCCGCCGTGCAGGAACGAGAAGGTAGCCGCCATCCTCGCGCCTGACGAAGGTCACCCTGTCGCCCGGCCCGAGCTTCAGTTCCTCACGCACATCCTTAGGAAGCGTGAGCTGACATTTGGCGGTCAGCGTTGCCGAGCTCAATGGAGCCTCCTTACTTTGAGTAAGGCAAAGATAGCTTCGGAGATGTGACGGTTCAAGGCGGACTTCGCTGCACACCCTCGCTTGCCGAGAAACCCAATACCCGATAGCGGTTGAGCGATACGACTGAGGGAACGATACCTGTGACCATTCCTGTTCTGATGCCCGCCCTGTCCCCGACGATGGAGGAGGGCACGCTGGCCAAGTGGCTGAAGAAGGAGGGGGATCAGGTCTCCTCCGGCGATGTCATCGCGGAGATCGAGACGGACAAGGCCACGATGGAGGTCGAGGCCGTGGATGAGGGCAAGGTCGGCAAGCTTCTGGTCGAAGAGGGCACCGAAGGCGTGAAGGTCAACGCGCCCATCGCGATCCTTCTGGAGGACGGCGAGGATGCGGGCGACATCACCGAGGATGCGCTCAGGACCCCGGCCCAGCACGCCTCCGACGGCGGTACGGCGGCCGAGCAGGAGAAGGCCGAGCAGGACACGCCCCCCGCAGCCCTTCAGGTGGAGGTCGGCAACGACCCCGACATCCCCGAGGGCACCCAGATGGTCGAGACCACGGTGCGCGACGCCTTGCGCGACGCCATGGCCGAGGAGATGCGCCGCGACGAGGACGTCTTCGTCATGGGCGAGGAGGTCGCCGAGTATCAGGGCGCCTACAAGGTCACCCGCGAGCTGCTTCAGGAATTCGGCGAACGCCGCGTGGTGGACACGCCGATCACCGAATACGGCTTTGCTGGCCTAGGCGTCGGGGCGGCCTTTGCCGGTCTCAAGCCGATCGTCGAGTTCATGACCTTCAACTTCGCCATGCAGGCGATCGACCACATCATCAACTCGGCGGCCAAGACCCGCTACATGTCCGGCGGTCAGATGGGTTGCCCCATCGTCTTCCGCGGACCCAACGCCGCCGCCTCCCGCGTGGCGGCGCAGCACAGCCAGGACTACGCACCCTGGTACGGCCATGTGCCGGGCCTTCTGGTCATCGCGCCCTACTCAGCAGCCGACGCCAAGGGCCTCCTCAAGGCAGCGATCCGCAACCCCAACCCCGTGGTCTTCCTGGAGCACGAGATGCTCTACGGCGAGAAGGGCGAGGTGCCGGACATGGACGACTTCGTCCTGCCCATCGGCAAGGCCAAGGTGGCTCGCCAGGGCAAGGACGTGACCATCGTCTCCTACGCCCGCGGCATGATGATGGCCCTCGCCGCCGCCAAGCAGCTCGAAGAGGAGGGCATCGACGCGGAGGTCGTGGACCTGCGCACCATCCGCCCCCTCGACCGCGCGACGGTGGTGGAGAGCGTGAAGAAGACCGGCCGCCTGGTGACCGTCGAAGAGAGCTGGGCACCCATGGGCGTCGGCGCCGAGATCGGCTGGTCGGTGACCGAAGCCGCCTTCGACTATCTCGACGCCCCGCCGGCCCGTGTCACCCAGGAAGACGTGCCGCTTCCTTACGCTGCGAACCTCGAAGCCCTCAGCCTCCCCGATGCCGACCGCGTGGTGAAGGCTGCGAAGAGAGTGCTCTACATTTAGAAGCTCCTCGGCCCGCGCCAGATTTGCAGGGAGGCGCGAGTAGTCGTCTCTCAAACGCGGGCCTGGGGGTTCGGCCGCCGCAGCTGCTGTGTCGGTCTTGCTCTTTCCGCGTATTGGCCGACACTGTGCTGAGGCGCCGAACGGGGGGAGCCAGTGAAGTACGCAATCATCACGCTACTAGCCAGTGCTGGAATACTGGCCGCTTGTGACGGCGGTGTTGGTGGAGAAACACCTCCTCCCGCTCCTGGCATCGAATACGCTGAGAGCGACGCCATCGTCGTCAGTGGTTCGCGCATTCGCAGCGTGCCCTCGGCGCCGCCAGAGGAGGGCGCGGCGCAGTTTCTCGCCTACTCCTACAATGCCGAGCTGGAGCTGCCTTGGCAGCGCGTGGCTGAGATGGTGCGCACCCATGAGGAAGCCTGCTTCGAGGCGGGGCCTGCGGTGTGCCGCGTGTTCACCAGCCGCCTAGAAGGCGCCGATACCGAAGACGCCGAGGCCTATTTCAGCTTCGCCGCCAGCCGCTCCTATATGAACGCCTTCAAGGACGGCCTTGCAGCACAGACCGAAGAGGCTGGGGGCAGCGTTCAGAGCTTCCAGTCAGAGGTCGAGGACCTCACCCGTGAGATCACCGACACGGCGGCGAGGTTGGAGGCCAAGCGGACGCTGCGGGAGCGGCTCCTCCTCCTTCTGGAGCGCGACACCGACGACATCGACGATTTGCTCGAGGTCGAGCGTGAGATCGCGGATGTCCAGTCCGAGATCGAGAGCACGGAGAGCTACCTGCGAGCCCTGCGCGGCCGGGTCAGCATGGACCGGATGACCATCTCCTACGAGGCCGAGTGGCAGCCCGTCACGCCGCGCAAGGCGCAGCCTCTGGCGGAAGCGCTTCAGGGTTTTGTCGGTGTGGTGGCGGCGAGCCTGGCCACCGTGATCACGGCGGTTGCCTCGTTCCTTCCCTGGCTGCTGATCATCGTGCCCGGCCTCTTCGTTCTCCGGCTTTTGCTGCGCTCTATCCTTCAGCGGCGCTGACGCTGCCCATCACGATCACTGGAACTTGGCGCTTTCCGGCTGCGCAGCTGTTTCGCCGTCGTGCAGAACGGAGTTTTGGTCGAGGACCGAGCCGCTGACGCATGGGAGTGGTCATGGCGCGCACTCTGTTGGTGTTGATAGCAGCGATGCTCGCAGGCTGCGGCTCGTCCTCGGACATTCGCACCGATGCCGAGTGGTCCGATGCCAGGCTGCGCGGCCAGATCGACCCGTCCTCCTTCCCCCCTGACGAGGTCCGGGTCCTCCTCGACCCAGCCTACCGGCGCGCCAATTGCGGCGACGACAACGTCATCGAGGGCTATGCCGAGCCCGGCAACCGCTTCGCCCCCGCCAGTGTGGACGAGAGCGGCGCCTTCGCCTCCAAACCCTTTGTGGTGAGCTGCAAGCGCCGCTTCTTCGGCAGGCTGGCCGAGCCCACCTTCTTCGTCAGCTTCGCTAACGAGCAGGACACGTTCTACGCCATCGGCAACCAGGCAGGCGCGCTGCAGTGGCGGACCTACGACATGGAGACGAAGGAGTTAGTCACCCGCGAGGAGGCTTGCTGGCGGGTGGTCGCAGGCAGCTACTACCGCCCGACTCGCAACAGCATCGAGCTCAACATCACCCTGCGCGAGAACCCCTCGAGCCCCAAGGAGTGCCGCGAGCCCACCTTTTAAGAGTTGGTCGTTCTCAAGTTTACCACCGCAGGGCCTGTTGCGCTCCCCCTCAGCCTGCCGGCAGCTCCCCCTCTACGAGGGAGAGCGAAGAGAAGACCAAACGTTGGTACTGCTTCCCTCCCCCACTGGTGGGGGAGGTGCCCGGAGGGCGGAGGGGGCTGGTTTGGTGTGTATAGTGCACTGACGCTTGAACCTCGCCTCCTTTGCCTGAATAAGACCAGGGTGCGGGGGAGAGGGCACCATGAGGGGTATCGTCATCGATCCGAGGGGAAGGCTGCGGCGCAGCCGTTTCCTGTGGGATCTGATCATGCCGAACATCCTGGCCGGTGTGGCGGTGGTCGCGCTGCGGATGGTCGATGGCCCCGTTGCGGAGCTCGGCATCGGCGCTATCGCGCTCCTGCTCCTCTGGTCGGCCAACTTCGCAGCTCCGATCACCCGGCTGCATGATCTAGGTGTGAGCGGCTGGGTCCACGCAGTCGCGGTGCTGGCCATCTTCCTCTTCGGCACGATCGGTCCTGTTGCCGGTCCCGGCGAGGCGGTGGACCGCCTCGCAGCCTGGGTAGATGTCCTGCGTAGCGGTGACGACCTGCCCACGGTCGAGGGCGACAGCGCCCGGATCGCGGGCCTCATCGCGCTCATTCAGATCGCCGTCCTCGCCTTCGTTCCCGGCCAGAGCAACGCCAACCGTTTCGGGCCAAACCCGAAAGCCGAGGCCTGAGGCATGGAGCGGCTGAGGCGCCTCTACCTCTCGCCGGAGGGCCGTATCGACCGCCGAGGGCTGGCCCTCTACTTCCTCGCGCCCTTCTTCGCGGTGATGCTGATCACGGACATCTCGAACAGCCCCGCCCTCACCGTTCTCTTGATGGTCCTCGTCGCGTGGCCGCTCTTCGTGGCCGGACCCTGGAAGCGGCTTCACGATATGGGCCGGTCAGGCAGGTGGAACCTCGTCTTCTACGCCTTCTACGTCTTAGGTTTTGCCTTCTTCTTCGGCGAGTACGCGGCGGCGGAGGGAGGCTGGTCGGCGCTGTTCGACGGCAAGGACCCGGTCACCACCGACGATCAGCTTTCCGCGAGCGGGCTCGGCGGTTTCTCGACAATCCTGATCTTCCTGCCCATCCACCTGTTCTGGCTGTACCTGATCCCTTCTCAGCGTGGCGACAATCGTTATGGTCCGGCGCCAAACACCTCGGAGTAGCTGAATGCCCATTCCCGTCCTGATGCCTGCCCTCTCGCCCACCATGGAGGAGGGAACGCTTGCCAAATGGCTCAAGAAGGAGGGCGACCAGGTGAGCTCCGGCGACGTGATCGCCGAGATTGAGACCGACAAGGCCACCATGGAGGTCGAGTCGATCGACGAGGGAACCTTGGGCAAGATCATCGTCCAGGAGGGCACGGAGGGCGTGAAGGTCAATGCGCCCATCGCCGTCATCCTCGAGGACGGCGAGAGCGCCGGTGATATCGACGAGGCCTCGCTCTCCGGCGGCGGCCAGGCGCAGCCCGAGCCGAAGGCATCGACCGAGGACAAGGCAGGTAAGGGTGCCGATCAAGCCATGGCCGCCGCCTCTGCCGGAACGCCCGCCTCATCCGGCTCCGGCCCCGTCACCAGCGAGGGGCGCAGCGAAGAGGCGGTGCGCAGCTCCTACGGCTCGGGCGGCGGCCATGCCGAGAGCTCCGTCGGCGGCGGCGCTGCCTCCGGCGGCGGCGGCAGGATCAAGGCCTCGCCCCTGGCTCGCCGGATCGCCAAGCAGGAGAACATCCCCCTCGAAGCCCTCAAGGGCACCGGCCCCCACGGCCGCATTGTCAAACGCGACATCGAGAAGGCGATGAAGGAGGGTGTGCCGCAGCAGGGTGCCTCTCCTGCCCAGGAAGCCGCGGCGCCGCAGGCCGCTCCGGTCGCTGGCGTCGACGAGCGCCTCTATCCGGCGGACAGCTACGAGGCCGTCAAGAACGACGGCATGCGCAAGACCATCGCCAAGCGCCTGCATCAGAGCTTCAACCAGGAGGTCCCGCACTTCCCGCTCAATGTCGATATCGAGCTGACCGAGCTGATGAAGCTCCGGGCCAAGATCAACGCTGCATCTCCCGCCAAAGGCGAAGAGGGGGCTTACAAGCTCTCCGTCAACGACTTCGTCATCAAGGCCTCGGCAGCGGCGCTGAAGGCCGTGCCGCAGGCCAATGCGACCTACACGGACGAGGCCATCCTGCTGCACAAGCACGTCGATATCGGCGTGGCGGTGGCCATTGACGGGGGGCTGATTACCCCCATCGTTTGGAAGGCGGAGCAGAAAGGCCTCAAGCAGATCTCCGCCGAGATCAAGGACATGGCGGCGCGGGCGAAGTCCAAGAAGCTCAAGCCCGAGGAGTATCAGGGCGGCACCTTCTCCGTGTCGAACCTCGGCATGTTCGGCATCACCAGCTTCTCGTCCATCGTCAACCAGCCCCAGGGCGCGATCATGTCCGTCGGCGCGGGCGAGGAGCGGGTCGTGGTCAGGGACGGCGAGATGGTGGTCCGTACCATGATGACCGTCACCCTCACCTGCGACCACCGCGTGGTGGACGGCGCCACCGGCGCCCAGTTCCTGCAGAAGTTCAAGCTCTTCTGCGAGGACCCGGCGAGCATGCTGCTTTAAGGGGAAAAATTAAGTTCAGGCGTCATCCCGGAAAGCCGCAAGGCTTATCCGGGACCCATGGACCAAACGGTTGCGAATGCTTGATCCATTTGATCCATGGATCCCGGCTCTCCACTTCGTTACGGCCGGGATGACGGCTTCGAAGGCAGCGTAGCTACACCTCCAGCAGCTTCCCAGGGTTCATCAGCCCCTTAGGGTCCAGGCTCCGCTTGATCGTCCGCATCAGCTCCATCTCCACGGGGTCCTTGCGTGTGACGAGCTCGTCGCGCTTGAGCTGACCGATGCCGTGCTCGGCTGAGATCGAGCCGTCCAAGCTCACCACCACATCGTGCACCCGGTGCTCGAACTCCGCCATCCGGCTTCGCCAGACACCGTGGTCGCCATCCTTCGGCCCAAGAATGTCGTAGTGAATGTTACCGTCGCCCATATGACCGAAGGCGATGATCCGTGCGCCGGGCTCCATCTGCAGCACGGCTTCGTCAGCCTGCTGCAGGAACCCAGGAATAGCGGCGATCGGTACGCTGACATCCGCCTTCACACAAGGGGAGGGGTCGAGCTTCATCGCTTCGGAGGCATTGTGGCGGATGGTCCAGAGCTGCTCGCGCTGGCTGTCCGAACTCGCAATCGTGCCGTCCAGAACCAGCTCCCGCTCGAAGGCGTTCTCCAAAACGCCCTCGACCACCTCGCGCAGGCTGCCCTTCTGCCCAGAGGCGAACTCGGCCAGCACGTAGTAGGGGGCCTTGGTCTCGAGGGGGTAAGAAAGGTCGGGGAACTGATCGAGCACCAGTTCGACCATGCAGTCTCCCATGATCTCGAAGCTACCGAGCTGTCCGCCGGAGCGCTCTTGCGCCGAAGATAGAAGCGCGACGGCCGCCTCCGCGCTCGGCACCGCAAGCATGGCGGTGACGTGCTCCTTGGGCTGAGGGTATAGCTTCAGGACAGCCGCCGTGATGATGCCGAGTGTCCCCTCGCCGCCGATGAAAAGGTGCTTGAGGTCGTAGCCCGTATTGTTCTTTCGCAAAGCGTTCAGCCCATGCCAGATGCGCCCGTCAGGCAGTACGGCCTCAAGCCCCAGCACCAGATCGCGGGCATTGCCGTAGCGCAGAACATGCACGCCCCCCGCATTGGTGCTCAGCACGCCGCCGATATTGGCCGTGCCCTCCGCGCCGATGGAGAGGGGGAAGAGGCGGTCCTGTTCGGCTGCGATCCCCTGCGCCTCCTGAAGCGTGATCCCGGTCTCGAGGGTCATGGTGAAACCCTCCGGCGAGACGTCACGCACGGCGCGCATCCTCTTGGTTGTGACGATCACCTCGCCCTTCGCGGCGCCCCCGCCGACGAGGCCCGTATTGCCCCCTTGCGGCACGATGGCGACGCCGTGCTCGTAGGCCGCTGCCATGATCCGCGACAGCTCCTCGGTGGAGGAGGGTGCGAGGATCAGCGGCGTCTCACCGGGCCAGCGGCCGCGCCACTCCTCGAGATGGGGTGCATGGGCATCCTCGGGCAGGACAGATTTCGGCTCGGCGGCGGCGCGGACGGCGGCAATGGCTTCGGCGGAGAACATGACGCAGAGATGCGCCTTCAGGCCTGCAACGGCAAGCCGCTAGCCGAACACCCGCCGTAGGATCTCGCTCGTCCGCTTGGCTGGGTTGCTGCGAATCGCCTGCTCCTCCCTCGCCACGTAGTAGAACAGGCCGTCGAGGCCGCGGCCGACGCCGTGGCCGATGAGATCGCGCTTCGCGTCCTCGCCAAGCTGCGGTGCTAGGGGCACATTCGACAGGCGCGCGGCCATCTGATCGAAGGTGCGGATGGCGCCGGTGCGCTGCAGCGCCTGCTCCATGATCGGCGAGAACAGGCGGGTCAGGGGCTCGGTGGTCTCGCGCTGGAAGTACTCGGTGGCGGCCGTGTCGCTGCCACGGACGATGTTGAGGGCATCGGCGATTGTCAGGCGGCGGATGGCATCGCTGAAGATCGAGCGGGCCTGGGGCGCTGCCTCCTCCGCGCCGCGGTTGAGCTGCCGTTCGAGCTCGTCGAGGCTGCCCGAAAGGCCGAAGCGCGACAGGTCGCTCTGCAGCGAGGCGAGGCGCGGGGGCAGGGGAATGCGGACTTCGCGGTCGGCGAAATAGCCGTTGACCTTGCCGACCTGGGCGATGGCTTGGCCGACACCCTGGCTCAGGGCTGCGCGTATGCCCTCGGCGGCCTCCGCCTGGGACAGCCCGCCGGGGGCCGTGCCGCCTTGCGAGCCGAGCACGCCCTCGACCACCGAGCCGAGGTCGCCCGGCGTACAGGCAGCCACGCCTCCGCCTGCGAGGAGGAAGAGAACGGAACGGCGGCTGGACGGCATGAAGAGAACTCCCCGGATGAACACCGAACATGCCCTGCGTCGTAACGGCTGTCGAGCTTCGGGCCTGGGGTCGATGCATCTTCCATATGGCGAGGCACCTGAAAGACCGCACCATAGGGCGGTCAGCGAAGCTGGCCGCGTTCGTAGCGCCATCGCCAGCATCATGCGGCCAGCTTTTGGCTGTCCGCCCTACGGGGTGGTCCTGGTTTCGACCGCTTTGGCGTAGGGTGGACGCTGGCAGGCGGCCACCTTTTCTCGATGGCGAGCTCTCAAGGTAGCCGCCTTCCGGCGTCTACCCTACGGACTATAGCTAGTCAGCCGTCCTAGAGGTTCTACTCGTCCTTCGAGGTGCCGAAGTTCGCGAACACCTTGTCGAGGTCGGGGGCGCGGTTGTCCTCCTCTTCCTCCTGGGGTGCGGCGGTGGTCTCCTCGGCGGGCTGGAGGGTGGCGCCTTCGGGGAGGGCACCTTCGGCCTCCAGGCGAGCGCGCTCCTCGGCGGCCTTCTGCACGGCCATGTCGAGGTCGAACTGGGTGCAGAAGCCAAGGGTGACGGGGTCCATCGGCTCGAGCTGGGTCTGGTTCCAGTGCTTTTTGTCGCGGATGTTCTGGATCGTCTGCTTGGTGGTGCCGAGCAGCTTGGAGATCACCCGGTCGGGCACTTCGGGGTGGTTCTTGACGATCCAGGCGATGGCGTTGGGACGCTCCTGACGCCGCGAGGTCGGCACGTAGCGCGACTGCTTCTTGGCGGGGGGAACGACGGTCTTCTTCTTCTTCAGCTTCATGAAGTAGCCGTCGTCGGCCTCGGCCTTCTCCAGCTCGTCACGGGTAAGCTGGTCGTTGGTGATCGGGTTGATGCCGCGCACCCCCTGGGCCACGTCGCCATCGGCGATGCCCTTCACCTCAAGGGCATGAAGGCCGCAGAAATCGGCGATCTGATCGAAGGTCAGGCCGGTATTGTCGATCAGCCAGACGGCGGTGGCCTTGGGCATCAAAGGGGTGTCGGACATGAGAAGCCTCCAGAAGCGTTCGGGGCGCGAGGCTAAAACCTCGGGCAAACGAATAGACCCCTCCCGGCGCGTCGTCCGGCGGGTGTTTCGCTGAATGACTGGGGAGGTTCAGTGACAGCTAGAATGACTTGGAGGCTGTTTCAAGTACGCCGTCAGATACCGGCGAGCCCACCCTCTGCGGCTCGCCGGTCGGGGAGATCGTCTAGCGGGAGAAACCACCGAACTGGAAGCGGTAGTTGAGCGTGACCTCGAAGCTGTTGAGCTCGAAGCTGCTGGTGAGATCGAGCTCGGCGCCGCCGCCGCCCACAACCGGGTCGGTGTAGGCTTCGAAACTGTCCTGGATGTAGTAGGCGGCTTCCAGGCCGAGCGCATGGCTCCGTCCGAGGGGAAGCAGCGCACCGCTCTTGAGCTGGAACGTCAAGACGCCATCGTAGTCGCTTTCTTCGCCGGGGAACGAGTTGGACGAGGACTCGTCTTCAAGAGCCAGCGCCCCGTAACCGGCGCCCACGCCGATATAGGGGCGGAGGCGGCCTCTGACCTGCGGGTAGAAGACGGCGTTCACGCCCGTATAGACCGTTCCGATGAAGAGGTTCTCGTCGGCATCGAAGACGGCGCCGCGGGCGCTCCGCTCCACTTCGAGGGCGAGGCTATCCGTCATCCTGTAGCCGGCGAGGAGCTTGAGAGCGAAGGCCGGGGAGAGTTCGAGGTCCTCCTCGCTGTTGCTGTCGGCGAAGAGATCGGCGAGCGACGGGTCGCTGAGGGAGACGACCTCCACTTCGAAGGTTTCCGAAGCGCCTGGGAAGCCGCCGGCCCCCGCGCCGATGCCGAGATACACCTTCCCCTGATCCTGAGCGAAGGCCGACGACAGGAGGAGGAGGGGCGCAGCGCCGAGCGCCGCTAGATACGGAGATGTCATGGTTCTGCCCTTTTGCGCCTAGCCGCAAGGAAGCGCGCGGAGGTTGCTAGGCAGTGAAGCGGCCTCGTTCAATGCGGTGCTTTTTGGTCGAGAGGTTCGAGGCGGAGAGGGGGTAGGGGTCGGCTCCAAACAGAAGTTGTCGTGACCCTCTGTGAGAATGCACTCTTACTCATATCTCCCTGTGGGAGGGATCGACATCTTCGATGTCGAGTGAGGGCTGAGCTTGGTATCAAGAACGCCCTCACCCAAACCCGCCTTCGGCAAGGGTTTGACCTCTCCTGGAGGGAGAGGTGGTTGCGGCGCCGGTTCTGCTCTGAAACGTTCAAACTGCCCGCTACCACAGCGCCGCACTCGTTGACTGTCTCCTGCCGAGCAACCAAAGCGCGAGCGATGAAGACCGCTGATTTCGACTTCGACCTCCCCGAAGACCTCATCGCCCTGGAGCCGGCCAAGGAGCGGTCCGGTGCGAGGCTGCTCCACGTGGGGGAGGGGATGGCCGACCGGCGGATCACCGATCTGCCGGACCTACTGTGCGAGGGCGACCTCCTCGTTCTCAACGATACGAGGGTCATCCCGGCGGCGCTCGAAGGGCGGCGGCTTCCCCGCGAAGGGCAGGAGGGCGAGGGGGTGGCGGTCGAGGCCAATCTGATCGAGCACCTGCCGCCCGTAAACGGCTTCGCCCACTGGAAGGCCTTCGCAAGGCCCGGCAAGCGTCTGAAGGTGGGAGACAGCCTGACCTTCGGCCCGCTGAGGGCCACGGTCACCGAGCGCGACCAGATGGCCACCAGCCTTCTCTTCAAGACCAGGGCGGAGGCGTTCGGCGAGGCCCTCGAACAGGCGGGCATGCCGCCGCTCCCCCCCTATATCGCGAGAAAGAGAGCCGTTCGGGAGGACGACAGGGAGCGCTACCAGACCGTCTTCGCCGACAGGCCCGGCAGCGTCGCCGCCCCGACGGCTGGGCTCCACTTCACCGAAGAGCTTCTGGCAGAGCTGCGTAAGAGAGGCGTCGAGCAGACCAAGGTGACCCTCCATGTGGGCGCGGGGACCTTCCTTCCGGTAAGTACGGAGGACCTTGGCGACCACAAGATGCATAAAGAGTGGGGCGAGGTCGGCGAGGAGGCGGCGGAGGCGATCGCCCGTGCACGGGCCAAAGGTGGCCGCGTCGTCGCGGTGGGCACCACCTCGCTCAGGCTGCTCGAGAGCGCTTGGGACGGCACGAAGGTAGCGCCTTTCGCCGGGGACACCGACATCTTCCTCAAGCCCGGCGACCGGTTCCCAGCCTCGGACCTGCTGCTCACCAACTTCCACCTGCCGAAGTCGACGCTCTTCATGCTGGTCTGCGGCTACGCCGGAACGGAGCGGATGAAGGCAGCTTACGCCCATGCCGTGGAGGAGAAGTACCGCTTCTTTAGCTACGGAGACGCTTGTCTCTTGAAAAGACTGGCATTACAGTAGCCTAGACACCGTAGGGATATTGAGCACCCGAACTGCTCTGCTGCGGTTGATCAGGGGGCGTCGAGGACTTACTATAGGGCATAGTGTCGCAGGTGGACGCCGTCGGGAGAAGACAGAGAACAGGGTAGCGACGACGATGGACCGCGTTCAATCTTTCCTCGGCCGAACGCCAAGCTGGTTCGTTCTCACGGGCTTTGCCGTCCTTCTTCTCACCCTCGGCAGCCTTCTTGCCGCCACCGTTTCCGACATTCGCTTTCAGGGTACGGAGCTCGACCGGGCCAAGCGGCACAGCGCGGAGCTGATCGCCTTGCGCAGTGCTCTTCTGGATGCCGAAACCGGGCAGCGCGGCTACCTTCTCACTGGGAAGACCGAGTATCTCGAGCCGTTCACGGAGGGAACGAGCCGTCTTGAGCAGCGGCTCGACGCTGCGCTCAGCTCCTCCCACTACACCGCGATCTTCCCCGACATTCAGGGCGACCTCATCCGTTCGCTGAGCGAAGCCAAGATCGCCGAGCTTTGGGAGACCATCCGCCTCTACGACGAAGGTGACCGGGAGGGCGCGCTGGCGCTGGTTCGAACGGATCGAGGCCGGAGCGACATGGAGCGGCTGCGCCTGCTGATCGGCGGAGAACTAAACCGCGAGGTATCGCGGGAAGCTCTCGCCGCCGCTCGGATCGAGTCCAGCAATACGCGGCTGGTGGTGTTCTTCAGCGTGTTGGCGTTGGTCCTGGGCTTTCTGATCGCCTATCTCTTCCGGGCCACTTCCCAAGCGAAGCACGCCGTGGAGACCCTCAGCTCCGCGCAGGACGATGCGACCGAGGCGAGGGCGGGGCTCGAGCACTACGAGCTGCTGGCCAACGAGCTCGACCACCGCATCAAGAACATCTTCGCCGTCGGCTCCAGCATGATCCGCCAGACCGCGGCGGGCGGCAGCCCGGCGATCAAGGAGTTTTCTGCAGAGCTCGACAGCCGTTTCCTGTCCCTCGGCAAGGCCTACGGCATGACCACCGGGATCAACACCAACCGGTCCATGGGGGCCGACGAGCTGGTCGAGAAGATCGTCGGCTCTCAAATCCTGCCCGAGCACCAGTTCGAGCATCGCGGCGGGAACTTCGACCTGGACCGGAAGGCCGTCGTCCCCATGGCTCTCATCCTTCACGAGCTGACCACCAACGCCCTCAAATACGGCGCTTGGAAGCTGGCGCAGGACCGGGTCGGACAGGCTACCCTCGCGACCGGTAGCGACGCCGGTGAGCAGAACGTGGTGCGCTTTCCCGATACGGGCAGCGAGCGGAACGAGCTTCCGGCTTCAGACGAGCCGGCGGCTAGCGGCGAGGTGCTACTCCGCTGGGAAGTGGGGCCGGACGAGCGCTGTACAATCACCTGGAACGAGCGCGGCCTGCGAAGAGGCAAAGGCGAGCCGACGCGGGAGGGCTACGGCTCGCGCCTTATGAAAGCCTGCGCCATGCAGCTCGGCGGCAGGATGGAGCGGGACTGGCAGAGCGACGGCCTCAAGGTGGTGATCGAGGCCGACCCAGGTAAGCTTCTTGCTTCCTGACATCCTTGGTGTTCTGCGGGTCACCTGCTAGGCGCGCGCCAGAACTTTTGGGAGCGAGCGCGTGAGAGACCTAGGCATGACCGTCCATTTCAAGGCCCGGCGCTGCGAGGGCGTGCCCGGCGCTCCGGCCGG
Source organism: Parvularcula maris (assembly GCF_024505085.1). GTDB lineage: Bacteria > Pseudomonadota > Alphaproteobacteria > Caulobacterales > Parvularculaceae > Parvularcula > Parvularcula maris. Next base: position 692,518 of record NZ_JANIBC010000001.1, read on the forward strand.
CGGCTACGCACGGGTCTTCGGCCGGTTCGACGATTTCGGCAGCTTCGAAGAGGCGGTGACGAAGCACTTCCGCAAGCACTTCCGCTACGACGTGGTCGAGTGCGAGGACCAGGCGGAGATCGGCCGCGGCAGCGAGCCGGGTGCGGACCATCTCATCGCCGCGCTGGAGACCTACCCGATCCGCTACCAGTCCCTGCACCTCTACGACAGCGAAGCGGGCGCCTAGGAACGGATCGCCCGCGCCTGATCTCGTCGGCCTTTCTACAATTTCCCGCGCTGCGGTCACGCTCGCGCGTAGGCGACAGGCAGCTGGCGCAGTGCTAGACGCCCCGGATGACCACACCTTTCTCCTTCTCCCTCGGCGCCACCGACGGTCAGGCGCGCACCGGCGCGATCACCACTTCTCGCGGAACCATCCGTACACCGGCATTTATGCCTGTAGGTACGGCGGGGACGGTGAAGGCCGTGCAGATGCGGGACGTGAAGGCGACGGGCGCCGACATCATTTTAGGCAACACCTACCACCTCATGCTGCGGCCAACGGCGGAGCGGGTGGCGAGGTTCGGTGGGCTGCACAAGTTCTCGACATGGGAGGGGCCGATCCTCACCGATTCGGGCGGCTTTCAGGTCATGTCCCTTTCGGCCATGCGCAAGCTGACGGAGGAGGGGGTCTCCTTCCAGAGCCATATCGACGGCTCCAAGCACATGCTCACACCGGAACGCTCGATCGAGATCCAGTGTCTTCTCGGTGCGGACATTCAGATGCAGCTCGACGAGTGCCCTCCTTTCCCGATCAGCGAAGAGGCGTCGCTGGAGAGCCTGGAGCTCTCGGTCCGCTGGGCGAAACGCTCGAAGGCCGCCTTCGAGGAGATAGCCGGACGTCATCAGGCGCTCTACGGGATCGTTCAGGGCTCGGTCTTTCCCGACCAACGCAAGCGCTCCGCCGAGGCGCTGCAGGAGATCGGCTTCCCCGGCTACTCCGTGGGCGGATTGGCCGTAGGCGAGGGCCGCGAGGCGATGTTCGGCGTCCTCGACGTCACCACTCCGCTGCTGCCGAAGGACAAGCCGCGCTACCTCATGGGGGTGGGCAAGCCTCTGGACCTCGTCGGCGCGGTGGAGCGGAGCATCGACATGTTCGATTGCGTGCTGCCCACAAGGTCCGGCCGCCACGGTCAGGCCTGGACATGGGACGGCCCGCTCAACCTCAAAAACGCGCAGTTCGTGGACGACGAGACGCCGCTGGACCCAGCTAGCGACTGCCCGGCCAGCCGCGACTACACCAAAGGCTACCTCAACCACCTCTTCCGCGCCGGTGAGTATCTCGGCCCGATGCTGCTGAGCTGGCACAATCTCGACTTCTATCAGAGGCTGATGGCGGCCATGCGGGAGGCGATCGCAGAGGGCCGGTTCGATCAGTTTGCTGAGGAATTCAGGGCGCGGCACCGGGAGAGGAAGGGGTAGGGGTTGCGGCCCCCTCCGCCCTTCGGGCACCTCCCCCATTCCATTGGGGAGGGAAGTAGAAAAACGGCCGAGGCGCTTCTTCGCTCCCCCACCATGTGGGGGAGCTGCCGACAGGCAGAGGGGGGAGAGAACCAACGCCGCCGCGGGAAGGCACCCGACCGGGTGTCCGGACCTACTGGTCCGCCCCGCCGGAGCGCCCTTGGCGCGTGAGGTAGAAAAATGGTGAGCCCTCTCGGATTCGAACCGAGGACCTACTGATTAAAAGTCAGTTGCTCTAACCAACTGAGCTAAGGGCCCATCCAGGAAGGTGAGCCAATAAGGGGTGCCTCAAGCAGCGTCAACCGGTTTTTGGGGCGGTGCAGCAATCCGCGCGGGGCGGGTGCTACTCTGCCGGATGCTTCGTCTTGAGGTCGCGGCGGCGGTTCTGGGTGAGCATGAGAAGGCCGATGGCGGCGAGCCCCACCCCGGTGGTCACGGGGGACTTTCTGAGCTGCTGGGATACCAGGGCCGAGGTGGCGACCCCCATGGGGCCGGAGCTGACCTGGCGGACGAGCCCGGCGATGCTGGAGGGGTCGGGGAGGGCGTCGGTGAAGTCGGCTTCCTCCCCGGCCTCCTCCTGCGCGGCGATGCGGCGCCCCTCCCACGCCTGCACGCCGATCCAGCCGCAGATGGCCACCAGGAAGAGGAGAAGGGCGACGAGGATCAGCGCCTGGTAGAGCGGTATCCGGTTCGAGAGATAGACGATCAGCGAGATCAGCAGGAGCGTCGCGCCGGTAAGGGCGATAAGACCCACGACGATCCCAACCTCGATCCTGACGGCGAGGCGTTTGAACTTCTGGCGCCGGGCGCGGAGCGACACGGGGGCAGCCTACTTCTTGGAGAAGGTGTTGCCGAGCAGCCAGCCCACGGCGAGCGCTCCGCCGAGCGCCATCATCGGGTTCTTACGCGTGGTCCGCTCGAGCTGGGTCTGAAGGTCGGAGAGCTCGCTCATCAGGATCTTGACCGCGCTCTGCAGCTCCTCGACCGCGGTCTCCCCCTCAAGCTCGTCGGCGGCGGTGCGGATGCGGTTGCGCACCTCTTCGACTGCGCCTTTCAGCTCCTCCACCCGGCTGTCCATGGTCCTGCCTCCTTTGCCGACACGCAACGTCTATCGAATAGGAGGGGCGGCAAAAAGTTCCCTCCTCCTGGCTCCTCAGGACATATGGACGAGGAAGAAGGCGATGCCTGCATAGGTGAGCGACAGCACCGCGCAGAAGCCTCCGAAGAGCAGCGCACGGGGCTTCACCTTGTCATAGGAGGCGTGGCGCGCGACCTCGGCCACCGCTTCGGCGATCTCCGAGGAGAGGTCATGGTGGTTGTAGCTCGACAGGGTGATCCAGTGCTGGCCCTTCTGACCGGACAGCCGCTCCTGGGCCTGCTCATAGGCCTTCTCGAAGGCGGCCGCGGCCACGGCGTCGGTGACCATGGAGCGGGTGCGGAAGCGGTGCTTCCTGGCGTACTGAACGGCAGGAAGGATCTGGGGCAGGGACTGTTTCAGGTCGAAGGCGATGTAGCTGACACCCAGGCCCACGACGGCCACGCGAAGCCCGGCAAGGCTGAGGAAGTCGACCGCGAAGAAGGCGACGACGATCCCGAGAAGCAGGAACTTGACCGCGGTGGTGCGGAGGAACTGGGTGATCCTCTCGCGCATGACGGACTGGACCGAACGGTCGAGCTCCTCCTCGGCGAGACGCACGGCCTCGACCGTGGCGTCGGACATCTTGCGCTTGATCTGGTTGTCGATGGCCTTGCGGCCCAGGACAGCCGCACCGACGAGGCCCGATGCGACAAGACCGGCTCTGATCAGCGCGAAGGCGTTCAAACTGCGAGGCTCCATGGGGCGGCAACACCGCCCCTTAAAGGGTGGAGGTTACCAATCCAACCGCGCTCAGGCCTGACTGGCCGTTCCGTGAATATAGAGGAAGGCGCCGTCCTTGATCTTGTCGATGACCTCCTCCGAGACCCCGCGCTCCAGCGCCGGGCAGCCCCAGCTTCGTCCCAGGTGACGGCCACGCGCCACGTAGTCGGCGCCGTGGATGACGATGGCGCGCTCGCGGGCGCGGCTGTTGCTGTCCGAGAGGCCGTCGAGGCGCAAGGAGTAGCCGTGCTTGCCGTGATAGGTCTCGGCGGTGACATAGGCGCCCAGCGAGGTCATGCGCGAGCCGGGCTCGTTGGAGAACGTGGTCGGCACGCCGGAATGGCTCGGGTCGGAGTTGCGGCCATGGGCCACGAGCAGCACGTCGGTCTCGCCGGTCTCCATGTCGTAGAGCCAGAAGCGCGGCTCGCTAGAGTGCCTAGAGTAGTCGATGACACCGATATAGCGCTGGTTGGCGATGCGGTCCGAGTTCTCGGCATAGGCGGCCAAGGCCTCGGCCAGAACCAGGCGAGAGAGCCCTGCGCCCTGCAGATGCAGCTCGGCGGCGGCGGTGGTCGAAACGCTGGCCGAGCCTGCCTCGGCTGTGGACAGCGAAATGGCGAGAAGTGCCGCGAGCGGAGCGGCGAAACGCTTGAACATGAATGATCCCCTGACTGATCCGCCGCGCTGCTTCTTGCCCCGAAGCGTCGCCGGGCGGTCCTGCTATCTTCTAGAGATGGGGATCATCACGCGTTTGGGAAGGGGATGGGGGTCTAAGTGGAGATCATGTCATCAAAACATGTTGATCGCTCTCGGTATCCGCTTGCGCCTCCCTCTCCCACTGGCGGGAGAGGGACCGAGGGTGAGGGGTTCTGAGCGCAGGTCTTGATGGCAGATGCAGCAGAACGGCTTTGCCGAGGCCCTCACCCGAAATCAGTAGATTTCGACCTCTCCCGTG
>NZ_JANIBC010000002.1 GCF_024505085.1 Parvularcula maris
AGCTTCGCTGTCCGGGATGACGGCGGGAGGAACTACGCTTACTGCCTAGGAATGGTGGCCGCCTCCGGCGTCCACCCTACGGAGTACGCTCGACGGACGGTTAGCGCTCTTCGTTACACCTCCTATATTCTCCCGATGATCTCAGCCCATCCCGATCCTGAAACCTTCCGCGCCATGGCGGAGGCGGCGTACCGCCGTATCCCCGCCCCGTTTCGGCAGCTCACCGGCGATCTTCTGATCCAGACCCCCGACTTCGCCGAGCGGGATGTGCTGGTGGAGCTCGGTATCACCGACCCCTTCGAGCTCCTGGGCCTCTACCAGGGGGTCGATGTCACGAGAAAAAGCCTCTTCGACACGCTGCCCGAGACGGACCGCGTCTTCCTCTATCGGAAGCCCATCCTGCGCTTCTACGAGGATGGGGAAGACAGCCTTGAGGCGATCGTCGAGCACGTGCTGGTGCACGAGATCGGGCATCATTTCGGCTTCAGCGACGACGATATGCACGCCATCGAGGAGGAGGCTTAGGCTATAACAATATTCCCCGGAACGGCCGGGGGACCGTTCCGGGGGGATCGCAGGCCTAAATAGTAGGGGCAGGGGCCTGCGAAGAAGAGTGGTCAGGTGGCAGCGTCGGTAGCGAGCGTCTGGCTCGGCATATCGCTGCTGGGGCTCTGCGCTTCGGCCTTCTGCTTGCGCACCTTCTTGACGGTGGACCAGACGCCGAAGCCGATCATCGCGGCGATGGCGGCATAGACCCAGACCGGCAGGTTCTCACCGAAGATCGCGACGTAGAGATAGGGGAGGATCGCCAGGAAGATCAGCAGCCCCGCCTGCAGAAGCACGGGCTTCTTCTGCCGCGCCCGCTTCGCCATCCAGGCGGCAACGCCCAGAAAGACAGGGATACCGCCGATATAGAGGATACCGAAGATCCAAGGGTTCACGCTGTAGTTCTCACTCAGGCTAAAGAACCATTCGCCGAGGCTTTCCATGGCGGTACTCCCTGTTTGCTGCCCCCCTGTTCGGCCTAGATCGGGGGCGGGTTACAAGGCTTCTGGGCAGTTCTTACCTTCGATGTGAAGGTTTTTTGCCTTTCGTTTCATGATCGGTTGGGGCGGATGGTTTACGAGGCCGAGGCAAATTGGCCTTCCGGGCCGCTTCATCGGGGGATGACCATGTTCAAGAAGACGATCGCCGCTACCGTATCCGCTGCTGCCCTGCTCTCCGCCGCCCAGGCCGGGGTAGGCGCTGACGTGACCGTGGGCACGCCCGGCGTCTCCGGCAGCCTTCATCTGCAGGTCACACCCTTCGTCACGCTTCGCGGCTCGTACAACTTCTTCGAGTTCGACTTCGACGATCAGGAGTATGACGACATCGTCTACGACGCAGGCGTCGATTTCTCGCAGGTCGGCGGCTTCGTGGACGTCCACCCCTTCATGAACGGCTTCACGGTCACCGGCGGCGTCCTCTTTGGTGAGCGCCGCGTGGACCTCAGTGCCACCCCGACGGAAGGCGTGGAGATCGGCGGGTTCATCTTCCGTCCCGAGGAGGTCGGCAGCTTGGAAGGCGACGCCAGTTTCGGAGACACCGCCTACTATGCCGGGATCGGCTGGGATTCGACCACCCACGGCCTGATGCCGGTCTCGCTCGTGGTCCGGGCGGGCGTGGCCATGACCGACAGCCCCACCGTGTTCATGCAGAATGTCGGCGGCATCGATGATCCCCTCATCCAAGCCGAGATCGACCAGAGGCTGCAGCTCGAGATCGCGGAGCTCGAGTCGGAGTTCGAGGATTTCCGCTTCTTTCCGATGATCTCTGTGGGCATCGGGGTCGGTTTCTAACCAAGCGCTGAGCTTTGTTGGATTGACCATATAAGGATTTCCTTATATCGCTGGCGCTTCATCATGGATGAGCGCCTCGCACCTGCAGCGACGCGCCCCCCGGAGGCGGATCGTGCAGTTCGATGTCAGTCTGGAGCAGCTTCGCGCCGCCGGTGAGGACACCCGGCTGCGCATTCTCTACCTCCTGAGCCACGGCGACCTGACCGTGACGGAGCTGACCGTCTGCCTGGACCAGCTCCAGCCAAGGGTCAGCCGACACCTGCGCATCCTGGTCGATGCCGGGCTGATCGTGCCCCACCAGGAAGGTGCTTGGCGCTTCTACCGCCTCGCCAAGGAGGCCGCTTCCTGGCTTCCCGGACTTCTGGAGCGTCTGGAAGGGGCCGCGGTCACGGCTGCTGCCAAGGCGCTGGCGAAAGTCAGGGCCGACCGAGCCGAGCGCGCCGCCGCCTACTTCGCCCAGAACGCGGAGCAGTGGGATGCGCTTCGGCGTCTTCACACCGACGACCGTCTGATCGAGGAGGCCATGCTGGAGCTGGCCCCTTCGAAGATCGGACGCTTCGTCGATCTAGGGACGGGTACGGGGCGGATGCTTGTTCTCTTCGCCGACCGCTACGGCGAGGGGATCGGCTACGACTTGTCCCCGGAGATGCTGGCCGTGGCTAGGGTGCGGCTGGAAGAGGCGGGCGTCCGTAACGCGTCCGTCCGTCGCCAAGATATTCTGGATGTGGCCGGTATTGACGACATGGTGGAGGGAGCGGACCTCGTCTGTATCCATCATGTTCTGCACTTCCTCGGCGAGCCGGGCGTTGCCGTTCAGGCCGCCGCCCGCAAGCTGGCGCCGGGCGGCACGCTGCTGATCGCCGATTTCGCGCATCACGAGCATACGGAGCTTCAGGAGGCCTTCGCCCACCGCCGTCTCGGTTTCGAGGATCAGGAGATTGCGGACTACGCCCAGGATGCAGGTGTGTTCGTCGATCGTGACGTCGACCTGCCGCCGGAGACTTCCGACGGCCTGGTCGCCAAGATCTGGCGCCTGAACAAACCTTTCGAGCCCCATTCCGATCAGCCCCTGAGAGGAGCGTCCCTTGTCTGAACCCAGAGTGAGCTTCGAGTTCTTCCCTCCTAAGACCGAAGCGATGAACGAGCAGCTCGAAGCGTCGATCGACAAGCTGGCGCCCCTCGCGCCCTCCTTCGTCTCGGTGACCTACGGCGCCGGCGGCTCCACGCGGGAGCGCACCCATGCCGTGGTCGAGAAGATAGTGAAGCGCACGAACCTTCAGGTAGCGGCGCATCTGACGACGATCTCCGCCGCCCGCGGGGAGGTGGACGACGTCCTACGCCGCTACTGGGAGAGCGGTGTGCGCCATATCGTGGCGCTGCGCGGTGATCCCGAGGGCGGCGTGGGCGAGGCCTATGTTCCTGACGCGAACGGCTATGCAGGAGCGGCCGAGCTGTGCAAGGGTGCACGGAACATCGCCCCGTTCGAGATCACTGTGGGCTGCTACCCCGAGAAACACCCCGAGAGCGCCAGCTTCGACCATGATATCGACCTTCTCAAGCGCAAAATCGACAACGGCGCCACGAGAGCCATCACGCAGTTCTTCTATGACAATGATGTCTACGAACGGTATTTGGAGCGCGTTCGGGCGGCTGGCATCGACATCCCCATCGTGCCGGGCATCATGCCGGTGACGAACTTCAAGGCGGTGCGGCGGATGGCGAAGCTCTGTGCAGCGACGGTGCCGGAGCGCTACGGGCGGCTCTTCGATCATCTGGAGGACGACCCCAAGACCAGGCAGCTTGTCGCGGCCACCGTGGCAGCGGAGCAGTGCTGGGACCTCAAGGCCCGCGGTGTGGAGGAGTTTCACTTCTACACCTTGAACCGCTCCGAACTCGCTTTCGCCCTCTGCCACATGCTCGGCGTCAGGCCGCAAGCTGAGCGGAAGGCGGCCTAGATGCTGCCTACCTTCGTCAATATCGGCGAGCGGACGAACGTTACCGGCTCGGCGAAGTTTCGTAAGCTGATCAAAGCGGGCGACTACGGTACCGCCGTCGACGTGGCGCGTAGCCAGGTCGAGAACGGTGCGCAGATCATCGACGTCAACATGGATGAGGGGATGCTCGACGGGGCGGAGGCCATGGGCATCTTCCTGCGCCTGATCGCCTCCGAGCCTGACATCGCCCGTGTGCCGATCATGATCGACAGCTCTAAATGGGAGGTGATCGAGGCTGGTCTTCAGCAGGTTCAGGGCAAGCCCATCGTCAACTCCATCAGCCTGAAGGAGGGCGAAGAGCAGTTCTTGCACCAAGCGAAGCTCTGCCTGCGCTACGGCGCGGCGGTGGTCGTCATGGCCTTCGACGAGGAGGGGCAGGCCGACACCGAGGACCGCAAAGTCGAGATCTGTACCCGAAGTTACGAGCTTCTCACCGGGATGGGTTTTCCGCCCGAGGACATCATCTTCGATCCCAATATCTTCGCGGTCGCAACCGGTATCGAAGAGCACGCGAACTACGGCGTGGACTTCATCGAAGCGACCCGGCGGATCAAGGAAACGCTGCCCGGCGCGAAGGTGTCGGGCGGGGTCTCCAACGTCTCCTTCTCGTTCCGCGGCAACGATGCCGTGCGCGAGGCGATGCACTCTGTCTTCCTCTACCATGCCATCCGTGCGGGAATGGATATGGGGATCGTCAATGCGGGTCAGCTCGCCATCTATGACGAGATCCCAGAGGGCCTGCGTGAGCCGGTCGAGGACGTCATCCTCAACCGCCGGGACGACGCCACCGAGCGCCTTCTCGAAGCTGCCGAGGCCTTCAAGGGCAAGGGCTCGAAGGCCCAGGAGCAAGACCTCTCCTGGCGTGAGGGCAGCGTCGAGGACCGTCTGAGCCACGCCCTGGTCAAGGGCATCACGGAGTATATCGAAGAGGACACCGAAGAGGCGCGGCAGAAGCTCGGTCGCCCGCTTTTTGTCATCGAAGGCCCGCTCATGGACGGGATGAACGTGGTCGGCGACCTCTTCGGCTCGGGCAAGATGTTCCTGCCCCAGGTGGTGAAGTCCGCCCGCGTCATGAAGCGCGCCGTCGCCTATCTCGAACCCTTCATGGAGGAGGAGCGTCTTGCTGGCGGCAAGGAGCCCGAGGCCAAGGGCAAGGTGCTGATGGCGACAGTCAAGGGCGATGTCCACGATATCGGAAAGAACATCGTCGGCGTCGTTCTTCAGTGTAACAACTACGAGGTCGTCGACCTCGGCGTGATGGTGCCCGCGAACGATATTTTGAACGCTGCGGAAGAGCACGGCGTGGATGTCATCGGTCTCTCCGGTCTCATCACCCCGTCCCTCGACGAGATGGTGAGCGTCGCTAAGGAGATGACGCGGCGCGGCATGAAACAGCCGCTGATGATCGGCGGCGCAACGACCTCTAAGGCGCATACGGCGGTCAAGATCGACCCGGCCTATGAGAACGGCGTGGTCTATGTCACCGACGCGAGCCGGGCCGTGGGCGTCGTCAGCGATCTCATCTCGGACGAGCGGCGGACGGACTATCTCGGCGGCCTTCGCGAGGACTATGACAGCGTCCGCGCGAGCTTCGCCAAGCGGCAGGCGAAAGACGACAGGCTGAGCATCGAGGATGCGCGGAAGAACGCTCATGAGCTGAGCCAGCCGCTGCCGGAAGCACCTGCCAAACCGGGGCTCCATACCTTTAGGGACGTGCCGCTCTCCGAACTCGTCCCGTATATCGACTGGACGCCCTTCTTCGCGTCTTGGGACCTCCACGGACGGTACCCGCAGATCCTGGAGGACGACGTGGTGGGTGAGGCGGCGCGGTCGCTGTTCGACGACGCGCGGAAGATGCTCGAGACCATCGTCAGCGATGCCTCACTAGCTGCTCATGCGGTCGCTGGTCTGTTTCCGGCCAACCGGGACGGCGACGACATTGTGGTCTGGACCGACGAAAGCCGGACGAAGGAGCGGGCTCGCTTCCATACGATCAGGCAGCAGATGAAACGGCGGGGGGACGCAGCCAATCTGGCCCTCTCAGACTTCATCTCCGTGGACGGAGAGGACTATGTCGGCGGCTTCGCCGTGACGGCAGGTCACGGCGAGGACGAGCTGTCGGCTGTCTTCAATCAGGGCGGCGATAACTATCAGGGCATCATGGTCTCCGCTCTAGCCGACCGCCTCGCCGAGGCCATGGCGGAGTGGCTGCACGAGAAAGTGCGGCGGGAGCTTTGGGGCTATGAAACGGTAGACAAGGCGGAGGTCGCCGCGCTCATTGCAGAGGACTATCAGGGCATCCGACCGGCCCCCGGCTACCCGGCCCAACCCGACCATACCGAGAAAGAGACGCTCTTCGATCTTCTCGGTGCGGAGGAAGCGACCGGCATCACCCTGACCGAAAGCTACGCCATGCAGCCGGGCGCCAGTGTCTCAGGGCTCTATTTTGGGCATCCTGAAGCACACTATTTCGGTACGGGGAAGATCGGCAGGGACCAGGTCGCCGACTATGCCGAACGCAAAGGCTGGGACATCGAGACAGCGGAGAAATGGCTGCAGCCGATCCTAGCCTACGATACCTAGACACTCCGTAGGAAGAGAGGTCTAAGCGAAGAGATCGACCGTCGGCTCGGTGTCGCCGATAGGTTCGTACGCCGCCGATAACGGGGAGGGCGCCGATCCGCTCTCCTGCTCACTGCGCCGCTCGGCAGCCTCCTGCGCTCTTAGCTCACCGTGCGCCTGGATGAGCTGCTGCTGCGCTTGGGCCGCGACGGTTCGGTCCTGGGGCGAAGGCTCGGCCGGTGCTAGCGCCGCGCGGATGACCACCTCCATCTTGGCGATGGTCTCCTCGGGATCGGCTTCCGGAGAGGCGTCGATCGGGACGGACCCGCCAATCGCGTAGTTCTGACCATCTGGGCCGCGTTGATAGTCGTAGCTGATGGCTCCGGCATAGGGGCCGCCCACGGATTTGTGCGCCTGCTCGTGAGCGCGGACCTCCCGGTCGCGGGCCTTCAGCTCCTGGACGACCCGCTGCTCCTCTTCGCTGAGCTCACCGGGCACACGGCTGTCCCGGCGATCGGTCAGCTCCTGGCTTCGCTCGTACTGCTGAACCGCCTGAACCTGTTCGGAGGGAGCGCCGCTGGCTGGCACGCCCGCACCGTTCTGCTCGGGGGCTTCCCGGACGGCAGGGCGGGCGATCTCGAAGGCCCTGACGCTTCTGGATGAGGCGATCGCGATATCCATCGCAGCCTTCTAGGCCCGCATCCTTACCCGGCCGATAAAGCTACCGGCGGCATTGAAGGGCCGCCGGTAACGCGAAGGGTCAGGCCTTCGAGAGCTCCGAGTGGCTCTTCAGGGTCTTGTCCCCGTCCTCCTGCTTGATGAGATAAGCGGGGTTGTCGCTGTCGGCGTTGCGGGTCACCTCGTTGCCGTCGATGGTGCGGGTGACCTTGTCGGTGAAGCTCTCCTCCACCTTGCCGGTTCCGGTGCCGTTGCCCCAGTTCCACTTCACCTCGGTGCCTTTGTTGTAGGTATCGGTCATGTCGTCCTCCTCTTCAGGTTCGAGAAGGCAACAAAAAAGGGGAGCGATTGCTCCCCTCGATGACTCAAGAGTCAGGCAGGTTCCGGTTAGAGAACCTTGAGGTCCACGGCGCTCGTCTTGTTGCGGCGCGTGTCGTTGTAAAGCTCGTAGGAGACCTGCTGGTCTTCCTTGAGGCTCTGAAGGCCCGAACGCTCGACGGCCGAGATGTGAACGAACACGTCGCCGCCACCCTCTTCCGGCTGAATGAAGCCGTAGCCTTTTTCAGCGTTGAACCATTTGACTTTACCGGTAGGCATCTTGCTCTCCTAGATTGTGAAAGCCCCCCAAAACTTGGGTTGGGAAGGGGGCCGTTGCATTCGGTAGGGTAGGGGGGAGAAGAGCCGCCGGTCCGACGGGGGTATTCTGTAAGTCCAAGACCGACCTTATGCCCCTATGGCGTGCGCCGGTCTAAGCTGATCGTCAAGGCTTAATGATAGCTGGCGTGGGTCAATGAGAATTGTCCTGCTTGGTAGAGGGCTTACCTCTCCCTCCTCAACGAGGTGGCTGCTCCTCTGAAGGCTCCTCGTCATCGGCGTCCGCTGCAGGTTCGGCCGGCTGTTCCTGGCGCCGTCGTCCGAGGCCACCTAGGAGGTTGCCGATCTCCGAGCGGGCGCGATCGCGAAGGGCGTCTTCGACCTTCTGGCCCTCCTGCACCTCGATGCCGACCCGGCCGAGGGCGTCGGCTGCCGCGCCCCTGGCAGCCTGTTCGGCGAGGGGGCGAGTGTCGATGCCGATCTTGGGGCTGTTGAAGGTTCCGGTGACCGAGACGGGCAGGCGCAGCTCGTTGAAGCTCTCCGCGCCGGGGGCCTTGGCAGCCAGAAGAAGCCGCATGTCGAGGCCTTGGCCGGCGAGGTTCAGCCCGCCGCCCACCGTGCCGCGGAACGTGTCGGTAAGAAGCTTCGCCTCGCCGATGCTCACGGCGCCGTTCTCGATTCGCACGTCGAAGTCGGCGATGTCGAAGGCGGTGCGGGCCTCTTCGCCGACCACGCTGGCGGTCAGGTTCTGAAGGCCGCTCGCAACGGTCGCGACCTTGCTGGCGTCACCCTGGAGCTGGGAGATGAGAGAGAGGGCGGTGGTGGCGAGCTGGGAGAGATCGACGCCGTCGATCAGGCCCTCCTCGATATCCGCGCTGGCGGTGCCGTCCAGCGCCTCGACCCAGGCGCGCTGGCTGCGCCCGGCGGTCTGAAGGTCGAAGCCCACCGAGCCGCGCCCGAACAGGCGCTTGGTGGAGAGGAGGGCGGGGCCGGCCTCGGCGAAATTGATGCCGCTGAAGTCGAGCTTGGCGTCGATGGCAGGCTGGTTTGCCGCGCCGTTGAGGGCGAAGCTGCCCTTGGCCTGACCGCCAAAGGCCCGCCCGTCGCTCAGCGTCATGGCAGCGCGGCCGTCCTGAAGCCGCAGCTCGCCCGCCACCGAGGTGAGGGAGTAGGTGGGCAGGACGATCTCCTGGGCGGAGAGCTTGAGATTCGCGTTGGCGGCGGAGAGGCCGGAGAAGTCCATCTCTTCCTCGGACCATTCGGGGAAGGCCCCGGCTTCGGTCTCCTGCATCTCCTCAGGGAAGAAGGGGCGAAGGTCGATCCGGCCCGCTGCCAGCTCGCCAGTAATCGCGGGCACGGTGGCGGCGAGGTTCGCGGTCAGCGCGCCGGTGGCGGAGCCCAGCGCCGTCTGAAGGTCCGCGCCCGAGAAGCTGACGCTCTCGGCAGTGGCTTCGGCCTCGCCCGACACCCGGATCGCGCCGAAGGGGGCAGCGGCCTCCACGCTCTCGGCGCCGATGAAGGGCGTCAGCGCGGCTATGTCGGTGAGCGCGACCTGCATCGGCCCCCTGATCGTCAGCGGCTCGGCCAGGGCGTTGAAGCTGCCCGACACCTCATTGCCGCCGAGCTTCACATCGAAGGAGAGGTCGGAGGGCTGGCTGGCGGTCATCGCCCAGGGCTCGGCCACCTCCAGCGCCACTGACGTATCCACGCCTTCGAGCATCATGCTACCATCGACCGTCAGCGGCTCGCCCACGGGGGGCAGGACGAGGGTGATGTCGGCATCCGTGGCGGCGTAGCTCGCGTCCGGGGACGTGTAGGTCAGTTCGCCGTCCTCAATGACGATCTTGCCCGTGGCGGGGGCGCCGCCGGTGCTGGCGTCCTCTTCGGCAGTGGGCTCGGTGCTTTCGAAAGTGTAGTTGTTGCGGCCATCGGCCAGGGTCTCGAGGGTGACCGTGGGAGAGCTCAAGACAAAGCTGTCGATCTCGACGGAGCGGCTGGTCAGAAGCGGCATCAGCTTCACGCCGATGCGGGCCTCCTCCATGGTGACGAGGTTCGGCGCCTTAAAACCCTCACCGCTGGAGACGGCGAGGTTCTCGATGGTCAGGCGAGGGGGGAAGATGCTGATACCGGAGACGCTGCCGATCTCGACCTCGCGGCCAAGGCTGGCGCTGGCCTGCTTCTCGGCCTCAGCGAGAATGTCCTCCTTGCTGATCAGCATGGGCAGCACGACCACCGCCGCGACCACCAGCAGCACCAGGACCAGACCGATTCGCAGGACCCATTTCATCACCAGCACCTCATCCTCAGCGCCGGAGAAGAGTTTCCGGCTACTTTCGCACCTTGCGCGCGGCAGCCGCCGCGGCACGCAGTTCCTCGGCAATGGCTTCGGCGTCCTCGGGGTCGAAGTCGAGGGGGAGGTCCACCTCGGGACCGTTCAAATAAATGCGAACCATGCCGCTGTCGGTGGCGCCGACCTGAAGGTCCGCTTCGATATCCGTGGGGGTATTCAAACCCATGACGACTCCCTTGATGAAATATGCTCAACCAACTTGCAGTTGAGAACAAAACGTGTACGTACATCCCTCAACGACAGCGCTGTGCAGCTGCCACGGGGGTAGTGCTTGGCACTGAGGGAAGGATTGTCCACGATGGCGAAGAATCTGAAAGTGGTAGACGGCGGAATGGATAAGGCAAAGGCGCTCGAAGCAGCCCTGTCGCAGATCGACAAGGCCTTCGGCAAGGGCTCCGTGATGAAGCTCGGCGCGAAAGAGCAGGTGGTGCAGATCGAGAGCATCTCGACGGGCTCCTTGGGCCTCGACATCGCGCTCGGCATTGGCGGCCTGCCCAAGGGGCGGATCGTCGAGATCTATGGGCCGGAGAGCTCCGGCAAGACCACGCTGACCCTGCATGTGGTCGCGGAGATGCAGAAGCAGGGCGGCACGGCGGCCTTCATCGACGCCGAGCACGCACTCGACCCGATCTACGCTAAGAAGCTCGGCGTAAACCTCGACGAGCTTCTCATCTCGCAGCCCGATACGGGCGAGCAGAGCCTCGAGATCGCCGACACGCTGGTGCGCTCCGGCGCTGTCGATGTGGTGGTGATCGATTCGGTGGCGGCGCTGACGCCTAGGGCCGAGCTCGAAGGCGATATGGGCGATTCGCTGCCCGGTCTTCAGGCCCGTCTGATGAGCCAGGCGCTGAGGAAGCTCACCGGCTCGATCGCCAAGTCGAACTGCCTTGTCATCTTCATCAACCAGATCCGCATGAAGATCGGCGTCATGTTCGGCTCGCCGGAGACGACCACGGGGGGCAACGCGCTCAAGTTCTACAGCTCCGTGCGCCTCGACATCCGCCGTATCGGCTCGATCAAGCAGCGCGACGAGGTGGTCGGCAACCAGACCCGCGTGAAGGTGGTCAAGAACAAGGTAGCCCCGCCCTTCAAGCAGGTCGAGTTCGACATCATGTTCGGCGAGGGCATCTCGAAGGTCGGTGAGCTGATCGACCTTGGCGTCCTCGGCAATGTGGTCGACAAGTCGGGTGCCTGGTACAGCTACAACTCCGAGCGCATCGGCCAGGGCCGCGAGAACGCCAAGCAGTTCCTGCGGGACAACCCGGAGGTGGCCGAGGACATCGAGCGCCAGATCCGCCAGAACGCAGGCCTCATCAGCGAGGACCTTCTGGTTCATCCCGAGGCGGAGGACGACGACGCGCTGGAGGCTTGACCCGGACAGCACGCCAGCGGGGCGGATTGCGAAGCTGTCCGCCCTACCTGTGTTTGCTAAGTACGGATAAACGAGAACCGGCCTGTGTCATGCGGGCTGCTTCCCTTGATGCCTAGTGAGAGGCCCCCTCCGCCCTTCGCGCACCTCCCACATGGGATGGGGGAGGGAAGCAGAACGAGGGTAGCTCCTTGTATCGCTCCCCCACCATGTGGGGGAGCTGCCGGCAGGCTGAGGGGGCTACACCCCTACTGCCCAAGTTCCGTCGGGAAGGCCGGCGCTTCGGTCGGTACCGGGTTCTCGTAGCCTTCGAGCTGTTCCATCAGATGGCTGATGGCTGCCTCGAGCTGGCTGTCCTCGCCGTTGTTGGTCTCGACGGGGTTGAGGGTCACCGTGATGTCCGGGGCTACGCCCTCGTTCTCCACCGACCACTCGCCGTCCGTGTCGAAGAAGCGGAAGTTCGGTACGGTGAGGAAGCCGCCGTCGATGAGGGCGGGGTTGGCGTAGATGCCGATCAGGCCGCCCCAGGTCCTAGTACCCATCAGCGTACCGAGCTCCTCCTCGCGGAAGGCGTAGGGTAGGAAGTCCCCGCCCGAGCCTGCATCCTGGTCGATCAGCATCACCTTCGGCCCGTAATGGGCGCCGCCGGGGGTCTGGAAGACGGAGCCCTGACGGTCCTTCCAACCGGCGAGGTAGGACCGTCCCAGAACATCGGTGACGTAGTTGGCCGCCTGGCCACCGCCATTGGACCGCTCGTCCACGATCATCCCGTCGCGGAACGCTTGGGGGAAGAACATGCGGTTGAAGAAGGTGTAGCCCGCACCGGCCGTGTTCGGAAGATAGACATAGCCCAGCCTTCCGTCCGAGGCCTCCTCGACCCGGCGGCGGTTGTCCTCGATCCAGGCCCAGAGGCGCATGCCGTACTCGCTGCCCACCGGCTCGACGGTGACGGTGCGCAGGTTCTGGCCGCTGGCACTGTCCGCGACACCGAGGGCGATCTTCTGACCCGTCGTGCCCTGAAGGTGCATGAAGAGGTTGCCGTCCTCACCGATCGGACGTCCGTTGACGGAGAGGATGTAGTCACCCTCCTCGACATCCAGACCAGGCTCGGAGAGAGGGCCGCGCTGGAACGGGTTCCAAAGCTCGCCCGTATAGATGCGCGCGATCCTCACCGCGCCGTCCTCATCCTCGAAGTCCGCACCCAGAAGACCGGCGGAGGGGGCATTGGGGCTCATCGTGTCGCCGCCGCCGACGCGGTTGTGGCCCACCTGCATCTCGGCGATCATGTGCGCCATGACCGTGTTGAGGTCCTCGCGGCGCCCCACATGCTCCAGGAACGGACGGTACTTGTCCGCTATCCCTTCCCAGTCGAGGCCGTGCATGTTCGGGTCGTAGAAGTAGGACGCCTCCATGCGGACCACGTCGCGGAAAATCTGCTCCCACTCCTCGGCCGGATCGACCATGACGGTGAGGCCCGACTGGTTGACGGGTTTGAGTTCGGCACCCTTCTCGGTGCCGCCGAAGACGAGTTGGCCGCCGCCCTGGATGGCGACCATCTTCTTGCCGTCGCCGCTGACGTCGAAGCCAAGAACGCCCGAGGTGACCTCGGAGGCCTCACGGTCCTCAGCCGACCAGCGCATGAGCTTGGTGTTCTGGCCGAAGGGGGTGCCCGGAGGGTTCACCGATATGCCGGGCTGCTCGCCCTTGAGGTAGAGAAGGTCGCCGCCATCGACGGCCATGAGGTTGTAGTAGGCATCCTCAGCGACCGGAAGCGCGACGATGCGGGTGACGAGGTCCTCCGCATCGAGATCGACCTCGACCCCTTCGCTGCCTTCGTTCTGCTCTTCCCCCTCGCTCTCTTCTTCTTCCGGCTCGCCGAGAATGCCGGGCTCGTCACCGCTCTCGGACCTCGTAGGCGAGAACGCCTCGTCCGACAGGACGGCGGCGTAGATGCCTGCGCGGTAGGGCTGCTCCTGGGAGGACAGATCGAGACCGACCTGGAGGGGTCCCGAGTTGGTCGAGGCGGTGAAGTAGAGGTACTGGCCATCGCGGCTGAAGGCGGGGGAGCCGATATCCGCCATGCCGTCCGACACGGTCAGGCTGCGCCTGCCGCCGGACTGAAGGTCGATCAAAACGAGGTCCTGCAGGTGGTTGTCGGCCTCGACGGCGGCTGCCACCCAGCGCCCGTCGGGAGAGACGGCGATGTCGTGCCCTTCGCGGCGCTTGTGCGTGGCGAGTGTCCGTGTGCTGCCGTTCTCCAGGCTGATGGAGCGGAGCTGGAGCGCGTCGTCCTCGAACAGGATGGTCTCGCCGTCAGGCGTGAAGGCGAGAAGGTTCACAAAGCTGTTGCCGAGGTCGAAGCGCTCGACCCCGTTGGGATCGCCGTCCAGAAGCTGGCGGAAGAAGCCCATCCCGTCCGAGAGCTTCGCCTTGCGCGCTTCGCCGTCATAGAGCTGCGAGCGGATGACCAGGCGCTGCTCTTCACCGTCATCTTCCACATAGGCGATCTTTTGCCCGTCCGGTGACCAGAGGCCGGTATAGGCGCGGTCGCCCCCTTGCGGGGTGAGGTTGCGCGGCGAGCCGTCCTCGGTGGGGAGGGTGAAGACGTCGCCCCTTGCGGTGACGATCACGCGCTTGCCGGTGGGGGAGAGGGAGACGTTCTCGATGTTCTTCGAGGCATCTTTAAAGCCGGGCTGGCGCTCGGGAAGGTCGGCGGCGAGGGTGATCTCAAGCGGCGTCACCTCGCCGCGTGCCAGGTCCAGGGTCTTGAGCCGTCCGCCTGCCTCGTAGATCAGCGTATCGCCGTGAATGTCCACGGCGATGACGTCCCACTCATCCTCTTCGGTCATCCGGGTGATCGCGCCGTCGCTGGTGTAGCGGTAGACGTTGAAGCGCTCGTTCTCGCCCCGGTCGGAGAGGAAGACGATGTCCTCGCCGTGCCACATCGGGAAGATGTCGTTGACCCGCTCGCCGTCGATGGTCTCCATCTCCTCCTCTTCGGGGTTGAGGATGATGATGGAGGGCGAGGTGCCGCCCCTATAGCCCTGCCAGCCGGAGCTGCCGCCGAAGAGGGCGTTGTAGGCGGGGCCGATGGGGATGTAGGCGAGGCGCTCGCCGTCCTCGTGCCAGTCGCCCTGGAAGTAGCGGGCCTCCATGGCCTTCTCCGGCATCCCGCCCTCGGGGGAGACGTGGTAGAGCTGGTCGGAGCGTCCGTGGTTCGTCTCACGGCCCGAGGCGAAGGCGATCATCTCGCCGTCGCCGGTCCAGCCGCGGACATCGTCGCTGCCGGGGTGGAAGGTGAGGCGTTTCGGCACGCCGCCCTCGGCGGAGACCACGAAGACGTCGTCGCCGCTACCGTAATCGGCGTTGAAGGCGATCATCGAGCCGTCGGGGGAGAAATGGGGGCTGTGCTCGGTGCCTTGGTGAGAGGTCAGACGGCGCGGGCTCGAGCCGTCCCGGTCGGCGACATAGATGTCCCCCGCATAGGTGAAGGCGATGCGGCTCTCACTGATGGCCGGGTCCGCGAGCAGCAGCGTCTCCGCATGGGCCGCGGAGGCCAGGAGGCCGAGGGTCAGCACTGCTGAGGTGAGGGGTTTGGTCATCGTCTACTCCCAGGAACTTTTTCGAGAAACGATATCACAGCGAGACCCTGTCACTGCAACCTTTGTTGGCAGTCGGGAGAGCTGTAACCTTGCCGCGCGGACGGCGAAGCTGTCTAAGAGTAGATCAAATTGTCCAAAGCGCGGCGCTTGGCGGCGGCGTTCTTCAAAACGGGGTTCTGCCTGATGAGAGAGTGTTCCGGCTTGCGGGCCGTAGGAGCGGCGCGCCGATGAGGACGGTGCTCGTAACCGGCTCGGCCGGGCTTCTTGGCGGTGAGATCTGCGGTCTGCTTGCCGAGCGCGGGTTCGAGGTGGCCGGCCTCGTCAACCGCAACACGGAGGTGGCGCGCAACGACGGCAGCGCCGTTCAGGGGATCGAGCTCGTTCAGGGTGACATCACGAAGGGTAGGCTCGGCGTCGACGAAGCCGCCTACGGAGCGCTTGCCGATCGGCTGGACCTGATCGTTCACAGCGCCGCTTTGACAGCTTTCACCGAGGAGAGCCCTGAGCACCGGGCCGTCAATATCGACGGTACGCGGAACATTATCGCGCTGGCGGATGCTGGCGGCGCGGGGCTCCTGCATATCTCCACCGCCTATATCGCAGGCGACCGCGAGGGGGTGATCCGCGAGGGTGAGCTCGACGAGGGCCAGGGCTTCACCAACGGCTATGAGAGCACCAAGTTCGAGGCTGAGAAGCTGGTGCGGGAGGCCAATGTGCCGTTCGCTATCGCCCGCCCGGCCATCGTGCTCGGCGACTATGCCGAGGGGCGGACGAGGGGGTTCGAGACAATCTACCCCATCCTCAAGGTCTTCGCCGAAGGGCGCGTGAGCACGATGCCTGCTCTGCCGTCGGCCACCCTCGACCTCGTGCCGATCGACTATGTCTGCGAGGGGATCGCGGAGATGGCCGACCGCTTCGAGGAGGCGAAGGGGCAGACCTTCCACCTCGTCTCCTCCCGACCCACCCCGCTGCGAGCCTTCCCCGAAACGCTGGCGCAGTTCGATGGGCTGTCGAGTCCCGACTTCGTCAGCCCGGAGAGCTTCAGCATGGAGGCGTTGCCGCCCGCCGAGCGGCGGTTCTTCGAGCGAGGTGCGGCGGTCTATGCGCGCTACTTCTCTCGCAACCCGCAGTTTGATGATGCGGGCTGGAGGGTCTTTTCAGGAAGGTCCTGTCCGCCTACCGACGAGGAGTGGTGGCAGCGCCTGGTGGAGTACGCCCTTGCCGCGCGGTTCATCCGTCCGCCGAAGAAGAGGTCTGCGGCTTGAGCGTCCGTGTGGTGATCATGGCTCGCTACCCGGTAGCCGGGCAGTGCAAGACCAGGCTGATGCCTGCGCTCGGACCCGAGGGGGCGGCAGACATGCACCGGCGGCTCGCGGAGCGCACCGTCGAGCGTGTTCGTCAAAGCGGCCTTCACTTTGAGCTGTGGGGGACCGGCGGTAGCGCCCAAGATTTCGCCTCCTGGCTCGGCGACGTGCCTTTCCGAGAGCAGCCGGGCGGCGATCTCGGTCAGCGGCTTGAGGCGGCAGGTTCGCCCTATCCTGTCATCTATCTCGGCACCGACTGCCCCGGTATCGAGCCGGGTTATCTGCGAGAAGCCGCTGCGCATCTGGACGGGGGCCGGGCCGTTCTCGGGCCTGCCCATGACGGGGGTTACTGGACCCTAGGTCTTCCCCAAGCCGTTCCATCCGTCCTGTCCGACATGCCGTGGGGTACGGAGCATGTCTATGAGCTGACCTTGCAGCGTCTCAGGGCGGCGGGGCAGGAGGTGGTGCTGCTCCCCATGCTGCACGATATCGACCGGCCCGAAGACCTCGTGCACTTCGCCGCGGAACCGGCGTGAGCCAGGTCAGCATCGTCATTCCCGCGCTCGATGAGGAAGCTGCGCTGCCGCGGCTCATTCGCAGCCTGTCCGCACTTTACCCCCAACCGCGCGAGATCATCCTGGTCGATGGCGGCAGCAGCGATGGGACGGTCGAGTTAGCTAAGGAGGCGGGCTTCTTGGTGGTCCATCAGCATCCCAGGGGCCGGGCCAGGCAGATCAACCGAGGTGTTGAGGAGGCGAAAGGCCCGATCGTCTGTGTGCTTCACGCGGATACCATCCTACCCGAAGATGCCTGCTCCATCATCGAGGAGGTCATACAGGACCGGCGCACCGTCCTCGCTGGCTTCACCGCCATCCTCGAAGGCCCTCGCCGAACCCGCTGGGTGACGAGCCTGCACAACTGGGCCAAGACCTGGTACGCGCCCGCGCTGTTCAGGCCGCATCTTTTCGCGCGCGGCTGCAGGCTCCTTTTCGGCGACCATGCCATGTTCTTTCGGCGCGAGGACTATCTGGCCGTGGGCGGCTGCGATCCGGAGATGGCGGTGATGGAGGAGGCGGACCTCTGCGTGAAGATGACGAGCCTCGGCCGCGTGCGGCTCATCGACCGGCTGGTGAGGACCGATGACCGCCGGGTGGCGGCATGGGGCGGGCTCAAAGCCAACTGGATCTACCTGCAGGTGGGTATCAAATGGGGCCTCGGCATGAGAAAGCGCCTGGGCGATCAGTATCCGGACGTGCGGTAGATTCGCTACTGAACAGCGGCGACGCTCAGCACGGCCTCGACACAGGCCTTCCACCGCCGCAAGCGTCGGTCCCGGTCCTCAGCCGACATTTGAGGCTCGAAGCGGTGGTCTCGGCTGACCTGCTGGGCGATGTCGTCTAGGGAGAGGAATATTCCCGCCTGGAGGAAGCCCAGATAGGCAGCGCCCAGCGCTGTGGTTTCGAGCGCCGCAGGCCGATCCACCGGCAGCGCGAGAATATCCGAAAGTCTCTGCACGAACCAGTCGTTTGCCGCCATGCCCCCGTCCACGCTCAGCGCGTCGCAGGCGAGCCCGTCGGCCCGCATGGCGTCGATGAGGTCCATAGTCTGGTAGACGACACCCTCGAGAGCCGCTCGCGCCAGCTCGTCCGGCCCCGTGGCCCTGGTCATGCCGAAGACCGCAGCTCTGGCATCGGGCGACCAGTGCGGCGCGCCCATGCCCGCGAAGGCCGGGACCATGATGACATCGGCGTCGGCCTTGGCCTTCTCCGCCCGCTCGGCGGTCTCGCTGGCGTTCTCGAGCAGTCGAAGCTCGTCCCGCAGCCACTGCACGGCGGCGCCCGCGATGAAGATTGAGCCCTCTACCGAGTAGGTCGGCTTGCCGTCCAGCCTGTAGGCGACGGTGGAGAGGAGCTTGTTGTTGGAGCGCTTGATCTCCTCGCCCGTATTGACCAGCACGAAGCAGCCTGTGCCGTAGGTGCTCTTGATGTCGCCGGGAGTGAAGCACGCTTGGCCGACGGCGGCGGCCTGCTGATCGCCGACCATGGAGAGGACGGGGAGGGGCGTGCCGAAATGGGCGCGGTCGCACGAGCCGAAATCGGCTGCGCTGTCCGTGACCTGCGGCAGAAGGCCTTCGGGTATGCGGAACAGTTCGAGAAGGCCCCTGTCCCATTCCTGGGTCTCGAGGTTGAAGAGACAGGTACGGCAGGCATTGGTGGCATCGGTGAGGAAGGACCGGCCGCCGCTGAGCTTGTAGAGAAGCCAGGTGTCGATGGTCCCGGCCATCAGCTTGCCTGCCTCTGCGGCTTCTCTGGCGCCGGGCACCTCATCGAGCAGCCAGGTGAGCTTGCTGGCGGAGAAGTAGGGATCGAGGAGCAGACCCGTCCGCTCCCTGACCATCTCTTCCTTGCCTTCGTCGCGTAGGGCCTGACAGAAACCGCCCGTGCGCCTGTCCTGCCAGACGATGGCGTTGTGCAGGGGCTTACCGGTCTCTTTGTCCCAGAGAACGATCGTCTCGCGCTGGTTGGTGATGCCGACGCCGACTACGGTGCGGCCTGCGTTCTTGGCTGCTTCCATCACCTCCTGCGAGGTGCGAAGCACGCTCTGCCAGATGGCTTCGGGGTCGTGCTCGACCTGCCCCTCCGCGGGGTAGAGCTGTGGGAACTCCTCTTGGGCGCTGGCATGAATGGTGCCGTCGGGGCTGACGAGGAGGGCGCGCGAAGAGGTCGTGCCTTGGTCTATGGCGAGGATAGCGTGGCTCATGCCTTCGATCTTAGGCGCTTTCGCCGCGCCGCCTAGCCGTGGGTGCAGTGAGCTTTCGAAGCTTGCCGCAGCGTGCCGCTACACGAGAAGCAGCCATAGCACGTTGGCGTTCCGCTATTTCGCGCCCGCTAGCCGTTGCAGGCGGGGGCGGACTTTGAGGAACAGGTGTATAGGCCATCGAGCGCAAGGCGGGTGGGGCCGAACTCGCCTAGCCTGGCGATGGCGCCGATGCCGGTGAGCTGGGCGTAGGCAGCGGTGAAGGCCCTGGTGCCGCTCACCAGTTCTCTCTCTGGCGTGCGAATGTGAAAACGGGCGAGAAGCTGACGCTGGTCGATGGGGCAGCTTTCGGCAGCATCCGGCGGCGAGACATCGGTGAAAGCCAGCCGGTCCTGCCTGTCCATCCGCTGCATCAGCGCGATCTCGCGCCGGCAGAGCGGGCAGGCACCATCGTAGAAGACTTCGAGCTTGTCCATGGCGAAGACATAGGGCGAGCGCCTGGCTGGTGCCAGCTACCACCTTGCCGCGCCCCGGTTTTGCGGCCTAGGACCCGCCCAGGAAAGCAGGCTCAGACCTGCGTGTTAAGATAGGGAGTAAGCGATGCTGACCGACGAACAGCGCATGATCGTGGAGACGGCGAAGAGCTTCACCGATGACCGGCTCAGGCCCAATGCGGCGCGTTGGGAGGAGGAGAAGGAGCTCTCCCGCGAGGTACTGGAGGAGCTGGGGCAGCTTGGCTTCGGCGGCATCTATGTGCGCGAGGACATCGGCGGCTCTGGGCTGTCCAGGCTCGATGCCGTGCTGATCTTCGAGGAGCTTTCCAAGGGTGACATCAGCCACGCGACGTTCCTGTCGATCCACAATATGGCGGCTTGGATGGTGGACCGCTTCGGCCCCGAGGAGATGCGGCAGACATACGGCACACGGATGGCTTCCTGTGACCTTATCGGCAGCTACTGCCTGACTGAGCCGAACTCGGGCTCGGACGCGGCGGGGCTGAAGACCACGGCGAAGCGGGATGGAGACAGCTATGTGCTGAACGGCTCTAAGGTGTTCATCTCGGGCGCAGGCTTCTCGGACGTCTACGTCGTCATGGCGCGAACGGGGGAGGAGGGGCCGAAGGGCATCTCCTGCTTCCTCGTGGAGAAGGACACGCCGGGGCTCTCCTTCGGCAAGAACGAGCGTAAGATGGGCTGGACCGCGCAGCCGACGCGCATGGTGATGTTCGATGACTGCCGCGTGCCTGCCGAGAACCGTCTGGGCAATGACGGGGAGGGCTTCACCTTCGCCATGAAAGGCCTCGATGGTGGTAGGCTGAACATCGCGGCGGCTTCCTTGGGCGGCGCGCAGGAAGCGTTCGACCGGGCGGCGGACTACTCCATGGACCGAACGCAGTTCGGCACACGGATCGCCGACTTTCAGGCGACCCAGTTCAAGCTCGCCGACATGCAGACCGAGATCGAGGCGGCGCGCCAGCTCCTCTACTCCGCCGCGCGCAAGCTCGACGCGGGCGAGCCGGACGCGACGTCGGCCTGCGCCATGGCCAAGCGCTTCGTCACGGATATGGGGTCGAAGGTCGCCAACGACGCGCTGCAGATTCATGGCGGCTACGGCTATCTGGCTGAGTACGAGGTGGAGCGAATCGTTCGTGACCTCCGTGTGCATCAGATCCTCGAGGGTACCAACGAGATCATGCGGGTCATCATCTCTCGTAAAATCCTGAGCGACAACAGAAGGTAGGGAGGAAGCCATGACCAACATTCTCTTCATCGGCCTCGGCAATATGGGCTCGGGCATGTGCGCGAACCTGGTGAAGGCTGGGCACGAGGTCCACGCCTTCGACCTGAGCGCGGAGGCGGTGGCGCGGGCAGAGGCTGCGGGCGCAAAGGCCGTGAGCACGCTGGAGGGTTTTGATGCGAGCGGTATCGAAGCCGTCGTCACCATGCTCCCTGCAGGCAAACACGTCACTAAGGTCTATCTCGAAGACATGCCGCAGAGCACGCCGAAGGGCACGGTGATGATCGACTGCTCGACCATCGACGTGGAGACCGCGCGGGAACTCGGTAAAGGCGCGACCGAGCGGGGCTTCCCGGCGGTGGACGCCCCCGTCTCCGGCGGAACGGCTGCGGCGGAGGCGGGTACGCTGACCTTTATGGTGGGGGGTACGGAGGAAGCCTTCGGGCTAGCCAAACCGATCCTCGAAGCCATGGGCAAGAAGATCTTCCACGCGGGCGGCAGCGGCAACGGTCAGGCGGCCAAGATTGCCAACAACATGCTGCTGGCGATCTCCATGATTGGCACCTGCGAGGCATTTCACCTGGCTGAAAAGCTGGGCCTCGACGCGCAGACTTTCTTCGATATCTCGTCCAACGCTTCGGGTCAGAGCTGGTCGATGACGAGCTACTGCCCGGCCGCTGGGCCGGTTCCGGCGGCGCCTTCGAACCGCGACTACAAGCCGGGCTTCGCCGTTCCCATGATGCTGAAGGACCTAGGTCTCGCGGCGGAGGCTGCGGGCACGTCGGGGTCGAGCATTCCCCTTGGGGAACATGCCAAGGCGATCTACGAGCGCGCGGCGAAGCTTCACGGCGAGAAGGACTTTTCGGTGATCCTTCCCATGCTGAACGCCGGTGAGGTGGAGTAGGACAGCTCATCTCTCCCGTTCACGGGAGAGGTCGAAATCTATTTGATTTCGGGTGAGGGCCTCGGCGAAGCCGTACTGCTGCGCTCGGAACAGAAACCTGCGCTCAGAACACCCTCACCCTCGGTCCCTCTCCCGCAGGCGGGAGAGGGAGGCGGTACCTTCAACGCTGCGAGTAATAGAGTTACAGATCCTTCGCCAGCCTGATGCCGGTAAACTGCCACCTCGCATCCGGCGGGAAGAAGTTGCGGTAGCTCGCCCTGACATGACCGGGCGGTGTGGCGCAGGAGCCGCCTTTGAGGACGAGCTGGCCGGACATAAACTTGCCGTTGTACTCGCCGACCGCGCCCGGTGCGGGGCGGAAGCCCGGATAGGCCGAGTAGGAGCTCTGGGTCCAGTCCCAGACCGTTCCGTAGGCGGAGCCTAGGGCTTGGTCCCGTCCTGCGAGATGGGGGTGGATGAAACCTTCGGGGTCAAGGAACTGACCTCCAGACGGGTCGTCGCGTTCGAGGGCGATTTCCAGCTCCTCTTCGCGAGGTAGCCGCGCCTTGGCCCACTCGGCGAAAGCGAACGCTTCGTAGGCGGAGACGTGGCACAGAATGCGGTCGCGGCGGAGCGGCAGGAGGCCGTGCATGGTGACCTCGAACCACTCACCGTCCCGCTCACGCCAGTAGACGGGTGCCTCGATGCCGTATTCCTGCAGCCACGCCCAACCGTCCGAAAGCCACAGAAGCGGGTTCTGGTAGCCGCCGTCTTGGAGAAACTCGAGATAGGCGCCGTTCGTCACGGGTGTGCCGTGAAGGGCGAAGTCCTGCAGGAACCTCTGATGGCGAGGCCCTTCATTGTCGAAGGCGAACCCCTCCCCCTCGAAACCGATGCTTCGCAGCCCTCCTTCGAAGGAAACCCATCGCTCGTTCGCGGCGGCGCTGGGGGCGGCAGGCTCCGCCGCAAAACTCTCCGGCAGGGGAAGGACAGCAGGAGCCAACGGGCTGAGGGCGAAAGCCGACTTGATATCTGTACAAAGAAGCTCTTGATGCTGCTCTTCGTGGTGAAGGCCCAGCGCGAGAAGAGGGCGCACCCCTTCGAACGACTTCGCATCGAGCGAGCCGATCAGATCGGCCACTTTCTCCTCCACGGCGCGTCGGTAATCAAGTATCTCGGTTGCCGTGGGACGGGAGAGAAGCCCTCGCTGGTCTCTCGGCCAACGGCTGCCGACGCTCTCATAGTAGGAGTTGAAGAGGTGGCAGTAGGAGGAGTGGTAAGGCTCGTAGCCCCTTGCGAACTTTCCGAGGATGAAGGTCTCGAAGAACCAGGTGGTATGGGCGAGATGCCAGCGGACGGGGCTCGCGTCCGGCATGGACTGTAGCACCATGTCTTCCGGTTCGAGATGCCTGGTGAGACGAACCGTGCGCTCCCGCACCTCGCCGAACCGCTGAAGAAGGGTTTGCCGAGCTTCCTCGGCGTTCGTCCCGGCAGCTAGGCGGCGCTGGGGCATCAAGACATCTTTCCGCCCGGCCGTTGGCTAAAGGGCTGACAACAAGATGCTATGGTTGCTTTCCGCGGCCTGAAGTCAAGGGCATCGCCTCATCTTCCGCCTGGTCCTTACCGGTGAAGAACTCGGCAGGAACGGGTTTCGTCCAGCCAGGTACCCGTCCTGGCTGGTCCGCCTCCCATCCCGTGACCTGCAGCAGACCGGAAATATAGCTGTTGGAGTTGTACCCGTCGGACCAGGGAAAGGGCAGGATATCGTAGGGCAGCTCGTCGCTGAACCCCTCATCGACGGCAAAAAGCTCGTCCACGACATCGCGCTCGGTGCGCTGCCCGGCGGCGACATCGGGGTGCTGGATCTCTAGGTCGAACGTGTCGGCGAGGAGGGGGCTGAGATCGGCGGCGCGGTTCACGCCGGAGACGAGGGTCGAGAAGATCGGCATCATGCCGCGCGGTCCGGCTCCTAAGGTGGCGTATCGGCGCCCGTCCTCCAGCCTGCGGGCGAAGCGCGGATCGTCGTCGAAGGCCGGGTGATCATCGACGATGACCATGAGATAGGCGTGATCACGCCCGAAAACGACCGAGTGACCCTGCAGCCTGAGCTCCAGCGCCGGCGTGTCCGTGCTGCCGCCCTGTGCCCCCGAAGCGAGCCGGTCGAGCTCGAACAGCACGGCACTCGCGCCTTTAGCCTCCGCTGCACGGCACAGCTCGCTTCGTCTGGCCGGGTGGCGTTTCAGGAAGTCCGCCGCTGCGTCCGGATCGTCGGCGGCGGCAATCGCGTCGGCGGTCAGGGCGGTGCGCTCGGTCATCCCTGCAAGATATGAAGGCGGCGCCGTCAAGCAAGACTCGCCTCTATACACCGGCGGCTTAGTTCTCTTCCCTTTCGGAAGGGGCACCCCGTTGCGCGTTGGACTGATCACCTGGGACTACCCGCCCCAGCCTACCGGACTTGGCCGGGCGGCGGGGGAGATCGCGGCTGGTTTGAGGGCGGAGGGGGCGGAGGTGACGGTCTTTACCCTGGACCGCGGCGGCGAGGAGATAGCGGAAGGCATAGGCCTCATCGGCTGCGCGGTGTCAGAACGCTCCGCGCTGGGTGTCTTGAGGCCGCGCATGGCGGCGGGGCATCTCGCCGTCCCGTGGCGCATCAAAAGGCTGGTGGCTGCCAACGGACCCTTCGACGTGGTCGAGACCACCAACTGGTACGCCCCCGGAGGGTTGGTTGCGGGCAGTGCAGCGTTGGTGGTGCGCAACTCGACCCCTGCGATCGAGGCGAGAGACCCTAATGCGTCGCTGCGCGACCGGATAGATCTGGCCTTCGCTCATCGGTTTGAAGCCTCTACGGCCCGAAGAGCCGACGGGCTGATCTCCAACGCCCCCCACCACAAACAGGCTATCGAGCGGTGGTACGGCCTGGGCGGTAAGGAGCACCACGCCGTCATCCCGCTCAGCCTGTCCGCCGAGTGGCTGGAGAGGGGACGACAAGCGCGCGCTCCTTTCGAGGGAGACGTGCCTACCGTCCTGTTCATCGGCCGGGCTGAGAAGCGCAAGGGTTTCCGTGAGCTGGTCGAGGGCTTCGCTCTTCTGCGTAGGGACATGCAAGCACGCCTCGTCCTGGCCGGTCTCAGCGATCGTGAGTTCGATGAGGGGACGAGCGGTCTGGGCCTGCCTCAAGAGGTTCGCTCGTCCATCGATGTGCGCGGAAGGGTCGGTGATGAGGAGCTTTTGCGTCTCTTCGAGGAAGCCGACCTGATCGCTGCTCCGTCCCGCTATGAGAGCTATGGCCTCGTCTACCGCGAGGCTGCCGCTTTCGGTCGTCCGCTTCTCGCCTGCGCGGAAGACCCGAGCGCGCTCGACCTGATTGGCCAGCACCCCATCGGCGTGCTGGCGGAGAGATGTCGCGGCCAAGAGCTAGCCGAAGCTCTGGCGATGCTTCTCACCGACAAGGACCAGGCGCGTTTGATGGGCCGAGCTGGTCTGAAAATGGCTGAGGGATTGAGCCGCGAACGCCTCGGCGCCGAGACCCTCAAGGTCTACGAGGAAGCCCTTCGCCGGAAGCGAGGCGGCGGTAGATAGCCTCGTAGCCTTCGGCCATACGGTCGTCCGTGAAGTGCTCTTCGAAGCGCTTGCGGGCGGCGTTGCGGTCGAGGCTGGCGGCCTCCTTCAGCGATTTTGCGAAGTCGCTCTCACTACTGATGATACCGCTATCCGGACCGATCAGCTCCTCCATCGCGCCGAAGGGCGTGGCCACGACGGGTGTGCCGCAGGCCAGCGCCTCAATGACGACCAGACCGAAAGGCTCGGGCCAGTCGATGGGCATGGCGAAGACCGCGGCGTTGCCGAGAAACTGCTGCTTCGCGTGGTCGTTCAGCGGGCCGACATAGACGGCGTCCGGTCCAAGGAGCGGTTTCACCTTCTCCTCGAAGTAGCGGGGATTGCCGACGTCGATGTCGCCAGCGAGCCTGATCGGCAGACCGGCGCGGCGCGCGGCGAGGATCGCCCGGTCCGGCCCCTTCTGATCGGTAAGCCTACCAAGGAAAGCGACGTAGCCGCCCCCTCCCGAGCCCGGCTCGTAGCGATCCTTCGGCATGCCGTGATGGACCGTACCCAAATGGAGCGCTTCGGGCGGTAGGGATCTGGCCTGGGCCAGTGAGATCGACGCGGCGGGAAGGTCGGGAAAGGCGCGGAAGAAGTGCTGCCTGTCCATTTCGTCCGTGCGCCAATGGACTGTGGTGAGGGTCTTACTGCGATGCTCGGCAAGAACCGGGGCGTGCATGAACTCGGTGTGGCAGTGGATGACGTCGAAACGCTCGGCTTGCTGACGGACCAGGTCGAGAAGCTGCGCCTCCCTCGCGGCAGGGTAGCCGGGGGGATGGTCCTCGACCTCTGCGACGGGCGGACCGGCGGTGATGAGATCGCCGGAGGTCTCCGAGCCTTCCGCCGCGAAGAGGGTCACCTTATGCCGCTTGCGGACCAGCGCCTCGCCCAGGTCGTGGACGACCCGCTCCGTCCCGCCGGAAAGGGGAGGGGGCGTTCGCTGGATGAGGGGGCTGACCAGCGCGACCTTCAGCGCGCTGCGGCTTGACGTGATGGCCAACGAACTACCTTCCCCACTGAACCGGCGACCTTTGATATGTAGCGGTAGGGGCAAGAGACCACATGGCCGAGGGCAGCAACGCGACGGCTCCGGCCATGCTGGTTTCCGACATCGACGACACGTTGATCGGGGACCGCGACGGGCTGACGAAGCTCAAGGTCTGGCTTCGCGAGCACCCCGGGACCCTGTTCGCGGTGGCCACTGGACGGCATCTCCCTGTCGCCCTGAGGCTGATCGGAGAGTGGCAGGCGCCGAGCCCTCGCTACCTCATCACCGCCGTGGGAAGCGAAATTCATCAGCGCCGCGGCGAGGACCTTGTTCCCGACCTCGAGTGGAGAGACGCGATCTCAGTGGGCTGGGACGCAGCGGCGGTGGACCGGCTCCTCGGCGATCTGCCCGGCATCACACCGCAGGGGCAGGAGTGCCAGAGCCCTGTGAAGCGCAGCTACTTCGTCCAAAGCGGCGGGGTGGCGTCGGATGTCAGGGAACGGCTTCGCCGTAAGGGCATAGCCGCCACCGTCATCTGGTCCCACGGCCAGTTCCTCGACGTGCTGCCGGAGCGGGCCTCGAAGGGGCAGGCGCTGGCCTTTCTCGCCGCGAAACTGGGCGTCGGTCTCAACGAGGTGTTCGCCGCCGGTGACAGCGGCAATGATGAGGACCTGCTGACCACGGCCGGGTCCTCGGTCGTGGTCCGGAGCGACCGGGCCGAGCTGGACGGCTTGAGGGGGAGGGAGGGGGTGCACTTCTCCGACCTTCGCGGGGCGGCGGGCATCATGGACGGCCTCGAAAGATGGCAGGGGCCAGCATGAAGCCCTCCATTCTGACCCTGGTGAGGGGGCGAGAGAAGCATCTCGAACGCATGCTGCGGGGCTGTCTGACGCAGACCCGTCAGCCTACGGAGATCGTCGTGGCGCTGATGCAGGACGAGGTGCCCGACTTGCCCTCGGAACTGCTGAACGAAGTCGAGCTCGTCCACGTCGCGGCGGATCATCTGCCCCTCGCCGAGGCCCGCAACGCCGCAGCGGCGCGGGCCACGGGTGACCTCTTCGTCTTTCTCGATGTGGATTGTATTCCGGGGCCTGACTTCCTCGCCGAAGCAGCAGCGGCAGCCCGAGACGACCGGTGCCTCACCGGTGACTGCCGCTATCTGGGCGCTAACGCTGCGCAGGCGGAAGGCTTCGATGCGCTGTGGGACCTCGCCGTTCGCCATCCTGCCAGACCGAGCCCACCGCCGGATGGGAAGCCCTACACGCTCAAGGAGATGACGGAGCTCTGGTCGCTGGCCTTCGCCGTTCCTCGGGGGGCCTTCGAAAAGGTAGGCGGCTTCGATGCGGAGTTCGAAGGCTATGGGGGAGAGGATACCGACTTCGCCTACCGCCTGGGGAAAGTGGTGTCGGAGCTCCTCTTCGTCCCCGGTATGAGGGCCGTTCACCAGTGGCACCGCGTGGCGATACCGCCGCTTCACCATTTCGACGACATCGTCCGCAACGCTCTTCTGTTTCGGCAGAAGCACGGCAGGTGGTGCATGGACTACTGGCTAGGCCAGCTCGCCGAGCGTGGCTTAGTGCGGTGGACTGAAGACGAGCTGACGGTGCTGCGCCGCCCCTCAGGTGACGAGCTGGAGGCCGCCTGGCAGGGTCCCGGCGTCCGCTTCTCCTAACCACAGACGCTGCTCGAGATCGGTGAGAAAACCGGCGGCCTTGCGCGGTGCTTCGGGATCGTAGAGCTCTCGCTGAGCGGACAGGTCCAGCGCTTCCGCCGCCCTGACAGCGTCCTGCCAGGCTGCGTTGGAGGCGGGCCAGTGAGGCAGGACATAGGCTGCTCCGGCGGCGCCTAGGCGCTCGGCCTTGCAGACCTGCTCGGCGAAGTAGCGCCATTCGGGTACACAGACGAACGGCCTTCCCGCGCGGGCGATCTCGTGCACCGTGTTGTCCCCGGCCGAGGCGAGCACGACATCGGCTGCAGCGATATAGGAGAGGGGGTCTTCGACCCAGCCCTTGTTGACGAGGTTGCCGAACTCGGTCTCGTGCCCCTCCCGGTGGACCGGGCCGATCGTGAGCCACAGACTCTCCGACAGCGCCCTCGCCCCCATGGTGAGCGGAGCGTAGAGCGAGCCGTGCCCGCCTCCGCCCGAGAGGGTCAGCACGATATGCTGCTCAGCTGGAAGACCGAGCTTCCTCCTCGCTTCGAGGCGGCTTGGTACAGGTTCGGTGTTGGTGCAGAGGCCGCCGGTATAGAAGGTCCGCCTACGGAGGCGTTCGGGGTAGTCCTCCTGCTCGATCGTCTCCGAGAACGGGGCGAGCATGGCCGCCGAGGCCTCGTAGGCTCCGAGGTGACCTGCATCGCCGCGCTCCCCATGCATGCGGATGGAGACAGCAGGGACTGAGTGGAGGCGGGACAGCAGCGCCCACTCCGCCGAGACGTCCACCACGAAGAGCGTAGGGTCCTCTTCGCTCAGGAACTTGCTGATAAGACCGGCGTTCCTACGCAGGCGGTGCGACCCCATGGGCACGCAGTGCATGACGTGGGGCGTCTCCTGGTCGTGGAGCACTTCGGTCCGTGAGGGGTCGCCGATCATGTCGGGCAGTGCCGTGAATGTCACCCGGTCGTCGAGCTGGCCGAAGATGCTTCGGTCGGCCGAGAGGATTGTGATCGGCCTGTCAGGCAGGTGCGAGAGGATCGCCTCACAACGTTTTGCATGTCCGCGCCCCTGATGGTGAACGAAGAAGCCGATAGGGCGTTTACCAATCATAGGATATGTCCTGACGCAGAACGCTACTCGGTAGAGCGGCAACGGGCTGTGATATGGTTCGCTCAGAAGGCGCGGCAAGCGAGCGTATCAGAATCGCTCAGCAGGCGGAACGCGGCTTCGAGAGGGCCTGACGCAACTTGGCACGGGGGCGGAACTGCACGCAGGAATCCTCGTTCCCCTGTCATGTTTATTATGCACGTCGCTCTCCAAGGCTGCCTCAAAGCCAGGAACGTTCCCTACGGACTGACCGCCGATACGGGCGGACATATTCGCTACCTCCTGGAGTTGGTGGAGGCTGCCGAAGCCGCCGGTGTGCAGCGCCAGGAGATCGTGACCCGCGCCTTCGACGAC
The DNA here is from genome assembly GCF_024505085.1 of Parvularcula maris. GTDB lineage: Bacteria > Pseudomonadota > Alphaproteobacteria > Caulobacterales > Parvularculaceae > Parvularcula > Parvularcula maris. The sequence goes on from NZ_JANIBC010000002.1 coordinate 29,372, forward strand.
GAGGAGCTCGGGCCGGACTACCGCGCAGGCAGGGAGGTGATCTCCGAACGGGCAGCCATCGTGCGTATCGCGAGCCGTTCCGCCGCCTATCTCGCCAAGGAGGACCTTCGGCCGGAGCTGCCCTCCTTAGCCGACGGTTTGGAGGCGTATCTCAGGAAGCTTCCCGCCCTGCCTGACGTGATCCACGCCCACTACGCCGATGCAGGCTGGCTGGCCGCGCGGATGAAGGAGCGCCTCGGCATTCCCTATGTCTTCACCGCGCACTCGCTCGGTCGGGTGAAACAGCAGGCGCTTAGAATGGCGCAGGCGGACCTCGCTCTGCGCACACGCATCGACATCGAGGAGGAGGCCATCGGCCGTGCGGACCGCATCATCGTGAGCTCCAAGGACGAGGCGGTCCGTCAGTATGGGATGTACCGAAGCACCGACCGGACGAAGATCGACATCAACCCGCCTGGCTGCGATTTGGAGGCTTTCAAGGGCGTCAGTGGCGCCGACGTGCCGCCGCGCCTAACGCAGGCGATCGAGCGCTTTCTGGACGACCCGGCGAAGAAGCCTATCCTGGCGCTTTCCAGGCCGGTTCGGAAGAAGAACCTCGCCGGGCTTCTGAGGGCGTTCGGGGAGAGCGAGCGCTTGAGGGCTGAGGCGAACCTTCTTCTGTTCGCGGGCACACGCCGGGACATCAAGAAAGAGACCGCCGAGAACCGCGAAGTTCTCGAGGAGCTTCTCTACCTCACCGACTACTACGACCTTTGGGGCTCGGTCGCCTTGCCCAAGGACCACCAGCCCTCGGACGTTCCTTATATCTACCAGTACGCAGCTTCGAGGGGAGGGGCGTTCTGCAACCCGGCGTTCAACGAGCCCTTTGGGCTAACGCTGCTGGAGGCGGCGGCGTGCGGTTTGCCGGTGGTGTCCACCCACCATGGCGGGCCGCGGGACATCCTCTCGATCTGTCGGCACGGCGAGCTGGTGGACCCCTTCTCACCCGAAGCCATCGCTGAGGGTCTGAGCCGACTTCTCTTCGATGAGGAGCACTGGCGCGGCTGCTCCGAGGCGGGAAAGAGGCGTTCGTCGTTCTACGGCTGGAAACGCCACGTCCAGGACTACCTGGTGAGCGTTCAGACGCTCGCGCGACCCGTCCGAAAGGCGCCGGTGCAGCTTCGGCCGTCCGACGGTATCGTCCTGAAGGGCCAGGGGGTGGGCCTCGCCGCCTCATCGGCCCAGAAATGGGGGGCTCCGAGCCGAACAGGTGGAGCGCCTAGGCTGGGCCTCTCAAATTCCCCCAACCGGACCAGATAGGCCTTGGCGGCCGTCCATGCCGATCTAGGTTGGTAGGAAGTGTCACATCACATAGGTTAAACACTGGTGCCGTATGAGCTCAGATAGCTGCTTCGTTCAGAAAATGGGACGTCACGCCGATCTCTCTGAAAACGACAGGGAGATGATGGCTACCCTCGAGGAAGACGAGGTCGAGTTTCGCGCGGGCGACGTGGTCCGCGGGACCAGTGACGAGGTCGAGTCCATCTATATCGTGAAAGAGGGCTGGCTCTTCTCTGCCGTGGAGCTTGGCGATGGGCGGCGGCAGATACTCGAGTTCTTCGTCCCCGGCGATGTGGTCGGCCTGCACGATCTGCCCTACGAGCAGACGAGCTACGAGCTCGTCACTTTGACGGAGAGCACCCTGTGTCCGTTCCCGAAGGAGAGGCTCGGCCCGGTCTTCGAAACATCGAGGGCGGTGACGGGGCTGCTGTTCACTTTCAGTCTGATCGACCACGTCATCATGCTGGACCGGCTGAAATCCATCGGCAGGCTGGCCGCCAAGGACCGGATCGCGCACCTCATGCTGACCGTGCGCTCGCGCCTCTGCATCACGAATGACGAGCTCGGTGACCACTTCTTCTTCCCCATACCCCAGGCCGAGATGGCCGATGCGCTGGGCCTCACCCCGGTTACCATCAGCCGCTCGAAGGCGGAGCTGCAGCAGGAAGGGCTGATCCGTTGGCAACGCCGTGAGGTGGAGCTTCTCGACCGTGCTGCCCTTGAAAAACGCACGCGCTTCGACGCGCGCTATCAGAACCTCGACACGTCTTGGTTCACGACCCTCTGCGGAGGGTACTAGCGCTGAGGACAGAAGCCAGGATCGCCGTGGTCGGTAATGCTCCCGGTGTGGACGACCAGTCGGCAGACATCGATGCCCATGACCGGGTCATACGCTTCAACAACGCGTGCGGGCTCGATGCTGGTCGAGGCAGTAAGCTATCGGACCTCGTACTGATCAATTGCGGCGGCCAGATGAAGGAGTGGCTGTCTACGGACGACTTCACCGACGGTTCCGCCTTTTCCCGCGCCGACAGGATCGTCCTGCCCATACCGCCTGAGCCCGGCCACGATCCCGAAACGGTCGCCAACGAGGATGCAGCCAACTACGCCCGCGAGGCTACTGAACGGTTCGAGAAGGCGGGGAAGGAAGTGCTCGTGCTGCCACCCCGATTCGAGGCGGAAGCGAGAGTGATCACCGGCGGGGCGCCGCCCTCCACCGGTCTCATCATTCTGCACTGGCTGCTGACCAACGAAGAGCCGCAACCCATCACTTGTTTCGGCTTCGGCTTCGCCGGATGGTCGGGCCACGACTTCGACCGGGAGCGGAACTACTTCCGGCAGGCCGAGAGGAGGGGGCTGATCCGCCTCACTCCTCCTGGTCGGCTTAGAGCCCTTTGCCAGCCTTGATGGCGTCCCTGATTTCTTCGAGGAGAAGGATCTCTTTAGGCGGCTCGACCGGAGCATCCTTCGGCGCCTCGCTCTCGGCTTTCTGGTTGAGGCTGTTCATCCCCTTCACCAGAAGGAACACCGCCCAGGCCACGATCAGAAAGCTGATGATGTTGTTCAGAAACAGACCGTAGGCGACGACCGGCTCACCTGCCTCTCTCGCCCTGTCCAGGGAGGCGAACTCGCTGTCCGGTTTGAGGTTGACGTAGAGGTCGGAGAAATCCACCCCGCCCGTCAGATAGCCGATCGGCGGCATGATGATGTCGTCCACCAGCGACTTCACGATCGTGCTGAAAGCGCCGCCGATGATGATGCCGACCGCCAGATCGACGGCGTTGCCCTTGACTGCGAACTTCTTGAACTCGTCGATGATGCCCATGACCGGTCCTCCTGCCTCGAGATGACGTATCTAGGCATGGTTCGGAGGAGCGAAAAAGTGACTTGTGCAGTGCAGCAGTTCGGCAAGAGCTGCTTGAGGGACGACGCTCAAGGCGGCGGCATAGTCGTGGATGTCCAAAGGACCTGTCCGGATGTCGAGGAGCGCGCTGCCGAGGATAGTCACCTCCTCCTGCTCAAGCTACTGATCGTGCAGGAAAAGAACCAACAAGACTGATTACAAGACGGTTTTGATTGTCGCCGTTGTCATGATCACATCATCGGGTTTTGTTGTAATGCTGCCTCCAGCGAAGGAAGGCGGGGGCTCGCAGTTTGCTGGACAAGACTGGAAGGTCAGGAATGACCACCGATAGGCACGGAGAATTATCCGCGCAGTCGCCCCAGGTTACGGCGATGCTGGAAGCGTCGCTCGAAGCACAGCTCGTTCTCAGCCTCGATCTGATCGTGCTGGCGCAGAACAGCCGCCATGAGAAGATGACCGGGGTGACGTCCGACCAGGTGGTCGGCTCCTTCGTCTTCGACATCTGGCCACAGAACCCCAACCAGCAGGGGCCGAGCACGGAAGACATCGTGCGCGACTCGATCAAGCTGGCCGCCGAGACGAAGGAGCCGCACATCGTGCCGCTTCAGCGTCACGATCTCCAGCGGCCGGACGGCTCCTATGAGAGCCGCTACTGGAAGATCAGCCATAGCCCTATCTGCATGGGCGGGGAGGTGGTCGCGGTTCTGCAGACCTCCGCCGACGTCACGGCCACCATTCTGAGGGACCAGCAGCAGAGTGCGCAGAAGAGGGCGGCGAGCCTTGGCGCCGGCATCTCCTTCTTCGAGTATGTGCCGGAGACCGACTATTTCGACCGCGGCACCAGCGTGGACGAGATGTTCGGCTACGAGCCTGGCGAGGTGGGACCGCTCGCGAAACCCTTCTTCGACCGCGTGCACCTTGACGATCTGCCCGGCGTCCACGCGCAGGTCGCCGCCGCTGTGGCCGGAGAGGTCGAGGTGGCGCAGTTCGACTACCGCGTGGTCGTTCCCGGTGAGGAGGCCTGCCGCCACGTCCGTGCATTGGGCGAGATGGTGGACGGATCGGACGGCGAGCGCAAACTCGTCGGCGCCTTCATGGACAGGACCGATGATGTCCGCCTCCATGAGGATCTGCAGCGGGCGGTGGAGGTGAAGGAGGCTCTTCTTCATGAGATGAACCACCGTATCCGCAACAGCCTGGCGCTCGCCTCCGCCATGCTGCGCGTGCAGGCCTCCGGTCATGGTGCGGAGACGGTCGAGGTGCTGGAAGGCGCCCGGCAGCGTATCAACGCCATTGCTGCCGTTCACGGACGGCTCTACCAGGACGCCAGCTTCAAGACCATCGAGATGGACCGTTTTCTCCATGATCTCATGGACGATCAGTGTAGCTCCTATGACTGCGAGATACGGGAGCTGCAGGTCTACTACGATGTCGAGCCCTTGGCGCTGGCGACCGAGAAGGCCATCCCCCTCGGCATGATCTTCGGCGAGTTCGTCACCAACGCCTTCAAGTACGGCCTGCCCGAGGGTAAGGCAGGCAGGCTGACGGTGAGGCTGCGCCAGACGGAAGGACGCTACGAGCTGAGCCTGACCAATACGGGCGCCGGTGAGGTGCAGCGCGCACCCGGCGTCACGTCCACCGGTGTCGGCTCGAAGCTTGTCACGGTGTTCGCCAAGCAGCTCGGCGGCGAGCTGACAGCCGTCCGAGACGAGGAGAAAAAGGCCTACACGGCCTCAGTGTCCTTCCCCGTGTGACGGAAACAGCCTTCAATTCGGTGTGCTGTTCCCGGCCCAACCTTCGCTTCTGTCACTTTTCGGCGGTGCGCAGCGAAGAAGGAGGTGAAGATTTTGGAGGACAAACCCATGTCGGCAACGTCAATCACTTCACCGGACCAGAACCAGAGCAGCCTGGTCAAGAAGGCAGTCAAGCTGGTCCCCACGGGGATCGCTCTTTTCACCTCGGTGATCTTTCTGGATTCGCTGCGCTACAAGTTCACGAACCACGAGAATACCCAGGTGATCTTCGGCAAGCTCGACGGCTGGGCTGCCAGCTTCGGCGCAGAGGGGCTGTTCGCCCAGACCGGGCTGTTCAGTCAGTACGTGATCGGGTCCGCCGAACTCGTCGCCTCGTCGCTGCTGCTTCTCGGTATCCTGGCCCGTTTCCGCCGCCTTCAGGCGGTAGGCTCAGCCGTGGCCGTAGCGGTGATGACCGGCGCGATCACCTTCCACCTGTTCACGCCCCTGGGCATCGACCCGAACAATGATGGCGGCGGCCTCTTCATGGCAGCGGTCATGGTCTGGGTGCTGTCCGTGGTCATGCTGCTGCTGCGCCGTCGGGAGCTGCTGGCGGTCATCACGGGTATCGGCAGGACCTTGGTTCCGGCGAAGGGCTGAGCCCTCGTCGCCCAACTCGAGCTGTAACGGGAGAGCCCTTCACCTCGGTGGAGGGCTTTTTCGTGAAGGGGGCAGCGTCCCAGTGGCGGACCACGGGGTTGTCGGCTGCGGTGTCGAGCTGAATGCAGCTCTTCGTATGCGAGACGTCGCGAGACATCAGCACCGCCTCCACCGGGTCCATGCCGTAAGAGGAGAGGTGGTAGAGAGGCCTGCCGAACGGGTCGGTCTCGGCGCCTTCATCCAGCCACCGGCGGAACATGGCGAGCCTTGCCTGGCGGACCGCTTCCTGCTCGTAGGAGGAGGAGGTGATCAAAGTCCACTGATCTTGATGCAGATCAGCCTTCTCTAGCGAGCGGCCATCCCAGAACCAGTTCTCCAGCCCGGCGGACGTACCGATCAGCACTCGGAAGGACTGGGTATGGGACAGGTTGAGGCGCCGAAGAGCGCCTACCGGGTCGCTTTCGCGCAGGACCGCTGGCACGAGCCTCCCCCTGGTCTGAAGAGGCTCCTTCACGCAGCCATCGAAGCCGGAGCCGTAGCCGTTGAGGAGGGCGGCCCAAACGCCGTCGCGGCGCAGCCCGATCCAGGTACCGCCTGCATCGCTATCGCGCGGCGCGACGAAGCCGCGGCCTTCCCATTCGAAAGGGGGTATCTCAGGCCCGCGAGAGCGCCGCTCGTCGCGGTTCATGGTGACGATCCAGCCGCGGGGCGCGCGGAAGGCAGTGACGGTACACATCGAAGCCTACGCCACCGCCTCTGCCTGAAGCAGTGTGTAGCTCGAATCGATCCGCGCTTCGCCATGGCTGCTGCTGATCGTGCCGAGCTCGCACAGATGGATCATGTGGGCCAGTACGGAGTGGCATGCCGCCGGGTGAAGGCTGCTGTCCACATCGGTATAGACCCGGCGGACGATGTCCGTGATCGACCGGTCTCCCGCTTCGAGAGCGGCGAGGATGCTCGCCTCGCGCTTCTTGCGGTGGGCAATATAGGCCTCGATGAAGCCGCCCGGATCGTCCGTGATCGGCGCACCGTGGCTGGGATAGATCGTATCGAAGTCCCGCTTCTGAACCTTCCGCAGGCTGTCGAGATACTGTTCCATCGACCCGTCGGGCGGAGAGACGATAGAGGTCGACCAGCCCATGATGTGATCGCCGGAGAAAAGGGCGCTCTCCTCGCGAAGGGCGTAGCAGACATGGTTGGCCGTGTGGCCGGGGGTCTCGATCGCCTCGATGGTCCATCCGTCCCCTGAGCAGGTCCACCCGTCGCCGATCACCACGTCCGGGTCGAAGGAGAGATCGTCCCCAGCTTCCATTCTGATCTGCGATGCGGTCGGAAAGGCCGGTCCTTTCGCGTAGACCTTGCAGCCTGCCCAGTCCGCGAGCGGCTTGGCGAGGGGAGAGTGGTCCATATGCGAGTGGGTGACCAGCACATGGGTGACGGTCTTGCCTTCCAAGGCGGCCTTCAGCGCTTCGAAATGCTCTTCCGTGTCCGGGCCGGGGTCGATGACGGCGACGTCGCGGTCCCCGATGACGTAGACGCCTGTCCCGGTATAGGTGAACGAGCCGGGGTTGCGGGCCACCAATCGGCTAATGCGGTCCGTCACCCTCTCCAGTTTCTCGTACTCGAACGTAAAGTCTTTAACGAACGGAATGGCCATGGTTACGCGGGCTGTCCAAAAATCTGATGTTTCCACGAGAATGGCTGAAGATCGGCCATTTGGAAAGTCCGGGCCGCCGCCCGCGATGTGCTGTAGGAAACCTGGATCTCTTCGGCGAGCGCCTCGGCCATCATATGCGTGGCTTTCAGCTTGTCATTGAGGGGCAGCGCCATGGGCGGCCCCATATCGGTCTTGTTGGCGTCAACGATGAAGAGCTTGCCGGTGTGCCGGTCGCGCAGCACGTCGAGCCCGCCTGCATCGAGACCCAGCTCCTGGGCGAAGGCCCCGATCATGTTGCGCTCCTCCATGGTGAAAACCTCGTCCAGGGAGGTCAGGACGACTTCGGTGTTGGTGTTGGCGAAGCGGCCATCCATGGGGCGGCGCTTGCGAAAGACGAGCACGGGCTTGCCGCCGACGATCGTGGTACGAAGGTCCTCAACACGGTTGTCGTCATACTGATTATCCACTAGGCGCTGATAGACGAAGCCCTCGCGGCGGGGGGCAGGACCTTGCACGATGCGCCCATCATGGGCACCGTTGATCTCTGACTTTTCGACCATCGGTCCGTCATAGGTCTCGGGATCGGCAGCGAGAGCGTAGCCGAAGACCGACTGCATGATCTCGTTGATCCGCGTCTTGGAAATGTCCGTACAGGTTCCGTTGATCACCACCTGGTCGTTCGTAGCCATGACTTCGTCGCTGAAGGTGGCGTCATCGAAGGCCCAGACGAGCTCGGCATCGGCGGGGTCCTCGACCACCTCCGCACCGAGATGCTCGACGATCGCCCTGGCGAAGTACCAGCGGCGGGCAGTGTGGGGGGTGAAGGCGATCTTGATCGGGCGGTCGGCAAGGGTCGGCACCAGGCGCAGCGCGCCGTCATAGGTCAGCCAACGAACGACATCGACCACCGTCGCCCACTCCAGCGGCACGTAGTGACCCGTATGCTCGACTTTGAGACCCTTGCGAGTGATCCGAAGGTCCTGAAACACCGCCCTCAAAGGATGAACTGGCTGCTCTTGCACGTTAGCTACCACCGTCTGCTACGTTCCTTCATTCGGGCCTGCCGCCCGGTAGGTTACGGTCGTTCAAGACCGTCTGCAGGTGTTTTGGCGATTGGAACCCTGGCCTAACCCGACTAGCGTGTCACCGCCGCGACATTCTGTCCAGAAGGAGCTTCGCCTTGCCCATGCCCGAGATGCCGGAGGTCATGCACGCTGCCGAGACCATGATGCACGAGCATATGTGGGCGGTGTATCTGGGCATCTTCTTCGGACCGTTCCTGCAGGAAGATGCGGCGGTTCTCAGCTCCACGTCGCTGGCCGCCTCGTCGATGATGGGGTCGGTACCGCTGATCTTGGGATTGGCGCTGGCGGGGCTGTGCCTCAGCGACATGTGGAAGTACGGGCTCGGAACACTGGGTCAGCGCTGGTCGGTGGCGCGCCGGATGGCCGAGAGCAAGCATGTCCGATCCGCCGGCGAGGTCGTGCAGGAGCGCTTGGGCTCCGCCATCTTCGCAGCCAGGTTCCTGCCGGGTGCCCGCATCCCGCTCTACATCGCCGCTGGCTATTTCAAAGCCGGGTTCCTGCGCTTCGCTGGGTTCATCGTGGCCAGCGCGGCCTTCCTGATTCTGCTGCTCTACGCGGTGCTCAAGCTTCTCGGCGAGGTGGCGGGGGACAAGGCGGTCTTCATCGTCTCCCTCGGCGCCATCAGCGCGCTGCTGCTCCTGATCCTGGTTCGCGTGGTCAAGGCTCGCCTGGCCAAGGGAAGAGAAGCCTCAGTCGCCGAAATGGGCTGAGGCGAAGGCGAGAAAGGCGGGCCAGTCCTCCTCGACCACCCCGTGGGTGCCGGGCCGCATCCAGTAGGCGACGGGCTCCTCCGGCCGGAACGTGCCTAGGCGTTCGAGCGGCCTGACGGCCTCTCCGTAGAGCTCGTAGACCGGGGCAGCGCCAATGGCGGCCTTGAACGCACCGTTGGGGTCGGACCAGACATCCCGTCTCGCGTTGCCCAGCAGCACCGGACGCGGCGCGATCAGCGCGAGAAGCTGGTGCTGATCGGTCTGCAGCCTGTCCTCCTCGCCAGCGAACTCGGCATAGGCAGGGGTGAACCAGTGGGGGTAGCTGCGGGTGATCTGCTCGATGCTCTCGCCGGACTTGCGGCGGTTGAGGGACGCGCCGCCTGTCCCCGACTGGTGCGCGATGACCCCCGCAATGCTGTCATCGAAGGCACCCGCCACCAGCGCAGCCTTGCCGTAGCGCGAGTGGCCGTAGGCGATGAGCCGGTCGGCGTCGATGCTATCTTGCTCGCCTAGAATATCGGCCATCACCGAGAACACCCAGGCCCAGGCGCCCACCGCGCCCCATCTCGCGTCTTCACCTTCCGGCATGAGACGCTGAAGGGCGGCGATCCCGGCCTCGCTCTGGTCCGGCACGACCTCCGTCGCGGAGACGAGCGCCAGGGCGAAGCCTGCCTCGGCGATCATTTCGAGAGGAGGCTGACAGATATACCGGCCGAAGGCGAAGCGGATCATGCCGGGGACCTCGCCCTGCTCGGCTCCCGTTGGGCGTGCGGCCTCCGGGTGCGGCACGGCAGACCACCGGGGGCAGAAGCTCTCGACCATGATGACGGGCAGGGAGCCTTTCGCCGAAGCGGGGCGGACGAGGGCGATGGTGAAACTAGCCTGCTCGCCGGAGCCGCCGGGAAAGCTTGGCCTAGCGGCGACATCGAACTCTTCGAATACCAGGCCTTCGCCGAGCTTCTGGTCCTCGAACACGCGGTGACCTGCGATCTTCGCCTCGGTGGCGACCGGCAGGGTCCCGTAGATCTCCTCCTGCAACGCCGCTTCGATGGCGGGCTTCCGAGCCTCCCATTCGGAACGATCGGAGGCGACGATGGCCGGTGTCGCCTCCTGCCCCTTGGGCGTCTGGGGAGCCCAGGCCAACGTCAGACGCACGCAGCCCGACAGCATCAAGGTCAGCGCGAGGAGCAGGGCAGGGCGGAGGACGGCGCTGGCGAGGCGTTGTTCACGGGGCATTCTTTCTCCAGTCCCAGGTACTGAGGCAACTGGGGTTAGGGGAGTGTTCGGTAAGGAACAATGCGAGGTTGCACCCTGACCTCTTACCGGCAGCGGCCTAGCTGCGCCCCAGCGCCAGGCGGATGTTCTTTAAAGCCTGGGTCGCCGCGCCCTTGCGCAGGTTGTCGAGCACGGAAGAGACCGTCACCGAGCGGCCATCAGGACTGACGGCCAATCCGCCGATGATGCAGAGATCGGTCCCGGCAGCATCCTTGAGCTGGGGAAGCTCAGCCTGCACCCGAACGTTGGGGTAGGGGCGGAAACGCTCTTCCGCCAGGCTGAGAAGCTGCTGATTGGACATGGGCTCGGTCAGCGGCGCGGTCACCGTGACGATCAGCCCTCTGAAGAAGCTCGCGACATGGGGGGCGAAGATAATGTCCCGTCCGGTAGCCGCCGCGATCTCTCGCTCGTGGCCATGGCCGCCGAAACCGTAGGGCAGGATGTTGTCCCTGAGCACCTCCGGATCGTTCTTCGGTGAGGGGGTGGTGCCTGCGCCGGAGTAGCCGGAGATCCCGAAGACGCTGATCGGCCCACCCGCCGCCGGCAGGAGACCGGCGATGGCCAGATTGGCTGCGGTGGCGTAGCAGCCGGGGTTCGCGATCCTCGATGCACCTCGAACGGCTTTGCCGTTCAGCTCCGGCGAGCCGTAGACCCAGCCTTCGCGGTGACGATAGTCCGCGCTCAGATCGACGATCAAGGGCGCCTTGCCGAGAGCTTCGACATAGGGCGCCGCCAACCCGTTGGGCAGACCGAGCACCACGACATCGACGTCCTCTCTTGCAGCCTCTGCCGGGGAAAGGTCGCGCACTTCGAGGTCCCCGAAGCGGCTGAGGCTGGAAAGTCCGTCAGTATCCCGCAGCCTCCGCCCCGCCAGGGCACGGGAGGAAGCGTAGGCCAGCTCGAACGCGGGGTCGCAGTCCAGCTCGCCGATCAGCTCGCGCCCCACATAGCCGCGAGCGCCGATCAGTCCGACACGGATCATCCCACGTCTCCCTCGAAATCAGGGGGGCGTGAGCCGAGCTCGTCGGCCAGGGCCTCGATCCGGGCCTCGAGCCCGCTACCTGTCCAGTAGACGGACCAGGGGCCTCGGCGGACGAAGCCGTCGGCCTGGGCGCTGTAGAAGCCGTTGAACGGGTTTTCGCGCCGCGAGCGCCAGACCAGCTCGGGCGCAGCGTCATGGAGCCTCTGCCAAAGAGATTTCGCCAGACCCTCACCGCGTGCGCTTTCAGACACGGCGAACTTGTCGAGAAGCGGCACGCCCGCGATCGAACCGATCACCGCCCCGGCCCTGCCGCGTTCGGAGGCCAGCACGTAGTCGGGTGCAAAATCCGTCCAGTAGGAACGCTTGAGCTTCCGGCCGAAAGCCTCCTCCAACAACGGTTCGAGCTCCTTTGCTGCCTCAGGGCCACGCCGCTCGATCCGCTCGCCCTGCCGGATCAAGGTTCCCGCACCGGAGTGCGTGAAGAGCTCGCGCACCATCGCCGCAGGCCCCGTGACGGAGACGGAGGCGGACGGTTCGAGCTCGCTCAGAAGGCTGGCGATCTCCTGCACCTTGTGCCGCATTCCGCCGCTTAACCAGGGCTGAGCAAAGAGTTCATCGCCCTCCTCGGCGAGGTTGATGCTGTCGATCAGGCTACCCTCGCCGTCAAGCAGGCCGCCGGTCCCAGTCACGAAGACGACCTTCCGGGGGCGGAGGGACAGCACCATACAGCGCGCGACATTGTCGGCGTTGACGTTGAGAAGCTGCCCACGTTCGTCAGCATGCACACAGCCGATCAGCGGGATGACACCGGCGCGCAGGAGCTGCTCGATCCCGAGCTTATCCGCGGATACCGGCTCACCCACCAGGCCGTAGCGGTCGCGGTCGAGCAGCCTAGCACGAAGCGCGCTCTGCGGCGTCACGGCATGGGCGCCGCGCTCGCGGAGAGCTTCGGCTAGTTTCAGACCGGCATGGCTCGCCGCCTCCGCCACGAGCGGCACCGCCTCTTCGGGCGTGATCCGCATGCCGTCGCAGCGCTCCTCCCTGATGCCCGCTGCAGCGAGGCTTCGGTCGAGCTGCGGTCCCGATCCGTAGACGACGACTGGGGGAAGACCAAGGAACTGCAGGAGAGCGAGGGCGTCGGCGAGGTCGTCGAGACCCTGCTCGAGCACGGCGCCGCCGACCTTGACCACGGCGAAGCAGCCGCTGTTCTTCTCCTCAAAGCGGCGCAGATAAGCGCGCACCTCGCGGCCCTCCTCCAGGCCGCCGAGGAGGAGGCTGACCCGGTCCCTGAAGCTCGTCTCACGCGAAGCCATCGAGGACCTCCGCATAAAGATGGTAGAGCTTCGCTAGTTGATCGTAGGTGACGAACTCGCCGGGTGCATGGGCCTGGGCTATCGAACCAGCGCCCAGCACGAGCGAGGGAACGCCCGCTTCGGAGAAGAGGGAGGCCTCGGTCCAGAAGTCCACGGGTTCACCTACCGGAAGGCCTAACCTGCTCGCATAGCCTTTCGCTGCCTCCTGCGCCCGGTAGGATCGTCCGTCCGCATCGGAGGGTAGGGCGGGGCCGGTGAAGCGGGGGGTGATCTCCGCGTCGCCTAGCTTAGCTATCGAAGACAGAAGCTGTCGGTAGTCGCTGCCCGGACGGTTTCTGAAGCCGAAGAGAAGCTCCGCTTCGGCGGCGATCATGTTGGGTTTGACCCCGCCTTCGATGCGGCCGAAATTGAGGCGGTTGTCCAGTGCCCCCGGCAGGTCGAGCGCGCCGGCGATCAGCCTGGCTGCATCGTGGACGGCGCTACGGCGACCGGTTTCCGACGCGTGGCCGCTCTCGCCCGAGAAGACGGCTCTGGCCGAAAAAATGCCTCGGTGTTCGAGCCGCGCCAGCGCGTCCGTCGGCTCGGCGATCACGGCGAGGTCGGCGTTCGGAGTGTTCTGAAGAAACGACCTGATGCAGCGGCTCTGACCCGCTTCCTCATCAGTGGTGAGAAGAAGCCGCATCGGGTGATCCGTATGCGCGGCGAGTACGAACAGCACAGCGGCGGCGCCTTTGGTATCAGAAGTGCCGAGACCAAAGGCGCGGTCATCCGTACGCACTAGCTGGTGCGGGTCGCTCTCCCAGCCTGGCGCGATCGGCACCGTGTCCATATGCACGTTGAAGAGCACGGGGCTCGTACCGCGGGAAGCTTCGATGATCAGGCACCCCTCACCCAGATCCTCGACGGTGATGTCGAAGCCGGGAAGCGCCAGCCTCACCGTCTCCACGAGCCTTCCGTCCACGTTGATCTCGCGCGGCGGGTTCTCCGTCCGGCAGGCGATCAGCGGGTCGAGATAGCCGAGGATGTCCTCAAGAGGCGCCGTCACTGCTGGCCCTCCCTGCCTTGGCGTGAAGCACCGTGGACTGACCGAAGAGCTCGGCGAAGCCTTCGGCGACGGCGCCGGACCAGGCGGCCTTCTGGGCGTAGACCGAACCGGCGCGCTCGGGGATGTTCTCAGTGCGCACTTCGACGGCGGTCACCCGCCCCGGCTCGAGCTTCAGGTCCACCTCGCCGGTGGTCCGAGCCTGGCTCGACTGGAGGTAGGCTTCGAGGTCTCGGCGCAAGGCGTCGGCGGTAAGCCCGTCATAGATGAGATCGCACCACTTCTCCCCCACCACGCGGCGAAAAGCGTTCTGAGCACGGGAGCTGACCGCCTCACAAAGCGCCGTATGCGCCTCTTCGAGGCCGGTGAGGCCGGGCGCCTCGAAGACGATCCGGCCCTTGAGACCGACCAGCGTATCGCCCGTATAGATACCGTAGCCGATGCCATAGGCGCCGAGCCGCTCGTTCAGGAGGCGCAGCATGTCCGCGCCGGAAGCCTCGCCGTCACCTGTCTTGGCACTGACCGGGCAGCCATTCTCGAACCGGATGGTCACCCGCTCCGAACCCGTCACCTTGGCAAGGCTTTTGGTGAAGACCCGTGCCTCCACCGGCGGCTCCTGCCACTTGTCGATCGGACCGCCGGAAAGGGTGGCGCCGAGAAGGTTCTCATTGACCGAGAAGGCGCTGGCCCGTTCGGGCACGGAGAAGCCACGCTCGCGCAGAAACTCCTCCTCATAGGCGCGGACGTTCTCCTTGTCCTGGATATCCCTGATCGGGGTCAGGATTGGGCGGTCCGTCCGCGCTCTGATCTCGGTATCGAAGCGGACTTGGTCGTTACCCATGCCGGTGCAGCCATGGCCGATGACATCGGCGCCCAGCCTGTCGGCCAGCGCAACCGAGCGCGCGGCGATGATCGACCTGTCCGCACAAAGAACGGGGTAGCGACCCTGACGGCGTGCCCCGCCCCAGAGGAAGGGGAGGACGATGTCGGTCCAGAGCTCTTCCGAAGCGTTCTCGGTGATATGCTGGTCGGCGCCGATTTCCTCCGCACGCGCAGCAATCTTAGCTTCCGCCTCGGGATCGGCGGCGCCGGAATGGACGTAGAGCGTGGTGACCTTGTAGCCGTCCTCACGCAGGCGCAGGACGCAGTAGGAGGTGTCGAGGCCGCCGGAGAAGGCGAGAACTGCGTGTTTCATTGATCGTTCAGTGCACTCAGCACCGCCTTCTGTACGTGAAGCCGGTTCTCGGCCTCTTCGATGATGAGGGAGTTCGAGCCGTCCACCACCGCGTCGGTGGCCTTCACGTTGCGGCGCATGGGGAGGCAGTGGCTGAAGGTGGCGTTGTTGGTCAGCGCCATCTTCTCCTCGTCCACGATGAAGCGGCGGAGGGCGTCGGGGGTCAGGCGCTCTTCCATGGGCAGACCGATCTGATCGAGCCGCCCCCAGCTTTTCGCGTAGACCGCATCTGCGCCCCGATAAGCCTCCTCCACATCATGGGTCAGCGTCAGACCCCGCCCGTTCTCACCGGCAAAGCGCGAGCCCGCCTCGATGAACTTCTCGTCCAGCATGTATTCGTCCGACGGCATGAGGAGGGTTACCTCCATCCCCATCTTCGTCGCAGCCAAGAGCGCCGAGTTCATCACGGCCGTGTTGAGCGGCTTGGGGTGGTAGGTCCAGGTGAGGCACATCTTCTGGCCTTGGAGGGACCCGTGACGCTCCTGCAGCGCCATCAGCATGGCGAGCTCCTGACAGGGGTGGACGATCGTCTCCATGTTGACAATCGGCACCGTCGCGTAGCGCACGAAGGCAGAGAGGACCGGGTCATGCCGCTCTACGCTCCAGTCCTCGAACTTCGGGAAGGCCCTGATGGCGATCATGTCCACATAGGTGGAGAGAACGCGCGCCGCCTCGGCGACATGCTCCTCGGCGGTGCCGTCCATCACCGCGCCGTCCTCGGTTTCGAGCGGCCAGGTGCCGCCGGCATCGAGCACGACGGAGCTTCCGCCGAGATCGGTGATGCCGACCTGGAAGCTCGTTCTGGTGCGCAAGGAGGGGTTCATGAAGACGAGGGCGATGCGCTTTCCTCGGAGACGGTCCTGGCGGGGGTTGGCTTTGAGCTCTCGCGCATCGTCGAGGAGAGCCTGAAGCTCCGCTTTGGACCAGTCTTCGGTGGTCAGGAAATGCCGCACGGGGGTCGCTCCTTGTCGTCGTCTTCGGCAGGGCAAGGTCCTTTGCAGTGACCCGGCGCCTTGGAAAGGGCAAGTTTCCGCGATGTTTTCTGCAGGGGCGGCCAGCAAAGCTAGTCTTCTTTGCTGCGCCTCCTGCTATGAAGAGAAAAACTAGGCAGTGCCGGGCCTAGGAAGACCGCGCTTTCTGCGCCACAGCATCTCCCCATGACCGAGAGAACCAAGAACCCCCTCTGGGGCGGACGTTTCGAAGGCGGCCCCGCCGCCCTGTTTGAGGCCTTCGGCCACTCCCTCGACGCCGACATCAAGCTCTGGCGCCAGGATATCGAGGGCTCGAAGGCCCATGCGAAGATGCTCGGTGCGCAAGGCATTATCACCAGCGAGGAGGCGGATGCGCTGGCGAAGGGCCTCGATCAGGTGGCTTCCGAGATCGAGGCGGGCACCTTCGAGTGGTCCGAGGCCCTCGAAGACGTGCACATGAACATCGAGGCGCGTCTGCGCGAGATCGTGCCGGAAGCCGGGGGCAAGCTGCATACCGGGCGCTCCCGCAACGATCAGGTGGCGACGGACCTCAGGCTCTGGGTCCGCGCGGCCCTCGAACGCTGCGCCGAAGGGGTGCGCGAGGTCCAGCGTGCCTTCCTCATCCAGGCCGAGCAGGGGCACGACGCCCTGATGCCGGGCTTCACGCACCTGCAGATCGCCCAGCCCGTCACCTACGCTCACCACTGCCTCGCCTATGTGGAGATGCTGGAGCGGGACCGGGCGAGGCTTCTCGCTGCGAGGGACCACCTCAATGTCAGCCCCCTAGGGGCGGCAGCGCTGGCCGGAACGCCTCACCCCATCGACCGGGAGGCCACCGCGAAGGCTCTCGGCTTCGAGCGGCCTATGACCAACAGCCTCGATGCGGTCTCCGCCCGCGATTTCTGCCTGGAGGCGGCGGCAGCGGCGTCAATCTGCGGGGTGACCCTCTCACGCTACGCCGAGGAGGTGATCGTCTTCGCCTCCTCGCCCTTCAGCTACTGGAAGCCGTCGGAGAGTTTCTCCACCGGCTCCTCCATCATGCCGCAGAAGCGCAACCCGGACGCTGCCGAACTCATTCGTGCTAAGGTCGGGCGCCTGGCTGGCGCGTTCACCGCACTGACGCTTCAGACCAAGGGTCTGACCCTCGCCTACGCCAAGGACATGCAGGAGACGAAGCCCGTCACCATGGACGCGCTGGAAGAGCTGGAGAAGACGCTCCTCGTCTGCGCAGGCATGGTCGCGGAGATGGGGATCAACCCTGACCGCATGGATGAGGACGCCAATAAAGGCTTCGCCACCGCCACCGATCTCGCAGACAGCCTGGCGGCGGACGGGGTGGCGTTCCGGGACGCCCACGACATTGTCGGGCGGCTCGTCGGCCTCTGCGAGAAAGAGGGCTGCCTCCTCAGCGACGCGCCGGAGGAGAAGGCCCTTCAGATCTCGCCGCTGCTCACCAAAGAGCGGCTGCAGCGCCTCACGCCCAAGGCCAGCATCGAAGCCAAACGCCGTACGGGCACCTTCCCCGACAGCCGCGAAGAGGTGCGCCGCTGGCGCGAGCGGGTAGGGTAGAGCTTAGTGCTCCCGACCCTAAACCTCTTCCTGCGCCCTGAGGATCTTGCCGATGCCCTGGGACAGGGAGCCGTCGTCCACCGGTTTGGTGAGGACCGTGGCGGCGGCGAGCTCGGGGGGCAGGGACATATTCGAGCCGTATCCGGTCACGAAGAGGAAGGGGATGTTCTGCCCCCTCAGCTTCTGGGCGATCTCGAAGGAGACCTTGCCGCGAAGGTTCATGTCCAGGATCGCGAAGTCGTAGTCTCCGCGGTCCAGCTCCCTCATGGCGGCATCGACGGTGCTGGCCGTCTCGATGGTCTCCGCCCCCAGGCGGGAGAGGCTCTCCACCATATCCATGGCCAGGACGAGGTTGTCCTCGACCAGCAGCACGCGCTTCTTGGAAGCCACACGGATGATCTCACCGACGGAGCCGGCGAGCTTGACGCTCTTCTCCTCCTTGAGGTCGACGAGGTTCTCCGCGGGCAGGGTGAAGGAGAAGCGTAGCCCGGCGGGGTCGTAGTCGAGGTCCACGGTCCCGTCGAACTCGTAGGGGATGGCCTTCTCGATCAGCGAACGGCCGAAACCGTGACGGGAAGGGGGGGAGACTTCCGGACCCCCGATCTCGCGCCAGGAGAAGGACAGGCCCTCGTCGGAGACCGACCACTTGACCTTGACGATGCCGTCCGTGGTCGACAGCGCGCCGTACTTCGCGGCGTTGGTGATGACCTCGTGGAAGACGAGGGCGATCATGGGCGCCACATCCGCGCGGAGCCCGACCACCGGTCCCGAGAGAATGACCTGGACCTCGTCGTCGTTCATGTAGGGAACGAGCTCCGTATCGAGAATGCCGCGCAGCGACACGCCCTGCATCGACTCCGACACGGCGAGATCGTGCGCCGCCGCCAGCGCCGCGATACGCTGCTCCAGCGCCAGGGCGTAGCTCTCCAGCGATGCGGAGGACGCCTTGGCCTGCCTAGAAAGCGATCTGATCAGGGCGAGAATGTTCTTCACCCGGTGGTTCAGCTCGGCGATCATCAGCTCCTGCTGGCGCTGATGGTTGAGGAGGTCCTTGTGGCGGACGAGGTTCTGCCGCTCGCCGCGCGCGGTGAGCTGGGTGAGGAGGGTCTGGATCTCCTTGGCGCTGGTATGGTCGAACTCGGTCCAGGCTTCGGACTGGCCCTTCTGCTCCTCCATGAACGCGTTGAAGGAGCCGCGCGGGGTGATCCTCGGTCCGAAGGGGCCGTGCCCCATCTCCTTCTTGGGATCGCCTGCCCAAGTGACCTTCTTCGTCACCTCGTCGCGGAAGAACATGAACTGGAGCGGGTAGGCGGCGGTCGCCCTCAGCAGCATGCAACCCGCGGAGTCGCAGGCATCGTCAGCGTCGATCCAGAAGTCACCGACCATTGCCTCGGTGACATCGATGAGGTCTTCCTCCTCCTTCATCCGCTCGGCGATATGACGGATCACCTTCTCAGGCGGGACCGAGCCGCTGGTCTGCAGCTTGTCCTCCCTGACCACCGCCACACCGTCGCAGGTGATCAGCTCACGGCAGATCGTGGCGATGTCGGGAAAGGCATGGATCATATCCTTCGCCGCGTCGGTCTCGGCGAGGATCCTCTGCTTCGCAGCCGCCGCCCGAACGCGCTTGGCCGCGTGCTCGTTCTCGGTCTTCTCCTTGATCAGGAGGGAGATCATCTGCCCGAAGAGCTCGGCGGCGATCCTGGTGTCGGAGCTGATGACACGTGGCGACATGTGGTGGCAGGCGAACATGCCCCACAGCCTGCCGTCCACGACGATGCCGATGGTCAGCGTGGCACCGACGCCCATGTTCTTGAGGTACTCGACATGGATGGGCGAGACGCCGCGCAGGTGGGACAGCGACATGTCGAGGGGCGGCAGGTTGTCGTCGCGCCTGAGCACGGGGACCGGGTCCTGGCCGACATCCGACAGCAGGCGAAGGGGGTTCTTGACCTGAAGCGCTCTAGCCTGGGCGGGAACGTCCCAGGCGGGGTAGCGAAGGCCGAGGAAGCTGTCGATATCGGGGCCGCGCGCCTCAGACAGCACCTCGCCGGAGCCGTCGAGCGCGTAGCGGTAGGCCTTGACCCGGTCGTACCCGGTCAGCTCGCGAAGGCCGAAGGCGCCCACTTTGAGCATGCGCTCGATGGAGGGCTCGGCACCGGCACGCGCGAGGAAAAGGCGGGCCTGCTCCGCAGGCGAGCGCTCGCCGCTCTCCACCAGGTCCACGGGCTTCTCGATCTCGATGATGCCGCGGTCTTCGCCGCTGCGGTGGGCGTAGACCTCGAACGCACTGCCGTCGAGCTCGTACCGGCCAACCCGCTCACGCTGGGTCTTGGACGTCGAGTAAGAGAGGATGTTGCGAAGATCGTGGAGCGCTTCTTTCGGCAGAACCTCGCCGAGGGGTTTGCCGAGCACCGACTGCGCCTCGATGCCGATAATGTCCGCCAGGTTCGCACTGACATAGTCGATGGCGTTCAGCGTCAGCGGGCACGCCAGAAGCGCTCCGAACGGCTGAATATGCCCTGGGATATGGATCGGCTCCTTGTCGCAGTTGTCGACGGTGAGCCCGGTTGCGATATCAGTACCGTCTGCCATAACTGCCTGTACCTGTTTTCTGTTCTGCCGATGTCGGCGTGCGGCAACACCCTTGAAAAGTCTAGCTGGTTCCGGTGTACGAACCAGCAACCCAAAGGTGGATGCGACAATTTTCACCGGCCTCCGCCCTCAGACGAAGTCACAATTTAGCGCACATATGGCCGAGACAAGCCGCAGCCTCGCAGTTTTCGCCTAGGCCTGAGCGAAACAGCCCTCCTTCTCACGGGGCTAGCCAATGTTTGCTTCGTGCAGAAGCGCACATTGGTCGGTTCTGTCGGTAGGAAGCGGTGGGCTACGCCCCTTCGAAAACGAGGTTGTCTCGGTGGATGACGATGGGTCCGCCCGATGCTTTCAGCTCGCCGCTGCCCCGGGCAGCGAGGCCGAAGCCGATGGGGGCTCCGGCGCAGCGGACCTCTAGCAGCTCGCCCTCCCGGAACATGGGTAGCGGTGCTGCGATGCCTGCCAAGAGCAGGCTGGCGCCGTTTTCCAGGGCGGCTGCGGCGCCTTGGTCGATCTCGATGACGGCCCCGCGGTGTTTGGTGCCGCCGAGCCATCTCTTGCGGGCGCTTGGGCTGCTGGCTGCCTCGACGAGGGTCGAGCGCGCGCTGTGGTCGAGGGCCGATAGCGGCTGAGGATGCTTGCCGGAGGTGATGATGGTGGGGACGCCCCAGCGGGCCGCCGTGCCTGCCGCGAGGAGCTTGCTGCGCATGCCGCCCGTGCCTTGCGTGCCTGCGCCGCCTGTCCCGGCGAGATAGGCTTCCACCTCTCCGCGCTCGATCAGCTCGACGGGTTTCGCTTCCGGACGGTCCGGATGGGCGGTGTAGAGGCCGTCGACATCGGAGAGGAGGACCAGAAGATCGGCGCCGATCAGGCCCGCTACCCTGGCGGCCAACCCATCATTGTCGCCAAAGGTGATCTCCTCGGTCGAGACGGCGTCGTTCTCGTTGATGATCGGCACGACCCCGGCGCTGAGGAGCGCCTCGAGCGAGCTTCGCGCGTTGAGGTACCGCGCGCGGTCGTCGGTAACGTCTGGGGAGAGCAGCACCTGGGCGACCCGGCGGCCATGCTCGGCGAAGGCCCCGCGCCACCTCTCCATGAGGAGGGGCTGGCCGATGGCCGCGAAGGCCTGCTTCTCTGCCAGGTTCCGCGGGTTCCGGTTCAAAGCCTGCTTCGCGAGGGCGATCGCGCCCGAGGAAACGAGGACCGCCCTTCCCTGAAGCGCCAAGAGATCACCGGCGAGACCGGGGAAGGAGAAGCCCTCCTCCCCCGCAATGAGCGAGGACCCGACCTTCAGCACGGTGCTACGGGCGTTCCTCACATAGTCTGCTGCCTTCGCGCTCACCTATCCTGTCCCGAAGTTGCACGGGCGTGCCCTTGCGCTCGCGTCATGGGGCGCCAGAACATCGCGCTCATGTGGTTGTTTGTAGACTGTCATGCCAAAAATACCTAGTAGCGGGCCGAGTATGTAACTGCACGGTGTGAGGTTGGATGCAGCGCTTCGTCGATACGGACCAGAGACGGCCTGAAAAGCGATCGGCGGAGGACCGCCGCGACGATTTCCACGAGATCTATCGCGGGTTCGAGGAGAGGCAGGCCGCAGCGCAAGCCTCCCGCTGTGCCCAGTGCGGCGTGCCCTTCTGCTCCTCTGGCTGCCCCCTCGGCAACCACATCCCGGACTGGCTTCGGCTGGCGGCGGAGGGCGAGCACCAGGAGGCCTACGAGCTCTCCGCATCGACCTCCGCCATGCCCGAGATCTGCGGCCGTATCTGTCCCCAGGACCGGCTCTGCGAGGGCTCCTGCGTCGTCGAGCAGTCGGGGCACGGGACGCTGACCATCGGCGCCGTGGAGCAGTACCTCACCGACAAGGCCTGGAACGAGGGCTGGGTCGAGCCCATCGCGCCGCGCGCCGAGAGAGAGGAAAGCGTCGGCATCATCGGCGCAGGGCCAGCGGGTCTGGCGGCGGCGGACCGCCTACGCGCCATGGGATATCAGGTGACGATCTACGACCGCTACGACCGGGCGGGCGGGCTTCTGACCTACGGTATTCCGGGGTTCAAGCTGGAGAAGGACGTGGTCGAAAGGCGCGTCAGGCGCCTGGCCGAGGGCGGCGTGACCTTCCGGCGGAACGTAGCGGTGGGCGAGAACCTGCCCTTCAGCGAAATCGAAGAGGCACACGACGCCGTCCTCATCGCCACCGGGGTCTACAAGGCCAGGGAGCTTTCAGCCCCCGGTGTAGGCAGCAGCGGCGTCGTCAGGGCGCTCGACTATCTGACCGCCTCGAACCGCAAGGGTTTTGGCGATGCGGTAGCGGAATTCGACAGCGGAGCCCTGAACGCGCTGGGCAAGCGCGTGGTGGTCGTCGGCGGCGGCGATACGGCGATGGACTGCGTGCGGACGGCGACGAGGCAGGGGGCGACGTCCGTCACTTGCGTCTACCGGCGCGACCGGGACAACATGCCCGGCAGCGCGACAGAGGTGCGCAACGCCGAAGAGGAGGGCGTGGTCTTCGAGTGGCTCGCCTCGCCCAAACTGGTGCTCGGCGATGCTGGCCGGGCGGAGGGGCTGCGGGTGGCCCGCATGCGCCTCGGACCTCCTGATATCAGCGGTCGCCGTGCACCCGAAGAGGTTACCGGCGCCGAGGACGACTTCGAAGCCGACCTCGTCATTAAGGCGCTCGGTTTCACGCCTGAGGATCTGCCTGGAGCGTTCGGTAAGCCTGATCTTCACCTCACCCGCCACGGTACGCTGAAGGTCGATCCGCGCAGCTTCGCCACCCCCCTCCCCGGCATCTTTGCCGCGGGCGACATCGTCAGGGGCGCGAGCCTCGTGGTCTGGGCGGTCCATGACGGCCAGAAAGCCGCCAAGGGCATCCACGACTACCTGCAGGAGAAGGCTCGCACCGTCCGTCCCGAAACCGTCGGACAGCAGGAAACGCGCTACGATCCGCGTGCCTATGAGGCGGTGGCGTCGTGAGGCCCCCTGCCCCCTTCGGCCTCTACGACCCCCGCGACGAGCACGATGCCTGCGGCGTCGGGATGATCGCCGCCACCGACGGCAGGCCGCGCCGTGAGGTGGTGACGAGAGCCATTGCCGCCCTCAAGGCCGTCTGGCACCGCGGCGCCGTGGCGGCCGACGGCAAGACCGGCGACGGAGCGGGCCTGCGCCTCGACATCGCCCAGGACTTCTTCCGCCAGCATATCATGCGCAGCGGTCACGGAGAGAACGCCGCGCCCATCCTTGTCGGTCAGGTCTTCCTTCCCCGGACGGACTTCGCCGCCCAGGACAAGGCCCGGACGATCGTGGAGAAGGAGGTGCTCTCCTTCGGCTTCAGGCTCTATGGCTGGCGCCAGGTGCCGGTGGACTCGACGGTGATCGGCAGGCAGGCCAACGAGGCCAGGCCCCAGATCGAGCAGGTGCTGTTCTGGGACCCGCGGGGGCGCTCCAACACCGAACTCGAGCAAGTTCTCTACATCATCAGACGGCGGATCGAACGCTTTGCGTTGCAGGAGCGTATGCAGAGCTTCTATATCTGCTCGCTCTCCGGACGGGACGTGATCTACAAGGGCATGTTCCTGGCGGGGGATATCGACCGGTTCTATCTCGACCTGAAGGACGAGCGTTTCGAAAGCGCCGTGGCGATCTTCCACCAGCGCTACTCGACCAACACCTTCCCCGAATGGCGGCTCGCTCAGCCCTTCCGCATGCTGGCCCATAACGGAGAGATCAACACCCTTCCCGGCAACACCGCCTGGATGCAGGCCCATGAGATCGAGATGGTCTCCTCCGCGTTCGGTGAGCATGGCGATGCGATCAGGCCGGTCATTCAGCCGGGTGCGTCGGATTCGGCTGCCCTCGACGCGGCCTTCGAGCTGCTCGTCCGTGCAGGCCGAAGCGCGCCCATGGCGAAGGCGCTCCTCATTCCCGAAGCGTGGTCGAAGCGGGGCTCCTCCATGCCCGAGGAGGTCAAGGCCCTCTACGCCTACTGCAACGCGGTGATGGAGCCCTGGGACGGTCCCGCCGCCGTCTGCGCCTTCGATGGCCGCTTCGCCGTGGCCGGGCTCGACCGCAACGGACTGAGGCCGCTACGCTATGCGCTGACCTCGGACGGTTTGCTGACGGTGGGCTCGGAAAGCGGCATGTGCCCGCTGGACGGCAAGACCATCACCAGGCGCGGCGCCGTTCCGGCGGGCGGGTTGATCGCCGTCGACCTGAAAGAGCAGCGCTTCCTGGACCACGACGAGGCGAGAAAGGACCTAGCCACTGCCCATCCCTATACGGAGTGGCTGAAAGGGGTGACCGAGCTCGACCGCGAGATCGGCCCCGGTCCCGAACCCTCTCTCTACGAGGGCATAGAGCTGCGCCGTAGGCAGATCGCCGCCGGGTTCAGCCGAGAGGACCTCGAACTCATTCTCGACCCCATGGTGCAGGAGGCTAAGGAGGCGGTCGGCTCCATGGGCGACGACACCCCCCTCGCCGTGCTGTCCTCGCGCTACCGGCCCCTCTCGCATTTCTTCCGTCAGCGCTTCAGCCAAGTCACCAACCCGCCGATCGACCCTCTGCGGGAGGGGCGGGTCATGTCGCTCAAGACGAGGTTCAAGAACCTCGGCAACATCCTCGCCGAAGACAAAACGCAGACGGACGTTTTCGTGCTCGACAGCCCTGTGCTGACCAACGGCATGATGGAGAGGCTGACCAGCCGTATCGGCGCGCACCTCATCGACTGCACTCTTTCGAGGGAGGCAGGCGGCGAGAACCTCAAGGAGGCGCTGGAGCGTATCAGGCGGGAGGCCTGCAAAGCCGTGCAGAACGGCGCCGGTCATCTCGTTCTCAGCGATGAGAGGCAGGGGCCGGGCTCCATTCCCGTACCGATGATCCTGGCTGCCGCCGGTGTGCATCGAAGCCTCCTCGAGGCGGGCCTGCGCTCGCGCTGCTCGTTCACTGTGCGGTCGGCGGAGTGCATGGACAGCCACTACATGGCCGTTCTGGTCGGGGTGGGCGCGACCTGCGTGAACCCCTATCTCGCCTTCGACACGCTGGCGGCGAACCATGCGGCGGGGCGCTACCCAGGCAAGAGCCTCGGTGAGGCGTGTCTGGCCTATAAGACGGCGCTGGAGAACGGGCTTCTCAAGATCATCTCCAAGATGGGCGCGTCCGTCATCTCAGCCTACAGAGGGGGCTGCCACTTCGAGATACTGGGCCTTTCCCGTACGATCGTTTCGGAGTTCTTCCCGGCGGCCTCCTCGCGGCTGTCGGGGCTCGGTTTCCGGGGCATGGAGGAGAGGGCGGCGCAGCTTCACAGCCTGGCCTGGCCCGAAGAGGACAAGGCCCCCCGCCTGCCCATCGGCGGCTTCTACCGGGTACGCAGCGGCGGAGAGGACCACACCTACGAAGCGCGGATCATCGCCGACCTGCAGACGGCGGTGAGACAGAACGACTGGTCCGCCTACGAACGCTTCCGCGACGGCCTTCAGGAGCACAGCTCCATCGAGCTGCGCAGCCTCCTAGGTTTTCGGCCAGCCTCGCCCCTTCCCCTTGACGAGGTGGAGAGTGTCAACGCCATCCGCCAGCGCTTCGTCACCCCTGGCATGTCGCTCGGAGCGTTGAGCCCCGAAGCGCATGGTGCACTGAACGTTGCGATGAACCGGATCGGCGCGAAGTCAGTGTCCGGCGAGGGCGGCGAGGACCCCTCCCGCTACAAGCCCCTGCCCAACGGCGACAACATGAACTCCGCCATCAAGCAGGTCGCCTCCGGCCGGTTCGGGGTGACGGCGGCCTATCTGGGCCAGTGCCGCGAGATCGAGATCAAGGTGGCGCAGGGCGCAAAACCCGGCGAGGGCGGACAGCTCCCCGGCTTCAAGGTCAACGCCTATATTGCGAGGCTGCGGCACGCGACCGAGGGGGTGACGCTGATCTCTCCGCCGCCGCACCACGACATCTACTCCATCGAAGACCTCGCGCAGCTCATCTACGATCTCAAGCAGATCGCGCCCAAGGCCCGCATCTGCGTCAAGCTGGTCAGCTCCGCAGGCGTCGGGACCATTGCCGCCGGTGTCGCCAAGGCGAAGGCCGACGCCATCCTCATCTCCGGGCATGTCGGCGGCACCGGCGCGAGCCCGCAGACATCCATCAAGCACGCTGGCTCCCCCTGGGAGCTGGGTCTCGCCGAGGCGAACCAGGTGCTGACGGTGAACGGCCTGAGGTCCGCCGTGACCCTACGGACCGATGGCGGCATCAGGACAGGCCGCGACGTGGTCATCGCCGCCATGCTGGGTGCGGAGGAGTACGGCATAGGCACGCTCTCGCTGGTGGCGATGGGCTGCCTCATGGTGCGTCAGTGCCACTCCAACACGTGCCCAGTCGGCGTCTGCACCCAGGACGAGGAACTGCGCAAGCACTTCACCGGGACGGCCGACCACGTGGTCAACCTGATGACCTTCATCGCCGAGGACGTGCGCCGGATCCTCGCCTCTTTGGGCCTCGCAAGCCTGGAGGAGGCGGTCGGACGGTCGGACCTCCTCGTCCAGACCGGGCGGGGGCACGACCTGCTCGACGATCTCGACCTCAACCCGCTGCTCGTGAGGGCCGAGGCCGGGCTATCCCCGCCGCGCTCGGAGCGGCATGGCAGGCGCGAGGTCGAGCCGACCCTCGACGAGACCATCCTCAAAGACGCCGGTCCCGTGTGGGAGCGCCGTGAGAAGATGCAGCTCGACTATACCGTTGCCAACACTCACCGCGCCGTCGGTACACGAACGAGCAGCCAGATCGTGTCGTCCTTCGGGTCACTGCCGCAGGGTCACCTGACCCTGCGCCTCTCTGGCTCCGCCGGGCAGTCCCTGGGCGCTTTCGGTGTCGAAGGCCTCAGGATCGAGGTTCGGGGGGACGCCAACGACTATGTCGGCAAGGGCCTCTGCGGCGCGGAGATCGTGGTCAAAGGGTTCAAGGGTGAGCATACGGACGATGCCTCCGTCCTGGTCGGCAATACCTGCCTCTACGGCGCCACATCGGGCAGTCTGTTCGTGGCTGGGCGAGCAGGCGAGCGCTTCGCCGTACGCAACTCCGGCGCGACGGCTGTGGTCGAGGGGCTCGGCTCCAACGGTTGCGAGTACATGACGGGCGGCGAAGTGCTGATCCTCGGCAGCGTTGGCGACAACTTCGCAGCGGGCATGACCGGCGGCAGGGCCTATGTCTTCGACGAGGACAGACAGCTCCCTCATCTTCTGAACACGGAGCACGTTGTTGCAGTGAGCCTGGGCGAGGACGAAGCCCCCTGCCGGGAGCTTCTTCTGCGTCACTATGCGGAGACCGGCAGCGCGCTAGCCGATAAGCTTCTGGAAGACTGGGAGACGGCGAAATCATCCTTCGTTCGCGTGCTCTCCCGCCAGGAAGCTCGCCTGAACGAGCGCCGGGATGCCCCAGCGGCTTGAACGAAATGAGCCATCTATATCCTGCTGTAGATCGAAACTCGCGCAGTTGAGCGAGAAAATAGCTGTTTATCTCTTGTTAGTGTTGCGGTGCAAAGAGGTCCATGTTAGGGTCAACAGGACCGAAGGCATTTGAACCGACGCTCGCAGGCTAAGACGATGAACCAGCACATCTTTCCGACCGCTGCTCCCCTAGCGCCCGTTCGCTCGGTCGTCCTTGTACTCCTTATTACCGACAGCCCCTAGGAGCGGCATCGGATAAGGCTGGCAGCCATAACCGACGCAGAGCTCCCGAAAGGGAGCTTTTTTTTCGCCTGAACCACGGAACACCATGACCAAGAGAAGCGATCAGATCACGAAGGGACCAGAGCGGGCAGCCGCTCGGGCCATGCTTCGCGCCACTGGGATGAAGGACGAGGACTTCGACCGTCCCATGGTGGCGGTGATCAACACCTACTCCTCCGTCACGCCCTGCAACATGCATTTGAAAGACCTCGCCGAGCCGGTTCTGGAAGGCATTAGGGAGGCAGGCGGCTGGCCAGTGGAGTTCGGCGCGCCGGTGGTCTCCGACGGCATCACCATGGGCCACCAGGGTATGCGGGCGAGCCTCATCAGCCGGGAGGTCATTGCCGACGCCATCGAGATCGCCGTCTATGGCCATGCGCTCGATGCAGTCATCGTGCTGGTCGGGTGCGACAAGACCCTGCCCGCCGCCGCCATGGCGCTCGCGAGATGCAATGTCCCCGGACTGATCTTCTATGGCGGCACCATCGCGCCGGGTTGCCATAAGGGACGGAACCTCTCGATCCAGGACGTCTTCGAGGCCGTCGGCTCTCACGGCCTCGGCCGCATGAACGACGAGGAGCTCGGCGCCGTCGAGCGCGCCGCCTGCCCCGGCGCAGGCGCCTGCGGGGGTCAGTTCACGGCCAACACCATGGCCATGGCGTTGGCCTTTCTGGGTCTCGCCCCGTTCGGCGCAGGAGACGTCCCCGCCGCCCATCCAGGCAAGGCTGACGAAGCGAAGAGATGTGGGCAGATGATAGCCGAAGCTGCAAAGGGTAGCGGCGCCCGGCACTTCGTCACGGAAGCGTCGCTTCAGAACGCTGCCACCGCCGTGGTCGCCTCGGGCGGCAGCACCAACGCCGTGCTGCACCTCGCCGCGATCGCCGCCGAGACCCATGTCCCCTTCGAGATCGAGACCTTCGACCGGCTCAGCCGCGAGGTCCCCATCATCACGGACCTCAAACCCGGCGGACGCTTTTTGGCCCAGGACCTCTTCGAGGCGGGGGGCTGCCGCCTCTTCGGCCAGCGTCTGAAGGAAGCCGGGTTTCTCGCCGATACACCGACCGTCAGTGGCAAGAGCCTTTTCGAGGAGCTTTCGTCGGCAGTCGAGACGAAGGACCAAGAGGTCGTCCGAAGCGTGAACGAGCCGGTCAAGGAGCGCGGCGGGCTTTCCATCCTCTATGGAGAAGTCGCCCCAGAGGGGGCGGTGCTCAAGACCGCGGGCCACACCGCCACCCGCTTCGAAGGCCCCGCGCGCATCTTCGACAGCGAGGAAGAAGCCTTCGCCGCCGTCCAGTCGGGCCGGATAGAGGAGGGCGACGTGGTCGTCATCCGCTGGGAGGGTCCAAGAGGCGGCCCCGGCATGAGAGAGATGCTGCAGGTGACGGCGGCCCTCGCCGGGCAGGGGCTGGCCGGTAAGGTTGCTCTTCTCACGGACGGCAGGTTCTCCGGCGCCTCCCACGGCTTCGTCGTCGGCCACTGCGCACCGGAGGCGGCCGTAGGCGGACCGATTGCCAGGCTTCGAGAGGGTGATCGGATCAGCTTCGATGCCGAGACCCGCCGTATCGACGTGGATGCCGACCTTCGCAGCCGAGCCCCCGTCCCCCGCCCCTCCTCCGCCCCGGCGGTTCAGGGCGTCTTCGCCAAATATGCCCGTCTCGCTGGATCGGCCAGCCGCGGCGCCACCACCATGCAGGAGAACTCGTGATGACCGAAACCTTGAGAGCCTACACCCAAGCCGACGCTACACCCGTCCTACAGGGTACACGGATCGCCGTTATCGGCTATGGCAGCCAGGGCCGTGCCCATGCCATGAACCTGCACGACTCGGGGCTGGACGTGGTGATCGGCGCTAGGCCCGACGGCCCCTCCCATGGCAGGGCGATGGCCGATGGTTTCGAGGTCGCCTCACCGGTGGATGCGGCGAAGCAGGCACAGTTCATTGCCATGACGGCTCCCGATATGGCCCACCGAGAGATCTTCCAGGACGCCATCGCGCCGAACCTCGACGAGGGCGACACGCTGATGTTCGCCCACGGATTCTCCGTGCTCTACGGTCATGTCAGGCCTCCCAAAGGCATCGATGTCATCCTCGTCGCGCCCAAGGGGCCTGGCGACCTCGTCCGCAAGGAGTATGAGCGGGACCGCGGCGTGCCGTGTCTCTTCGCGGTCCACCAGGACGCGACCGGCAAGGCCCATGAGAAAGCCATCGCCTACGCCCATGGCCTGGGCGGCACGCGGGCCGCTCTGTTCGAGACGAGCTTCAAGGACGAGACGGAGACGGATCTTTTCGGCGAGCAGGCGGTTCTCTGCGGCGGCGCCACCGAGCTCGTCAAGATGGGCTACGAGACCCTGGTCGAGGCGGGCTATCCGCGAGAGCTCGCATATTACGAGTGCCTGCACGAGCTCAAGCTGATCGTGGACCTTCTCTACGAGGGCGGCATCACCAAGATGCACGAGTTCATCTCCGAGACCGCGATCTACGGCGATCTGCGCTCGGGCCGCAGGATCATCAACGAGGAGACCCGCGAGCGTATGCGGACGATCCTCTCGGAGATCCAATCCGGCCAGTTCGCCCGCGAGTGGGACGAAGAGAACGCCGCCGGCCGGCCGGTCTATAACCAGCGCCTGCAGGAGGACTTCGACCATTCCATCGAAGAGGTGGGCAAGATGCTCCGGGGACATATGACCTGGCTTCAAGAAGACGCTCGCACGGCGGCTATGGAGGCAGCGGAATGAGCACCTCACCGGCAGCCCGAACCCCCGTCTCAAGCCAAGCCAAGGATAAGCCGAAGGCGGAGAAAGCGCAGCCCGAACCCTCCAAGCCCAACCCCTTCGCCTTCTTCAAGGGAGCGGCGCCGTGACCGCTGCGGCCAAACCCTTATTGGTGGAAGAGGAGGCGGTGGCGACGAAGCCCCGAACCGGCGCGCATGTTCTTGTCGATGCCATCGCAGCGCAGGGGACGGAGCTCGTCTTTGGCTATCCCGGCGGCGCCATCATGCCGGTCTATGACGCCCTTCCCGGCTCGGCGCTCCGCCACATCCTCTGTAGGCACGAGCAGGCCTGCGCCTTCGCTGCTGCCGGATACGGACGGATGACGGGAAAGCCGGGCGTCTGTCTGGCCACGTCGGGGCCTGGGGCGACGAACCTCGTCACCGGCATCGCCGATGCCTTCATGGACTCCGTCCCCATGGTCGCGATCACTGGCCAGGTCGCTCAGCCAATCATGGGCACCGATGCCTTCCAGGAGATCGACACGTTCGGCATCACCATGCCCATCGTCAAGCACAGCTACATCGTCAGGGCCGTGAGCGATATACCGTCGGTGGTGGCCGAGGCCTTCCAGATCGCCGGCACGGGCAGGCCAGGTCCGGTTCTCATTGACCTTCCCAAAGACGTGCAGCAGGCGATGTGCGACATGCCGCCCACCGTTCTGGACGCGCCCGCCCCCCTGCCGCTCGATGAGGAAGGCCTGCGCCGCGCCGAGGCCGCCGTGAGCGTGGCCGAGCGGCCCCTCTTCTACTTGGGCGGAGGGATCACCAGGGCCGGGGCTACCGAAGCCGTCAGACGCATGGTCGAGCGCAGCGGCATCCCCGCCGTCTGTACCCTGCACGGAAACGGGGTTCTGCCGACCGGGCACGAGCAGCTCTTGGGCATGGTGGGGATGCACGGTGCCCAGGCAGCAAACCACGCGGTGCAGCAGTGCGACCTTCTCATCAATATTGGCGGGCGCTTCGACGACCGCGCCACGGGCCGCCTCGACGGTTTCGCCCCCCACGCGTCGGTGGTGCATTTCGACTGTGACCGCAGTGAGGTCTCCAAGCTGCGCCACGCCGACGTCTCCGTAGGCGGATCGCTGAAACATGCGGTCAAGAGCTTCCGGCCCGAAGCCCAAGCTATCGCTCCATGGCTCGGCGAAGTCTATGAGAAGCGGCGGGCCACACCCCACCGCTACGACGCACCCGGAGAGGGCGTCTACGCCCCGGCCCTGCTGAAAGAGCTGTCCGAGAAAGCGGGCAAGCGGTTCGTCGCCGTGCCCGATGTAGGTCAGCATCAGATGTGGACGGCGCAGCACTGCGAGTTCTCCCGGCCCGAAGCGCACCTCACCTCCGGCGGCCTCGGCTCCATGGGGTTCAGCCTGCCGACGGCCATAGGCGCACAGCTCGCCGAGCCGGACGCCGTGGTGGTGTCCATTTCCGGCGATGGCGGCATCATGATGAACATCCAGGAGCTTGCCACCCTTCGCCGCTACGGCATCCCGCTGAAAGTCGTCGTGATCGACAATGCACGCCTCGGCATGGTCCGTCAGTGGCAGGAGCTGTTCTTCGACGGCAACTTCTCCGAGGTGGACCTCTCCGACAACCCCGACTTCGCCCGCGTGGCTGAAGCGTTCGGGATCGAAGCCTTGACGGTCTCCCAGCGTTCCGAGGTCACCCCCGGTATCGAGCGGCTCCTTGCCGCCGAGGGACCGATCCTCATGCATGTCGTCATCGACCCCGCCGAGAATGTCTGGCCGCTGGTGCCGCCCGGCCATGCCAACCACCAGATGATGGAGGGCTGACCCCATGAGCATCCGTCCGCGCGGCAATATGCGCCGCGGCACCATCGAGACGCTGACCATCGCTTCCGACGATGTGAACGGCACGCTACGGCGCATCTGGACCGTGATCGAACAGCGCGGCTGGAACGTCCGTTCACTGCTCGTCAAGGAGGTCGAGGGCGGGGTGGAGACCCGCGTGCAGGTCTCACCCACGGGCAACCACCGCTCTATCGAGACGCTCCGCCATCAGATCGAACGCCTGATCAATGTCCGCTTCGTCCGTCTGGAACGCCGAAGCCGCGAGCAGCCGAGCCAGTGGAAGGAGATCCCCTATGGCACGGTCATCTGAGCTGAAGGCGGTCGTCAGTGAGCTGCCGAACCCGTTCGGTCTGCCCGAAGAAGTCTGGCGTTCGATTCTGGAGAAGCGCGACCCGGCCTGGCGCCGCATCCTCACCCCGCCCTGCCTGCGCAGCG
This sequence comes from Parvularcula maris, assembly GCF_024505085.1. Lineage (GTDB taxonomy): Bacteria > Pseudomonadota > Alphaproteobacteria > Caulobacterales > Parvularculaceae > Parvularcula > Parvularcula maris. The sequence continues at coordinate 62,099 of NZ_JANIBC010000002.1, forward strand.
AGAAGCTATCCGAGCTGACGGGCTGCGATCTTCACCTCCAGCTCGAGACCATGCAGGTCACCGGGTCGTTCAAGGAGCGCGGTGCCCTTTCCAAACTTCTGTCGCTGACGGAAGAAGAGCGCGCTGCCGGTGTGGTGGCTGCCTCCGCAGGCAACCATGCCCAGGGGCTGGCGCGGCACGCCAAGTTGCTCGGCATCCACGCCGTCATCGTCATGCCGAAGCGCACCCCACTGGTGAAGATCGAGGAGACCAAGCGCTACGGCGCGGAGATCGTTCTTTACGGAGAGGGTTTTGAGGAAGCCTCGGAGGAAGCGGAGCGCCGCGTGCGGGAGGACGGCCTCACACTGGTCCATCCTTTCGACGATCCCTTTGTCTCCGCAGGCCAGGGCACCATCGCTGCCGAGATGCTCGATGCCGTTCCCGACCTGGACGTCCTTATTGTACCTATCGGCGGCGGCGGCCTCATCGCAGGTATGGCGGCAGCGGCGAAGGAGCGCCGCCCGGACATCGAAGTGATCGGTGTCCAGGCCGACCTCTATCCAGGAATGCTCAACGCGCTCGAAGGCTGGGCGCGGCCTTGCGGCGGCATGACCTTGGCGGAGGGTATCGCCGTCTGCCGTCCCGGTTCCCTGACCCGCGAAGTCGTCCGTACCCATGTGGACCGGATCATCACGGTGGACGAGCAGCACCTGGAGCGGGCTCTCTGCCTTCTTCTCAACACGCAGAAGGTTCTTGCGGAGGGCGCAGGCGCCTCGGGCCTGGCCGCTGTCTTGGCCCACCCGCAGCTCTTCGAGGGCCGGAAGGTCGGCTCGGTGGTTTGCGGAGGCAATATCGACGCGCGGCTCATCTCGGCCATCCTGATGCGGGACCTTGCGCGTCAGAAGCGTTTGGCACGGCTGCGCGTCGTTCTGATGGACGTACCCGGAGAGCTCACCCGTGTGGCCTCGGCCATCGGTGAGGCTGGGGGCAACGTCATCGACGTCTCCTACCACAAGGTCTTCAACGATCTGCCTGCCAAGGAAACCCATCTCGACATCTCCGTCGAGGCCACAGGCCACGACCACATGAACCAGATCATCGGCGCGCTGAAGGCCGAGGGTCTGACCGCCGTTACCGCCAACTACTGACCCCCGAGCGAGACCATCATGACCTACGAGCCCCCTGCCCATGTCCGCATTTTCGACACCACACTGAGGGACGGAGAGCAGAGCCCCGGCTTCTCCATGACCATGAAGGGCAAGCTGAAGATGGCGAGGGTGCTCTCCGCCCTGAACGTCGATGTGATCGAGGCGGGGTTTGCTGCCGCCTCGCCGGGCGATTTCGAGGCGGTTCAGGCGGTGGCCTCCGAGGCCGAAGGCCCCATCGTCTGCTCCCTCGCCAGGGTCAATGAGCGGGACATCGACCGCGCGGCGGAAGCACTGGAGCCCGCCCGGCGCAAGCGCGCCCATGTCTTCATCGGCACCAGCCCCACCCACCGGGAGCATAAGCTCCGTATGCGAAAGGGGGAGGTCCTCGACGCCATCGACCACGGGGTCAGGCATGCGCGGCAGATCTTCGGCGATGTGGAGTTCTCCGCCGAGGACGCCATGCGAACGGAGAAGACCTTCCTCGCCGAATGCCTCAAGACGGCCGCGGAGGCAGGCGCCAAGACCCTCAACGTTCCCGACACGGTGGGCTACTTCACACCGGAGGAGACCTTCGATGTCTTCAGCTATCTGATCGATGCGGTGGAGCCGGAGGACGACGTCATCTTCTCCACCCATTGCCACGACGACCTTGGCATGGCGGTCGCCAACAGCTTGGCCGCAGTGCGGGCGGGTGTGCGCCAGATCGAGTGCACCATCAACGGTATCGGCGAGCGGGCAGGCAACTGCGCCATGGAGGAGGCAGTGATGGCCCTTCGTACCCGGAAGGATACCTACGGCGTCACCACCCAGCTTGATACAGCCAGGTTCTACGAAGCCTCTCGCCTGCTCGAGGACATCACCGGCGAGAAGGTCCAACGCAACAAGGCTGTGGTCGGGCGCAACGCCTTCGCCCATGAAGCGGGCATCCACCAGCACGGCATGCTGTCCAACCGCAAGACCTACGAGATCATGTGCCCGGAAGATGTCGGTGCACCCATCTCCTCTCTCGTCCTGGGCAAGCATTCAGGTAAGCACGCCCTCTTCGCCCGGTTGGAGGAGCTCGGTCACGAGGTAGGTATCGAGGCCCGCGAGCCCGTCTTCGCCGCTTTCAAGCTCCTGGCCGATCAGCATCACGAGGTGTCGGACGACCAGCTCCGCACCCTCGTCTCCGGGGCATCGAACAGGGTGACGGTGGCATCCTGATGGCCAAGACCCTGTTTCAGAAGGTCTGGGAGCGGAACGTCGTTCGAGAAGAGCGGACCGACAGCCCGGCGATCCTTCATGTCGGCCTTCATCTCATCCACGAGGTGACGAGCCCCCAGGCTTTCTCGGTGCTCGACGAGCGGGGCCTGACGGTGAGGCGGCCCGACCTCACCCTAGCGACCATCGACCACTCCGTACCCACCTTACCTGCGGACGAGGCGGGCCGCCCGCCCTACGCTACGCCGGAGGCGGAGCATCAGGTCGAAACCCTGCGCCGCAACTGCGCCCGCCACGGCATCGAGCTCTTGGATATCGGCGATCCCCGCCGCGGCATCGTGCATATGGTGGGGCCTGAGCTAGGGCGGACGCACCCCGGTAGCGTGGTGGTATGCGGTGACAGCCATACCTCCACTCATGGGGCGTTCGGCGCTCTGGCGTTCGGGATCGGCACGACGGAGGTCGGGCACGTTCTGGCGACCCAGTGCCTGTTCCAGCGGAGGCCCAGGACGCTGCGCGTGCTGTTCGAAGGCAGGACCGCGCCCGATGTGACGGCCAAGGATATGGCGTTGGCGGTGATCGCCAAGCTCGGCATGGATGGCGGTACGGGCCATGTCATCGAGTACGCGGGCGATGCCGTCCGCAGGCTGTCGATGGAGGGGCGCATGACCCTCTGCAACCTCTCCATCGAGGCGGGGGCGAGAGCGGGCATGGTGGCGCCCGACGAGGTGACCCTCGCCTATCTCAAGGACCGCTCGGGCACACCCCAGGACTGGGACGCTGCGTGCGGGCAGTGGCTTTCCCTGCGTAGCGACGAGGGAGCGGCTTTCGACAAGGAGGTCATCATCGACGCTGCCGCCATCCGTCCGATGGTCACCTACGGCGTCAGCCCGCATGAGGGCGTCTCCGCTGACGGCGCCGTGCCGAGCGACGTTCGCGCCGAAGCCGCCGCCTATATGAAACTCGGTCCCGGACAGAAACTAGGTGAGGTCGAGATCGACCGGGTCTTCGTGGGCTCCTGCACCAATGGCCGCCTTGAAGACCTGCGCGCAGCAGCGCATGTCCTTCGCGGGCGGAAGGTTTCTTCGGGGGTGACCATGCTGGTCGTTCCCGGCTCCGAGGAGGTCAAGCGCCGAGCCGAAGCCGAGGGTCTCCGCGAGCTCTTCACTGCAGCCGGTGCGCAGTGGCGGGAGCCCGGCTGCTCGATGTGCATCGCGATGAACGGCGACAGGGGTATGCCGGGGGAGCTGGTGGTCTCGACCTCGAACAGGAACTTCAAAGGGCGGCAGGGCGACGGCGCACGTACCGTCCTGGCCAGCCCCGCCACCGCCGCAGCCAGCGCGGTCATGGGCAGGATCGCCCATGCGGGGATGCTGGAGGCGGAGCAGTGACCGAACCTTTCACGAGGCTGACGAGCCGCACGCTGGCGCTGCCCGAGAACAATATCGACACCGATCAGATCATCCCGGCGAAGTTTCTGACCACGACGGACAAGGAGGGTCTGGGACGCCGCTGCTTCTACTCCTGGCGTTTCGATGAGGCGGGCCATGAGACGGACCATCCGCTCAATAAAGCCGATATGTCCGTCCACCGCATTCTGGTGGCGGGTGACAATTTCGGATGCGGCAGCTCCCGCGAGCACGCGCCTTGGGCGCTCGCCGCGTTCGGTGTGGGGGCGGTCATCAGCACCTCCTTCGGCGATATCTTCCGCTCCAACGCTCTCAAGAACGGGCTGTTGCCGGTCGAGGTGCCGGGCGACACCTTGCAGCGCTTGATGCTGCATGAGGGCGAGGAGGTCACGGTCGATCTGGAGGCCGAGGTTCTGCGGTTCGGCAACCAGGAGGTCGCCTTCGAAACGGAGCCCTTCGCTAGGCGCTGTCTTCTGGGTGGGACGGACTCCCTCGGCGCCCTTCTCTCGGCTCTGCCCGACATCGAAGCCTTCGAGGCTCGCAGGGAGGAGCGAGGGTGAGACTGAACATCGTCGTCCTACCAGGAGACGGGATCGGTCCGGAAGTCACCGGCGCCGCGCTCGACATCCTCGAAGCCGTCTCGAGATCCGAGGGTATCGAGCTTCAGCACCGGGACTATCCTTTCGGCGGGGCCGCCATCGACGCTTGCGGCCAGCCTTTGCCCGAGGAGACACTTCGGGCGTGCTTGGCCTCGGACGGTGTTCTGCTCGGCGCGGTGGGCGGCCCCGGCTACGACGAAGCGGCCAAGAGGGGCGCCCCTCGCCCCGAACAGGGGCTCCTCGGTCTGCGCAGGGAGATGAACCTCTTCGCCAACCTCCGTCCCTCGCGGCTCTATCCAGGCCTCGAGGCGGCGTCCCCCCTTCGCGAGGAGGTCGTCGCGGGCACGGACATCCTGATCGTCAGGGAGCTGACGGGCGGCCTTTACTTCGGTGAGCGCGAGGAGGGTACGGTCAGCGCGCTCGACCGCCTGCCCTACAGCGCCGAGGAGGTCGAGCGGGTGGCGAGAGCGGCGGTCCAGGCGGCGAAGGGGCGCAGCGGCAAGCTGGTCTCGGTCGACAAGGCCAACGTGCTCGCCACCTCCCGCCTCTGGCGTATGGTCGTGGACAGGGTGGCGGCAGAGGAAGGCATGGAGGTCGAGCACATCCTGGTGGACGCCATGGCGATGTATCTCGTCAGCGAGCCCTCCCGCTTCGATGTGGTGCTGACGGAGAACCTCTTCGGTGACATCCTCTCCGATCAGGCCTCCGCCGTGGCCGGATCGGTGGGCCTCGCCCCCTCCGCCTCGCTCAGCGATCCGGGCCGGCCCGGTCTCTTCGAGCCGATCCACGGCAGCGCGCCGGATATCGCCGGGCAGGGCATCGCCAACCCCATCGGTGCCATCCTCTCCGCGGCTCTTCTCCTGCGCTACGCCATAGGTGCCGAGACGGCAGCCCGGAAGATCGAAGGAGCGGTAGAGGCGGCGCTCGCGGCGGGGCTTCGAACCCGCGACCTCGGCGGCCGGGCGACCACCATGGAGGCTACGAAGGCGGTCCTGCAGCAGCTCTAGCCGTGGCCGTAGCGGCCATGATAGGCGCTCCTGTCACCAGCAGGAACGCGCCATGAGCAGCCAGGAACAGATCGTCATCGTCGGCGCCGGTCACGGAGGGACCACGGCTGCGGTAGAGTTGCGAAGCCGAGGTTTCGAGGGCGGGATCGTTCTTCTCTCGGACGAACCGGTGGAGCCCTATGAGCGCCCGCCCCTCTCCAAGGCGTGGCTGACCGCGGACGGCGCGGAGAAGGACAGCCTCTACGGGCTCGACACGCTCTCGGAGCGCGGCATCGACCTCAGACTGGGTGCCAAGGCCGAAACGTTGGACCTTGCTGCGAGATCGCTTCGGCTGGGGGACGGTAGCGAGCTGACCTACTCGGCGCTAATCCTCGCCACCGGCAGCCAGGCACGGAAACTGCCCATCTCCGGCATGGAGTGCGAGAACGTCTTCAGCTTGCGGACGGCCGGTGATGCCGATGCGCTGAGGGCCGCCCTCGTTCCGGGCAGCAAGCTGGTGGTCGTAGGCGCAGGCTATATCGGGCTGGAAGTCGCGGCCTCCGCCAGGAAGCTGGGCGCGGACGTCACCATCGTGGAGCTGGCCGACCGCTGCATGCCCCGCACGGCCAGCGTCACCATTTCCGACTTCTACCATCAGTACCATGAGGAGCACGGTGTTGCCTTCGTGCTGAAGGACGGTGTGAGCGCGCTGGAGGCGGAGGGAGACCACGTGACCGGCGTCGCGCTCAGCTCCGGCTCGGTTCTTCCTGCGGACGCCGTCCTGATCGCAGCAGGCGGGGTTCCCGATGACATTCTCGCACAGCAGGCGGGTATCGCCTGCGACAACGGCATCCTCACGGATGAGAACGGGCGCACCAGTGATCCATCCGTATACGCCATCGGCGATGCAGCCCGAAGGCCTACGCCGTGGGCGGAGGAGGCGCTGCGGCTCGAAAGCGTGCACAGCGCCTTGGAGATGGCGCGCCTAGTCGCGGCGGACATCACCGGCAGCCAGCCTCCGGCGCTACAGCCTCCCTGGTTCTGGTCCGATCAGTACGACCTCAAGCTTCAGATCGTCGGCCTCGTCACCCCCGGCTTCGAACAGATCAAGCGGCATACGGAGGGCAGTCTCTCCGTCTTCCACCTCAAGGGCGACGAGCTCATGGCGGTGGAGGCGGTCAACGATCCGCGTGCCTATATGTTAGGGCGTACCGCACTGTCGAAAGGGTTGGCGGTGGACCGCCATGTTCTGAGCGATCCCGAGGCCGATCTGAAGAACGCTCTTCTTCGCTAAGGGGTGGGTGTGCTCATCCCAGGAGCGATCGCCCTCTCGCTGCCGCTTCTTCCCTCGAACAGTTTGGTGAGGAAGAGCGCGCTTACGCCGTGCACGACGATGCTGAGGCCGACCGTCAGGTAGATGACGGCGATGAGCCGGTCGGCCACCGGCATGCCCGCCTCCTCGAAGACGAAAACGGTGAAGAGCACCGAGGCGAGACCCCTCGGCCCGAACCAGCCTAGGAACAGCTTGTCGCGGGTTTTCAGCCCCGCTCCGGTCAGGGAGAGGAAAACTGGCACGATACGGATAACCGTCACGCTGAGAACCGCGTAGAGCGCCGTCGCCCAACTCAGCTCGCTGAGCGCTCCGGGCAGAAGACTTGCTCCGAACACCGCAAAGACCAGCAGCGCGAGGGTCTGCCCCTCCGCCTCCATGAACTCGGTCAGGAAGGACGCGCTGCTCTTCAACCGGTAGCCGAAGACCAGCCCACCTACGAAAGCGGCGATGAAGCCGTTGCCGCCGATCAGCTCGGCGAGGAGGTAAGTCGCTGCCGCCAGGGCGATGGTGGCCGTGCCTGTGGCTGCTTTCTCGGTCCATCCCCGTTCGTCGGCGTAGTCGAGGAGCGCCGCTCCCCCTGCCCCGACCAACGCGCCCGCCGCAGGCCCCAAAAGAAGCTGCCCTGCCACGAAGAGCGCCCAGTTGACGTCGAGCTCGGCGCTGTGCCCGAGCCGCGCCACGCAGGCGAAGAACAGGATCAGCGGCAGGACCAGCCCATCATTCATCCCGCTCTCGACGGTGAGGATGCGGCGAAGCCTTTCCGGCACGCGCTCGCTGGTGATGACCGCCTGGCCTAGCGCTGCGTCGGTCGGGGTCAGGATGGCTGCTAAGAGAGCAGCCTGCCAGAGCTCCACCCCCAGAGGCAGCACCAGTGCCGCTGCGGTCCCTGCCGCCGCCACAAGAGGGATGCCGATGAACAGCATGCGGCTCGGCACGGAGAGGTCCATCGACAGCGCCTTGGCGTCGACCTTCGATGCATCGGTGAAGAGCACTAGGATCAGGGTGAACTCCGCCAGAAGGTTCAGGGTCTCGTTCTCGAAATCGAGCGCCAGCGCCCCCGCTCCAGCCGGGCCTAGGGCCAGCCCGATCGCCATGAAGAGGATCGGCGCGGTCACAATGGTGCTAGCGATCCTCCGGGAGAACGCCGCATAGGCGACCAGCGCCGCGCATAGCAGCAGCAAGGTGAGCTGGTTCATGGGCCTTCCTCCGTGCCAGCTTCTTCGCGGATTTGAGCGGGTTAGTTACTTCCGCCCCCACCGGCTCGGTCGGGTTCCGGCGTAACCGCGGGGGGCGGATCGGAGGCGTTGAGGATACTGCACGTCCTCATGGCGCAAGCTCGATCAGGAGCTAACATAAGCGAAGTGTTATGTTCCTGCCGCCCCGCGGCAGCTCACCAAAGCTAAGCTCCTATGTATCGCTCTCTACTCCTGACCCTCCTCCTGCTGGCTGCTGCCTGTGGCGGCGGCGGCGAGCCCGCTTCAGGCCAAGCAGACGCTCTCCCCGTCAGAACCCAGAAGCCCGAGGCTCGCGAGGTGGTGCTGTGGGACGAGTATATCGGCCGCTTCGAGGCGGTAGAGAGAGCCGAGTTGCGTCCCCGCGTCTCCGGCTATCTCGAAGAGGTCCATTTCGAGGACGGCGCCATGGTGGAGGAAGGGCAGCTCCTCTTCACCATCGACCAGCGCCCTTTCCAGGCGACCCTCGACCAGGCCCGCTCCTCCTTCGAGCAGGTGCGCACCAACCAGCGCCTCGCCGATGCGGAGCTGAGCCGCGCCAAGCAGCTTCTCGATGCGAGAGCAGGCTCCCAGGAGGAGTACGACCGCGCGCTTCAGGCAAGGGACGCCGCGCGGGCCAGCCTCGCCGGGGCCGAGGCCGAGGTGCGCCGGGCACAGCTCGACATGGGCTTCACCGAGGTCAAGGCTCCCATCTCCGGCCGCATCGGCCAGCGCCGGATCGACCGCGGCAACCTCATCACCGCCGGGGAGACCGTGCTCACGACCATCGTGGCGGTGGACCCGATCCACTTCACCTTCACCGGTACCGAGGGCGACTACCTCAACTATGTCCGCCTCGCCCGGCAGGGGAACCGGCCTAGCTCTCGCGACGCGCCGAACCCCGTTCAGATCAAGATCGAGGGCGCCGAGAGCTACGATGTCCGAGGCGAGATGGACTTCGTCGACAACGAGATCGACGCCAGCACCGGCACGATCGTCGGGCGGGCCATCGTCCGCAACGAGGAGTCGATCCTGACCCCCGGCATGTTCGGCGAGATGAGGCTTTACGGCCGCGACCCCTTCGAGGCGATGGTGATCCCCGACCGGGCCGTGCAGTTCGACCAGGACAAGCAGTTCGTCTGGGTCATCGGCGAGGACGGCAACTCGGCCATGCGCTTCGTGGAGCTCGGGCGGCTGCTCGGCGACAATATGCGGATCATCGACGGAGGCTTGGAGGCCGATGCGGACGTCATCGTCGGCGGCTTCACCAATCTGCGGCCCGGCACACCGGTGGTCTCGAAGGCTCCCGAGGAGCAGCCCGCCAGCGTCGCCCAGGCCTCGGAGCAGTAAACGCCGTGCCGATCTCCAACTTCTTCATCGACCGCCCGATCTTCGCCTCGGTGATCTCGATCATCACCATGATCGTCGGGTTCATCTCCTATGTCGCGCTTCCGGTGGCGCAGTTCCCCGAAGTGGCCCCGCCCACGGTGCAGGTGAGCGCGACCTATCCCGGAGCCTCCGCCGACACGGTGGCCAAGACCGTGGCCACGCCCATCGAGCAGGAGATCAACGGCGTCGAGGGCATGATCTACATGCAGAGCCAGGCGGTGGACGGTCAGGTCACGACCACCATCAGCTTCGCGCAAGGCACCAATATCGACGACGCCCAGGTGCTGGTGCAGAACCGGGTGGCGAGGGCCGAGCCGCGCCTGCCCGAGCCGGTCCGCCGCCTGGGCGTGGTCACCCAGAAGTCCTCGCCGGACTTCCTCATGGTGATCCATCTCCTGTCGCCTGACGAGACCTATGACCAGCTCTACGTCTCGAACTATGCGACGCTGCAGGTGCGCGACCGCCTCTCGCGGGTGGACGGGGTGGGGCAGGTGCTGGTCTTCGGCGCCCGCGACTACGCCATGCGCATCTGGATCGACCCGCACAAGGCGGCGGAGCTCGACCTCTCCGTCGGCGACATCGTCCGCTCCTTGCGCGCGCAGAATGTGCAGGTGGCCTCGGGCACGCTGGGCCAGTCCCCCATCGCCGACCCCAGCGCCTTCCAGCTCGCCGTGCAGACTCAAGGCCGCCTCACCGCGCCGGAGGAGTTCGGCAACATCATCATCCGCTCCGACGGCGAGGACTCCCTCGTCAGGGTGCGGGATGTCGCAAGGGTCGAGCTCGGCGCCCAGGACTACAACACCAACGCCTATCTCGATAACCAGCCCGCCGTCGCCATGGCGATCTTCCAGCGGCCGGGATCGAACGCCCTGACCACCGCTGGTGAAGTGCTGGAGCTGATCGAGGACCTGTCCGGCGACTTCCCCCCCGGCCTCGAATACCAAGTCATCTACAACCCGACGGAGTTCGTCGATCAGTCCGTGAAGGCAGTCTACCGTACGCTCTTCGAAGCCACCCTTCTGGTCGTTTTGGTGGTCTTCATCTTCCTGCAAAGCGTCCGCGCTGCCATGATCCCGGTGATCGCCATTCCGGTGTCGCTGATCGGCACCTTCGCGATCATGAACGCCTTCGGCTTCTCCCTGAACACGCTCTCGCTGTTTGGCCTCGTCCTCGCCATCGGCATCGTCGTGGATGACGCCATCGTCGTCGTCGAGAACGTCGAGCGCAATCTGGAACAGGGCAAATCGCCTAGGGAGGCGACGAGGGACTCCATGGCCGAGATCGGCGGCGCACTGATCGCCACCTCACTGGTCCTCTGCGCTGTGTTCGTTCCGACCGCCTTCATTCCAGGGCTGTCGGGCGCCTTCTATCGCCAGTTTGCCCTGACCATTGCCGCTTCGACGGTCATCTCGACCATTGTCTCGTTGACGCTCAGCCCGGCCATGGCGACCCTTCTTCTGAGGCCGAAGGAAGAGGGCGAGAGCAACCGTCCGGCCTTCCTCAAACCGCTCGATGAATTCTTCGGCTGGTTCAACCGCGGCTTCGACAGGCTGTCGTCCACCTATGCCGACTGGGTCTGCCGGGTGGTGAGAAGAGGTTTGATCGCCGGAGCCGTCTACGGCGTGCTCCTCTTAGCCACAGTGGGTGTCTTTCGTGCCGTACCCGGCGGCTTCGTTCCCGCCCAGGACCAGGGCTATCTCATCACCGTGGTCAACCTGCCCCAGGGCGCCTCCCTTCAGCGCACGGACGAGATTGTCCAGAAGGTGACTGCGCTGGGGCTAGAGGTCGAAGGCGTCGAGCACGCCGCGCAGTTCGCAGGCTTCAACGGCGCCACCTTCACCAACGCCTCGAACGCCGGCGCCATCTTCTTTACCATGTCCGATTTTGGCACGAGACCCGGCTATCTCGACATCCAGAACGAGCTTCAGCAGAAGCTCGCCGGAGCCATCGACGAGGCTTTCGTCCTGGTGATCGCGCCGCCGCCCATCCGCGGCATCGGTAACGGCTCGGGCTTCAAAATGATGGTCCAGGACCGCACCGGGGCGGGCCTGCCTGCCCTGCAGCAGGCTGCCTTCTCCCTCATGATGGCCGCGAACGAGGACCCCGACCTGCGCAACGTCATCACCTTCTTCGAAACCTCGACGCCGCAGATCTATCTCGACATCGACCGTCAGAAGGCGGAGCTGATGGGGCTTCCCGTCAGCAATGTGTTCGAGGCGCTGGAGGGGTATCTCGGCTCCTCCTTCATCAACGACTTCAACTATCTCGGCCGCACCTACCGCGTCACGGCGCAGGCTGACGATGTCTTCCGGCGGGACGTCGACGATATCTCCGCCTACTACGCCCGCAACGCGCAGGGCGAGATGGTCCCCGTCGGCGCCGTCGCCGAGGCGGAGCGGACCACCGGTGCATCGCGGGTCCTCCGCTTCAACCTCTACCCGTCCGCCGCCGTGCAGGGAGAGCCCGTCATCGGGGTCTCCTCCGGCGAGGCCATCGCCCGCATGGAAGCGCTGGCCGAGGAGGTGCTGCCGCCCGGCTTCGGGTTCGAATGGACGGAGATCGCCTACCAGCAGACCAGCGCCGGGAACACGGGCTCGCTCGCCTTCGTCCTCGCGGTGGTGTTCGTCTTCCTCTTCCTGGCTGCGCAGTATGAGAGCCTCACCCTGCCCCTCGCGGTGATCCTCATCGTGCCCATGGGCCTTCTTTCCGCCATGGTCGGCGTGATGGTGGCGGGGCAGGCCAACACCATCCTGACACAGATCGGTCTCGTGGTGCTGATCGGCCTTGCCACGAAGAACGCTGTCCTGATCGTCGAGTTCGCCAAGCAGCTTCAAGAGCGCGAGGGCATGAGCCGCTACGCCGCCGCCACCGAGGCCGCTAAGATCCGCCTGCGTCCGGTCCTGATGACGGCCTTCTCCTTTATCCTGGGTGTGTTGCCGCTGGTGCTCGCCAGCGGTGCCGGTGCGGAGATGCGCAACGTCCTCGGCGTGGCCGTCTTCGCGGGCATGCTGGGCGTGACGCTGTTCGGCCTGTTCCTCACGCCCGTCTTCTACGTGTTCGCCGCCTGGATTGAGGAGAAGATGGAGGGGCGGGGTAAAGACAAAGAGCTCGATAGCTCCACCCAGATGGGAGCTGCGGAATGAGGCGCGTTCTGATCGCCGCCGTTCTTCTTGGCGGCTGCACCATCATCGGACCCGACTACGAAGAGCCGTCTACGGAAGGCTATACAGACGGAGCTTTCCTCGAAAGCGAGGGATACGCAAGCGAGGCGCCTCTATCGGACTGGTGGACGGCCTTCGACGATGAAAGCCTGGACGCCTTCGTCGCCCTTGCCATCGCGCAGAACAACGAGCTCGGCGCCGCGCTGGCCAATGTCAACGCGGCGAGGGCGCAGGTCGGTCTGAGGCGTCTCGACCGCCTCCCCTTCGACACGATTACTTCCGTTTACAACGTTCAGCGCCAGTCCGCGACCACGTTAGCTGCGGGCTTTGGCGATGAGGGCGGCTTCGACATCGGCGACGAGCTCCTACCTACCATCGACATCTTCAGCATCTCCGCCGCAGCGAGCTGGGAGGTCGATCTCTGGGGGCGGATCACCCGCGGGATCAATGTGGCTGAGGCCCGCTTCGGTGAGGCTCAGGCGCAGCTTGCCGACCTTCAGACCATCGTCATCGCCGAGACCGTCGACGCCTATATCGGCCTTCGCGGTACCCAGGAGCAGCTCGACGTTGCGCGCGAGAACGCCCGCAACCAGCGCGAGACGGTGAAGCTCGTCACCGCCCGCCGCGATGCAGGCCGCGGCACGGATCTCGATGTGGAGCGCGCGCAGTCGCAGCTTGCCGTCACCCTCGCCGCCATCCCGCCCCTGGAGGCCGCCGTGGCGCAGGAGCGCTATAGGCTGGGCGTCCTTGTCGGTGAGACCCCCGCCCGCATCGCGGCAATGACCCAGGAGAACCGCCCGCTTCCCAGCATCGAGAGGGCGCTGCCGGTGGGGGATATGAGCGCCCTTCTGGAACGGCGGCCCGACATCCGGGCGGCCGAGCGTTCCCTGGCGGCAGCCACCGAAGAGATCGGCCTGCAGATGACTTCGGCCTTCCCTAGGGTTCAGCTTCTCGGCGGCATCGGTGTGCAGAGCGTCGAGTTCGAGAACACCTTCACCGAGCAGGCCATCAACTTCTCCTACGGCCCGTCGATCACCTGGTCCCTGACCGACCTTCTGCGGTTCAGGCAGACCGTCAGGGCCGCCTCCGCACGGGCCGAAGGCGCCTTCGATACCTACGAGCAGACCATCCTCTCCGCCCTCGCCGAGACCGAAACGGCCCTGGCTTCGCAGCGCGCCGCCCAGCGGCAGCTCGTTGCCCTTGCCGAAGCCGAGCGCGCCAGCACCGCGGCGGCAAGGCTCGCAAGGCTTCGCTTCGAGAACGGCGCCTCTGACTTTCTCGCCGTGCTGGATGCCGAGCGGCGGCAGCTCGAAGCGGCCACTGACCTCGCCGCCGCGCGGATCGGCACGGCCAGAGCGCAGATCACCGTCTTCCGTACCCTGCGCGCCGGTCCAGGCCTGATGGTGGCGGAGGCGCAGCCCGAGCGAGAGCGGCCCCGCTAGGTCCCGTTCAAGCCGAGTCCTGCAGATAGGCGTGGACCGCCGAGATACACACCGAGCCCTCGCCAACTCCCGAGGCGACCCGCTTCACCGAGCCGGAGCGTACATCGCCGACAGCGAAGATGCCGGGTTCGGACGTATCGAAAGGTCCGGCCTCGTCGCCTCTGGGTGATACGGCCGCACCGGTCCGAACGAAGCCGCGCTCATCAAGCTCGAGACAGTCACCGAGCCACTCCGTGTTCGGCACGGCGCCGATCATCACAAAGACATTGCCGATGGCCTTGGTCTCCTGCTCGCCGCTCGTCCGGTTGCGCCAGGTCACCTCTTCCAGCATCCGCCTGCCGCTGAGTGCGGTGAGTTCAGTCTCCGTATGCAGCGTGATGCGCGAGGACTGCTCGATCCGGCTGACCAGATAGTCCGACATCGACGCAGCCAAGCCATCAGAACGCACCAAAACGTGCACGTGGCTCGCATGGCGCGAGAGAAAGACCGCCGCCTGCCCCGCGGAGTTGCCGCCGCCCACCACCACGACCTCCTGCGCCTGACAGAGCTGCGCCTCTAATGCGGTCGCGGCATAGTGGATACCCTGGCCCTCGAACTTCTCGTAGCCTGGCAGGTCCAGCTTGCGGTACGTGGCGCCGCTGGCCACGATCGCGGCGCTGGCGCATACGGACTGTCCGTCCTGGGTGGTGATCCTGATGAGGCGGCCCTCCTTCTTGATCGTCTCGGCGGCCCTGGCGATTGCGAAGGTCGCACCGAACTTCTGCGCTTGGATCCAGGCTCTGCCTGCTAGGGCTTGCCCGGAGATGCCCGTGGGGAAGCCGAGATAGTTCTCGATCTTCGAGCTGGTCCCCGCCTGGCCGCCCGGCGCCTCGGTCTCGATGACGATGGTGTCGAGCGCTTCGGAGGCCGCGTAAACGGCCGCCGACAGCCCAGACGGCCCCGCCCCGATCACCACCAGATCGTAGCAGTGATCCGGGTCGAGAGGAACGGTGATGCCCAGCGCATCGGCCAGCTCCGCCGTCGAAGGGTTGTGATAGACACGGCCGTCGCTCGTCCTGACCGCCGGAAGAGTGCTGACATGCATCGAGCACTCGCGCGCATAGGCAGCGGCATCGTCACTGGACGCTTCGAGCAGCCTTGCCGGGTAGCCGTTGCGCGCCAGAAAGCGCCTGATACGCACCGTATCGCGCCCGTTCGGCTCGCCGATCACGGTGACCGCCGCCTCGTCGTGCAGAAGAAAAGCCGTACGCCTCAGGATGAAGGCCCGCATCATCAGCTCGCCAATGTCCTGCTCGGTGGAGGACATGCGCCGGAACTGCTGCCGGTCCAGCCTGACAAGACGGCTCGGTCCCGATGTCTGTCCACTGACGAGAATCTTGGAGCGGTTGAAAAGATCCAGCTCACCGGTGAACTGGTGCACGCCGTGGGTAGTGATGACTTTCTCTTCGCCCTCGGCATCCATGTCGATGATGTCGATACCGCCTTCGAGCACCAAGAAGAAATCCGCCTCGCGGTCGCCGCGCTGGAATAGAACCTCGCCAGCGCCGTAATCGGCGGTCTGTCCGTAGCCCGCGATCCGGGCGATCTGCTCTTCGTTCAGTGTGGGGAAGGTCTGCCGCCGCCGCTGATAAGGATCGGATGCATCGGCCGGGGCCGCGTCCTCCGCCGCCTCTCTTGCCCCTTCGATGGCGCTGTCAGCCGTCTGCTCCATGATGTGGTCTCCTGTTCGGAGAACAGGATAGGCGTCCTGCGCCGCGCTTGCCACATCGGCGGTCAGCAGCCGACCTGAACCTGATACGGGTTCAGGTCTCGGAGCAGGTGCCGTCCATCTCCGCGATCCACTGGTTCAGCAGCGCCAGCCCTTCTTCATGCACCAGGCTGCGGCCGAGCTCGGGCATCATGGCGCCCGGATCGGTCGAGCCGACGCGGTAGGTCAGGATCGAGGCTTCGGGCCTCCCCGGCTCGATGCCGAAGCGGTGCCCACCCGTGCCGGAGCCTGCAGCGATCGGCGGCTTGCACCTTCCCACTGCAGCGCCGGTGGCGCCTAGGCTGAGATCGAGGCCCGACGTATCGGCGGGGCCTTGGGGGTTGTGACAGTGGGCACAATTGGCGGCGAGATAGCTGCGTGCGCGCTGGTCCAGCGATGCCGAGGCATCGTCCCAGCGGGTCTGCACCACGGCAGGCTCATCACCCAACGTGACGAAGCCCGCCTCAGCCAGCCGTAAAAGCTGCTCGCCCTCTTCGTCGCCGACCACCTCACGGCGGCTAAGCTGCCCGGCAGTGGGTCCAAGCGGCTCGATCCGTCCCGATGCGGCGTCAGGCGCATGGCACCCGGCGCACTGGTTCTCGTTCGGCACCACATAGGCGAAAGGTCCCGCCTGCTGATGATCCGCCAGTGTCAGCGGCACCACTGCGCCCGTGCGCTTGAGCGTGGCTTCCGTCTGCTCTTCGTTCCAGACATAGGAGACAGGATGCCAACCGTCCTCGCGCCTGACGAGGAGCCTGGTCTCGATCAGACGGTGGGTAGACAGATCGACCTCGCTACTAAGATCGACGCTCTGATAGGCTGCGGCCGTCACCGTACCGTCCTCGCCTTCTGGATAGTAGAAGGTCTTGGTGATGACGGTGCCCACGGGGAAGTCCAGACTGCCTTCCTCGCCGATACTGGCCGAGCCGGACAGCATCCACACCGTCCGCAGCTTGCTGGCGTAGTCGGTAAAAAGAGGGGTATTGAGGGTGTAGGGCTCGACACCCTCGCCCAGGATCAACCTCCCCTTCTCGACCTGAAGCGCCCCCCAGGCGGAAAGCGTGGGGGGGTTCGCTTCCGGATGGAAGGAGGGCCGCACCCGCTCCTGCCCACAGGCGGTCAGAAGCATCAGTACCGAGATGAGCAAGTACCGCAAGCCGCTACTCCGCTGAGGCGAGCCTGACGGCTTTAAGGCGAGGAAGCGAGCAGTCGAAGGGGGCGCTCTCGACACTGATGTTCTTCGAGCTGTTCGGCAGGTCGGCGTTCAGGACCTTGGCGCCCTCGTCCTGGATGCAGATCTGCGGGTCGCGGCCTTCGGCGGCGTAGCCGTCCCACAGCACATGGGGAAAGCTGCCGCCGGGGCCGAACTTCAGCAGTTTCAGCGCTTTCAGCTCTGCGCCGTCGGGCTTGTCGCCGCCTCCAGACAGGCGGTTGGAGTGGAAATGGATGCGCTCGGGATAGGGGTCGAAGCTGTCCGACCAGCTATTGTCCGCATAATTCGATGCGTAGACGGAAGAGATGATGACATTAGCCGTGCGGTTGTCGCGTATGTCGTTGTCGAAGACCTCCACATCGTCATGGCTGTTGATGACGATGCCCGAGCCTGCGGGGATGGAGGCCACCGGGGTACCGGGATGACCGAAATTGCGCAGGTCGTTCTCATACACCTCGTTGCCGTAGATCCTCACCCTGCCGCCCTCCTGACTGAGGTTCGGCATGTTGAAGACCAGAATACCGCCGGTATTGTCCGTCGCCACATTGCCGTAGACATCCGCGTCTTGCGTGTTCTCGATCTCGATACCGGCGACGTTGCGCTCAGCCCGGTTGTTCCGCACCACGACGTTCTTCGACTGACCCACATAGATGCCTGCGTCCGAGGCGCCGATGGCCACCGAATCCTCGATCAGAACGTTCGTGGTCTGAACGGGGTAGAAGCCGTAGGCGCCGTTCTCGGTCTTAGGCTCGCCGGTCCACTCGACCCGCACCCGGCGGATGACGACCCCGTCAGCCTCGTTGATTTTGAGCGCGTCGCCGATCGTGTCCTCGATCGCCATGTCCTCGATGGTGAAGTCGTCGGCGGTGACGAGAAGCCCCTCCGCGCCTGCCACCTGACCCGCGAAGCTCAGCACGGTCTCCTCCATGCCCGCCCCGCGGATGGTCACGCCGTCCGCTGTCAGTGAGAGACCCCGGTCGAGGGCGTAGCGCCCCGCGGGGATCTCGATCACGTCGCCAGGTTTTGCGTCGAGAAGTTGAAGCTGGAGCTCCTCCTGAAAGCTCTCATCGGTCGCCTCGGCGACCCTGGCCGTATCCTCGCTTCCGCAGGCGGCAAGAGTGACGAGCGAAAGTCCCAGAAGCAGATGGCGCATATTCAGTCTCCTCCAGCCCGAAAGATGAGCCAAGCTCGCTTTTCTGGCAAGGTCTTTTGCTGCTAGAGGTAGCATGTGCCGAGCCTTACCCAGCGCCCCCCGCCCCGCCAGCAACGTGCCGAGGCGAAACGCCAGTCCATCCTCGACGCGGCCGAACGTGTGCTCGTAGGCCGCACGCCAAGCGAGCTGACCACCAAGGAGATCGCAGCCGAGGCGGGCGTGCCCATCGGCTCGCTCTACCGCTACTTCGCCAATCTCGACGACCTGCTCGGCGCGATGATGGAGCGCTTCAACGAAGAGACCCTCGAAGCGTTGGCGACGGCGGGGATGCGCAGCGACGACTGGCGCGGCGGCGTGCGCCTGGTGATGGGCGTCATCAAGAAGATGCATCAGCGTCACCCCATCTACGGCGCAGTGGCCGCGGCGCTGACCGCCTCCCCCCATACCGGCGAGCCGGTTCGGCGGGCCTTGATGGAGAGCTTGGGCCAGGCCCTCCCCCATGCAGAAGCCAAGCGTATCGAGCGCTTGGCCATAACGGCCTACCTCATCGTGGAGGCAGCCGAGCGGCACTACCATGACGGGGGAAGACAGTCGCCCTGGCTGTTCGACGAGGCGGAGACTGCCATCGAGGCCTATCTCGGCCGGTATCTCGGCGGCTGACCGCAGGGCCCACAAAAAAGCCCGCCTTTCGGCGGGCTTCTTCGTCAGATCGGGAAGCCGATCTTAGAACATGTCCATTTCAGGATCGATGATCGTGGTGGTGCCGTTCCGGTTCTTGGCCCAGGCTTCCGGGGTGGAACGCGGGTCGATCGGACGCTCTTTGCCGTAGGACACGACGGAGATGCGGGCCGGGGAGACACCGAGGCCGACGAGGAAGGACTTGGCAGCTTCTGCGCGGCGCTCGCCGAGGGCGAGGTTGTACTCACGCGTGCCGCGCTCGTCAGCATTGCCGGCGATGCGGAAGTTGTAGTCCATGTTCTCGGGCATCATCATGAACGCGGCCTGGCGGCGAAGAACGGCCTGGGCGTCCGCGGTGAGGTTGTACTGGTCGTAGCCGTAGAAGACGCGGTTGCCGACGTTCTGCTCGAGCTCCATCTTGGCGACTTCGATGCCGGAGACGACCGGCTCTTCGATCACCGGCTCCTCGACGACGACGATGTCTTCTTCGGGAGTGGTGCTGCAAGCAGCGAGAAGGGCCATCGAGGCGACTGCGCCCAAGGTCCCCAGTTTGGTGAGTTTCATGGCTAATGCTCCGCTTTGCCTTTACCCGGGGACGTCTGCCCCGCCCTGACTCGGCTTGAGTTTGCCCCCAAGCCGCGATGATCTTTGGTCCATAATTCCCAAGATGAAACAGCGAAGGTGCCGTTTCCGCTCGAGTTCATGGTTAATTCCTGTTCACGCTACTCTGGCTTGCGCCCACGATCAATGATCATCGGCGCAAATTGTTAACCCTTAGTTCAAGCGCGGCGACCAGGCTGGATCGGAGGCTTCCGTCGGCGTCTGGATGCGGCGCAAATTCTGGCCCGTCAGGTCGATGGCGAAGAGACGGACCGGCCCACCGGGATACTCCTCCCGATGAAAGGCCAAAACACGGCCGTTTGGTGACCATGTCGGGCCCTCGACGAGGTAGCTCTCGGTCAGGAGACGCTCGCCTGAACCGTCGGGAGCCACGACACCGATATAGAACTTGCCCTTGTGCTGGCGGGTGAAGGCGATGAGGTCGCCGCGGGGTGACCAGACGGGCGTGCCGTAGGTGCCCTGGCCGAAAGTGATTCGGCGTTGGTCCGAGCCGTCGGCGTTCATCACATAGACCTGCTGACTGCCGCCACGGTCCGAGGCGAAGGCGATCTTGTCGCCGCGGGGGGACATGGAGGGCGAGACGTCGATGGCCGGGTTCGAGGTCAGGCGCTGCAGGCGGCCCGAGATCGGATCGAGATAGGCGACGTCCGAATTGCCGTTGCGGGCGAAGCTGACCAGCAGACGATCGCCATCGGGGGTGAAGCGGGGCGCAAACGTCATGCCGGGGAAGTCACCGACTTCGCGCTGCACGCCGGTCTCGATGTTGAAGAGATAGACCTTGGCCGGGCGGTCCTCGAACAGGGCGAGATAGGTGATCTCCTGCTCGTTGGGGGAGAAGCGCGGCGTCAGCACGTTGTAGGGGAGCCCCTGGGTCAGGGTCTGGGGGTTGTAGCCGTCCTGATCCATGATGACGAGCTGCTTCTTGCGGTCGGTCTTGGGACCGGTCTCGCCCACATAGACGAGGCGGCTGTCGAAATAGCCCGCCTCGCCGGTGAGCTGGGTGTAGACGAAGTCCGAGACCTTGTGCGCGGCGCGGCGCCAGTTCTCGCGCGGGGTCTTGTAGGCGACCGAGGCGACCTGCTGGTTGCCGACCACGTCCCAGAGGCGGGTGTTGATCTGCACCCTTCCGTCGCCGAGGTCCACGACCTCACCGGCCAGGAGCACACGCGCACCGATCACCCGCCAGTCGGCGAAGCGCGGCGTCACATTGATGTTGGTGATGTTCTCGATGAAGGCTTCCTCGCCGATCGGCGCCAGCAGCCCCGAATTGCGAAGGTCCGTCTCGATGACCCCGGAGATCTCCCCGCCGAGATCGGCGTCGGTCTCGCTGACATAGTCCGGGATGGCGATCGGCATGGGGTCCGTGCGGCCCCTGGTGACGTCGATCTCCACCTGCGCGCTGGCCATGACCGGCGCGAAGGCGAGCGTCATGGCGAGAGCGATCTGTCTCAGCATCGTGGCGCTACCTCTTCGTTGAAATTCCCTGCGGGTCCATGACTACCAAGGCCCGCATCATTAGAAAACCGTGCAAACTGTTCAGGTTCAGTGGCCCGAACGCGCCTACATCACCCCTTGCGGCGTGAAGTTCAGCGTGATCTCCGACCAGACATAGTACCGCTCCTGGGGGAGGAAATCGTAGGGTGCGCAGGCGGTCACGGCCTGCACCGCGCGGTCGCGCGTCGTCTTCCACCAAGTGTTGCCCGACAGGCTGATCTGCGCGTTGTTAAGGACCCTGGGCTGGCCGATGATCTCTCCCTCGCGATCGAGCTTGAAGTTGACCCGGACCACAAGCTTCTCGGCATCCGGCACACCAGTGGGCTGGTTGTAGCAGCTCTCCGCCATGCGGGCGCGGATGAGGTCCTCCTCCATCGCCGTAAGCGTATCGCCGAGGCCGATCTGCTCCTGATCGCGCAGACCCTCGGCGTCGAGCACCTCGGAAGGCGCCTTGCGATCGTCCTCTTCCTCGAGGTCCACCAGCGCATCGTCCAGGCCGGAGAAGAAGTCGTCCTCCTGCTTCGGCTTGTCCTGGGTCTCCTGCTTGGGCGGCTCCGGTTTTTGTTCAGGCTCGGGTTTAGGCTGCTCGGGCTCGGGAGTGGGTTCAGGCTCGGGCTGCGGCGTCTCCTCGATGGGCTGAGGCACCGGCACGGGATCGGGCAGCTCCGCCACCTCGATGTCGTCGCGCAGGGGCGCGGGGTCCTCGGCCACCTCCTCGGACTTCTGGTCGGCCTTGACCGAGACCATCTCACCGAACTCCGCTTCCGAGATCAGGTTGACCGGCACCACGGCGCGGTAGGCCACCTCGGGCACCGCCAGGAACGGCGCCACGATGAAGCCCGCGGCAAGGATGCCGACATGCAACAGCGCAGAGATGAAGGTCGCGTAGCGCAAACGGGCCTGCCCTTAGCTATTGCCGGGCTCCCCTGCCCGGCACCTGTTCTAACCGTTGTCGTTGACCAGTCCGAAGTCGCGGAAACCTGCGGCCTGGATGCGCCCCAGCACCTTGGCCACGTCGTCGTAGAGAACCCGCTTGTCCGCCCGGACATAGATCGTCTGGTCGTAGCCGGTCTGGGCGATGGCGGAGAGGTGCGAGATCAGATCGTCATAGGCGACCTCGGTCTCCTGCACGAAGATCTTGCCGTCCGCCGTGATCGAGATGGTCAGGGGCTCGACCTCCTCGGTCATGGCCTGGGCCTCGGTCTCGGGCAGCTCGACGTCGATGCCCACCGTGAGGAGCGGCGCCGCCACCATGAAGATGATGAGCAGCACCAGCATGACATCGACCAGCGGCGTCACGTTGATCTCGGACATGGGCGCGGAGGAGCGCTTGAGCTTGGAGCCCGAGAAGCCCCCGCCTCCGCCTGGCATCAGACCACCGGCCATGGCTCAGCGGCCTCCGTCGGCCTGGCGGCTGAGGATGGCGGTGAACTCGCCGGTGAAGCCCTCGACGCGGGTGATGTAGCTGTTGAGCGCCGCCGTGTAGCGGTTGTAGCCGACCACCGCCGGGATGGCGGCGACGAGGCCGATGGCCGTTGCGAACAGCGCCTCGGCGATGCCGGGGGCCACGACGGCAAGGTTGGCATCGCCGGTCTGGGCAATGCCCTGGAACGAGTTCATGATGCCCCAGACGGTGCCGAAGAGACCCACGAAGGGCGCGACCGAGCCGACGGTCGCCAGCACTGGAAGCTGGCTCGAAGCCTTCTCTAGTTCCCTTTGGGCCTCGGCCATCATGCGGCGCTCGGCGCGCTGGACGAGGGACGGGGCGAAGCCTCCCGAGGGCTGGTTCTTGGCGAACTCGTCCATGCCGGCGACGAAAACGCGGGCCATCGGATGGTCGAGACGGTCCTTGAGACGGCGATAGAGGTCGTCGAGCGGCCGGCCCGAATAGAACTGCTCCTCGAACTTCTTCGCCTTGCCCCGAAGCCGCGAGAAGGTCAGCGACTTGTCGATGATGATGGCCCAGGACCAGACACTGGCCAGGGCGAGCGCGATCATGACGGCTTTGACCACCGGGTCGGCCTGCATGAACATGGCGACCGCACCGAACTCCGTGCCGATCGCGTTCTGCGCGACGACCTCTTCTTCCATCACTGACTCCTAAATTCGCCCCGAAGGCGCCCTTACCCTGCCTAGACGTAAACCGTCTTTATTAACCAGTTCTACACGAGGTCGCTCACCATTTCGAGACCGGATGTGGGGGGTTTCTCTCTCAAATGGTTCAGCCGAACCCGTAGGAGCGATGGCGAAGCCATCCGCCTTGCCAGGCTGAGCGGCGGAAAGCTTCGCGTTCCGCCCTACGAAGCTTCAGTCGATCAGTCCCAGCGCCAGGCCCCGGAGCGCAGCCGTCACCCGGTCGCCCACATGCAGCTTCCTGAAGATCCGGCGCACATAGGTGTCCACCGTGTTGGGGCTGAGGTCGAGGATCTCCGCCATCACCCCGTTGGACTTGCCCTTGGCGATCCAGGCGAGGATCTCCCGCTCGCGCTCGGACAGCTTGGCGTAGCTCGGCAGCTTGGCGGTCAGGAGCTCGCAGTAGCGCAGGTGAGCGATCTGCGAGATGAAGTGGAAGCGGTTGATCTCGGTCTCGTCGGCGATGGCCTTCCCGCTGCCGCCGCCGATGCCGACATAGCCGTTGCGGCCATGGGGGCCGAAGACGGCGATGGCGAAGCCGTCCCCGAGGTTCTCTTCCTTCAGGATCTCCACATAGCGCTCCTCCGCCTCGGTCAGGTCGCGGTAGCGGCCCACCTCGCTCCACCGGAAGGGGCGGCACGCATCGAGGGCATGGCGGGGGATCGGATCGACCTTGTAGAGCTGCTCCTTCTTGTACCGCCTCACCCAGCTGCTGGGAAAACCGTTGGTCACCACCGGCACCCAGTCCGAGTGGTCCGAAGCACCGGGCGCCGGCATGTGGTGGTAGCTGATCATGGTGGCGCCCAGCTTGTCGAAGACGTCGATGCAGAGCGATCCGAGCTGATCGGTATGGCGGCACTTCCTGGCGGCTTCGGCGAAATTTAGCAGGCTGTCTCCTCCAGAACCGAAGTCCTGAAGCTCCCATTCTATCGTATCGTCGTCACTAAAAGGCATCTTGGCCGACCGGTCTACGGCTTCGTTCATGGGGTAAACAGTATCACTCAACACGGTAGAAGAATTCCTCGTCAGGATGACATCCTCTCCCTTCGCAAGGAAGACGTATATGGTTACCTGAACTGTACAAAAGGTCGCGCCCTTTCATTTGTGATCAGCCGCGCTACGTTTTATCATCACAGAAAAAAGTTCCAGGTACTCACTCGCAGTACTGCATTTTCCTGTTGCACCGCAGCGATTGACCCGAGCGGGGCTCCGTTGCACAGGGGGCGCGAGTTTCGAGGAGCACTCCCATGGCCATCAATGTCGCGATCGTAGGCGCCACCGGTATGGTTGGCCAGGAGCTTCTGGCCATTCTGGCGGAGCGACTTTTCCCCGCCGACGAGGTGGTGGCCCTCGCCTCGCGCAACTCCCTCGGCCGCGAGGTCAGCTACGGCGACAGGACGCTGAAGTGCCGCGACCTCGCCCAGTTCGACTTCAAGAACACCGCCGTCGCCATCTTCGCGGCGGGCGGCGACATCTCCAAGGAGTACGCGCCGAAGGCGGCGGCAGCCGGGGCCATCGTCATCGACAACTCCTCCGCCTTCCGTCTCGACCCGGACGTTCCACTGGTGGTGCCAGAGGTGAACCCCGAGGCTGTCGAGGGCTTCGGTAAGCGCCGCATCATCGCCAACCCGAACTGCTCCACCGCTCAGCTCGTCGTCGCGCTCAAGCCGCTTCACGACCGTGCACGGATCAAGCGGGTGGTGGTCTCGACCTACCAGTCGGTCTCGGGCGCTGGCAAGGAGGCCGCCGACGAGCTCTTCCGCCAGACCAAGGGCATCTTCGTCGGCGACGATGCGACCCCTGAGCACTTCACCAAGCAGATCGCCTTCAACGTCATCCCCCATATCGACGTCTTCATGGATGACGGCTCGACCAGGGAAGAGTTCAAGATGACGGCGGAGACGAAGAAGATCCTCGACCCCAAGATCAAGCTCACCGCCACGGCTGTCCGTGTACCCGTCTTCGTCGGCCACTCCGAGGCGGTGAATATCGAGTTCGAAGAGCCCCTCGACGCCGGCGAGGCCCGCAAGATCCTGCGCGAGGCGCCTGGCTGCCTCGTGGTCGATAAGCGCGAGGACGGGGGCTATGTCACGCCGGTGGAGTGCGTCGGCGACTTCGCCACCTTCATCAGCCGTATCCGTGACGACTCGACCGCGGACAACGCCATCAATATGTGGGTGGTGTCCGACAATCTGCGAAAGGGCGCCGCGCTCAACGCGGTGCAGATCGCGGAGCTGCTGCTCAACCGAGGTCTCCTCGGAGAGAGCGTACAGCTTCACTAGCGAGCCGCGGCGGACCATTCCTACCAGCAGGTCGCGCGCCGCAACCAAGCGTGCGGCCTGCACATAAACAAAAGTTAGCCCCGATCCCGTGTCCTTTCTCCGGCGCGCTCCGAACCTTTGTTCGTAGCCGAAGACGACAACTGTCCACGACACGGAGGTGTCCGATGAAAAGCCCCCTTACCCTCGCCCTCGTCGGCAGCGCCGCGCTCCTGGCCGCCTGCACGACCGCCACGCCGTTCAAGGAAGCCAGCAAGTCCGGCGCGCCTGGATATAGCGACGTGAAGATCAGCTCGTCCGTCTACCGGGTCTCGTTCAAAGGCAACTCCCAGACCGAGCGTGAGACGGTCGAGAACTCGCTTCTCTTCCGCTCTGCGCAGATCGCCGAGCAGAACGGCGCGCCCTTCTTCCAGATCATCGACCGCGACGTCGACCGGCAGTTCGTCGAGAACGATGCAATCGACACGGATGGGTTCACCCTGGCCGGATACAGCGTCGAGGACCCCTACCAGGCGGGCACGGATGCCAACTTCCACAACGCCCGCTTCAGAGGCGGCTTTCACGGACGCGGGTTCAGGGGACGCGGGTTCGCCGGACGGGGCTTCAGGGGCAGAACTTTCCGGGGCGGCTTCCACGGCACCGGTTTCAGCTATTACGGCGGCGGTTTCCGCGGCAGCGTCAGCGAGCGTTTCGAGGCGATCGCCTATATTCGTCTCTACGGCAACGATCCGGAAGTGACCGGGGCGGTGTTCGAAACGCAGACGGTGCTTGCTTCGCTCCGTCCCAGGATTACCTTCCCGAAGGAGGGCTAAAACCTCACCTTCGGCTCCTGCTGACCTCACCGAAGGCAGCGGGGGTCCGTCGATGAGATGAGGGCGCTCGTCGTTTCTGGCTTTCGAAGCACGCACAGCACCCGCTACGCTGCGGTCATGACCTCCCTTGCCCTCTCCTTCATCGCCGCTGCATCGCTTCAGAATGCGGGGGGTCCCTGCTCCGCCGAGGTGTACCAGCAGTACGATTTCTGGCTTGGGCATTGGGAGGTCATGTCCGGAGACACCCCTGCCGGACGAAGCGTGATCGAGAAGACGCCGACCGGCTGCGGCATTGTTCAGCACTGGACGGCCGCGGACGGCCAGACGGGAGTCAGCGTCAGCCACTACGAGGCCAGCGATGGCAGGTGGCACCAGACCTGGGTCGGCGACACCTTCTCGGTCCGCTATGCCGGCGGCCTCGACCGGCAAGGCGCCATGGTCCTGGAAGGAACCCTCTCTGCCTTTGGGTCGGACCTGAGCCTTCCTTTTCGGGGCCGCTGGCTCCCCGTCGGCGACGACCGGATCGTGCAGCGCTTCCACTACCGCGATGCCGAGACCGGCGAGTGGAAGGACTGGTTTCAGGGCACCTCCCGCCGCCTGCCTGCGGCGGAGAGCCCGGCGGGAGAAGCCGAACGATAGGCGGCTCCCGCCTGTTGTCTCCACCTAACAAGAAGTGGAGACCCCATGAGCGGCATCGAGAAACTGAACGCCAACGAGCACAAACCGGGCAGCCATGGCGAGGCCCTGGCCATGAGCAATGGCGACATGGCCCTGCGCATCTGGTTCGAGGGCAAGACCGACAAGAAGGACCTGCACGCCTCTGACTACGAGACCATCGGCTACGTCATCGAAGGCGAAGCGAAGCTGCACTCCGAGGGCGAGACCCTTCACCTCACCCAAGGCGATAGCTGGCGCGTGCCGAAGGGTGAGATGCACGCCTACGAGATCGAAGACAGCTTCCGCGCCGTGGAGGTGACGAGCCCGCCCGCCAGAGGCGCGGCGCTCGGCGGTCACGGCCACGCCCCCGCTTGAGGCCCCTTACCGTTGAAGGGCGGAGCAGCCGGTTTTGAACGAGCTGCTCCGTCTCGACACGCCAGCGGGCCTCGCCGCGGCTATCATCATCAGCGCGCTGGTGATCGTTGCTGCTGGCACGAGGCTCTCCGGCGTCGCCGACCGTATCGCCGACCGCACGGGCCTCGGCGAGGCCATGGTCGGCGCTGTTCTTCTCGGTGCCGCCACCTCGCTGCCCGGCCTGATCGTCTCGGTCACGGCTGCGGCGAACGGCTATGCCAGCCTCGCCGTCGCCAACTCCCTGGGCGGGATCGCCGCGCAGACCTTCTTCCTAGTGGTCGCGGATGCCACCTACCGGCGCGCCAATCTCGAGCACGCCGCCGCCTCTATCGAGAACCTCATCCAGTCCACCGTGCTGATGGGCTGCCTGGCCCTCTTGGTCATGGCTGCCTCGGCTCCCTCGCTGAGCCTGTTCTCCATCCACCCGATCAGCATCGGTATCTTCGCCCTCTACCTCTTCGGCCTCAACGTCACCAGGCGGGCACGCCAGCTTCCGGGCTGGAAGCCTCGCCGGACTTCGGAGACTGAGTTCGACGAACCGAATGGCGAGAATACGAGAAGCAGCCTATCGTTACTGTTCGCGAGCTTCACCGTCCTCGCCCTGGTCACCGGCGCGGCAGGCTTCGTCGTCGGAAGGGCGGCCGAGAGCGCCACCTCGATCTACGGACTGGAGGAGAGCGTGGCCGGAGCGTTCCTGGCGGCCATCGTGACCTCCCTCCCCGAACTCGTCACCACCATCGCAGCGGTAAGAAGAGGCGCTCTGACCTTGGCGGTGGGAGGGATCATCGGCGGCAACGCCTTCGACGTGCTGTTCATCAGCGCGGCCGATATCGCCTATCGGGAGGGGCCGATCTACGCCGCCATCAGCCGGGACCAGCTCTTCCAGACCGGGCTAGCCCTCACCATGACCGCGGTCCTGCTGATGGGTCTTCTGCGCCGGGAGAAACACGGGCCAGCCCGCCTCGGCTTCGAGACGGTGCTGATCGGCCTCCTCTACCTCGCAGGCTCCGCCGTCCTCTTCCTGTAGCGGTACGAACCGCGCTAGGTTGAAGGCTGGGCAGGCTGCTCGATCAGATGCTGGCGCATATAGCCGCCGGGCTTGGTCTTGGCGATGCTGAAGTTCATGGCCAGAAGGCCGACGCAGACAGCGGCAGCCGCAAACGCGAGACGTGCCCTGACCGGTCGGCGCCGGAAGATGTAGCGGCGCTGCGAAAACGAACCCATGGTGACCTCCCTCACAAGATCAGGGAGACACCATCGCAACCTATTGGGGCGAAAGTGGGGCAGGGTTGCAGTTCCCTGCCCGCCTCACCTTCAAGATCTAGGCGGCGATGTACTGGCCGCCGTTCTGGGTGAGGGTCGCGCCCGTGATGAACCCTGCGTTCTCACCGGCCAAGAAGCTGACCGCCGCGGCAATCTCTTCGGGCTGGCCGAGGCGCCCGACGGGGATGCCCGCGACGATGCTGTCCAGCACCTCCTTCTTCATCGCGCCGACCATCTCGGTCTCGATATAGCCGGGCGCGATGGCGTTCACGGTGATCCCCTTGCGCGCGGTTTCCTGGGCAAGGGCGCGGGTGAAGCCGAGAAGCCCGGCCTTTGCGGCGGAGTAGTTCACCTGCCCGAACTGACCCTTCTGGCCGTTGATCGAGCTGATGTTGACGATCCTGCCATAGCCTCGGTCGCGCATGCCGTTGATGAGGGGCCGCGTCATGTAGAAGACGCTGTCGAGATTGGTGGAGACGACCTGGCTCCACTGCTCGGCCGTCATCTTGTGGAAGGCGCCGTCGCGCGTGATGCCGGCATTGTTCACCAGCACCGAGACGCCGCCATGATCGCTCTCGATCTTTCCGATGACCTCCTCGCAGGCCGAAGCGTCGGACACGTCGCACTGATAGGTGGCGACGCCGATCTCGTCGGCGCATTTCTGTGCGGCCTCGGCGTTGCCGCCATAGATGGCCGCGACGGTCATGCCGTCCTCGCGCAGGCGTTTCGAGATGGCGTAGCCGATACCGCGGGTTCCGCCGGTAACGATGGCAACGTGGCTCATGGGTTTCCTCCCGGAAGGCTTGTTGTTCGAGAAGCCTTAGCGGCCCCCACGCGAGAGACCAGCATCATGCGCAGCCGGAACGGGAGGTGGTCCGCTCAGTGCGAGGGAGAGCCTAGTTCAGCGGTCGATCGTGATCTGGGGCAGCCTTGCCGCCCGCGGCGCTGGGCCGTCCGACCTGCTCCCCGCGGCGCATGGCGGATCGCTCGCTTTCCCGCTGCACCTCTTCGAGGATCTCCTCGTCGCGTTCGGCCAGGCTCGCCTTCAGCCGGTCGCGCTCTTGCTCGATGCAGCGCTGAGCCGCCTCCTCCGAGACATCCCGGCAGCGGTCATAAGCCTCCGCCTCCACGTAGCGCCCGGTGCTGGTGCAGGCTGCGGACATCAGGAAGACGGAGAGAAGAACGAGGCGCATGACAAAGAGCATATCGGCTACACCCAGACGACGCTAGCTGAAAAAAAGTGAGCTTTCAGGCGCGTAGGAACAGCAGTCGCCCGGCTTGTCTATGAGGACGAAGCCGACCTTTACGGATGGGTTACCATAGGTTAGGCGGCAAACACGGTTTCGTGAACCGTCGCAAACCCTGGGGGGAACAGGATGAAAAAGATGATCGCGCTCGCAGTGAGCGCTGTAGCAGCACTTGGTGCCGCCAACGCTGCCGTCGTGATCGGCGCCGATGCCGATACGTTCGTGCGCAACGGCTCCGACTCGGACGAAAACTACGGCAGCCTGCAGAACCTGCTGGTCAAGCGCCAGGGAGCGCCGAACTTCGAGCGGGAGGCTTTTGTCCGCTTCGATCTGTCGAACTTCAGCGGCAGCTTCATCGGTGCCGTTCTCGGCCTGACCCAGACCAACGACAACGACCAGCAGATCCGCGTCTTCGGCCTCAACGACGGCCGCGACGGCTGGGACGAGAGCACCGTGACCTGGGACAGCTCCGGCGCCCTCCGCGACCGTTCGCTGGCCACCGATCTTGGCACCATCGACCTTACCCAGGGCGGCACCGGCGATGCGCTGACGCTTTCGGGCACGGCACTGGAGACCTTCCTTGCCAACAATATTGGCATGGATGGACTCGTGACCTTCCTCCTCGTCAGTACACGCGGTAGCGATACCCAGCCTGCCATCGTGCGCGCACGCGAGAACATTCTCGGCGGCGGTCCCACCCTGGCGCTGGACGGCACGGTCCCCGTTCCGGCAGCAGCGCTTCTCTTCGCCCCGGTCGCAGGCATCGCAGCCCTGCGCCGTCGCCGCGCGAAGTAACGCTTTTTGTACTGAGTAAAAGAAAGGTGGGCCTCGGCCCACCTTTTTTCGTTTTAAGCCCCCGGCTGGCTACTCTTGAACGACCGGAGGCGAGGCGGTTACTTCGCCCACGAAGTAGTAGCCATCGAAACGACCCTCATCCACGCCGCCCTCGACTAGCGTGATGGAGGGTGCCGTAGCCCCCTCCGGCAGTAACCGGCTCTGACGGACAGGTTTGACACCGCCGTTGACCCAAGCTTCGCCGCCGGAGGTCATGCTGACCAGGGTCACCGTGCCCTCGGGTAACAGCATGGCTGCGTTGTCCGTATCGCCCAGAAAATCGAAGCGCGTCTTGCTGGCATGAATGCTGCCGACGAGCACGACGGCGCGGTCATAATCATCCGTGAACGCAGCATCAAGCTCTTCGGCCATGCGAGCGTCACGGACTCTCTGAAGGGCATGGGGCGGTAGGTTCTGATACCACGCGACGACTTCCTCCTGGGGAGCATCGACAGGACCATTGAGGTCACGCATCACATCGAAATCGTCGAAGAAAACGAGATCGACGCCGTCCATCTTGTCCAAAGCCAGGAGGAGGCCCAGCATAGCCTCACTGCCCCGGCCGTCGCTAGCGTAGAGCCGCCAAGTGGGGGCCATCGCCTCCTTGATCGCAGCTCCAGGGTCTTCCGACGCCAGGGCAGCCTCCACTGCAGCAGCATCGCCGGGCTGAAACTCAAGACCCACCAAGGTCCTGCCGCCCCGAGCGGATACGGCGCACACATAGCTTTCGAACAGGTCCGGTATCTCTTCGGTGCCGTGGCTCTCACCGAAGAGCAGGAACTGCCCTTCGGCCGCCTCCGCGACCTCCTGCCAACCGTCAGGCGCGTTGCAGGCACTCGCCGACCGGTCTTCGGTCGTGGCACAGGCCGAAAGCAGCACGGACAGCCCAGCTATCCCCATCCATAGACGCACGGCATATTCCTCCTCATCGCCCTGAGAACGATAGGCAGGAGCACTGGGCTGTCAACGCAGTAAAGCTGTGTGTGCGTTTACAAAAAAGGCGGGCCGAAGCCCGCCTTTCGATTGTTAGTGGGTCACCACCGAGCCCGGATCTTCCGTACCCGGCTCCGCTGCAGGAGACTGCTTCTTCAGCGCCTCCTCCTCCGGGTTCCACTCGATGGGGGTGAGCGGTCCGGTGAGGGCATGCTTCAGCACCTCGTCCACATGCTCGACAGGGATGACCTCGAGCTTGGAGAGGATGTTCTCCGGCACGTCGGCCAGGTCCTTCTCGTTCTCCTCGGGGATCAGCACCGTCTTCACGCCCGCACGGGAAGCCGCGAGCAGCTTCTCCTTGAGGCCGCCAATCGCGAGCACCCTGCCCCGCAAGCTGATCTCGCCGGTCATGGCAATGTCCTTGCGGATGGGAATACCCGTCAGGGCCGAGACGATGGCTGTGGCCATGGCGACACCGGCGGAGGGGCCGTCCTTGGGCGTGGCACCTTCGGGAACGTGGATGTGGATGTCCGTCGTCTCGAAGAGCGTCGGCTTGATGCCGAACTCCACCGCGCGCGAACGAACGTAGGAGGCCGCTGCCGAAACGCTCTCCTTCATCACCTCTTTGAGGTTGCCGGTGGGCGTCATGCGGCCCTTGCCCGGCATAGTGACACCCTCGATCTTAAGAATGTCGCCGCCCACGGACGTCCAGGCGAGGCCCGTGACCACGCCGACCGCGTCGTCGCCGTCGATCTCACCGTAGCGGAACTTGGAGACGCCAGCGAAGTCGCCGAGATTGTCCTCGGTCACCATGACCTTCTCGGCACTATCCTCCATCTCGAGCTTGGTCACCGCCTTACGGGCGAGGTTGGCAAGCTCGCGTTCGAGCGAACGCACACCGGCTTCGCGGGTGTAAAGACGGATCAGCTTCATCAGCGCGTCCGGCTCGATGACGAACTCATCCTCCTTGAGGCCGTGCTCCTTCATCTTGCGCGGAATGATGTGGCGCGTGGCGATCTCCATCTTCTCGTCCTCGGTATAGCCGGGGATACGGATGATCTCCATCCGGTCGAGAAGCGGTTGGGGCATGTTCAGCGAGTTCGCCGTGGTGACGAACATGATGTCGCTGAGGTCGTAGTCCACCTCGAGATAGTGGTCCGAGAACGTATCGTTCTGCGCCGGATCCAGCACCTCCAGAAGCGCCGCGGACGGATCGCCTCTGAAATCGTTACCCATCTTGTCGATCTCGTCGAGGAGGAAGAGCGGGTTGGTCTTCTTCACCTTCTTCATCGACTGGATGATCTTGCCGGGCATGGAGCCGATATAGGTCCGGCGGTGGCCACGGATCTCGCTCTCGTCACGCACGCCGCCGAGCGACACACGGACGAACTCGCGGTTGGTCGCCTCGGCCACAGACTTACCGAGCGAGGTCTTACCGACACCGGGAGGGCCGACGAGGCAGAGGATCGGACCCTTCAGCTTGCCGGTACGCTTCTGCACGGCGAGGTACTCGATGATCCGTTCCTTGACCTTGTCGAGGCCGTAGTGATCGCGGTCGAGCACTTCCTGGGCTTTGGGAAGGTCGGCCTTCACCTTGCCCTTGGTGCCCCACGGGATCGATAGCAGCCAGTCGAGATAGTTGCGCACCACGGTGCTTTCCGCCGACATGGGCGACATCTGGCGCAGCTTCTTCAGCTCGCCCTGGGCCTTCTCTTTGGCGGCCTTGGAGAGCTTGGTGTTCTCTATCTTCTCTTCGAGCTCGGTCAGCTCATCCTTGCCCTCGTCGCCGTCGCCGAGCTCCTTCTGGATGGCCTTCATCTGCTCGTTGAGATAGTACTCACGCTGGGTCTTCTCCATCTGGCGTTTGACACGTCCACGGATCTTCTTCTCGACCTGAAGCACGCTCATCTCGCCTTCCATGAAGCCGTAGACGGCTTCCAGGCGCTGGGGCACGGAGGTGATCTCCAGAAGCTCCTGCTTCTCGGCGATCTTGAGGTTGAGGTGGCTGGCCACCGTGTCGGCGAGCTTCGACGCGTCGTCGATCTGGCCGATCGAGACGATGACCTCGGGGCTGACCCGCTTGTTGAGCTTCACATAGCTCTCGAACTGGGTATTCACGGAACGGGACAGCGCTTCGACCTCGGCCTCGTCGCCTTCGGCCTCGTCGAGCTCGACGGCCTCGGCCTCGAAATACTCTTCTTCCGCCGTGTACTGCGTGATCTCGGCTCTACGCCCGCCCTCGACCAGCACCTTGACCGTGCCGTCGGGCAGCTTGAGAAGCTGCAGAACTTTCGCGATCACACCGATCGCGTAGATGTCGGATGTTTGCGGATCGTCATTGCCCGCGTCTTTCTGCGCGACGAGCAGGATCTCGCGGTCGGCTTCCATCACCGTCTCCAGAGCGCGCACGGATTTCTCGCGGCCCACGAAGAGGGGAACGACCATATGGGGGAACACGACGATGTCGCGCAGGGGCAGGACCGGATAGGCCCGTGTGTCTTCACTCATGAAGAACTCCTTTCGGCAGTCTTCCGGGAAGGCCGCCCGGAACATGATAGGCGCGGCCTCGCCACCGCTGCGCCCGGAATAGAACTCACACAACGGTCTCAACGATGTCGGGTGCCGGGACGTTCCTTACAAGCGCTGCTTTACCACAGCACGGATGACGGAAGCGTCACCTTTGATCTCACGGCGCGCGGCGCCTCCGATGGGGCGAGCCATACGGCTCGGGACCGCAGTCGCGGCCCTTTCCGCGGCTAGGTTGGTCGGTTGGGAAGCTGGAATTCATGGGTGCGCTCGCTTTCAGACGCTTTCCCACGGCTTGTCCGTGGGACCCATCTCCTTGGGCTCGAAAAGAGAGCCAATGCTGGAGTTGGGTCCTACGAACGTCGCTGCGCGCCGCCGTAGGAAAGCGCCGAAATGGGGACGAACCTAACCCGCCTGTGCCCGCTCCCAGTCCTTCGGCAGGAGCTTCGCCGAGACCGCGAACAGCACCACTGCCAGCACCCACGGCACGGAGAGCGTCCAGAGCGCCATGCGTAGCGCCTCGAGCTGGCTGAGATTGGTTGCGGCGAACCGGTCCCAGATCCAGCCCGTATAGGTCGGCCCGCCGCCTAGGGCGATCAGGTTGAGAACGAAGAAGAAGACCGCCGTCGAGGTCGCCCTCACCGAGACCCCGGCCAGGTTCTGCGCCACCGAGAAGCTCGGCCCGAGATAGAAGCCGAGGAAGAAGATATGCGCCGACAAAAGCGCGAAGAAGACAAACGCCGAGCCTGTCATCCAGGCCAGCGCGATGGCGAGCGCGGCGATGCCGATGGTGACCGCCGGGACGAGGCCGTAGGCGCCTACGCTGCGTTTGCCGAAATGGTCGGCGACGACCCCGCCCAGATACGTCCCCCCGGCGTAGAAGATGGCGTTGCCGACGCCGAGCCCGATCAGCAGCCAGAAGAGCGGCAGCTCGGAGAACATGCCCGCCATCTGGTTCGGCACGCCGACGATATAGGCCATGACGAAGTTCGACACCGAGTAGGAGCCGAAGCTCGCAAACGCCACGCCGAACGCCATGGTCCAGTAGCTCGGCACCTTGGCGAGGCGCGAGAGCCCCTCCTTGAAGGTCAGCTTCTCCACCTTGGCACCGGCATCGAGGCGCCCCCGCTCGGGCTCCGGTACCAGCCGCTTGACCAGGAAAGCGAAGGGCAGGCCCACCGCCCCCACCACCACGAAGGCCGTGCGCCACTCCACCGTGCCGCCCGACACGAAGAACGCGTTGACGAAGTAGGCGAACATGATGCCGAAGGGGATGCCGAGCGAGTAGGTCGCCAGCGCCTTGCCCCGCTCCTTCGGCGCGTAGAGGTCGGAGAGAAGCGAGTGGCTAGGCGGCGAGCAGCCCGCCTCCCCCACCGCCACGCCGATGCGCAGGAGCGCCAGGGCGAAGAAGCCGCCCGCAAAGCCCGTGAGCATGGTGAAGAAGCTCCAGGTCGCAAGGCTCAGCGCGATGATCGTCACCCGGTCGAAGGTGATCGAGAACGATCCGAACTTCATGGTTCTGGTGTTGTCGACCAATCCTGCCAGCGGGATGCCGACAAAGGTGTAGAACACCGCGAAGACCGCGCCCGTCAGGAGGCCGATCTGTGTGCCCGTCAGCCCCAGATCGCCCTGGATAAAGGGTGCCAGCACGCCCAGGATCTGGCGGTCGATGAAGTTGAAGGCATAGACCACGGTGAGGAGGCCGAGCACGGCCCCCCGGTTCTGCAATTTCGCCACGCGCCCTGCCCTCCCGGCTTTCGTTTTGCGCGAGCCTGCCTAGTGTCGCAGCCGAGGACAAGAACGAAGCGCCACCACTGGTGCAGAAAGGTGGGTATGGCCTTTGCCGATAGAGCCGATCAGCTCGCGACCGATTGGGCCGCGGCCCTCGACGACCGCGCGCCGATCAGCGACGAGGTCCTGCGCGACGCCGCCCTCGTCAGCTTCCTCACCAAGCCGGACGTCCAGTGGCGCTTCATCCGCCGCTGCCTGGAAGAGGCCCGGACCGACTACACGCTGGTGCATATCGGCGCCGGTCCGCTGGAGCATCTCCTCGCCAAGGAAGGTGCCGCCTTCATTGGTCAGGTGGAGCTTCTGGCCGCCAATAGCGAGCGGTTCGGGCTCGCTCTGCACGGCTGCGCCCGTAACAAGATCGAGGAAGAGGTATGGCAGCGCGTGCTGGCGGCTAGAGCTGCGGTCGAAGAGCCGGTATGGCTGGACGCGATCTTTCGCACCTCCCATGACATTCGCATAGAAGTAGAGAAGCTGGCCCTCGCATACCTCAAGGAGGTGAGGGACAGACGGCGTTCTTGACGACAGATGGCGCTTCCGACGAAGGCCTGACATCAGAAACGAAGAGGAGAGACCCATGCGCGCACTGATGTCCGTGACCCCCGGCGGGCCGGAAACGCTCGAGCTCCGCGAGATGGAGACCCCTGTCCCCGGCAAGGGGCAGGCGCTGGTCCGCATCCACGCGGCGGGCTGCAACTTCCCCGACACGCTGATCATCAAGGACCTCTACCAGTTCAAGCCCAAGCGCCCCTTCGCCCCCGGCGGCGAGGCGGCCGGGGTGGTCGAGGCCGTCGGCGAGGGCGCGGACGAGAGGCTCGTCGGCCAGCGAGTCGCCACCTCCGTCGGTGCGTTCGGCGGCTACGCCACCCACGCCCTGGTGGATGCGGGCATGGTCATGCCGATCCCCGAAGAGCTGCCCTTCGACGTCGCGGCGGGCTTCATCATGACCTACGGCACGAGCTACTACGCGCTCAAGGACCGGGCGAAGCTTCAGCGCGGCGAGACCCTGGTGGTGCTAGGCGCGGCAGGCGGCGTAGGCTCGGCAGCGGTCGAGCTAGGCAAGGCCATGGGCGCGAAGGTCGTCGCCTGCGTCAGCTCCGAGAGCAAAGCCAAGTTCTGCAGGGCCCTCGGCGCCGACGAGACCATCGTCTACCCCCGCGAGCTGGACCGCGATGCATCGAAGCTCCTCGCGGGCGCCATCAAGGAGAAGACCGGCGGCGGCGCGGACGTGCTCTACGACCCCGTGGGCGGCGCCTATTGCGAGCCCGCCCTGCGCGCTATGGCGTGGGAGGGGCGCTACCTAGTGGTCGGCTTCCCGGCGGGCATTCCGAACCCGCCGCTCAACCTCACCCTCCTCAAGAGCTGCCAGATCATGGGCGTCTTCTGGGGCGCCGCCGTGATGCGCGACCCCGCAGGTCACGCTCAGAACATGGGCGAGATCACCACCATGATGAAGGAGGGCACGCTGAAGCCGCGCATCACCAAGACCTTCCCGCTCGAAGAAGGCGCCGAGGCGCTGAAGCTCCTCGAAGGCCGCGAGGCGACGGGGAAGATCGTCCTGACGATGGGTTAGCGGGCCAAGCCCCTAACCCACCATCTGCATGGTCACCCACTCCGCCACGAGCGCGGCCTTAGGCTCGCCCTCGATCTCGACCTCGACTTTGTAGGTCAGCACATGGGTGCCGGGGCGGGGCTCCTTGTGAGCGTCGAGGACGAAGTGTCCTCGCACGCGCTTGCCCGCACGAACCGGGTTGAGGAAGCGGACCTTGTTGAAACCGTAGTTCACCCCCGCGGTGATGCCTTCGAGGACGAACGTGGTCTCGCTGGCGAGCTTCGACAGCATGGAGAGCGTCAGGAAACCGTGGGCGATGGTGCCGCCGAAGGGGGTCGCCTTGGCCGCTTCCTCGTCCACATGGATGAACTGGTGATCCTCGGTGACGTCGGCGAAGGCGTTGATTCGCTGCTGGTCGATCAGCACCCAGTCCGAGGTCAGGCGTGTGTTGCCAATTTGCGACATGAGGCTATCGACTGTGACTGAGTTCATAGCAACGCCCTTTCAAGGCCAGCGGTTTCGGGTATGGATTAAGATAAACGCAACGCCGTCGTTCGGGGTCTAGGGTGCATTTAGTCCTCCGCACAACACCAGGCGGCGCTGGGTCTTAACGGGCTCTCAAGGTCCGTGAAACAAACCGGTCCCGTCATAAGCGGGCACGAAACTGTGTC
Source organism: Parvularcula maris (assembly GCF_024505085.1). Taxonomy (GTDB): domain Bacteria; phylum Pseudomonadota; class Alphaproteobacteria; order Caulobacterales; family Parvularculaceae; genus Parvularcula; species Parvularcula maris. The sequence continues at coordinate 99,971 of NZ_JANIBC010000002.1, forward strand.
CGCAGCGGCACTCTAGGGAGGAATACCGTGAACAAAGCCCTTTTCCTTGCCACGACGGCACTCTTCAGCGTCTCGGCAGTCGGCACCGCCGCTGCCCAGGACGTTGACGAGATCGTCGTGACCGCCACCAAGCGTGAGCAGACCCTGCAGGAAGTTCCGATCGCCGTCTCCGTGATCCAGGAAGACACCATCGAGAACGCGCAGATCCAGGACGCCATCGACCTTCAGTCCGTCGTCCCCTCGCTTCGTGTCAGCCAGCTCGAGCGTACCTCGAACACCACCTTCATCATCCGCGGCTTCGGCTCGGGCGCCAATAACCCCGGCATCGAGCCCTCGGTCGCCGTGTTCATCGACGGCGTGTTCCGCACCCGTGCAGGCTCGGCCCTGGACGACTTCCTCGCGCTTGAGCGCATCGAGGTCCTGAAGGGTCCGCAGTCGACCCTGTTCGGCAAGAACGCCTCCGCCGGTGTGGTCTCGGTCGTCACCAAGAAGCCCGAGTACAACTGGAACGGCGTCGTCGAAGGCACGCTCGGCAATTTCGACCAGCGCATTGTCAAGGGCTACCTGACCGGCCCGATCAACGACATCTTCGCCTTCTCGCTCTCCGGCACCTATAACGAGCGTGACGGCTACTTCGAGAACCTCGGCGACACCGCCGACTACAACAACCGCGACCGCTACAGCCTCCGCGGCCAGCTTCTCGCCCAGCCCACCGACAATCTCGAGTTCCGCCTCATCGCCGACTATGCCGAGATCGACGAGCGCTGCTGCGGCACCGCGCGCGTCACCGACGGTGACGCCGGCGCCATCATCCGCGACCTTCTCGGCGGTCAGACCCCTAATGTCGGCGCGTTCGACTACGTCATCGCCAACGACGTCGAGAACAACAACGAGATCGTCAACTCCGGCCTCTCCTTCCAGGCCGAGTGGGACATCAACCCCGATGTCTCCCTGACCTATATCGGCGCGCTGCGTCGCTACGACGACTTCGTCGACTATGAGGGCGACTTCACCACCCTCTCCACCCTCGGCACGAACATCCGCGGCGTGAACAGCGATACCATGACCCACGAGCTTCGCCTCAGCGGGGTCAAGGATCGCTTCAGCTACCTTTTGGGCGCCTACTACTTCAACGAGGACCTGGTCATCAACGATGCCCGCCTCTATGGCGACGACACGCGGAACTACGTCGACCTGCTTTCCGCGGCGCTCGCTGGTGAGTTCGTCGAGGTCGCGCCTGGCGTGAACATTCCGAACGCAGCCGCCAGCCCGATCACGGCGCTCGAAGTCGGCCTCGGCCTGCCCGTCGGTCAGACCTTCTGGCAGGACGGCGGCGGTACCTTCTTCACCGCCGAGCAGGACGACGAGCAGTGGCAGCTCTTCGGTCAGTTCGACTTCGAGGTCACCGACCGTCTGACCCTGACCGCAGGCGTCGCCTGGTTCAACGCGGACAAGGCCGTCGACTTTCGCAATGTCGGCCGCACCAACCCGTTCTCGGACCTGAACTTCGTCGATATCGGCTTCGGCCAGGCCTTCGGCGCGGCGGTGAACGGTCTGCTGACCTCGCCTCTGGCGGCAGCGGTTCCCGATCCCAGCGTCTTCGCCAACGGCATCACGCCTGACGCCATCGCCGCCTACAGCGCGGCGGCCGCTCTGTCGGACGGTGCCCTTCCCTCGGTCGCAGCCCTTCAGGCGGCGGCTGCGGACCCCGAGCAGAACCCGCTCCTGGGTCTGTTCCCGGCGCTGCAGCCCCTCGGGCCGCTCACCCCGTTCCCGAACTCCGTCGAGGACGGCACGAGCTCCGACAGCGACGTGCCCTACACCCTGCGCGCGTCCTACGACCTGACCGACCGGACCAACATCTACCTCAGCTACGCGACCGGCTTCAAAGCCACCTCGTGGAACCTGACGCCGGATACCCGTCCGTTCGCTCAAGACTTCTCCGCTCTCCTCGCTTCCGGCGAGCTGGCGGCTGACGGTGTCGGCGGGCAGCCGGTGGTCAACACGGCCATCGCGCTCCAGTCGCTGGGCATCCCCAACCAGTACACCGGCACCCGCTTCGCCGAGCCTGAGACCACCAAGGTGCTCGAGTTCGGTCTGAAGACCCGCTTCGCTTGGGGCTCGCTGAACACGGCCGTGTTCCGCCAGATCGTCGAGGACCTTCAGAGCTCGATCTTCCAGGGCACGGGCTTCGTCGTCTCCAACGCCGGTGAGCAGGAAGCCATCGGTTTCGAGTTCGACGCCGTGATCCAGCCGCCGATGATCGAAGGCCTCACCTTCAACATCGCCGGTCTCTACCTGGACTCGCAGTTCAACGACTTCCCCAACGCTTCGGTCCTCATCGGCGGTGAAGCCGATCTGGCCGACGGCGTCGCGGACGGCATCGGCAACCTCGATGGCGAGCGTCCTGCGGGCGTGCCCGAGTTCTCCGGCTCCTTCGGTGCCGAGTACCGCGTGCCGCTCAGCGCCGGTGAGCTCTTCATCCGTGGTGACTACCAGTATGAGAGCAACGTGCAGGTCGTGCAGAACGTCCCGGAAGAGACGCTCTCCCGCGAGATCGGCATGCTCAACGCTTCGATCGGCGTGCAGCTCGACAACGGCCTCGAAGCGCTGGTCTGGGCTCGCAACCTGAACGAGGACGAGTTCTTCACCTCGGGCTTCCCGACCACGCTGCAGCCGGGCTCCATCTCGGCCTATCCGAACATGCCGCGCACCTACGGCGTGACGGTCCGCAAGCGCTTCTAAGCTTCGCACTCCAACAAGAAGAAAGCCCCGCCGAGCGATCGGCGGGGCTTTTTGTATCTAGGCGAATGGCGGGAACAGAGCGGCTAGCCTGGTAACCCTCCGTCAGCGAACGATTTCAGCCCTTAGCAGGCGCGTAGAAAGCCAGCTTGTTGCCGTCGAGGTCGCGGGCATAGGCCATGTAGAACTGCTCGCCGCGCACGCCCGGCTCGCCCTCGTCTTCGCCGCCGAGCTCCAACGCCTTGGCATGCAGGCTGTCCACCTTCTCCCGCGACCCAGCAAGAAGGGCCACCATCATGCCGTTGCCGACACTGGCCTTCTCGCCGTTGAAGGGCTTGGTCAGCACGATGAGCGGCTCGGAGAAGTTCTTGCCGATGCCCACCTGCTGATCGCCCTCCATCAGGACGTTCGCCTCCAAGATGGAGAGCAGCTCCGCATAGAAATCTTTGGCTTTCGGTAGATCGTTCGTGCCGATGGTCACGTAGGCCAGCATGGGTTTCTCCTCTTGCTGTTGATGGTGTTCAGCTACATCCCGACGAGGCACCGCAGCTCTCGCAGCGCAGGCACGTGCCGTTGCGGACGAGCGTGAACTGTCCGCACTCACCGCAGGCATCACCTTCATAGCCCTTGAGGCGGGCCTCTTCCTGCTCGCTGCGTTCAGGCACCGCCTGGAGCCGGGGCGCCTGCTTCGGAGCTTCAGTCTTGGTCGGTGCGTCCTCGTTCTCGCCCTCGCCCGCGCTGTCCTTGTTGCGGAAGCGGTCAAAGTCGCCGCCGCGCAGGACCACGAGGTTGTCCATCGCCTGACTGCGGGTCAGACCCTTCGAGATGAAGCGCTGCGCCTCCTTCTCGACGCCCTCCTTCTCCACTCCGCTGCCCAGGCCGAACGTGCCCTCTCCCTCCGGCACGTGGCCGAGGTCGGAGCGGCCGAGATAGGAGATGGCCAGCTCACGGAAGATATAGTCGAGGAGCGAGGTCGCGTTCTTGATCCGGTCGTTGCCCTGCACCGGCCCTGCAGGCTCGAAGCGGGTAAAGAGATAGGCATCGACGAACTCCTCCAGCGGCACGCCGTATTGGAGGCCTAGAGAGATCGCGATGGCGAAGTTGTTCATCAGCGACCGGAAGGCCGCGCCCTCCTTGTGCATGTCGATGAAGATCTCGCCTAGCTCGCCGTCCTCGAACTCCCCCGTATGCAGATAGACCTTGTGGCCGCCGATGATCGCCTTCTGGATATACCCCTTGCGCCGGTCGGGCAGCTTGCGGCGTCCGGGGCCGCGCTCGATGACCTTCTGCACGACCCGCTCGGCGAAGACCCGGCCCCGCTCTCCGGGGTTCATCTCGGCGAAGTCCTCCGTATCGAGCTCATCGGCCCCGGCCAGCACGCTGGAGAGCGGCTGGCTCAGCTTCGAGCCGTCGCGGTAGAGGGCCACCGCCTTGAGCCCGAGCGCATGGGCGCTCTCATAGGCTGTCAGGCAGTCCCGCACGCTGGCACTGGCGGGAAGGTTGACCGTCTTCGAGATGGCGCCAGACACGAAGGGCTGCACCGCCGCCATCATCTCCACATGGGCGCCGACGCTGAGTGCCCTCGTGCCGATCTTGCCGCAGGGCGCCGCGCAGTCGAAGACCGGCAGGTGCTCGCGCTTGAGATGCGGTGCGCCCTCCAGGGTCATCGTCCCGCAGCAGTAGAGGCTCGCCCGGTGCACATCCTCGTCGGAAAAACCCAGATCCCTCAGCGTTCTGTAGCCGGACTGGTAGAGCTGCTCGTCGTCGAAGCCGAGCGTACCCCGCATGAAGCTCTCGCCCAGCACATCGGCGGTGAAGGCGTAGGTCATGTCGAAGGCGCCTTCGAGCGCCGCCTCCAGCGCCTCGATCTGCCGCTCGCCAAAGCCCTCGTCGCGCAAGGAGTCGAAGGAGACACCCGGTGCATCCTCGAGCGTCGCCCGACCCAGAGCATAGGTCTGCATGTCGGCGATCTCGGCTTCGGAGTAGCCCAGTGTCCTCAGCGCTCTTGGCACGGAGCGGTTGATAATCTTGACCGTGCCTCCCCCAACGAGCTGCTTGAACTTGACCAGCGCATAGTCGGGCTCGATCCCCGTGGTGTCACAGTCCATCAGCAGGCCGATGGTCCCGGTCGGCGCGATGGCGGAGAGCTGCGCGTTGCGAAGCCCCTTCGCCTCTACCAGCGCAGCTCCCTCAGCGAGCGCCGAAGCGGCGGCTTCTGCCAGCCCCGCGAAGGGGACGCGGGCGGACTCCAGAACCGGAGGAACAACCTTCAGCTCGCGGAAGACACCTCTTCCCGCGGCGGCGAGGTGGTTGCGCATCACCTTCTCCACCGAGCCGCTATTGGCCTCGTACCGGTCGAAGGCGCCGATCTCACCGGCCATCTCGGCGGAGGTCTTCATGGCGACCCCCTGCATCAGGGCCATGATCGCGCCTCCGGCGGCGCGCCCCGCATCGCTGTCATAGGGCAGGCCGCAGGACATGAGGAGGCCCCCTAGATTGGCGAAACCGAGCCCCAGCGTGCGGTAGCGGTGGCTGCGCTCGGCGATGGCGGCGGAGGGGTAGCTCGCCATGCCGACGGAGATCTCGAGCGCGATCGTTAGAAGGCGGCTGGCCTGGGCGAGACCCTCGTGATCGAAGCCGCCGTCCTGCTTCAAGAACTTCAGAAGGTTGATGCTGGCAAGGTTGCAGGCCGTGTCGTCGAGGAAGAGGTACTCGGAACAGGGGTTCGACGCCCTGATCTCTCCGTCGGCAGCGCAAGTGTGCCAGTCGTTGATCGTGTCCGCGAACTGCACGCCGGGATCGGCGGAGGCCCAGGCGGCCTCGCCGATCTCCTGCCAGAGCTCACCGGCGTTCACCGTGCGGACCACCTTGCCGTCGAGGCGCCTGGTCAGCTTCCAGTCTTCGCCCTTTTCGGCAGCGTCGAGGAAGGCATCTGTCACCCTCACCGAAAGGTTGGCGTTCTGCCCACTGACCGTGCGGTAGCCCTCGCTGTCCCAGTCCACGGTGAAGACCTGCGTCTCCGGCCCCTTGCCCGAGGCTGCGAGCATCCGCAGGGCACGGTCGATGAGCCCTGCGGGCACCGCGTCGCGCTTCGCACGGCTCACCGCACGGCGCAGCTTCTCGTTCGAGCGCAGGTCGAAGGAGGAGTTCTCGAGCCCTTCCCCTACCGCCGAGGTGATGGCGCGCAGGTGCCGCTCGATCACGGCGGAGCCTGCGGCGAGCGCTGCGACCTTCTCCTCCTCACGCCGCTTCCAGGTGATGAACTCCTCGATGTCGGGATGGTCCGCATCGAGAACGACCATCTTGGCCGCCCGCCTGGTTGTGCCGCCGGATTTGATAGCGCCTGCCGCGCTGTCGGCGACTTTCAGGAAGCTGATGAGGCCGGAGGTCGTCCCCCCGCCGGAAAGCGGCTCGCCCGCCGAACGCAGCTTGGAGAAGTTGGATCCCGAGCCCGAGCCGTATTTGAACAGCTTCGCCTCGCGGGTGATGAGATCGAAGATGCCGTCCTTGCCGATCAACGAGTCCTCGACCGACTGGATGAAGCAGGCATGGGGCTGGGGGTGGGCGTAGACGTCTTCCACCTCCACGACCTCACCGGCCTTCTCGTCGAAGCGGTAGTGCCCCCGCCCGTCAGCAGACAGACCATAGGCCCAGTGGAGCCCCGTCGAGAACCACTGCGGCGAGTTGGGCGCGGCGATCTGGTGGCGCAGCATGGCCGCGATCTCATCGCGGAAGGTCAGCGCGTCCTCGGCGCCGAAGAGCCCCTGTTTGATACCGTGATAGGCCCAGGCCGAGGCGATGCGGCCGAAGGCCTGCTCGGCATCGGTCTCGGGGCCGAAGGAGGCACCCTCTTCCGGCTCGCGCCGCTGCAGCTCCTGCGGGATGCCGTCCTCCGGCACCGGGCGGGTGGAGGAGGGAACGCCGCGCTTGCGGAAGTACTTGCGCACCAGAATGTCGCCTGCGAGCGCGCTGAAGGTCTCGGGAAGGTCCGCCTCGATCTGCCCGCTCTCCAGCGCGATGCTGCGCCGCTCCGCTTTGATCGTTCCGAGCTTGGCGAAATGAGGGGTGATCTTCATGGCGGCTGAAACCTCCGAGAACCGGCGTCGTGCAGGACTGAGTTGGAGAGTGTCGCGCCCTGCGCCAAGTCATTTTGCGTTCAGCGGCGGTCTGTCCAGGCCGGGTGAACTGCAACCACCGGCTCATTTATGCATTTTTGGTTAACAAGCCGGATGACAAATCGTCAGTCGCGAATTAGGATAGCCGTCACAAGTTTTAGGAGTGGGGCCGAAGCATGGGCGAAGGGGTGTTCGCCGGCAGCGATCGTACTGGCAGCGGCGACGAGCCGCGCGAGGTTCGCGGCACGGTCAAATGGTTCGATCAGACCAAGGGCTACGGCTTCATCACCCCCGATGACGGCGGCTCCGACATCATGATCCACAGCTCCTGCCTGCGCTCTTCCGGCGTCGAGAACCCCGAAGAGGGAGACGCCATCACCTGCGAGGCGATCCGCCGGGACAAGGGGCTGCAGGCCACCAAGATCCTCAACCTCACCTGCTCGGAGAAGCGTCCCGTGCCGAGCCAGATCCCGCCGCGCGACCTGCCCGACGGACCGTTGACCACGGTGACGGTCAAGTGGTTCAGCCGCGCCAAGGGCTACGGCTTTCTGCAGGAAGAGGGCTCCTCCGAGGACATCTTCGTCCATATGGAGACTGTCCGTGCTGGCGGCTTTTCGGAGCTCGAGACCGGCCAGCGCCTCGATGCCAGCCTCGTCCGCGGACCGAAGGGCTGGATGGCCAAGGCCGTGGCGCCCCACCGGGCTCACTGAGACTTGGCAAAAGCGGCGGCCCAGGGCGGCTTTCTCGCCCCTGACCCCTTGCCTTTTCCCCACCTCCGCGTTACCCGCCGCGGCTACCGAATTTCTCGCTTAGGGCGGCCTGACCCATGAAAAAAGACATTCACCCCGAGTACCACATGATCACCGTCACCATGACGGACGGCTCCACCTTCCAGACGCGCTCCACCTGGGGCAAGGAAGGCGACACGCTGAACCTGGACATCGACCCCTCCAGCCACCCGGCCTGGACCGGTGGCCCGCAGAAGATCTCCGACAAGGGCCGCGTCTCGAAGTTCAAGAACAAGTTCGGCAATTTCGGGCTCTAGGCTAGTTCTCTCTTAAGTTATCCTGCCCTTCGGGGCAGTGCGATCGCATGTGTCTGAGAGTAGTTCGGCCGTCATCCCGGAAAGCCATTAGGCTTATCCGGGACCCATGGACCAAACCATTGCTCTTGCTTGGCTCGGTTAGTCCATGGGTCCCGGCTCTCCGCTGCGCTACGGCCGGGATGACGCCAGAATACACCATATGCAATTGCTCTCCCCCTCAGGGAGGAGGTAGTTCTTATCCCTTCTATCTCTCCCGATAACGCCCCCCAACCAGCCACCCTGAGCCGAGCGCTGGCTATCGCCTGGCCAGCCAGCCTGGCTGCCATCATCACCCCGCTTCTGGGTCTGATCGACGTGGCGGTGCTCGCTAGAGCCGCCGAAACCGAAGCCTTGGCCGGTGCGTCCCTGGCAGGGGCGGTCTTTTCCCTTCTCTATTGGAGCTTCGGCTTCCTGCGCATGAGCCTCTCCGGGCTCTCCGCCCAGGCGCTCGGTGAGGACAACGAAGCCAGGCTAAGGCGCTACCTGCTACAGGGTCTCCTCATCGGCGCAGGCGCCGGGCTTCTCCTTCTGCTGCTGGGCATCCCGATCCAGGCGGCGGCGAGGCTCGTGCTGGTGGAGGGGTCCGAGGCGTCCCCCGGCGCTGCCGCCGCCATGGACACCTATATCGGCATCAGGCTTCTCGCGGCTCCCTTCGCTGTCGCCACCACGGCGATCCTAGGCTGGCTCACCGGCCAGGGTCGGACCCGGCTCCTCATGCTGGTCACCAGCGCCATCGCGCTGATCAACGCAGGGCTCAGCGTCCTTTTCGTTCTTGGGTTGGGCTACGGCATCGCTGGCCTAGCGGCTGCCACGGCGCTTGCCGAGACCGCGGGCTTCCTGATTGGGCTGGCCTGCGTGGCCCACGTGGCAGGCAGTCGCGGCGGATGGCGGTCGGGCTGGCCGCTCGCCAGCATCCGCGAGGGGATCGGCGTAGTCCTCGGCCTCAACCGGGACATCTTCCTGCGTACCGTGCTTCTCGACATCGTGTTCCTGAGCTTCGCCCGGTTCGGCGCGGAGCTCGGCGATCTGACCTTGGCCGCCAACCACGTCCTTCTGAACTTGGTCCTGACCGCCACCCTCCTTCTCGACGGCCCGGCCATCGCCGCCGAGACCTTTGTCGGTCAGGCGGCCGGGGCCAGCGGCGACCGGAGCCGCCTGTTCGCCAGCGCCTGGCGAAGCGCGCTCGCGCCCGCGGTGCTTCTGGCTCTCACCCTGTGCGCGGTGCTGATTGTGTTCGGACAGCCGCTTCTCACCCTGACCATTGGCGATCAGGCGGGCGGGGCGGAGGTCCTCTCCGAGGCCCGCCGCTTCCTCCCCTGGCTCGCCCTCATGCCGGTCACGGTGGCCGGAGCTTACTATCTCGACGGCGTCTTCATCGGCGCGACCAGGGGCCGGGACCTGCGCAACACGATGGCGGTGAGCACGCTCTTCTTCCTCGGCACGGCGCTTCACCTGACGGACCGCTTCGGCAATCACGGCCTTTGGGCGGCACTGCTTCTCTTCATGCTGGTGAGAACCGCCGCGCTTCTGACCCGCTGGCCTTCTCTCGCAGCCCAGATCACCGCGCCGCGCGACGTCAAGGCAGGTTGAGCGCTTCTTGCGCCGAGGCCTTCGAAGCCCCAAACGAGACCCATGGCCAACCCGCTCACCATCCTGGCGAACCCCGACACGTTCAAGCGCTGGACGAAGCCGCTCATCCTGCCCATAGGGATCGCGGCCGTCGTTCTGCTGCTCGCTGGCAGCTTCGTCGGCCTCTTCGCTTCGCCGCCCGATTTCCGGCAGGGCGAGAGCGTGCGCATCATGTATGTCCACGTGCCCGCCGCCTGGATGGCGCTGCAGACCTACGCCCTCATCGCGGGCGCGAGCCTCGTCAGCTTTATCTGGCGGCACCGCCTGGCCGATGTGGTGGCGCGGGAGATGGCGCCCCTTGGCCTCCTCTTCACCCTCCTCGCCATCGCGACGGGCGCGCTCTGGGGCAAGGTCACCTGGGGCGTGTTCTGGGACTGGGACGCGCGGATGACCTCGATGCTGGTCCTGGCCTTCCTCTATGCAGGCTACATCGCCGTCTGGCAGATCATCGACAATGACTGGACCGCAGCCAAGACCGCCGGGATCCTCGCCATGCTGGGCGCTGTGAACCTGCCGATCATCAAGTTCTCGGTGGATTGGTGGGACAGCCTTCACCAGAAGGCCACGGTCATCAAGGAGGGCGGCCCCTCCATGCCCGCCTCCATGCTGCTGCCGCTCTTCCTGATGGCGTTCGGCTACATCGCCTTCTTCGGCGCCGTGGTCCTGATGCGCAGTCACACGGCCCTCGCCCGCAAGAAGGCCCCCGCCCGCAAGGTTTCCAGCGTCCGCATGGAGGAGGCCCCGGCCGCGTCATGACCCCGAACATGGCCCCCTATATCGCCCTCGCCTGGCTCCTCTCCGCGGGCAGCCTCGCCGCTGTCGCGGCGCTGACCGTTCGCGCCTATCGCCGCCGGAACCGCTAGCATCATGGCCACCCCGTTCGAGAAGCGCCGTCGCCGCAGCCTCTTCCTCACCCTGGTGCTGCCAGCCTTCGCAGGCGCCGCTGCGCTGTCCCTCTGGGCGGTGACCAAGACTCAGGTCTATGCTTACGCGCCCAGCAGCCTGCCCGCTCCCGCCGAACTCGGTGACCGGGAGGTGCGGCTGGCTGGGCTGGTGCAGGAGGGCACGTTGAGCATAAGCGAGGACGATCTGGTGGTCTTCACCGTCACCGACGGCGCGGCCAGCGTGCCGGTGACCTTCGAGGGCATCCTTCCAGCCCTGGTCGCCGAAAACGAAGGTATCATCGCCCAAGGTCGCCTTCAGCCCGAAGGTATCTTCCGCGCCGAGACCGTGCTCGCCCGCCACGACGAGAACTACGAGGCCCCCGAGGTGACCAAGGCCTTGCAGGAAGCGGCGGAGAAGAACGCTGACCTCTAGCCAACAGCCGGAGGCTCTCTCTTCCGCCCCTCCCCTCATCGCCATGGGCCGGTTCTGGAGCGTCTTTACCGCTCAGACCCTGGGCGCCTTCGCCGACAACTGCCTGCGCAACGCGGCCATCGTCGCGATCATCGCCACCGTGGGCGCGGGTTCGAGCGATACACCGTTCTACTTTTTCGGGGATCTCGCCAAGGAGGCGGGCACCATCGTCTCGGTCGGTTTCACCCTGCCGATCTTCCTCTTCGCCATGGTCTCCGGCCAGCTCGCTGACCGGCTGCCCCGGCACGTCATGGCGAGGCGACTGAAGTTTCTCGAGCTGATCCTGATGTCCCTCGCGGCGCTCTGGTTCTTTCTCGGCCAGGCCCTGCCGCTGGTGCTGACCTTGGCCGTCATGGGCGCGCAGACGGCGTTCTTCCAGCCCGTCCGCTTCGCCCTCATGCCGCAGTACTTCCCGCCCGAACGTTTGGCGCGAGCCAACGGCATCATGCAGGCCGGGACCTTCATCGCCATCGTCACGGGGCTGGGGCTCGGCGGCTACTTCTTCATGGTCGAGGGCGGCAGGCTGATCGTGTCCGTGATGCTCATCGGCGCCGCGGTCATCGGTGCGCTGGCTGCGACGAGGCTACCGCCGGCTCCCCCGCCCGGACGGGAGAAGGTGGACTGGAACATCCTGGGCGTCGCCTGGCGCTACACGGTGGAGGCCGGGAAAGTGCCGGGCGTCCTCTGGCCCATCCTCGCCAACGGCTATTTCTGGCTCGTCGGCGCGCTGCTTCTCGCGCATATGCCGATCTTCATGCTGACCCAGCTCAATGGTTCGGAGCAGGACTACGCGCTTCTCAACGCCGTCTTCGCGCTGGGCGCGGGGATCGGCTCGATCATCGCGGGGCTTCTAGCGCCGCGCCTGCGCGATCCGAAGTTCATGAGCGGCATCGCCCTCGGTGTCGGCATGGCGGCGCTGATCGGCGTCTATCTTTACACCCGCACACCCTTCGAGGGCAGCTTCGAACTCTTCGGCGCGCGGGGAGTACCGCTCGTTCTTCTCTTCGTCGTCGCCTCTGCCGCCAACGGGGTCTTCGCCGTGCCCATGCTGGCGAGCTTCCAGGCCAATGCACCCAAACCCATCAGCGCCCGGATCATGGGCGTCGCCAACATGGTCAACGGCCTCTTCGCCACCGTCGGCGCGATCCTGGCGACGGTGTTCAGAAGGCTTGGCGCAGACCCGGCGGAGATGTTCCTGGTGCTCGCCGGGATGGGGGCGTGCGTGCTGATCATTATGGTGTGGCGGTACCGGCGGTATCAGAGCGCTGACGCTCGGGGTCTTTAGCGACAGTTCGCCAACGACGGCTTCCCATGGTCGCGCAGCGATCCATGGGACCCACCTCCCTAGGCCTCAAGTAAGTGTCTCGTCTGGTGATGGGTCCCGCGGACAAGCCGTGGGAAACCGTCTCCTGGATTAACCGTTCGGGTTGCCATCCACGGAGTTCCACAGCGACGCACACGGAATGCGCCGCTTGTCGCAGCGGTCGGCGTACTTCTTGGTGATCTCGGTCACCTCTTCGAAGAGGCCCTTGTCCAGGGTGATCGGCTCGAGCCCGAGGTCGATGAAGCTGTCATTGGAGACGTGTAGGTCGTTCTCGTCCGCCTCGTTGCGGGGGTTGTCGACCTGGTCGATCTCCGCGCCGGTCATCTCAGCGATCATGTTGGCAAGATCGCGCACGCGGTGGGTCTCCACCATCTGGTTGCGGATCTTCACCCGGTCACCCCGCTCCGGCGGGTTGTCCACGGCAAGCTCGACGCAGCGCACCGTGTCCTGGATATGGATGAAGGCGCGCGTCTGACCCCCCGTTCCGTGCACGGTCAGCGGATAGCCGATGGCGGCCTGCATCAGGAAGCGGTTGAGCACCGTGCCGTAATCGCCGTCATAGTCGAAGCGGTTGATCAGCGCCGGGTCGCGCCGGGTCTCTTCGGTCTGTGTGCCCCAGACGATGCCCTGGTGAAGGTCCGTGATCCGCAGCTTGTCGTTCTTGGCATAGTACTGGAAGAACAAAGCGTCCTGGGTCTTGGTCATGTGGTAGATCGAGCCCGGATTGGCCGGATAGAGGATCTCGGTCTCCACCTCGCCGTTCTCACCGGCATCCACCTTCACGTTGAGATAGCCCTCGGGAATCTTCATCCCCGCTGTGCCGTAGCCGTAGACGCCCATCGTGCCGAGATGGACCACGTGGATGTCGAGGCCGGTCTCGACGATCGCGGCCAGCAAATTGTGGGTGGCGTTGAGGTTGTTGTCGACCGTGTACCGCTTATGGTTCGCGGACTTCATCGAGTAGGGGGCGGCGCGCTGCTCGGCGAAGTGGACCACGGCGTCGGGCTTGTAGCTCGCCAGCAGGTCACGGAAGGCGTCGTAGTCCTTGGCCACGTCCAGGGTCGAGGCTTCGATCTTGTTGTTCGAGACCCGCTGCCATGCCTCTAGGCGGTCGGAGAGGCTCGCGATGGGGGTGAGGGACTGGACCTCCAGCTCGATATCGATCTTACGGCGCGAGAGGTTGTCCACGATCATCACATCGTGCCCACGGGCCGAAAGATGCAGCGCCGTCGGCCATCCGCAAAAACCGTCGCCGCCGAGGATCATCAGCTTCATCACGTACCGTCCCTGTCTGAAAGCGAAGGCGCTCTTAGAAGGCTTGTTGCAGTGCCGCAACAGCGGAACGTGTTTCGGAGCTTCATTCTGTCAAGAAAGCTAGGGTGCCTAGTAGGCGTTCTCAGGCTTCAGCACGGCTTTTACCGTCAGCACCAGAATGCGCAGATCGAACCAGAGCGACCAGTTCTCGATATATTCGAGGTCGCATTTGAGCCGCGCTTCCATCTTCTCTGGCTCGTTGGTCTCGCCGCGGAAGCCGTTGACCTGCGCCCAGCCGGTCATGCCCGGCTTGACCCGGTGACGGGCGGCGTAGTCCTTGATCAGCTTGGAGTAGTAGGCGTCGTGCTTGAGCGCGTGGGGACGCGGGCCGACAAGGCTCATCTGGCCGCGCAGCACGTTGATGAGCTGGGGTAGCTCGTCGAGGGAGGTCTTGCGCAGGAACGCGCCCACCTTGGTGATCCGGTCGTCGTCCTTGGTGGCCTGTTTGACGTCGTCGCCGTCCTCCATGACCCGCATGGAGCGGAACTTCATAATGGGGAAGATGTCGCCAGCCATGCCTTGGCGCCGCTGGACGAAGAAGATCGGCCCCTTGCTGTCGAGGCGCACAGCGATGGCGCAGGCCAGCATGACCGGCGACAGCGCCAGCAGCATGAGGAAGGAGAGGATCCGGTCCTCCAGCATCTTGGTGAAAGTATCCCAGCCGGAGATCGGCCGCCGCTGCACCACATAGGTCGGCACCTTGCCGATCGATTCGGTCCGCCCCGTGCGCTGCACCCAGAGGGGGTGCGGCCCCAGGCTCACGTGAACCGGGAGCTGCCGCAGCTGGTCGAGAAGCTTGGCGAGGCTCTTATCTGTGTCGTCGCCGCGCGGACAGACGATGATGTCGTCCACCATGCCGCCCTCGACCATGCGCTGCAGGCCCAGGAAGTCGGGTGTGTCAGGTGCTTCGAGGTTCTCCGGTTCGTAGCTGCGGACGATCTCGACGCTGGTTTCGGTGCTGACCGCGCGGGCGGAGAAGAAGTGGGTCCGGCTCGGATTGCCCACGAAAACCAGGCGGCGGCAAAGGAGGCCGCCTGCCTTGGACAGGCTGCGCAGGATCCTCGCCATCACGAAGCGGGAGACGACCACGGAGCCGCCGCCCATCAACGCCCAAGCGATCAGCCAGCCGCGGGAGAGGAACTGAGTCAGACCTAGCGAGTAGCAGGCCGCCACGAAGCTCAACATGATCAGGCCGAACCGCCACACGACCCCGCGTACGGTTCCCCAGCTATCGATGAGCTGGTCGAAGCGGAAATAGCCGCCCTGACGCAGCGCCTCGGTGTAGACCAGACTAGTCAGGAACCCGACGGCACAGAGCGCGATCAGGCGAGGCTCGGTCACCATACCGTCCGGCAGCGTGACCAGGGTGGCAAACGGCGTCGCAGCCACCGCTGCGCTGGTAACGATGACGATCTGCAGCAGGGCAGCCAGGTCTGCGCATACGTCGCGGGAGATACCTCGGCGTCGCCGAGGACCGGTTTGTATGTCGTCGGTGGCAGTGATCGACATCGGAACGGCACCTCTCCTGACGCCATGACGGTTCAAGCTGGAAACTTGTCCCGAAGAAAGCAAATTGTGTACCACCTGTAGGTTACAGACCTTCTTCCCTACCATCGCTAGGAGTTCGCGTGTCCCCTCTCAAAAATGTCATGGTCGAGGCTGCTCTCGCCGGAAGCCGTGTGGTTCTCGATGTTTACGAGCGCGGCGCCGCCGTCAAGGAGAAGGCCGACGGCTCCCCCGTGACCGAAGCCGACGAGAAGGCCGAGGCCGCAATCCTCGATGTACTACATCGAGGCGCGGCCACGATCCCGATCATCGCCGAGGAGAGCGTCGCCGGAGGGCAGGTGCCCAAGGCCTCGCCAATTTTCTTCCTCGTTGACCCCTTGGACGGCACGAAGGAGTTCGTTCAGCGCACCGGCGAGTTCACCGTGAACATCGCCCTGATCGAAGACGGCGTACCGGCGGCGGGCGTCGTCACTGTGCCCGCTCAGGGCATGCTCTACTTCGGCGACGCGACCGAAGCTTTCAGGCAGCGCTACGACTTCGCCTCCGGGACCGCGAAAGGCGAAGAAGAAATGATCGCCGTCCGTTCGGCCCCTGACAGCGGCGCGATCGCCATGACATCGAGGTCCCACGGAAGCACGGAGACCCAAGCCATGCTGAAGCGCCTCGGCGTCACCGATGTTCTCCCGGCGGGCTCCTCACTCAAGTTCTGCGCCATCGCGGAGGGACGGGCGGACCTCTATCCCCGGCTGGGGCGCACCATGGAGTGGGATACGGCGGCTGCCCACGCCGTGCTGCGCGCGGCGGGCGGCGAGGTCTACGTGTTCGACGGGCAAAAGCGTGGTCCGGCGCTGGCCTACGGCAAGGAGGAGCGGGGGTTCGACAACCCTCATTTCCTCGCCGTGGGGGGTTGAGCGCTGACCACTAGCCTAGAGGATGAGATCAGGGCGGAGGGGCGGAGGCTCGGTTTCGACGCGGTCCGCTTCACCGCTGCGGAGCTCCCATCTTCCGTGCTGGCGCGGCTCCGCGAAGCCCTGGAGCAGGGTCGCCACGGCACCATGGCCTGGATGGAGGACCGGCTGGAGAAGCGGGCACAGCCCCGTGCCCTCTGGCCCGAAGCTCGCTCGGTCATCGCGCTCGGGGTGAACTACGGTCCCGACCAGGACCCGCTGGAGAAACTGACGCGGACGGATAGGGGCAACATCTCGGTCTACGCTCAGGGCGACGACTATCATGACGTCATCAAAAAGCGCCTCAAGGCGCTCGGCCGTTGGATGGCAGAGCGTTACGGCTGTCATCTCAAGGTCTTCGTCGACACTGCCCCCGTCTCGGAGAAACCTCTGGCCGAGCAGGCAGGTCTAGGGTGGCAGGGCAAGCACACGAACCTCGTCAGCCGGGAGTTCGGTAGCTGGCTGTTCCTAGGCGTGATCTACACCGATCTCGATCTTCGCGCCGATGAGGCGGAGAGCGATCACTGCGGCTCCTGCCGCGCCTGCTTGGAGGCCTGCCCGACCGATGCGTTTCCGGCGCCCTACCAGCTCGATGCCCGGCGGTGCATCAGCTACCTGACCATCGAGCATCACGGACCCATCCCCAACGAGTTCAGGCGGGCCATGGGTAACCGCATCTATGGCTGCGACGACTGCCTGGCGGTCTGTCCCTGGAACAAGTTCGCCGAACGCGGACGAGAGGCGAAGCTTCACGCGATGGAGGAGCTGCGCGAGCCGCCACTGACCGAACTCGTCCAGCTCGACGATGCAGGGTTCCGAGCGCTTTTCCGCAAGTCGCCGGTCAAGCGGATTGGTCGTGATCGGTTCGTGCGGAACGTCCTCATCGCGCTGGGCAACGAAGGCGACTCCCATCACCTTCAGTATGCAGAAGAACTACGGGGCGACCCTTCCTTCGTGGTGGCCGAAGCGGCCGACTGGGCGGTGAAGGAGATCAGCTCCTCAACAAAAAAACCTGCCTCCTGATGAGGAGGCAGGTCTTCGATCCTTCTACAGAAGGAGTTTGGCTTAGGCGGCGTTGCGGCGACGGCGCGCTGCGGCGAAACCACCAATGGCGGTTGCTAGCAGGATGCCCGCACCCGGAACCGGGACGACTTGGTCTGCGGTGCTCTCACCGGCGACGACCGTCAGGGTGAACGGAATGGTGCCGGTGAAGGCGCCAGCGGTGACGATCACCGAGAAGGCATCCGCCGTGTTGAAATCGTCGAAGTTGATCGTCCCGGAGTCGACCGAACCACCTTCTTCGATGTCGAGGGCGCTGGAGGTGCCGTTGGCGCTGACCAGAAGCACTTCGAGAAGACCACTTGCCGCGGTGGCGGAGAAGCTGACGTCGAAGTTCAGTGCACCGCCACCAATGGCGTTCGGCACGAAATCGTACTGGATGGTTTGCTCACCTTCGCTACCGAACAGGAAGCCCGTGTCGTTGAAGGTGTTCCCGACGAACAGGTCAAACGGACCGGTTTCGCC
Source organism: Parvularcula maris (assembly GCF_024505085.1). GTDB lineage: Bacteria > Pseudomonadota > Alphaproteobacteria > Caulobacterales > Parvularculaceae > Parvularcula > Parvularcula maris. The sequence continues at coordinate 117,512 of NZ_JANIBC010000002.1, forward strand.
TACATCCATACCGTCGATGAAAGCTGCATTGGCAGCACCCGACATCACACCAAGAGCTGCCGCGGCAGCCACAATCTGTTTGAACATACTATGGTTCCCCATGTTTTCGACCGGCTGAGACATTCAGCTATTGGTAACAATGCATCTTGTGTCATGTCCGTTCCGCAATGGGCAGTAGGGAGCCGTACACAAACCGTTGAGGAACCGTTAATGGCGCGTTTTTTTACAGACCGGTAGCAAACCAAACCGCGCACGCGCGGAATTGTTCCGTACCTTTCCGTGAGTACACACGTATTCCGTGCAGGGAAGCTCCGTTCACGGTTCTGTGAACTGGCGTTTCCGTATGGGTGATTCCAATACCCAGCCTAATACCCCGACAATCCGAAGTTCACGGATCAGTGAACGAAAAAAGGGCGCCTGTGGGCGCCCCTCATCCGATCTATCGCAGCAGGTCCTAGCGCGGCGCCAGCACCATCATCATCTGGCGGCCTTCGAGCTTCGGCATCGCCTCCACCTTGGTGGTCTCCTCGAAGTCTTCGCGGACCTTGTTGAGGAGCTCCATGCCCCGTTCCTGGTGAGCCATCTCACGGCCACGGAAGCGCAGCGTGACCTTCACCTTGTCGCCCTCGTCGAAGAAGCGGCGCATGGCCTTGGTCTTCACCTCGTAGTCGTGCTTGTCGATGTTCGGGCGCATCTTGATCTCTTTGATCTCGACGACCTTCTGCTTCTTCTTGGCCTCGGCCTTCTTCTTCTGCTGCTGGTACTTGTGCTTGCCCCAGTCCATGAGCTTGCACACGGGGGTGTCGCCCTGGTTGACCTCGACGAGGTCCAGTCCTGCACGCGCAGCCAGCTCCATCCCCTGCTCGGGGGTCATCGGGCCTTGCTTCTCGCCTTCCTGGTCGATCACCAGGATCTTGGCGGCCCGGATCTGGTCGTTCATTCTCGGCCCCGTCTGCTTCGGCGGGGTCATGTTCATCGGTCTGCGTGCGATGGGGCGGTCTCCTTCTATCGCTGTTCTCGCGGCATGGTGCCACGCCGATAGATAAGCAAACCTTTCGCCCCGTTCAATCGCCAGTTGGGGCACAGCTCGGCGAGGTCAGGCGAAAGCCTGCCCCTGTGACCGGGAAGCCCCGCCCATGAGGCCCATATTAAGGAGCGTCCTGACCGCAAGCTCGGGCGCCACGTTCTGCATGCTCGTGGCCGTGAGCTTCACCACCTGCCGCCCGTAGAGCGCATCGCTGGCGAGGTCTTCGGAGGCCGGAAGCAGAACCAGGCCCGGCGTTCCGGCAGCAGCCACGAGATGCAGCTCCTCGGAGGGTCCGGCCAGGAAGAACCGGGCATGGCCTGCCAGCACGGCGAGCTGGGCCGCATCGGTCTTGCCCGTGAGGTCCACCGCAGCCCTGCCGCCCGCGCGGGACTGCTCCACGGCGTACTGCATGATGTCGTAGGCGTAGGAGCTGAGCTCCTGGCTGCCGATGATGACGGGGGTGACCCCTTCGGCGGCCAGCGACGCCGCCACGGTGCCGTAATACTCGGCAGGCCAGCGGTGCTGCGGGTTCTCGGAGGGGATAAAGAGAGCGAAGGCGCCGGAGATGCCGAACCAGCTCGGATCCATGTTGGCCCCGCCCTCCTGGGCGCTCAGCCAGCTCAGGCTCGGTAAGCGCTCTTCAAGGGGCAGCCCGCTGTCACGCAGCAGCTTGCGCACGGCCGGACCGGCAAAGGGTCCCGGCGCCAGCAGCTTCTTCGGCGAGGAGAGCTTGGGGCCGACCCATTGCGGGCCGCGAAAGCCCTTGAGAGACGAGCGCAGATCGCCGCTCTCCTTGGTGCCGTCGAGGTCGTAACCGAGATTGTAACCGATCTTCTTGAGCTGGCCTGCGAACTGCTTGCGCTCCTCGCTCTGCATGGTGTCGCGGGTGGCCACCACGCGGTCGAAATAGGGCGCGGCCTTGGCCAGGCGCTGAAGGCTAGCGGAGGTGACGAGGTCGATCGTGGCGCGAGGATGCGCCTCGCGGATCGAGGCGAAGACCGGCTCGGCCTCGATGAACTGGCGCAGGCCCGCCCGCTTGATCACCAGAATGCGTGAAGCACCACCCTTCATGCGCGCCATAGTTCTAGCCCTTCTGCCCTAACAGCCTTTCATAGACGAGGAGGGTCGATGTGGTCATCGCCTCGATCGTGAATTTTTGTCCTGCATGCTGCGTGCCGCGCTCGCCCATGGCCCGCCGCCCTTCGGCTCCCAAAGCGTGTAGCTTCCCTAACGCCTTGGCAAGGGCTTCGGCGTCCCCCGGCGGGACAAGATAGCCCGTCTCGCCGTCCAGGACGGTCTCGAGGCTTCCCCCATGGGCCGTAGCGATAACCGGCTTGCCCATGGCGGAAGCCTCGATCGCCACCCGGCCGAAGGCCTCGGGATCGGTACTCGCGGAGACCACGACGTCGGAGGCGGCCAGAAGGGCGGGAACGTCGTCCGTCGCCGGCATCAGCTCGACGACGCCCTGAAGTCCCGCCTCGGCGATCCGGCGGCGCAGCCCGTCCACATAGTCCGGCTTCTCGTCCATCCGCCCCGCCATCAGGACCCGAAGCGGCACATCGGGCCGCTCTTCGCGAAAGAGCCGGGCCGCCTCGATCAGGACCCCCTGCCCCTTCCAGCCCGTGAAGCGCCCAGGCATCACAACCTTGAACCCCTCCCCGAACCGCAAGGAGAAGGGCCTTATCCGCTCCTCGCCGACAGAAGCTGGATCGAAGCGCTCCAAATCGGCACCCCTGGGGATCGTCACCATGCGGGAGCCGTCGAAATAGGGCAGACCCTCATACTGCTTGCGCACGTGTTGCGCCGTGAAGGCCGAGTTTGCGATCACCGCGTCGCCGCGCACCATCACCGAGTTGTAGCGCCGTTTGATGGCGGTCTTGGCGCCGTAGGTGCCGTGATAGGTGGTGACGAACGGCGTCCCCGTTCGCCTCGCCGCGAAGAAGGCGGACCAGGCAGGCGCGCGGCTCCTTGCGTGAATGATGTTTACGCCTCGCTCTTTCACCAGATCCGCCAGGTCCCTGGCGTTCTGCGCTAGAAGCAGTGGGTTCTTGCTCTCCACGGGCATCGCAATGTGCTCCGAGCCGCCCTGCTCTAGCTCCTCCACCATGCCGCCGCCCGAGGAGACCACCAGCGAGGTGCCCCCCGCCCTCACGAAGGCCGCGCCGACCTCCAGCGTCGTCCGCTCCGCCCCGCCGCCCTTGAGCTTGGGGATCACCTGAAGAAGCGTTCTGCCGGTCATGTCGGGGGCTGAGGTCATGGCGCTCCCCTTCGGGCGTTCGCGGGAGGGGGGCAAGTGACCTCCGTCATCCCGGAAGCCGAAGGCTATCCGGGATCTATGGACCAAACGTCTGCTGCGAGTCCTCGCGCCCTCCATTGTCAGTAGTCAGTCCATGGGTCCCGGATAAGTGCTTCGCACTTTCCGGGATGACGAGGTTGGTCACTGATGACACCTGCCCCGGCCCGCTCTACCTTCCCATCATGACCTCAGAACCAAGCTTCGTCCAAGGCCCTAACGGCCAGATCGCCTACCGCATGCAAGAGGGCGAAGGCCCCATCGGCGTCTGGCTAGGCGGCTACGCCTCGGACATGCTCGGCACCAAAGCGCAGGCGCTTGCGGCTTCGGCAGAGGAGGCCGGGCGCGCCTTTCTCCGCTTCGACTATACCGGCCACGGCGAGAGCGAGGGGGATTTCGAGGAGGGCACGGTCTCGCGCTGGTACAAAGACGCCGAGACCGCCATCGCCGAGGCGGCGCCGGGCAAGAAGGTGCTGATCGGCTCCTCCATGGGCGGCTGGGTCACGCTTCTCTACGCCCTGCGGCACCCCGAGGAGCTGGCGGGCATGATCCTCATCGCCCCTGCCCCCGACTTCACCGAGAAGCTCGTCTATCCCCGCTTCAGCAGCGAGCAGCGCACGGTCCTTGAAAGCGACGGGGTTCTCAGAACCGGCACCAGCGGCCATCCGGCCGAGACCTATACCCAAGGGCTCTTCGTCGACGGCAGACAGAACCTCATCCTGGGCGAGACCATCCCCGTCCCCTGCCCCGTGCGCATCCTCCACGGCATGGAGGACGACGTGGTGCCTACTTCCCACGTCCTGGAGCTGGCCGAGCGGATCGACTGCCCCTCCCTCACCGTCACCCTGGTGAAGGGCGGCGATCACCGCCTGTCGTCCCCGGAGGACATCGAGCGGCTGACGTCGTTGTTCCTGAACTTCCCCGGTGACGGAACGATCACTCGTCATCAACACAAGCCCGGCATAACCAACAGGCCATGAAACTTCCCGTCTCCGTTCCTCTGCAGCGAAGCTTCGCGGTCCTGACCTGGGAGCGCGCCGTTCCGGCGTTTCTTCCACTGGCGGTCGCCGCATCGGTGGTCTTCGCGCTCCTCTGGACCGGAGCCTACGCCTTCCTGCCGCCGCTCTGGCATGCGGCCGCCCTGACGATCAGCGCGGCGGTCCTTCTGTTCCTGGCAGCCTGGGGCGGCAGGCGCTTCCGCTTCCCCAAGCGCGGCGAGACCCTGCGCCGGATCGAGGAGCGCTCGAACCTCAGGCCCGGCATCTTAGACGGGGTCTATGCGAGGCCCTTCGAGGGCGAGGAGACCGCCCCCCTCTGGATCGCCTCGCGCGAGCGTCTGCTCCAGTCCGTGGGCAGCCCCAAGGCGCCCCTGCCCCGCCTGCCCCTACGCAAGATCGATCCCTACTGGCTGCGCTACCTGGCTCTGGCCCTGGTCGCGGGGAGCCTGCTTCTCACCCTGGGCAGGATGGACGGCCTGCGCGCCAGCCTCGATCCCGGCTTCGTCTATGACGAGCCGGTGATGGTGGCGGCCTGGATCGAGCCCCCCGCTTATACCGGGCTCAGGCCGCAGACCGTCGATCTCAACCGCGCCAACGCCAATCTCGGTCTGGCTGCGGGCAGCGTCCTCCACGTGAAGCTGGAGGACCCAAGCGGCAGGCGCGCGCGAGGGGTTCTCACCCTGAGGGATGAGGAAGGCCGCCGGACCCGGCTCCGCCCTAGCGGAGAGGAGAACGGCTACGACCTCGAACTCACCGAGAACACCCTCCTGCAGATCAATGCGCGCGGCCGTTCCTCCCTCGTCAGGCTGCTCGTGCGCCCCGATCAGGTGCCGCAGGTGCGCCTGGTCGGCGAGCCGGAGACCGCCACCGGCCTCGTGCGCCTGGACGTCGAGACGGTGGACGACTTCCCGCTGAAAGAAGGCCGCCTGATCCTGTCGCTCCTCCCCGGCCAGCGGATCAGCCCCGACGCTCCCGCCGTCGAGAGAGACATCGCCGAGGAGCCGCAGATCATCAGCCTCCCCGAACTCGCCGGTACCCCAGGCGAACGAACGGTCGAGGCGGGCACCGAGGAGCACCCCTGGTCCGGCCTTTTGGTCAAGGCCGAGCTCGAAGTGACCGACGGTCTCGGTCAGAGCGCGAAGAGCGAGCCCTTCGCCTTCACCATGCCCGAGCGCACCTTCTACAGCCCCCTCAGCCGCGCGGTGATCGAGGAGCGGCGCAAGCTGGCCATGGCCCCCTCCTCCCTTAACCGAACGTCCGATCTGTTTGCCGGGCTGGTCGAAGCGCCGGATCTCTTCGACCTGCGCCTCTCCGAGCACCTTATGCTGAAGGCCGCCGCCGAGGCCGTCGCCGCCGCAAGGGTGCGCGATGTCCCGGACCTGATCGACACGCTCTGGCCTCTGGCGATAGAGCTAGAGGATGACGGTCTCGCCCTTGCCAAAGCCAGGCTGGACGAGGCCGAGGAAGCCCTGCGCGAGGCGCTGCGCAACGGCGCCTCTCAAGAGGAGATCGCTCAGCGGATCGCCGATCTCCGCCAGGCCATGAACGACTATATCGCGGCGCTGGCCGAGACCGACTACGCCGATGCCGACCCTGACGAGGGCGGCCCCTCCATGGGTCAGACCGACCTCGAGGAGCTTCTCGACCAGATGCAGGAGCTCGCCGAGAACGATCTGCGCGGCGAGGCGGAGGAGCTACTACGTCAGCTCGAGGCGCTGCTTCAGGACCTCCAGATCGCCCGCGGCGGCGAAGGTGGTCAGCAGCAGTCCGGCGGTCAGGGGCAGGGACAAGGCGGCCAGGGCCAGCCCGGCGGCGAAGGCGGCACGGGCGGACGGGGCCAGCAATCCCTCTCCGGCACCGGCGACATCCTGCAGAAGCAGCGCGAGCTGACCGACCGTACGTTTTCAGCCCGGCGCGGCGAGGAGCCTGGGGCAGGCAGTCTGTCGGGCGATCAGGAGGCCCTCGCCGACGAGCTCGGCGCCTTGGCCGAAGGTCTGCCACAGGAAGGCGAAGGCGCCCGCGAGAACTTCGAGGCTGCCGAGGAGTCCATGCGCGCCGCCGCGAGGGCCCTGGGCCAGGGCCGCTACGGCCTCGCCGAAGCCCTTCAGGAGCGCGCCATGGGACAGCTCCGCGAGGCGGGGACCGAGCTGGCCGAGGCCTTTGGCGAGGGCGAAGAAGGAGACGAGGCCGCCACCGATCCGCTGGGCCGAGCGGTGGCGGGCGAGGGTGCGAGAAATCCGGAAGATTTCGGCCTCTACGACCCCGAACGAATCAGGGCGCTGATCGAGCAGATCAGGCAGAGGCTCGAGCAGCCGAACCTCAGCGAGGCCGAGCGGGACTATCTGGAGAGCCTGCTGGAGCGGTTCTAAGGCTTCCTCGCTACCGCCATCCCGGAAAGCCGCGAGGCTTATCCGGGATCCATGGACGGAAGTAGCAACTTAAGAGGACCGACCGGCCCATGGGTCCCGGCTCTCCGCTCCGCTACGGCCGGGATGACGAGGGAAACTCCTAAAACCCGCCGCCAGCCGTCCAACCAGGCGACACCATCGGCATGTCGAGGGCCGGAACGCTGGGCTCCTTGGGGCTCAGGAGACGCACGGTCCTCGTACCCTCGGGCAGCAGCGCCCGCACGGTGAAGGGTCGTTCGGCGCCGGGGGGGAGGCTCGCCGTGCCAAGGCGGAGCTGCTCCTCCACCGCCACCCGCGTACCGGCGAGCTGGATCGTCACCTCGGGCTCCACCATCTCCTCGCCGATATTGCGGACCACGCCGGAGAGCTCCACGGCGGGGCCTTCGCTCGACTGGACGTAGCGGCTCGTGACGCCGGAGAAATCGAGGCCCGGCAGAAGCTCGGCGGCGACCATCTCGGCGGGCTTCAGCGTCTCATAGGCGAGGTAGCCGACGCTCGCCGCCATGATGGCGCAGGACCAGCCGAGGAGAAGGCTGGCCAGCCGCTTGCGGGTCTTCGGAGCGCGTTCATCCGCTGCCGGTTTAGCAGCCTGGCGGTGAAGCCCGCCGCGCTCCGCTGCCGCCTCGACCATGGCGAGAAGCTGGTTGGCGGGCGAAGACGAGCGGTCACGCAAACCTGCCAGGTCCTCGGCGTCGCGGAGCTTGGCACGGCGGCGGGGTTTGGAGCTTTGTTGAGGGCGATCTTCTCGCCACGCGGGAAGAGTCATTGCACTTCACCTCCGAAAGCGGGCAAACGGGGCCGATGCAGTCCGACCCCTCCCAGCCCATTGTCAGTTTCGACGACGTCCACCTCACCTATGACGGTGAGCGCGATGTGCTGCGCGGCACGAGGATGAGCCTCGGCACGGGAGATTTCCGCTTCCTCACCGGCCCCTCGGGTGCGGGTAAGACCAGCCTTCTCAAGCTGATCTACGCGGCCCACCGACCCACCTCGGGGAGCGTCGAAGTGTTCGGCCACGATCTCAGCGCCATGCCCGCCGACGAGATGCCGAAACTGCGCCGCCGCATCGGCGTCGTGTTCCAGGAGTTTCGTCTTCTCGACCATCTCACCGCCTTCGAAAACGTGGCGCTGCCGATGCGGGTGCTCGGCGTCAGTCCCAACAACTATCGCGATGACGTTGTGGAACTCTTAAGCTGGGTGGGGCTCGCGCACCGCATCGACGCGCAGCCCACCGTGCTGTCAGGCGGCGAGAAGCAGCGCGTCGCCCTGGCAAGGGCGCTGGTCAGCAAGCCCGACCTCATCCTCGCCGACGAGCCCACAGGGAACGTGGACCCGGTGATGGGCGAGAAGATCATGCGGCTCCTTCTGGAGCTCAACCGCCTCGGCACGGCCGTCGTGGTGGCGACCCATGACCTAGGGCTGGTGCGCGGTCTCAAACAGCCGATTCTCCGTTTGAAGGACGGCCAGGTGAACCTCCACGCCCCCATCCAGGACGAGCCCCAGGCAGTGGCGGGGGCGGCGCAATGAGCGAGACCGAAGAGACCGGCCCCGGCGTTCGCTCCGGCAACACGCCGATCATTCCAGGCAGCGGGGTGAGCGGCATCTCTCTCGCCCTGGTCATCGGCGTGCTCGCCTTCCTCGCTGGGATCGCCCTCACCGGTTTCTTCGCCGTGGACGCTGCCGTGGACGGCTGGTCGGGCGAGCTGACGGGCACGGTCACCGTGCAGGTCCGCGGCATGACGCCGGAGGAGATCGAGACCGGAGCGGAGGAGGTGATCTCCCTCCTCCGCTCGACGGACGGCATGAGCAATGTGACCCGCCTCCCTCGCGAAGAAGCGGAGGCGCTTCTCGAACCTTGGCTCGGCAGCGGCAACCTGCCCGAGGAGCTCCCCCTCCCCGCCCTCATCACCGGCGACGTCACCCACGAGCTGCGCCGCGATCTCGAGCCCTTGCGCGAGGCTTTGGCCGAAGCCGTGCCCCTCTCCAGCCTCAACGACCACAGCGCCTGGACCGACGAGCTGATCGCCGCCGCAGGCCGTCTAAGGAGCCTCGCTTTCCTCGCCTTCGTGCTCGTGGTGCTAGCTGCCTCCGCCGTGATCGTCTTCGCGGCCAGGGCAGGCCTCGCAGCCCATCGGGGCGTCGTGGAAGTGCTTCACCTTGTGGGCGCCACGGACGGGTTCATCGCCCGCCAGATCGGCAACCGCTACCTGGCGCTGGGCGCGCTGGGCGGCGCAGGCGGCGCGCTCCTGGCTTGGCTCGCCACCAAGTTCCTCGCCGTGGTCACCGACGATGCAGGCGGCTTCCTGCCCGCCTTCTCGATCGACGCGAGCACGGCGCTTTGGCTGCTGACGATACCTCTTCTTCTAGGCGGGCTGGCGACGATCTCGGCAAGGATCGCAGTGCTCAGAACGCTGAAGGGTGGCGACCGCTTCGTGGTGTAGGGCGGATTGCGAAGCCATCCGCCGTTCGAAGAGCTGGCGCCTGCGCGGCGGAAAGCTTCGCGTTCCGCCCTACGCCGGTTCAAGCCGCCGCGTCGTCCAGGGTCCAGTCGGGCCGGACATAGTGGCAGGTATAGCCGTTGGGGTATTTCTGCAGGTAGTCCTGATGAAACTCCTCTGCCCGCCAGAAGGGGCCGGCGGGGCCCAGCTCGGTGACCACGGGGCCAGGCCATTTGCCCGAGGCCTCGACCTCACCGATCACCCGCTCGGCTGCGGCCTTCTGCTCGTCATCGGCGTACCAGATGGCCGAGCGGTACTGGCTGCCGCGGTCGTTGCCCTGGCGGTCCTTGGTGGTCGGATCGTGGATCTGGAGGAACCAGCGCAGCAGCTTCTCATAGCTCATTACGGAAGGGTCGTAGGTGATCTCCACCGCCTCCGCATGGCCAGTGCGGCCGGTCTTCACATCGTTGTAGGTCGGGTTGTCGAGCGCTCCGCCCGCATAGCCAACTTGCGTCTTCACCACGCCGGGCTGGTTCCGGATCAACTCCTCCATGCCCCAGAAACAGCCGCCCGCCAGCACTGCCGTCTTCGTCTCAGCCATGATCGCATCTCCCGGTAATGAGCCAGGTGTGGATGTAGAGGCGCCCTGCGTAACCACAATGGGGGTCGGGAACGAAAGAGTTAGCAAAGCGTTAGGCACGTGGAAGGAACTGGGCAAAGGGTAGTGGACGATGGCCTTCGACCGTTCGGATTTTCAGGGCGCCATGCTCTATTTCGCGGGCACGACCTTCGTGGCCTCCGTGCTCCTGGGCAATGAGGGCATGAGCCTTGCCGAGTACACCGGCATGGCCAAGGAGGCTTTCGGCCGCCACGTGCCCGAGGACCTGCAGGTCCTAAACGACGTTCTCTCCGTCCCCGTCGGCGAGTACCGCATGCCCGAGAGCCTCGATGAGTGGCTGGCCAAGGGCAACGCGGTGCTGATGAGCCTCGGCTGGTCCATCAGCACGCTCGGCGCCGCCCTCCTCCGCCGCCTTCAGACCATCGGCCTCGTCATCCTCGCCACCGTCAGCGGACGGAGCGGTCAGGAGGCGCTGATGATGTGGGACCAGACCATGGGCAGCCAGGAGACCGCCGCGCTTCTCCTGCAGGGCGCAGCCTTCGCCTTCGCCAGCCTCGGCATCCTGGGCCGCGCCAAGGCCATGGCCTTCGCCAAGCGCAAGTTCGGCAAGGTCGTGCCCGCGACACTGCGGTAAATTTCATTTACGAAGATGAGGCGTTTACATCGTTTGCAAGCAGACGGATGCGTGAGCGTTCTTCGCTCCTACCCCTCAGCCTACCGGCAGCTCCCCCTCTGGGAGGGGGAGCGAAGAAGTGAGCGGCGTTGGTTCTGCTTCCCTTCCCTACGCGAGTGGGGAGGTGCCCGAAGGGCGGAGGGGGCTGCTCGCGTTTGAAAAAGAGACCAACGCCAAAATAAAGCCCGGCTGGCGAACCAGCCGGGCTTCCCCCGATCAGCTTAGAAGACGCCCTAGCGGCTTCTAAGCTGCGTCCTGTTCCGTGGTATAGGTTGCGGTGGTCACGGTACCGTCGAGCTTGAAGCCTGCGACCACGCGGTCGAGCTGGTCGAACTCGTGCTTGGCTTCGCCGATGGCGTGGTTGTTGCGGTCGACCAGGGTGTTGTTGCCCTGGGTGAGCCTGTCGAGGTCGGCCATGGCGGCGTTGATCTCGCGCAGGGTCAGGTTCTGGCTGTCGGTCGCCTGGCTGATCTCGTCGATCAGGGCGACATTGCCTGCCACCTCCTCGACGATGATCTTGAGGTCGTCGGCAGCCTTGCTAACGAGTTCCACCCCGCCCTTGATCTCCTCATTGGACTGACCGATGAGCTGGCCGATCTCCTTGGACGCGTTGGCGGTGGACTGAGCGAGGTTCCTCACCTCCGACGCCACCACGGCGAAGCCCTTGCCCGCTTCCCCGGCTCTTGCGGCTTCGACCGAAGCGTTGAGCGCCAGAAGGTTGGTCTGGAAGGCGATCGATTCGATCACGGAGGTGATCTCGGTCACCTTCTTGGAGGACTTGGCCACCCGGTCCATCGCCTCGTTGGCGCGGGTCATGACCTCGCCGCCCTCTTCGGCCCTGGCCTGGGTCGTCCGTGCACCCTCGCGCATCTCAGAAGTCCTTTTGGCAGTCTGCTCGACCGTGTTGGTGAAGCTCTGAAGGCTCGCGGAGGTCTCCTCTAGGGTCGCGGCCTGGGTGGAGGTCTGCGAGGAAAGCTCGTCCACCGAGGCCATCAGCTCACCGAGCGAGCTGCCGACCTTGGTCGAGGTCTGGCGCAGGTTGAGAAGCACGTTGCGCAGGCCGTCGGCGGAGAAGTTCACCCCGTCCTTCAGCTCGGCAAACGCGCCGTCGAAATCCGTCTGCACCCGCTGGGTCAGGTCGGAGTCCTGCAGCGCCCTCAAGACAAAGATCGTCTCTTCAAGGCCGCCCTTCACCGTTTCGACCAGCGAGTTCAGGTTCTGGGCAAGATCGTTCAGCTCCTCGTCGTCGAAATCGGCTTCGACGGTCTTGGAGAAGTCCCCGGCCTGGGCCGCACGGACCACCTCGCCAATGGAGGAGCCGAGCTTCTGGATCATCGCCCGGCGTTCCGCCTCGGCCCGCTCCTGCGCCTCGATCTCCTGCTGGCGCTGGCGCTCGGCAGCGGCCTCGCGCTCTTCCTGGGCGCGGCGTTCGGCCTCGGCGCGCTCTTCGAGGCGGCGCTTCTCTTCCTCCGCCTTCTCGCGCAGGGCCTTGGCTTCGGCCTCCTGGCGCTTCTTCTCGGCGATGCGCTCGCGCTCGGCGGCCTCTTCCTTGAGCTGGCGCTCCCGCTCTTCGGCCTCGGCCTTCTCCTGGCGGCGGCGCTCTTCTTCCTGGCGCTGGCGTTCGGCGGCGGCTTCGCGCTCCTGGCGGGCGAGCTCTTCGGCCTCCGCCTTCTCGCGCATCAGGCGGGCCTCTTCTTCCATCCGCTGACGCTCGGCCTCGGCCTCACGCTCGCGCTGGCGCTCGCGCTCTTCCATCTCGCGCTGAGCCGCTTCCTCCTTGAGCTGGCGCTCACGCTCGGCAGCAGCCTCGCGCTCGGCACGAGCGCGCTCTTCGGCCTCACGGCGCTCCTTCTCAGCCTTCGCCTCGGCCACACGGCGCTGCTCGGCAGCCTCGCGCTCCCGGCGCTCCGCTTCGAGGGCGGCTTCCTGGGCGGCTAGCATCTCCTTGTTGACTTCTTCGGCTTTGATGGCGTTCTCGCGGAAGATCTCCAGTGCCCTCGCCATGGTGCCGATCTCGTCCTGGACCTTGAGGCCTTCGGGCTTCGAGCTGAGATCGCCCTCGGCCACCTTGTCCATCACCGCGGACAGACCGTCCATGCGGCGAAGAATCCCTCTGTGGACGTAGAAATAGGCGAGCCATACGGCCATCCCCAGGCTGACGACGGTCAGCACGGAAAGGATCATGGAGTTGGTCTCGACGGTGTTCAGCGTGCGTCCCGCAGCAGCCGACGCGCTGGTCGAGATGTCGCTGAGAAGCTGGGCGATCGCCTCGCTCTGACGGACGACCGCGGCTTCAGCCTTGGCCTTGGCGACCTCGGCCGCCGCAGCGGCTTCGAGCTCGCCCTGGCGCACGGCGAAGATGCCGCCCTCTTCGCCCACGGCCAGGAAGCGCGTGGCGAAGTCGCGCACCGCCGGGGTGGCTGCGTCCTTCAGAATGGCGATGTTGATGCGGATGTCGTCCGCATAGTCGAAATAGGTGCTCTCCAGCGCCGCGATGTCGTTGGTGGTGCCAGCGACGGCTACATCCGCGTAAAGAGTAGCGAGGAAGTTGGCGGACAGCCCCAGGCGAAGAAGGGTCTCCACATCCGCGCCGGAGGCGCCGTCAATGGCGTCCTCGACGCTGTCCTGGAGGCCGGTGCGCAGCTCGGAGGCATCTTCCCTCAACTCACGGCGCTGGGTCTGGAGGGACAAGAAGGAGGCGCGCGCATCGTTCACCGAACGGGCGGCGCCCAAAAGCGAGGTCCTCGCCTCTTCCAGGCTGATCAGATGGCTTTCGCTGGCGATGTCGGCATCGAGCCCGCCAACGATGGAGGCCGAGCTGTCGAAGCGGTCGCGGAAGGCGTTGTAGCTCTCCTCACGGACGATGTCGTTCTCGGCAGTAGTCAGTCTACCAACATCGTCGCTCATCCTTTCGGAGACGGCGGCGAGGTTGCTAGCGAGAGTGGTCTGGGGCAGCTTCTTCATGCTGACCTGGCGCACGGCATCGAGGGTGGTGAACAGCGCCACCACCGCCACGGCCAGGGTCACAAGTTGCAAGAGCGCCGAAGCGGTCAGCCCGCTCAACAGTCTTGCCCGGATCGTTGTAAATCGCTTCATCTGCCCCAGCCCGCTCTCTCTTTGTTGGTCCTATGACGGACCGATCAGCCTTCCATCTTGAAGGCGACTTTTTTGACAATGCCGGTTGCCGGCTTGCCAGCCTCGAACTTCCAGCGCTGCACCGCGCGGGTGGCTGCGCCTTCGAAAATGCCCGCCGGCTCCGCCGACACGACGTTCACCGCGGTGACCGCGCCGCTGCCGTCCACGTCGATGCTGACGATGACGTGGCCTTCGAGGTCACGGCGTTCCGCAGCACGCGGATAGTCAGGCGCAATGGCCTTGATGATGGCAGGCTCTTCAGCGAAGGCCGTGCCGAAGCTCATCGATCCCAGGAAGACTGCCGCTGCTGCAGCAGGAATCGAAGCGCGAGCAGCGTTCTTGGTTTTGCTCATAGCTCTCTCCACAAAAGCCGGAACCCCCTTCCGGCGATTGGCAGTGTTTAGGAGAGACGAGTTAAGTTACCGTCTAGAAGCATCGAAAGACAGAGAACTAGTCGGGTAAGACTTGGTAAAGGACGTTGAAGGCTTCCTTGCCGCAGCGCAGCAACCCTTGCAAAACGGTGCGTTCAAGGATGTTCCGTCCCATGACGAGACACAAGCCAGGGCGGCGAGGCCTTGCTCGCCGCCCTTGTTTTCATGCTTACCGGCCTGGGAAGACGGCCGTTTCAGTTGATCAGACGGCTCTCGGGCGTCCTCATGGACGAAGCCTGCTCACCCCCGAGGCGAAACGCCTCACGCGAGCGCATGGGCTTGCCGTCGAGCAAGAGACCCTCCTCATCGGCGGAGAGCCTCAGCGTGCTGCCGTCCCGTACCTCGCCGGACAGGATCGCCTCGGCGAGGGGGTCCTGGACCGCTTTCTGGATCACCCGCTTCAAGGGCCGGGCGCCGAAGGCCGGATCGTAGCCCGCCGCCGCGAGCCAGTCCCGCGCCTTGTCGTCGAGCTCGATCTCGATCTTGCGCTCGGCGAGGAGCTTTTCGAGGCGAGCCATCTGGATATCGACGATCCCCCCCATCTGCTCCCGCTTGAGGCGGGAGAAAAGAATGATCTCATCAAGGCGGTTGAGGAATTCAGGCCGGAAGGCGGCGCGCACCGCGTCCATGACCTGCGGACGGACAGCTTCCACCTCCTGATCCTCGCCCAGCGCCGTCATGAACTCCGCCCCGAGGTTCGAGGTCAGGATGATCAGCGTGTTGCGGAAATCCACCACCCGGCCCTGACTGTCGGTCAGACGGCCTTCGTCCAGCACCTGGAGGAGGATGTTGAAGACGTCAGGGTGCGCCTTCTCCACCTCGTCGAACAGGACGACCTGATACGGCCTACGCCTGACGGCCTCGGTCAAAACGCCGCCCTCCTCATAGCCGACATAGCCCGGAGGCGCGCCGACCAGGCGGCTGACCGCGTGCTTCTCCATGTACTCGGACATGTCGATCCGCTGAATCGCCTGGTCGTCATCGAAGAGGAAGCTGGCCAGGGACTTGGTCAGCTCGGTCTTGCCGACCCCGGTCGGGCCGAGGAAGAGGAAGCTGCCGAGAGGGCGGTTGGGGTCCTGCAGACCCGCCCTCGCACGGCGCACGGCGGCGGAGACGGCGGTGACCGCCTCGTCCTGGCCGACCACGCGGGCATGGAGCTGCTCCTCCATCTGCAAGAGCTTGTCGCGTTCGCCCTCCAGCATCTTGGCGGCGGGGATGCCGGTCCAGCGGGAGACCACCTGGGCCACCGCGTCGCCGTCCACAACTTCCTGAACCAGGTCGCCGGGATCGCGGGCCTGGGCCTCCTCGATCTCGCGTTGCACCTGAGGGATGCGACCGTATTTGAGCTCGGACGCACGACCCAGATCGCCGGTGCGCTCGGCATCAGCCAGCTCCGCCCGCAGACGGTCGAGCTGCTCCTTTAGTTCGGTGGCAGAGGCAAGCGCTTGGCGCTCGGCTTCCCACTTCGTGGTCAGCTCGGCGGATTCCTGCTCCAGCTCCGCCAGCTCGGCTTCGAGCGTGGACAGACGGTCCTTGGACGCCGCATCCTCTTCTTTGAGGAGCGCCTCGCGCTCGATCTTCATCTGAATGATCTGCCGGTCGAGGGCGTCGAGCTCCTCGGGCTTCGAATCCACCGCCATGCGCAGGCGGGAAGCCGCCTCGTCCACAAGATCGATGGCCTTGTCCGGCAGGAACCGGTCGGTGATGTAGCGGTTGGAGAGCTGCGCCGCCGCCACGATCGCGCCGTCGGAGATGCGCACCCCGTGGTGCAGCTCGTACTTCTCCTTGAGGCCGCGCAGGATGGAGACCGTGTCCTCCACACTCGGCTCACTGACGAAGACCGCCTGGAAACGGCGGGCGAGCGCCGCGTCCTTCTCCACATGCTTTCTGTACTCATCGAGGGTCGTCGCGCCGATGCAATGCAGCTCGCCGCGAGCCAGCGCAGGCTTCAAAAGGTTCGACGCATCCATCGCGCCGTCGGATTTGCCCGCGCCGACCAGCGTGTGCATCTCGTCGATGAAGAGGATGATGCCGCCATCGGCGGCCTGCACTTCTTGCAGGACGGCCTTCAGCCGCTCCTCGAACTCGCCGCGATATTTCGCGCCCGCGATCAGCGAGCCCATATCGAGGCTGAGAAGGCTCTTGTCCTTGAGGCTCTCCGGCACGTCGCCATCGACGATGCGCAGAGCGAGGCCTTCCGCGATGGCGGTCTTACCGACGCCGGGCTCACCGATGAGGACGGGGTTGTTCTTGGTCCGCCGAGAGAGGATCTGCATCGAGCGGCGGATCTCCTCGTCGCGCCCGATAATGGGGTCGAGCTTGCCCTCCCGCGCCCTCTCGGTGAGGTCGGCGGCGTAGCGCTTGAGGGCGTCATAGGCTTGCTCGGCCGACGCGCTGTCGGCGGTCCGGCCCTTGCGGATGTCGTTGATGGCGGCGTTGAGGTTCTGCGGCGTCACCTTAGCCTTGGCGAGCGCGTCCTTGGCCGAGCCCTCCATGGCGAGGGCCACGAGCAGCCGCTCGGCTGTGACGAAGCTGTCGCCCGCCTTCTTGGCGATCTCCTCGGCACGGGCGAGCACCTTGCCGGTATCCTGGGCAAGATAGGTCTGCGCGCCCTGCCCCTCGACCTGGGGCAGCTTGGACAGCGCCTGGTCGGAGAGCTGCAGCGCCGCGGCGGGATCGCCGCCGGCCTTTCTGATGAGGTTGGAAGCCAGCCCCTCGCTGTCGTCCAGAAGCGCCTTCAGGACGTGGTGGGGGGTGATCTGCTGGTGGCTTTCCCGGACGGCAATCGTCTGGGCAGCCTGGATGAGACCGCGTGCGCGGTCGGTGAAGTTCTCAAATTGCATAGCGACCTCTCTTGAGCATCGTGAAATCCGGCGTCCCATTTCGGCAACGCCTCACGAGAAATGGAGGTTCGGAGGGTGGTGTTCAAGTTGGGGGCTAAGGGGAAGGTGTGGGGACAATGGAAGCGGGTGGTTACCTCTCCCGTTTACGGGAGAGGTCAAAGGCTTGCTTCAGCAAGGCTTTGGGTGAGGGCTTCAGCGAAGCCGTCCTGCCCCGCCCAGTGGGAAACATAGCGCTTAGAACACCCTCACCCTCGGTCCCTCTCCCGCCGGGCGGGAGAGGGAGGCGCTAGCGGCAACGGCCCCAGCCCTTGCGATGCACCGCACTTCCCGCCAAGCGGGGGCGTTAACCGATCGGGAGTCCGTCCATGTCCGCTTCGTCCTCGCTTCGCTTCCTTCTCGCAGCCGTCAGCAGCGCCGCGCTGCTCGCCGCCTGCAGCAGCGAAGAACGGGAGCCTGTGGCCCCCGGCGGCGAAACCCTGGAGACCCCTGCCGCCCAGAGCCAGGCCGACAGCGACATCCGCAGCGCCGATGAGAGCTTCGACCTCATCATCGAGGAGAGCTCCCGCGAGTATTTCCGCCTCCGCCCTTCGGCTGCGAGCCAGGCTGCCATCACCGACGAAGAGGCGGGCGGGCGCTATAAGGACCGCTTCGAGACCCCAGGCCTCGCCGGAGTGGAGGAACGCCGCGCGGCTTCCGAACGGATGGAAGAGCGCCTGGGCCGCATCGACATCAGCGAGCTGAGCCCCGCCAACCAGGAAGCCTACAAGGTCATGCTCGCCAAGAGCGAGGCCGTCACGGAGGCCTACGCCGTGGCCGATGCGGCGGGCTATGTCCTCGACCCGTTCAACTACTACAGCCCCTACAACATCACCCAGATCTTCGGCGTGCACGTGAACCTGCCGCAGTTCATGACCAATGTGCACAAGCTGGAGACGGCGGACGATGTGGAGGCCTATCTCTCACGCCTCGACCTCTTCTACGAGGTCTTCGAGGGCGAGATCGAGATCTTCCAGGCCAACGCCGCCGCGGGCGTTCTGCCCCCTGACTACGCGATCACCGGCGCCATCGCCAATGCCGCCCGCTTCATCGAGGGGGACCCGGTGGAGAACGTGCTGGTCACCCATCTGCGCGGCGCGCTCGAAGGCATGAATGTCGAAGGTGCCGAGGAGTTCGTAGAGCGCGCCGTGGGCGCCGTCGAAACCTCCGTCTTACCGGCCTATGAGGCGCTGATCGAGACCCTCCGCAGCTTCGAAGAGCAAGCGGTCCATGACGCCGGTATCTGGGACCTGCCCCGCGGCGGCGAGCTCTATGCGGCACTCGTCAAGGTGAACGGCGAGACCGAGTTCTCACCGTCAGAGGTCCACGATATCGGCCTTTCGGAAGTCGCGCGTATCCATGAGGATATGGGCGCTCTGTTCGAGCAGATCGGCCTCACCGAAGGCAGGGTCGGCCAGCGGCTTTCGGCCCTGACCGCCGACCCGGACCAGGTCTTTCCGAACACCGATGAGGGCCGCGAGGAGCTTCTCGCCTATGTCCGCGACCTTGCCGCCAAGGCGGAGGAGGTGATGGGCGACTACTTCCTCGTCACTCCGTCGAGCCCCGTCGAGGTCGTCCGCGTGCCCGAATATGCCGAACAGGGCGCACCCGGCGGCTACTACAACTCCCCGGCCGAGGATGGCTCCCGTCCGGGCCGCTATTTCATCAATTTGCGCGACACGGCGACACAGCCCAAGTTCTCCCTGCCCACCCTCACCTATCACGAGGCCGTCCCCGGACACCACTTCCAGCTCGCTCTGGCGACGGACGAGAAGGACACCCCCCTCCGTGTGCGTCAGGAAGCCTCCACCAACGGCTTCGTCGAGGGTTGGGCGCTCTACTCCGAAAGCTTCGCCGAGGAGATCGGTCTTTACGAGGACGATCCCTACGGCGACCTGGGCCGTTTGCGGGACGAGCTCTTCCGCGCCGTGCGCCTGGTGGTCGATACGGGCATGCACCACAAACAGTGGAGCCGCGAGGAGGCCATCGACTACATGGTTAAGAACGCGGGCATGGAGCCGTCGGGCGTCGCCATCGAGATCGAGCGCTACTCGGTCTGGCCCGGTCAGGCCCTAGGCTACAAGCTCGGCATGCTGAAGATCCAGCAGCTCCGCCGCGAAGCCGAAGCAGCGCTCGGCGAGGACTTCGACGTCGCCGCCTTCCACTACCAGGTGCTGCGGGGCGGCGGCGCGCCTATCCCTGTGCTGGAAGAGCGGATCGACGCATGGGTTGCCGAGGGCGGACCGCGTCCGGTTTTGAATTAAGTCCCCGCTTCCAGCGCCGTCATCCCGGAAAGTACGCAGTACTTATCCGGGACCCATGGACCGGACTTGCTCACTCATTGAAATAGTAGGTCCATGGGTCCCGGCTCTTCGCCCTTTGGGCTGCGGCCGGGATGACGGTGTGAAGTTTGCTCACAAAGCCGCCCGCACATCCCTTTGCAGCTCCGGCAGCACCTCCTCCTCGAACCAGAGGTTCTTCCTAAGCCACGCCGTGTTGCGCCAGCTCGGATGAGGCAGGACGTAGAGCTTCGCCCCGGTCACCGGATCGCGCGGATAGTCCCTCCACGCACGCACGGTCTCGGTCAGTGTCTTCCGGCGCTGGCCCGCTAAGTGCCAGTTCTGGCTGTAGCTGCCGATCAGCAGGGCCAGCTTCAGCTTACCTTCGAGATGCCGCAGGATACGCTCACGCCAGATCTCTGCGCAGACCTTGGGGGGCGGCAAATCCCCTCCCCGTCCCGTCGGCCCGGTGCCGTCATAACCGGGAAAGCAAAACGCCATCGGCGCAATGGCAAACCGCCCGCTGTCATAGAACTGCGCCTCGTCCACTCCGAGCCAGGCGCGAAGCCTGACCCCCGAGGGGTCGAGAAACGGCTTGCCGCCCCGGTGCGCGAGGTTGCCCGGCGCTTGGCTAAAGATGCCGATCCGCGCGCCCTCGGGGAGCTGGAAGATCGGCCTCGCCTCGGGGATCAGCCCCACGCGCTCGCAGTGGCGGCAGCGGGCGAGAGCCGCCTTGTCCGCCTCGAAGCTCCTACGCGTTGCCAATGGTGTCGAGGTCGACGTCGAGGATGGCCATGTGGAAGTCGTAGGAGAGGTCCTCGTCCTCGTCGTCGCGGGAGAGGACGCCGATGAACTCCTCGCCGACATAGACCTCGGCGCTGTCCTCCTTGTTGGGACGGCCGCGCACGGTGAGGCTCTCGTCGTTGAAGCGCTGGCGGAGATAGACCTGAAGGCGTTCGATCTCTTGGGACTGCATGGGCGGCTCCTTTCGGCGGCGTTCGGCTTTCGGTTTGCAACGGGGATGGGGTGTCCTAGGGGGCGCGTCAACAGCCCTCCTAAGGAAGCCCCCATGCGTCACCTCGTTCTGATCTTCGCTGCCTCCCTCCTTCTCGTCGCATGCAGCGCTGAGGACACAAACGCTCAGGGTGAAGCGCAAGAGGGCTTTATCCGCCTACCCGCCGAAGGGGCGGGGATGACGGCGGGCTACCTGACCGTCGAGGTCGAGGAGGCGGACATCCTCACCGGCGTCAGCGTCGAGGGTGTGGCGCGCACGGAGATGCACATCTCCTTCGAAGAGGACGGCATCAACCGCATGCGCCGGGTCGAGGGCTTCGAAGTCTCGCCCGGCGAACCCCTCGTGCTGGAGCCCCGCGGAAAGCACCTCATGCTGATCGGCATCGACGAGGCGATGAAGGAAGGGGAGAGCCGCGAGGTCACCCTAACCTTCGAGAGCGGACGGTCGCAGACGGTCGAGCTGCCGGTGAGAGGGTTGGCTCCTGGGAGGGGGCACCAGCACTGAATATGGGCATTGGTGCTACGCCCTTTCCTGAATGAACGTAGATCGTCTCAAGTGTCGTCAGGCGTCATCCCGGCCGTGGTGAAGCGGAGAGCCGGGACCCATGGACCAACCTCTTCACTAGTAGATACGAGCGGTCTGTGGATCCCGGATAAGCCTGAAGGCTTTCCGGGATGACGTACAAGTACCGTTGCGCCTAAAGCACCCGCCCCGCCACCGCCTTCAGCTTCTTCACCACCTCAGGGTCACGCGCCTCCTTCGGCGTCACGATCGCGTAGTCGAGGCAGGTCTCGATACCGTCCGGGCACGGCGTACGTTCGGGGCCAATCAGCTTGGTGATCTCGTCCACCGTCTTCTGCGCGTGAACCCGGTTCTTGGCGAGGATCGCTAGGACCGAGGCCACATCCACCGCGCCGTGGTCCTCGTGCCAGCAGTCGTAATCCGTCACCATGCCGAGGATCGCGTAGGGGAGCTCCGCCTCCCGCGCCAGCTTCGCCTCAGGCATGGCGGTCATGCCGATGATGTCCATCCCCCAAGCTCTGTAGAGCTCGCTCTCCGCAAGGGTCGAGAACTGCGGCCCCTCCATGGCGAGGTAGGTGCCGCCCCGGTGCACCTTGGTCCCCGCTGCCTCAGCAGCCTTGGCCGCTTCCTCCGACAGGCGAGAGCAAACGGGGTGCGCCATCGACACATGGGCCACGCAGCCCTCCTCGAAGAAGCTCGAAGGCCGGCCCTTCGTTCTGTCCACGAACTGGTCCGCCGCGACGAAATGGCCAGGCGCCAGCTCCTCCTTGAACGATCCGCAGGCGGACAGGCTGAGCACATCTGTGGCGCCTAGCATCTTGGCCGCCGCGATATTGGCGCGCGCGTTGAGGCCCGAGGGCGGAACCGTGTGCCCCTTGCCGTGGCGCGACAGGAAGAGAACCCTCACGCCGTTCAGCTCACCGATGGTCACCGGCGCCGAGGGGCTGCCCCAGGGCGTCTCCACCTCCCTTTCCTCCTCGATGGTCAGGCCGGGCATCTCATAGACACCGGAGCCGCCGAAGACGGCAAGACAGGTGGGGCGGGTCTGGTCGGTCATGGGGGCGCTCCGAAGGCAAAGCCCTCCGCTAGCAAAGCCGAAGGCGGGTGCAAACCGTGCGCCGCCGACTTGTATCACTCGGGCGCTTCTGTTCGAAGATGCTCCAAACCAGGGAGCGCCAGCATGAGCAAACACATTGTCGCCGTGGCCCAGGGGGCGGGGCCGATGTTCGACCTTCGCGGCACGATCGAGCGCTTCGGTGAGATACTGACTGAGGCCAAGGCCTCCGGCGCCGAGCTCGTGGTCTTCCCCGAAGCCTTCATCGGCGGCTATCCCAAGGGCATCGATTTCGGCTTGCGGCTCGGCTCCCGCAGCGATGAGGGCCGTGAGATGTTCCGCCTTTACGCCGAAAGCTGCCCCGTACGCGGCGACGAGACCTTCCGTGAGCTGAGCGCAGTGGTAGCCGAGGAAGGTGTTGCCGTATGCCTCGGCCTGATCGAACGCGAAGGCGGAACGCTCTACTGCTCCGCCGTTTTCTTCGAGCGGAACGGAGAGATCAAGGGCATCCACCGTAAACTGGTCCCTACCGCCTTGGAGCGCTGCGTCTGGGGCCGGGGCAGCGCGGCCGACCTTCCGGTGCCGGAGCTTTCGGTCGGCAAGGCCTGCTCAGCGATCTGCTGGGAGAACTACATGCCGCTCCTGCGCGCTCACTACGCAGCGCAGGCCCCTAATTTCTACTGTGCGCCGACCGTGGACGACCGCGATGTCTGGCTACCCACCATGCAGCATATAGCACTAGAGACGAGAAGTTTCGTCCTCTCCGCCTGCCAGCATCTACGCCGTGGACAGATCGATGTGCCCGGTTACGAAGCGGTGCAGGGCAATAGTCAAGACACGGTGCTGATCCGCGGCGGTAGCATGATCGTCTCACCCATGGGTGAGGTTCTGGCCGGACCGCTTTACGGTGAGGACGGGGTCCTGGTTGCGGAGATCGACAAGCAGGACCTCCTCCGTGCCCGCTTCGACATGGACAATGGCGGGCATTATACGCGCCCTGACGTTTTTACGTTTGGTTTGAGGAGGTAGCCCCCTCCGCCCTTCGGGCACCTCCCCCATGGAATGGGGGAGGGAGTGAAATCAGCGTTGCCCTCTATCTCGCTTCCCCTCCCCGAGGGGAAGCTGCCGGTAGGCTGAAGGGGAGGGAAGCGGAGCGTCAGTAAATCGGGAACCGCCCGGTTAGCGCTTCGACCTCGCCGCGGACCTCATCCTCAAGCGCCGTCGTGTCCCCGCCCTCGGCGAGCCCGTCCAGCACGCGGGCGATCAGACGTCCGGTCTCCTGGAACTCGGCCACGCCGAAGCCGCGGGTGGTGGCCGCGGGCGTCCCCAGGCGGATGCCTGACGTCACCGTGGGTTTCTCAGGATCGTTCGGCACGCCGTTCTTGTTGCAGGTCATGCCCGCCCGCTCGAGCGCTTCCTCGGCCGCGTTGCCCTTCACGCCCTTGGGACGGAGGTCCACCAGCATCACATGGGTGTCGGTCCCGCCGGAGACCACGGCGTAGCCCGCCTCGACCAGCACCGCGGCCAGCGCCTTCGCGTTCTCAATCACCTGTTTGGTGTAAAGCTTGAAGTCCGGCGTCAGCGCCTCGCCGAAGGCAGCCGCCTTGCCCGCGATGACATGCATGAGCGGGCCGCCCTGAAGGCCGGGGAAGAGGGCCGAGCGGAACTTCTTCGCAAGATCCTTCTCATTCGTCAGGATGATACCGCCCCTCGGGCCGCGCAGGGTCTTGTGGGTGGTCGAGGTCACCGCATGAGCGTGGGGCACCGGCGAGGGGTAGTGGCCGCCCGCCACGAGGCCTGCGAAATGCGCCATGTCCACGAGGAAGTAGGCGCCGACCTCGTCCGCAATCTTCCGGAAACCAGCGAAATCGATGACCCGGCTATAGGCCGAACCGCCAGCGATGATGAGCTGCGGCTTCTCCGCCAGGGCGATCTCCCGCACCCGGTCCATGTCGATGAGGTGGTCCTCCTCGCCGACGCCGTAATGGACGGCCTCGAACCACTTGCCCGACTGGTTGACCTTGGCGCCGTGGGTGAGGTGGCCGCCCGCGGCCAGGTCGAGGCCCAGGATCTTCTCGCCGGGCTTCAGCAGCGCCATGAACACCGCCTGGTTGGCCTGGCTGCCCGAGTGGGGCTGGACGATCGCCTCCTCGGCGCCGAACAAACGCTTGGCCCGGTCGATGGCGAGCTGCTCCACCTCGTCCACGAACTCGCAGCCGCCATAGTAGCGGCGGCCCGGATAGCCCTCGGCGTACTTGTTGGTGAGCACCGAGCCTTGCGCGTCGAGGACAGCCTGGCTGACAATATTTTCCGAGGCGATCAGTTCGATCTGTTTCTGCTGCCGCTCCAGCTCCTTCTGCATCATCTCGAACAGTGCAGGATCGGTACTCTTCAGCCCCGCTTCGAAGGTGAAGGGACTGGCGCTGAGGTCGTTGGCAGTGCTCATGGTGATTCTTTCCGCCGTCGGCAAAGGTAGAGGAAACCGGTCCCTACGCTGCCTTCGCGCCGACGGAAAGGGGACAGATCGGCCCTCTTTTCCCTATGCAACTACTGTTTGTCCCCTAATCGGGTCACACGCTTCTGCCAGAAAAAACTATTTTTCTTCTTGTGGTAACTGGCAAATCTACCTAAGCGAAATAAATTACGAGTAGTCGCAGTTATCCAAGTGACTGTAGAGAGCCAACCGGCTCGGTAATCTTAAGGAAGTTCAAGAAAACCTATGAGCGAAGAAAACACCAGCGAGAACGTCCTGGATCAGCACGAGACTCTGGCGCTGACCGCCGACATCGTCTCCGCGTTCGTCAGCAACAACTCAGTCCCTGCCGACCAACTGCAAGAGCTTCTGTCGAACACGTTTCAAACGCTTAATAATCTAGGCACCGCCCCCAAAGAAGAAGAATCGCCGCAGAAGCCTGCCGTTCCCGTCAAGAAGTCGGTGACCGACGATTACCTGGTCTGCCTCGAAGACGGCAAGCAGCTCAAGATGCTGAAGCGCTACCTTCGCACCCAGTACAATCTCAGCCCCGAAGAGTACCGCCGCAAGTGGAACCTCCCCGCCGACTACCCCATGGTCGCGCCGAACTACGCCAAGCGCCGTTCGGAGTTCGCGAAGCAGATCGGCCTCGGTACCCAGGGTGGCCGCAAAGCGGCGAAGAAAACCAGCCGGAAGAAGGCTGCGTAAGCTCGCGGGTTTACTGAGAATTCGCACGATGAAGGGCGGCCTGGATGATCGGGCCGCCCTTTTTGTTGGCTGCCTTGCGAATAGGTACCGCGGTTACCGATCCAACTCTCCGATAGCGAGCCACCTTCAAACGGCGGTGTCAGTAATCTTTCACCTCAGTTGGTTGCTTACTCATCTCTCCCTCCGGGAGAGATCGACATCTATGATGTCGAGTGAGGGCGAGTAGCAGGCGAAGCTTGCTATATGAAAGCCCTGACCCGAAGCCCGCTGCGCAGCCTTTGGCCTTTTTCCGGAAGGAGAGGCAGTTGCAGTGCCGCCACTGCGCGTAGAGCTGAAGCTCATCCACTACTTTCTTTTAGCGTTAGTGCCTCTTGCGAACACACGTGGCCCCCTCCGCCCTTCGGGCACCTCCCCCACTGGCGTAGGGGAGGAACACAGCACCAGCGCCGCTCCCTACGTCGCTCCCCCCTCCTCGTGGTCGGTTTGCCGTAGGCAAAAACATTCGGTCCGGGGAACCGAATGTAGACGGAGAAGGCCACGGCATTGGCGAGGGGGAGCTGCCGGTAGGCTGAGGGGGAGGAAGGTACTAACACGCAAGTCTCCGCCTGTTTGCGAGCGATACAAACGCCTTTTATCTTACGGTGCTAACGCCGCAGGCCGAATGCCAGCAAAAACCAAGCTGCCTAACTTCTATCTACTCGCCCCCCAAGCACTGCCCCACCCGTTCGGGACGGCCGAGCTGGTTCATCCCGGTCCGCCAGCAGCGGTCGTAGACCGAGCAGTAGCAGGCGGAGATCTCCACCGCCTCTCGTAGGGTCTGGACAGTCGTGAAAGCCGCCTCCTGCGCGCCTTCCGCATTGGGATCCCAGCTCACCTCGTAGAGGAGAAACGTGTCGCCGCCGCCCAGCACCTGACCCTGGATCGGTGCGGTCCAGAACTCCGCCTTCCCGGCCGTGTCCTCGACGTTGAACTTGAGGTCCTCCGCCGTCCGCACTTCTTCGCCGTTCCAGGCGATTCGGCCCCGGTCGATGAAGGCAGGGCCGATGCCGACGTTCGACACCTCGATTCGGAAGCTTCGGACTTCGTCGTCGTTCCTGAACGGTGTCTCGATTTTGACGATAGGCAGGACGGAGGCCGCCTGCTGTCGCCGCACGCTCCGCGCCTCGTCCCACGCCACGAAGAGCGAGGCCACGGCCACGACGATCGCGCTGATCGAGCCGATGGTCTCGAAGTTCAGCTTTCTCACCGCTTCACCACCTCAAGCTCCTGCCGCGCTCACCGCGGTCGTTCGGACAAAACGGGCTATGCCGCCTTCTTCCGCTGGGTCCACCGCACACCCCAGATCGCGATCTCGTAGAGGAGGAGGATCGTGCCCCCCAGTGCGATCTGGCTCATCGGATCCGGCGGCGTGAGGAAGGCAGCCACGAGGAAGATGAGCACGATGGCGTAGCGGCGGTTCTTCACCAGGAACTTGTCGTCGATTAGCCCCGCCTGGCCGAGTAGCATCAGCACCACGGGAAGCTGGAAGGCGAAGCCGAAGCCGATCATCAGCGAGACGGCGAGGTTGAGATAGTCGCCCACCTTGACGAAGAGGTTGTAGCTCGCCTGCGCACCCTCCTCCGCCCGGTTCTCGATGCCGAGGGCGAAGTCGAGCACCAGGGGCAGGATCATCTGATGGACCAGCGCGATGCCCAGGATGAACAGTACCGGCATGGCGAAGAGGAAGGGCAGAATCGCCCGCCGCTCGGACTTGTAGAGGCCCGGCGCCACGAAAGCGTAGAGCTGATAGGCGGTGATCGGAAAACTGATCATCAGCGCCGCGAAGAAGCTGAGCTTCACCTGCGCGAAGAAGAGCTCCAGCGGGAAGTAGTTGAGGACCGCGTCCTCCTGCCCGGCCTGCTCCAACGCGGTGACGTAGGGCAGCGTCAGAAGGTTGTAGAGCGGTGCGCTGACCAGAAAGCAGAGCACGAAGGTCACAGCCAGGACGCCGACCACGATCAGCAGCCGGTTGCGCAGCTCGGTCAGGTGCTCGATCAGCGGCGCGCGGCTGTCCTCGATGACGCTCGCGCCGTCATCGTCGTCGATGAGGTCGGGCGGCAGGGTGTCCTCAGCCATGGGAGGACGCCTTCTCTTCCCCGTCCTCGGCGGACGCTTCAGGGTCGGTCAGATCGTCCTCATCATCATCGTGCAAATGATCGAGCTCGTCTTCGTCCGTATGAGGCGCAGCCTGCGAAGGGGCCGCAGGCACGGTGGCGCTGCGCACATCGTCTTCGAGGTCGCGCATGGCGGACTTGATCTGCTCCGTGGGCGAGGCCTTCTTCAGGTTCTCGATCTCCTGCCGCATCTCCTCCATCTCGGCCTCGCGGGCCATCTGGCTGAGACCGGCGCGGAACTCGTCGGCCAGGCGGCGGGCCTTCCCCACCATCTGACCGGCGCCGTAGAGAAACTTCGGCAGATCCTTCGGCCCCACCACGAGGAGCACGAGAACCGCGAGAACCAGAAGCTCCGGCAGCCCTAGCTGCGGAACGAGGCTCATTTGGTCTTCGCCTGCTCCGTCTTCGGCTCGACGATCTCAGGTTCGACGGCGCCCTCCTTCTTCGCTTCCAGCGAGGCGCGGCTGGCCTCGGTGGAGGCCTCCTTGTCCTCGTCAGCCATGCCGGAGCGGAAGGATTTGAGGCCCTTGGCCAGGTCTTCCATCATGTTGGAAAAACGCCCCCGCCCGCCAAACAGGAGAAGAACGAGAACAAGAACGAGCGCGATCTGAAGCCAGCCGGGAACCATGGGTCAGTCTCCTACCCTAACGGACGTAACAGCGCCTTACCTGACGCTACCCGCCCGATAGTTCAAGCACAGGAGTATGAAGATACCCGCGCAGTCCTTGATGCAATGCTGAACAGCCGTTCGATGGAACTTGTGACTGCGCCGTGACGTCCCCCTGTCTCACCAAAGCGTAAAGGTAGCGGCCTCGCGCAGGCTGCCCTTGCCGCTGCGACCGGCGCAGGCTCCTGGCTGCGCCTTGCTGTCCACCGACGGCTCGCCCGAGGAAGGACAGGACGATGGAAGAACATTTCGGATTCGGCGAGGGCGGTCCCACCGCGGAGACGGCCCAGCACCTGATCGCTCACATGCCGCTCTCTATGGTGATCGCCGATCCCAACCGCCCGGACTGCCCGATCGTCTACGTCAACCGGGCCTTCACCGAAGTGACCGGCTACAGCCCGACCTTCGCGGTCGGCAGGAACTGCCGCTTTCTGCAGGGTGAGAACCGCGACCAGAAGGCCAGGGAGACACTCCGCCGCGCCATCGAGAACCGGCGGTCCTGCGCCGTCGACATCGTCAACTACCGGGCCGACGGGCGGAAGTTCTACAACCGGCTGATGATCGGACCGGTGCACGATCCGAGGGGCGAGGTCTTCGCCTTCATCGGCGTTCAGACCGAGCTCTCCGACCAGCAACAGATATCCAACGTCACCGCCGAGGAGGCGAATGCCATCCTGCAGGAGACCCAGCACCGGGTGAAGAACCATCTGAGCATGGTCGCGGCGATGATCCGCTTTCAGGAGCAGGACGACGACCCCGTCGAGACCTATGACATCCTGGCCCGGCAGGTCGAATCGCTCAGCCTTCTCTACGACGAGTTCTCCGCCCACGAGGTCGACAAGAAGGGCAGCTACGACGTCGTCTCGGCGGGCGCCTATATCAGCCCTGTCGCGGCCACGGTCGGTGCCCTGGACGGACGCAAATCGGTCCGCCTCAACGTCGATACGGAGGCTGTCTACATGAGGACCAACGACGCCGCCGCCCTCGGCCTGTTGACGTCGGAAATCCTCTCCAACGTCCTCCAGCACGCCTTCGAGGACCGCCCGGAGGGTCTGGTGGATGTGCGGCTGAAGTCGCTGACCAACGGACTTCTGCGTCTCGTCGTCACCGATGACGGCGTCGGCCTGCGGGACAAAGAATGGCCGGCCTAGGGAAATCTCGGCGCCAAGATCGTCCGCTCTCTGGTCTCCAAGCTCGGCGCCGATCTGAACGTGAACACCGGCGCCGGCGGTACCTCGATCACCGTAGACGTGCCCTACACGCTGGCCACCGGGTCGACGCCCAAGGCGAGCGTCAGATCGTGGAAAGCGACCACAACACCGAAGCGAAGGTTCCCGAGGGACCTCCGCGCAGCTAGGCAGCTATCTTACCGATGGCGGTCGCTGCCGAATATGATCGGTGCTGACCCGGCGTCACCCGTGATGTCGTAGGCTTCGCCCTGCCAGGGGGTCAGGCCGGGCGAGCCTCGATAGGCCAGAAGATAGTCCATGGCATCCGCGCCGCTCCCCGCCGCTTCCCAACGGAACACATAGGTCAGGTAGCCCGACGTCCCGGTCAGGCGCCGCCCCTCCTGATAGGGCGAGCCCACAAGGCCGATCGGGTAGAGAGCGGCCCTCTCCTCTCCCAGCGTCGCCATGATCTCCCCCGCCCCGCGCACCCGCTGAGCGTAAGGGTTCTCCACCTCCATAGGCAGCCAGACATAGGCCTGCCCTTCCGGACCTTGTAGCTGGCTCGGCAGCGCGGAGGCGGGCATCATGTTGAAGCACTGGCCGAAGCAGAGGGTGGAGATCGTCAATACCTCACCGGCATAGGGCTCGGCATCGTCCTGCAGCCACATGGACAGCGGCGTCACACCGTTGATGGGCGTCTCCGAGCCGTGGAACAGGCCCCAGAGCCCCGCGAACCTCGCCTCCTCGAAGCCGGGCATGGCCGCGAGCGCCCGCATGTTGGCCTTCATCACGGCGTATCGGCCCGCGTCTTCCGCGTGCGTCAGGTCCATCAGTGAACGGTTGATCGCATCGGCCGAGCGGAACGAGCCCAGATCGGCGGCGGGGCCATCTCCCCTGTTGGGCATCGGCAGCGCATCTTCGTCCGGCCGCGCTTTGTCGATACCGA
The DNA here is from genome assembly GCF_024505085.1 of Parvularcula maris. Taxonomy (GTDB): domain Bacteria; phylum Pseudomonadota; class Alphaproteobacteria; order Caulobacterales; family Parvularculaceae; genus Parvularcula; species Parvularcula maris. Next base: position 147,399 of record NZ_JANIBC010000002.1, read on the forward strand.
TCAGGCGGAAGGATCTGTCTTCGGGCCAAGCCTGCTGCATCGCGCGGAAGCGCTCGAACTTCTCAAAGAACTCGCGGTTGCCCCACTGGGCCTCCATCGCCGCGAAACGGTCGAAGACGGCGCGCAGATAGGTGTCATCGCCCGTATCGAGGTAATGGTTGGCGGCGATCGCCTCACGCGGCGTCATCTCCGCCAGGTACCAGCGCGCAGGACCTCGCTCCTGAAGATGCTGCATCAGCCCGGCATCGAAGCGCTGCGGCAGCGCGTAGCCGTGCATCTCGCTCAGGATGATGTAGCGGGCTTCGTAGTCATTCTCGGCCAAAACCAGACCCAGATCGGCAGCATCCGGATCGAGAACGGTCTCATGCGCTTCGAGATAGGCCCTGAACGGACCCGACGTCGCCTTCTCCGTCGCCACATCGTACCAAGGCAGGGCGGCGATCAGAACGACGACCAAAAGAACGAAAGCCGCCAAGCCCCCGACGATCCGAACAACCCACCGCATGTCTATCCACCCCACCTGAACTCCGCGCAATGTAGAGTGCGCGTGAGGGGAACGCTAGTGGCGCAACCGCTCCCATTCCACTTGTACCCGCCGTTATCCCGGCCGTAGCGAAGCGGAGAGCCGGGACCCATGGACCATAGGTAGTCTCGCGTTCACCGGTCAGTCTTGTAACGAGGCGGCAAGTTCATGGGTCCCGGATAGCTCTGCGAGCTTCCGGGATGACACGGAGAGGCCGGGACCATCCTACGGCTTCACGCCGCTTCGCCGTCCTCTTCCAGCTCGTCGCCCTCTTCACCGCTGGGCCTCGGCACGTCGAAGCCGGGCGGTAGCGTCCCTTCGAGGAGGCCTTGGGCCTTGAGGTCCTGGAGGCCCGGTAGGTCGCCCACCGTATCGAGGTCGAAGTGCTCGAGAAAGGCGGGCGTCGTGCCGTAGAGGAGCGGCCTTCCCGGTGCGTCCCGGCGGCCGCGCATCTTCACCCAGCCAAGCTGCATGAGCTGGTCGAGGGAGCCCTTGGAGACGGCGACGCCCCTCACCTCCTCGATGTCGGCGCGACTGCAGGGCTGGTGGTAGGCGATGATGGCAAGGGTCTCGAGTGCGGGCCGCGAGAGCTTTCGCGTGGTCTCCTGATGGGTGACCAGCACCTGGGCGCAGTCCTCGGCGGTGACGAACTGCCACCGGCCCGAGACCTGGCGCAGGTGAATGCCCCGGTCCTGATAGTGGCCCTGCAGCTCCTGCAGCAGCGGCGCCACGGGTCCTCCGGGCACACGGTCGGCGATGACGGTCTCGCTGAGCGGCTCGGGCGAGGCGAAAAGGAGCGCCTCGATGCGGCGGAGGCGCTGAGCCTCGGCGATGCCTTGGGCTTCGGGCTCGAGCGCCAGCTCGGCCTCCTCGAAGGCTTGCTCGTCTTCGGCGTGGAGCTCGCTCACGACGCGGCCCTGACCATGACCGGGGCGAAGGCCTCGTCCTGGCGGACCTCGCACTGGCCGTCGCGGGCCGCCTCCAGGGCGGCGGTGAAGGTCGAGGCCACCACCGAGCCCTCCGGAGCACGGAAGGGGTTGGGCATGGCGATCCGGCCGATCTCCTGCCACTCCTCGCTCGCGCTGAGAATCTCGCGCAGCTTCTCGCGGGCCTCTTCGATGCGCAGGAGCGGGATGGGGTCGGCGCGCTTCTCCGGCGGGGCTGCGCGCAGGCGCTGCACCGAGTAGGCCTGGAGGAGGTCGTAGAGCTCGGCCGCCGTGTGGGTGGTGCGGCGCACCTCGGTGCCGCGCACGCCGCGAGGGAAGACGTCACGGCCCAGAAGCCTGCGCCCGGTCAGCGCCCTTGCCGCCTTGCGCATGGCGTCGAGGCGCCGCAGGCGGTGGGCCAGAAGCTCGGCGATCTCCTCACCGGAGAGTTCCTCGTCGTCGTCCTGCTTGGGCAGCAGAAGCCGGGTCTTCAGATAGGTCAGCCAGCTCGCCATGACGAGGTAGTCGGCGGCGAGCTGCAGATTGCGCGAGCGCGCCTCTTCGACAAAGCGGATATACTGCTCGGCGAGGGCCAGGACGGAGATCTCGCGCAGGTCCACCTTCTGGCGGTGGGCGAGGTCGAGGAGCGCGTCGAGCGGCCCCTCATAGCCTTCGAGACGGAGGATCAGGGTCTCGGTGGGATCGGAGGCCCCCGCCTCCTCCTCGAACTCTGGTACCTGATCGTCGAACAAAGCTGCCCCCAGTGTGACGGTTCCGCTCAGTTAGAACGAGTCGCGCCGCGAACGCACGTTAAACTCCGCGAACCAGGCAGTCCTGCCCCTTGGCCTTGAGGCTCCGGCAGTAGGCGTCGGCGTCGGACTTCGATGTGAAGGGGCCGATGCGCAGGCGGTGATAGGTCCGGCCCTTCACTTCGGCCACTTGGATGTCCGGGCTCTTGCCGGAGAGAAGCCCGCCCATGCGGCTGCCGAGGCTGTCGAAGTAGTCGAGGGCCGCCTTGTTGCTGTCGAAGGCGCCGACCTGGACCACATGGGTCGCAGCGGCCGCGGCCGCCGGTGCGGGGCGCTGCTGGACCGGCTGGACGGCGGGGCGCTGCTCGACGGTGCGGACGACAGGGTCCTGGCGGACCGGCGTCTGGGCTGCGGCGACGGCGGGCTTCTGCCGCGGCGGCTCGGAGGCTTGCCGCTGCTGGGTGGTCTCGGACGTGGAGGCGGTCGAGGCCCGCTCGGCCACGGTCTCCTGCCGCACCGGCTCACGGCGAGCGGCCGTCGGCGCGCCCGAGTAGCCGTTAAGGGCGTCGCGCGAGGGGTTCTCTTCGGTCACCGTGCGGGTAGTAGAGTTGCCGGCGAGAAGGTCCTGGACTTCCTGGCGGGTGCCGTCGCGGTTGGCCGTCAAAGGAACGTCCTCTGCGATCGGGGTCGGGTCGGCGACCACGGCAGGCAGCGTCTCGGAGGCGGCGATCCCCGTCGCCATGCCCTGGCGGTAGGCGTAGTAGACCACCAGAGCGAACACCATCAGGAGCGTGGCGAGAATGGCCAGGATGGTGAAGCCGGACAGGCCGTCCTCTTCATCGTCGAAAATGCTACCGGGCTGGGCTACGGTGCTGGACATCGCTTGGGTCCTCGAAAATTGGTTTGTTAAGCGTTTGGCCCATCAAAGGTAAACGCCGCATTAACCATCGAGGCAAGGTTGGGGAGAAAATCTTGGTGCCTCCCTCTCCCCCGCGGGGAGAGGGACCGAGGGTGAGGGGCCTTCGAAGTGCAGAAGCTCACGCGAAGCAAAGCACCGAACGGCTTCGCCGAGGCCCCCACCCGAAATCAAATAGATTTCGACCTCTCCCGCGGGCGGGAGAGGTGAGCTTCCCGAACTACAAAAAACTCCGCGACAGGTCGAACAGACGCTTGTGCTCGTGGATGGCGTAGCGGTCGGTCATGCCGGCGATGTAGTCGCAGACGACGCGAAGGCGCTTCTCCCGCCCCTCCCCTTCCAGCCGTTCGAACCAGGCGGGGGGCAGGATCTCCGGCTCCTCCGCATAAAGATCGAAGAGATCTCTTACGATGCGCTTGGCCTGGGAGCGGACCTGGTTGACCTTGTGGTGGCGGTACATGCGGGTGAAGAGGAAGCGGCGGAGCTCGGTCATCTCCTCGGTCATGGCGTCGGAGAAAGCCGCCGTCGGCTGCTTCGCATGACGGATATCGTCAGCGTGCTGCGGGTTCAGCTCTTCGAGGCGGCGGGAGGTCTCTTCGAGCACATCCGCCACCATGCGGCCGATCAGGGCGCTGATGGCTTCGGCGATCTGCACCTCCTTCGGCTCGCCCGGCCAGTCCTGACGCGCCTGCCGCAGAGCCGGACCGAGCAGCGGCACCTCCATCGCCTCGTCGAAGCTGAAGAGCCCGGCGCGAAGCCCGTCATCGCTGTCATGGTTGTTGTAGGCGATGTCGTCGGCTAGCGCCGCGAGCTGCGCCTCGAGGCTGGGGAAGGTATGAAGCCAGAGGTCCTGGCGCTCCGCATACTCACGAATGGCAACGGGCACCTCTTCCTCCTTGCCGCGGAGGCTGCCTGTGAGGGGACCGTTATGCTTGACCACACCCTCCAGGGTCTCCCAGGTGAGGTTGAGGCCGAGATAGGCCCCGTGCTGACGTTCGAGCTTGGTCAGAAGGCGGAGGGTCTGGGCGTTGTGGTCGAACCCCCCTGCCCCCTCCATGCAGGCCTTCAGCACGTCCTCGCCGGTATGGCCGAAGGGCGGGTGGCCGAGGTCATGGCTGAGGGCCACCACTTCGGCCAAATCCTCGTCGAGCTTCAGGGTGCGCGACATGGCGCGGGCGATCTGGCTGACTTCGAGGCTGTGGGTCAGGCGGGTTCGGTAGTGGTCCCCCTCGTGGAAGACGAAGACCTGCGTCTTGTGCTTGAGGCGCCGGAAGGCCACCGTGTGCAGCACCCGGTCGCGGTCGCGCTGAAACGGTGTCCGCCCCTTGCTGTCGGTCTCCGGGTAGAGCCTGCCTCGGGTCTCGTGCGCACGGGCGGCGAAGGGGGCGAGAGGCGCGGGAAAAGCGAGCGGCATGAAAGCCTCCGGCAGAGAAACGAGACACGGCTGCGCCGATTCCAGGTCGAGCGTCGAGTCGCTTCTTGCGAAGCATTCGCAAATGAACGTGATGTTCTACCCCGTCATGTTTCAGTCAATACAAATACACAGTCACGCTGTACACGTACCTTTCGTATCTCTGCAATAAAACCGACACGTTCCGCGCTTACGCCTCGCCTATGCTACACGCTTAGGGAGTATGGCAGGTGAGAGCTTCATCCAGCACCGAACCGAACAATCTCGACAACAGTGCGATGCACGACGACAAGGAGAACGTCGGCAGCAACCGCTCAGGCAACAGACCGTTTGCGGACATTCTCGCCCGGACCCCGTCGCGCAGGCACATGCTGCAGGGATCGCTGGCCACGGCGGCGGCCGGTTTCCTCGTCCCCAACGTCATCGGCAAGGCCGAGGCCCAGGGGTTCGGCCGCAACCAGGACCTCATCGACTTCAAGACCGTCAGCCTGGCAGAGGCACAGACCGACCTCGCCAGCCCCAGCATCTCCGACGACTACGAGTACCAGGTGCTGATCCCCTGGGGCACGCCGATCGAGCCCGGCATCGTGCGGGAGTTCGACGGCGATCCGAACAACCGTCCGACCTCGGCCGAAGCGCCGCTTCAGGTGGGTATCGGCCATGACGGCATGTGGTACTTCCCCCTGGACGATCAGGGCCGCGGCAGGGGCAGCAGCTTCCGCCGCAACCTCTTCTCCTCGAACGAGGGGATGCTGTGCGTGAACCACGAGTTCGGTCAGACCTCGACGGTGCTGGGCAAGGTGGTGCCGGAGAGCCTCGACGATGTCCGCATCATGCAGGCCGTGCACGGCGTGTCGGTGGTCAAGATCGAGCGCGCCGGCAACGGAAGGTGGGACGTCGCGGCCAGCAAGAACGCTCGCCGCATCACCGTGAACACCCCTGTCGCCTTCAGCGGCCCGGTCGCAGGCTCGGAGCAGCTCGACAACGAGAACGGCAATATCCCCCTCGGCACGGTGAACAATTGCGGCTCCGGCCCAACCCCTTGGGGCACCTATCTGACCTGCGAGGAGAACTTCAACGGCTATTTCGGCGTACAGGGATCGATCAACGGTTCGGATACCGTGCCCCAGCCCGAAACCTTCAGCTTCCGCGATGCGCTCTCCGTTCAGGGGCTCGACCGCTACGGTTTCGACAATGACGGCTTCAACTACTACTGGCACGAGTTCGACGGACGCTTCGACCTCTCCGATGAGGAGTACGCGAACGAGCACAAGCGCTTCGGCTGGATCGTCGAGATCGACCCGATGAACGCCCGCCAGGTGCCGACCAAGCGCACTGCCATGGGCCGCTTCAAGCACGAGGCCGTCGCCATCGGCACCTCGCGCCGTGGCCGCGCCGTGCCCTTCGGTACGGACGGCCAGGTGGTCGCCTATATGGGCGACGACGAGCGCTTCGACTACTGCTACCGCTTCGTCTCGGACGAGACCTCCTGGCAGCGGGCCATCGCCCAGGGCCGCAACCCGCTGGACTTCGGAAAGCTGTTCGTCGCCAAGTTCTTCGAACCGGCCGAGGGCTCCTTGGAGGGGCGCGGCGAGTGGCTCGAGATCACCCGCAACGACCCCCTTCTCGCCGCTGCGTTCAAGGACGATGCGGAGATGCTGGTCTTCACCAGGATCGCAGCGGACATCCTCGGCGCGACGCCCATGGACAGGCCCGAATGGACCACGATCGGCGCCCGGAACGGCTGGCCCGACGGATCGGTCTACTGGACGCTGACCAACAACTCCCGGCGAGACGGCGGCACCGGCTTCCGCCCCGGCGTCTCGCCTAGCGGTGGTCAATCCTTCAATCTCGGTGCCGAAGGTCCCAACACGGAGGTCGACAACCCTGACGGCTACATCCTCAAGACCACGGATGATGGCCGCGGCTATACGGGCAAGGGCTTCTCGTGGGAGGTCTTCATCCTCGCCTCCTCCACGAGGGACACGGAGAACGTCTTCACCGACCCCGATGCGGCCTATGCCGACCCCTTCGGACGCCTCTTCATCGGCACGGATGGCGGCCAGCCCAACGGCATCAACAACCAGCTCGTCGTCTTCGACACCACCAAACCGGATGCGGAGCCGCAACGCCTCTTCACCGGCGTGGACGGTGACGAGATCACCGGCTGGGCGACCACGCCGGACTACCGCACCGCCTTCACCAACTCCCAGCACCCCGGCAATGGCGACCCCTCGGTCACCAACTTCCCGGCCCCGCGGGACAACTTCACCATCCCGCGCGACTGCACGGTGGTGATCCGCCGCAAGGACGGAGGTGTGGTGGGTTCGTAAGAACCGCCTACTGACAAAAGAAATGGACCCCTGCGGCTTACCCGCAGGAGGTTCTTCGTTTAGAAGGCTAGGCCGACTTGCTCAGCGGGCCGAACACGTCCTGGATCGCCTTGATGAGCTGCGCAGGCTCGAAGGGTTTGAGCAGGTAGTTGTTCATCTTCAGCGCGACCCCCTCTTCGAGGATCGTCCGCGTGGCCTTACCCGTGATAAGAATGAAGCCGACCTTCTGCGTCTTCGGGTTCTGGCGCAGGGCGTAGAGGAGGTCGATACCGGACATCTTCGGCATGTTGTAGTCCGAGATGACCAGATGCGCCGGGTCCTCGCGCATCATCTGCAGCGCCTCTTTACCATCCTCGGCGTAGCGAATGTTGGCGATCCCCACCGACGCGAGGGTCTGGGTGATCAAGCCGCGGCTGATCGACATGTCATCGACCACCAGAACCTTCAAGACCTTGACCAGCGACATGGCGCTCTGCTCCCTGCATGACCGGTTCGCCCGGTCTTGTTGTTTCTAGCACGGGAGCGTTAACGCCCCCCTTCCGTGTGCGGCATTCTGCCTTAACGCGGGCTACCGCCTGCGATAGGTCGTGAGGCCCGCAGGCTCGAACATCTCGCGCGCCGGGCCTGCAATGCGCTCCGAATGGCCGATCATCAGATGCCCGCCCGGCTTGATCGCGGAAGCGAAGCGCTGCCAGAGGACCGCCTTGGTAGCCTCGTCGAAATAGATCACGACGTTGCGGCAGAAGACGGCGTCGAACTGTCCCGACATGGGCCAGTGCTGCATCAGGTTCAGCGTCTTGAAGGTGGTCATGGAGCGCAGCGTGTCGCGCACCACATAGCGGTCCGCATTCGGGCCCCAGCCGGTCTCGAAATACTTGCTGAGAAGTCCGCTTTCGACCGGACGGACGATGTGCTTCTCATAGGCGCCGCGTTTGGCGTGGTCGACCACGTCGCTGTCGATATCGGTCGCTAGGATGTGCACGTCGCGCTGGGCCAGCTCCGGTGCGTGGCGCAGCAGGGCGAGCGCGACCGAGTAGGGCTCCTCCCCCGTCGAGCATCCCGCCGACCAGATGCGGTAGGACCTGCCCGAACTCGTCGCCTGTACCGCTTCGGGGCCTAGCACATTCGTGACCGTATCGAGATGGTGGGGCTCACGGAAGAAGTGGGTGAGGTTGGTGGTCAGCGCGTTGACGAGCTGCCGCCGCTCGGACTTCGCACCCGACCCCTGCACGTAGAGCACGTACTCGTAGAACGATTTGAGCCCCAGCGCCCTCAGGCGCTTGGTCAGCCGCGAGTAGACGAGGCTCATCTTCGTCGAGGGCAGGAAGATGCCCGCCTCGTCGTAGAGGATACCCTTGATCTGCTTGAAGTCCGTATCGGTGTACGGAAACTCCTGCTGACGTGCTTCTGCTGTCACGTTCTTCTCCTGGACTGCCGCGTTCAAGCGACCTGGGCCATCTGCTGGGGCAGGATCTGCTTGAGGTCCACGAAGCGGATCATCTGCTCCTCGCGGGCCACGACGTTCTTGATGAAGGTACGGGCCTGGTCCGAACCGATATTCGGCGTGGGCTGAAGATCGTCCGAGCCGATGGACATGATGTCCGAGACCGCGTCCACCAGAAGCCCGAAGAGCTGCCCCTCCACCTGCGCGACGATGATGACGTTGCGCTCGGAGGGCTCGGTGAGCTCGAAGCCCAGCCGCGCGCCGAGGTCGATGATGGGCAGCACCGCGCCGCGGAGGTTGATCACCCCGCGCACATAGGAGGGCGCGTGGGGAAGCCTAGTGGCGGGCGTCCAGCCCCTGATCTCCCGCACGGACATGATGTCCACGCAGTACTCGTCATTGTGCACCTTGAAGGCGATGACCTCGGTCATGAACTGGGTGTGTTCGGTCACAGGTTCGGCCATGATGGGTTCTCCTATGCGGCGCCGGCGAGGGGCGAGGGTGCGGCGACCATGCCCGCATCGGCCGTCAGATCGTTGACGTCGAGGATGAGGGCGATCTGCCCATCCCCCAGGATGGTGGCGGCGGCGACGCCCTGAATGCGTCCGTAGTTGTCCTGCAGGCCCTTGATGACGACCTGGCGCTGATCGACGATATCGTCCACCGCGAAGGCGAACTCCTGACCGTGATCGTTCTCGACCAGGAGCATGACCTTGCCGACGAAGCTCTCCAAAGGCTCGCGGTAGCCGAGCGCGGCGCCCACATCGAGGACGGGCACGAAGCTGCCGCGCACGAAGATGACCTGCTCGCCGCCGATGTTCTGGATGTCCTCCGCTTCGGGACGAAGGCTCTCCGCCACCGACGAGAGAGGCAGGACGCTGGTTTGGCCGGCCACGTTGATCAGCATGCCGTCGAGAACCGCGAGGGTCAGCGGCAGCGAGATGGTGAAGGTGGTCCCCTCCCCCGGCGCCGAGACCATGGAGATGCGGCCGCCGAGCGCGTTGATCTCGCGCTTGACCACATCCATGCCAACGCCGCGGCCAGAGACCTGGCTGATCGTGGCGGCCGTCGAGAAGCCCGGCGCGAAGAGGAGCTGGTCGATCTCGGCATCGGCAAGCTGCGCGTCCTCGGCGATGATACCCTTCTCGATGGCTTTCTTGCGCACGGCCTCGCGGTTCACCCCGCCGCCATCGTCCTTGACCGTCAGGACCACGCGGCCGGACTGGTGCTCGGCGGAGAGCTTGATCGTGCCCTCGGGCGGCTTGCCTGCGGCGGTGCGCTTCTCCGTGTCCTCCACGCCGTGGTCGACGGCGTTGCGGATCATGTGCGTCAGCGGCTCGGCCAGTCGCTCAATGACGGTCTTGTCGACCTCGGTCTGCTCGCCTTCGGTCACGAGGCGGACTTTCTTGCCGCAGACCTGCGCGGCCGACCGGGCGATCTGACCCATGCGCATGAACATGGAGCGCACGGGCTCGGCGCGGATGGCCATGACGCTCTCCTGCAGCTCACGTGTCAGCGCACGGAACTCGTCGAGGCCGGAGAGGAGATCACGGTTGTCCGTGGAGAGATGATGGCTCTCGACGGCGGAGGTCAGCATGGACTGGCTGATGACCAGCTCGGAGACCAGGTTGATGAGGCGGTCGACACGGGCAAGCTCGACCCGGACCACCGGCTTGGGCTGAACCGCCTGACGCGCAGGCGCAGGAGCCGCAGGCTTAGCCGGTTCGGGCTCGGCGGGTTTGACCTCGAGCTCAGGCTCAGGCGCTTCCGCCGCCACGACTTCCGGCTCGGACTCCGCTGCCGCTTCGGCTTCGAAGTCGATGAAGCCGCCCGCCTCCTCTGAAGCTCCGGGCTCGTCATCCGGTTCGGAGGGAAGCGCGATGGTGACTTCCGCCATCTCGATCTCGGGGGCGGAGGGCGCTTCGGCAGCCTCTACGACACCCACTTTCGCCTCGATCTCGCAGTCCTCGTCCACGAACTCGAAGATCTCTTCGACCACGCCGGGCCTGACCGTGACGTCTAGGGCCAGCGACCAGCTCAGATAGGCCGCCTCCGGATCGAGCTCGGCGAAGCCAGGGACGCCCGAGACATCCGCCTCGACCGTCACCGGCTCTTCGGAAAGCTCTGTCACCTCACGGATGAAGGGGGCGGCGTCGTTGCCGCGTTCGAAGAAGCTGCTCTTCGGTTTGAAGCGGACGAGAAGCTGCGGCTCGCCCTCCTCCTCGCCTTCTTCATCCGGGGCAGCTTCGAACTGCGCCAGGATGTCGAGCGGGTCGGCGGCCGTCTCTTCGGGCTCTCCCCCTAGCGCCGGTAGCTCGAGCTCCGGCAGCTCGATCTCGGCAGCACCGCCAACGGCGACCGGCTTGAAGATTTCCGAAGGGTCGAACGCTTCTTCTTCGGGGCAGACCTCCTCGAAGGCCTTAGCGACGGCTTCGATCTCGGCAGCGTCCGCCTCCAACCCGCCGTTCTCCGCACCGATCAGGACCGTGAGAAGATCCTTGCCGCGCAGGAAAAGCTGGCAGAGGTCGGGGTCCAGCTTCAGCTCGCCCGAACGCACATGGTCCAGCGCCGTCTCGAAGACGTGGGCGCTGTCGGTGATGGCCGACATGCCGAAGGCACCGGCCCCGCCCTTGATCGAGTGGACCGCGCGGAAGGCGGAGTTGACGAGCTCCTCGTCCTCCACCCCCTGTTCGAGGGCGAGAAGATCCGTCTCCAGCTTTTCGAGCAGCTCGTCGCATTCGAGGAAGAAGGTCTCCCTCAGCTCTGCCATCGGATCGGACACGGCCCCGCCCCTTCTTCAGCCTACGCCGCGAGGCGCTTGACGGCGGAGATCAGGCGCTCGTCGTGGAAGGGCTTGGCCATCCACCCGCTTGCGCCCAGGGCACGAGCCTTGTTCTTGAGTTCGGGCGCGGTCTCCGAAGAGATCACCAGGATCGGCGTCATCTTGTAGCGCGCATCGGCCCGCACGCCCTTGATGAAGCCGAGGCCGTCCATGATCGGCATGTTCATGTCCGTGGTGATCATGTCCGGCTGCACCTCAGCGAGACGCTTGAGGCCGTGCTGGCCGTCCTCGGCCAGGTGCACCTCGTAGCCTGCGCCCTTCAGCACGTGCTCGATCATCGTACGGACAGTCAGGCTGTCCTCTACCGCCAAGATCTTCAGGGTCACCCTATGCCCTCCCGGTTGCCGGCACGCCCAGAAGCTCCAGGTCGATGCCGAGTGTCTTCGCGCTCTCACAAAAGGCAGACGACGGATCGACCACCTCGAAATCAACGGACCGGGAGCCCCAGTCCTTCACTGCGGCGATGAGGATCTGCATGACCAGCACGCCGATCTGCTCCACCTTGGAAGCGTCGAGCACCACCGTGTCGGAGGCGTGCTGCTTCAGCTTGCCGTAGAGCTCCGGCGCCGCCCGAGAGGCGAGCTTCGGCTCCAAGGTAATCTCGCAGTAACCGCCCTCTTGGCTCACCGTCTGTTATCCTTCATACTTCACACGCTGCGCCCACTTGCCCTTGCGCACGCCGTTTTCCCTGATAGCAAAGCGCGGTTACTTTGCTTTTAATGAGGCCCCGCTGCCTCAGGAGGCGATGGTGGTGATCTCGCAGACCCCGGTGGAGGGGCTGAAGCGCACGCGCCTGGCCGATCCGCCACCGACATCCTTGCGGATGATCGGCACCCGTTTCTCGCGTAGCCAGGCCAAAGCGTAGGCTGTGTTCTCCGTACCGATCGGTTTCATGTTGTTGAGAACGTCCGAGCCTCCCGCAACGATGGCCTGAAGGCGCGAAAAGCTGCAGCCCACCTGGCAGAGGCTCTCGGCCAGGAGCGGCACGGCGACGTCGCCGTAGCGTGTGTCGTCGCTCGGCGTCTCCGGCGCTTCGGCCAGCAGGAAGTGCGTGATGCCGCCCTTCAGCGACTGCTGATCGAACAGGCACACGGCGATGCAGCTTCCCAGAAGGGTCGAGTAGACCACGGCCGGATCGCCGGACCAGGCGATGCCGCCGACGCCGATCAGGGTGGGCGGTGCGCCGCGGGAGCGCTGATGATCCGTTGCGAACCTCATGAGGCGTTCTTCAGTCTGCTCTGGCGGCAAGGGTCGAGAACCGCGTCCGCGATCTTCCCGAGGGCGATCGGGCGCTCCACCGCGCCGAGCTCCAGCGCCATGCGCGGCATGCCGTAGACGACGCTGGTAGCCTCGTCTTGGGCTACCGTGGAGCCGCCCGACTTCTTGATGGCAAGAAGCCCCTCCGCGCCGTCCCGCCCCATCCCCGTGAGAAGAGCCGCCACCGCCGAAGAGCCGAAGGCATCAGCCGCCGAATGAAAAAGAACGTCAACGGAGGGTCTGAAGCCGTTAACCGGCGGGCGGTCCTCCACCATGGCGATGTCGGGGCTCTTCCGGCTCACCCTGAGGTGAGCATCGCCGGGTGCGATCAGGATACGGCCCGGTTCGATCTTGGCCCCCGAATAGGCCACCAGGACCCGCGCGGAGCAGACCGAGCTCAGACGCTGAGCGAAGAGCTTCACGAACTTCTCCGGCATGTGCTGGACGACCAGCGTGGGCGGGCAGTTCTTCGGGAACTGACGAAGCACGCTGACGAGGGCGTCCACACCGCCTGTGGATGCTCCGAGGAAGATCCGCTTCTTCGGTCTGAAGAGCGGCTCCTGCTGGCAGGACTGGCCGCCGAACTCGTCCGTGCTCGCGGCTGCGTCCTTAATCTTCTGAGGCAGCGCTTCGAACAGCGCGAGACCCGATGCGCCGGCCGGTTTGAAGAGGCAGTGAGCGGCGCCGAGCCCCAAGGCCTGCTGCTCGATCGCCTCCGCGTTCTCGGTCTTGGAGGTGACCACCACCACGGGAAGCGGCCTCAATCGCATGACCTTCTCCAGGAAGGTCAGCCCGTCCATCCCCGGCATCTCGATGTCCAGGGTGGCTACATCCGGGTTCAGCGTCTTGATAGCCTCCCGCGCGCCATAGGCATCACCCGCATAGCCCACCACCTCGATGTCGTCGTGCTTCGAGAGAGCATGGGCCATCAGGGCACGCATGGTCGCACTGTCGTCAATGATCAGGACCCGAACGGGCCTCGCTACACCACCACCAGCCATCAGAGCCGTCCCCGCTTGCCCTCTCTACATGCCGGCCACTCACACCGGCACCGAGTTCTTCTTGTTCTACGGGTGCAGCGGGCCACTCTACCAACGTACACCAATTGTCAGTATGGACGGGAAGCCTTAAAACTCTTCCCAGTTGTCATCGAGGTTTTCGAACTTTTCCGCCGCTCCGCCAACGCCTGCGAAGAAGGCTTGGGCCGCTTCGCGCTGCTGGATGACCGGAGGCTGAGCAGGCACGGAGGCCGTGGACGGCTCCTCGCCATCGCCGTTGGTCTGCGGGGTGACAGCCACCTTGATCTCGGCACCGGTATCGAAATGGGTGACCCGTTCGATGAGCGCCGCCGAGGACTGCGCCAGACGGTGGCTTGCCGCCGTGGATTGCTCCACCATGGCCGCGTTCTCCTGGGTCACCTCGTCCATGCGGTTCATGGCCTGGTTCACCTCGAGGAGGCTGGTGGACTGCTCCTTCGCGGACTCGGCGATGTTGGCGACCAGGGCGGTCACGCTCTCCACACGGGTGACGATAGCGCTTAGCGCCTCGCCCGCTCGCCCGACCAGGTCCACGCCTCTCTCCACCTGCTCGGAGGATGTCGAGATGAGCTGCTTGATCTCCTTGGCCGCGTCGGAGGAGCGCTGGGCCAGCGCCCTGACCTCCTGGGCGACCACGGCGAAGCCCCTGCCCGCGTCTCCGGCGCGAGCGGCCTCGACGCCTGCGTTCAGTGCAAGGAGGTTCGTCTGGAAGGCGATGTCGTCGATGACCGTGATGATCTGGCTGATGTGGGAGGACGACTTCTCGATCTCGCCCATGGCAGCCACGGCGCTGGAGACCACCTCGCCGGAAACTTGCGCTTCCTCGCGAGTGTCCGACGCCACACGGCTCGCTTCGGCAGCGCCCTCCGCCGTGGTGCGCACCGTGCTGGTGATCTGGTCGAGGGCTGCAGCCGTCTCCTCCAGGGTCGCCGCCTGGTTCTCGGTCCTTTTGGAGAGATCGTCCGCGCCCTTGCTGATGTCGCCCGAGCCGTGCTGGATCGTCTCCGCCGTGACGACGATCGCCTCCATCACCTCCCGTAGGCGGGCGATGGCCTGGTTGAAGTCCGTGCGAAGCTGCTCGTACTGGCGCGGGAAGGTGTCGTCGATCTCCTGGTTGAGGACGCCGTTGGAGAGACCTTCGAGGGCGCTGGCGAGACGGGTGACTACCTCCTCCTGCTCCTGGGAGGTGCGGATACGGAGCTCCTCACCGGCCCGCAGCTTGCTGACCGCATCGTTGAAGTCGTAGCGGATCTGGCGGTAGTCCTCCGGGAACAGATCGTTCAGCTCCACGGAGAGGTCACCTTCGGAAAGCGATTTGAGACCGCGGGCCAGGTGGGTGACGACCTGCTCGTTCTCCTTGGTGACGCGTGCCTGCTCCAACTCGGCTTGGCGGTGGGTCGCGACCCGTTCGGTGACATCGGTCGCTACCTTGACCACCTTGTAGACCTCGCCCGCACTGTTCCTGATGGGAACATAGCTGGCCTGCAGGAAGACCCGCTCGCCGCTTTTCGTGCGGCGTTCGATCTCGCCGATCTGGTGTTCCCCGCGGGCCAGCTCCGTCCAGAAACCGGCATAGGCGGCGCTTTGCGCTTCCTCTCCGCCGACGAAGATGCGGTGGTACTCGCCCACGACCTCCTCGAGACGGTAGCCCATGCGGTCGAGAAACACGGCGTTCGCCGTCGTTACCATGCCTTCGGGGGTGAACTCGATGATGGCCTGCCGTTTGTCGAGTGCGTCCACCAGGCTCGTGGCCGCACTCGCTTCGGTGACGTCGTTCCACTCCATCGTGTAGCCGACATGCTCGCCGCGGCGGTCGTGAACCATGCCCATCCGCAGGTCGAACTCCAGCCCGCCCACGGCGAGGCTGATGCGAAGCGGCAGGTTCGCCGGATCGTTCAAACGGTCGAAGAAGGCGCTTTCGATGGCTTCGAACTTGCGGACCGAAAGGCCAACCAGGCGCTCGGCGTCAAACTCGGACCAGTGAGGTCCAAAACTCTCGGCGTTCTGCATGAACAGCTCGGTCGCCGCGGGGTTGATGTGTTGGATCACGAGGTCACGGGACAGAAGTGTGATCGGCGCCGAACCCTGCTCGAACGTGGCGCTTTTACAAGCGGCTTCCTCGGCTAGCACTTCGGCCTCGGTGATGTCGGCCGCGAACTTCACCACCCTGACGGGTCTGCCCGAGGCGTCGAGGACCGGGTTGTAGGTAGCTTGAATATGGACGGCCTTGCCGCCCTTGCCGACCCGCTGATACCGGCCGCTATCGAACTCGCCGCGGCCAAGCTTCGCCCAGAACGCTCGGTAGGCGTCGCTCGAGCGCTCTTCTTCGGTGACGAAGATCGAGTGGTGGCGGCCTACGACCTCCGCGCGCGTATAGCCGAGGCTGTCGAGGAACAGATCGTTCGCATCGAGAATGTTGCCCTCGAGGTCGAACTCGACCATTGCCTGGCTGCGATCCAGCGCAGCCAACAGCGCCTTCCGGCGCAAATCCTCATCGGTCTGATCGGTCACGTCCGCCGCCGTCTGGACGATCTTGACGACCTCGCCATCGGCACCCAGGACGGGCATGTAGGTTGCGTGCAGCCAGACCACCTCGCCGTCCTTGGCGAAACGCCTGAAGGTCCCGCTCTGCGGGGTGCCGCTGCGAAGTTTCGCCCAGAACTCCGTATAGGAAGAGGTCGCCGCCTCGCCGCGGCCCGCAAGCAGCGAGTGCGGCTTGCCGACGACTTCCTCGCGGGCATAGCCGAACCAGCCGAGTATGATGTCGTTCGCACTCAGAACGGTTCCGTCCGGGGAGAACTCGATCAGCCCTTGGTTCCTGTCCACCGCTTCGAGGAGGCGCTCGCGAGCCGCCTCTTCGGTCACTTCGCGCCACTCGGCGACGTTGCCGCCATGCGATCCGTCGGCGGACCAGACACCGCTCACCGTCAGCTCGACGGCCCGGTCACCAGAGGTAACGGAGATGCTCAGCGGCAGCTTCGCGCGGTCGGCGAAGGCGCGGCGCTGCTCGGCCATGTCCCTGCCGAAGAGGTGCATCTCCTCACCGGCGCCGCGTGCCGCCACGGCGGGCCAGCGCGAAGCCAGCTCCCGGTGCTCCTTCGTCATCACCCGCATGGCGCGGTTGGCAGCCACCATCCGTCCTTCCGGGTCGAGGACCAGCGTCGCAGTCGGCGCGTTCTGGAAGCGGGCCTCGGCCTTCGAGGCTGCCGCTTCAGCGTTCTTCAGCGTGGAGAAGTCCTGGAAACAGACCGCGATGCGGCCATCGGCGTCGGCCCCGCTCGCCTCCACCTCGACGGCGGTGCCGTCCTTGCGGAGAAGCTTGATCGTACCGGCGGCCTCCTCGCCCCCGGCCATTTCGTTCCAGAACGTGTCGGCATCGGCGCAGAACTCGTCCCAGCGGAGGGTCTTGGCCTCTTCCTCGTCATAGCCCGTAAGGGAGAGAAACCCCCTCCCCGCTTCCAGCAGCTTGCCCTCACCGGAGAAGACCGCCCGCGCCACCGCCTTGTCGGTCAGGGCCAGAACGGCGGAGGCCTCCTTGGCCTGCGCAGCGGACGCTTCGGCCAGAACGGCGGCTTCGCCTGCTCGCTCCTCGGCACCCTTCAGCACCGAACCCACGGCTTCCTTCAGCAGGGGCGCGTGAAGATGCGCCTCCGTACCCTTGGCCTTGAGCGCTGCGATATCGGCCTCGATCGCCGTGAGGGCGGCTGCGCTTCTCTTCTGCGCGAGGGCGGCACCGAAACCTGAGCCTGCCGCGAGGGCCGCAAAGGCGATGGCAGCGGCACCGGTGATGCCGGGAAGGACGGAGAGGTAGGCGAACCCGGCCGCTGCTGCGGCGAGCCCCCCTGCCAGCACCGCAAGTTTCGCCAACCGGCCGCCATCTGCTCTCTTCGTCACGTCTCGCACTCCTGCCCTGGAACCAGACGCCATGCCACAAGATGGCTAAGGTCCTCTTACGCAAGCCCGAACAACGCCGCACTTCGCCGTAAGGCCGGGGTCTTCCCTCGGAAGCCTGCGGCTCCTATCTTCACCCCATGGACGGAGAGACCCTGCCCCAACCGATCACCATGACCGACCGCGCAGCCACGCGGGTGGCCGAGATCCTGAGCGGCGAGCCCGAGGGCTCGATGTTGCGGATCGCGGTGCTCGGCGGCGGCTGCTCGGGCTTCCAGTACAGCTTCGAGATCGTCACCGAAGACGAGGAGAGCGACCTGGTCCTTGCCGACAAAGGCGCGAAAATCGTCATCGACGAGGTCAGCCAGCAATACATGCCCGGCGCGGTCATCGACTTCGCCGACGAGCTGATCGCCGCCGCCTTCAAGATCGACAACCCCCTGGCCAAGACCGGCTGCGGCTGCGGCACGTCGTTTAGTATTTGAGGCGTTGCTTCACCTCATCCAGTGAAGACCCCGCCTTCCGTCATCCCGGAAAGCCAAGGCTTATCCGGGACCCATGGACCATACGCCCCAATAAACGGGTCCGGTAGGTCCATGGGTCCCGGCTCTCCTTTCAGTCGGCCGGGATGACGGCGGCAAGATGCAAAGGCACAGAGACTCCCTCGCCAACCACAATCCCCTGGCCTCCCCCGCCCAACACCGTCTAAGCGCCACGCATCAAGGGAAGGGAGCCCCTCATGACCGCCGTTCTGCCGCCGCTCTTCATCATGGTCGCGCTTGCGATCGTCACCGTCTTCCTGCTGGCGGCGTTCCGCATCATCCCCTCGCTCTCCGACAAGGCGTTGGCCAAGGAAGCTGCCAAGGGGCGGAAGGACGTCTTCTCCCCCCGCTCGAAGCTCTTCGCCGACAACCTCCAGAACCAGTTCGAGACGCCGGTATTGTTCTACGCGGCGGTGCTGCTGGCGATCATTACCGAGCCGGTGTCCGACTGGTTCATCACCCTCGCCTGGGTCTATGCGATCGCCCGCGTGCTTCACACGATCGTCCATGTGACGGTGAACATCGTCATCGTCAGGCTGGCGCTCTTCACGGTGTCCGTCGTGGTACTGATCCTGATGTGGGTGTCGCTTCACAACAATCTGATGGGCTGAGCGCCGGTGAAGATCGCGACCTTCAACGTCAACTCGGTCAAGGCGCGCCTGCCCCGTGTCCTGCACTGGTTCGAGGAGGCGGCTCCGGACGTGGCCGTCCTGCAGGAGATCAAATGCGTGGACGAAGCATTTCCGCGCGAGGCTTTCGAGGATCTCGGCTACCATGTCGAGGTACACGGACAGAAGACCTACAATGGCGTGGCGTTCCTCTCAAAACACCCGGTAGAAGAGGTTCAACGCGGCCTGCCCGGCTTCGAGGACGAGCAGTCCCGCTATATCGAGGCGCTGGTGGTGCCGGATGAAGCCGAGCCGGTGCGCGTCGGCGGGCTCTACATGCCCAACGGCAACCCCGCGCCGGGGCCGAAATGGGACTACAAGCTCAGCTTCATCGAAGCGCTGACCCAGCACATGGAAGATCGTCTTGCCGCGGAGGAAGCGTTCCTGGTAGCCGGCGACTACAACATCATCCCTGACCCCACCGGCGTCTACGACCCGGACCGCTGGCGGGAGGACGCCCTCTTCCGCCCCGAGGCGAGAGCCGCGCTGCGCCGTATGCTGAACCTCGGCTACACCAGCGCCGTGCACGCGCTGATGGCGGAGAACTACTACACCTTTTGGGACTATCAGGGCGGGGCGTGGAAGAAGAACAACGGCCTGCAGATCGACCACCTCCTCCTGACCCCCGAAGCTGCCGACCGGCTGGAGGCGGCAGGGGTGGATACGGATGTGCGCGACCCGGAGGTGGGTCCTTCGGAGGCGAAACCCTCCGACCACGTACCGGTCTGGGTGGAGCTGTCGTAGGGCGTCAGCAGCTAGCGCCTCCCTCTCCCGTTTACGGGAGAGGGACCGAGGGTGAGGGCTTCGTAGGCGGTTTGCGGTAGCAAACGAAAGGGTCCGGAAGGCCTTTTCGAGCCGAAGAAGGCAGCGGCAGCGGCAAAGATATAAGCGTTGCCGGACGGCTTCGCCGATCCCCTCACCCGAAATCGAAGATTTCGACCTCTCCCGCAAGCGGGAGAGGTAAGGACATCTGCTACTCCCGCTCGCTCGCCACTTGCTCCACCTCTTCCCAGACCCGCATTGCATTGCCCGAGAGGATCTTCTTCACCTCTTCCTCCGAGTACCCACGACCCAGAAGCCCCTCGACCAGAACCGGAAAGCTCGCCGCATCCTTGAGGCCCGTAGGCAGGCTGTCCCCCACCCCATCATAGTCCGAGCCGATGCCCACATGGTCGATACCGGCCAGGCGCACGGCACGGTCGATATGATCGAGCACGTCCTCAAGGTCAGCATAGGGATAGGGGTTAGCCTCGTTCCAGGCCGCCACATAGCCCATGCGCCCTTCATCCGTGGCCGTCCCGCCGCCACGCTCGACGGCAGCCTCGTAAGCGGCATCGGCGGCGCTGCGCCGCTCATTGGCGTCCTTGGTCAGGAACGAAGAGCCGAAATTGATCATCACGACCCCGCCCTTCTTACCCAGCTCACGCACCATCCGGTCGGACATGTTGCGCTCAAAGCCGGGGGTGAAGTGCCTCAGCGATGAGTGGCTGGCAATCACCGGCGCACGGCTGATGCGCATCACATCGTCGAAGGCCTCGTCGGAGATGTGGCTGACATCCACCATGATGCCGAGATCGTTCATCCTGCTGACCATCATCTCGCCAAAGGGCGACAAGCCGCCCCAGCGGCGCTCCTCGTCATAGGAGCTGTCGGAGATGTGGTTCACCTTGGAATGGGTGAGCGTGATGTAGCGGATGCCCCTGTCGTAGAAGTGCTGAAGATTGCCGAGGTCCCCCTCGATCGGCGCGCCGTTCTCCATGCCCAAGGGAAGCGCGATCTTGCCCTCGCCGGTGATGCGCCGGACATCAGCCGGGGACTTGGCGATCTCGAACTTGTCCGGGTGCTGGAAGGTCAGCCCTTCGATGAGGCCGATCAGGCGGTCGGCCTGGGCCTTGGCGCCGCCGGTCTCCTGGTAGGTCGCTGCTACATAGATCGACATGAAGGGCGCGTTGAGCCCGCCCTCCATCGCGCGGGGGTAGTCGAAGTCGCCCGCCTCAGTGGCCTCGCCCACATCCTCGCCGGAGCGCGCCACCCGGTAGGGCACGTCGACATGGCCGTCGAGAATGATGGTCTCCTGCGCGATGCGCCGGGCCTGGTCCGAGGGCTCAGGCTGCAGCGCGGCAAGGGCGGCGGAGAGGAGGAGGGCCGAAAGCGTCATGAACTGGTTCCCGTGGTGTCATCTGAGCGCTCGGCCTAACAGAGGCAGCCCAAGCCTGCCACGAAGCGTTACAGCATCGCTAAGTTGCCAAAACGCCGCGCGGCCAGCATGGTCTCGCCCATGAAAACGCTCGCTCTTCTCACCGCCTCCGCCCTCGCCTTCACCGCTCCGGCCTTCGCGCAGAGCCTCAAGGAGGACGCGGCAGCGGACTGGAAGAACCTGAAGCCGCTCTACGAGCACCTGCACGCCAACCCCGAGCTGTCGTTCCAGGAGGTCGAGACCGCCCGCCGCATGGCGCGGGAGCTGAGGAACCTAGGCTACAAGGTGACGGAGAAGGTGGGCCGCACTGGGGTGGTCGGCGTGCTGCAGAACGGCGAGGGTCCGGTGGTGATGGTGCGTGCAGACATGGACGGCCTGCCGGTCATCGAAGATACAGGCCTCCCCTACGCCTCGACGGCGCGAGGCAAGAACCGCTTCGGCGAAGAGCAGCCGATCATGCATGCCTGCGGCCACGACGTGCACATGACCTCGCTGATCGGCACGCTGCGCCAGCTCGGCACCCGCAAGGATGAGTGGTCGGGCACCATCGTCGCCGTTCTTCAGCCTGCCGAGGAGATCGGTGAGGGCGCGAAGGCGATGCTGGACGACGGGCTCTACCGCCGCTTTCCCAAGCCCGACTACGTGCTCGGGCTCCACGACGCCGCCGCCATGCCAGCAGGTACGGTGGGCTACGCGCCCGGCTACGCGCTTGCCAATGTGGACAGCGTCGATATCTATGTGAAGGGCGTGGGCGGGCACGGCGCCTATCCGCACACGACCAAAGACCCGATCGTCGTCGCCTCTCAGATCGTCACCGCGCTCCAGACCCTGGTCAGCCGCGAGACCGACCCCCAGGACAGCGCCGTGGTGACCGTCGGCGCCTTCCAGGCGGGGGCCAAGCACAACATCATCTCCAACGAGGCGCATCTTCAGCTCACGGTCAGAAGCTACTCCGACGCGACCCGCGAGCGGTTGATCGAGGGCATCAAGCGGATCGCCCGCGCCCAGGCCATGTCCGTAGGCCTCCCCGAAGAGCTGATGCCCACGGTGGAGGTGGCCGAGCCCTATATCCCCGCCACCTTCAACGATGAGGCTTTGTCCGAACGCGCCGCCGCGGCGATGACCGCAGCCCTGGGCGAGGGGAAGGTGCTCAACACGCCCCCCGTGATGGGCGGGGAGGACTTCTCCCAGTTCGGACGCACCAGCGACGACATCCCCACACTGATCTTCTGGGTGGGTGCGGTGGATTCCGAGACCTTCGCCAAGTCCCAGACGGGAGAGGTCAGTCTACCCTCCCTCCACTCTCCCTTCTTTGCTCCGGCGGCCGAGCCCACGATCACCACCGGAGTGACGGCGATGACCGCGGCGGTGCTGGATCTGATGGGTACGGAGGGTGATGCCGAGGAGGGTGAGGATACGCGGTAGCTTCGCTCTCCCCTCTCCCGCTTGCGGGAGAGGGGCCGGGGGTGAGGGCATGCTGCGCTCGCTATCGCAGGACTTTGCTTCGCTACGGCTTCGCCGATGCCCTCACCCAAAATCATAGATTTTGACCTCTCCCGCACGCGGGAGAGGTAGACAATTAGTCAACCTGGCTAGGCGCCAGCAGCAGCGCGTTGGCCAGCATCAGATCGAGCCCGCCCAAGTAAGCCCTGGTCGTCGGGTCTTGGGTGAAGCCTATCACCATCCCGTCACCTGCCCTCGCGCTCACCAGGAAGGGCTTGCGGCCGATCTGGGTACGGACATCGTCCCAGAGATAACCCGAGGCGAGCACGTCGTCCGCGCCCTTATAGGTGAAGACATTGGTGCCCTCATCCCGCCTCAGCGGCGCGTAGATGGTGTTGCCGCGGAAGAGGACCGTGGCCTCTTCATAGCCTGCGCTGAGGAGGCTGTCCTCGTTGGCATCGGTGCTGAGGAGCACGCCCGGCACATAGTCGGGCCTGCCGGGGGCACCGGCGATGGCTTTCTCGTAGTCTTCTTCGGACCAGAGTTCCGTCCCCGCAGCGGGGCTATCGCTCGAGCCGCTCGGCTCCTCTCCCACCTTGTTTTCGCGGCGAAGAGGCAGAAGGCCTGCATCCTCCGACGTAAGAACGTCGAGGGCTGAGCCGAACCCGATCAGCACGCCGCCATCCTCTGCGAAAGCCTTCACGGCTCGTGTTCCGCCTGAACCGAGCATCTGCCCGAAGCTCCCGCGGATCTCTGGGACCACCAGGACGTCATAGGCGGAGAGGTCGGCACGGCCCATGCTCCTAACACGGATCGGCGTGACCGGCACACCGAGCCTTCGCTCCATCACATAGCGGGCCGAGCCGACGGATAGCGGCGAGGTCCCCTCGCCCCAGGCCATAGCGACCTTGGGCATGTCGAGCGCGGTGAAGCTGCCGGAGCCGACATTCGGGCCTTCTTCCACCCAGCTCGTCTCCATCGGGACGAGCTCGCCCCCATGCTCCTGCCGGAGGCTCACCAGCGTGCTCCGCATATCGTCAGGGTTCGATCCGTTGGGGAAGACCACGCTGCCGCGCGGGAACTTCCGCTCGTTCTGGACGAAAGGCTCTATGGTCACTCGCCCGTCAAGGCCTGCGGCGAGGGCCGCCACCAGAAGGCGGGCCTGCCCCGCTCCCTCCCAGGGCAGCACATAGCCGTAACCGGCGCGCAGCAGTTGATCATCTCCCTCAGGCATGGCGAACACCTCGAGGGCGTCCTCATCCACCCGGCGGCAGGACGTGAAAGTCACGCCGTCCATGAGCGGCATGGACCAGGCGGTGACGTCGTAGAGCTCATGCGGCAAACCGCGGCTGCGCCGGTCTTCCTGGGCAGCGATAAAGTCCTCCGCCATCGGCGTGTCGGGATCGAGCAGCGTACGGACCAGGCGGCCGTCGGGCTGCGCCTTGTCCACAACGATGGCACCCTCCTCATAGTTCGTTCCGCAAATATTGCTGCCAGGCTCCGCCATCTGCACTTCGATGCCCTGCATCTGAAGCTTCTCGGCGAGCCTGTCCGCCTGCGCAGGCCTGATCCTCCGGTCGATGACGGCGTAGCGGTCCTCCGCTCCCTCGTTCATCTCGATGGCCGTGGCGCGGTCTTCTGCCATGGCGCTGAGGAAGCGCTCCTTGTTCTCGGCCACCGCCCGCGCGGTCGTCAGGGTGGCGAGGAAGTGGTTCTTGACCCCGTCCTGATAGGTGAGCTCGGAGCCGTCGGCGCGGTCGTGCTTCAGCCCGCGAGCCGAGGACTGCTCGAAGGTCATCGCCACCGCGCCCCGAAGGCCCGGCCACATATCGCCGTAACCGGGGTAGAGGTTGTCGAAGACCTCGCGTGTGAAATAGTCCGTACCCTCCTCGTCGAAGACATCGGCGATCATCCGCCCGATGATCGCCTGGCCCTCGCGGGAACGCTCCGAGAGCTGAGGGTTGTAGGGGCGAGCAGCCGGGGGAAAGTAATAGGAGCTGTCCGAGCCCATCTCGTGGGCATCGACGAAGACCACCGGGTTCCATTCGGCCACCGCCTGCACCTTGCCGCGGGTCTCGGGCTGGCTGAGGGTGAACCAGTCGCGGTTCATGTCGAAGAGGTAGTGGTTGAAGCGCCCGCCAGGCCACTCCTCGTCACGCTCCGCCGAGTAGCGGTCGCCTTGCACTGCGAGGCCTCTCGCCTGTTCGAAGTGATGGGTGAAGCGGGCTCTTCCGTCGGGGTTCTGCACGGGGTCGATGATGACCACGGTCTCGGCGAGGATACGCTCGACATCGGCGTCGCCCTCGGCGGCGAGGAGGTGGTAGGCCACCTGAAGCCCCGCATCGGTAGAGCTGATCTCGTTGCCGTGGACGCCATAGGAGAGCCAGGTGATGGCGGGCAGGTCCGCGATCAGCTCGTCGCGCTTGTCATCGCTCAGCGTACCGCTGGCGAGCCGGGCCATCCCCTCCTTGATCTCGTCGAGGCGGGCGATGTTCTCCTCGGAGGAGATCATGCCGTAGACGAGCGGCCTGCCCTCCCAGCTTTCGGCGTAGCGGTAGAGGCGCATGCGGTCGGGCGAGGCCCGGCGGAGGCGGCGCATATAGTCCAGCGCGTCCTCCGGCTTGGTTATCTCCAGTCCGGGCTCATGGCCCGCGACTTCCGCAAGGGTCGGCACGTCCTCGCTATACTCCACCTCGACACCGGGAAGCTGCGCTGCGGCGGTGCCGAGCATGAGAAGTGCAGAACAGAAAATACGCATGGTGACCCTCGTCAGCTTCCCGAAGGGGGTGGTGTAGGGGAACTAAGCTAAAGAACCAATGGCGTGGGGCGATTGGGTTAGCGTGACCCGTCATCCCGGAAAGTGCGTAGCACTTATCCGGGACCCATGGCCGGGGGGCTCAAACTGGAGCGACGGCGCACTTTTGAACTAGCTTTTGGTCCATAGGTCCCGGATAGCCTTCGGCTTCCGGGATGACGGGTTGCTTACGATGCGCCAATCCCCCATCCGCCCACCATGCGCTTTCTCCAGGATAACGCCCGCTGGATTGGTGGGGGATTTCTTCTGACGCTCTTCTCGGGCTTCGGGCAGACGATCTTCATCGGCGCCTCGGGGGGAGAGCTGCGCGAGGCTTTCGGCATGACCAATGGCGAGTGGGGCAACCTCTACGGCCTCGCCACCTTGGGCAGCGCCGCTGTCCTGCCCTTCGTGGGCAAGGTGATGGATGTCCGCCCCGGCTGGCAGGTGGCGGCCGTGGTGATCCCGCTTCTGGCGACAGCCTGCGTCTCCATGGCGCTTGCCTCCTCGGTGCTGATGCTGGGGGTGAGCCTCTTTCTCCTTCGCCTCCTAGGCCAGGGCATGATGAGCCATATCGCCCTGACCGAGACCGCGCGCTGGTTCGCAGCCTCGCGGGGCAAGGCGATCTCCTTCGTGGTGCTCGGTTTCCAGGCGCAAGAGGCAGTGCTGCCCCTGACCTTCACGCTTCTGGTCGCGAGCTATGGATACCAGGTGGGGTGGCTCGCCGGAGCAGCGGTCCTGATCTTTCTCGCCTGGCCCGCGATCGTGTGGCTCCTGAAGAAGCCCCGCGAACCCGAAGGCGAAGCCGTCACCGCCAAAAGCCGTGCCCGCGACTGGACCCGCGGCGAGGTGCTGCGCGACCCGCTCTTCTACGCCATGAGCACCGGCGTGCTGGCGCCGCCTTTCATCGGCACGACCCTGTTCTTCCACCGCGACCACCTGGCCGAGCTGCGCGGGCTCTCCGACCAGGTGATGGGCGCGGGCATCCCGGTCATGGCCGCGCTCACCGTGGGCTTCGCGCTTCTGACGGGCAGGCTGGTGGACCGCTTCGGCGCGGTGCGCCTCCTGCCCGTGGTGATGATGCCTTTGGCGCTCGGCTGCCTGGCGGTCGCCTTCCTGGACGGAAGCCTCGGCGTCATCGTCTTCTTCGGCCTGTTCGGCGTCAGCTACGGCTTCGCCACCACCCTGTTCGGCTCCTTATGGCCCGAGGTCTACGGCACCAGATATCTTGGCGCGATCCGCTCGGTCACCCAGTCGGCCATGGTCTTCGCCACCGCCCTTGGCCCCTGGATCACAGGGGCGCTGATCGACCGGGGCGTCTCCCTTCCAAGCCAGTTCGGCTGGATGGCGTTCTACTGCGCGGGCGTGTTCGGGCTTCTGATCCTGGCCTCCAGGGGCTTTGCGAAACGAACTGCCGCGGAGCCAAAAACTGTAGCAGCATCAAGCGTTTGAGGGGATAGTTTTCCTACCCATTCGCCACTTGAACTACGCGGCAAAACGGAACATCTTCGGAACATGGCCGTATCCGAAAAGACCATCGCCAAGCTCAAGATCCTCGCCGACGCGGCGAAGTACGATGCCTCCTGCGCCTCCTCCGGCAGCAAGAAGCGCGACAGCCGGGACGGCAAGGGTGTCGGCTCGATCGAGGGCATGGGTATCTGCCACGCCTATGCGCCGGACGGCCGGTGCATCAGTCTTTTGAAGGTGCTGCTGACCAACTCCTGCATCTTCGACTGCGCCTACTGCATTAACCGGGCGAGCTCCGGGGTCGAGCGGGCGCGCTTCACCCCGCAGGAAGTCGCGGACCTGACCGTCGAGTTCTACAAGCGCAACTATATCGAGGGGCTTTTCCTCAGCTCGGGGATCATCCGCTCCCCCGACTACACGATGGAGCAGATCGTCGAGGTTGCTCGAATCTTACGCGAGGAGCACGACTTCGGCGGCTATATGCACCTCAAGACGATCCCCGAAGCCTCGCCCGAGCTGATCGAGGCGGCGGGGCGCCATGCCGACCGGGTGTCGATCAATATCGAGCTGCCTACCGCGAACAGCCTGAAGAAGCTCGCGCCGGAGAAGGACCGCGGCGGCATCGAAGATGCCATGGCGGGCCTCAAGGACGCGATCGAGGCCCATAAGCGCGAGAAGACTCTCCGTGCCAAACCAAAACTGTTCGCGCCGGGCGGCCAGTCCACCCAGATGATCGTCGGCGCCGACAAAGAAGACGATGCGCAGGTGCTTACCACCGCCACCGACCTCTACGACAAGCACCGCTTGCGGAGGGTCTACTACTCTGCCTTCTCGCCCATCCCCGACAGCAAGCCCGGCATGCCGGTGAACAAGCCGCCGCTGATCCGTGAGCACCGCCTCTACCAAGCGGACTGGCTGACGAGGTTCTACGGGTTCCGGCGCGACGAGATCATCTCCACCATGGATGGCGGCATGCTCGACCTTGCCGCGGACCCCAAGCTGATCTGGGCGCTGAAGAACCAGGGCTTCTTCCCCATCGACGTGAACTCGGCGACCAAGGAGGAGCTGCTGCGCATCCCCGGCGTCGGCACCAAGGGGGTGGAGAAGATCCTCGCCGCCCGCCGCTTCGGCCGCCTGCGCTATGACGACCTGACGCGGGTCGCGGCCTCGGTGCGCAAGATTAGGCCTTTCGTCACGGCGCTGGACTGGACGCCTACCTCGCTTCTCGAATCCGGGGCGCTCGAAGCGCGGATGAAGAAGCCCGCCGAGCAGCAGGACCTCTTCGCCGCGGCGGCCTAGGTCAGTGCTGATCCGCTTTCCTGTAGTGGCTCGTCCGGCGGAGGGCTGGGCGCTCGACGAGGTGCCATAGTAGCACGCTCGCGCCGAGGGTGCATAAGACCGAGGCCGCTACGGCGAGGGCGGGGCTCTCTTCGAACAGGCCGCTCGCCACCAGGCTCTGGATGATCGGGAAGTGGCAGATATAAATGCCGTAGGAGAAGTCTCCGTACCGCGTGACCGGCAGGGCGATGCCTGGAGACCAGGCCAGCCATGCGATGACCCCGGCCAGCCCTACCGGCCGGAGGAACGCCCCTTCGGGAACGAAGAAGGACAGCACCGTCAGGACCAATGCGGCGGCGCCGACCCGGCTCAGATGGGTACGGATCACCTGCTGCCAGTGCCAGAGCGCCATCCCGGCGGTGAAGTAGGCCATCTGGCCGGGAAGCTGCCTTGCCAGGATGGCGAGGATGGGCCTGCCCGTCTCTTCCGCCGCGATGAGGAAGCCGAGATGCCAGAGCTCTCCGCCGATATAGAAGACTGCGAGCAGCCCTGAGAGAAAGGCTGTGCGGCGCTCCGCGGTCCAGGCCAGGAGCGGACCGAGGATGACGAGGGCGATGTAGAACATCACCTCGATCTTCAGGGTCCAGAGCGATCCGTTGACCGCCTCGAACCGCTGCCCCTCGAAAAGCCCCGGCAGGTCGGGGTGGAGGAAGTTCAGGAAAGCGAGGTTCGCCGCGAGATACCGGGCCACTCCCCCCGCCTCCCCGCCGAGCAGCATGGCGATCAGCGAGGGCACAAGGATCACCGCCGCGTAGGCCGGGTAGAGCCTCCTGATGCGCTTGCCGGCATAGTCGGCGATGGAGGCCGAGCGCTGCCACGATCCGTATACCAGGGCGCCGGAGAGGATGAAAAATCCCTGGACGGACAGTTCGGCAAACCGTCCGAGAAGACGCTCCAGCTCCCCCGACGAATCGAGGGACGCCAGGACGACCAGGTGGTAGACCGCCACCGCCGCGGCGAAGACGAGACGAATGGCATCGAAACGGTTGGCGCTCACCCCGCGGGGCTTATGGACGGGCGCGCGGGTTGGCAAGCGGCCCCGCCGGGCGGCAGCGGGTCAGTTCGAAACGAAAGCGGCAGTCTTCTTGGTTGAGGGGGTCTGGTCGCCTTTCTCTCCCTTTGGGAGAGATCGACATCTTCGATGTCGAGTGAGGGCGAGTGATGGGATGAGTTTAGTTCCTCGAAGGCCCTCACCCGAAGCCTGCTACGCAGCCTTCGACCTCTCCCAGAGGGAGAGGTAGGGGTGGTGCCAGTTCTCTGCCTGGATGTTCGAACTGACCACTACCCGCTAGGCGGGTGCGTATCTTCAGGATCTGGGTAGGGCAGCCGCCCTCGCCGCACCCACCGTCCCTCGCTCTCTCGCGGCTGCCGGAAGCGGGGGCGCTTGGGGCGATCCGGGGACAGGCAGCCGCCCTAGGGCGTCAGCGCTTCCTCTTGTCGGCTTTCTGAGCCTCCTCGATCTGGCGCAGGCGCAGATCGTCATACTCCGTCCACCACGGGGCGAGGATACGTTTGGCCCGGCGCTTGGCGCAGGGCGTGTAGGTGTAGCGTCGGGGCATCAAAGGTTCCTTCTCGTAGGGCGGACGGCAAAGCCGGCCGCGTTCGGGGGCGGGCGTTGTCAGCGCGGCCGGCTGCGCCGTCCGCCCTACGTCCCCATCCGCCGTCATCCCGGAAGGCGAAGGCTATCCGGGACCCATGGACGGAGGGTTCGTAGGCGTTAGGCGGTCGCTTCGTGTTGCTGGCGTTCGGTCCATGGGTCCCGGATCGCTACGCGTCCGGGATGACGATGGGAGAAACCAGGCACGCCGAAACGTCCGCCCGAGGTCGGTTGTTCGTAANCGTAGACGTTCTGCGGTCGCTCTGTGCGGCAGCCTTCGGTCCATGGGTCCCGGATCGCTACGCGTCCGGGATGACGGCGGGAGAAACCAGGCACGCCGAAGCGCCCGCCCACGGTCGGTTGTCAGCTGGTCCGGGGTGTCCCGCGCGCCTCGTTGCCGAAGCGAGGGAAGAGGTTGTAAACTGTGCTTCCGCATGATCGGCTCCCACACCGATACGAGGCGCGCGGTACGGCGGACCATTCCGGTGGGAATGCAGGGGCCAATCCTTAGCTCACCCCGATGGCTGCCGTGATCCTCTGGCCGCGTTAGCCGGACGCACCAGCTCGCTTCCCCGAAGGGCACCAACACCCGCCGCAGCGACAAGCAGGAAGGTCAGGCGCCCACCGCCCCGGTCTTGTCGCAACGGTCGTTATTTAACGTGGGTGCAACGGAAGAGGATAAATTTCTCAAGCCAACATCTGACTCGACCTCGGAGAGCTTGCGAGCTAGAACGTTTTGAGAACACCCGTATTGGTATTTTTTAGAATCCGTCTAATCGCATTTCATGTTTCCTCCGTTCGATCCACGTGCTGTTTGCAACCTACTGCTGGATGAAGCTGACCATCGCGGTGTGCAGATTTCGAACTTGGCTTTGCAAAAGCTGCTATACTTTACGCACGGCTTGTTTCTGCAACGCACCGGCGAACCGCTAGTATCAGGATACTTTGAGGCATGGCGCTACGGCCCGGTCCATCCGGGATCATACGCCGCTTTCAAAAAATACGGTGCAGGGATCATTTGCGGGCGAGCTTCGAAGATCAACCCTCTGACGGAACAAGAGACGCAACTGCCAGCAGTCCGGGATAAAAATGTGCTTGCAGTGACAGGGCAAATCATTGCTACGCTCGGTCATATGACTGCAGGACAGCTAGTTGATTTGTCACACGTAGCAGGCTCGCCTTGGGCAGCAGTAGTCGAGTGCGGGGAAGCAACAGCAAACTTTGGGCTTCGTATACCGAACGAATTGATCCGAGAAAAATTCAATCAACACAAAATGCAAATCGGGCATGCCCCAAGACTGAGTGAGATCGCCGATGACGAACCGTTCAATCCCTGAGCAAGACCTTGCGCGCATCGCCCCAATGGGTCGAGACGAGAAAAGAGCTGCACTTCAGCGCCTGAAGAAAGGTTGGCCACCCTACAGCTACTCCCACGTCCGCAATGCTTTCGGCAGCATACTGAACCTGAAGGTCGGATTGTTTCCAGACGCAGAGAAGATTCCCCTGGATGCGATTTTGGCCGGAATAAAAGATAGCTGCAGGAAGGAACGCAACTTTGAAGACGCGTACAAAGCCAACGCCGAAGTTGCAAAATGCCTAAGATCTTTCGCTGATAGAGAAGAGATTATAGGCAGACCTCACGATTTTATTCCCATCTCAATCGGGACGTCACGGAAGTTATGTTACTGGTCGCCTATGGTCCTCCAGCTACGGAGTCAAACTTGCGTGCCACTCCTTGACGTAAGAAAGGTAGAGAAACTCACCGTAGATGCTAAGAGGTTTGCTTTCTCTACAATGCACCAACGTATTCGCGAAGGCAACCCTGACTTCGCTGACGTGAACCTAGCCATCATCACTCTTTCCGCTGGACGAAACAAGAAGCGAGTAGCCAATTTCGAGTTTGCAGATCAGTATGACCTCTTCAGCTACGCACAGTTAGATCAAATGGTCCGCGAAACCTACGAGATTTGGAATGATATTTGGTCTGAGCGAGCTGCTCAAGCCAAGGAAGAAGCGTCGAGCGACAGTAATCTTGGCCCGCTCTTTGCGAACATAGCGTAAGGTCAAGGTACGCTACACCTTACCGTCCGCTAGGCGAGTAACCCCCGTCGCTTACTGTCTCTTGCACCCAATCCCCTCCCCCGCCATAGCCCTGCGTTCACTCTTCAACCCGGCGGACACATCATGGGCTTCAAATGCGGCATTGTCGGGCTTCCCAATGTGGGCAAGTCGACGCTTTTCAACGCGCTGACCAAGACGGCGGCGGCGCAGGCGGCGAACTATCCTTTCTGCACCATCGAGCCCAATGTGGGGGATGTGGCGGTGCCCGAGCCTCGGCTCCAGAAGCTCGCCGAGATCGCGAAGTCCGCCGAGATCATCCCCTCGCGGCTTCAGTTCGTGGACATTGCCGGGCTGGTGCGTGGCGCCTCCAAGGGGGAAGGCCTCGGCAACCAGTTCCTGGCCAATATCCGCGAGGTGGACGCGGTGGCCTATGTGCTGCGCTGCTTCGAGGATGACGACATTACGCACGTCGAAGGTCGGATCGACCCCATCGCCGACTACGAGACGGTGGAGACGGAGCTGATGCTGGCCGATCTCGAGAGCCTGGAGAAGCGCCGGGCGAACCTCGAGAAGAAGGCCAAGGGGCAGGACAAGGAGGCTAAGAAGACCCTGGTCCTGGTCGACCGGGCGCTGGCCGAGCTGCGCGAGGGGCGGCCTGCACGCGCGGCGGAGGTCTCGAAGGACGAGATGAAGGCCTGGCGAGGGCTGCAGCTCCTGACCACCAAGCCGATCCTGTTCGTGGCCAATGTCGATGAGGATTCCGCCGGCGAAGGCAACGAATACTCAAGCAAAGTCCTGCAAGAAGCCAAGATGCAGAACGCCGCCGCCGTCGTGATCTCCGCGAAGATCGAATCGGAGCTCGCCACCTTGGACGACGAGGAGGCGGCGGAGTTCCTGAGTGAGATAGGGTTACAGGAGCCAGGGCTGAACCGGCTCATCAGGGCGGGCTACGAGCTCCTCGGACTTCACACTTACTTTACTGCAGGCCCGAAAGAGGCGCGTGCGTGGACAATCCGCAAAGGCGCCCTTGCCCCGGAGGCCGCGGGAGTTATCCATACAGACTTCGAGAAGAAGTTTATTCGAGCCGAAACCATCGCTTACGAGGATTATGTCTCACTGGGCGGCGAAACGCCTGCCAAGGAGGCCGGGAAGCAGCGGATCGAGGGCAAGGACTACGAGGTGCGCGACGGCGACGTGATGCACTTCCGAACCGGGAACTAGGCCGCAGGGCCTTTGGGGTTGAACAGGGAACCTAAGATCATGGCAAACGACGATCACGGGCTGTCGGGACTGTTCGGCGATGACGGCGTTCCTGCGACCAGCAAGCCGAAGGCGCCCGCCGCGGTGCCTGCCGATGACGACCTCCCCCCGGTGATCGACGACGCCGACAAGTCGCCCCTGGACCTTCTGGCGGACAAGATCGGCCTCGACCTCACGGAAGAGGACGATGACGAGCTGCCCCCCGCCGCAGCCGAGGCGGAGGACGAGCCCGAGGCCTTCCACCGCTCGCCGTTCCAGGCCGAGGCACCTGCGGATGAGGCGGAGGAGCCTGCGTCCGAGGCGCACGACCCCTTCTCCATCGCACTGACCCAAGGCGCGGTCGGCCCCATCGGGATGGGCGCGGGCGAGGAGGTGAGCCCCCAGGCCGCCGCGATGCCCCTGCCCCGTACGGCTCCCCCGGCCGAGGCGCACCAGGGCGGCATCCTCTGCTTCCTGGTCTCGGGCGACGACGATCGCGGGCGCAAGAGAACCCTCGAAGCGCTGAACGTGGCCGCGGGCAACGGCGCGGTGCGCCTGCGCTCCCTGCCCGAAGAGCCCGAAGAGATGGACCGGGTGCTGGAAGACGCGCTCAGCACCACCGATTGCGACTATGTGGCGTTCCTGTCGGGGGGCACCGAGCCCGCCGATGACTGGGCGCTGGAGTGCTCCAAGGCGTTTGCCGAGCTGCCCAAGACGGGCGCGCTCAGCGTCTGCGCCGCCAATGCCGACCCGCTGAGCCCCTGGGCCAGGGTGGCGTTCTTCATGGACGAGGCGGAGCGCAAAAAGGGCCGCAGCCAGGGCTCGGACACGATGGTGTTCAGGAAGAGCGTTCTGCGGGAGCTGCATGAGCAGCTCGGCCCGATCCTGCGCGACGGGCACCTGCTCGACGCGATCTCCGGCCGTGGCCACCGCATCAACCCCGCCACCGAGGCGCGCGTGTCGATCGCGACGCCCTCGGACCGCCGCGAGGTGATGCGCCGCGTCCGCCTGCAGGCCAAGCGTTCGGCCAGCCTCCAGGCACGGAAGATGAACCCGGTCGTCCGCTACCTCATGGTACCGGCCATGTTCCTCAGCAGCCCCTTCCGCCTGATGGCTGTGCGCAAGGCGGCCAAGGAGGCCGTCGGCGGGGCGCAGTTCCGCGAGGTAGCCTCCAAGGCGATGATGGCTGTCCTCGCCGACCGGCGCGTGCGCGCGATGACGCTGCTGACCGGCGGGAAGTAGGGCTGGGTTTCTTGTCTCTCCCTTGGAAGAGACCGACATCTTCGATGTCGAGAAGAGGGCTACAGTCCGTCTACTCCCCTCTCCCCAAATCAAAGATTTGGACCTCTCCCGAGGGAGAGGTTACGGCTCTTCCTTGAGCTTCCCTCTCATCCGCAAACTCTCCCGGTTGAGCGTGTGCAGGTCAGCCCGGCCCTCCATGACCTCATGCCCCAGCTCCAACGCCTCCCGCAGCATCCCCTCCGGCGCGTGGCGGTAGGCTGGGCGCTTCTCGATCACCTCGTACCAGACCCGGCCCGCGGCGTTGTCGAGCAGGATGCGCTGGAAGCAGTGGTCGAAGCGCACCGGCCAGTCCCTGTCCTTCGCCGCTTCGGGCATCGCCTTACGGGTCAGCTTCAGCCAGTCCTGTTCGAGCTGCTCGCGCTTCATGCGCTCTCTCCCTTTGACGCTCGGCGCGCATCCCGCCAATGTGCGGCGCTGGCGCGAGGTTCCACCTGAGAGGACCCGCGCGGAGGACGAACGGGGCGAGCGTGAGCGAGAGCGTAGGACGGCGCGGATTTCTGAAGAAGGCGGCGCTTGGGGCGCCCTTGCTACTGGCTGGGTGCGACTGCGCCGAGCGCTGCGCCGCCGTAGCCCCAGCCCAGGCCGTAGCCGGGATCGAGCCGCGTCGGCTGAAGATGGTGACCACCTGGCCCAAGGACTTTCCCGGCCTCGGCGACGCAGCGGAGCGGACAGCGGATTTCATACGCGATCTGACCGGCGGGGCCATCGACATCAAGGTCTTTGCTGCCGGGGAGCTGGTGGGTGCGTTCGATGTCTTCGATGCGGTGGCATCGGGCGCGGCGGATCTCTATCACGGTGCGGACTACTACTGGACGTCGAAGTCCCGCGCCTATCCCTACTTCACCGCCGTCCCCTTCGGCATGACCGTGACCGAGCAGGTCGGCTGGCTGGAGGCCGGCGGCGGGCAGGAGCTGTGGGACCGGCTAGCCGAGCCTTTCGGCATCAAGCCCTTCGCCTCGGGCAATACAGGCCACCAGCTCGGCGGCTGGTTCAAGCGGGAGCTCACCGATGTGGACGGCCTGCGCGGTCTCAAGATCCGTATGCCCGGTATCGGCGGTGAGGTGATGAGAAGAGCGGGGGCCTCGCCCGTGCTTCTTCCGGGGTCGGAGCTCTACCAGTCGCTCCAGTCCGGCGCCATCGACGCGACCGAGTGGGTGGGTCCGTGGAACGACCTCGCCATGGGTTTCTACCGCGAAGCGCAGTACTATATGTGGCCTGGCTTTCACGAGCCTAACGCGCAGCTTTCCGTGGGCATGAATCTCGACCTCTGGAACTCGATGAGCGCGCAGGAGCAGGCGATCATCAAGGCCGCCATGCGCTCGGCCAACCATGAGAGCATCGGCACCTATGTCATCCGCAACGCCGACGCCCTCGGTGTGCTGACTGAGGAGCACGGCGCACGGCTGACCCCCATGCCGGACGATGTGATGGCCCTTCTCGCGGAGAAAACGCTCGAGGTGCTGGAGGAGATCGCGGAGAGCTCGCCCATCGCGCGCGAGATCCATGAGAGCTATATGGGCACACTGAGGAAAACCATGCCGCTGACGGCCATCACCGATGCCGCCTTTATCGACGCTCGCCAGAGGCTGATCCGATGAAGGTCTGGCCTTTCTCTACCCTGAGGAACCCCGAGGCTCCCCTCCCCCTCGTCGTGCTGTCCGGATGGGCGACGGCCACCATCCCGGCGCTCTTGCTGGTGCTGGTGGCGCAGCAGATCCTGCCGCCGGAGATGTTCGAGCGCGTCGGTGACGAGGTGTGGTCGGACGAGTTGCCCGTCTGGGCCAATGTCGGAGGCGTCGTGCTCTTCGCGCCGGTGGTCGAGACGTTGATGATGGCCATCGGCTTCGCGCTCATGTCTCTCGTCCGTGTGCCCCCTGGCTGGCAGATCGCGGCGCAGACCGTCGCCTGGGGCATTCTACACGGCTCGATCGCTGCCGCCTGGGGCATCGCGCCCACCTGGATCTTCTTCGTCCTCAGCGTCATCTGGATCGGACAGCGGCCCGCCTCCTGGTGGAAGTCCTTCTTCGCCGTCACACTGGTCCATATGCTGAACAATGCTCTGGCCGCTATCGACCTCGTCAGGACGCAAGCTGGCGGATGACGGCTAAGCTTCTCGTCATTGCCCTGCTTTTGCTGCCGCTCTTCGCAGCGCCCTTCTCGGCGGCTGTGCGCGAGGCTTTGAGGCGCATCGTCGGCGCAGGCTTTTGGATCGCCGGGGCCTGCGTTCTGCCGCTGCTCGTGGTGCAGCTCGGCGTGGTGCTCCTGCGCTCGGTCTTCTCGGTCAGCTTCATCTGGCTTCAGGAGAGCACGCTCTACCTCTTCGGCGCCATGTTCCTCCTTTCGTCCGGGGCGCTGCTGCTGCGCGACGGCCATGTGCGGGTGGACATCTTCTACGGCAAGGCTGGTGAGAAGCGCCAGGCGCTGGTCGATCTTGTCGGCATGCTGATATTCGTCTTGCCGCTGTCCGTCCTCATCATCTGGGTGAGCTGGCGCTATGTGGGGACGAGTTGGACGCAGCTCGAGCGCAGCCAGGAGACCTCGGGTCTGCACATCGTCTATATTCTCAAGTCGCTGATCCCGGCCTTTGCCGTCATGCTCCTCTTCGCGGGGGAGCTGCGGGCGGCGGAGCTTCTGAACAAGCTGCGGGGCCGGGGGTGATCGAGGACCTGATCCTCTGCTTCTGCGCCTGCGCGACATGGCTCGACATCGCCATGGTCGTGGTGCTGTGCGCGCTCTTGCTGGCGGGGTTCCCGGCGGCCTTCACCCTGGCGGGGACGGCCCTCGTCTTTGCACTGATCGGCCTGGCCATGGGGGTTTTGGACCCGACCTTTATCGGCGAGCCCTACCCCATCCGCATCTTCGGTATCGTCAAGAACCAGGTGCTGCTCGCCGTGCCGCTCTTCGTGCTGATGGGCGTGGTGCTCGAGCGGGCCAGGATCGCCGAGGAGCTGCTCGAGACCACGGCGAGGCTGTTCGGGCCGCTGCCGGGGGGCCTCGGCATCGGGGTGATGATCGTGGGTGCGCTTCTCGCTGCATCCACCGGCATTGTGGGTGCTACGGTGGTAACCATGGGACTCCTCAGCCTGCCGACCATGCTGAGGCGCGGCTACTCACCCGCGCTGGCCTCGGGGTCGATTGCGGCGGCAGGGACCTTGGGTCAGGTGATCCCGCCGTCGATCGTTCTGATCCTGCTTGGCGACGTCATGAGCAACGCCTATCAGGAAGCGCAGATCAGCCAGGGGGTTTTCTCACCCGAGCCTATCTCCGTGGGCGATCTTTTTGCCGGGGCGCTTATACCGGGCCTCGTGCTGGTAGGGCTCTATCTTCTCTATCTCGTGGCGGTGGCCTTTCTTAGGCCCTCGGCTAGCCCCGCTGTGCCTGACGAGG
Organism: Parvularcula maris; assembly: GCF_024505085.1. Classification (GTDB taxonomy): domain Bacteria; phylum Pseudomonadota; class Alphaproteobacteria; order Caulobacterales; family Parvularculaceae; genus Parvularcula; species Parvularcula maris. The sequence goes on from NZ_JANIBC010000002.1 coordinate 184,763, forward strand.
ACCACTATAGCTGGGCCGAGGGCGCGAAGGCGGCAGCCAGGACCCTGCCTGCGCCGCTGCTCCTCATCATCGCCGTGCTCGGCTCGATTCTCACGGGCGCGGCGACGGCCACCGAGGCCTCGGCCATTGGGGCGGCGGGGGCGTTTCTGATCGCAGGCAGCAAGCGGAGCATTGCAGAGGGGTGGAAGAGGCATCTAGCGACCGCAGGGATTGCCGCGGCGGTGGTCCTGTTCCTGCTGGCTGCGAATTTCGACCTGCGCCTGGGCCGGGAAGCGTCGACGGCGGACAGCGTCGCCATCTTGCTGGCCGCCATCGCCACTCTCGTTCTTCTGGCGGGGCTCTTCGTCAGCTTCTGGTCCATGGGGCGGAAGCTGCTGCAGCCTGTCCTGGAGCAGACCACGCAGGTGACCTCCATGGTCTTCACCATCCTCATCGGCGCGGCGCTGTTCAGCCTCGTCTTCCGAGGGCTGGGCGGCGACGAGACCGTGGCGGCGGCGCTGGAAGCAGCGCCAGGCGGCACCGTGGGTGCGCTGGTCATGGTCATGGTGGTGATGTTCGTCCTCGGCTTCTTCCTCGACTTCATCGAGATCACGCTTGTGGTCGTGCCGCTGGTGGCGCCGCCGCTGCTAATGGCGGGGGTGGACCCGGTGTGGCTCGGCGTGCTGATGGCGGTGAACCTGCAGACGAGCTTCCTCACACCGCCCTTCGGCTTCGCACTGTTCTATCTGAGGGGTGTGGCCCCGGAAGGGGTGAGCACCGCGGCGATCTACCGGGGGGCGCTGCCCTTCGTCATGATCCAGATCGCAATGCTGCTGATCCTTGCGCTTGTGCCGACCCTGGCCACATGGCTACCGGAACGCATCTACGGCTAAGACTTCTACCCCTTTGAGGTGACCCATGTTTCAGACCTTCGATCCCGTCTCCGACCGCTCTTTCGCCGGTAAGCACCTGCCGCTGCTTCGTGAGAGGCTGAAGGCCCTGGGCCTCGACGGCTTCCTGGTGCCCCATGAGGACGAGTATCTGAACGAGTACCTGCCGGACCATGCCGAGAGGCTGATGTGGCTGACGGGGTTCTCGGGGTCGGCGGGTTCGGCGGTTGTGCTGTCAGGCAAGGCAGCGGCCTTCTCCGATGGGCGCTACTCGATCCAGCTTCCCGCCCAGGTGGACGACCAGCATTTCGAGCTGCTGATGACCCATGACGTGACGCCCTCCGACTGGCTTCGTCAGAACGCGGAGGAGGGGCAGGTGATCGGCTACGACCCCATGCTGTTCTCCGAAGCGGCGCTGAAGCCGTTCCAGAAGGCGGCGGCGAAGAAGGGGTTCACCCTTAAGCCCGTCCGGCCCAACCCCATTGACGAGGCCTGGCAGGACCGCCCGGACGAGCCGACCGCCAAGATCAACCCCCACCCGCTAGAGTTGGCCGGAGAGGATGCAGCCGACAAGCGCACGCGCATTGGCGAGGACGTGGCAGAAGCAGGAGCGGACTTGGCCCTTCTCACCTCCCCCTCCTCTCTCGCGTGGCTGTTCAACATTCGCGGCGGCGACGTGCATGCCGCGCCCCTGCCCCTGGGCCGGGCGATCATACACAGGGACGGCCAGGCGGAGCTCTTCGTCCGTCCCGAGAAGGTCACCGACGAGCTGCGCAGCCATCTCGGCAACGAGGTCGCCCTCCACGCTGAAGCCCAAGTGGACACCCGCCTTGCCGTGCTGGCGAAGGAGGGCAAGTCGGTGCTGGTCGATCCTGGCCTCACGCCGGTTTTCTACCTGTCCGCCGTCGAGGAGGCTGGCGGCAAGGTGGTGCGCGGCGCCGACCCCGTCTCCCTACCCCGCGCCATCAAGAACGAGGCCGAGCTGCAGGGCGCCCGCGAGGCTCACCTGCGCGACGGCGCCGCCATCACAGAGTTCCTTCGTTGGCTGAGCATCGAAGCGCCGAAGGAGACCGTCACCGAGATCGCCGCCGCGCAGAGGCTCGAAAGTTTCCGCCGCGAGACGGGTGTCCTGAAGGACATCAGCTTCGACACGATCTCGGCCTCGGGTCCCCACGGTGCCATGGCGCACTACCGGGTGACCTCAGCCACCGACCGCACGCTGAAGAAAGGCGAGCTGTTTCTCATCGACTCGGGCGGTCAGTACCAGGACGGCACGACGGACATCACCCGCGTGGCCGCCATCGGCGAGCCGACCCCGGAGATGCGCGAGCGCTACACGCTGGTCCTCAAGGGCCATATCGGGCTAGCTCGAGCGCGCTTTCCGAAGGGCACGTCAGGGCACGCCCTTGATGCATTGGCGAGGCTGCCGCTCTGGATGGCAGGGCTCGACTACGACCACGGCACAGGCCACGGGGTGGGCAGCTTCCTCTCCGTCCATGAGGGGCCGCAGAAGATCTCCAAGCACGCCATCGACCAGGCCCTCGAGCCGGGCATGATCTGCTCGAACGAGCCCGGCTACTACAAGGAGGGCGAGTACGGCATCCGCATCGAGAACCTAGTGGTGGTCACCGAGGCAGCTCCGATCGAGGGCGGGGACGCCGATCGTTCCATGATGGGGTTCGAGAACCTGACCTTCGCGCCACTCGAAAGAGAGCTTATCGAAAGTGAACTACTCACCCGTGACGAAAGGGAATGGGTCGATGACTACCATTCGCAAGTGTTTGACCGTATCTCTGAATACTTGACCGAAGATACGAGAGACTGGCTCTCTTCTCGCTGCAGACCGCTGTGATGAGCGAATTTGTCGCACCGTGAGCGATACTGACACATTGCTCACTCTCCACGGCCCACGTTATCAGAGAGGGCATCTTTCGTCATGGGTGAACTAGGGCTAGGGTTCAGGGCAAGTGGACAATAACACACTGGAGAGGATGAAAGTCAGCGCGTTCGAGCGGTTTCCCATCGCCTTCGTGCTGACCAACCCGAACATGGACGACAACCCCATTGTCTATGTGAACCGGGCATTCGAGCGGCTGACCGGCTACACAGCCGAGGTGGCGATCGGGCAGAACTGCCGGTTCCTGCAAGGTCCTGATACGGACAGTGAGGTGGTGGCTGAGCTGGGAGATGCCATCAAGGAGCGGCAAGGATACCGCACGGAGCTTCTGAACTACCGGGCCGATGGCTCGACCTTCATGAACGAGCTCCTGATCGAGCCGATCCACGATGATGAAGGCCAGCTTCAGGCCTTCCTGGGGCTGCAGCGCCAGGCCGGTGTCAGCGCCGCGGCCCAGCACCGGGCGGAGAAGCAGCTTCAGGAGATCCAGCACCGGGTGAAGAACCACCTGCAGATGGTGGTCTCGATGATCCGCCTACAGAGCCAGAAGGCCCAGGGCGCCGACCCCAGCATCGACTACGCCGCCCTCGCCTATCGGGTCGAGACGCTGCAGCTTCTCTACCAGGAGATGAACAAGACCTCCGAGCACGCCGAGGTGCCCATCGGCGCCTATCTCAGCCGCATCGCGACGACGATCGGGCATCTCGAGGGCCGCGAGAACATCCGCCTCAACATCGCCACCGAGAGCTTCTACGTGCCGGTGGAGACGGCGGCCCGGGTCGGCCTTCTGGCCTCGGAGATCATCACCAACGCCTATCAGCACGCCTTCCAGAACCGCAAGGCTGGGCTGGTCGAGGTCAGCCTGCGCCAGCTTTCGGGCGGCGTCATGCGGCTGGAGGTGATGGATGACGGCGTCGGCCTGCCCGAGGGGGTCGAATGGCCCAAGGGCAACACGATGGGCGCCACCATCGTCGCCTCGCTCCTGAAGGGTGTCGAAGGCACGATCAATATCGCGCGGGGGGTTGCGGGAACGACGATCAGCGTCGATGTTCCGTTACCCGACAGCCGCGCGAAACATGAAAACTAGCCTTCTCGCCCTTCTTCTTTTCTTCCAGCCGCCGCTGACGCCCGAAGTGGTGAAGGCGGAGGTGGTGGCCACCTATCCGCACGAGACGACGGCGTTCACCCAAGGCCTGCTGTTCGCGGATGGCGTGCTGATCGAGAGCACGGGCCGGGAGGGGCAGTCGCGCCTGCGCAAGCTGTCCATCCGCACCGGACGCCCGCTGATGGAGGTGGCCCTGCCGGACGAGGTGTTCGGCGAGGGCACGGCGCGGGTCGGCGAGCGGCTAATCACCCTCACCTGGCGCTCCGGCGAGGCCTATGTCTACGACCTTCAGACCCTCGAGGAGGTCGGCAAGTTCTCCTATGAGGGAGAGGGCTGGGGCCTCACCTATGACGGCGAGCGCCTCATCATGAGCGACGGCTCGGACCGCCTGCGGTTTCTCGACCCCGAGACCTTCGAGGAGATCGGCGAGGTCGAGGTGACGCTCTCCGGGCAGAAGATCGGACGGCTGAACGAGCTCGAATATGTGGACGGGCGGGTCTGGGCCAACGTCTTCATGCAGGACTTCCTGGTACGGATCGACCCCGAGACCGGCGCCATCGACCAGGTGGCGGACCTTCAGGGCCTGTACCCCCGTGCCCTGCGCAAGAGCCCGATCAACGACGTCCTCAACGGTATCGCCTATGAGGAGAGCTCGGGGCGGCTCTTCGTCACGGGTAAGAACTGGCCCAACATGTACGAAATCAAGCTGACCCCCAAGGAAGCGGAGTAGCCCTATGCCCGGTCTGTGGTTTTCCGAGTTCGAGGAGGGTCAGGTCTTCGACCATGAGTGGACACGGACGATCACGGAGGCGGACAATACCTGGTTCAGCCTCGCCACCATGAACCCGCAACCGCTCCATATCGACCACCACAAGGCGGCGGAGACCGAGTTCGGCAAGCCGCTGGTCAACAGCCTCTTCACCCTTGGCTGCCTCATCGGCATGACGGTGAACGACACGACGCTGAACACCACCGTCGCGAACCTCGGGATGGAGAAGGTGCGCTTCCCCGCACCCGTCTTCCACGGCGACACGGTGAAGGCGAAGACGACGGTGGTCGGTATACGGTCTTCCAAGTCGCGGCCCGGTCAGGGCATCGTCACCTTTCTGCACGAGATGTTCAAGCAGGACGGCACGTTGGTCGCCTCCTGCGAGCGCGCCGCGCTGATGATGGCGAAGCCGGACGCCTAAGGGCTAACCGCGGCCCCCGGCAAAGGCCGAGGCCACCTTGGCGAGAAGCGCTCTTGCATCGCCCTCCCCTTCGCTCCCCGTCTGCCTGCTGCCGCCCGGTTGAGCGCCTTCGGGCAGAGCTTGGGGCGTGAAGGCTTGCGGCCAGGGCAGCATGGGGTCGAGGAGTAGCGCCTCACCTGCCCTCAAAGAGCGCAGGGCCAGCTCGATAGCCTCTGTACCCGCCCCTTCCGCCTTGGCGCCGTGGGTGGCGATGCCCGACTGTCCGGACGCGAAGGTTCTAGCGGTGGTGAGGCTGGCGAAATGGGCGGAGGGCTCAGGCGCCTCGCCCATGAGGCGGTCGACCTGATGGGCGGCGAAGAGAACGGGGATGCGGCCGCCGGAGGTCTTGGCGAGGGTCTTGGCGAAGCGCTGGATGATCTTCGCCGCGGGCCGGTGCAGCTCCGGGACGAGGTTGCCGAGCTGGCAGACGGTCATGGGCGGGCGGCCATCGGGCAGGCGGAAGAGGTTCTGCACCACCATGTCGGCGTCGAGCGCGTCGGCTTCCTCGCTGAGGAAGAGAGCCAGCCGGTCGTCCTCGCGCGCGCGGCGAAGCCTGGCGGAGAGCGAAGAGGCCGGCTTGGTATCGTCCTGGCTGGCAGAGCCGATACGATCGAGCTCGGCGATCAGGGAGCGAAGCTGCCCCCCCTGCCCCCTCACCGCCATGCGCAGCAAACGGCGCTCGTCCTCGGACAGAGGCTCCTGCACGGCGCCCAGTACGGCGGCTATCTCGTCCGCGTTCAGAAGACCGATGGGAGCGAGGCCTAAGCTGAGATCGACCACGCTGGCGGCGCCGCCAAAGCTGTCCGTAAAAAGATCGTCCGGGTCGAGGACGATCAGCCTGGCGGGGAAGGAGCCGAGCAGCAGTTTGCGGATGATGAGGGCGAAGAGCGGCGCAGTCTGAAGCGGCTGTCCGGCGATCACCAAGCCGTCGCGCATCAGGTGCTGGAGTTCGAGAGACAGGGGCCGCTCGCCTGCTGCAAGGTTCAGCGGCTCCTTGAGAGCCGCTTCGCGCGCCTCGATGGCCTCGCGCTCGTCCAGCAGCCTGGCGCTGGCTCCGACGCTCGGGCAGGTGACGCGGGCCATGGGGATGCCCGCCTCGAGACTGCCCAGAAGCCGCACCTCGGCGAACACGATCTCGACCTGGCCGGGCTCGGTCAGGCCCGCCGGGGTTTCCATCGCCGCCACCGAGGCGATGATCGGGGTGATCCCTTCGATGGCGATCAGCGTGCCGATGGTCAGGTTGGCGGCGCGCGCCAAGGTCGCAGGAAAGGCAAGGATGGCCGTCTCTGCACTGACCGACGCGACCACGCCCTCCAGGCGGCTGCCGCCCTGGCTCGGAACTGCGCTGTTGGCACCCGTCACGCTGCGCGCTCCTCTGCCAGGGAGGGGCAGAACAAGGACAGCTTGCTGCCGCCTTCTTCAGTCTCTGTAGTAAGCTCGCAGCCGAGACGCTTGACCTGACGGACCAGGTCTTCCTGGTACACGTTCGATGAGCAGCCAAGCTCGTCCACGACTTCGAACGTGACGGTGATACCGGGAAGCTCGCCGCGCTCCGCCCTGGCCGCGCAGCTAATGGCGCGGCGGGCCTTGCCGCCATCGGTGAGGTGGTCGAAGACCAGCCCGAGCGCGCGTTCCAAGTCCTGCGGCGGCACAATCAACGTGGGAAGGACGTCTGCGATGTCCGCGCGACTGACGAAAACGGACTTGGTCCTAGCTGCCAGGACTTCCTTCAGAACGGGGAGGAGATCCGTGCTCGGCTCTTCTTTTCGAGGAGTATCCGCGCCCGCCGCCGCCCGCAGGATGGCGTCGATCCGCTCCAGAAGCACGCCTGCCGAGTTCAGCACGTGATCGAGATACTCCGCTCTCTTCTCATCACCGAGGTCCGGCTGCTCCTTCACGAGGCCGGTGAAGCCGGTGATGGCGTTGAGGGGAGTACGGAGCTCATGGTTGAGGCCGGAAAGGAAGGCGCTCTTCGCGGCGATGGCCTGCCTGGCCTCAGCTTGCGCGACGGTCAGTTCCTGGCGCAGCTCCAGGATGCGCTGCTTTCGGCCATAAGCCGCGGCATAGGCCTTGAGGGAGCGACCGTCTCTCTCTCCTGCCGCCAAACGCATGCCGCACCCTGTTCCTTACCGAGATGGTTCGGGATTAGGGTTACGGCAGGCATACTTAACCGGTCGTTAAGCCAGGAGGAACTGGGTTCTGCTCGAGGATCTCCTCCTTGCGGGCCTTGATCTGGTCCGTATCCCCTGCTGGCTGCGTGCGGCCCTCGGCCACCTCTGGCGGAACATAGGCCAGCACGCGGTCGCCAAGCTTAGGGATGAGGGGGCTGTCCGAGGTCGCAAAGACGATCTGCTCGTCGCGCTCGATCAGCATCATCAGGCTTTCGTCCCCCAGCGCCTCTTTCAGCATCTCCGCCGTGTACTCTTCGGAGACGCGGGTGAGCTGGAAGGCCCAGCCGTTATAGTGGCGCTGCATCAGCTCATCGAGGGAGACCGGCTTGCCGAAGAGCGAGCGGCCCTGAAGCGCGTAGGAGACGGCGCGGCGGTGCTCGCCCGTGCCCTTCGAGGAGAGCTGGAAGGTGCGGGTGCGGTCGAGCTCGTGGGCGAGGTCGGTGCAGACGAGGGCGTTGTGGCTGTCATTGGCCGTCACGGCCAAGAGCGTGTCGTAGCGGACGAACTCCACATGATGCTCGGTCACCTCGGAGAGGATCTCGCCGTAGAACGTCTCGAGCCCGGCGTTCCTGGCCGAACGGAGGGCACGGTAGCTCGAGTCGGAGATGAGGACCGGGATGCCCATCTCGCGCAGCTTCTCGCCCAGGGCCGTCGACCAGGCCGAACCGCCGACGATGAGGAAGCCCGGCCGCCCCGCCTGGGCGAGGCCCAAGGCCCGCGCCAGGGGCGTGATCGAGAAGCCGTGGGCGATGACGGTGGCGAAGACCATGGCGAAGGCCAGCGGCACCATCTTCTCGCCGTCTTCATAGCCGATCTCCACCATCTTGGCGGCGAAGAGGCCCGAGACCGCCACGGCGACGATGCCCCTCGGCGCGATCCAGCCGACGAGCAGCCGCTCCTTGAAGGTGGGGTTGGTGCCGATCATGGAGAGGAAGACGGCGATCGGCCTCACCAGAAGCAGCATGGCCAGCACGAACAAGCCGTCCTGGAGGGTCAGGCTGGTCAGGGTCTCAATGGTGAGGTTCGCCGTCAGGACGACGAACACGCCGGAGACGAAGAGAACGGCGATGTTCTCCTTGAACTGGCGAAGCTGGTTGATCGAGGGCAGCTTGGCGTTGGCCAGGGTTACGCCCATGGCGGTGACGGAGAGAAGGCCGCCCTCCTCCTGAAAGCCGTTGGCGACCGCGAAGCAGACCAGCACCGAGCCGAGCAGCACAGGCGTCTTGAGGAACTCCGGCACCCAGCCCTTGCGGAAGGCCTGAGCTGCGAAAAGGCCCATGATGACGCCGAGCCCGGTAGAGAGGAGCGCGCCCAGGATGAGGCTGCCGATGACCTGGTAGCTCGCCACGTCGACGCCGATATGGGCGATGTGCAGCGTCTCATAGACGAAGACGGCGAGGAGCGCGCCGAGGGGGTCGTTGACGATCCCCTCCCAGCGCAGCAGCGTCGCTGGGCGGCTGGACAGCTTCGCCTGACGCAGGAGCGGCATGATGACGGTGGGGCCGGTGACGACCATGATGCCGGAGAAGAGTGCCGCGGTCTCGAAGGAGAGACCTGCGATCTTCCAGGCGGCCAGGAAACCGAGGCCCCAAGCGATGAAGACGCCGGGGAAGACGAGGCGCCTGACACCGCGCCCGACCTCGCGCAGCTCGTCGAATTTGAGCTGCAGGCCCCCTTCGAAGAGGATGATGCCGACCGCAATGGAGATGAGCGGCTGGTAGAGCTCGCCGAAGCTCTCTTCGGGCCTGATCCATCCGAACACGGGACCGATCAGGATGCCCGCGATGGACATCAGGACGATGGCCGGAAGGTTGAAACGCCAGGCCAGCCACTGGGCGGCGATGCCCGCGAAGCCGATCAGCGTGACGACGAAGACGATGTTGTCCAAGGACGGCTCCAACTCAGAGTGAGCTCACCTCTCCCGCTTGCGGGAGAGGTCAAAGGCTGCGCAGCAGGCTTTGGGTGAGGGGATCGGCGAAGCCGTGGTGATCCAGATGACGACCAGCGTTGCGCTTCGAAGGCCCTCACCCTCGGTCCCTCTCCCGCGGGGTCGGGAGAGGGAGGCGGTACAAGCTATGCCGCGCTTTGCAAACTCAAGCGTCCTTGAAGTTCGGCTGGCGCTTCTCGACGAAGGCTTTCATGCCCTCCTTCTGGTCCTGGGTGGCGAAGACCGAGTGGAAGACTCGGCGCTCGAAGCGGACGCCTTCGGAGAGGGGCACCTCGAAGGCGCGGTTGACGCTCTCCTTGACCATCATGGCGATGGGGCGGGAGTAGCCGGCGATCTTCTTGGCCGCCTCCATGGCGGTGTCCATCAGCTCGGCCTTCGGCACAATGCGCGCGACGAGGCCGCAGCGCTCGGCCTCCTCGGCGCCCATCATCCGTCCGGTGAGGCACATATCCATCGCCTTGGCCTTGCCGATGAACTTGGCCATGCGCTGGGTGCCGCCTGCGCCGGGAATGGCGCCGATGGTGATCTCGGGCTGGCCAAATTTCGCATTGTCCGCGGCGATGATGAAGTCGCACATCATGGCGAGCTCGCAGCCCCCGCCGAGGGCGTAACCGGCCACCGCTGCGATGAGTGGCTTACGGGTGCGTGAGGCCTGCTCCCAGTTGGCGGTGATGAAGTCCTCGGTATAGGCTTCGACGAAGCTCTTATCGGCCATCTCCTTGATGTCGGCGCCGGCGGCGAAGGCCTTCTCCGAGCCGGTCAGCACGATGGCGCTGATCTGGTTGTCCTCGTCGGCCGCCTTCAGCGCGTCGGTCAGCTCGTCCATCAACTCCCTGTTGAAGGCGTTGAGCGCCTCGGGACGGGAGAGCCTGATGACCCGGACACGCTCGTCGGTCTGGACCTCTAAGGTATTGTAAGCCATAGTCTTTTCCATATTCTGTAAGCAGAGCCATGGCCCCGCCAAGCCGTCCGCATAGACCCGCCCAACCCGGCTCGCAACCGCCGAGCCGCAGCCGCGGCCTTTTGCGGGCACGGGCGGGGGTGACGGGGGGCACAAGCGTCGCTATCTGCTCAGCTCGACTTCTCAGATAGGAGTTCTCGATGGAACTGATCCTCGCCGCCGGAACGGGCAACCCGCTCCACATCTTCACCTCGCCGAGCCTTCTCATCATCATCCTGTTCGTTGTGGTCTTCGCGGGCCTCAACATTCTCGAGAAAGGGCGCTGGGACTGAGCCCTCTAGGGACCTGTCCGCCCCTTTATGGCTGAAGCCGCTCTTCTCCTCCTCGTAGGTCTCGTCATTCTTCTCACCGCCGGGGAGTTCCTCGTGCGCGGTGCGTCCGGCCTTGCGGCCATCGCCAAGATACCGCCCCTGATCATCGGCCTGACCGTGGTGGCCTTCGGCACCTCAGCGCCGGAGCTGGTGGTGACGGTGGACGCGGTGGCGTCGGATGCTGCGGGCATCGCGCTCGGCAACATCGTCGGCTCGAACATCGCCAACGTGCTTCTGGTCCTGGGACTTCCGGCTATCCTGCTGCCGATCAGCATGAACGTGCCCAAGCTCCGGCGGCACGGCATTGCGCTTCTCGTAGCCACGGCGCTTTTCTGCGCGATGGTCTACTGGAACGGCAAGATCGGCATGCCGGAGGCCTACGCCTTCACCGGCGGGATGCTGGTCTACTTCCTGATGATGTGGCGCGAAGCGCGCAAGGGCGGCGACGCATCGCTGGTAGCCGAGGGGGAGACGGTGACGGCGCCCAAGCTGCCGTTGGTCCTGCTTTTCACGGCGCTGGGGCTCGTGGGCCTGCCCCTCGGCGCGACGCTTCTGGTCAATAACGGCGAGGCCATCGCCACGATGATGGGCGTGCGTCAGGAGATCATCGGTCTGACCATTATCGCCTTCGGCACCTCCCTGCCCGAGCTTGCCACGGTGCTGGCCGCCGCGTTCAAGAAGGACGCGGATGTGTCGGCGGGGACCATCATCGGCTCGAACATCTTCAACATGCTCTTCGTCGGCGCCGCCGCAGGCTATGTCGGGACGAGCGCCTTCACCGAGACGGCGCTGAGGATCGACCTGCCGGTGATGATCGCGGCGACCCTGCTGATCAGCGGGCTGATCCTCCTCAGGAAGCCGTTCGGCAGGGTGATCGGTCTTCTGAGCGTCATCGCCTATGTGGGCTACATCGCCTTCATCGGCACGGCGGCAGGTTGAGCCATGCGGGCGGTTCTGATCACCGGCGGTGCCATCAGGGTCGGGCGGGCTATCGCCGAAGCTTGCGCCGAGGCGGGATGGCAGCCGGTCATCCACTATAACAGCTCGGCCGGCTCGGCTGAGGAGCTGGCCAAGAAGCTCGGTACTGTGGCTGTCGGCCAGAACCTCTCCCAGGAAGGCGCGGGCGAGAAGCTGATCGCTGCTGCGGTAGAGAAACTAGGTCGACCCCTGACGGGTCTCGTCAACTCCGCCGCGATCTTCGAGCACGATACGGCGGGCGAGGCGACCGAGGAGGCGCTTTACAAGCACTTCCGCATCAACGCCGTGGCGCCCATGATGACCGCGAAAGCTTTCGCCAAGCAGGCCCCGGACGGCGGCGCGGTGGTCAACATCCTCGACCAGAAGCTTTTCATTCTGAACGCGGACCATTTCAGCTATACGGTGAGCAAGCAGGCGCTGCACGGCGCGACCTTGACCATGGCGAGGGCCTTCGCCCCCAAGGTGCGGGTGGTCGGCGTGGCACCCGGCTACAACCTCCCCTCCCCCGGCCAGCCGGAGGAAGTGTTCGAGCGGCTGGCGCCCACGGTCAACGTGCTGGAGCGCCGCCTGACACCGGAAGATGTCGCCGAAACCGTCCTCTTTGCGCTTCAGCACCGCGCCATTACGGGCCAGGTGCTGATCGCCGACAATGGCGAGCACCTCAAGGCGAGCCCGCGCGACGTCATGTTCTCGGAATAATGCCGTGTACCTACCGCCCCTTCAGCAAGGCCACTACACCGTCTTCCTCGAAGACTTGCGCCGCCATGTGAAGCTCGGCGTCCTGGACCATGAAGTGCGCCCGCAGCTCGTCAGCTTCAGCATAGCCGCCATCATCAAGCGGCTAGGCCCCGGTGACGGGATCGAGGATGTGGTGGACTACGACCATCTCCGCCAGGCCGTCATCACCCTGACGGAAGACACCCATTTCGGGCTGCAGGAGACCCTCTGCGAGGCGCTGATCGAGGAGATCGGACGGCATAAAGGCGTGCACGGCGTGGTGGCGGAGACTCGCAAGCTCTCCGTCTACCCCGACGCCGAGGCCGTGGGCTGCCGCATGGAGCGGATCGAAGAGGGGGTGCTTCGCTGATGTACGAGCAGCGCTACCGCTTCTTCTTCGAGGCTGCCCATGAGCTCGGCGGCAATGTCGCGGGCGACGACCACCCTTACGCGCGGGTCCACGGACACAGCTTCGAAGTGCTCCTGATCCTGCGCGGCGAGGAGGTCGGGCCGAAAGGTTGGCTTACGGACTTCGCCTTGGTCCGCGCCGAAGCCGATGACCTGCGCCGCACGCTGGACCACGCCTTCCTCAACCATATCGAGGGGCTGGAAGTGCCGACGCTGGAGAACCTCTCCCACTACATCTTCGAGCGTAGCCGCAAGGCACTGGACAAGCTCGCCGCGGTGGAGGTGGCCCGGCCCTCCCTGGGCGAGAGCGCGCGCTACGAGCCCTAAAAGCCGTTCTCGTCGAGGAAGCGGTACACCGCGTCCTTGGTCTGCGCCGACCGTTCGGGGTCGCGCAGGAAGAAATGGCCGCGATCGGGCTGCGGCAGGAACTCGACCGCAGCTCCCACATCGCGCGCTGCACTGACGAAGGCTTCTGCCTCTTCGAAGGAGCAGTCCGTATCGTACTCGGCGTTGGCCATGAAGATGGGCGGGCCTTCCGGGTTGGGGGCGAAGCGGGGCGAGAGGCGTCTTGCGTTGTCCATGCCGCCGGAAAGGCGCACCGTATAGGGATCGTTGGTGAGGTCGGTACAGCCGGAGATCGCCGCGACCAGGTCCGGCGCTGCCGCGTCAGGTGCGAAGCTGGCCGCCGCGAGGGACAGATGCGCACCCGCCGAGAAGCCCGCCGCCCCGATGCGCTCAGGGTCGATGCCGTACTCGCTTGCGTTCTCCTTCAGCCAACGGATGGCGTCGAGCGTGTCCTCGTAGCTGTCCGGAATGGTGGAGCCGTGGCGCCCCTCGACCCGGTACTCAACCTGCGCCACCGCCATGCCGCGCTCCTTGAACCAGGCGCAGGGTCCGCACCAGTTCCACGAGCCGAAGGACCAGCCGCCGCCATGAAACCATAGCATGGCCGGGCGCGGCTCGCTGGCACCGTCGGGAAGGTAGAGGTGAAGTTCGAGGTCGTGTCCCTCGGCCGTCTTGAACACCTCGATGATGTGCCCTTCGCGTTCGTCCTGATACGCTTCGGTTTGACGGAGAAGCGCGTCCGTCTCCTCCCCCGGACAACTCTTGGCGATCTGCGCAGGCTCGTCCGTCAGGCCGTCCGCTTCGTAGTACTCCAGCCAGTCGGCTAAGGCCTCGCGCTCCAGAAAACAGCGGATTTCATCGTTTCTGAACCGGCGGTTGATCAGGAGTTTGGCCGTCAAATTGCGCGTGCCGTCGTTCAGCCTACCCTTGCGTCGCTCGATGAGGTCGAAGGCGTCCTTGTTCCGCTTACGGACGAGGAAAGAGCTGTACTCTTCAAGGCCTAAAAGATCCGGACGCCCCAGATCGAGCCGCCTCAGATAGCGGTCATAGCCTCGGCTGGGCTCGTAGTCTGGGTGGTCTGCAAGATCGCGGTGATAGTTCGGGTAGAGAAGCCTGCCCACCGCCCACTCGTAGAGTATGCGGGCCTGGTAGCGTTCTGCCGCTTGGTCGTCATCGTAGCGCGGCACGGCGCGGAGACGGGCCTGCCACCGCTCTAGCTCCTCATGCCAAGCATGGATGAAGGCGTCTTCTTCTAGCGTCGCCATCTGCCGGAAGGTCGGGCCGAGCTCTTCCGTCCAGGCCGCCACGACCTCGTCGGCGGTCTCGACTGCCTCCGTAGGCTGAAGGGTGAAGAGGAGGGCTGCGATCAGGGGAAGGACGGTCATGGATGTCTCGTTCGGTCTTATGCCCGGCTTTCAAGGCCTCCGGGTAGCGAAGGGTTCAGGTGAACACCACCACGGACTGGCGGTGGGAGGCGACCGGGCGCAGGCTTCGGTCCCAGACCGTCATCTTCTGGCTGGACCATCCGCCCCCGGCCCATTCGGCCGATGTCTCGACCAGGTACCATCCGTCCTCTGTCTGCGGATCGTCGGATAGGAGATCGACCTGCCAAGTGACCGAGCTGACCGGGGCCGGACCCTCGATAACCGGCGCGATGGCTGGAGGCTGAATGTCGGCGAGGGCGATGAGGGGAAGGATGCCTGCTCGTGCTTCCTCGTCTCTGTGGCGCACCCACCAGAAGCTGCGATGCTCGCCCCTTCCGCTGAAGGGCACGCCGCCGCGGGCGATGTGGATATCGAACTGCGACAGGAAGGCAGGGAAAGACGAGCCGGTGGGTAGCAGCTTGGACGGATCGAGCGGCGGAAGGTCCGGGGGGCTGAGATCGAGATGGGCGATCTTGCTCTCTCTCGCCGCGCCGAACACCAGAAGCGCGCGGGTGGCAAGGCCCGCCTCCGCGCGCAGGTCGGCGGCGACGAAGCTGGTGGATTTGCCCTGACGAAGAAGCTCGCAGGCGATTACCGCCTTCCCCGCCGCCGGCCCGACGAAGCCGATCTGGGCGGAGCGTAGGGGCGGAAGCCCCGAGAAGGCGTTCTGGGCTGCGGCCAGGCACATGGATGCGGTCAGCCCGCCGTAAGCGGTGCGGCCCTGAGACCATTCGGGCGGGATCGCCTGATGGTAGGTGCCGCCCTCTTCCCTCATCGACGCGATCAGCTCGGTGAAACGCACGTCACTCTCCTCCTCGGCCTTTCGCCTTCCGGCTCTGCGTGGCAAGGCGCGGCGATGACCACCCGCCCCTCCCGAAAAGTCTTTACCGGCGAAGCGACCTTCATGAAGGGGGTCGTCGACATTGCCGGGCTACCGCCTGCCGATCTCGGCGAGTTCGCCTTTGCCGGACGATCGAATGTAGGCAAGTCCTCGCTGCTCAACGCGCTGATGAACCGGCGCGGTTTGGCGCGGACCTCGAACACGCCTGGACGGACCCAGGAGGTCAACTTCTTCGACATTGGCGGGCGGTTCAGGCTCGTGGACCTTCCGGGCTACGGCTATGCGCGGGCCTCGCGCAGCAAGGTCGATGCCTGGACGGACCTCATCTTCGACTACCTGACGGGGCGGCCGAACCTGCTGCGCGTCTTCCTGCTGGTGGACAGCCGCCACGGGCTGAAGCCGGTGGACGAGGAGGCGATGGCGCTCCTCGACGAGGCGGCGGTGAGCTACCAGATCGTCCTGACCAAGACCGACAAGATCAAGGAGACCGGGGTCACGTTCCGGCTGAACGAGGTCGGCGAGGCCCTGGCCAAGCGGCCTGCTGCCCACCCGGAGGTGCTGGCTACTTCGTCGGAGAAGAAGCACGGCCTCGATACGGTGCGGAGCAAGATGCTCGAGGCGCTGGAGGGGTGGCGGGGGTAGGTCACTATCGCCTGCCTCTCCCGCCCCGCGGGGTTGGGTGTACACAATCGACGGACCGAGGGTGAGGGTGTTCTGAGCGCAGGTCTTTATGAAGAGCGTTCCAGAACGGCTTCGCCGAGGCCCTCACCCGAAATCGAAGATTTCGACCTCTCCCGCAGGGCGGGAGAGGTGACAAGCGGCCTAAGCCGCATGGCTGAAGGTCACGCCCTTGTGGACGCCGACATCGGGGAGCTGGTCGTCCATCAGGTTCGCCTTGGCGATCTCCCAGCCGAACTTCATCGAGCTGCCGGTGGAGCCCCAGACTTCGCCGTCCTGGAGGTCGTACTGAAGGAGGCAGAGGGTCGGGTCGTCCTGGCCGTCCTTGTACCAGGCGGCAACGATCGGGTTCCAGAACTGGTCGATCTTGGCGCGGTCGTTGTTCTCGCGCAGCGTGCCCTTCACGCAGGCATGGTAGTCGTGATCCTTGCCGACGACGTGGAAATGAGCGGTGGTGTGACCCTTGCGCAGCTCCTCGACGAGCTCGCTGTCGGTCTTGGCGTAGATCCAGAGGCGGTTCGTGCCCTCCTCGTGGCTGGCTGCCATGGGCTGGGCGTGGAGACCCGCATCCATGAGGTGCAGCATGCCTGCGGGGACGTTGTCGAGCTGCTCGAAGAACTGCTTCTCGGGATTGGCTTCGGTCTCTTTCAGGTCAACCATCAGGTGCCTCCTTGTGATGCGTAGGAGGGCAACAGGGCGGCGGAGCAGCCGGTTCCGAGCCGGCGGAAAAGCGAGGCCGCCCGGTGCGTGCGGCGCTGGTCACGGCGATCGGATGGTGCGACACTTTGCCGGTTCGCTTCACAGGGAGCGAAAAGGCGGGCCTCGTGCACCTGACGGAGAGGCCACCTGTAACCATTGCGGAGGCTCGCGCGGATATGGTCACAGAAGACAAAGGTGAAACCATGAACGCCAAGCCCAAGCTACGCGTCGTCGAGGGAAGCGAAGCTCCCCGCTCCGCCACGGACCTGTCCCATCTGGGACCCCTGATGGCGCGTGCTCAGAAAGGCGACAAGCGGGCCTATCAGGAAGTGCTCAAGGCCTGCGACGCCTGGCTGCGCATCTTTCTCGCCCGCCGTGTCGCCCCCGACGCTGTCGAGGACGTCGCCCAGGAGGCCCTGATGGCCCTCCATAAGAAGCGGCATACCTACGATCCCACCAAGCCGTTCGCGCCCTGGTTCGTCGCCATTGCGCGCTACAAATGGCTCGACAAGCTCCGCCGCCACTACCGCGCGGAGGAGGTCGAGCTGGAGGATCAGGCAGCGGTCGGAGGCCATGAAAGCGCAGTCATGTCGAAGATTGTTCTCGAACGCCTTCTGTCTCACATCCCTGAAAACCAAGCTCAAGCCATTCGCCTGGCCAAGATCGAGGGCCACGCCCTCGACGAGATCGCCGAGATGACGGGGCAGTCCCTCTCCTCGGTCAAGGTCCGTATCCACCGCGGTATGAAGCGAATGATGAAACGTCTGGAAGAAGCGAATGCCTAGCTACGAAAACCCCTCCTCTGCGTCGCTGATCGACGGGCTCACGGCGAGCCTCGCTCCGGTCTCGCGCCGCCGCCCGACCCGTGAAGCGCTCATGCTGGCCGGTATCCTGGCCCTGCAGCTGGTCGGCACCTACCTCTTCATCAGCAGCAGCACCTCGGCGGTGTTCACCCACAACCCCACCATGGCCTTCGCCAAGACCGGCCTCTTCGCCGCGCTGACGATCGGTTTTGCCGCCCTCGCCTTCCGCAGCTTCGAGCCCACGGCGCCGCGCCAGAAGAAACTGGCCCTCGCCATTGGCGGCGCGCTAGCTGGGTTCGCGGTGCTGAGCCTCGACCGCAGCTTCGGGGGCAGCGCCCAGGCCATCTTGATGCCGTCGAAGGGGATCACCTGCCTGGTCAGCTCGATCAGCTTCTCCCTGCCGATGTTCATCGGGCTGACCTTCTTCATGCGGGGGGCAGCGCCCACCAGCCCGAAGATGACCGCCCTGTTCATCGGCATCGCCTCGGGTAGCTGGGGGGCCTTCCTCTACGGCCTGCAGTGCCCCTTCATGAACCTGGGCTACGTCGCCCTCTGGTACGGAGGCGCCATCGCCCTCACCACCCTAGCCGCGGCAGCACTCCTGCCGCGGTTCGCGCGTTGGTAGGGAGGGTTATGATTGAGTGGCGCTACCGGCTCGCTACTCGCGAGCCTACTTGAGCGCCGGCTCGACTTCGCTTTCGCTTCGCTCGCGTACTTCGGGGGCAAGGCAGTTCCGCAGTGCGGCTCGCGCGAGCGTGCCGCCTTGCCATTTTTGCGGTCGCGATAAGTCGGCGGTACGCTTCGCGAACCGCCCTACATGATCGAAACTACTTCGATCCCAGCCCACAGGCGGTGATGCCGCCGTCGATGCGGAACTCCGAACCCGTGACGAAGCGGGCCTCGTCCGAGGCGAGGTAGGTGGCCATGGCGGCCACCTCGTCCGGCTCGCCGAGGCGCTTCATCGGGATGTTCCGTACCAGAGCCTTCTCGCCCTCTTCCTGGCTGCCCTTGAGCTGGATCATCGGGTCGAGGATCGGTGTCCGTGTAAAGACGGGATGGATCGAGTTGCAGTTGATCTGGTAGCCGTTCCTTGCGCAGTGGAGCGCGATCGACTTGCCCATCATGGCGACGCCTGCCTTGGCGACGTTGTAGCTGAGGAAGTTGCCGTCGGCCATCAGTCCGGCCACCGACGAGATGATGATGATCGAGGCGGGCGCGTTGTCCTTGAGGTAGGGCATGGCGGCCTGGGTGCCGAGGAACACCGAGTCCATGTCGATGGCGCAGACCTTCCGGTACATCTCGTAGCTCTCGGTCTCGACATTCCCGAAACTGCCTATGCCGGCATTGTGGACGAGGACGTTGATGCCGTCCATCTCCTCCGCCGCTGCCTCCAGGGCCTGTTTCCAGGCGAAGGGGTCGGTGACGTCGTGCTCGATGCCTGCCGCCGCGCCGATGCGCTCGGCTTCCTGGCTCACTTTATCGAGCTGAATGTCCGTGAGCGTTACATCGGCGCCCTCGCGCATGAACATCTCGCCCATGGCCAGGCCGAGCCCCTGGGCCCCGCCGGTGATGAAGGCTTTCTTGCCCGCTAGTCGTTTGGACATGTCGTTTCCTCTAGTTTGTTCGTGTGCGCCTCTCCTCCCCTTCAGGGGGGGTGGCCACGTAGCGGTCGGAGGGGAGTAGCGAAGAAGGACTTTGCTAGTGGATGGTCCCCCTCCGCCCCTCCGGGGCACCTCCCCCTGGGAGGGGGAGGAAGGCCTGTGCCTTACCCCTTGCGTACCTCGTCCATGGCCTTTTGCAGCGCGTCGGTCATCGCCTTGCGGATGTCCTGGTCGCTGATGTCGTTCTTGGGCAGGTCGGCGCGTAGCTTTTCGAAGACGTCGTTGTCGCCGGGCTCCTTGAGGTCGGCGCGGATCACCGATTTGGCGTACTCGTCGGCATCGCCTGCGGTCTTGCCGAGCTTCTCGGCGGCCCAGAGGCCGACATAGCGGTCGCGCTTGGCCTCGACCTTGAAGCGCTTCTCCTGGTCGTGGGCGAACTCGTTCTCGAAGGCCTGCTCGCGGTTGTCGAAGGTGGTCATGGCCGTCTCCCCATCTTGTCACTCACCACTTAGCTAGGCGTCTTCGCGGCGCCGCGAAAGCGCTTTGCCCCGGCTTGTGAGGCGTGTTAGCAGCGCTCGCTCCAAGGCGGAGCCCATCAGGGGGCGCTTCGCCCACCCCTATTGACGATTGAGGAGCCACGATGGCCCGCGGCAAGCAGATCTACGAAGGCAAGGCCAAGATACTCTATGAGGGGCCGGAGCCTGGCACGCTGATCCAGTTCTTCAAGGACGACGCCACCGCCTTCAACGCGCAGAAGCATGCCGTTCTTGAGGGCAAGGGCGTCCTCAACAACCGCATCTCCGAGTTCATCATGATCGGGCTCGAGCGGATCGGCATCCCCACCCACTTCATCAAGCGCATCAACATGCGCGAGCAGCTCATCCGCCATGTGGAGATCATCCCGCTCGAGGTAGTCGTGCGCAACGTGGCGGCGGGCTCGCTGTCCAAGCGCCTCGGTATCAAGGAGGGCGAGCAGCTTCCCCGCTCCGTGGTCGAGTTCTACTTCAAGGACGACAAGCTCGGCGACCCGATGGTCTCCGAGGACCACATCACCGCCTGGGGCTGGGCCTCCCCCCAGGAGATCGACGACATGATGGCCTATGCCCTCAGGGTGAACGACTATCTGTCGGGCCTCTTCGCGGCGGCGGGTATCCGGCTTGTGGACTTCAAGCTGGAGTTCGGACGGCAGTACGAGAACGACATGGTGCGGCTGATCCTCGCCGACGAGATCAGCCCCGATTCGTGCCGCCTCTGGGACCTCGGCTCGGGCGAGATCATGGACAAAGACCGCTTCCGCAAGGATCTCGGCGATGTGGTCGAGGGCTACCGGGAGGTGGCGAGGCGCCTCGGGATTCTGCGCGGTGACGACGCTCCGTCCGGCGAGCCCGGCCCCAAACTGGTCAGCGACAACGGAAAGGCTCCCTCATGAAGGTTCGGGTTCTCATCACGCTCAAGAACGGTGTCCTGGACCCGCAAGGCAAGGCTATCGAGGGGGCGCTTCACGGCATGGGCTTCGATGGGGCGTCGGGTGTGCGCCAGGGCAAGCTGATCGAGCTCGACGTGACCGACGCCTCCTCGGCTGCCGATGCCGAGGAGAAGGCGCGGGCTATGTGCGACAAGCTTCTCGCGAACCCGGTGATGGAGAGCTACACGGTCGAGGTGCTGGACGCGGCCTGAGGGGTCGCTGCCGGTCCGGACGCTAGCTCCCATGCGGGTCATCTCTGCCTCCGGGAGAGATCGACATCTTCGATGTCGAGTAGAGAGCTGAGCTGGCTTTACAGAAAACTCTCACCCGAAGCCTGTGCCATGCAGCCTTCGACCTCTCCCGAAGGGAAAGGTGTGCTTAGTACCGAACCTCGTCGCTAGTCCGCGCCGCCGGGGATGGCCGTCTCGGTAATCTCCGGCCCGCCGGCATCGTTCCTGATCTCCGGGGCCTTGCTGAGGTCGACATCGTCACCGGCGCGGCGGAGCTTCTCTTCCGGGGTCAGCTCGGCCACCTGGTTCCTGCTACTGGCGGCGTTGGCGGCCTGGATCTGCTCCAGCTCCTGACCGTGGCGGCGGAAGGCGCGGTAGGTATCGCGGTACCAAGGGCTACCAGGGTAGTTGTAGCCCAGGATCGCCGCATGGCGCTTCGCCTCGTCCAGAAGACCGAGCTCGAGATAAGCCTCGACCGAGCGGTGCAGCGCCTCCTCGGTGTGGCCGGTGCGCTGGTACTTCTCCAGGACGTTGTTGAAACGTCCTAGGGCCGCCACATGCTGGTTCTGCTTCAGATACCAGCGGCCGATATCCATCTCCTTGCCCGCCAGATGGTCCTGGGTGAGGTCGAGCTTGAGCTGGGCGTCGCGGGCGTATTCGGTCTCGGGGTAGCGGCGGATGACGTCGGTGAGGGCATCGCGGGCCTCACGGGTGATCTGCTGGTCGCGGCCCACATCGCGGATACGCTCGTAGTAGTTCATCGCCTTGAGGTAGTAGGCGTAGCCCGCGTCCTTGTTGCCAGGGTGGATCGCCAGGAAGCGGTCGATCGTGCCGAGCGAAGCCTCCCAGTCGCCGACGAGATACTCCGAATAGGCCGTCATCAGCATGGCTCGCCTGGCCCAGGCCGAGTAGGGGTGCTGGCGCTCGACCTCGGCGAAATAGGCGATGGCGTCGTCGTAGCGGCGCCGTTTGATGGCCTTGGTGCCTTCGGAGTAGAGCTGCTCCACCGGCTGCTCGACATAGGCGAAGCGGTCCGTCCCGGTCCCGTCCGATGCGCAGGCAGTCAGCGTGGCCGCCGCGACGGTAAGAAGTGCAAGACGGAAAAGCTTCATCGAACGAACCCCTTAGCCCCGCCCTGCCGCGGAACACGTAACCCTAGCTCGCGACCTTGTAAGGCCCAACACGCCAGGTTGCAAAGTGAATGCCGGGAAGGGTTGCGCCTTCGGGCCGACGGCTCAGCCGACAGCGGCGATGCGCTCTTCGACCGCCACCGGCGTCAGGGCCTGGGCCAGCATGGTGTTGATGGTGTGGCCCGGCTTGTAGGCGGTGATCTTACACCCCAGCGGTACGCCCATGAGATAGAGATCGCCGATCAGATCGAGCGCTTTATGACGCACGAACTCGCGCTCCATGCGGAGGCCGCCCTCGTTGAGGACGCGGCCCTCGTCGATGACCACGGCGTTGTCGAGGCTGCCGCCGCGGGCCAGGCCGATGGTGCGCAGGTACTCGACATCCTTGAGGAAGGTGAAGGTGCGGGCCGCCGCCACCTCGCGGAGGACCGTCTCGCGGTCGCCCTCGATCAGGATGCGCTGCTCGCCGATGGCCGGGTCGTCGAAGGCGATGGTCACGTCCAGCACGAGGTCCGCGCCGCAACCGTCCTCGAGAGGCTCGGCGGTCAGGAAGGCGTCGCCGAGGGTGACGGTGACCGTATCGCTCGGCTGCACCGGCTCCACAGTCGAGGGGAAGACGAGCACGCCGACGGCCTCGATCGCATCGACAAAGCAGGCGGCGGAGCCGTCCAGGATCGGGATCTCGGGACCGGACACGGACACCTTCGCCTCGGTGATGCCGAGCATGGCGAAGGCCGCCATCAGATGCTCTACGGTGGAGACGGAAGCCCCGTATCCATTGGTCAGCACGGTACCGAGCTGGGTCTTAGTCACAAGATGGGGATCGGCTGGCACGGTCCTTGCAGCCACAGGACCATCGAGGTCAGAACGGATGAAGGAGATGCCCGCTCCGGGCGCTGCCGGTTCGATGACCAGATCGGCGGTCTCCCCCGAATGGAGACCGACGCCTTGAAGCCGAACCGTCGCTCTGACGGTTGCAGCCGCACGTGTGTCGTTGGCTGGTTCGTCGAACATGCCTACACCCTTACTCCCTGCCAGGTTTACCTAGGGTGACGATGCTGCGAATGCGAAGTGACGCTTTGTTTCCCGCTGTTACCGGAATCAAGCCAATCTGACTAAGCCGTGAGAATTGTCACTCTACTGTGACAGACTTGGCCAGGTTCCTCGGCTGGTCCACATCCGTGCCCTTCAGCACCGCCGTGTGGTAGGCGAGAAGCTGGATCGGGACGGCGTAGAGGAGCGGCGCGAGATCCGGCTCCACCTCCGGCAGGATGAAGCTGCCCAGGAGATCCTCTTCGTAACCGGCCCTCGCGGCTCCCTCCTCGGAGGTCAGCAGCAGGCACTTGGCGCCGCGGGCGATCACCTCGTGCATGTTGGAGACAGTCTTGTCGAAATGCTTGTCGAGGGGGGCGATGACCACCACCGGGACATGCTCGTCGATCAGCGCGATGGGGCCGTGCTTGAGCTCGCCGGCGGCGTAGCCTTCGGCGTGGATGTAGCTGATCTCCTTGAGCTTCAGCGCGCCCTCGAGAGCGAGGGGGAAGCTGACGCCGCGGCCGAGATAGAGAACGTCGCGGGCGGGCTGGAGGTGGTGGCTGAGCTCTTCGATGCGTTCGTCGTGGACGAGCACGTCGGCCATCAGGCGGGGTATGCTGAGAAGACCGCGAACGAGACGCTTCTCCTCCGTCGGCGTCAGCGTACCGCGCGCCTTGCCGGCGGCGATGGCGATGGAAGCGAGGGTGGCGAGCTGGCAGGTGAAGGCCTTGGTCGAGGCGACGCCGATCTCGGGGCCTGCCTTGATCGGGAAGATGCCGTCGGCCTCCCTCGCCATGGAGCTCTCGGTGACGTTGACGACGGCGCCGACCACCGCGCCCGCCGCCTTGGCGTCGCGCAGGGCAGCGAGGGTGTCCGCGGTCTCGCCGGACTGGCTGATGAAGAGTGCCGCCGCATTGTCACCATAAGGAACATCGCGGTAGCGGAGTTCCGACGCGATGTCGATCTCGACGGGAAGCTTCGCCCAGCTCTCGAACCAGTAGCGGGCGACGAGCCCTGCGAGATAGGCGGTGCCGCAGCCCGAGATGGTCAGGCGGTCGATGCTCGCAAAGTCGATGGTGCTTGCAGGAAGCTCGACGATCTCGTCCGCAGGCCGCACATAGGTGGCGATGGCATGGGAGAGGATTTCAGGCTGCTCGGCGATCTCCTTGGCCATGAAGTGGCGGTGGTTGCCCTTGCCGACGAGCGCGGCGGAGGCGTCGGACAGGCTTTCCGTTCGCTGAACTTCCGCACCGGTCTGATCGAAGACCGAAGCGCCCTTGGTCGTGAGGATAGCGCGGTCGCCCTCCTCGAGATAGGTGATCCGCCGGGTGAAGGGGGCGAGCGCGATGGCGTCGGAGCCGATCATCATCTCGCCGTCGCCATGGCCGAGGACCAGGGGGCTGCCCTGGCGTGCGCAGTAGAGATGCCCCGGCTCGTCAGCGAAGACGACCCCGAGGGCAAAGGCCCCTTCGAGCTGAGCCAGCGTATGTTCGAAGGCCGAAGACGGGCTGCTGCCCTCGCCCAGCGCCTCCTCGAGAAGCCTGGCGACGACCTCCGTGTCCGTCTCGCTCTCGAAGGAGACGCCGGTTCCGGCTAGCCGGTCGCGCAGGCTGCGGAAGTTCTCGATGATGCCGTTATGGACCACCGCCACCTTGCGGCTGCCGTGGGGGTGGGCGTTATCCTCCGTAGGCCGACCATGGGTCGCCCAGCGGGTGTGGCCGATGCCGGTGGTGCCGGACAGGGGCTCCTCGTCGAGCTTGGTCTCGAGGTTGACGAGCTTGCCCACGGCGCGGCGGCGCTCGACCCCGCCCCCGGTCAGGGCCGCGATCCCGGCGCTGTCATAGCCGCGATATTCGAGCCTTCTCAGCCCCTCGATGAGGCGGTGAGAAACGTCGCGATCGCTGACGAAACCTACGATGCCGCACATGGTCTATTTCCCGTTCTTCTGGCGGAAGGCCGCTGCCCAGCCTTCGATGTTGCGCTGCTTGCCTCTTGCGACGCCCAGGGCATCGGCCTCGACATTCCTGGTGATGACCGAGCCCGAGCCGGTGAAGCCGCCATCCGCGATCGTCACCGGCGCCACGAGCATGGTGCTCGACCCGATGAAGCAGTTCGCTCCAATGGTGGTCTTGTACTTGCCGTAGCCGTCGTAGTTGCAGGTGATCGTCCCTGCACCGACATTCGTGCCGGCACCGATCTCGACATCGCCGAGATAGGTGAGGTGCCCGGCCTTCACGCCCTCGCCGAGGACGGCTTTCTTGGTTTCGACGAAGTTGCCGATGGCTGATTTCGGTCCGAGCTTCGTACCCTGACGGAGCCTGGCAAAGGGGCCTGCCGCCGAGGCCTCCTCCATGACCGCTCCTTCGAGGTGCGAGAAGGGTTTGACCTCCACGCCCCGCTCGAGCCTCACGCCGGGGCCGAAGACGACGTTCTGGCCGATGACGCAGTCAGGGGCGATCTCGGTGTCGTAGGCGAGGTAGACCGAACGCGGATCGCTCATGGTGACGCCCGCCTCCATCAGCTCGCGGCGGCGGCGGTCCTGGAAGATGCGCTCGGCCTCGGCTAGCTCCACCCGGTTGTTGACGCCGAGCACCTCGTCCTCCGGCGCGGTCTCGACCAGCACCCGGCCGCCCGCCTCGCGAATCAGCCCGGCGAGGTCGGTGAGGTAGTACTCCTCATTGGCGTTGTCGTTCTGCAGCTTGGGAAGCTCCGAAGCCAGGTAGTTCGAATCGAAGGCCATGACGCCCGAATTGCAGAGGCGTACCGCCAGCTCCTCGGGCGAGGCGTCCTTGGCCTCGCGGATATGCTGAAGCTCACCCGCCTCGTTGGTGATGAGGCGGCCATAGGGGCCGGGGTCTTGGGGTTCGAAACCTAGAACGACCAGACCGGCACCGTCTTCGATGCGCCGGGTCATCCGGCGAAGGGTCTCCTCGGTCAGGAGCGGGGTGTCGCCGTAGAGGACCAGAACCGTGCCCTCGAAGCCGTCAAGAAGAGGCATGGCCTGGCGCACCGCATCGCCGGTGCCCTGCGGGGGGTCCTGAACGGCGATCTCCGCCCGCTCGTCGAGGGCCGGAAGCGCCGTGCGGACCTTCTCGCCGCCCGCGCCGATCACCACACCGAGGCGCTCGGCGTCGAGGCGCCGCGCGACGCGCAGGCAGTGGCCTAGCATGGGAAGATGGGCAATCTTGTGCAGCACCTTCGGCGTCTCAGAGCGCATCCGGCTTCCGTGCCCGGCAGCAAGAACGATGACGGCAAGGGCTGACATGGAGACTCCTGGGCTTTTGCGTCTGCGAGATGGCCCTTTGGCGCACCCCCTGTCACCTCACAAGCGGTGAGCGCTTGCAACCTTGCAATCCTTGTGCCCGGCGTGTCTTTCCGCGGCTTAAGGGAAGTTGCGTTTCCCCTTTGCGGCCCGGCGAACTAGATGGCCCGCCATGACGAAGCTTAGCGACACCGTGGTCATCTTCGACCTCGACGGAACACTCATCGACAGCGCGCCCGACCTCACCGCCGCGCTCAACCGTGCCCTTCTGAGAGAGGGGCTGGACGAGATCGACGAGAGCAAGGTGAAGGCGCTGGTCGGCGAGGGAGCCAGGGCGCTTCTGGAGAAGGGCTTCGCCCTCCAGGGCAAGTGCTTTCCCGCGGGACGGCGAGGCGACGACATCGTTGCGGGGTATATCGACGACTACCAGCGCCGCCTCAGCGAGCGCTCGGCGCCTTTCCCGAAGGTGCGGGAGACGCTGGAACGTCTGAAGGCGCGCGGGGCGGCGCTGGCCGTCTGCACCAACAAGCTCGAGTGCCTGGCCGAACCGGTCCTCGCGGACTTCCAGCTACGTCAGTATTTCCAGATGGTGGTGGCCGCGGATACGTTTGAGGAGAAGAAGCCCTCTCCCCTACCCCTCGTCAACATCGTCGAGGAAACCCGCAGACCGCGGGCGGTACTGATCGGCGATACCTATACGGACCTGGCGGCAGCGGATGCTGCCCACATGCCCTGCCTTATCGCCCGCTTCGGCTATGGCCAGCATGACAGGCGCCTCTCGGAAGCTGCTCATTTCGACAGCTTCGAACAACTACCTGCCCTGATCGGCGGGCTATGGAGCGAGGCTTAAACCCTCGCTTCATCCCGCTTGGGCATGCCATTGACCATGTTGCTGCGGACATCGAAACGGGACGAGCGCATGGTGGAGACGAAGCCCTCTTGGACGAGCTTGATATCGACGTCGTAGCCCTGCTTCCGCCAGTAGTCGCGGATCATGGATTGCAGGCGGACGGCGCCGTCGTTGGAGCAGTAATCGGACATGAACCGGTTCCTCCCTTATGCTGATCGCGTCATATGCGCTCAGACACGGGGCTGTCTATAAGAATCTGCCAAAACGTTACGGTATCCGGCCATAACAGTTCGGTGAACGCCGGAACTATACGCAAAACCGAGATTGAACAGATTGTGATAACATTCGGACTTGATTCCAGGAAGATCGCCACAGGTCAGAAAAGATCATGACGCAGCGCGGCGAACACTTCCGCTTCGGACCGGTGACCACCGAGGGGCAGACCGTCCGGTTCGGCTTCACCTGCAGCCGCTACGGCAGCTTCACCGAGGAGGTGACGTTCTCCAGCCCCGCGCCTGACGCGCCCATGCTGCTCACCCTTCTGCAGGTCGCGCTCGGCGTCAGCACCTACAAGGCCGCGGCGGCGGAACGGGTCACCTTCCCGCCCCTCACCAAGGAAGGCCGCGCCATGGCCGAGGCGCTTTATACCGAAGGGCTGGCGGAGTTCTTCGTGCGCGCAGACCTCCCCTACCCGCCCCTAACGAAGTTCGAAGGAGAGATCCTGCCCTTCATGAGGGGCGAGCCGAGCGGCACGGCTGCGCCGCTCGTCGCTTTCGGCGGGGGCAAGGACAGCTACGTGGCCGGCGTCATCGTCGAGGAGGCGGACGGCGAGGCTCCCGCTTACGCTTCGGTGGTGCTGTCCGATGCCGTCGAAGAGGTGCTGCGCAGGACCGCCCCGAGCGAGCTTCTCATCGTCAGGCGGAAGCTGGATCCCGAGCTCCTCGCGCTCAAGGAAGGTTTCTCCGGCCACGTGCCGATCACGGCCATCAACATTCTGATCCTGACGATCGAGGGGCTGCTGCGCGGTTCCAAAGCAGTGCTCTTCGCCAATGAGCGCTCCGCCGACGAGCCGACCATGAGCGTTGGCGGGATCGAGGCGAACCATCAGTACTCGAAGTCCTCCGCCTTCGAAGTGCTGGTCCGCCGGGCGGTGGAGACGGCGGGAACCGAGGCGCCGCTCAGCTACTCGGTGCTCCGCCCCTATTCGGAGCTTTGGATCGGGCGCGCCTTCGCCGGTCTGAAGGAGCCCTTCGGACGGTTCACGAGCTGCAACCGGAACTTCCGCCTCGCAGGCGATGCCGAGCGCCGCTGGTGCGGTGAGTGCGCCAAATGCGCCTTCACCTCGCTGATCCTCTCTCCTTTTCTGAGCCGGGAAGAGATGCTGGCCATCTTCGGCGAGAACTTTCTGGACCGCAGCCAGCTTCAGCACTTCTACCGCGAGCTGGTGGGACTCTCCGACCAGAAGCCCTGGGACTGTGTCGGCACCATCGCCGAGTGCCGCGCTGCGCTCTTCCGCGCCGGGGGGCGTGACCTTTTCGCTGAAACGGCGGCCGTGAGAGACCTTCTGCCGTCCGTTCTTTCCCAGGAGACGGAGGAGAGCTTACGGGAGCGCTGGGCCGAAGCCATGAAGGCCGAGCCGCCGGGGGAGCTGCCGAGGCGCTACGCGGACGCAGGAGAGAAGCTGACGTGAGGTTTCTTCTTCACGGCGCCGGTGTGGAGACCCGCGCGGCGGCAGAGGGTCTTCGTCAGCGAAGCCGCGGCGATCTTGCGCTCTACGCGCCGCAAGGGGGGGAGATCGAAAGGTTGGCCCCCCTGTCCGATCCTGAGGCGGACCGGTTTCTCGAAGGGGCCGTCTATCTCCGCTCGCCGGGCATCCCTCCGCGCGACGCTTTCTATCAGCACGCTGAAGAGAAGGCCGCCCTGGTGACGACCCCCACCGGCTGGTGGCTGAAGGAGGAGGCGAGCCCGAACACGGTGACGGTGACGGGCACCAAGGGCAAGAGCACCACCACCGCGCTTCTGGCCGACTGCCTTGTGGCGGCCGGTCGCAGTGCCGCGGCCTACGGCAATATCGGCCGCCCTCCCCTTTCCGCCGAGCCTGTGAGTGAAGAGTTTCCGGTGCTGGAGCTCTCCTCCTACATGATGCACGATCTTCCTGAGGCGGAGCATCTCCACCTGGTCACTAGTCTCTATGAGGACCACCTCGACTGGCACGGCGGCAGGGCGGCCTACCATGCTGCCAAGCTCAGGCCGTTTCGGCGGGATCGTCCAGCCAGGGGTCTGGCGCCGCGCGCGGTCATCGAAGCCTACGGTTTACCTTCTTCCGTCACGGCTATCGAGGAGGTGGTGTCGCCGGAGCTTCATCTGGGTAGCCGCCTGATCGACGCCGGTCCCCCCGAGAGCGGGTTCACGGGCGGGCCGCTCCGCCTGGCGCTTCAGGCGGCAGCGGCGGCCACCGCGATCCTCGTCGGGGAAGGCGCAGCGGCGCTCGCCGCGAGCGAGGCGGCGGCAAACTTCAAGGGCCTGCCGTCGCGCCAGTCGCTCGTTCCGTCAGAAGACGGAAGGCTCTGGATCGACGACGCCCTCGCCACCATCCCCGAGGCGGTCGTCAGCGTGCTGTCGAGGTTCGAGGGCAGGAAGGTCACCCTCATCCTAGGCGGCGCGGACCGGGGCATCGACTACACCCCGTTGGAAGAGGCACTGGCCGCGAGCGAGGATGTCGCCGCCATCGCTTTCGGCCCCGTCGCGGCCCGCTTCCGCTTTCCCTACCTTCCCGCTGAAACGCTGGAGGCGGCGTTGGAAGAGGCGGCGACGCGGACGCCCGAGGGCGGGGTCATCCTCTTCTCACCGGCGGCGCCCAGCGCCCCGCCGCACAAGGACTATAAAGAGCGCTCAGCGATCTTTCGCGCGGCGGCGGGGGCCGCGCGCTAAGCAAGCCTTCATTCAGCAGCGTCTTCGGGGTGACGAAGATGCCTTCCTCAGGCGCCAGGGGCGGCGCTCCTCACGTCCTCGGCCACATGGGAGAGGAACTTCTCGAAGTTGTCGCGGAACATGGCGGCGAGTTTCCGGGCCTGCTCGTCATAGCGCCCGGCATCGCACCAGGTGCTGCGCGGGTCGAGGATCGTCTTGTCCACGCCTTTGACCTCGACGGGCACCAGGAAGCCGAAGTTCTCGTCCTCGCGGAAGGTGGCTTCGTTGAGCGAGCCGTCGAGCGCCGCGTCGAGCAGCTTGCGCGTCGCGTTGATCGGCATACGGTGCCCCTCGCCGTGCGGGCCGCCAGTCCAGCCGGTGTTGACCAGCCAGCAGGTCGCGCCGGTGTCGTCGATCCGCTCGCGCAGAAGCTCTCCGTAGACCGAGGGGTGGCGCGGCATGAAGGGCGCGCCGAAGCAGGTGGAGAAGGTCGCCGTGGGCTCGGTCACGCCGCGCTCGGTGCCCGCCACCTTGGCCGTGTAGCCGGACAGGAAGTGGTACATGGCCTGGGGCGTCGAGAGCTTGGCGATGGGCGGCATGACGCCGAAGGCGTCGCAGGTCAGCATGATGACGTTGTGCGCGTGGCCGGACTGGCCGTTCTCGACGATGTTCGGGATGGCGTGGATCGGGTAGGCGCCGCGGGAGTTCTCCGCGTAGGCCGCATCGTCGAGGTCGAGCTCGCGGGTGCGCGGATCCATGACGACGTTCTCGAGCACCGTGCCCCACTGGCGCGTCGTCGCGTAGATCTCCGGCTCCATCTTCTCCGACAGGCGGATCATCTTGGCGTAGCAGCCGCCCTCGAAGTTGAAGAGGCCGTCCTTCGTCCATCCGTGCTCGTCGTCACCCACGAGCTTGCGCTTGGGGTCGGCGGAGAGGGTCGTCTTGCCGGTTCCCGAAAGCCCGAAGAAGACGGCGGCGTCCCCCTCCTCGCCCACATTGACCGAGCAGTGCATGGGTAGGACGTCCCGCTCGGGCAGGATGTAGTTGAGCAGGGTGAAGACGGATTTCTTCGTCTCACCCGCATAGGCGGTGCCGCCGATCAGGATCAGCTTCTCGGCGAAGTTGACGCCGATCACCGTCTCGGAGTTCGTGCCGTGGCGGGCGGGGTCGGCCTTGAAGCTCGGCAGGTTGATGATGGTGTACTCGGCTTCGAAGTCCTGAAGCTCCGCGTCCGTCGGGCGGCGCAGGAGGTGGCGGATGAAGAGGTTGTGCCAGGCGAGCTCGTTCACCACACGGACGGAGATGCGGTGGGCGGGGTCCGCGCCGCCGAAGAGGTCCTGGACGAACACTTCGCGGCCTTCGAGGTGGCTTTTGAAGTCCTCCCACAAGGCGGCGAACTGCGCTGGCTCGATGGACGCGTTGTTGTCCCACCAGATCGTGTCCTCGGTGCTCTGGTCGCGGACGGTGAACTTGTCCTTGGCCGAGCGGCCCGTGTGGGCGCCGGTCCTGACGACCAGGGGGCCGCCCTTGGCCACCTCGCCCTCGCCGCGCAGCAGCGCCGTCTCGTAGAGAGCGGCCTCCTTCAGATTGTAGTGGACCTTGCCGGGGTTCTTGACCCCCAGCTCTGCGAGCACGCGCGCGCCGTCGTTCATGGCTAGTTCTCCCTGTGGTCATCTCTGTGGGCGAGCTTGTCCTGCACCTCGCCCCGAGATGCTTTGTTTCCTGCCGCCTTAGAGCAAGACCTATGCCGTTGGCGAGGGTGGGAAACCGGCGACCAAAAGGTAGAAGCGTGATCACTCACGCCTTCCCGGTTGGCTCGCCGAAGCGAGCCCTACTCGGTTTCGAAGCGTTGCAGGAGAGCAACACTAGGCTACCGAATACAATCGAATGTATTTCGTGGATTGTATGGTTTCCAAGAACCGGTAGCGTCTGTGGTGACGGCGCCCGTCAGTGGCTGCCGCAGAGGAACGACCAGGGAGAAAACCATGAGAACGACCCGTACGAGCCTTCTGGCTTCCTGCGCCCTGCTGGCTATGGCCACGAGCCACGCCGCCGCACAGGACAGTGTCGGCGACGAGATCGAAGACCAGATCATCGTCACCGGTGTGCCCCGCGCCACCACGCAGCTTCAGTCGACCGCCTCCGTCACCGCGCTCGCCCCCGAGGAGCTGGAGCGCGCCGCCCCCCGCTCCACTGCCGAATTGTTCCGTGCCCTGCCCGGCATCCAGGTCGAGCCCTCCTCGGGCGATGCCAACACCAACCTCAAAGTGCGCGGCCTGCCCATCAGCGCGGGCGGCTCGCGCTACGTGTCCTTCCAGGAGGACGGCTTCCCCACCCTTCTCGTGGGCGACGTCTCTTTCGCCACCGCGGACAGCTTCCTGCGCTTCGACCGCACGGTGAGCACCGTGCAGTCGATCCGCGGCGGTTCGGCCTCGACCACCGCGCCCAACGCTCCAGGCGGCATCATCAACCTGATCTCCAAGACCGGCGAGCGCCAGGGCGGCTCGGCGGCGATCACCACGGGCCTCAGCTACAACTCCGTACGCGGCGACTTCGAGTACGGCATGCCGCTAAACGACAACTGGTCGGCCCATATCGGCGGTTTCGTGCGCACCGGCGAGGGCGTGCGCGAGGCACCTTCGGGTACGGAGGAAGGCGGTCAGGTCAAGGCGACGCTTGCGGGCGATTTCGACCGGGGCTCGGTGAGCTTCCACTTCAAGCATCTCAACGACCGTGTACCGACTTACCTGCCGATCCCGGCACGCTTCGACGGCAACGGCTTCGAAGAGGTCGGCGTCGATTTCGGCGACGGCACGCTGTTCTTCGATCCGACCGATTTCGCCAACCGGGTGGACGGCGTCGACGAGACGAACGGCGACGGCTTCGAGGCGGAGATGACATCCATCGCCGTGGTCGGTGAGTATGATCTGACTGACACGCTGACGGCGACCTTCCGTCACCGGACGGCCAAGATCGACGGCAATTTCGCCTCCCCCTTCCCCGCCACTGCCTTCGACGACCCCGAAGCGGGGCCGTCGGCCACGGTGGTCTACTTCAACACGCAGCTTCGGGACTTCGACAACAGCTTCACCGAGGCCAGCCTGACCAAGGATCTGGACATCGTCCAGATCAGGGCCGGGGTGAATGTCGACAGCCAGGACATCAACTCGAACTGGAACTTCAACCAGTACAATATTCGCCTCGATGACGACCGGACCCTGTTCGACCAGGGCGACAGCGTGAACGGCGTCCTCTTCGGCAACCCCGCCTTCGGAAACTGCTGCACCAGGTCCTACGATTTCGAGATCGACCTCGTCTCCCCCTTCATCGACCTGACCGGCGAGTGGGAGAACCTCTCCTGGGATGTCAGCTACCGCCACAACAGCTATGAGGTGGACGGAAGTTTCGCCGAGGTCGCCGTCCAGGCGCCACAGGACATCAACGGCGACGGCACGATCGGTCAGAACGAGCAGGCCGTGAACACCATCGGCACGCCGAGCCTCGCCAATTACGACGTGGACTTCGACGCCTGGTCGGTGGGCCTCAACTACGAGGTGATGCCGGGCCTCGCCATCTTCGGGAACGTGGCCGAGGGCGGCTCGCTCTCCTCACCCGACCGGATCACCGGCAACTTGCTGCCGAACGGCACGGTGGTGGACGAGGCGGCCTTCAGCCGGGTCGAGCAGTGGGAGGTGGGCGTCAAATACCGCAATGGCCCGCTCAGCCTCTTCGTCACCTACTTCAGCGCCGACACCACCGAGGCGGCGGAGTTCGAGGTGACCACCCAGAACGTCCTCGAGAACAGTTTCGAGGCGGACGGCGTGGAGATCGAGGGCAGCTACGAGTTCGCCAACGGCCTCGGCATTCGGGCCAACGCCACCTTCCAGGACGCCGAGATCGTGGCCAGCAACGATCCGAGCGTCATCGGCAACACACCCCGCCGCCAGGCCGACTACATCTTCAACGTCTCGCCCTATTACGAGGCGGAGCGCTGGTCGGTGGGCGCCAACATCTTCGGCACGGACGACACCTTCGTTCAGAACAACAACGATCTGAGCTTCGACAGCTACACGGTGACGAGCCTCTTCGGCCGCTTCGATCTGACCGAGAACGTCACCCTCGCCGCCGACATCAACAACCTCTTCGACAATGAGGGCTTCACCGAGGGCGAGGAGGGCTCGGCGGCGGCTGGCGACTTCGTTCGCATCCGGCCGATCAACGGACGGACGGCGAGCCTGACCCTTAGCTACCGCTTCTGACCGGTACTCCCTTACGGGGCAAAAGCGAGAGGGCCGTCCCGGTTGCCGGGGCGGCCCCTTTTCATCGCCGCGGCATCACCGCTAGGACGGGCGCCACGCTACCCACGAGGAGCGGCGCGATGTCCCGCAAACCCACCATGGCCGAGCTCGCCAGGATCGCCGAGGTCGACGCCTCCACGGTCTCCCGCGCCCTGGCAGGCAGCCCGCGGGTGAAGGAAGCCACCAAGGAGCATATCCGCCGCGTGGCCGAGGAGATCGGCTACGAGATCAACGTCTCCGCAAGAAACCTCCGCAAGCGCTCGACCGAGACCATCGGTATCGTGGTGCCTATCGACCCGACCAGGGGGCAGACGATCTCCGACCCCTTCTATCTGGAGATGCTGGGCGCGGTGTCGGCGGCGGCGGCCAAGCGGGGATACGACCTCCTCCTGACCATTCCCCAAAGCGACGAGAAGGTGGCGGAGCGGAGGCTTCTCACCTCGGGCAAGGTGGACGGCCTCATCATCATCGGACAGGCTGGCCGCAAGGAGCGGCTGAACGCCCTGGCTCAGTCCACGGACCGTATCGTGGTCTGGGGGGGCATCCTGGAGGATGCGCGCTACACCATCGTCGGCAGCGACAATATCGAGGGAGGGCGCCAGGCGGTGCGCCATCTTCTTTCGCTGGGCCGCAAGCGCGTTCTCTTCATCGGCGACAGGGCGCTGCCGGAGGTGGCCCTGCGCCATGACGGTCTGGTCCGGGCGCATGAGGAGCTAGGCGTTCCTCTCGACCCTTCCCTCTACCTGCCCTTGGGCTTCGGTGCGCCGGACACCGCAAGAGAAGTCCGCCGTCTGATCGAAGAAGGCGTCTCGTTCGATGCGGTCTTCGCCGCCTCCGACGTCCTCGCCATCGCAGCGATGTCGGCGCTGCGGGAGGCAGGCCTCAGCATTCCGGGCGATGTGGCTGTGGTCGGCTACGACAATATCGGCGCCTCATCCTCTGCCCTGCCGCCGCTTACCACGGTCTCGCAGCATATCGGCACGGGCGGCGAGCTGATGGTGGAGCTCCTCCTGCGGAAGATCAGGGGGGAGGAGGCCGCTTCACGGCTCACGCCGACGGAGCTGATCGTCAGGCAGTCGACGCACTGACGAGCGGCCGCATGTGCTCCGCAGTTTCCCTGCCGAAGAGGATCTCGACAGGGGGAGCGAAGGTGAGCTGAAGCTCGGACGAAGCCATCTCCGTATTAGGAGCGATCAGAGTGGCTCGCCCGGCATGGTGGTCGATCAGCCCGAACTCTCCGCCGAAGAGGTGCCGGGTGCCGGGTAGGACCGCGCCCTCTGCGCTATAAGGCTCCCACGGCCCATCGAAGCCGGGTGCCCTGAACAGACGCAGCTCCTTGCTGACCTCCTCGTCCGGCTGGTCCTCGCGCAGACGGTTGCAGGTGGACGTCAGCATCAGGAGCGATCCGTCCTTCGGGTCCTGATAGACCTTAGGCACCTCGGACTGGGTGTAGTCCTGCGCGTCCGGCGGAACGATCGGCTCGAGGAGGGTATCCAGCTCCAGAACTCCGTTCCGGCGAACCACGCGAGCCTGCGCCACGGCGGGCTCGCTCGGGCCGGTCTTCGCCGCCCAGTAGACACGGTAGACGTCCGGCTCCTCCTCCACGAAGAAGGGGTCGCGCCAGGCGAGGATCGGGCCTCCCTCCTCTCCTAGGGCGCTGCCCAGGCTGTCCTTAGGGCCGAGATAGTACCCCTTACGGAGGATCTCGCCGTAGTCCCGTTCCGGGTCGGACAGGACGACCGCCATGTCAGGATGCGCCCTGCCCATGGCTGGCGCTTCGAAGGCGCAGATGGACTGGATGAACGGACAATCCCGCCCAGCCCGGCGCACGCCGGTGAAGCCGAACAGAAGGTTTCCACCTTTCAGGTGAGCGGAGCCGCTCCATACATTGTGGTGGGAGACACTCGCCGGGTCGTCCGAAGGCTGAAGGTAGGCGCCGAGATCCTGCCAGGAGCGCCCCTCATCCTTCGAGACGAAGCGCCGAACATGGAAAGGGTAGTCGTTCCGCTGGCTCGGCCGGATAGGAGCACCTTCGGCGTTCAGCCTGGAAAGCGCCAAGGTGAAGAGGTGCAACTCTTCGCGGTCCTGATAGGTCCACGCGTCCCAGAGCCAAAGCTTGGGATGCTTGATCCCTTCTCGGAACAGCTCGCGCGAGGGCGGGGGAACGGGGACGGTGTCGGCATGGCTCATCGTGGCC
Source organism: Parvularcula maris (assembly GCF_024505085.1). Lineage (GTDB taxonomy): Bacteria > Pseudomonadota > Alphaproteobacteria > Caulobacterales > Parvularculaceae > Parvularcula > Parvularcula maris. The sequence goes on from NZ_JANIBC010000002.1 coordinate 221,125, forward strand.
TCTCAATACTCGAGCACATCGGCACGTTCCAGTGCGGGGCCTGCCGGGTTGCGCAGCAGATTGAAGACGCAACCTGCGAACAGGAGGAGGCTGAAGCCGGTCGCGAGCATGAAGCCGATGCGCAGATCGCCGCCGCCGAAGCGGTCGCTGACGAACGCCATCGCCAAAGGAGCGAGCGCCGCAGAGGCGGCGGTGAAGAACAAGGTCACCCCCGCCACCGCTCCGTGGTCGGACTTGCCGTAGCAACTGATCGCCTTAGAGTTGAGGGTCGGATAGATCATGGACATGAAAAGGCCCGAGAGGGGCAGGAGGTAGACCGCTGCCGTCTGGCCACCCGCCATGCTGCCTGCGAAGCAGAGGAAGATGATGCCGGTGAAGAGCGCCAAGACCGGCTTCCAATCGAAGCGGCTCAGCACCGCCACGCCCAGGAACCTGCCCCCTGCCCTCAGCACGAAGAAGATCATCACCGCATAGGCTGCGAAGAAACCGGTCATTCCTTCGGCAGTGAAGTTTTCGAGGAAGGTCGGCAGCCAGACGAAGATCGCCACCTCCGACGCGACATAGAGGGCGATGGCCAGGGAGAAGCCGAGGGCGTGCGGGCTTCTCATCAATGACAAGGTGTGGGTGAGGCCCGGCTTCTCCTCTCCTGTCCCGGCCGTGGGCGGAAAGCTCGTCCTCGCCATGGCCAGCACCATGCCTGCACAGAACATCGCCGCGATGATGTAGAGCCAGCGCCAGCTCATGCCGGACTGATCGAGGAAGACGACAAGCGCAGGCCCGACGATGGCGCCCACGCCAAAGAAGCCCTCTACGGCGTTCATCTTCTTGGTGTGGTCGCTGGTCGAACTGGAGATGTCGCCGATCACCGCCAACCCCGCCGTCTTGAAGATGCCGATGGCGAAGCCGGACACGAAGAGCAAAAGCGTATAGAGACGAAACGACGTGCCAGCGAAGAAGAGCGCGCTAGCGATCCCGTAGAGGGAGAGGCCCAGAACGATCGTCCGCTTTCGCCCGATCTTGTCGGACAGAAACCCAAGGGCCACACCGCTGAAGGCGATCGCCACCATGGTCGCCCAGTGGAAGGCTGCAGCCTGGGTGTTGGTGATGCCAAGCTCGCCGCGCGCGATGGAGATGATCTCGCCCACCGCATCGGTCGTCATCCCGAACATGAAGAACATGCCGAAGACCAGGAAGGTCACCAGACCGTAGCCTTCGCGGCTCACCGCCGCTGTGGTAGCGCTGCTCATGTTTCGGCTCCCGCAAGGGGTCTTGCCCGCCCCTTGATCGGCAGCCTACATGTAATGCCAATCGATTGGCAAGCGGCGCTAGCGACGGGGATGGATGTGAGTGAGAGAGAACTGATCGCGGGGATCGACGCGGGCGGAACCACCTTCAAGCTCGGCATCGCCGAGAAGGTCGGCACGGAACTTCTGGACAAGACCAGGGTGCCGACCGCCCAGCCGGCCGCGACCATCGCAGCCAGCATAGAGGCGCTCAAGGAGATGGCGCGGCGGGCTGGGGGCCGGATCGTGCGGGTCGGCATTGCGAGCTTTGGCCCGGTGGATGTGGATTCGGGCTCGGAAAGCTACGGCTCGCTGCTGGCAACGCCTAAACCCGGTTGGTCGGCGGTGGAGCTTCTAAGCGAGGTCGCGCATGGTCTTGGCGCGAGGGGGGTTCTCGACACCGATGTGAACGGGGCGCTGGAAGCGGAGATGGCCTATGGCGCCGCTGCTGGTCTCAGCCGGGCGGCCTATGTCACCGTGGGGACCGGCATCGGCGTCGGCATCCTGACAGGTGGAGGCTTCGCGGGTAGACCCGGCCATCCCGAGCTCGGCCATATCAGGGTAGCGAGGCATGCCGAGGATACGGACTATGCCGGACGGTGCAGCTTTCACGGGGACTGCCTGGAGGGGCTTGCCTCCGCCCCGGCGCTGGAGGAGCGGTTCGGCCCGCTACCGGCGCTCGGGGAAGAGCATGAAGCCTGGCGGATCGCGGGGTTCTACCTGGCGCAGCTCGCGATGACGCTGAGCCTGGGATACCGCCTCGAACGGATCGTCTTCGGCGGCGGGGTCATGCTGGCTCCTGCTCTCCTTGGCGAGGTCAGACGGTGTACTGAAGAGCTCAACGCAGGATACCTGCCGGAAGCCGCCAACGCAGAAGGCCTGATCGCGCGGGCCGCCCTCGGGGACGATGCAGGGCTGATCGGCGCCCTTCATCTCACGGGGCGGCTGGAGCGGTAGGCGTTACGCCTCGTCCAGCCAGTGCTCCAGGCTCGGCAGACCTTGCAGCCCGGTCTTGAGCGCCTCGTCCCAACCCATCGAGATAGAGGCGTAGGTCTCGTCATGCTCATCGATGCGGCGCTCCGTCCTGATGCGGAGGGCGTCGTTCTCGATCACGGTCAGGTCGAGCGGCAGGCCGACGGAGAGGTTCGATCTGACCGTGAGGTCCATCGAGACGAGCGCCGTCCGCAGGCCCACGGCCAGGGAGGTGCCGTGCGAGAGCGTGCGGTCGATGATCGGCTTGCCGTACTTGGTCTCGCCGATCTGGAAGTAGGGCGTGTCCTCACCGCACTCGATAAAGTTGCCGGCCGAGTAGACGAGGAAGAGCCGCATCGGCTCTCCGCCAATCTGCCCGCCGATGATGATCGAGGCGCCTGAGGAGGCGCCCGCGTTCTCGATGGCCGCGCCGTGGATGTCGATGAGCTGACGCATCTCCTGCCCGACGAGCTCGGCCAGCCTTGCGAGGCTGGGGACGTTCATGATCGTCTCGGTCTGCCCGTCCGTGCCCCCCGCCCCTAGGGCGACGGCGCGGTTGAGGTGGTCGATCACGCTCTGAGTGATGGAGAGGTTGCCCGCGCTCATCAGCACGATGGCCCTGTCCTCCCCCTGCCAGGTGAAGGTCTTCTTGTAGCGGGAGATGTTGTCGACCCCCGCATTGGTGCGCGTGTCCGAGAGGCAGACGAGGCCGGCATCGAGCTTGAGGGCGATACAGTAGGTCATGGCGAATCCAGATTGTCCGGATGCGCTCTTACTGCTGCGCCTGTCCGATAGCTACCGATGCCGTCAGGGTTTCTTCGGCGTAACCCTCGATAGCCCCGATAACCGGCGCCGCGCGGCCAGCATCCAGGTGGCAAATCAGTCGAACGTGATCCTGGGTCGGGCAGGTTCGGTTGGCGATATCGAAGCCGACCCAGCCGAGACCCTCAACGAAAGCCTCCGCCCAGCCGTGGGTCTCGGTGAGGTCATCCCCCTCCCCCGCCACGTAGTAGCCCGCCACATAGCGCGCCGGTATTCCCAGGCTCCGCGCCGCGGCGATGAACACATGGGCGTGGTCCTGACAGACCCCCGCTCCCTGCTCGAGAGCGGCGGCGGCGCTCGTCGCCATGTTCGTGCTGGCCGGTTTGTACTCGACGGCGTCGCGGACACTGGCGGAAAGGCTGTGAAGGGTTTCCAGCGTATCGCTGCGCCGAGCCGCGCTGGCGAGGTCCTTGATTGCGGTGTCCGTTGCTGTGAGATCCGTCGTTCTGAGAAAAAGTTCCGCAGGCGCTCTTTCCTTGAGCCCCCGGACGACGCCCTGATCCTGGCGCCGCACGACAATTCCTTCGGCGATCACCTCCACCTCGGAGATACCGCCGTCGCAGGACCAGAGAGCCTCCTTCACGCCAGCCGCATCGGTGAAGTTCGGCTCGATCGGTTGGTCATTGGCTGTGACTTGCCAGCTCTCCACCGTCTGCCCTTCGTACCCGGAAGGAAAAAGACGAAGGCGCATGACCGCCGCTACCGCCTGCGGCTCATAGGCGTAGCGTGTGACGTGGCGGATCGAAAGGCGGATGGGGTCGGTCATGGGGGCCTCAAAAACCGTAGACCAAGGACGTGGCCGAGTGGATGTCGAGGACGCTCTTCAGGGTCTCCTGCACGAACTCGTGCAGGCCGTCCGCAAACACCTCGTCCATATCGGTGTCGGCAAGGCGGGCGTGAAGGCGCTCGGCACGGTTCTGCGCTTCGGTACGCTGATTATAGCGTAGCGCCAGCCTGCCTAGCGTATCGGCAGCCTCGGTGATGCAAAGGGCCACGGAGCGGGGGAAGGACCGGTTGAGGACAAGAAGGTCCGCCACGTTCCACGCGGTGACGTCGCCGCGATAGACGTGGTGGTAGGCCCTCAGCGCGGAGGCTGCGAAGAGCAGCGAGTTCCACTGGTGAAAGTCCCGGCCCCCGCCGACCACGTCGCGTTCCGGCAGAAGGGCGAAGTACTTCACTTCGAGAAGCCGCAGCGCCATGGCGGCCCGCTCCAGCGCTCCGCCGAGCTTGATGAAGTCGTAGCGGTCGTCGCGCAGCATGGTCGTCTCGACCGAGCCGCGAAAGGCGGCGGCCCGCTTCTGGGCCCATTCGAGATAGTCAGGCAGGGAAGAAGAGGCCTCGGCCTCGGGCACTTTCTCCAGCGCCCGCCACTCATCGTTAAGTGCTTCCCAGGCCTGCCGGGTCAGCGCCGTTCTCTCCGCCCGCGCATTGCTGCGAGCAAGGGTGAGGGCGGAGCGTACGGACGATCCTCCCTCCTCATCGAGCAGCAAAATACGGACGGCTTCGCGGCGTCCAACCTCCTCGCTCTCCGTAAGCGGCACACCGGCAGCCTTAAGCACCGATAGCCAGTCCTGGCGGGTGGCGGAGCCGGGCAGCATGGTCATCCTGGCGCCCATATCGAGCAGCCTGGCGGTCGCGTCCGCCCGCTCGACATAGCGGCCCGTCCAGTAGAGGTTGGCGGCGGTGCGCGAGAGCATTAGGCGCCTCCCCCGTGGGGGGCGTCGCCGGCCAGAACCCAAGTGTCTTTCACTCCTCCGCCCTGGGACGAGTTGACCACCAGGCTACCCTCCCGCATGGCCACGCGAGTGAGCCCTCCCGGTGTCAGCCTCACCTCACGACCCACGAGGCAGTAAGGACGGAGGTCGACATGACGCCCGGCGATCTTGCCCCCCGTGAAGGTGGGCGCGGTGGAGAGATCGAGCGTGGGCTGAGCGATGAAGCCCGCCGGGTCCGCCTCGAGCCTCTTGCGGTAGGCGGCGACCTCCTTCTCGGTGGCACGGGGGCCGATCAGCATGCCGTAGCCGCCGGAGCCGTCCACCTCCTTGACGACGAGGTCCGCGAGGTTCTCCAGCGTGTAGGAGAGCGCGTCCGGCTCAGCACATTTATAGGTCGGCACGGTGTCGAGGATAGGTTTCTCGCCGAGATAGAAGTCGATCATCTCCGGCACATAGGTGTAGATGGCCTTGTCGTCGGCGACCCCTGATCCGGGTGCCGAGCAAAGCGTGACGCCGCCCGAGAGGTAGACATTCATCAGGCCTGGCACACCGAGGGCAGAGTCGGACCTGAACGCCAGGGGATCGAGGAAGTCGTCGTCGATCCGCCTGTAGATGACGTCGACGATCTCCAGACCCTTCGTCGTCCGCCGCCAGACCCGGCCGTCGCGTACCCTGAGGTCCCGCGGCTCGACGAGGTCCACGCCCATCAGATCGGCAAGGAAGCTGTGCTCGTAATAGGCGGAGTTGAACGGCCCCGGTGTCAGCACCACCACCTGCGGGTCCTGGCGGCAGGCGGGCGGCGCGACCTCCTCTAGGGTCCGGCGCAGATCGTCCGGGTACCCATCGACGGCGCGCACCGCCCCCTCGCCGAAGAGGTCGGGGAACATCCTCGCCATGATCTCTCGGTTCTCGAGCATGTAGGAGACGCCCGAGGGGGTGCGGCAGTTGTCTTCGAGCACCTGCCAGTCGTCCTCTCCGGTGCGCACGAGGTCGATGCCGACGATATGGGAGTAGACTTTTCCCGGCGGGTCGAAACCGATCATCTCCGGGACGAAGGCCAGGTTCTGGATCACCAGCTCCGCCGGGATGCGCCCGGCACGGAGGATCTCGCGGCGGTGGTAGACGTCGTAGAGAAAGGCGTTGAGCGCCTTGGCGCGCTGCTCGATGCCCTGGGAAAGCCGTGCCCACTCCGAAGCGCCGATGACCCGCGGGATCAGATCGAAGGGGATGAGGCGCTCAGGGTCGCCGCCCTCACCGTAGACGGCGAAGGTGATGCCGATCCGGCGGAACAGCGCCTCCGCCTCCTTGGCGCGAAGTTCCAGAAGCGGCTGACCGATCTCCTCCAGCCAGGATGCCACCTGGGTGTAGGGCGCACGGATGCCGCTGTTCGAGTGCATCTCGTCGAAGGGGATAAGGCCTCCCAAACGTCAAAGAAACAGGCTGGGCCGGGTGCTAGCGCGATGCAAGGCCGGGATACAGAAGGGCGAGTTGACAATAGCGGGAGGCGTTTTGTCGGCTGTGAAGGACAGTTCCTGCTACCCAATCAGGCCTGATCCTATGCTGACAAGGTTGCACAGCGCGACCGTCCCAGCGCTCATCCATTTGCCGAGCGGCAGGAACCGTAAGACTCTTCCGATGGTTACGTAGTCTCCGACACGGAAGACAGGTCATGGACGAGAAAGAGCGGATATTCTTCGCAGACTGGGAGGGGATCGCCGAAGTCGTCATCGTCTCGCCACTGATCTACGGCCTGGTGATCCTGTTCGTGCGCATCAGCGGTAAGCGGACGACCGGCGAGATGAACAATTTCGACTGGATCCTGACGGTGGCCATGGGCTCCATCGTCGCGTCCGGCATCGTCATCAACACAGTCGAGCTGGCCGAGACCGTCAGCGCCATCGCGGTCCTGATCGGCCTTCAGTACATCCTGACCAAGCTGACCCACCGCTCCTCGAAGGTGTCGAACATCGTCAAATCGCCGCCGAGGGTCCTCGTCTACCGGGGGGTCATCGACGAGAAGGCGATGCAGGCGGAGCGGATCACGAAGGAGGAGATCGCCGCCGTTCTGCGGCAGAACGACATTCCCCGCTTGGACGCCATCGAGTTTCTTGTCCTCGAGAATACCGGCCAGTTCAGCATCCTCTCACGGGTGGCGGCGGAGGCGAGCGTGGACGAGGTGGTGATGACCGAAGAGATGAGAAACGTAGCGCAGCGCTAGTTTCGCAGGGCCTCCACCCGCATAACATGTGACGCATTTCGGACATCGGTGAAGGAATCAAGCACACCCAGGAACCAACCACGCTGCGGCCCGTTCATGGACTCGCTCACCTAGCGGGGAACCCATATGGACGCGCTTCACCACAACATCGAAAACTTCGCGGCGTTTCCGCATCCGGCCTACCAGCTCATCGCCGTGCTGCTGATGGTGGGCTACGGAGCGCATCTTGCGTTCTCGGTCTACTTCCTGGCCGCCTCCACCCAGATCGCGCCGCGCTACCGCCTGGTGCCGTGGTTCTCCGCGGTGGTGATGCTGGCGGCGGGCCTCAGCCTCTTCCGCGAGTTCTCGGTATGGAGCGAGACCATGGTCTTCACCGGCGAGGACTGGCGCCGGGACAGCCAGGAGGTGTTCTCCAACGCCTACCGCTACGCCAACTGGACGATCACCATCCCGCTCCTCCTGGCGCAGCTCCTGATCGCGTTGAAGCTGCCCCGAGCCAGCATGCACAAGCTGCTGCCCAAGCTGGTCCTCGCCGCGATCGCGATGATCTGGACGGGTCTCGTCGGCCAGTTCTACGAGCAGGCCAGCATCGCCACGATGCTCGTCTGGGGCGCGATCTCCACCGTGCCCTTCGTCTATCTCGTCATCGCGGTGCAGAAGGAGCTGAAGGCCGCAAAGGGCCGCACCCCCGTCATTCTGCACCCGTGGCTGGACAAGATGTTCCCCTACTTCCTGTTCTTCTGGGGCCTCTACGCCCTGGCCTATATGGTGCCTGCCTTCTCCGACGGCGCGGCGGCTGCGGTGGTCAGGCAGTTCATGTACACCGTGGCGGACGTCTTCTCGAAGCTGGTCTACGGCCTCATCCTGTCCCGCTTCGTCCTGAGGCTGAGCGCTGCGGAGGGCTACGCCCCCGCTGCCGAGGCCCTCGGCCCCGACTGGTCGGCAACCGAGCCCGTGCCGGCTCACGCGACGACCGCACCTGCCGCCACGGCGGCCGAGACGGCCTAAACGGGTGGCGCTTCTCCCCCGCCTTCCGAGCCCAGGCTTCGCCCTGTTAGCGCTCGCCGGGGCGGGGGCGGCGCTTACGGCGCTGCCGAGCTCCTGGACCTTGGCGGCGGCCTTCCTGCTGATCGGCGTGATCGGCCTGCCCCACGGAGCCTCGGACACCGCACTGGCAGCGCCGCGTTGGCGAGCGGCCTTCGGGAAGGCAGGACTTGCGCTGTTCCTGGCGGCCTATCTCGGAGCGGCGCTGGCTGCCTATCTCTTCTGGGTCAGCTTTCCTTTGGCCGGGCTGGCTGCCTTCCTGGTTCTCTCCGCCTACCATTTCGGTCACGACGACCTGCCGCCGCCCTTGAGAGGGAAGAGCGCGCTGGGCAGCCCCGAGGGCTGGCTTCGTGGAACGATGGTCCTCGGCGGCCCGGCGATCTTCTACCGGCCGGAGGTACAAGCGATCTTCGAAGCGCTTCTTCCTGGGGCGGAAGGTGAGGGTGCGGCCCTTCTCGCCTCCTTGCTTCAGATCGCTGGTCTCCTCGCTCTGCCGCTGAGCCTCGCTGCCGCCGTCCGCGACCGAGGGCAGCGCAGCAGTTTCCTTCGCTCCGTCATCTGTCTGGTGCCGTTTCCGCCGCTCGTCGGCTTCTCGCTCTACTTCGCCTTCGTCCATAGCCTGCATCAGACCGCCGAGCGCGGCACCAGGATGGGCGCAGGGTCGCTGCGGGACTATCTGGGGCGTTGCTGGCCGTTCGTAGCCGGAGGGGTCTTGGTGATGGCCGTTGTCGGCTCTGCCCTGGTCGCTGCGCCCGAGCGGGCCACCGCGACCCTCTTCATCGGCCTGGCCGTCCTGACCTTTCCCCATATCCTCTTCGGCGGCACGCCGAGGTCTGCGCCGGTCCGTAAAGATCCGTACCCGCCTCGTACCCTCACCCGCCTTTCTTGTGAAACGCCCTGAAACTAAAGGACCAACCCATGCCGAACATCGAGAACTACCTCACCTTCGAGCACTGGCATTTCGACTATGTCCGGCACATCTTCACCCTGACGGTTGCGGTGTTCGGCGCGGGGCTCGTCTACTTCCTCCTCAGCGCAAGGAACGTCGCGCCTCGATACCGGGCGAGCTCCTACCTCTCTGCGGTCGTCATGGTTTCGGCCACCTACGAGATATTCTCCTTGTGGCTCGGATGGGACAGCTCCTTCGCCTATAACGGCAGCGAGTGGGCACTGGTCGAGGGGAAGGTCTTCTCCAACGGCTACCGCTACGCCAACTGGTGTATCGACGTGCCGATGCTCCTGACCCAGCTCCTCATCGTCGCGGGCTTTGCAGGACAGAAGTTCTGGTCGAACTGGTGGCAGTTCACCGCCGCCGGTCTCCTGATGATCTTCACGGGTTATATCGGCCAGTACTACGAGCCGCAGGTGGCCGGTCTTGAAGACGGCTCCACCATGCCGTTCTGGATCTGGGGCCTCGTCAGCTCGGTCTTCTACGCCTGGATCGTCTACCTGACCATCAAGGTCACGCTGAACCCCCATGGCGATATGCCGGTGCGGGCACGTAAAGAGCTGCGCAATGTGGGTATCCTGCTGATCGTCTCCTGGACCCTCTACCCCTTCGCCTACGGATGGCCGGCCTGGCAGCCGGATGCGGACGGTGTCGTCGTGCGCCAGACGCTCTACACCCTCGCCGACATCTTCTCGAAGCTCGTCTACGGCGTGATGCTGGGCCGGGTGGCCCTGATGCGCAGCGCCTATGAGGGCTTCCCCTCGGCCATCGAGGTCGGCGGGGACCAGGCACTCACCAGCGATGAGAGAAAGCGTATCACAGCCTGAATGGAGCGCCGCTTTCGTTTACGGACCGTTCTGCTGCTGGCGCTGCGGTTCGGCCCGGCCCTCGTCCTTCTTCTCACCCCTGCCCTCCTCGTGGCTCTGTTCGGCCGCGAGGTCGGCGTGGCGCTCGTGCTCGTCGCCGGTATCGTGCCGTGTATCGGAGCTAGCCTCGCCATTCGCCGACGCCCTCCCCCGAAGGAGACCTCGGCAGCCGAGTCCGTCGCCGCCGTCACCCTGACCTTCGCCCTGGCGGGGGTCCTCCTGGCGCCGGTCTATCTAGTCAGTGGTCTGGGCTTTACCGATGCGGTGTTCGAGGGTGTTTCCGGCATCACCTCGACGGGTCTCTCACGCTACAGCGCGCCCGAAGACCTCGCTTTTCCGGTTCTCTTCACGAGATCATGGAGCCAGTGGGTCGGCGGCTACGCCATCATCGCGCTGGTCGCAGCGGTGCTCTCACCGGCCATGAAAGCCAGCAAGGATATCGGCGCTCTCAACGTCGAGGCCGATGACCGCGACATGAAAAAGGCGAGCCTCGTGACCCTCGCCGCCTATACCGGGCTGACGGCGCTCGTCATCGTCGGTCTCCTCGTCACCGGCACCGATGCGAAGAACGCCGTCCTCTTCGGCCTGTCGGCCACACCCACCGGCGGCTTCGCTCCCCATGCGGACAGCGCCGCCATCCTCAGCCGCGAGAGTGTGATCGTCCTCGCCCTCTTCTTCACGCTCAGCGCCCTGGCCCTGACCGATCTCACCATGCCCGACGGCAAGAGAAGGGAGCGGCTAGGCAAGCTCGGTGCCGTTCTCCTCGCCATTATCGCCCTGACCATGGTCAGCACGGTCACCCTGCGCTTCGGCGATGATCTGAGCTGGTTCGACAGCGCCTTCACCGCCCTCTCCGCGCAGACGACCACGGGCTTCAACACCGTGCCGACGGACGAGCTGAGCCTTAGCAGCCGATCGGTCCTGATGCTGAACATGTTCGTGGGCGGTGATGTCGGCTCGTCGGGCGGCGGGGTCAAGATCCTGCGCCTTCTCATGCTGTCGGCACTGGTGCTGCACATCGCCAAACACGCCCGGCGGGAGTTCTGGCCCGATGACAGCGTCCGCATCACCCTCGCCGTGCTTGCGGGGTTCGTCATCGTCATCATCGTCGGAGCCCTACTCATGATGCTGCTCGGCGCATCCTTCATGGACGCCCTGTTCGAGATGATCTCGGCGGTAGGCACGGTGGGCCTTTCCGCAGGACTGACAGGAGACCCGCCTCACCAAGCGGCGATCTGGGTCCTGACGATAGGGATGATCCTGGGCCGAACCGAAGTCCTCCTGCTCGCGCTGCTGCTTGTCAGGGGAAGGAAGAGGAGCTGACGGCGCAGCGGCAGACGATACACGCCGGAAGGTTCGAACCCTCACCGAGCAAAGTCGACAGATTGGCGTTAGGCAGCCCGCCTAACGCCGTTCGACTTCGAGTTTCTGGACCTCCGTGCCGATCGCCCAGATGGTTGCGCCATCTGGATGCTCGACCACGGAGAAGTTGTTGGCGGCCGGTGCGATCGGTACGGGCTGCCAGCTAGAGCCGCCATCCGTGGTCTGAAAGCCTCCGGCCATCGTGCCGACGAAGCCGGACCGCTCGTCCACAAAGCCGATCCCGAACTGCCGAGCGTTGGCGTTCTCGACGAGGGGCAGCTCCGTCCACGTCCTGCCGCCGTCTTCGGTCTTGAGGACGAGCTGCTGGGGGTTGCTTGGATCGTAGGACATGACAGTAGCGTAGCCTGTCTCTTCCGTGGGAAAGCTCGCCTTCCAGATCAGCTCGCCAGGACGGCCTGAACGGTAGACCTCGCTCCAGCTCTCACCGCCGTCTTCGGTCCGCAGGATCAGCCCTTCGGTAGATGCGGGGTCACGCCCCGTCGAGGCGAAGACGAGGCCTTCGAACTCGGTGAGGAAGACCACGTCGAGCACCATCCCGGCCTGGGCCGAAAGGTCGATCGAGGTGAAGCTTTCGCCGCCATCCACCGATCGCAGCATCCCGGTAGGGCCGCCAACCCGCCCGGCGGCGTGGATGATCATCCGGTTTTCGAGCTTGCCTTGAAACACCCGGTCCGTTCGAAGGATGTCGATGGCGCAGACGCCGGTTATCGGAGCTCCGTCAACGGCTACGGGCGTCCAGGTCGAACCGCCATCATCGGTTCGGTAGAGCGGTGTGTCATCGGACACGCCCGGATAGTAGTCCGTACCGATATTGCCGACGAACCCTGTCCTATCATCGAGGAAAGCCAATGCCCTGATGAACGTGCCCGGCTGATGGCGGACGAGGCTCCACGAAGCACCGCCATCGGTCGTGGCGTAGAGCTCGCCCTGTCCCGTTCCGTACCAAGCGCGGTCGCGGTCGACGACGGCGATATCGTCACGTTTGCCTGGGTAGGCTTCGGTATCGAGGGTCTGCCAGGCACTGCCCGTCAGATCGTAACCACGCGGCGTGGAAGGAGGGTCAACCGGTGTGCTGGCACACGCCGTCAACACGAGCACACCGATGGAAGGCACCAGTTTGTTCATCATGAGCTCCTCCCATCCATCCTTCAATTGGCCTCACCGACGACCGAGCGTCCCAGGTCTTCCGTCGGTGTACGTCTATGTATCTGCAGGACCACGAACAGTTCGATGAGAAGCACGACGGTTGCTATGCCGAGACTTACCAGTCCGGGCGTTCCGAGCGCGTCGAGGTAGTCGGAGGTCACGAGGTGTGTCGGGAAGTAGAGCGCGTGAAGCCCTACGCGGCCGATCATGAAGTCACGCGCTCTTGGCGACCATAGGAAGACCAGGAACCCGGTGATGAGAAGAAGCAGGCTGTAGACCGCGCCTACGACGTGATCGACGATCTCCAGGTCTTCGTAGTAGCGGATCTGGGCCGCGGTCGCACCTACGGCCTCGCCGTCGATCGTCCCTGCGCCGATGGCCAGCGTGGTCCCGATGTTCGAGAACTCGAACAAGGCTTGGAGAATGAGCACTGCTCCGAAGACGAAGCGCCAAAGAGGCTTCTTCCGCATGGCCGGCCCGGTCATGAGCCCACCACCCCGTAATAGCTCAGGATCACATAGATCATGCGTCCGACCCCGAAGCCGGCGAAGAAGATGACGAACTTCATCTGCCAGTTCATTCGGTCCCAAGTTTTGCTTTGTATACCCATGCTGTTCTCCTTCGCAGCTTTCATGCGCTACCAAATCGAGACCCGATCCTTCGGAGGAAGGTAGAGGTCGTCCTCAGGCGTTACTTCGAACGCTCCGTACCAGGCGTCCATGTTCCTCACGACGCCGTTCGCCCTGTACTTGCTTGGGCTGTGGGGGTCGGCGGAGACGATGTATTGCAGGAACTCCGGGCGGTCCTGGCTGCGCCAGACCTGAGCCCAGGAGAGAAAGAACCGCTGCTCGCCGGTGAAACCGCCTCTCAGAGGCGCTTCCTCTCCCCCGAGCGAGATACGGTAGGCTTCGAGCGCGATCGACAGGCCGCCCAGGTCGCCGATATTCTCGCCCATGGTCAGTTGCGGGTTGACGAAGATACCGGGCAGCGGTTCGTAGGCGGCATATTGCTGACCTAGAACGGAAGCCTTCGTGGTGAACGCCTCGCTATCCGCCGCTGTCCACCAGTCGCGCTGCACACCGGCATAGTCGTAGGCGCGGCCCTGATCGTCAAACCCGTGGCCGATCTCGTGACCGATCACCCCGCCAATGGCTCCATAGTTGACGGCAGGGTCGGCGTTCGGATCGAAGAACGGCGGCTGGAGGATGGCCGCAGGAAAGACGATCTCGTTGAGGTCGGGACGGTAGTAAGCGTTGATCTCCTGCGGGTTCATCGCCCACTCGTCGCGGTCGACCGGCCCCTTCAGACGCTCGATCGAATAGGCATGTTCGAACAGCGCCGAGCGCTTGGCGTTGCCGATCGCATCGTCCGGCCGCACCTCCAGCCCTGAGTAGTCACGCCATTCGTCAGGGTAACCCACCTTCACCCGCATGCTGTCGAGTTTGCGCAGGGCCTCCGCCTTGGTCTCGTCACCCATCCAGTCGAGCGCCGTCAGGCGTATACGGAACGCCTCCTTGAGATTTCCGACGAGGTCTTCGACCTGCCGTTTCGAGCTTTCGGGGAAGTGGCGCTCGACATAGACCCTGCCGATGGCCTCGCCGAGCGCGCCGCTGGTGGCGCTGATGCCCCGCTTCCACATCTCGCGCTGCTCGGTCTGCCCCGTCACAGCGCCCGTGAGGGCGAAGGAGGCCTGGTCGAACGCATCGGGCAGGATGCTGGCATAGCTCAGCGCAAGGGCTAGGCGTAGGTGGTCCTTGACGGTCTCGAGGTCCGCAGCTTGCAGGATGTCGATCCCGTTCGCGATCGCATCGGGTTGCACGACTACGACCTCTGAGATCCGCCCGGCACCGAGCGTTTGAAAGTAGCCGCGCCAGTCCAGCTCCCCGAGGCCGTCGAGCTCGCCGACCTGCCGGAGGTTGTAGGTCAGCTCGGGCCGGCGGTTCTTCTCCGGCTTCCAGTGCACCGCCGCGAAGCGCTGCTGAAGTTCGAAGACGTTCCGTGCCCGTGCCTCCGTATCGTCCTCACCCAGAAGACCGAGCACGGCTTCGAAGGTGCCGCGAAGAACCTGCCTCGCGTTCTCGAACTGCGGCTCCTCGTAGAAGCTTTTGGGCAGGACCGCACCAGCCTGGCTGAGATAGAGGACGTAGCGGTCGGGTCTCTTCACATCGACGCCGACCGAGGCCGAGAACGCCAACGATCCAGAGGTGCCGGGGGTTGCAAGATAGGTCAGCACCGCCTCGAACGACGAAAGCGCGTCGATACGCTGAAGGTCCGCGCGGATCGGCTCGAGCCCTCGCGACTCGATGGTCTCACGGTCGGTAAAGGCCTTGTAGAAGGCTCCGATCTTCTCTTCGACCGTACCCGGTTTTGCAGCTTTCGCTGCATCTTCGATGATCCGGCGCTGGCGCTCCTCGGTCTTCTCGAAGGTCACGGTGAAGCTGTTATAGGACGGGTACTGACCTGGTATCTCGAACGTATCGAGCCATCTTCCGTTCACGTAGCGGTAGAAGTCGTCCCCCGGATCGACATCGGCATCGAGGTGAACGAGCTCCACCCCCCAGTCTCCCAGCTCGGCCGCGCGGGATGACTGAACCGCGTCCCTCTCCAGCGGCGGCCCATCGGTCGCGCAGGCTAACAGGCAAACGCTGGTGAGAAGCGCGGCCGCAAAGGGAACGCCGCGACGAACGTTGAACATCTTCTATCCTCCCGAGCCGCAAGACTGCTCTGCGGTATCTCGGAAAACGATAAGAAGGGTGACGCATCGGCGAAAGCCGGGCGGGTTCTGTTTCGCAAGAACTGTCCTGCGACAGTCTGTACCTTCTCAGCCGCCTCGCGGCTCTTCGCTCGGGGGACAACCGAAGAAGGCCGCATAGGCTCTGCCGAAAGCCCTGACGGAGCCGAAACCGAGGCGCGCGGAGGTCTCGGTCACCGACAGGCCGCGGCGAAGCTCCGCCCTCGCCGCTTCGAGACGCAGGCGCCGATGGAAGCCCATGGGCGTCTCGCCGAAGGCCGCGGCGAAGGTTCGCGCCAGTTGGAACGGCGAGACGCCGACCTCACGGGCCACCTCGGTGAGCTTGACGCTGCGGTGTCGGTTGTCGGCAAGGAAGACCCTGGCATGGCTGGCGCGGTTCACCCGATCGGCCCCCGTCGCGGCCTTCGCGCCGCCCAGAAGCGGAGCCGTCAGCGCGTAGTGCTGGGTCAGCGCTAGGAGGTGAGCCTCGGCCCACCGCCCGAACCCTTCGGGCAAGTCCGCGTCGCCGCTCCCCTTCAGTGCCCGGTCGCATAGGTCCTGCAGGGCCAGCCCGAGTCTCGTGTCCTCGGCTCTCAGCACAAAACCCGTTTCCCATCCCGCCGAGCCAGCGCTGTGCCGGGCGCCCGACGCGTCCGGCGGAAGCGACAGACAGAGACCGGCAGCCTGGTCGCGAATGCCGCCGATCACGGGCTGCTCGGTCTCCAAGATCATGAGGGCACCAGCGGGCAGACGCAGCCGCTTCGGGCCGATCTCGTAGTACTCCTCCCCCTCGCGAACGAGTTTCACGCTCATCGCTCGGGAATAGGCAGGCGACCAGCCGCGTCCAAGATCGGAGGCCACGACGAACCCGCTCCTGGTCCGCCTTTCGTCTTTGCGGTGAGCTCTCAACTGCTCGATTGTTCTCACGGACGGCCCCATGTTTTGCGAATAGGATAACACATCTGCCCTTCGAAAGCTGCGTGGCCTGTTGTTCGACTGCGATATCGCAAACACGTTTGAAAACGCTGTCGATTTCATTCGAGAAGTTTTCGATGTGTGTATATGCGGGACGAACTACCTTGATAGGCTGATTGCGTCCGCACTGAGCAGAGCCGTTCGAGGCTCCGCATCGCTGGATGACCCGATCGAGACGACCTTCAGTAGTTTGAAGGCCTTCGCTAGCAGAAGCGGGACATAGCCTGTTCGTCGCGCATTGGCGTATACATCGAACAAGTCTTGCCGGGGCATGTGTCTGAACGATGTTCGAGGGTCTCTATTTTGGTTGGCGGACGGCCCTGCTCGGTATGGCCGTTGCGCCGACGCTTCTCATCGCCTTCGCGCTTTTCCGAACGGCGTCCCACCGGCAGTCCAATCAGCTTCTGGGCGTGCTGCTTCTGGTGCTGGTGGGGGTCGTGACGCCCTGGATCATCGGTTTTGCAGGCTTCTACGACCGGTGGCCGGAGCTGACCTCGGCGCCGTTCGCGATCACCCTGGCGATCGCGCCGCTCTTCTACGGATACCTCACGGTACTCGTGACGGGCGCTTTTCCGAGCTTCTGGCGCCTCCATCTGGCGCCTGCGGCGTTACAGTTCGCGGTTCTCTTCAGCGGTTTCCTACTACCCCTACCTCTCAAGACCGCCTGGTCGATGGCCCGCGCGCCGATCGTGAACCCTGCCACCGATGCCGCGTTCGTCGTCGGCATGGTGGTGTATGGCTGGCTCTGTCTCGACCTCATCGGCCATTACCAGACTGCGCTCGCTGCCAGCAGAAGCGACGATGCCCGCTTCGCGCTGCCTTGGCTGCGCAACGTGGTGGCAGCGGGCGGAGCCCTTTTTGCCGCCGGCATCTTATCGAAGGGCGTCGGCCTGTTCGTACCGCTCGGATATGAGGGTCTTCTCTATCTGCATGCCGCTCTCGCTCTCATCGCTCTCTACCTCGCCGTGGAGGGTTGGAGGCATAGCCGGCTCACCTTCCCTCGCTTGGGCGATTTGCAAGCCGATAGCCCGGCGCCGCCTTCCCCACCGGAGGCGCAGAACTGGAGCGCGAGGGGGCAGGTCTGGCGCTGCCGGATCGAGGAGGAGGGATGGGCCACAGAGCCGGATCTGACCATTGCGGAGCTCGCCCAGCGCCTCGGCACCAACACCCACTACCTGTCGCGAGCCCTCAACGAGGGCCTTGGGGTGAACTTCTCGACTTTCGTCAACGGGCTTCGCGCCGAGGTGGTGGCTGCTCGCTTGGAAGCTGGCGATGAAAGGGCGCTGATCGACATCGCGTTGGAGGCAGGCTTCGGCTCGAAGGCGACCTTCAACCGGGTGTTTCGGCAGTCGTTCGGCATGAGCCCGACGGCCTACCGGGCTGCGGTGTCTCAAAACCAAAAGAACGAGCTGCGCGCCGGAATCTGAGGCGCGGGCACTGCTCAAGTTCGGCCAGAACCTCCTCGGTCAGCAGGTAGCGAGGCTCTTCATGGATCGGCGGCACCTTCTTCAGATGGCGGCCTGCCTGCCGCTTTTCGGCACTTCCACGGCGTGCTCGAGAGCACCTGCCGAGCGGCTATCGGACGTCGAGGTCCTGCGGCTTGCCCTGTCGATCCATCCAGGGGTCTACCGGTATGCGGCCC
This sequence comes from Parvularcula maris, assembly GCF_024505085.1. GTDB lineage: Bacteria > Pseudomonadota > Alphaproteobacteria > Caulobacterales > Parvularculaceae > Parvularcula > Parvularcula maris. Next base: position 238,871 of record NZ_JANIBC010000002.1, read on the forward strand.
CGGACGAGGTGGAACGCGGCCTGACGAACCTCGAGCCCGTGCTCGGTTCCGATGCTTCGCTGGAGCAGCAGTATCTGCAGCTCACCGCCTTTCTAGCAACCTTGCGTTGCGGACACACCGTGGTGAACCCGTTCAATCAGTCGGAGAAGGTTCGAGACCTCGTCTATCGCCGCCCAACGCGCCTGCCGTTCCTGTTCAAGTGGCTGGGCAGCGAGATGGTCGTGACCGACGCTGCCGAGGAGGCCAGCATGACCCCCGGTACGGTGGTCCTTTCGATCGACGGCGTGCCAGCCGGGGCTATGCTCGAACGGCTGGTGCGCTACGTCGGAGCGGATGGCGGCAATGACGGCAAGCGAAGGGCCGCACTCGAAGTTCAGGGCCGGGCTCCGTTCGAGACCTTCGATATCCTTCAGGGCCTGCTCTATCCGCCCGAGAACGGCGCGTTCGATCTTCGTGTCCGCGGCACGGACGGCAGCGAACGCGCCCTCCGCGCGCCTGCCATCAGTGCCGAGCAGCGGCTGGCCATTCTGCCGCCGGAGCCGGAAAACGGTGAAGCGGTCTGGACATGCGACGAGGACCGGAACGGCATCGGCACTTTGACCATGCCCAACTGGGCGCTTTTCAACACGTCCTGGGACTGGCGAGGCTGGCTGTCGGAGAAGCTCGACAGGGCCTTGCGCCTTCGGGGGATGGTGGTCGACATCCGAGGCGTGGGAGGCGGTCTTTCCTGCGGCGATCCCATTCTCCGGCGCCTGATGGATGAGGACATCGTGCTCGACGACTACCGTTCGCTGGTGCGGTTCCAGCGTTCTCCTCAAGCGCTCGACCCCTACATCTTCGCGCCGTGGAACGGGTTCAAGCGGCTCGGGCGGGGCGCTCCGCCTATCGATGACGGGTTCTACGACCTCTCGGCCAAGGGCAAGCCGCGCACGATCACGCCGGTTGCGCCGAGACTGACCATACCCACGGCAGTCCTTGTCGACGCGATGAACAGCTCCGCCACGTTCACCTTTGCACGGCATATCAAAGCGCACGGCCTAGCGCGTCTGTTCGGCTCCGAGACCGGCGGAAACCTCAAAGGCATCAATGCCGGAGCGGTGTTCTTCGTCACCCTGCCGGATAGCGGCCTGACGATCGACCTTCCGCTGATCGGTCAGTACCCCGTCAGTCCGCAAGCGGACAGAGGTGTGCTGCCTGACAGCGCCGTCTACGAGACCGCCGCCGATATCGCCGAGGGAAAGGATGTGGTGTTGGCGAGCGCCAAAGACTGGATCCTGACGGATGGGCAAGGAGGTTGAGAGGTTCCGAGCACTCTTGAGAAACTCGCAGCGCGAACCACGTCTACGGGTTTCGTCGGCGTGGTTTGTAGCGACCAGGAGATGAGCTGAAGTTCGCCAACACGCTGTAATGGCGGGCTATACAGCCTTTCGGTGCAGGCAGCCGGTCTCACAATGTTAGCGCAAAGCAGATTTGCGGTGGGAACGCGACGTCCTGCCGCGATTTGCTGCTGTAAATGTGAAGCCTGCGGTTCGCGCGGGCAGAGATCTTGCTCTATCTGCCTCCTATGAGAACCTTCTTAGCCCTCACAGTCCTGCTTCTTGCGGCATGCTCCGACGGTGCCGACGAGGAGGGGCGCTTCGGTGGGCCTCAGGCGAGCACCATCGTCCCCTTCGAGGTCGCCTATCTCGAGGATGCCCGCACCGTGCAGGCGGTCGGCACCGCCCGCGCCAGGGCGCAGGCGACGGTGCGCGCCGAGACCGCCGGTGTGGTCGAGGAGGTCCTTTTCGAGGCCGGGCAGTTCGTCGAGGCCGGTGCTCCCCTCATCGCCCTCGAGGCCGAGGACGAGCGCCTCGCTGTGCGTCTGGCCGATGTCACGGTCCGGGAGGCGGAGCAGCTTCTGGCCCGCTACCGACGGATCGAGGACACGGGCGCCGTGTCGGACAGCGCCATCGACGAGGCCCGCACCCAGCTCGAAGCTGCGAAGATCAACCTCGAACAGGCTCAGCTCAGGCTGGCGGAGCGCACGGTCAGGGCGCCCTTCGACGGCTATGTGGGCCTGAGCGACGTCGATCCCGGCAACAGGGTCGGACCCGACACGGTACTGACCGCTATCGACGACCGGCGCCTTCTCTATGTCGACTTCAACGCCCCCGAGGAGGTGTTCGGACAGCTCGGCAGCGGCGACAGGATCACCGTCCGCCCCTTCACCGCGGAGGGTCCGCTCAAAGCCGAGATCGTGCTTCTGGACAGCCGCGTCGACAATGCCAGCCGGGCCTTTCGGGTCCGGGCCGCACTGCCCAATGAGGACGACCGGCTTCGACCCGGTATGAGCTTCGATGTGACCTTCAACATACCCGGTCGGCAGTACCCGGCAGTGCCCGAGGCCGCGATCGTCTGGGGGGCGAACGGCTCCTTCATCTGGGCAGTCGAGGACGACAAGGCCTCGAGGGTGCCGGTGCAGATCGTCTCGCGTCGGGAGGGGCAGGTCCTGATCGACGCGCCGCTCGATAGGGGGAGTGTCATCGTCGCCGAAGGGGTGCAGAAGGTCCGCGAGGGCAGCACGGTGAGCTTCGCCAAGGCCTCCTCCCGCTCCGGCAGCACCGCCGGTGTCGCGGTCGGCAGCAGCCTGTGATCTCCTCCCTTCCTGCCTTCGCGGTCAAGCGCCCGCTTTTCGCTGGCGTCCTCAACCTCCTGATCGTCATCGCAGGCCTAGCGGCGATCTTCGGCGTCGAAGTCCGCGAGATGCCCGATGTCGACCGGCCGATCGTCTCGGTACGGGCGGTCTTCCCCGGCGCCGCACCGGAAACGATGGATGCGGAGGTCACCTCGGTTCTCGAAGGTGCGGTGGCGAGGGTGTCGGGGGTAGAGGACATCCGATCCTCCTCGGAAGAGAACAACGCGCGCATCCGTGTCTCCTTCCGTCCTGGTACGGACCTCGACACGGCGGCCAACGACGTGCGCGAGGCCATCGCCCAGGTGAGCCGCAACCTGCCCGACCGGGTCGAGCAGCTCTCCGTGACGAAGGCCGATGACGATGCCGACCCCATCCTGCAGCTCGCGGTCCTCGCCCCGACCCTCAGCGAGGACGAGGTCACCTTCCTGATCGATAACGCCATCGCGCCGGAGCTTCAGGCCATTGAAGGGGTTGCTTCGGTGGGCCGTTTCGGTGCTCGGGAGAGGCAGCTCCGGGTGGTGATCGATCCCTTACGGCTCAGCCGCTACGGCCTCACCGTCGGCGACGTCGCAGCGGCGCTCAGGTCCGCCCCCTTCGACGTGCCGGTGGGCAGCTTCGCCTCCCGCGATCAATCGCTCATCGTCCGCGCCGAGGCGACGGCAGCCACGCCCGAACGCATCAAACAGATCATCCTCAGGGACCAGATCACGGTGGGCGATGTGGCCGAAGCCTATTTCGCACCGGCCGACGCGACGAACTTCACTCGCCTCAATGGCCAACCGGTCGTCGGGCTTTCCATCGTGAGGCAGGCCCAGTCCAACACCATCGAGATCTCGACGGAGGTGAAGAAGGCCGTCGAGCGCATCAACCGCCGCCTCGATAACGCCGAGGTGCTGGTCTACACGGACGATGCGGTCTTCATCACCGCCAGCGTCCGCGAGGTCATCACCAGCCTCTTCATCACGGTGGCCGTGGTCATGGGGACCATCTTCGTCTTCTTCGGATCGGCTCGAGCGACGCTCATCCCGTCTCTCGCCATCCCCGTGGCCCTGATCGGCACGCTGGCGGGCATCTACATCCTCGGCTTCTCGGTCAACGTGCTGACCCTTCTCGCCCTCGTTCTAGCCACCGGTCTCATCGTCGACGACGCCATCGTGGTGCTGGAGAACGTGCAGAAGAAGAGAGGCGAGGGGCAGGGGCGCAGGGCCGCGGCGGTGACTGGTACCAGCCAGGTCTTCTTCGCGGTGGTCGCGACCACAGCCGTCCTGGTGTCGGTCTTCGTCCCAATCAGCTTCCTGCCGTCAGAGGTAGGGCGTCTCTTCCGCGAGTTCGGCTTCGTTCTCGCCATCGCCGTCGTCATCTCGAGCTTCATCGCCCTGACTCTCGTACCGGCCCTCGCCTCCCGGATGGGGACGGGCCGGGACAGTCTGCCGCCGCGCGTCTCCCGCTTCGGCGGGGCGGTGCAGCGAGGCTATGACCGCGCGCTGGGTGTCTGTCTTTCGCGTCCTCTTCTATCCGTGGGTGTCGGTGTTTTCGCTGCTGGTGCGGCGGCGTTTCTCTACCCGGTCCTCGACAAGGAGCTGACCCCGCCTGAGGACCGCGGCCAGGTCTTCGTCTTTGCCCGAGGGCCGGACGGCGTCGGCCTCGACTTCATGAACCGCCAGGCGGCGCTGATGGAAGAGATCGTCGCGCCCTACGCCGAAGAGGGCGGCCCCGTGGAGGGCGTCTTCACCGTGGTCGGACGGTACGACCCGAACATCGTCTACATGACCCTGCCTCTCAAGAGCTGGGAGGACCGAAAGGTGGGTCAGGAGGAGCTGATCGCCGAGCTTCGCGGGCCGCTCGAAGAGATACCGGGGGTGCGCGGAAGCCCCTTTGGCCGGGGCAGCCTTCAGCTCGGCTGGGGCGGCTCTCGCAACGGGGTCCAGGTCGCGCTCACGGGCGGCGACTATCTACGGATCTTCGAGTCCGCCCGCGACCTCTCCGACCGCATCGAGGCGGAGAGCAACATCCTTCTCAACCCCGAGATCAGCTACCAGCCCACCCAGCCCCAGATCGCGATCAAGGTAGACCGTCAGCGCGCGGCCGATCTCGGTGTCGATCTCGATGAGCTGTCGGTGACGCTCCGCTCCATGGTGGGCGGCGACGAGATCGTCGATCTCAATGTAGGCGACCGGGCCATCCCTGTCCTCCTCTCCGCCGAGACCGGATCGGTGACCGACCCCTCCGACCTTCAGAACCTCTTCATCCGCACAGGGAGCGGCCAGCTCGTGCCTCTCTCGTCCATGACCGAGATCGTCGAGGAAGGGGTCGCTGCCGAACTCGACCGTACCGAGCAGCGCCGCGCCATCGAGCTCGAGGCGGACATCGCCGACGGCGTCACCCTCGAAGAGGCGGTGAGCGAGATCGAGCGGCTCGCGGACGAAACCCTGCCCGATACCATCGACATGCTCCTTCAGGGCGATGCGGCAGGTCTTCAGGAGACCTCGAACGAGCTTCTTCTCACCTACGGCTTCGCCTTCGTGATCGTCTTCCTCGTCCTGGTCGCCCAGTTCGAGAGCCTGACCTCCGCGGTGGTGGTGCTCCTCTCCGTGCCCTTCGCTCTGGCTGCCGCGCTCTTTGCGCTGTTCCTGACAGGCACCTCACTCAACATCTTCAGCCAGATCGGGCTCGTCATGCTGATCGGACTGATGGCCAAGAACGGCATTCTGATGGTGGAGTTCGCCGACCAGCTTCGCGCCGAAGGGCGCAAACTCGGCGAGGCGACTCTGGAGGCTGCCTCGAGGCGCCTGAGGCCCATCGTCATGACGCTGATCTCCACCGTGCTCGGCGCGGTACCGCTCATCCTCTCCTCCGGCGCGGGGGCCGAGGCGCGCCAAGCCATCGGCTGGGTGGTGTTCGGCGGATTGGGTCTTGCCGGGCTCTTCACCCTTTTTCTCACCCCGGTCATCTACCTGCTCGTCGCACGCTTCGGCGCGGTGCGGAGCGCTGAGACCGAGGCGTTGGAGCAGGAGCTGAAAGCGGCCGAAGCGCTGTGAGGCTTCTCTCTTTTGCTGCCATAGGGGTTCTTGCCGCCTGCGCCGCCGGACCGGACTACCGCCGACCCGAGATCCCGCTGCCGACCGGTTTCGCCGGGGAGCTTCAGAAATCCGGCGCCGATGTCTGGTGGGAGGGTTTCGGCGACGAGACCCTCACGCGGCTCGTCGGTGACGCGCTCGCCGCAAACCTCACCGTCGAGGCGGCCTCTGCACGGGTCGACCGCGCCCGCGCGCTTTTGGGCGCTCAGGTTTCGGACTTTTTCCCTGTAGTGGACGGCGAGGTAAGCGGCCGGGCGGTAGATGGCGCGGAGCCCACGGCCCAGGCAGGCGGTACGCTCTCCTTCAACCCCGATCTTTTCGGCCGTACAAGGAGAAGCGTGGAAGCCGCCAGAGCGCAGCTCGCCGCCGCGGATGCGAGCCGAGACGACGCGGCACGGATCGCGGTCTTTCTCACCACCTCGACCTATCTCGAACTCCGCCGGACCGAGGCGCGGCTCGAACTTCTCGAGCAGTCTCTCGATCTTCAGCAGCAGACCTTGAGGATCGTGCGCCTACGCGCCGATGCGGGCCTCGCCGCCGATCTTGATGTGCGCCGGGCTGCCGCCGACCTCGCCAGAACCCGCGCGCAGACAGGCCCCCTGGCCGCTGCCCGCCGCGACGCCGTCCTTACCCTGGCGGTCCTCACCGCCCGTATGCCAGGTACGGAAGAGGCGGAGATCGAGCCGCGTCCCGACGTACCGCTCTACGAAGGGGGGCCGCCCCTCGGCCTCCCCGCAGACCTTCTCCGTACAAGGCCCGATCTTCGCGCTGCCGAGCGGCAGCTTGCCGCCTCGACGGCAGCCATCGGTATAGAAGCCGCCGACCTCTACCCGCGCCTCACCATTGGCGGCACCCTCGCCGAAAGCTTGACCGGCGGCGGGGCGGTTCAGCTCGCCACCGGCATCCTCGACATACCCGTCCTCGATTTCGGTCGCAGACGCGCCGAAGTGAGGGCCGCTCGAGCAAGTGCCGAGGAGGCGCTGGCTAACTACCGCCTCACGCTCCTCACCGCCGTGCAGGATGTGGAGAGCGCGCTTCTCGCCATCGACGCCGCCGAGGCCCAACGCGCCGACCTAGCCGCCGCCGCCGAGGCTTCCGAGGCCGCCTTCGATCAGCTTCAGGCTCTCTATACGGAGGGCCTCGCCACCCTGATCGACGTCCTTGACGCCCAGCGCCAGCTCATCGGCAGCCGGGAAGCCTTCACCGACTCCACCGCCAGCCTGGCCCAGTCCTATACCCAACTCTACACCGCCCTAGGATTTACGGCTTCAGGTAAATCAAGCTGAGCACGGATGCCAGCTCTATTTAGCCATTAGTATCTACAAGGAACTATCTCACGTCTTATTTTTCGCTAGTAATTGATGAGTACAGTGATTAGTTTTTAGCTGTGCTACTGAAAATGCTTGGTATATTATAAGTACAAACAGTATAAATATTATAGAACAGTATAAGGCTTAGGAAATTCATAAAATCGGTTTAGTAAACTACTGGATATATCCAGTAAGCCTGTCCTCTACGCAGGATCGAACCCACCGGTTTGGTACCCACAGCTCTGCTAGAACCGCATTAAACTGCCGCCAGAGGCCAGTCGATGGTCTATCACCAAGCGGCAGTTCTTCAGTCTCGGCTCAAACCACGGTGCTTCTGCGCCTTGCAGCACCGAACAGAGCAGCCGCACCGATGAACAGGGGCAGCGCTGCTGGCACCGGCACTTCGCTGTCGATCAGTAGGGGATCGAACCGGTAGGTGAAGTTGTCAGTCGCGAAGACATCGAACCAGCGGGTCGGGTTCTCGATGATCATGTAGGAAGCGATGGCTGCCCCGAAATCGACCCCCCAGAACTGGTAGAGCAGCTCGCCCCCCGGCATCGTCAGGTCGATACTGGCGATGAGGTCGTCAGCAGCGTCGTAAAAGTCGAGGCTGGTCTTCTTGTCGGTCACGAAGTTGTCGCCCAGATTGCCGATCCCGCGGAAGTCTGCACCGAACGCGCTCAGTGGAAGGGTGAAGTCGATCCTCGGTGCTACATAGGTCTGCGGGTCCATCTGACCGGCCGTCATGTGAACGAAGGATGTTCCGTCTACTTGATAGTTCTCCCAGGGCAGCGGGTTCTGAACGAGTGACGTGAGGGTCTCACCGTTGTGGACCGAGTAGAGGCCCGTCTCGCGGAAGGTGAAGATGCCGACCGATGCGTCCTCCGAATGGAAGGGTAGCTCGTCGATGGTGTTGAAGTCCTGCGCGCCGTTCGGATCGACAGCGCTCACGTAGCTGTCCCGGTCCGTATAGACGGTGGCCGCGTGGACGGATGAAAGCGTTGCCAGTGAGCAAAAGGTACTGATGGTGAGTTTGCGGATCATGGGGTTCTCCTTGTCTCCGGCAGCTCGCCGGCTTCCTCTCCATGAGCCCTGCCCTTGTCCGTCTTTTGTCAGTCCCGGTATCATTTGTATCGTCCGCAGAACGTTCTATCCCCCATGAAGAAAGGCGAGCCAAGAAGGCTCGCCTTTCCTGTATTGTACTGAGTATGTCGGTTATTGCAGGTTCAGCGCGCCGCCGCACCGCTCAGGCACCGTCACTGTGACGGCTGCATCGTTGTTGTCCTCGTTGCGCTCAGGTACTTCGTAGTCCGCGTCCAGGAATGCTCTCAGCGTGTAGGTGCCGGACGGCAAGAGAACGGACCCGGCCGAGAGAAGCTTTGAGCCTTTCGCGAGACCTGCATGACTTGCGATGCCCGCTACCCTGCCGGGGATGACGAGCCGGTTGTGGAACGCTGCGGCGCTGGTCTTGCCGACATTGTGGACATCGTAGGCGTAGCGGAAACGGCAGCCCTGCCCGGTGATGTCGGTGGCACCGGTCTCCTCCAAGGTAATCTCACCACCCCACGCGGCCTTCACCCCGCCAAGCTCGATGCCTTCACGCGTGATGAGGTCAGGCCCGTAGTCCGGCTCGAACTCTGCCTCCACCGTATCGCGGCAGGAGGCCTTGTAGCGCCTGGTCGCGATCTTGGTCTGCCCCTCGATCTTCGCCTCGATGGCGATGATCGGGTTCTGGTCGAAGGTCAGCACGTCCTTTGCCTCGAGGCCGCCATTCGTCGCGACTTTGGTCTGAATGCTCGCAGCGATATCAGAAGCGATCCCCTCCTCCACCGGCACTGCGTAGGGCAGCTCGATCTGGTCGATGTTCTTGATGTCGCGCTGCATCCACGGGCTGATCGGCTTCCCGTTCTTCAAGAAGCGGTAGGTCAGCACGCGCTTCTGCTTCGGCTTCTCGTTGAAGCGGAGACGTGCGAGTGCGTTCACGTTACGGGGACAGATACCGACCGACTGCGGAGGATCGACCTTGATGCTGGCTTCCGTGATCTGGACCTTCTCGAGAATTTCCCCGTCACCGCCTACCGGGACGGCGGGGGTGTAGGTGATCGAGCGGTCGCCCTCATAGCGGTAGGTGATCCGCACCATGGTCTCGGCAGTGTCGTAGTGCGGGAGCGGGTTCGCCGGATGCTTGGCCGGGTCGAGGAACGTGCAGGCACCGACGAAGGAGATCGGCACATCGACGCTGACCTTCTGGTTCTTCCGCATGAAGGCGACACGGTCACCCCCTCCCGCCACATGCTCCTCAAGCGCGGTCAGGAAGACGGTTTCGCCGTCAATCGGCTTCGAGGCTCCATCGGGAGGACTGACCAGCTTGGCTATGGGCACGGCGAGATCACTGGTGTTGCCACGGCTTTTCAGCTCGTCGCTGTTCTGGAAGGCCGCGTTGCGCAGCTCATAGGATCGGGGCTGGACCTTCGGCCACTCGATACCGTGGTAGTAGGTCTTCTTGTCGAAGTAGCCGCTACTGGCAGCGCCCGCTTTGCCGAGCCAAAGATGGGAGCCCTGGGGCCAGGAGAAGGTCTTCTTACGGTTGATGGCGAGCTCCTGGACAAAGGTCTTGTCCTTCCAGCCGCAGTGATAGATCGGGAAGATGTCTTCGAACACCACTTCGTCTTGCAGGTGACCGATCTTGAAGTCCTTCGGGTCGGTGCTTCCTGAAACGTTCGTTATATCGACGAACACTTCGTTCTGGGGTAGGTTGACCACGATGGACTTGAAAACGTCTTCGAGAAAATAGGGCTCGGCATGGGCTGAGTGGTTGGCGAGGCTGGCGCCGGCCAGGAGGGCCAGTTTGAGAGAGCGGGACATGTCGGTTCCTTTCAGTGTCTGGCCTGCCGAACCGGTGTGGGGGCAGGCTCTGTACTGAGGAATGACACTGGTTCTTGTCGGTCGAATGTCTGATTGGTATCAGGATGATTTCTTTTCAGCACTTTCTGATGGGCGATTCGGCACCTTGGAGCTTCGCTGGCATCGGTGATACAATAGATACAAAACTCCCCTCGACCGACACAAGATTGATGAAGAGGAAAGCTACCACCGCTTGCATGAAACAGCTTGGCGGCCCCGCGATGAACACTTACCGTGCGTGCGAAAGACAAGACCTGTCCATTGTCGGGCAGCCATCTGTTTGCGGAGGAAGAAGATGATACCAGAACCTCTCTCTCCGGCTGACCAAGGCGGTGATCTGAAGAACTTACTATTCGAGCATCTCGATGAGGGCCTTCTTGTTCTCGACCCGTCCGGTATGGTCGAGTTGGTGACAGCGCGCGCTGAAGAGCTTCTCTTTAGTCCCGCAGGTATTGCGCCCTCTCCCGGCATGCCCATCGGCGAACTCGTCGAGGCCTTGGTCGAGAGCGATCTCGTCGTGGTGCCGGATGAAGTGGGGAAGGTCGAGTACGCTACATTAGTCGAAAGTGCCATTCGTCAGAACAGGAAGAATGTGCAGATGGGTCGCCGCGACCTCCCCGCGCTGCGCATCTCTTGCCGGGAACTGCCCGATGGCCGCCGCTTCATCAGCATGATTGAGCATGTGCTCGACCTTCTTGAGCCGATCGCCACGATGAAACCGGCGTTGTCCCATACGGATCAACTCCCTGTCGTCGTGGCCCGCGAGGGTTTCGAGGTTCCTGGACAGCTCTCCGAGGCGCTCGAGTTCCTGGAGGAAGGTTTCGCCCTTTACGACAAGGAAGACCGCTTCATTCTTTGTAACCGGAAGTTCTGTGAACTGCTTTTCGTCGATCCTGAAGCCCGCCCTCGTCCCGGCGAGCTGATGGACGACATCGTCTTGCGTGCAGGTCGGACCAACGCCAACAGGGGGATGCCGGAGGGCATGACCATTGAGGAGTACTCGGCCGCTGCGACCGCAGCCTTCAAAGCGCTGTCCAAGAATGTTCAGTACGAACTCAATGATGGGCGCATCATGGAGGTCAGCGGACACCGCACCAAGAACGGCGGCTCGCTCTTCACCACACTCGACGTCACCGAGCGGGAGGCGGCAGCTAAGGAGGCGGAGCATCAGCGGGCGGTTGCACACCAGAACGAGAAACTGTCGGCCTTGGGCGAGCTCTTGGCCGGCGTGGCCCACGAGCTCAACAACCCCCTCTCCATTGTGGTGGGGTTCTCGCAGATGCTGGAGAGCGAGCTGACGGGGGAGAAGCAGCTCCGGCGCATTGGGAAGATCCGCACTGCCGCCGAAAGGAGCGCGCGCATCGTCAAGACCTTTCTTGCCATGGCCCGTCAGCGCCCGGCCCGCATCGAACCGGCGAGCCCCGCCGAGCTGATGGAGAACGCCGCCGAGATCGCCACCTACGGGTTCAGGGCGGACGGGGGTGAGGTCAGTCTCAGACTGAGCTACGACACGGCGGACGTGCTGGTGGATAAGGACCAGCTCGTGCAGGTGCTCTCCAACCTGATCGTCAACGCCGAACAGGCGATGAAAGGTGCTCCCGATCCCGGACGCATGGTGCTCTCGGTTATGCAGCGGGGAGCACGGATCGATATGGAGGTCACCGATAACGGCGTCGGCATGGACGAGGCGACCAGGGCCAGGGTCTTCGAACCCTTCTTCACCACCAAGGGGGTAGGCGAAGGAACCGGCTTCGGTCTCGCCTTCTGCCACCGGATCGTCGCCGCCCATGGGGGAGAGCTGAAGGCAAGTTCCGCCCCCGGCGAAGGCAGCAGCTTCGTCGTGTCCCTGCCCGCTGCCCCGCCTTCGGCATTGGCTACGAGGGCGCCGATGAGGGACGCGGGAACTCATGCTAGTCTGAGGGTGCTGGTCGTGGATGACGAGCGCGACGTGGCCGATCTGGTCGCCGAGATGCTCACTGACCGCGGCCACCAAGTCACCTGCGCCTACGCACCGACCGAGGCGGTGAAGCGTGCGCAGACGGAGGGCTTCGATCTAGTCATCTCCGATATGAAGATGCCAGGCATGATGGGGGATGCACTGATGAAGCTCATCATCGAGACACGCCCCGCTATGAAAGGCCGCTTCGGCTTCATCACCGGCGACAGCCTTTCGGAAGGGGTACGGAGTTTTCTGGATGAGGGAAGCCACCCCTTTATCGAGAAGCCCATCGCGGCGGACGAGTTCGATGCTCTGCTCGCCCGCCTGACGAAGCAGGTGCAGCCTTGACCGATCCGCGCATTCTCGTCTGTGACGACGATACCGACCTCCGCGAGATGATCTGCGAGTATCTCGGCGAACGCGGCTTCAAAGCTGAAACCTGCGAGGATGGCCGTAGCCTTCTCGAGGCAGTAAAGGTCGATCCGCCCGCCCTTGCGGTGCTGGACGTCCGTATGCCTGGTATGGACGGGATCGCGGTCTTGAAGGAGCTTCGCAGCCGCTACGCCTTTCCCGTCATTATGCTGACGGCAGCAGCCGAGACCGTGGACCGGATCGTCGGGCTGGAGCTCGGCGCCGACGACTATATCGGCAAACCGGTCGATCTTAGGGAGCTGGAGGCGCGTATCAAGACCGTTCTACGGCGCATGCAGGCCAATCCGGTTGCAGAACACTATCAGTCAACATTGGAAGGTCACTGTGCGATCGGACCCCACACCCTAGATCTGAGCGGAGCACGTCTCATTGCGGAAGGGGGTGAAGACATTCCCATGACGGCCATGGAGTTCAGCCTTCTAAAGGTTCTGTCGGACAATCGCGGAAGAGTGGTCACGCGGGAAAGACTGCTCGACGAGGCACATGAACGCGGTTGGGACCCGTTCGACCGATCCATTGATCTGAGGGTCTCGCGCTTGAGAAAGAAGATCGAGCGCAACCCTGCCAAACCGGAGATCATCAAGACCGTCAGGGGCCTCGGCTACATGCTGATCTGATCCGTTATTTGTCGCAGCCGAAGGTACGTACCCGTCGGAAGCTAGGCCCTTCCTCGGAGACCTTCCGATTTATTAGCCGGAGATCCGCTCCCAAAGCCAGGCGTCCCCGACATCCTCGTCGGTCGTCAGCCCGGTCTGCAGGAAACCAGCCCTCTCCAGAATGACCGTGGACGGTCCAGTTTGGGGCAGCGTCTTGGCGGTAAGGGTCAGTGTTCTGTCCTCCGCTAAAGCGATCTGCACCAGTTCCTGCGCCGCCATCGTACCAAAACCTCTACCCTCGTGTTCCGGCAGCGTGTAATAGGCAATCTCGACTCTACCGCCCTGTGGCCTACCGATAAAAGCGCCGCCGCCGACCGGTACGTCATCGGCGATCGCGCCGTAACCCACCCAGGGAGAATGGTAGCCGATCTTTCGGTAGAGAGCGCCGTGGCCTGACAGTTCTCAACGAACGCAGGCGGCAAGGCGGAGGACGTTTCGGTACATAAGCGACCCTCCTCGTCACACCGGGATAGTTTGAAGCTTTTCATTATTGTATACCAGCACAGAACAGATATTCTGTCTACGTTCTTAATGTAGTGGTCTCTGAGATTTAGATCGCTGATCACCGAAGAGATCAAACCTGCACCAGATGCTGTTCGGGCCATTGAAGTCGATAGCCGCAACAAAGAGTATTACTCCAGTTCCATAGCGCCACGACGAATGGGCGTCCGTTCCAATACGGACGGATCACTTGCTGTGAAAGCAGGAAACAGGACTCTATGCAGAGCGGCTCTGCAATAGACTGTCACCTCGCTTTTCGATGCGCCAGTAGGAATCTTGGTTGTACAAGCCGAACGGCCGCCTCGGATCCTCTATGTACGAGTAGCGATAAACCATAATCACGGTTAGGAAGGATCTAGAAAGAACCCATTTTCATGTCGGACCATGCCTATAATGCAACTTACGTGCGTTTCCGTACAAGGGTGTATTAGTTTGATGGAGAGCAAGGCCCCACCATGCTGTGGAACACCCAACTCACGGCACGTCACGAGATTACCAGCTAGGGCGAAGAGGGCAAGCTCTATGGAGCGGGTAGCGGGAATCGAACCCGCATCCTCAGCTTGGAAGGCTGCTGCACTACCATTGTGCTATACCCGCAGGAAAGGCGCGCCTAGCATCCTTTCTCGCCGGGTGCAAAGGTTGTTCTGAAACGGTTGGGGAGAGCCAGATGAGGAAGCTGCTGTTAGGGGTTGGAGGTTTTCTGCTGGTTCTTGTTCTCCTGCATGGGGTGCGTTTGAGCCGGTTTGCGGACCTTTACCAGACGAGGCAGTCGGTGCTGGTCGGAGCGTGCACCGAGTTCGCCTTGGTTCCCGGCGCGGAGGATATGGTCTCTGTTTCGGGCGGGGTGTTCCTCTCCTCGGTCGATCGGCGAGGCTTCGAAGACGGTTGGCGGCCCGGTATCTACTGGTGGCCTGACGGCGGCGAGATCGAGCTGGCGAGCCTCGATGCGCCGGACGACTTCAAGCCGCACGGGCTTTCTTTGTGGGAGGGTCCGGACGAGACCATCCTCTACGCCATCAGCCATCCAGGCGGGCTCTACAGCGAGGCGGAAAGTGGCCCCTCCCATACGGTCGAGGTTTTCGCTGTTAGTGAGGGAAGGCTCAGCCATCGCCGTACACTGACCCATCCTTTGTTCCGCTCACCGAACGATCTAGCGGTCTTCGCCGAGGACGGGTTCTATATCACCAATGACAAACGCTGGATCGGCGGGCTGAGGGGAGCGATGGAGACCTACCTGCTGCTTCCGGTGGCGGACGTGGTGCGGTTCGAGCGGGGAAGCGCGCGCATCGTCGCCGACGGTCTCAACTATGCCAACGGCATCGCCCTGTCCGAAGACAGAGGAACGCTCTACGTCAACGAGGTTCAGGGGCGGCGGATGCGTGCCTATGACGTCGGGGAGAACGGTGACCTTGCAGAGCGCACCCGCTTCTCGATGGGAAGCGCACCCGACAATGTCACAATTGCCAAAGGCGGCAGCCTCATCAGTGCAGGGATCAGCGACGCATTCCGCTTCGAAGCCTTTCGCGACGAGAAGGCTGATGATGCCCCCTCCCTTATTCTCCGCGTAGACCCGAAGAGCGGCGAGAAGGAGACGCTGTTCTATGACGATAGCGGACAGATCTCCGGCGCCACCGTCGGACTACAGCACGGAAGCGAGCTCCTGATCGGAACGGCTTACGGCCGCCACGTTGCGCGCTGCCCCTACCCCGCCGGGTAGCGTTCGGCCACCGCTTCGAGGCGGGCTACGGCCCGCTCCAACCGCTCTTCCACGCCTGGATCTCTGTCCTCGGCGCGCGGCTGCAAGACAGCGAGCATGGCTGTCATCAGTGTCTCGATAATCCGAGACGAGGCCGCATCCTCCCCGCGGGCGAGGGCGGAGCGTGCGGCGTAGTCGAGCGTGCCGAAGAAGAGGTCGCGCAGCAGTTTGGGGTTCGCCGAGGCCGTGAACACGCCCTCCGATCTCCCCCTTTCGATCACCCCGTCGAACACCCGGACATAACCTAGGCGGTCGGTGGCCGCCGTCAGGCCCTCGCCGGCATGGGCGAGATACAAAGTCAGCTCGAAGAGCTTCCGATCACCCATGATCCGGTCCAGCGTGTAGCTCGCCAAGGTCTCGAGCTGCAGAACGGGATCGGTTTCGGCCCTCACCACCTTCTGCGCACCGCGCCTGAGATCGTCCCAGTGCCTAGCGACCACCGCCTCGAACAGAGCCTCCTTGTTGCGGTAGTAGAGGTAGAGCGTGCCCTCGGCCACCTGCGCGGCTTTGGCGATCTCGGCCATGCGGGCCGCCTTGAGGCCGCCGAGCAGGAATGCTTTAGTAGCGGCCTGAAGGATCGCCTCCTCCTTCTCAGCGAGCTTCTCGCGCCTTGTTTGTGTACGGCTCATCTAGAGCCCCATCTGGCGCACGGCGAGGTCCTTCATGATCTCCTCCGAGCCGCCGCCAATGGCCATGACCTTCACCTCACGGTAGGCGCGCTCGATCCTGTTGCCGCGAAGATAGCCCGCCCCGCCCATGATCTGCATCGCCTCGGAGGCGACATATTCGAGGGTCTTGGTGGCGAGGAACTTGGCCTTGGACAGCTCCGCGACCGGCATATCGCCCTCGTTGATCGACCAGCAGATCTGGTTGGCATAGGCGTCGAGCGCGTCGATACGCGCGCTCATCTCGGCGATCTTGTGACGGATGGCCTGGCGGGTGATCAGGGGACGTCCGAAGGTCACCCGCTCCTTCGCCCAGGCCACGGCATCGTCCATGCAGACCCTGGCTGAGCCGAGCGAACCGCAGACAATGGCCAGCCGCTCCAGGTTGAAGTTCTGCATGATGGCCATGAAGCCCATATTCTCCGGGCCGATCATATCCTCATCGGGGACGAAAACGTCGTCGAAATACAAGGTGGCCGTGTCGGAGCACCACCAGCCCATCTTGCGCTCGATGGCGGTGCGAGTGAAGCCTTCGGCGCCCCATTCGAGGAAGAAGAGGGACACGCCGCCGAGACCCTCGCCGCCCGTCCGGGCACCGACGATGAAGTAGTCCGAGGTCATGCCGCCGGTGATGAAGGTCTTGGAGCCGGAGATGCGCCAACCGCCCTCCACCCTTTCGGCTTTCGTCGTCAGGCTCGCCACGTCCGAGCCGCCGCCGGGCTCGGTGATGCAGAGGCTGGCGCTCGCCCTGCCGGAGGTCAGCTCTGGGACGATCCGGTCCCTGATGCCAGCGCGCGCATGCTGGACGACGGGGTTGATGGCCACGGTGCGGATATTGAGGGCCGCGCCGATGCCGCCCGCGCCGCACTCAGCCAGCTCCTCCGCCCAGATCTTGCGCATGAAGGCATCGTCGAAGCCGAGACCACCGAGTTCTTCGGGGATACCGAAGCCGAACACCCCCAGCTCCGCTGTCTTCTGATGGAGCTCCCAGGGGATCACGCCTGCCTCATCCCAAGCGTCCGCAAAAGGGGTGATCTCTTTAGCCACAAAGTCCCGCACCGTTTTGCGAAACGCCCGGCGCTCGTCCGTATCGAAGGGGTTCTTCATGCCTTAGCTCCTGCTTGCTGAAGCACACTCATTTAGAATGAGGCTTGCTCAGCGGCGGCGTCAAGGGTTAGGCAGGGGGCGGCGTAGTGAGAAGGTCCGGCGCGATGAAGATAGGCGGTGCCAGCGGCTATTGGGGCGACAGCGCGCGCTCGACGCCGCAACTTCTGGGCGCGAATGTCGACGTTCTGGTCTATGACTACCTCGCTGAGATCACCATGAGCCTCCTGGCGAGAGCCCGCATGAAGGACCCGGAGAAGGGCGGCTACGCTAGGGACTTCGTGACGGAAGCCATGGCGCCGCACCTGGCCCAGATCGCTGAGAAGAAGGTCAAGGTGCTGAGCAATGCAGGTGGGGTGAACCCGAAGGCCTGCGCGGAGGCACTTCGGCAGCTCGTCAAGGAGAAAGGTTTGGATCTCACCGTCGCCGTGGTGGAGGGCGATGATCTCATCGGCCGTAAGGAGGAGATCGCCAAGGGTGGTCCGCCTGAGATGTTCAGCGGGAAGGCCTTCCCCCACCCCGCCGCGATCGTCAGCATGAATGCCTATCTCGGCGCGGTGCCAATCGCGAAGGCTCTCGATGCGGGAGCGGACATCGTCGTCACCGGGCGCTGTGTGGACAGCGCCCTGACCTTAGGTGCTCTGATGCACCGGTTCGGCTGGCCTGCGAACGACTACGACCTTCTGGCGGTGGGAAGCCTGGTAGGGCACCTTCTCGAATGCGGCGCCCAAGCGACGGGCGGCAACTTCACCGACTGGCGCGACGTGCCGGACCGCGCCCATATCGGCTACCCCATCGCCGAGGTCTCCCCGGACGGCGCTGCGCGCATCACCAAACCCGACGGAACCGGCGGTCTCGTCAGTAGAGAGACCGTGGCGGAGCAGCTTCTCTACGAGATCGGCGATCCGTCAGACTATCAGCTCCCTGATGTTCGCTGTGACTTTACCAATGTGATCATCGCGGAGGATGGCGAGGGGGGCGTCGTGGTGAGCGGCGCGAAAGGCCGTGCGCCCTCCCCTCGGCTCAAAGTCTCGGCTACCCATCTGTCCGGCTGGCGCGGCGGTCTCACGCCGAGCTTCTACGGCTTCGAAGCCGCCGAGAAGGCGGAAGCCTTCGCAAACGACGCGGTCGAGAGAGCGCAGGAACGGCTAGAAGGCGCAGGCCTTCCCCCCTTTACCGAGGTCAGCACGGAGGTGCTCGGCTCGGGCACGCAGTTCGGCGAAGGAGGCGAGGCAGATGAGGTGGTCCTGAAGCTCGCCGTCCGCCATCCCGACGCCGAAGGGGTAGGAGCGCTTCTCAAGGAAGCCGCGGGCCTGGGGCTCTCCGCACCGCCCGGTCTTTGCGGCTTCGCGGGGACGAGGCCCAAGCCCTCGCCGGTGGTAGAGTTGTTCTCGTTCCTCATCCCCAAAGAAGACGTGGAACCGAACTACGACACAGGCGACGGCCCGATCCGTGTTCCGTTTACGGCAGGCAGCGATAGCAGAGCCGAGCCAGTCTCTACCGAGATCGCCAGTCCGTCAGGGGACGAACCGATGGTCACCGTCCTCCTCATCGAGGCCGCCGTTGCGCGCTCCGGTGACAAGGGCAACGACGCCAATATCGGCGTGATTGCACGGCATAAAGATATTCTTCCTTATCTTTGGGCGCAGCTGACCGAGAACGTCGTGGCCGAACGCTTCGCCCATGTCCTGGAAGGCCCGGTGGAGCGGTACCTGATGGAAGGGTCTGGGGCGATCAACTTCGTGCTTAAGAAGTCCTTAGGGGGCGGCGGCATCGCCTCCCTGCGCAACGACCCGCAGGGCAAGGGCTTCAGTCAGGTCATGCTGACGATCCCCGTGCGCGTACCCGAGCGCCTTCTGGCGGAGGTACTGCCGTGAGCGTCTTCACCTCCAAGACCGATACGAAATCGGACAGCTTCGCGGCCAACCGCGAGGCCATGGGGGAGCTCACCAGCCGCCTGGCCGAGCTCAACGGCCGCGGTGCAGCGCTTTCTGCACGGAAGGCGGAGAAGTTCGCCGAGGCGGGCAAGCTCCTGCCGCGGGACCGCCTCGCAGCCCTCCTCGATCCAGGCTCGCCCTTTCTGACCATCGGCAACCTCACCGGCTATATGGTCGACACAGACAAAGAGGAGCGCTCCGTTCCCGGATCGACCATCATCGCTGGCATCGGTACTATTGCCGGGCGGCGCTGCATGGTGGCGGTGGACGACAGCGCCATCAAGGCAGGCGCGCTGACTGTCGGCTCGGCGCAGCGCATCATCCGCTGCGAGCGCATCGCCCTTCGCCAGGGCCTGCCCTTCGTCCACCTGGTCGAGAGCGCGGGCGGCGACCTCAAGGCCTATACGGTCGAAGGGTTCGTGGAGGGGGGAGAGATCTTCGCCAATCTCGCGCGCCTCTCCGCAGCAGGCATTCCGACCATCGCCGTGCTGCACGGCTCCTCCACGGCGGGGGGCGCGTACATGCCCGGACTGTCCGACTACGTGGTGGCGGTGGAGGGCGAAGGGAAAGCCTTCCTCGCCGGCCCTCCCCTTCTGAAAGCCGCCACCGGTGAGATTGCAGGGGATGACGAACTCGGCGGCGCGAAGATGCATGCGGAGGTCTCCGGCCTCGCGGACATTCTGGTACCCGACGACCGGGAGGGCGTTCTGGCCGCGCGCGAGGTGATCGGCAGGCTTCCGCCCACCCCGGAAGTTAGGGCCGAGGACTATACCGAACCCCTCTACCCCGCCGAGGAGCTGCTCGGCATCGTGCCAGCCGACTACCGCAGTCCTTTCGACGCGCGCGAGGTCGTCGCCCGGATCGTGGACGGCTCGGACTTCACCGAGTTCAAGGAGCGGATCGGTTCGGCGACGGTCTGTCTCTTCGCCTTGATCATGGGCCACAGGGTAGGTATCCTCACCAATAACGGTCCCATCGACAATCAGGGTGCGCATAAGGCGACCCAGTTCCTGCAGCTCTGCGACAGCTCGCAGACGCCTGTACTCTTCCTGCAGAACACGACCGGCTACATGGTCGGGGTGGAGACCGAGCGCGGGGGGATGATCAAGAACGGCTCGAAGATGATCCAGGCCGTCGCTAATATCCGTGTGCCCCGGATCACTCTCCAGATCGGCGCCAGCTTCGGTGCCGGAAACTACGGCATGTGCGGGCGCGGCTTCGACCCGGACTTTTGCTTCCTCTGGCCCAATGCGAAGACCGGGGTGATGGGCGGAGAGCAGGCTGGGCGCGTGATGCGCATCGTCGCCGAGGACGCCGCCAAGGCGAAGGGAGAGGAGCCGAACGAACAGATGCTCGCCTTCCAGGAAGCCGCCCTCAAGCACCATTTCGACGGCCAGTCCGACGCCTTCACCAGCTCTGGCCGCAACTGCGACGACGGAGTCATCGACCCGCGCGACAGCCGCGCCGTGCTAGGCATGGTGCTGGCCGTTTGCGCGGAGGCGAAAGCAAGAACCCTTCACCCGAACGCCTTCGGCGTTGCGAGGATGTAGATGACTGCTCTCACCCAACATGATCTTCTGCACACCGATCTCGATGATGGCTGGCTGCGTCTCACCATGGACGACCCGGAGAAGCGCAACGCTCTCTCCACGGAGATGGCGGGCGCCCTCCTGGAAACCCTGACAGCCGTCCGCGATGACCGCAGCGTCCGAGGTATCACGCTGCAGGGTTCGAATCGTATCTTCTGCTCCGGCGGCGACCTGAAGGGGATGGCCGGGCACATCATGGGCGGCGACCGCGAAACCATCCGCACGATGAGCGAGGTGGGCGGGCGCCTCTTCGCGGCTTTCGCCAGCCAGCCGCAGGTGACCCTCGTGTTGATCGACGGCTCCGCTATGGCGGGGGGGCTTGGTCTTGCCTGCTGCGCCGATTTCGTGGCGGTAACCCCAGCGGCCAAGTTCGCCTTCACCGAGGTAAGGCTCGGTATCCCCCCGGCGCAGATCGCCCCCTTCGTCGTGAGGCGGGTCGGGCTCGTCGCGGCGAAGAAGCTGATGCTGACGGGTTCGTCCTTCGGCGGCGAGAAGGCGGCGGAGATAGGCCTCGCCGACGCGCTCGTGGCCGACGGTGAAGCGCTGGAAGCCTATGAACAGGCGTTGGCCGAACAGGTTCGCGGCTGCGCGCCGGGGGCCGTCGCAGCCACTAAGGAACTCGCCATCAGGGCGGCGGAGCACCCCCCTCACACCCTTGCAGAGGAAGCGGCGCAAGTCTTCACCGACTGCCTCCTCTCCGACGAAGGACGGGAAGGCATCGCGAGCTTCGCCCAGAAGCGGAAGCCGAGCTGGGCGCCCCATGACTGATCGCTTCTCCTCCGTCCTGATCGCCAACCGGGGCGAGATTGCGTGCCGAATCATCCGTACCGCGAAGGTACTAGGCTACCGGACGGTAGCCGTCGCGTCGGACGCCGACCGGGACGCACTGCATACGGAGCTAGCTGACGAGGTCGTTCGGATCGGAGGGTTTCACCCTGGTGAGAGCTACTTGGATCAGACGAAAATTCTGGATGCCGCAAGAAGAAGCAGTGCCGAGGCGATCCACCCTGGCTACGGCTTCCTGTCGGAGAACGCAGGCTTTGCCCGTGCCTGCCGTGAGGCCGGGCTCATCTTCATCGGCCCCTCGCCCGAAGCCATCGAGCTGATGGGGGACAAGGCTAGGGCCAAGCGCGCGATGATCGCTGCGGGCGTGCCCTGCATCCCAGGTTACGAGGACGAGGATCAGGACGAGGCGCGCTTCGTAGAGGCTGCCGAAGCGGCGGGCTACCCGGTCATGGTGAAGGCTGCTGCAGGCGGCGGCGGTCGCGGTATGCGGATCGTCCGTCGTGCGGAGGAGCTTTCCTCCGCCCTTAAGGCTGCGAAGGCCGAAGCCGAGAGCGCGTTCGGATCTTCCGGCCTCATTCTGGAGAAGGCCGTCGAGAACGCCCGGCATGTCGAAGTCCAGGTCTTCGGCGACAGCCATGGCACCATCATCCATCTCGGCGAGCGGGACTGCTCCCTGCAGCGTCGCCATCAGAAGGTGATCGAGGAAGCTCCTTCTCCGGCCGTCAGCGAAGAGCTCCGCCGCAAGATGGGCGAGGCAGCCATCAGGGCAGCAGCGGCGGTGAGCTATGAGGGTGCGGGCACGGTCGAGTTCCTGCTGGCCGATGACGGCTCGTTCTACTTTCTGGAGATGAACACCCGCCTTCAAGTCGAACATCCAGTGACGGAGGAGGTGCTCGGCCTCGACCTCGTGGAACTGCAGCTTCGGGTGGCCCAGGGACTGCCTCTAGGTCTGCAGCAGGAGGACGTGACCCTCCTTGGCCATGCCATCGAAGCCAGGCTCTACGCCGAGGACCCGGCGGCGGGCTTCCTGCCCTCGATCGGCAAGATCGCTCTGTTCGAACCAGGGGAAGGTCTGCGGACGGATACGGGCGTTCGGACGGGCAGCGAGGTGACCCCCTATTACGACTCCATGCTGGCCAAGCTGATTGCCCACGGACGAACGCGGGAGGAGGCTGTCCGAAAGCTTCTCGCAGGACTTGACGACACGGTCTGCTTCGGTCCGCTCACCAATCTGCGCTACCTGAAGGAGTTGATCCGCAGCGAGACTTTCCGCAGCGGGGAGGCGCGAACGACGACCATCGACGGGATGGAGCCGCCGGAGCGGCCAAGCCCGACGGCGGAGCAGCTTGCCCTCATCGGAGCACTGATCACCACCGATCAAGCCGCACGCGGCCCTTCCGTTCCGGAAAGCTTGCGCTTCTTTTCGAGCAGCGAGCGGATCGTTCGTACGGTGCTTATCGAGATGAACGGTATCGCCCATGCGCTTCGTGTCGCAGGCGGCCCCCACCATTTCGAGGTCGGTGATATCGAGGTCACCCTTCCACCACTAGAGGGCCAACGAGGCACGGCAGAGCTCGGAGGGAAGTCTACCCCCTTCGCTTTCGCCGCCGACGAAGACACCTACCATCTGTCCTTCCCCGAGATGGATGTAAGCGTGCAAGATGTCACCTACCGCCGGGGTGCGGGCAAGGACGAGGCGGGAGCAGGAGCCGTCACCGCCTCCATGCATGGTCAGCTTACTGATGTGTTTATTCAGGAGGGTCAGCGGGTCGAAAAAGGCCAGAAGCTTCTCATCCTCGAGGCCATGAAGATGCAGCACGAGATCACCGCGCCGACCACGGGGACTGTGAGCGAGGTGCGTGCAAAGGCCGGAACCCAGGTCGCCAGCGGAGACCTCCTGGTCACGATCGAGATAGAGGCGGAGGAGCCATCATGAAGTCACCCATCTGCGAGATGTTCGGGATCGAGTTTCCCCTCCTCGCCTTCAGTCACTGCCGCGATGTGGTGGCAGCGGTCTCCCGCGCAGGCGGCATGGGGGTCTTCGGCGCTGTCAATCACCCCCCGGAGCTGCTGGAGGAGGAGCTCGCCTGGATCGACGATCATGTGGACGGCAAGCCCTACGGCCTCGACCTCATCGTCCCCAACGCCACCGCGCTTCAGGCAGGGCCTGTGGACAAGGACGCACTTCTTTCCATGGTGCCAGAGGAGCACAAGAACTTCGCAGCGGACCTTCTGGAGAAGAGCGGCGTCTCCACCAATACGCTCGAGCAGAGCCGCCGCGAGCATCTTCACTTCACGGACAACCTCACGCCTCACGGTGCGGAGGCCGTGCTCGACGTGGCCCTTGCCCACCCTATCAAGCTGATGGTCAACGCATTGGGCGTTCCGCCCGAGATCATGCTTCAGAAGGGCCGAGAGCACGGCGTGGCCGTCGGTGCGCTAGTCGGCTCGGCGAAGCATGCAGCGCGGCAGGTCGAGGCGGGCGTGGATGTGCTGATCGCGGCGGGCGGCGAGGCAGGCGGGCATTGCGGTGAGGTCTCGACCATCGTTCTCGTTCCCGAAGTTGTCCGCGCCGCGGAAGGCACGCCGGTGCTGGCCGCTGGCGGCATCGCCACGGGCGCGCAGATGGCGGGTCTGATGGCCATGGGCGCGGCGGGCGCCTGGTGCGGCTCGGTCTGGCTGACGACCTCGGAGGCGGAGACCAGCCAGTCCGTCAAAGAGAAGATGCTTACCGCCACCTCCGCCGACACGGTCCGCTCCCGCTCGCGCACCGGCAAGCCCTCCCGGCAGCTGAAAAGTCCCTGGACCGAAAGTTGGGATAAGGAGGGGCCGGCACCCCTGCCCATGCCGCTCCAGACCCTGGTCACCGAACCCGCTCTGAGGCATCTCGACAAGCTCGCGGACGGCGGCCATGAGGGGGCGAAAGAGCTCTCCACCTACTGGGTCGGCCAGGCGGTCGGTCTGATGAACGAGACCGAGAGCGCAGGCCGGGTGGTGCAGCGCTTCAAGGAGGAGTTCGCGGAAGCCTATGAGCGTCTGGCCGAGGCGCTCGGCGAATGATTCCCGTCGCACACGACTTCCTCGCTGAAAGCTACGCGCTCTCCTCCGTGCTCAACCGTCCGGATCTCGACTGGGACCGCGAGCTGCTTTTCAAGGGCTGGACCGCCAACCAGATCGTGCGCCACCTCCACCTCTGGAACCAGGCAGCCCTCCTCAGCCTAACCGATGAAGCGGGCTTCCAGACCATGCTGACCGAAGCCATGCCGGTCATGATGAGCGGCGGGCTGCGCGCCTATGAGGACCAGCGCTATGGCGAGCTCGAAGGCGAGGCGCTGCGCAAGGCGTGGCTGACGGGCGCGGAGGAGACGGCTGATGCTTTCGCGAAGGCTGACCCCGACCGTCGCCTGCCCTGGGTCGGGCCTCCCATGAGCGCCTCCTCCTCCATCGGTGCGCGGCTCATGGAGACCTGGGCGCACGGCCAGGCGATCTACGACGATCTCGGCATCGAGCGGCGGGACGAGGACCGCATCGAGGAGATCGCCACCTTGGGTGTGCGAACCTTCGGTTGGACCTACGCCGTACGCGGACAGGACAAACCCTCTACCAAGCCCTATGTGGAGCTGACCGCGCCCTCGGGGGCTGTCTGGCGCTTCAACGAGGAGCGCGACGACGAGCGGATCGAAGGTCCGGCGACCGCCTTCTGTCAGGTGGTGACTCAGACCCGCAACATCGCCGACGTGCCGCTTCGGGTGACGGGCGAGGTTGCGAAGGACTGGATGAGCAAGGCACAGTGCTTCGCAGGCGCCGCCGAGACGCCGCCGCCGCCAGGCATGAGGCGCCCTAGGGGAGAGAGTGAATGACAGAACACAGAACGAGCGGCGACCCCTCGATCGCCTATGAGGTGGACGGGCCGGAAGGCGGCGAGGCGGTCCTGATGCTGAACGGCCTGGGCATGCAGCTCACCCAGTGGCCCCAAGCGTTCCTCGACGGACTGCACGGCGCAGGCTTCCGCACCGTCAGAGTCGACAACCGCGACGTCGGTCTGTCCGGCAAGCTGGCGGGTGTGAGAGCCCCGAACCCCTGGCTGCAGCTCGGCATGGGGATTTTCGGCATGTCGGCCGGCGCACCCTACTCTCTAGCCGACATGGCCGACGACGCAGCGTCGGTCATTGATGAAATGGGCCTCGTCAAGGCGCACGTCCTAGGCCTCTCCATGGGCGGGATCATCGGCCAGATGCTCGCCTCGCGGCACCCTGACAAGGTGGACCGGCTGACGCTCTTCATGACCACCACCGGCAACCGCAGCCTGCCTCTGCCCAAGGGCGAGGCCCGCAAGATCCTGATGTCCCGCGAGGCCGCCCCCTCGAGCCGCGAGGAGGCCGTCGAGCGCATGGTAGCCAAATGGCAGTACTTCATCACCGCCGATGGCGGCATGAGCCTGGACGAACTGCGCGCCTTCCACGCCGCCGCCGTCGAGCGGGGGATGGACCACGAAGGCTGGCACCGCCAGCTCGCCGCCATCCTGGAGACAGGCGACCTGCGAAAGCACAGCCGGACGATCAAGGCGCCGACGCTGGTCATTCACGGCAGCGAGGACAAACTCGTTCCCACCGAAGCGGGAAAGGACGTCCACGCCCAGATCGAAGGCTCCAAGCTAGAGATCATTGAGGGCATGGGCCACGACCTGCCCCCCCGGCACATGCCCCGTCTCGTTGCTCTCGTGACGGAACACTTACGCGGCGACACCTAACCTAGGTTAGAAAGCGTCCCTTTCGCTCAGTACCAGTCGTGATTGGAACAGCTTCCAGCCGATTGGCCGCTTGTCGCGGGCCGCACCCAACCTACCCTCCTGTCCGGTCAGAAAATACCTGTCTCTACCCGGACTGGAGGGAACCAGCAGATGCACGGACAATTAGGAGTGGCCATTGTCGGCCTAGGAGGCGCTGTGGCGTCCACGGCTGCGGCGGGCATCGAGCTCCTCAAGCTCGGCAAAGCGGATGAGACCGGCTTGCCCTTGGGAGACCTGCCAGGCCTCGTTCCCTATACGGGCATGACGTTCGGCGGGTGGGATCTCTATGCGGAGGATCTCCTGGCTGCTGCCAAGCACCACAAGGTTCTGGACCGCGATCAGATCGACGACGCCGAGGAAGCGCTGGCGAAGATCAAGCCGTGGCCTGCCATGGGCGACGCCAGTTTCTGCTCGGGCGTCGACGGGGAGCACCGCCACGGAGACCTCTCTCACCGGGAGAAGATCGACTGCCTCATCGAGGATCTAGTACGCTTCAGGGAGGAGAGCGGCGGCTCTGCCGTTCTCATCAACCTCGCCTCGGTCGAGCGTACGCCTGACCGTCAGAACCCGATCTATCACATCAAGGAGGCGTTCGAGGCGGCCCTCGACGCCTCCGATCCCGAGATCAGCCCGGCCATGCTCTACGCCTATGCGGCCATCAAGTGCGGTGTGCCCTACGGCAACTTCACGCCCAGCTTCTCGGGCGACGTGCCCGCGCTGATCGCCATGGCGGAGGAGGCCGGCGTGCCGCTTGCCGGCAAGGACGGCAAAACCGGCCAGACCTTCATGAAGACCGTGCTGGCCCCCGCCTTTCGCGACCGTGCGCTGAGGATCGACGGCTGGTACTCCACCAACATTCTCGGCAACCGCGACGGCGAGGCGCTCAACGAGCCGAACAGCCTCGCCTCGAAGATCGAAACCAAGGGCGACGTCCTGAACTCGATCGTCGGCTACGATGTCGGATCGCACCTCGTACAAATCAACTACTACAAGCCGCGCGGTGACGAGAAGGAGGCCTGGGACAATATCGACGTCTCAGGCTTCCTCGGACGTCCCATGCAGATCAAGCTGAACTTCCTCTGCCGCGACAGCGTGCTCGCAGCGCCCCTGGTGATCGAGATCGCCCGCTGCCTGGACCTCGCCAAACGGCGTGGCGAGGGCGGCATTCTCGAACCGTTGGGCGTGTTCTTCAAGGCGCCCATGACGCAGCCCGGCCAGACTGTCCAGCACGCCTTCCCCGAGCAGCAGGCTGCCCTTCAGACCTGGCTCGCCGGTGAGACCATGCAGCAGAGCTACGATGCAGCCCGCGCCGCAGCCGAGTAGTTTTCCGGCTCACCTGCCCCCCTCGGCCGCCACTCGCCTAGCGAGGGCGGCCTCCCTCTTCCCAGCGCTTCAGGACCTCAAACGCATGCGGCGCGCCGGCGCCCAAGGCTCGCTGGCGGAGCAGGCGTTCCTCGAGGGTTGGTCGCTTCTGACCGCTGGTGCCGAGCCTTACCAGGCTGCCCAGCTTCTGCTGCGCCGCGCCCTTCTGGACAACCAGTTCGCCGGTCTTCGCCGCGAGGAACTCGAGGAAGTGCTCGACCAAGAGCGGGCCGCCGCGATCGAGGCCGCCGCGCTAGCCAAGTCCGTGGAGGGATCGTTCGAGGACCACCCTCTTCTGGGCGAGGCTGGAAAGCCTGTCGTAACCACGGGAGACGTCCCCGCCTTCGCGGCCCTCCTGGCCGAACAGCCAAGGGCCGGAGCAACCCATCCGACCGAGGGGCGCCTCTTCCTCTACCCGCCCGAGAGCCATGCCGAGCACTGCTGGGGCGTGGCGATCTACGCTATCCTTCTGGCACCCTCCTTCGGCGCCGATATCGGCACCGTCTACCTCGCGGCGATGGGACATCATCTGCACAATGCCTACCTGCCCGATGGCGGGTTCGCCGGTGAGATGCTTCTGGAGCCTCACCTCCAAGCGGTCATGCAGGGTTTTAGAAAGAAGGCGCTCGCCGAGCTACCTGTTTCGCTGGCAGACGAGCTGAACGAAGCCCACGACATCATCTCCGCCTCAGCCGCGCCGGAAGCCATGGCGTTCCATGCGGCTGATGTCTTGGACAGGGTGCTGGATGTGCGGTGGCGGGCGCAAGCTGCCGGCTTCACGCTCGACATCGCCACGAAGACATACGGTCTGGTGCATGAAGGCCCGCACAAGGACTACCACGAGACGGTCCTCACCGCCGCGAAGATCGACCCGTGCTGAATCTCTTCGATCCGGATACAGGCAGCCCGCTTAGCTACCGAGAAGCGAACCTGCTGTGCTCGGCGGAAGGCAAGCTCTGGCCCGTGATCGAGGGCATTCCATGGCTACGAACAAACCGGGAGGAGATGAGGCTCGAGGCGACTAGTCTCATCGAGGCAGGCCGGATAGAAGACGCGACGCTCACCCTCCTGCGTGACCAGGACGATTTCTGCCCGACCCCTCCGCCTTCGCACGAAGACGTTCGAGCCATGCTGAACGACCGAGAAGCGACCTTCCGCAGCAGCATGGAGGCGCTCGCCTATGGACGGGTCGCCAGCTACTTCGCCCACCGCTGGTCCGCGCCTACCTATCTCAGCGGCCTGGCGCTGATGGCTATGGTGGCCGAGCCTGGGGTGCCCCTTATCGAGGTCGCCTGCGGTACGGGACAGCTTATCGCTGAGGCAGCAAAGCGGGGCTTTGCGACCTATGCCAGCGACGTGGTCTTCTCTAAATGCTGGCTCGGCAAGAAGTTCATCAGCTCAGAAACGAGCTTCATCTGCTGTGACGCCGTATCCGGATCACCACCCTTGCGCATCGAGGGCCAGGGGAGCGTCTTCTGCCACGACGCCTTCTACTTCTTCCCCGATAAGCAGGCTTCCCTCGACGGAATGAGGCTTCTGGCTGACGGCGGACGGGTCGGGATCGGTCATGCGCATACGGACACAGACCCGACAGGGATCGCCGGTACGCCGCTTCCCATCGCTGACTACAAGGCACTGTCGCCTGGAGCTTCTTTCTTCTCCGATGACGTACTGACTGACGCCATCATCGGCAATCACCAACCGGAGGAAGGGGCGGAAGAGGCCGACGCAGTAAGCTTCGTGGAGGGCGGGGCACCGCTCGATGCCCTTCGCTTCGCCTTACCCGCTGCCGCTGCCCTTCGCCGCAACCCCCTCCTTCGGGAGCGAGAGGGCACGTACGGCCCGCACTGGCCCGATGAGGGTTTCGCCGCGGAATACGCCGGAGCAGGATATCTGTCAGGAGAGGGGACGCTTCCCGCCGACGGTGCCCTATTATCTCAGCATCATCATGCAGCGAGACACCGCCTGCTCCTCGACCTTCCGGAGCGGTGGTGATGATCCGTTTGGGTATCATCGGTGCCGGATGGGTAGCCAGAGACTTCGCTCTGCCTGCGATCGAAGCGGCTCAGGACGGGACGCTCGTCGCCGTCGCCGATCCGAAGGAGGGCGTTCCGGGTTACCCTCAATATCAAGACCACCAAGCCATGCTGGACGCAGAAAAGCTCGACGCAATTTATGTGGCGAGCCCCAACCATCTGCACCCGCAGCACGTGCTAGACGCCCTCCATACTGGCTGCCACGTGCTCTGCGAGAAGCCCCTCGCCATCGCAAGCTCCGACGCCGAGGAGATGGCGGCGCTGGCGACCCGTCGCGGGTTGGTTCTGCAGACGGCTTTCGATCAGCGCCACCACCCGGCTCACCGCCTGATGAAGCAGCTCGTCCAGGAAGGAACGCTCGGTACACTGACGCAGGTCCGTATCGACTACGCCTGCTGGGTCGATGAGGAGTTCCTTCCGGACAACTGGCGGATCGAGGCGGAGCGGGCGGGCGGCGGCGCGGTCATCGACCTGGCTCCTCACGGGCTCGACCTCGTCGAGTATCTCACCGGGGAGAGGCTGACCACTCTTCATGTCCTCCGCCAGAGGCGTCTTCACGGCTACGCCGTCGATGACGGGGGCGTCCTGACCGGCCGCACGGAGAGCGGCATCCTTCTCTCCCAGACCGTCGGCTACAACCGCCCGGAGAAACTGCCGCGGCGGCGATTGGAGATCATCGGGAGCGAGGGCATCCTCCTGGCCGAGAATACGATGGGACAGACCCCTGGAGGATGTCTCACCCTCACGACCTCCTCCGGCGAGCGCCGCTCCATAGAGTTCGGGCAGACACCGCCTTTCGAAGCGCAGTTCGACAGCTTCTTCGAAGCCTGTAACGCGAGAAAATCCGATCGTCTCCCTACAGAGGACGCAAGGCTCGTGGCGCTCCTGGAACAGGGGTTCGAGGGGGACGCGGCATGGC
The DNA here is from genome assembly GCF_024505085.1 of Parvularcula maris. Taxonomy (GTDB): domain Bacteria; phylum Pseudomonadota; class Alphaproteobacteria; order Caulobacterales; family Parvularculaceae; genus Parvularcula; species Parvularcula maris. The sequence goes on from NZ_JANIBC010000002.1 coordinate 269,307, forward strand.
GCTGACCCACTACGCCTGCACCCATTGCGGCGGATGGCTCCTTTGGTTCGAGGGGAAGCAGCCCCTCTCCTGCCCCGTCTGCATGGATCCCCGCAACGCGCTGCCGGAGAACGGCTTCTCCTTCGTTACCTTGGCCGAAGCTCAGTCGGGCCGCACCACCGAAATCACGAGGGTCGCTCCCAACCTTCGTGTCGCAAGGGAGACACCGGCGCTGGGCCTCGGCTCTGCCGGATGGCTCGTCAGTACGGACAGCGGAACCGTCTCCATCGAGGCTGCAGGGTGCTACTCCGATAGTGCCTTGTCGGAGATAGGCTCGCTTCACCGGATCGCTGCCACCCACCCGCACGGCTACGGCGCGATGTGGCAGCTTCAAGCCCATAGCAGCGCGCCGGTCAGTATACACCGCCTCGATATACCGCATACCAAAGCCTTCAAGGTCACCATGCCCCTCGATGATCAGGGGCACCTAGCTCCCTCCATCCGCTACCGGAAGCTTGGGGGACACTATGATGGTCAGTGTGCCTTCTATGACGAGGAAGGCGCATGCCTGTTCCTCGGCGATGCACTCAAGGTCGACTATGGCACTAGCGGGGAAGCTGTTGCCCTCTCGGTTCATAAAGGGTTCCACTACGCCATTCCGCTGACGCACAGTGAGATACGCCGCTACAGGGAAGTCGCCGAAAGCTTTCCGTTCCGGAACGTCGCCACGACGTTCGATTATGCGGAAGGGTTGAGCCGCGAGTTCGTTCTCGCCTTCTACGACAAGCTGCTCAGTATGCCGCTCACCACCGAACCCATCAGGATCGACAGCCTATGACCGAAACCCTTCAGCGTGCCGCCGACCTCTACCGACAAGGGCTTCCTTCGGGCGAGTTCTGCGAGTTCGCCATCGAGGGATGCGATGCTTTGCGAACGGGTGTGCATCTGATGCGCTCAGGCTTGTCCCGGAGCGGGGGCCCGTTCGTTTGCGGTATGGGCTATGGAAGCAGCCAGTTCGAAGCTGCCGTCAGTGCCCGCGGCGAGCTGTTCGAGATGATCACCCTGGCCGACGCAGCGAAGGAGTGGACGCACACCGAAGGAACGTTCGAGGAGGTCGACGGTAAAGAAGGCTTCCCTGCTATCGACCCCTACGGCCTCGTTCTGCCTGTCGGACTAGATGATGTGGACCGGCACCGCTTCGTTTGGACGGACGTCAGGAACCTCCTCACCGACGAGACGTTCTGGGCACCGATCGAGTTTGTTGCAAGCTCACGCGCCGCCCTTCCGAGCGGCTACCAAGCGGTCACACCTCCGATCAGCAACGGCAACGGTGCCGGGGATAGCGAAGCGCGGGGGATCACCCACGGTCTTTTGGAGCTCTGCCAGAGGGACGGCAACGCATCGAGCTTCAGGGCGCTCGATCAGGGACGGATCCTCGAGAACCCGCCCCTCGATCCCGATACTGCGCAACTGGTGGCAAGGCTTCAGGAACGGGGCTTTACGATCCTGTTCAAGCTCGCCGATCTGTCCGTCGGGATACCGAGCGTCTACGCCATTCCCGTCGTGGAGGGAGAGGACAACCCCCTTGCCATGACCGCCTGCGGCGAGGCAGCCGATCCAGATCTGCCCCTCGCGCTACGCAAGGCTCTGCTGGAGGCGCTGGCGGCGCGAGCACGCAAGGTGTTCAGCCACGACACGACCGGTGTCCACCGGCACTATGAGCCTAGCGTCGTTTCGGAACGGGCGGCCAAGATCGACCCGGCACAGGAAGAACCGAGGGCTGTCGAAGCGATGCAGGAGCTTCTGGCGCTCTCGCCTAGGCAGGTTCGAGAGCGCCTCGAAAGCACCGTCTACCGAAGAGATCGCACCTTCCCGAGTTCGTCGCTCGATACGGCGCGCCTTCCCAACGAGCCTGAGGACCGGGTCCGCTATATGCTGGACCGCTTGCAGGCAGAGAACATGACGGCCTACGCTAAAACCGTTAGGCGGGGCGATGCCTACGCTGCGAAAGTCCTCGTGCCGGGCATCGAGATGGAGCTAGCCAGCTTCTACCGCCTCGGCGTTCGCGGCGCGAGGCGCCTTCTGGAAAGGGGCGACCCGCTGCTGAGACACCAACCGGGACCGGGTCGGCAAAAGCTTACTCTTCGCCCGGAGCAAGAGGCGGAGCTGGGCGGCCCCCTCTATCTCGACAAGGAGCGCCTCGACCGCATCACCGCTCCCCTCTACTTCCTCTACCGCGAGCCCACACCAGGGGTCACCCGCGTAATGGCCGGTCGTAGGGATGCGGCATGAGCTTGCGGTTTGCCTACAATACCAATGGTTGCGCCAACCACCGGCTCTATGACGCCATCGAGCTGATTGGCGCCTCCGGCTATGACGGGGTGGCGCTCACCCTCGATTGGCACCACCTCGATCCGTTTGCGGATAGCTGGCACGAAGACACGATAGCCCTCAAACGGCATCTGCAGAGCGCCGGTCTTGGCAGCGTGATCGAGACCGGTGCCCGGTACCTTCTCGACCCCCGCCGCAAGCACGAGCCTACTCTGGTCAGTGACGATGCGGAGGGCCGCGCGCGGCGCATTCGTTTCCTTCAGCGAGCGGTGGAGATCGCAGATATTCTGGAAAGCGAGGCCGTCTCGTTCTGGGCCGGTGTTCCGCATACCGCTTCGGCCCGAAGCGAAGCCTTCCAGCGTCTCGTTGAGGGAACGGCCGAGGTGACCAGCTACGCTGAGAAGTACGGTGTGATCCCAGCCTTCGAACCGGAGCCCGGTATGGCTATCGAAACCGTGTTGGAGTTTCTCGAGCTGAAGAATGCGGTGGAGGAGTTAGGCGGCCCTCTGCAACTGGCCTTGGACGTCGGGCATCTGTGGGTGACGGGCGAGAGCGATCCGGCTGAAGCTCCGGTTACGTATCAAGAGCATATCGGCACCGCCGCCATCGAGGGCATGAACCGGGGGATACACATCCATCTCCCCTTCGGCGAAGGCGACCTCGATGTTCCGGAAGTTCTGAGATCGTTTCAGAGCATCCGCTTCGACCGGCTCCTCTGCGTCGAACTGTCGCGTGAATCGCCCCGCGCGCACGAGGCTGTTCCCCAGTCTATTCATTGGCTCAAGGAGCATCTGTCATGAGAGTCTGTTTTTTCTCGAGACGGTACTTTCCTGCGGTCTCCGGCATGTCCGTCTACGCCTACAACTTCATCAGAGGCATGCGCGACCTCGGCCACGAGATCACCATGCTGTCCCAGTACCGCGGAGACGCGCCCGGTATCGCCATCTATGGGGGCGGCACGCCCCCTCCTACACAAGGCGTACGGACGATCGGCTTCAGGTCGAAGGGTGAGGAGCTTGCCCCCCACGGGCAGCCTGCCGACTTCGAGCGCGATCTCAACGAACTCGTCTCCGCGTGCATAGAAGCTCACCGGGAGCGGCCCTTCGACATCCTTCACGCTCAGTATGCCTATCCCACCGGTCTGGCCGCACTGATCGCAGGTGAGCGGCTCGGCCTTCCGGTGATTGTCTCGATCCAGGGCGGTGATGGTCACTGGGTCGGGCTCTGCTGCGAGACCCACCGCCGCGCCATGCAGGCCGTGCTGGACCACGCCAACGCGGTGATTATCGGCTGTAAGAGCTTTCGGGACGAGGTCATTGGCAACCACGGCACGGATGCCGAGCGTTTCACCATCGTGCCGGGAGCGGTCAGTACAAGCCGGTTCTTCCCCTCTCAGCGCCCCGAAAACACGCCGCTACGGCTTCTCTTTCACGGTAGAGCCGACAGGCGTAAAGGTCTGATCGACACCCTGGAGAGCTGGAAACTGCTCTGCGAGCGGAACGTCGCCTTCGAAGGGGTGGTCTCCGGCGTAGGCCCCGATCTCGATGAGGCGGAACACTTCGTCGCCGCGAACGGTCTCGAGGAAAAGGTCGAGATAATGGGCGCAGCGGACTACTCGGCGGTCCCGTCCATCTACCGACAGTGCGATCTGTTCGTGACACCGACCTATGCCGAGGGTTTCTCGAACACCGTGCTCGAAGCAATGGCTTCGGGCCTGCCGGTCATTGGCGGCCGGGCCGTGGGGGTGGTGGATGCCATCGAACACGAGCGCAACGGCCTTCTAGTAGAGCCAGGCGACGCCACCGGTCTCGCCGATCTGCAACAGCCGCTCATCGACGACAAGGCGCTCCGCGAACGTCTTCGAGAAGCTGCGAAGAGGGACGTCACCGAGAGGTACAGTTGGCCGGTCGTCTGCCGATCCATCGAGAAGGTCTACGAACGCGCCCTCGGACAGCTCCCCCTCCCTGACTGGGAAGCCGTGTACGATCCTTCCATCGAGCTCGCCCAAGCCGATCCCACCTGCCGCTTCAGGGCGGCACCGCACCTTCTCTAGGGTTCGGCGTGAGGATCGTCGCCCTCTCCCCGCACCTCGATGATGCGGCTTTCTCCGTAGGCGGTCTGCTCGCCCGTCTCGCCGGCTCGCATGAAGTCGAGGTCCACACGCTGCTCGCCGGAGGTGTCCACCCGGCGGAGGGGTTCGCTTTAGCCTGTCAGCTCGATAAGGGGCTCTCGCGGCAGACCGACTACATGGCTCTTCGTCGTGAGGAGGACCTAGCGGCTGCCAGCATACTTGGCGTTCGGTCTTTCCACCATCAGCTCTGCGAAGCGCCCAACCGAGGCTACCACGATGCCGCTTCTCTCTTCGGTGAAGCAGTGCCGAACGATCCGCTCACGTCCCAACTCGCTCACATGCTGCCGGAGATCGTGGAGGGCGCAGACTTGGTGCTCGCCCCTTTCTGCCACGGCAACCATATCGACCACGTCCTTGTCAGGGCAGCCGCCGAGAAAACTTGCGCGGATCGGCTTCTTCTCTGGCGCGATCTTCCTTACGCGGTCCGCTGCCCCGATCCGAGCAGCGAGTGGGTTAGTGTGCGGGTGAGCGATCATCTCGGTGTCAAGATCGACGCCTGTCTCGCCTACGCATCGCAGATCGGCTTCCAGTTCGGCTCTCCGGAAGCCGCCCGCCAAGCTATTCTGAGGGATACGCAGCGCATAGGAGGCGAGCTTGTCCTGCCTTGCTCGGACGCCGCAAGGGCTGCTCTAGGGGCGCTAGCGCCGCCCGTTACCAAACAATCACAAGCGCAACCCGTCTCCTGATCCCCCTGACCCCGGCGGTTCTAAAGCTCCACATCCGAAGGAGTGCCGCCTCGGTCAAGGGTTCCAGGAACAGGGTCTGAGCTTGCGTGTTCCGATCTAGTCATCACCCTGCCCCTCAAAAGGACCAAGATGAGCTTCACCCCCGCCACGAACCTGTCGGCAGCTTCGTCTGAGGCGCTCACGGTTGCCTATGTCAGCACCCTGCCGCCCCGGCAGTGTGGGTTGGCCACCTTCTGTACGGCTCTCGAAGACGCGGTCAGCCGTGCCGCCCGGTCCTACTCCGTGCCGGTCCCCGTTCTGGAGAGCAACCTCGCCCCCGATGGCCCCTCCATCGTCCGCGATGATGTCGACAGCTACATAAAGGCGGCTCAGCAGCTCAATCAGCTTCCCGTCGATATCGTCTGCATTCAGCATGAGTTCGGAATATTCGGCGGTGCGTCGGGTTCTCTTCTAGGCCGCTTCCTCTCGACGCTCGACAAACCCGTCATCAGTATACTCCATACGATACTTCCCGATCCGAGCGAGGATCAGCGGCGGGCCATGGACGCCGTAATCGCAGGCTCCGCCAAGCTCGTCACCATGTCGCAGAAAGGGCGGAGATTTCTGAAAGAAGTGTACGGCGTTCCGGAGGAAAAGATCGTGCTCATCGAGCACGGCTTCTACCGCCGGACCGCTACCGATCCGGAAGCGCAGAAGAAGCAAGTGGGCCTGGGCGGCAAGAAAGTGCTTCTCACCTTCGGCCTCGTTTCCGCTGGTAAGGGTATTGAAACCGCCATCTCCGCCCTGCCCGATATCGTCAAACTTCATCCGGACCTCGTCTACGTCATCGCTGGCGCCACCCACCCGGCGGTGCTGCGTGACGAGGGGGAACGCTATCGCGACAGCCTCGTCCAACTGGCGGAGGAGTTGGGCGTCGTAGAGCACCTCCACTTCGTCAACCGCTTCATGGAGGATGGTGAGCTACTCGACTGGCTCTCTCTCGCCGATGTCTACGTCACCCCCTACCCCAATCTTCGGCAGATCACATCGGGCACGCTGAGCTTCGCCTTCGGCAACGGCGTTCCCGTGGTCTCGACGCCCTACTGGCATGCCGAGGAACTCTTGGCGGACGGGCGCGGCTGCCTCGTCCCGCCGCATGATCCAGAAGCCATGGCGTCGGCGATCACGGGGCTGCTCTCCGATGACGAGAAGCGCCTCGCCATGGCCGATCGCGCCCGCGCTTATGCCGACGCTTTCACTTGGGAGGCGACCGGTCACCGCTATGCCGAACTGATGCAGAAAGTGTCGTCGGACTGGCGTAGCCGACGCAAGCTGCACTTCGTCGATTTCAGCCGCAACGCGCCTGCGGCCAGCATCGAGCTCCCCTTCGCTCATCTCTCCCGTCTCAACGACGGTGTCGGCATCGCTCAGCATGCGGTCCACAAGATCCCAGACCGCCGCCACGGCTACTGCACCGATGACTGCGCACGCATGCTGATGGTCGTAGCGCCCGCCACCGGGCGAAGCGAGACACCCCCCGCCGCGGCGCGCTCCGCCTATACTTGCGCCGCGTTTCTCGAGCATGCCTGGAACGAGGAGGAGGTGCGCTTCCGCAACTTCATGTCCTACGACCGCAACTGGCTCGATCAGGGCGGGTCGGACGACAGCAACGGGCGAGCGCTCTGGGCCTTGGGCCTCACCAGCGCCCGCGCCGGTGACGAGGGGCTGAGGGCATGGGCGGAGAACGCCTATCTTCGCGCCCGCCCCCTGAGGGAGAATCTTCAGTCGCCACGTAGCCTGGCCTTCGCCGTTCTGGCGGAACACGAGCGCCGCCGCGTCTACGGACCCGATGGGGACGATCCCTTCTTGCGTCTGGGTAAGCACCTGATGCACCAGCGCGGCGAGATAGCCGCCCGCCAGCCCGACTGGGTGTGGTTCGAAACGGCGCTCAGCTACGACAATGCACGCCTGCCCCAGGGTCTTCTTCTGGCAGCGGAAGTGATGAAACGAGAGGACTGGATGGAGGAAGGGCTCAAGACCCTCCGCTGGCTCTGCGAGCTTCAGTGGAAGGGCGACTTCTTCAACTTCATCGGTACCAGGAACTTCGGTCAGGACTACACGGCGTTCCACAAGATCGACGAGCAGCCCATCGAAGCCGCCGCCCTGGTCGACGCAGCCGTCGCCGCCTACCGGTTCTCTCGCGATGAGAGCTGGGCGGATATCGCCGAGCAGGCCTATGCCTGGTTCCTCGGCCAGAACCGGCTGCGGCTTCCCCTCGCCGATATGAGCGACGGCTCCTGTCTCGACGGCCTCCACGCGGAGCGAGGAAACCAGAACTGCGGGGCGGAGAGCACGCTTGCCCTCCACCAGGCGAGCCTGTCCATCAGGGACCTGCGCCGCCTCACCTTGAACGAACAGAGCGACCACCTCGAACAGGTGGCCGGGGGACAGACCATATGAAACTGATCGACGGAGCAAGGCTGCAGGATCTTTCGCTGCCGCCCGACCAGGAGGCTGTGCTGCTGCAGCCCTTCGGACCGGTCGTCATCCGCGCGCCCTATGTCTCGAACGAGAGCGGCAAGGTCCGCTCCGCCGCGGAACGCCTGCTCGCGCTGTCGGACGAAGAGTGCGAAGCGCTTCTCGCCAAGGTCCGTGATCAGTTCGGTCGTAGGCACCGCAACTTCGACCAGATCATCTGCGAGCGCTGGGACAAGGTTCGCTTCGCCCTTCTCGATGCGGACAAATACGACGAGACGCGCCGCTACCTGATCGGCGCGTTCTTCATGAGCGAGTACACCTTCAAATCGACCGCCTATTTCAACCCCTCCGTCGTTCGGCACCCGGACGATAAGGACGGCGACGAGATGAAGGTCATCCTCTCCGTCCGCGCCGTAGGCGAGGGGCATATCTCCTCGGTGGCTTTCCGCGAGGGCGTCATCAAGCCCGACGGCACCCTGGAGGTGGCAGAGCCCGATGGGGTCTACGAACGCGGCGAGCTCTCCGGCCTGCGCATGCGGGAGGGTTCGATGACCGAGTGCAAAATCGCAGACGTGAACTTTCTGCACGGCGGCCCACTCAGCTCACGTATCCTCTTTCCCCTCACCGCCGCCACCTCGAACGGTATCGAAGACCTTCGTCTGGTCGAGATGGACGACGGAAGCGGCTATTACGGCACCTATACCGCCTATGACGGGCGCCATATCGCCTCGCAGATGCTTCATACGGAGGACTTCGAGACCTTCTCGCTCTCCGACATGGAAGGCGATGCCGTCGGCAACAAGGGCATGGCGCTCTTCCCCTCCAAGATCGGCGGTCACTACGCCATGCTCGGCCGCCAGGACGCGGAGAAGGTCTGGCTTCTCTATTCCGACCAACTCGGCCACTGGTCAGGAGGCGAGGTGCTGCTCGAGCCTCGCTACGAGTGGGAGTTCATGCATATGGGCAATTGCGGCTCGCCCATGCGGACCGATGAGGGATGGCTCATCCTTACCCACGGCGTCGGCCCTGTCCGCGAGTACACGATCGGGGCCGCCCTTCTCGATCTCGACGATCCGTCCAAGGTGATCGGCCGGACTTCCGTCCCGCTGGTCGGGACGGACGACCAGGACCGCCATGGCTATGTCCCTAACGCGGTCTATAGCTGCGGTGGGATCGTCCACAACGATCGGCTCATTATGCCGTTCGGCCTCGCTGACTACGAAGTGAGATGCGTCGACGTCGGTGTCCGCGATCTGATCGACCAGATGGAAAACTAGGGCGGGACCTCAGGCCTCACTGCGCCCGGCGATTGCCAGCAGCGCGGCAACGCGCAACGCTAACGCTATGTCTGCCGCATATCTCAACGCCGTCGCCAGTGCGAACCCGCCCCACGAGGTCCACGGGCTGTTCAAGACCTTCGCGAGGCGTCAGATCACCGACCGCAGACGCGTGCTCCTCGACCGCATGCTGGAGAGGTCGGGGATCGAGGCACGCTACTCACCGCTCGAACCGCTTGAGACCGAAGCCAGCATGGATGCGGAGGACTTCTACCGTTACGGCAGCTTCCCGCCGACCAGTGCACGGATGGCCCTCTACGACCGGGAGGCCGCCCCCCTTGCGGAGAAAGCCGTCAGGGCCTTACGCGCCGATCTGGACGGCGTGACCCACCTTCTGGTCACCACCTGCACAGGCTTGTCCGCACCCGGCATCGACCTTCAGCTTACGGAGCGCCTAGGCTTGAATCCATCGGTTGAGCGGACCGTCATCGGGTTCATGGGATGCTACGCAGCCATCAACGCTCTTCGACTAGCGAGGCAGATCGTGCTGGCAGAACCGGACGCTAAGGTACTGTGCGTATCGGTCGAGCTCTGTACACTGCATCTTCACGAGACCGACGACCTCGAGAAAGTGCTCTCCTTCTCGATCTTCGGCGATGGTGCGGCAGCGGCCTTGGTGACTGCCGATCCTGAGGGCTTCCGCCTCGACAGTTTCAAGACCACGACCATGCCGGACGATCGTTCGCTCATCACCTGGCAGGTGGGGGACACCGGCTTCGACATGCACCTATCCGGGGAAACGCCCGCTGCCCTCCGCCGAGGTCTGCCGACGGCTATGCAGGCGCTCTCACAGGAAGGGACGGATGATATTGATCTGTGGGCGGTTCACCCAGGAGGAAAATCTATTCTCGACGCGGTTGAGAGCTCCTTGGAGTTGCAGCCGCACGCCCTCGAACCGTCGCGGGAGATCCTCCGCCGCTTCGGCAATATGTCGTCGGCTACGGTGCTCTTCGTCCTCGAACACATGTTGCAAAGCGAGCCCGAACCCGGAGCCAAAGGCATCACCATGGCGTTCGGCCCCGGCCTGACCGCCGAGACCATGCGCTTCACCGCTGCAGGTTGAGGTCTCATGCTGCCGCCAGCGCTCACCACGTCCTACGCTCAAAGGATCGAGCCCAGCGCGATGCCCGAACGGATGGACGGCGAGACATCCTTCGAACTGTTCGACGCCACACTAAAGAGCCTGGCTTCGGTCAACGTGGTGAGCCTTGGCTACCGCCCTATCACCGGTTTTCTCGCGCGGTATCTGAAGCTCCGTCCACCCACAGAAAAGCTGCATATCGTGGACATCGGCTCGGGTCACGGCGATGGGCTGCGCCGAGCCGCCGAGTTTTTGGATAAGCACGGCGTCGCCGCCACCCTCAGCGGCGTCGACATGAACCCGCATGCCGCCGCATCGGCGTCCAAGATCGAAACCCAATATACGCATGTCGACATCGAGTGGATCACCGCGGACGTCTTCGACTACATCGAGAATGCTCCGCCCCCTGACATCGTGATGAGTTCGTTGTTCTGTCATCACCTGGACAGCGACGACATCCCGCCGTTTCTGAGTTGGATGGACCGGACCGCCAAGAAAGGCTGGCTGATCAACGATCTCTACCGTAGCCGCCTAGCGTCTTGCGGCTTCTTCGCCCTGGCCCACCTCTCCCTCCGGCACCCGGTGGTCCGCCACGACGGGCCGGTCAGCTTCGCCCGCAGTTTCCGAAGGCCCGAATGGCAGCGTTTCCTATCGGAAGCTGGCGTGACCGACGCCCGCATCGGAATGGGAGCACCCTTCCGCCTGTGTATCGAGAAGATCCGTGCGCCCTGATATGATCATCATCGGCGGCGGGCTGGCTGGCGGCACCGCAGCCTGGCATCTCGCACGAGGCGGGGCAGCAGTCACCCTCATCGAGCGGACTACCGAGCCCCACGACAAGGTATGCGGTGAGTTTCTCTCCGGTGAGGCCCTCGGTGAGCTGCGCTCTATGGGTATCGAGCCTCGAGACCATGGTGCTGCTTCCCTGACGCGCGTCAGAACCGCTGCGCGTGGAGACGCCTCCGCCGCGCCGCTCCCGTTCGAAGCCGTGTCACTCAGTAGGCGTATTCTAGACGAGCTTGTCCTGCAGCGCGCCGCGGAGGCAGGAGCCGATATCCTCAGGGGGGTGACCGTGCGAGCGGCGACGCCTGACAGTGTTCTTCTTCGCGATGGGGACAGCATCCACGCACCCGCGGTGATCGTCGCTACGGGGAAGCACGATCTCAGCCAGCACAAGCGCCCACCCGGCCGCCATGACGGCATGGTCGGCATCAAGACCTACCTGGCCGTCCGTCCAAGCGTCATGGCCGATCTAAGGTCTACAGTAGACGTTGTTTTCTTCCCTGGTGGGTATATCGGTTTTCAAGAGGTGGAGGGTAGTCGGATCAACGCCTGCCTCGCCGCTGAGCAATGGGCTCTCAGCGAGGCTGGGGGAGACCCTACCGCGCTCCTTCGCCGGGTTGCGCAGCAGTCCGAGCACGCACATCGTATTTTCGCCGACTGTTCGTTTCTCCTCGAAAAGCCGCTTGCCGTAGGAAGAATACCTTACGGCCTGGTCCGCTCACGAACCGATGGTCTCTACTATATCGGCGACCAAGCCGCCGTCATCCCGTCCTTCTGCGGCGAGGGGATGGGTCTTGCCCTTCGCAGCGGCCGTCTGGTGGCCGAAGCCGTGCTCTCCGGCCGCTCGGCCACGGATTTTCAGTCCAGCTTCGCTCGCTTGGCGGGCAGGCGCGTCAAGGCTGCCGCGACCCTGTCCGCTATCCTGGCCAAACCCTCGGCGCAGCGCCTTGCGGCCGGGCTTGCGGGGGCTGCGCCCTTCCTCGTTACCGCTCTAGCAGCGGCGACGCGCACTCCCCCTACCCCGCAAGCGAGCGGCCACGTGCTAGCTCAGTGAGAGTCTCACCCCTCCCCGTATCACCCTGCCAGGTGCAGGCAGCCCGATCTGAGGCAGCACCAATGCGTCGAAGATGTTGTCTGCACGCAGATAGATCTCGGCGCCAGAACCAGGCCCCTCACCCAACCGGTAGCTGACCTCGGCATCCACGGTGGTGGCGGGCGGAAGAGGTACAGCGTCCCCCGCATCGTCGCGCGACCAGGCTCGTCCCCGGTGCTGAATGCGGACCAACCCACCTACCGAGTGCTCGGGTCTGTAGCTGAGCTGCCCGCGAAGCAGCACTTCAGGCCTCTCCTCAACGAACTCCCCTGCCTCTTGCGGCCTAAGGTCAAGAAAGGTTCCTGTCAGGTCGGCGGCCCATGCCGCTCCAGGACTCCAAGATAGAAGTCCCCCTACGCCCAACGTCCGTATGCCTCCTTCGTTGATCCTCATACGTTGCGAAGGGCTACCACGCACAGCTCGCTGACCGATCGTCCGATCCGACCACTCTGCAAAGGGGGTGAGAGATACCCGAAGCTGCCGCCCAGTCCGCACAACCCCAGCCTCGACCATGTACCGGCGTTCAGCTCGCAAGTCAGGATTGATGACGAAGCGGCCCAACGCCTCCCCGTAAAGCTCACGCTGACTGGGCAGTCTGCCGAGCTTCGCGGCTCCGGCGCTGAGCGTCCAGTTCGCACCCGCTTGATAGTTTAGGCTCGTCCGCAGGCTTACGACTTTCTGGTCCGGTGCCCTCTCTCGGTCACCAGAGCGGGTCGTCGTGAAACCCTCCCAGCGGACCGAGGCGTCACCGCTCCACCTCGCGCCACCCAAACCGGCGTCAGCCCAAACAGCTTGGGTTCGTCGTTCGAAGGTTTCCCTTCCATCCGAAACCAGGCGGACAGCATCTTCTCGCAACTCCCCGCCGACGGAAACCGAGGCCGCACCGAACCGGCGCGAACCGCTGCTCCGTATCCCGGTCGAGCGGCTGCGGTTCTCGCTGGTTTCAGCAAGCTCCGCATAGGTTTCATCCGTAAACGCTTCGATGGACCGCTGGCGGCTATGATGCCATGCCTGTCCGTCAAGCCGTGCGCCTGCAAGGAGACGGCTTCCGCCCATGCCGGCAACGATACGGTCGTCTTCGGGCACGCGCCAGTACCGCACCTGCGATATGTCCGGATTTATATGACCTTCGGGCGGCACCCCGTAACGCGCGAAGGAAGCCAGGACGAACCCGCTCGCGCTCCACTCCTTCCCGGCGACCGAGCCGAGGCCGAGAAGAGCGTTTCGCTCCAAGTCCGAGTTGGTGCGCCTCTCCCCTTCGTCCTGATAGAACGGAAGGTCGGCATCTGCAGATAGCGGAAACGAGTTCCTCGAAAGTCGTGAGAGCGCCAAGGCCCCGTTGCGGCGACCGAGCACGAGCTCTCCCGCCCGGTACCCTCTGGTTCCGCCCTCCGCCTCGACCAGCAAAGCTTCGGACGGTTGGCTCAATGTCAGCTCCACCGACGAGGCGCTGCCGATCGCCGCATGCCCTCTGGGATAAGATGCCGCGCTGCTTATCAGGGCGGCAGGCAGAGGCGCGAAATCGACCCTGCCGTCCCAAGGGTCGTTCAGGGGAACGCCGTTGAGCGTAACACTCGTCTCCCGCTCACTTCTCCCGCGGATGCTGGCAACCGCCTCGCCGCGGGAGTTGACGGAGATACTGGTCTGAGGCAGCGCCTCCACGATGGCCTTCAGGCTTCGGGGCCTGAGGGCCTGAACGTCCTCTCCGTCGAGCAGGAGGACAGGCGCGTGAGCCAGCTTCTCGCCGCGCACGACCATCAGATCGTCAGGCGTTTCCGCCGCCAGCACCGCCCCCTGGAGGAGCAGTGCCGAAACGGCGCAGGCAGACTTACTCAGACGGAAGGTCCGCACCGGACGTCCACGGCGCACCGGCTTCCTCTAGCGCGTCCTCCATCGCCGGAATGGCTTCGGAACGAAGTTCACGCAGCTCGGCGATCACGTCGCGTAGACCTTCCTCGGCCCATTCGATGGACTGAACATGCTGCGGGGTTGGACCGTAGGTCGAGTCCCTCACGCCGCTGACAGTGTAGGACAGCCGGTCGAACACAGTGGCCTGCTGCTGCTGGCCGATCGCGTTCTTCGCTTCATTGCCGTAGAGCTCCTCCGAAAGCTTAGCTGTCCGTGAGCGGAGGTCCGAGAGATCGTCCATCAGCTCTTCGGGTGCAGAGGAGCGGCGAATGGCGGTCGCCATCATGCCGAGCTTCTCCTCCATCTCCTCATGCACGTTCTGGGCTGCGGAGAGGCGCATCTGCAGCTTCTCGATCCGCCCCCAGAAGGCTGCGACCTCCTCCGGCGATGCTCCTTCAAGAGCACCCTCGCGCATACGAACGACCTCGAACTCCTGCGGTCCAACCAGCTCTTCGGTCTCGCCCCGGTGGCGCTTGGACAGGGACACGGTGTAGGTGCCAGGAGACACCATCCAGCCGCTGTCGCGCTCGGCACTTGCAGAGGCCGACGTGACGGCCCTCGGATTGGGCTTGGTCAGGTCCCAGGCCATACGGTGGAGGCCTTTCTTCGCGGCTCCTTCCAAACGGCGAACGACGGAGCCTTTCTCGTCGCGGACGGTGAGGATGACCTTGGGCTTCTCCTCGTTCATCTCTTCCGTAAGCTGCTCGAAGCTTGGCATGGCCGTGCTTTCCTGATCTTTCTCCGCCTCCTGACGCTCCTCCTCCATCGTCTTGAGGTCGTCGCGCAGATAGTAGGTGAAGACCGCGCCGAAGGGCGGGTTGTCGGCGGTGAAGTAGCCGTCGCCCTGGCTCGCCTTGCCTTCGTCGCCCAGCGGCTGCTCCTCGATATACCAGAGCGCATCACGGCCGGGCCAGAGCATGGCTTCCTGCTCGAGGCTCTCCGGGTCGATATCGCGCAGGGGCGAGATATCGTCGAGGACGTAGAAGCCGCGACCGAAGGAGGCTGCGACCAGATCGTCCTCGCGCCGCTGAATGGTGATGTCGCGCAGGCTGATGGTCGGAAGACCCGTGGACAGCTCCGTCCATTTCTCCCCACCGTCGACGGTCACGAAGGCGCCGAACTCGGTGGCGGCGAAGAGGAGGTCTTCGTCCTCGTGGTCCTGGACGATGCGCCAGACCAGATGCTCTTCGGGCAGATCGCCCGCCAGGCTCTGCCACGTTTCGCCGCGATCCTCCGACTTCAGAAGGTAGGGCGCGTAGTCGCCGTATTTGTGGTTGTCGAGCGCCACATAGACCGTGTCTTCGTCATGCAGGTCGGCGCGGATATCGTTGACGAAGGCCGTCTCCGGCACGCCAGGCAGGGCGCCCACCTCGACGCGACGCCAGTTCTCGCCGCCATCCTCGGTGATCTGAATGATGCCGTCATCGGTACCGATATAGAGAAGGTCCTCGTCCATTGGGCTTTCGCCGAAGGAGGTGATCGTGTTGTAGTTGGACATGGCGTAGAGGTCCCAGCCCGCGTCCCATGACCACTGACGATCCATCACCGGCAGCTCGACCCGGCGCTCGTCGCGGGTCAGGTCACCTGAGATCGCCGTCCAGCTATCACCGCGATCGTCCGAACGCCACACGCGCTGCGAGGAGAAGTAGAGCCTCGTCGGCTCGTGCTGGCTGACGAAGATCGGCGCGTCCCAGTTGAAGCGCTCATAGGGCTCGCCCGGCTTGGCGTGGGGCTTCACATAGACCCGCTCGCCGGTGGTTCGGTCGACCCGCATCAGGTTCCCCTGCTGCCACTGGGCGTAGACGATATCGGGGTTGCCGGGCTCGGTCGCGGACTGGTGGCCGTCGCCGCCCAGCGTGATGAACCAGTCGGCATTGCGGATGCCGTTCACATTGGCGGTCCTGGAAGGTCCGCCTTGGGAGTTGTTGTCCTGGGTCCCTCCGTAGACGTTGTAGAACGGCTCGGCATCGTCGACCGCCACTTTATAGAACTGCGTGATCGGCAGATTGTCGATGAAGCGCCATGTCTCGCGCCCGTCATAGCTCTCATAGATGCCGCCATCCGAACCGAACAGCACGTAGTCCGGATCGTCGGGACGGAAGGCCAGCGCGTGGTCGTCGACGTGCTTGGTCGAGTTGTTGATATACTCAAAGGTCTTGCCGTGGTCGTTCGACACCTGGGTATAGTTCGACAGGAGGTAGATCTGCCCCTCCTTGTGCGGATTGGCGTAGAGCTCCTGGTAGTAGTGCGGGCCGGTGCCGCCGGAGACGGCGTCGGACTGCTTCGTCCACGAAGCGCCGCGGTCGTTCGACATATAGACCCCGCCCTCGCGGCGGTCGAGCTCGATCGCCGCATAGACGATGTCCGGGTTCTGGGGAGAGAGGGCCAGACCGATCTTGCCCATATTGCCGCTCGGCAGGCCAGAGGTGAGCTCTGTCCAGGTCTTGCCGCCGTCCTCGGACACATGGATGCCGCTCTCCGGCCCGGTGCCGACATAGTTCGCCACGGTCCGGTGGTGCTGCCATGTCGCCGCATAAAGACGATCAGGGTCGCGCGGGTCCATGATGAGGTCGGTCACGCCGGTGAAGTCTCCGGCGCTCAGCGTGTTCTCCCAGGTCTCGCCGCCATCCTCGGAACGGTAGAAGCCGCGCTCGCCGCCGCCGGACCAGAGAGGTCCCTGGCTCGCCACGTAGAGGACGTCCGGGTCCTCGGGATGCACGATGATCTTGGAGATGTGCTCGGAATCCTCGAGGCCGAGATGCTCCCAGGACTGACCGCCATCCCTCGAGCGGTAGACGCCGTCACCCCAGGAGATGTGGCGCCCGCCGTGGTTCTCGCCGGTGCCCACATAGATGACGTCTTCGTTGTGGGGGCTGAGCGCGATCTCGCCGATGGCGTAGACGTCCTGCCCGTCGAAGAGGGGCTTCCAGGTGGTACCGGCGTTCTCGGTCTTCCAGACGCCGCCGGAGCCCACGCCCACATACCAGGTCGCGGGGTCGGAGGGGACGATCTCGATATCGGCGATCCTACCGCTCATCAGCGCCGGGCCGATGGAGCGCCATTTCATGCCTGAAATCACCTCGGAGGGAATGACGGCCTCGCTGTCCTTATGGTCGTCGGCGAACGCCTGTCCCAGCGCAGCAAGCCCTGCGCAGCCGAGCAGCAGTCCCTTGATACCCATATCTCGTCCCTTACCCATCATGTTTCCCATTCGATCCTTATCAGCTAACGATAAAGAATGTGACAGTGTTGGCCAGTAGGGTAAGCAGTCGCATCCCTTCCCCGCCATTGGGAGCAGTCCGCCGCGTGAAGGCACAGAAGCTACTTCGTCAGATTCACCGCTGGGCCTCGCCGCTCATCATGCTGCCGCTCGGCCTTGTGATCGCCACCGGCATCCTGCTGATGCTCAAGAAGGACATCGACTGGATTCAGCCCCCCACCGCACGCGGGCAGGTGGCGGACCAGATACCGACGCAGAGCTTCGAGGCCCTGTTCGCCGCGGCCTCGGGCGTGCCGCAGCTCGAGCTCTCCGGCTGGGGCAGCCTCGACCGGGTGGACGTCAAGCCGGACAAGGGCGTGGTGAAGTTCGTCGCCGCCAACGGCTGGGAGGCACAGGTAGACACCGCCACCGCCGAGGTGGTGCAGGTCGCCTATCGCCGCTCGGACCTGATCGAGAGCCTCCATGACGGCTCGTTCTTCGCCGGATGGACGAAGAAGTGGGTCTTCCTGCCCTCCGGGGTGGTGCTGTTGGTTCTCTGGGGGACGGGCATCTACCTCTTCTTCCTGCCCCATTGGAAGCGCCGCCAGAAGCGACTCGCCAGACGAAGCTAGGCTTTGCCTGAGATCGAGAAAGCGTAGGCGCTCCCTGGTCTGTAGAGGAACCAGGGGGTGGGAAACAGTCGTGATCGCAACCCCCTTGCGCGCACCCATCCAATGAATTAGTTGCACAAACAACTATCGGTGCACGGCCACGAGCCTTGCCCGAACGAGAGGAGCGGTTCCATGGAGATGCCTACCGGCGAGAGCCCTGCCTTCCATAGGGCCAGCCAGGCCCCGGCGGATGACTACACTATCCCCCAGGACTGGGAGAGCTACACGGCGGAGGAGCACGGCACCTGGGATACGCTCTACAAGCGTCTGATGAAGGTGCTGCCGGGCCGGGCTGACCAGGCGTTCATCGACGGCCTCAAGGCTCTCGACCTGGGCCGCGGCGGCATTCCCCATTTCGAGCGCATGTCCGACGAGCTTGAAACCCTCACCGGCTGGCGCGTCGTCGCCGTACCGGGCCTGGTGCCGGATGAGGTCTTCTTCGACCACCTTGCCAACCGGCGCTTCCCGGCGGGCAACTTCATCAGGAAGCCGGACCAGCTAGACTATATCCAAGAGCCCGATGTCTTTCACGACGTCTTCGGCCATGTGCCGATGCTCACCAACCCGGTATTCGCCGACTATATCCAGGCCTACGGCCAGGGTGGCCTGAAGAGCCTGAACTCGGGCTGTCTGAAGAACCTCGCCGCGCTCTACTGGTACACGGTGGAGTTCGGCCTGATCGAGGGCGAGGACGGCCTGCGCATCTACGGCGCGGGCATCGTCTCCTCCCCCGCCGAGAGCGTCTTCAGCTTGGAGGACCCCTCCCCCAACCGTCTCGGTTTCGACGTGCCGCGCCTCATGCGCACGGACTACCGGATCGACGACTTCCAGCAGACCTACTTCGTCATCAAAAGCTACGAAGACCTCCTGGAGCGCACCCAGCGTACGGAGTTCTCTCCCCTCTACGACAAGCTGCACGAGGAGGGCTGCGCGGGCAGCTACCGCCACACCCCGGCCGACGTGCTGGAGAGCGATAAGGTCTACACAAGCGGCACCCAGGCCTATGCAGACAAGGGCGGGCGCTTCGCCGAGAAGTAGTCCGCCCACCACATCATCTTTCGAGGCCGCCGCCTCACCCTCTTTCTGGAGACAATCATGGCTGATCTGTTCGAAAACCCCGCAGGCCTCGACGGCTTCGAATTCCTGGAGTTCTGCGCCCCCGAGAAAGGGCTGCTCGAACCCATCTTCGAGCGCATGGGCTTCACTAAGGTTGCCCGTCACCGCTCCAAGGATGTCGAGCTCTGGCGCCAGGGCGGCATCAACCTCCTTACCAACTACGAGAAGGGCACCCCCGCCTGGCACTTCGCGCAGGAGCACGGACCTTCCGCCTGCGGCATGGCCTTCCGCTGCCGCGACGCCGCCAAGGCTTATGACCATGTCATCAGCCAGGGCGCCGAGGCTGTGACCGTGCCCGTCGGCCCGATGGAGCTGCGCATCCCTGCCATCCGCGGTATCGGCGGCGCGCTGGTCTACCTCGTGGACCGGTATGAGGGTTCGGAGCGTGCTTCCAACCTCTCCATCTACGACATCGACTTTGAGTGGCTCACGGACGATCGTAACCCGGTGGGCGCAGGCTTCGAGGTGATCGACCACCTTACCCACAATGTCTATCAGGGCCGCATGGATCACTGGGCGGACTGGTATGGCCGTCTGTTCAACTTCCGTGAGATTCGCTTCTTCGACATCAAGGGCGAGTATACGGGCCTGACCTCCCGTGCACTGACGGCTCCTGACGGCAAGATCCGCATCCCCCTCAACCAGGAGGGCGAGAACGGCAAGGGCCAGATCGAGGAGTTCCTGGTCGCCATGAAGGGCGAGGGCATTCAGCACATCGCACTGAGCTCGCAGAACCTCCTCGAGAGCTGGGACATCCTCAAATCCAAGGGCCAGCCCTTCATGACCGCCCCGCCCGCCACCTATTACGAGATGCTAGACGAGCGTCTTCCAGGCCACGGCGAGCCCGTCGAAGAGCTGCAGAAGCGCGGCATTCTGCTCGACGGCTCGACCGAGAACGACGACCCCCGCCTTCTCCTGCAGATCTTCTCCGAGACCATGATCGGCCCCGCCTTCTTCGAGTTCATCCAGCGCAAGAAGGATGAGGGTTTCGGCGAGGGCAACTTCAAGGCGCTCTTCGAGTCGATTGAGCGCGATCAGCTCGCCCGCGGTGTGCTGAAACAGAAGGAAGACGCCTGATGGCCGATCTCGACCAGGTGGCGAAGGCTCCGGCCCTCAACGGTATCCACCACGTGGCCTACCGTTGCCGCGATGCGAAAGAGACGGTGAATTTCTACCGCCGCGTCCTCGGCATGGGCTTCCAGCTCGCCATCGCCGAGGACGAGGTCCCCTCCACCGGCGAGCCCGACCCCTATATGCATGTCTTCCTCGACGCAGGGCGAGGCAATGTCCTCGCTTTCTTCGAGCTTCCCACCAAGGAGGCGATGGGCCGCGACGAGAAGACACCCCTCTGGGTGCAGCACATTGCGTTCGATGTTCCGACCATGGACGATCTGATGGCCGCCAAATCCCGCGCCGAGGCCGAGGGGCTGGAAGTGCTCGGCCCTACCAATCACGGCATCTTCAAGTCGATCTACTTCTTCGATCCCAACGGTCATCGGGTCGAGCTCGCCTGCCAGACCGGCACCGCCGAAGAGATGAAGAAGCTCAAGGATGTCGCCGACATCATGCTCGACGAGTGGGCCGAGACGAAGAAGGCCCCTCGCCACGCAGCCTGGCTGCATGAGAAGGCACGCGACGAGCACTGACCTTTCCGTGAGCGAGACCCTGAGCCATCCTACCGAGGAAGAGGAGGTCCTGGATCTCTTCAGCCTCTCGCGCTTTCTCCCCTACCGCATCGTCGCGCTGGGCCAAGCCATGGGGCAGGGCTTGGCAGCGGAGTATGCGGAAGAGTTCGGCCTCTCCATTGCCGAATGGCGCACCCTTGCGGTGATCGGTCAGTACCGTGAAGCCTTGGCATCCCAAGTGGTTGCGGAAACGCCTATGGACAAAGCCACTATCAGCCGGGCGGTGAGCAGCCTGGCGGATCGGGGACTCGTCCTCCGTGCTCCGCATCAAGGCGATCGGCGCGCCTCGCTTCTCCGTCTGACGGCCGAGGGAGAGCGCACCTTTCGAAGCGTGGCAGGGCGCGCCCTGGCCTATGAGCGCTCGCTTCTTTCTGCCCTGACGGATGAAGAGCAGCGCGCCTTGAACGCGCTGCTCGACAAGCTGTCCTCCGCCTCCGGGCAGGCCGATAGAACTTAAGCCCGCTTGCGGCGAAGGAAGGCCGCTGCCGCTAGCCCCGCTGCGATCCCGACGCCCGGAACCGGCACCTCCGCCGTGTCCAGGGTATCGAAGGTGACCGACCAGTCCGTGAACGAACCGATATTGTCGTCGTTGAAGTAGTCGTAGACGAACAGGCTCAGGTTGACTGATCCTGTGGCCGAGCCGATCAGCTCGGCGAAGCTCGTCACCCCCTCCATTCCCAGAAAATCCGTGAAGTAGCTGTTGGCGATGTAGTCGTAACGGTCCGTAGGCCGGTAGGTACCGCTGACCAGGTTTTCGAGCGGCACCTCCTCGCTGGCATTCTCGTCGAAGGTGAGATCGACATTCGTCACCGCCACTGGCGAGAAATCGAAAGAGTTGCCGGAGCGCAGCACGATCCCCCTCTCCAGGCTTGCGAAATTTCCGCCTGCAGGACCGATGGCCAGCACCCAGTCAACATCCCTCCAGCTATCGTGGGTCAGGCCTTCGATGCTCACAGTGAGGTTCGTGATCGTCTCAATGTCGTCGACGGTGATCGAAGGCAAGAACGGAGACGCGTAGCCGAAATCATCGCCGCTACCCAGAGGGTCGACAACAACGGGCGAACCGTAGTTGATGGTGGTCGATGCGTGGGCCGCGCCCAGCATGGTGAAGCTGGCTGCCAGTGCGAGAACAGTCGTTTTCATGGTTCGTCTTCCCCTTTTTACGGAACAAGCACCAAGCCTGCCTCCATCCCGTCCGTGTCGGGAGTAGCCTTGCGACCGGACCCCGCCTCGGCGAGACTGAAGCTAGAGGTAGCGACGAAGAGCCGAAGAGGTGCGACGAAACCGGTAGCGTCCCGCAAGGGTTCGGGTCACACTTCACGGCTCGCACTGGATGGTACATGCTGAACTGGAAGCACTCCTGGATCCTCCTGGCGATCAGCGCCGGGAGCTGGTCGCTCTTCTACGCGTTCTACACCGGGCTGACCCTCTTCGAAGGCAACGTACCTCCTGATCTCGCCCAGCGCGGGCTCGTCTACACGGTCAGCGCCGCTCTCACCTTCTTCGCCAGTCTACGCCTGACGGGGTCGGCACCCAGGCGGAAGAGACTGGCCTGGCTGCCTATCAGCGCGCTGACGCTCGGCATCTGCCTGCTTCACGGCCTGTTGGGCGGCGCCGTTTACAAGCTTTTCCCTCCCACACGGGCTTGGGAGGGCTACCCCTTCGCCGCCCTCATAGGGGCGGGGGTGCTCTACGGCAGTCCTATCGTTCTGTGTACGATGCTGGGCGCCGGCACCGTGCATCTGGTCGACCGGCTGGGAACGCTGAAGCGCCTCACTCTGGAGAAGGACCTCGCCGCCCAGCGCGCGCAGCTCGAGAACCTGAGAGGCCAACTCCACCCCCATTTCCTCTTCAACACCCTCAACTCGGTCGCAGCCCTCATCACCGCCGGGCGCAATGACGATGGGGAGGTCATGGTGCTGCGCCTGGCCGCCCTCCTCCGCCGTTCACTCGATATGGACATCGCCGCGGTCATTCCGTTTCAGGAAGAAGTCGAGGCCGCCCTCGAATATATGGAGATCGAGAAGGTGCGCTTCGAGGACCGGATGCGGGTAGAGGTGCATATCCCGCCGGAAGCTAAGGACGTTCCCGTCCTTCCCTTCCTCCTCCAACCTGTTCTCGAAAACGCCGTGAAGCATGCCGTTTCGAAGGTTCAGGACATGGTGACGATCACCCTGAGGGCCGAGGTCAGGGAAGATCGCCTCATCGTCGAGGTAGCCAATGACGGCCCGCCTCTTCAACCGGCCGGCAGCCCCCGCCGCGGCATAGGCCTCGAGAACGTCCGTAAGCGGCTCGAAGTCGCCTACCGGGAGAAGACGAACCTCTCGATTGCCAACCGGCCCGGCAGCGGCGTTGTCACCACCATTACCCTTCCTTCGAGAGGTCCCGACCATGCGTAGAGTTCTTGTCGTCGACGACGAAAGCCTAGCCAGGCAGCGCCTGAGCCACCTCGTCGGACGCGTCGACGGCTTCGTCCTCTGCGGCGAAGCCCGAAACAGCGAGGAAGCTCTCCGCCTACAGCAGAAGGAGGGGGCGGACATCCTCCTTCTCGACATCGAGATGCCTGGCGGGAGCGGCCTGAACCTCGCCTACCGTCTTTCCACGGAAGAAGCGCCTCCAGAGCTCGTCTTCGTCACGGCCTTTGCGGAGTACGCCGTCGACGCCTTCGAGCGCGGCGCCATCGACTACGTCCTTAAACCCGTCCGTCTGGACCGTCTTTCCGAGGCGCTGAACCGTGCCGACAAGCAGCTTGCGCTCCGCACGGCCGAAGAGAGGGCCGCACGCCTGCAGGAGGCGCTGACCGCCTTTAAGGGAGAGGGGGAGCCCGAGGACCTCTGGATCAAGAACGGCGGATCGGAGATGCGCCTCAGCCGCTCCGACATCCGCTACGCCTCGTCGGACCGCGACTACGTCTACATCGTCGCCCAGAGCGGCAGCTACCATATCCGCTCCACCATGACCGGGCTCGCAAAGAAGCTTGGCGACGCCTCGTTCCTCCGTATTCACCGCTCCCATGTGGTTCGAAAGGAGGAGATCAGGGGGTTCTCGAGGGTCGCGCCCGACCGCTTCGAGGTCGAGCTCAACAATGGCGACGCGCTGCCCGTCGGGGCCAGCTACGTCTCGAAGGTCAGAGAGCTGATCGGTTAGAGCTGCAGGCAGCGCGTCGAAGCGCTGCCTGCTTAGTTTTAGCGGCCTTCCTGATCGTTGAAGTAGCGGAAGAACTCCGAGTCCGGGGACAGGATGATCGTCGTCTGACCATCCTGAAGCGCCTGCTCATAGGCCGTCAGCGACCGGTAGAAGGCGAAGAACTCCGGGTCCCTCGTATAGGCCTGGTTGTAGATCGCGTTGCGCTGGCCGTCGGCGGCGCCCCTGATACGTTGCGATTCCTCGCGGGCGGCGGCGGTGATCTGCACCACCTCCTTCTCGGCGGAGGCGGTGATCTCACGCGCCTGACGCTCGCCCTCGGCCCTGATGCTTTCGGCCTGCTGGTTGTAGTCCGAGATCATCCGCTCATAGACGTTCTCGGCGTTCTCCTGGGGGAAGTCCGCCTGGCGGATACGCACGTCGATGATCCGTACGCCAAGCGCCCTCGCCTCCTCGGAGACGGCGGCCTGGATGGCGGCCATCAGCTCGCCGCGGCGCTCGGTGATGATGTCGCGGATCTGCACCTCGCCGAGCACCTGGCGAACCGCCTCGCCCAAGACCGCGCCGATCCTGGTGTCGAACCGCTCCCGGATCTCGAGCGCGTTGGTGGAGACGCCTGAGAGACGCTGGAAGTAGAGAAGCGGATCGGCGATCTCGTAGCGCACGAAGGCGTCGACCAGGAGCCGCTCCTCATTGGCAACAATCACCTCAACGGGGGCAGCGTCGAAGTTCAGGTTCTTGGCGCTGAAGCGGACGACGTTCTGGACCACGGGGGTCTTGAAGTGAAGGCCG
This sequence comes from Parvularcula maris, assembly GCF_024505085.1. GTDB lineage: Bacteria > Pseudomonadota > Alphaproteobacteria > Caulobacterales > Parvularculaceae > Parvularcula > Parvularcula maris. The sequence continues at coordinate 293,700 of NZ_JANIBC010000002.1, forward strand.
GCGTCCTCCGACGGGATGGTCTTAACCGGGTCACCGAACTGCAGGACGATGGCCTGCTCGTCCTCCTTGACGGTGAACAGCGCGCTCGAGGCGATGATCAGCCCGACGATAACGAAGGCGAGGACGGCGTAGCTGAGGTTCTTCATTCCTGGCCTCCGGGCTGGCGCTGCTGCGGCTGGGACGAGCCCGACGTGCGCCGCGGTCTGTTCTGCTGCGCCTCGCGGGCGAGCTCGTTGAGGTTGAGATAGGGCAGCGTGCCGCCCGCATCGTCGTCGATGACCACCTTGTTCATGTCGCCCAGGACCCGCTCCATGGTCTCAAGATACATGCGCTGGCGGGTCACCTCGGGGGCCTTGGCGTACTCGTCATAGATGGCGTTGAAGCGGGCCGCGTCACCATTGGCCTCGGCCACCACGCGGGCGGCATAGGCTTCGGCGTCGAGGACGATCTGGCGCGCCTCACCCTGCGCCACGGGGATCTGCCGGTTGGCGATCCCTTGCGCCACGTTGACCTGGCGCTCGGCTTGGGAGTTGGCGTCGATCACGTCGCGCTGGGCAGGGACCACGCGCTCGGGCGGGCTGGCCGTGCCGAAGTTCACGCGGATGATGTTGACGCCGCTATCATAGCTGTCGAGCGTGTTCTGAAGGATCTCCGCCGTACGCTGATTGACCAGCGCCCTGCCGCGGGAGACGATGGGCTCGAACTCGTTCGCGCCGACCACTTCGCGCAGCGCCGCCTCCGCAGCGGCCCGCACCGTGACCGAGGGCTCCTCGATATTGAAGAGATACTTTGCCGCGTTGGGCAGGGTCTCGTCACCGCCGTCCCAGGTCTCGTCGGGTTTGACCTCGTAGTTCACCGTCATGTTCACATCGACGATGTTGAGGTCCGAGGTCAGCATGGAGACGCGGCTGGAATTGCCGCCGATGCGCACCTCGCGGTCCGCCACCACGTCCACCTTCTCGGCATTCTGGATGGGCCAGGGCACGTGCCAGTTGAGGCCGGGTCCGGTCAGACCGGTGAAGTTGCCGAAGGTGGTCACCACCCCCCGCTCGCCGGGCTTCACCTGGTAGATGCCGGAGAAGAGCCACAGGGCGATGATGCCTGCGATCACCAGACCGAAGACGGGACCAGAAGGCGCGGTGACGCCGCCGCCCCCTCCCGCGCCGCCGCCGCGGCCGCGGCCGAAACGCTCGCGTCCCGAGCGCAGCAGCTCTTCGAGATCGGGGCTCGTCGGTCCGCGGCGTGGGCCGTTTCCGCCCCCTCCGCCGCCGCCATTGTTGCCGCCGCCATTGTTTCCGTTAGGTCGGCCCCAAGGGCCGGGGTTGTTGGGTCCGCCTGAGGGCTTATCAGTCCAGGGCATCAGTCCGCCGTTCTGGGGCGAAGGGCCATGATGGCTCCTCCGCAACTTCGAGGAAATCTTGCTTATGAGCAGCACTCTATATGAGGCGTTGAAATCTTCGCGCAACGATCCAAGGCGGTTTGCGTCATGATGCGCCGTTTCAAGGAAGCCGCGAGGCAGGGCCGGGTCGAGAACGCCCTTCGCAAAGCCTTGGCTGAAAAGGGCCTCGCCGCCGAGATCACCATCCGGGCGCTGGAAGGCCGTATCTCCGCCGCCGTGGTGCTGAAGGAGGGCCTCGGCGCGCAGGATCCCGCCGCCTTGGAGGCGGAGTTGCTTGGGGCCTCGGGTGCCGACCGGCTGACTCTGGTGACCACGGCTCACGAGAACGCTGGCAGTTCGGGCAGACCGGCCCCTCTCAAACCTGCTCCGGCAAGGGGCGGCCATGCCGACCCCCTAGGCCTCGGCGCGAAGGTCCAGGCCAGACCCTCCCCGCAGCGGCCCAACGGGGTCCGAGCGGTCATCGCCGTCGCATCGGGTAAGGGCGGCGTCGGCAAGAGCACCGTGGCCGCCTCCCTGGCGCTGCGTCTGAGCGAGCAGGGCCTGAGGGTCGGCATCCTCGACCTCGACATTCACGGCCCCTCCCTCCCCGTCCTCTTCCCCCGCGAGGAGAAGCTGAGGGGCGAGGAGGGCCGCGTTATCCCCGCAGAGGCCGAAGGTCTCAAGCTCGTCTCCCTGGGCTACATGGTGGACGAGCGGCAGGCGGTGGCCTGGCGCGGGCCGATGGTCATGAACGCCGCCCGCCAGCTCATCGACGAGACCGATTGGGGTGAGCTCGACATCCTCATCGTCGACACCCCGCCGGGGACGGGGGATGCGCACCTCTCCATGATCCAGCGGCTAAAGCTTGACGGCGCCGTCCTGGTCGCGACCCCCTCACCCCTCGCCCTGGCCGATGTCCGCCGGGGGGCCAGCCTGTTCGAGAAGGCGGGCACCCCCCTTCTCGGCGTGGTGGTGAACATGACCGGCGGGCCGATGGGCGACGACCTGCCGCCCGGCCTTGCCGAGGAGCTGGGGCTCGATGTTCTGGACAGGACGCCTCTCTCCCCAGGGGTCGCTTCCCTTCCCTTCCGCAAAGAGAGCGGCGCAACTCTCGAAGGCACCACTCAGGCCGTCACCGCGCTGTTCGCTCAGCTAAAAGGTGACAGCGGCGCGCGAAGCGATTAGGCGCGGGGCTATGACCGACGGAACCGAACTCGACTATGCCTGGCTCACCCAGAACGCGATGCGCGGCGTCGTCCGGGAGGTGCTCGGCATCACCAGGGAGCTCGGCGCGCTGCCGGGCGAGCACCACTTCTACATCGAGTTCGACACCAACATGCCCGGCGTCGGCATCGCCGACAGCCTTAAGTCGCAGTACCCCGACCGCATGACCATCGTCCTGCAGCACCAGTTCGAGGGGCTGGAGGTGGAAGAGGAGCACTTCCAGGTCGTCTTGAAGTTTAAGGGTGTGCCGGAAATGCTCACCATCCCGTTCGCGGCGGTTACCCAGTTCGCCGATCCCTCGGCCAGTTTTGTCCTTCAGTTTCAACCCATCGACACGCTGGAGGGCGGAAACGACGTCGACGAAGCGCCGGCGGAAGACGAACCAAACCCTCCCGAGGACAACCCGCCCTCCGGCGGCGCCGACGTGGTCAGCCTCGACCGTTTTCGCAAGAAGTAGTTGAAAAACCTATCTATTTCTTGGTTCGCGCGGCTTCTGCAGAAAACCGGCTTCCTGAATAAGTTAACGCTTGCTCCGCGAATCGGACGCCGTCTAGACTCACCTAAGCGTGTGGGCAGTAGGCGCGCGCGGGCGATTAATCTTTATGAAAGCTAATGGCTGTTAGGCTGAACGAAAGCTTCACAGGGCCGCCTCCTTGCGCGGCATTGACCTAACGGACGAGGAGGACAGGTTCCAATGAGGGTTCTGCTGATCGAGGACGACGGCGCGACGGCACAGAGCATCGAGCTGATGCTTAAGTCGGACGGCTTCAACTGCTACACCACCGATCTCGGTGAAGAGGGTGTCGATCTCGGCAAGCTCTACGACTACGACATCATCCTTCTGGACCTGAACCTGCCCGACATGACCGGCTTCGACGTGCTCAAGCAGCTCCGCGTAGCCAAGGTCGGCACGCCGATCCTCATCCTCACCGGCCTCGGCGACACCGAGAATAAGGTCCGGGGCCTCGGTTTCGGCGCCGACGACTACATGACCAAGCCGTTCCACAAGGACGAGCTCGTCGCCCGCATCCACGCCATCGTCCGCCGCTCCAAGGGCCACAGCCAGTCGATCATCAACACCGGCACCCTCTCGGTGAACCTCGACGCGAAGACGGTGGAAGTCGCCGGCCAGCGCGTCCACCTCACCGGCAAAGAGTATCAGATGCTGGAACTCCTCTCCCTGCGCAAGGGCACGACCCTGACCAAGGAGATGTTCCTCAACCACCTCTACGGCGGCATGGACGAGCCCGAACTGAAGATTATCGACGTCTTCATCTGCAAGCTGCGCAAGAAGCTCTCGGCTGCGACCAGCGGCGAGCACTACATCGAAACCGTCTGGGGCCGCGGCTACGTCCTGCGCGACCCGGCAGAGGAGAAGGGCGCAGCGTAAGCCAGCCCGCAATCCTTGCGAGTACCCAACGGACCCTACGGGGTCCGTTTTTCGTTGCGCAGAAAGGCGTTCTATCGCCGCTGTTCGAAAGCTTAATATTGCATTTACCACCTTGCGCCCGCCATATTATCACACAACCAGAGGCAGGGTTCGTTGTGGCGGTATTCAAAGGTAGCAAGGTTTTCCATCTGTTGGCGGCGGTCGCGCTGCTGGGCGTCGCTTCCTGCGGCGGGAGCGGCGGCGGGGGTTCGACCGCTCCGGTCAGGCGCCCCTCGCCTCCCCCCACGACGAACACCCCGCCGAGCTGGACCCCAGGGGTCTTCGCCGCCTCCAGCAGCTTCGAGCAGCGCTGTGAGCGCCCACGCACCGGCGTGGATATCGAAGGCAACCCCTTCCCCGACCGTGCAGGGTCGGTCCTAGAAGAGAACCACTGGCTGCGCTCCTGGACGGACGAGACTTATCTCTGGAACAACGAGGTCCCGGACCAGAACCCGGCCAATTTCGACGATCCGCTCGACTACTTCGCCGAGCTTCGCACCACGGCGCGGACCCCGTCGGGTACGCCCAAGGACAACTTCCACTTCTCCCAGTCCACCGAGGACTTCCTCCGCTCGCGCAACTCGGCTGGCTCCTCTGGCTACGGCTTCAGCCTGGCGGCGATCAGAACGACCGCGCCGCGGGACTACCGCATCCGCTACGTCGATCCCGGCACGCCCGCGGCGGCGGTGGTCGGCGGCGAGCAGCAGTTCAAGCGCGGCACCCGCATCCTCGAGGTGGACGGCAACGACCTCGTCAATGGCAGCAACACCGAGGCGCTCAATGATGGCCTCTTCCCGGAGAACGACGGCGAGACCCACACCTTCCTCGTTCAGGATGCAGGCTCGACCCAGACGCGGCTCGTGACCATCACCTCCGCCAATGTCGCCCGCGTGCCGGTCATCGAGACGAAGGTGATCGACGATGGCGGGGTGCGTGTCGGCTACATCGTCTTCAACACCTACAGCCCGTTCTCCTCGGAGGAGGCGATCATCGACGCTGTCCAGACCCTCTCCGATGCCAATGTCGAGGAGCTGGTGCTAGACCTTCGCTATAATGGCGGCGGGCTTCTCGCGGTCGCCTCGCAGCTCAGCTACATGATCGCGGGACCGAGCTTCACCAGCGGCAAGTATTTCGAGCGCCTGCGCTTCCAGGCCGATGCGGGGAACACCAACCCCGTTACCGGCCAGCGCAACGACCCCACGCCCTTCTACACCACCGGCCTCGGATTCTCGGCAGCCGAGGGGCGGCAGCTTCCCCTCCTGCCCGATGTGAACCGGGTCTTCGTTCTGTCGACAGACCGCACCTGCTCGGCGTCCGAGGCCACCATCAACGGGCTGCGCGGCGTCGGTTTCCCGGTCGTGCTGATCGGCGACACCACCTGCGGCAAGCCCTTCGGCTTCTACCCCACCGACAATTGCGGCGAGACCTACTACACGATCCAGTTCCAGGGCGTGAACTTCGAAGGGTTCGGCGACTACCAGGACGGCTTCGTCCCCGACAGCAGCACATCGTCCATCGGCGAGCGCCTGCCGGGCTGCCGCGTCTCCGACGATCTCAGCTTCCAGCTCGGCGACGAGAGCGAGCCGCTTCTCGCCGCCGCTCTCGCCTACCGCCGCACGGGCGCCTGCCCCACGACGCTGGCCACTTCATCGGCGAGAGCCCTGATCGAGACCCGCTCGAAGGAGCCCGGCATCGTGCGCTTCCCCGCTGAGGACCTTCTCTCGGTCAACCGAGACATGCGCCTCCCCGGCGGCGAGACCCTTTGACCCGGCTGGCGGCGCTGGTTGCGGGGCTGTCGGCGGCGGCTTGCCAGACCTCGGCCCAGACCCAGGAAACCCCGGCGGCACTCGACCCCGACCGGATGGACGAGGTCGCTGCCCTGGTCGCGGAAGCGGTGGGTAAGGCTTCGGTCGAACTTGGCGTATCGTCCGATCCGGGACGGGTGGTCATCCTGCCCCCGCCCCCTGGCCCCTACGAGGACCGAAGCCCCGCTATGCCGAGGACTTTCCAGGCGGTGCTTAGGGACGATACCTGTCTTCTGGTCCAGACGGATGGGGAGCTGGAGGTAGAGCTGCCGCAAGGGGTTTGCCTACCACTCTAAAAGGCTTTCTGCCGCCTTCCCATGGTCCGCGAAGCGGATCCGTGGGACGCATCATCCGCATGGAATGATCTCGCGGCGCTAGTGGGAGTTGGGTCCCACGGTCTCCGGCTATGCCTGGGCCGTGGGAAAGCGTCGATAGAAAAGCAGCTCAGCTCTCTTTGTCGACCTGGTGGTACTCGAGCTCCACCGGGGTCGCCCGGCCGAAGATCGAGACCGACACCTTAAGGCGGGCATTGTCCTGGTCCACGTCCTCGACCACGCCGGAGAAGCTGGCGAAGGGGCCGTCGATGACTTTGACCATCTCGCCGACCTCGTAGATGACCGACGGCTTGACGGGTGCGGCGTCGCCCTCCTCCATCGTGCCGAGGATGCGATCGACCTCGCGCTGGGAGATCGGCAGCGGCTTCTTGCCCGATCCCAGGAAGCCGGTGACCTTGTTAGTCTCGTTGACCACGTGGAAGGTCTGGTCGTTCATCACCATCTTCACCAGGACATAGCCGGGGAAGTAGCGGCGCTCGGTGTTCACCTTACGGCCACGGCGCACCTCGACCACCTCCTCGGTGGGCACCAGCACGTCCTCGAACAGGTCGCTCAGACCCTTCTCGGCGGCGGCGGCTTTGATGGAGTCCGCCACCTTCTTCTCGAAGTTGGAGTAGGCGTGGACGATGTACCACTTGGCTTCGGACATCGAGATCGTTCCTAAAACAGGTTGAGGGAGAGGATGCGGGGGACCACGAAGCGCAGGATCTGGTCCACCGAGAAGAAGAAGACGCTCATGATGGCGACCATGATCAGCACCATGATGGTTGAGACCATGGTCTCGCCGCGGGTGGTCCAGGTAACCTTCTGCATCTCGGCGCGGACCTGCTTGTAGAACTCGAACGGGCCGACGGACTTCTTCTTGACCGGGGCGCCCGCCTCGGACTTGGCCGAGCGGCTTCCGCCCTCGCCGGCGTCGATGGTCTCGGGTGTCAGGCGCGCCTGGGCGCCCGTCCCGGCGACGCGGTTCGATTTGACTTTGCGGCGGTTCTTCGACTTCGGCATCGGTCAGGCTGACCCCATCTTGAACTGACAGCCGCCCGCGTCGCCTCTGGTGAGGATCGGCGCTTCGAGCTGTCGGGAAGGCCCCGGAAGTGCGCGCTTCGAGGTGCGAAGTCAAGCCGGGAAGCGTCGGGACGTTTTTGTGCCTCACGCGCCAAGGGCGCTCCGGCGGGGCGGCGAACGATCGCCGGGCACCCGGTCGGGTGCCTTCCCGCGGCGCCGTCAGTTCGCTGGGAACATGCTTCGCCGCCGCGCTTTCCTTCCCCTTCAGGGGGCTTCGTAGCTGGTTTGCCGTAGGCAAAACTTTCGATCCAGTGGATCGAAAGTAGGCGCAGAAGGCTACGGTAGTGGCTGCCAGAAGGGCGGAGGGGGCGTCGAGGCAGCAGCCCAACCTCTCCCCCTAGAAATGCGAGCGAAGCGAAAGCGAAGTCGAGCCGGCTCTCAAGTAGGCCCGCGGGTAGCGGGCCGGTAGGGCCACTAGATTAATGCTTCCGGTCGCCTCTTCCCAGGAAGTACCCCACCGCCCCGGCAGCCACGGCGCCGATCCCGACGGCGGCGAACCTCGCCACGTCCCCGTCCACGATCAGCGCCTTATCCTTCGCCTTGTGGTCGTAGGAGCCATGAGCGCCGAACATGCCCTCGCCGGGCTCGTAGGCGTAGCCATCGGTTTTGTTGTCGATGGTCCTGGGCTGCTTCGACGTCTGATCGTCGGCGCCGGAGCTGGCGAGCTGGCGGTCGAGGAGCTGCGGCATGCCTTGCCCGCCCAGGAACACGGCGAGCGCGGGCAGCCCCACGAAGAGCTCCCGCGGCCCCTCCTTCGCGGCTCTGACTACGGCCTTGGCGACGGTCTCGGGCTGGAAGATGGGCTCGGTGGGCTGGGGCTTGTTGGGCAGCGAGGTGTCGGCCCAGTCGAACTGGGGCGTGTTGATGCCCGAGGGGTGGACCATGGACACGGTAACCGAGGAGCCCTCGGCGATCAGCTCGGTGCGCAGCGCTTCGGAAGCTGCCTTTGCCGCATGCTTGGCGGCGCAGTAGGCGGACTGGAGCGGGATGGCCCTATAGGCGAGGCCGGAGCCCACATTGACGATGGCGCCCCTGTCCCTTGGCCGCATATATTTTAGGGCGGCCATCATGCCGTGCACCTGTCCCAGATAGGTCACCTCCATGACCCGTCTGATGTCGCTCGGCTCCATCTCCCAGAAGCGCTTGATCACCGTGGTCATGGCGTTGTTGACCCAGACGGCGATCGGCCCCTGGGCCTCGTCGATCTCTCTGGCTGTCGCCATCACCGCGTCGGCATCGGCCACGTCGCAGGGGTAGGACCGCGCGTCCACGCCGTAGGCGGACAGCTCTTCGGCAGCTTTTTCGAGCCGCTCTTCCCCACGCGCGAGCAAAGCGAGGTCGTATCCGTTCTGTGCGAACAATTCCGCGCAGGCGCGACCGATCCCGGCGCTGCCCCCCGTGATGACAACGCAACCTTTCCCGATCGTCATAGTATAGCTTCCTTTGTAAATCCTTGGATAAGAAGGCGATCAGCCTACAGCGGTTCCAGCCGTCATGCGGCTTTGCAGCGGTTCCTCTCGCAGGCGTGAGGTTTTCGTTCGGTTCCCGGACGAACGAGCCTCTCGCGCGTCCGTGAAGTTCTGTACCCGACCCTCCCCCCGTGTCGCCGTGTTAACGAAGCGTGTGTCATGCACGGAAAATAGAACGAGGGAACTCATGAAGAAACTTCTCGCGATTGGTCTTTCGGCTGCCCTGATGGCTGGTGTCTCGCACGCTGCCACGATTACCGGCGGTCAGACCACGATCACGCTTACCGCGGTGGAAGAGCTCGGACTGGAAACCGAGGCCGTCGGCGAAGCCCAGGACTTTTCCGAAGCGTTCGACCAGCCGGTCTTCACCATCCTGATTACCGGTGACGAGCTGACCTTCGGCGCCAGCGAAGACGAGCTGAACGGCACGATCACCCACGGTCTCAACGACGGCATCGCGCTGAGCAGCGGCGCCACCACGGTGACGCTGACGAACTTCGTGCTGGACTTCGACAACAACCTGATCACGGCGAATGTCACTGCCGGCGCCATGAGCTTCGACGACGCTGCCGTGTTCGAGTTCGAGCTGCCTGACGATCTGCCCCCCGGCGAAGGCCCGCTGGAAGTGGCTGACGACCTTAGCGGTGTCACCTTCACCCTGACCGATACGGCGCTGACGCTGCTTTCGACCGCCTTCGGGACCCTGCCGATCGACGGCGACTTCCCGATCGGCAACTTCGAGACCAACCCGGAAGCCGTTCCGGTCCCGGCCGCCGCGCTTCTCTTCGCGCCGCTGGCAGCAGGCTTCATCGCCCGCCGCCGCCGCAAGGCTGCCTAAGCCTTTCCGACTGAAGCTGAGACGGAAAAGGGGAGCCCTTCGGCTCCCCTTTTTCTTTGTGCGAATAATAGGCTCTCTTACATATTCGGGTAGTTCGGACCCCCGCCGCCCTCGGGCGTGTGCCAGACGATATTCTGGGCCGGGTCCTTGATGTCGCAGGTCTTGCAGTGGACACAGTTCTGGGCGTTGATCTGGAAGACCTGTTTGCCGCCGTCCTCCACATACTCGTAGACCCCCGCCGGGCAGTAGCGCTGGGACGGCCCTGCATATTCCGGCAGCTCTACCGTGTAGGGCACCTGATCGTCCTTGAGCCGAAGGTGCGCAGGCTGATCTTCCTCATGGTTGGTGAAGCTGTAGCTGACGGAGGTCAGCCGGTCGAAGGTCAGGACCCCGTCGGGCTTGGGATAGTCGATGGGTTTGTGCTGGGACGCAGGCTCGGTGCTCTGAGCATCGGTCTTGCCGTGGCCCAGCGTGCCGAAGAAGGAGACACCGCCGAGCCCCATCCCTTTGCCGAGGATGTTCATCCAGAGGTCCATACCCGTCAGGCTGATGGCGCCGAGGATCGTTCCGTATTTGGACCAAAGCGGTTTGGCGTTGCGCACTGTGTGCAGCTCGTCGCGCACCCAGGAGGTGTCGTAGCGCTCCTGATAGCCGATGAGCTCGTCGCCCTGGCGGCCCTCATGCACCGCCTCGAAGGCCGCTTCGGCGGCCATCATGCCGGTCTTCATGGCGTTGTGGTTGCCCTTGATCCGCGGCACGTTGACGAAGCCCGCCGAGCAGCCGATCAGCGCCCCGCCTGGGAAAGTCAGCTTGGGAACGGACTGGAAGCCGCCCTCCGAGATCGCCCGCGCGCCGTAGGCCACGCGCTCGCCGCCCTCCAGGAATTTCGAGATCTCCGGATGGGTCTTGAAGCGCTGGAACTCCTGATACGGAGCGAGATAGGGGTTCTTGTAGTTGAGGTGCACGACGTAGCCGATGGAGACGTAGTTGTCGCCGAAATGGTACATCCAAGAGCCGCCGCCCGTATCGTTCTTCAGCGGCCAACCGAAGGTGTGCTGAACGAAGCCCTTCTTGAAGTGCTCGTCCTTGACCTTCCAGAGCTCCTTGAGGCCGATGCCGTATTTCTGGGGCTCCTTGCCGTCGTCGAGGCCGAACTCCTTGATGAGCTGCTTCGAGCAGGAGCCGCGCACCCCTTCCGCAAACAGAACATATTTGCCCAGAAGCTCCATGCCGGGCTCGTAGGAGCCCTTCTTCTCGCCGTCACGGCCGATGCCGACCTCGCCGACGATCACGCCGGCCACGGAGTTGTCCTCACGGCGCACCGTGCGCGACGCGGCCATCATGGGGTAGACCTCGACGCCCATCCCTTCGGCCTTCTCGCCTAGCCAGCGGCAGACATTGGCCATCGAGACGGCATAGCAGCCATGGTTCTTCAGCATGGAGGGCAGCGCGAAGTTCGGCAGCGGCATCGAGCCTGACGGGCCGAGATAGAGGAACCGCTCGGACGTCACCGGGCTGTCGATCGGGCAGTCCGCGTCGCTCTCCCAGTCAGGCAGCAGCTCGTTCAGTGCGCGTGGGTCGAGCACCGCGCCGGAGAGGATATGCGCGCCGACCTCGGAGCCCTTCTCCACCACCACGACGGAGATCTCCTTGCCAGTCTCTTCCTCGAGCTGCTTCAGACGGATCGCCGCAGAGAGCCCCGCCGGGCCTGCGCCCACGATGACCACGTCGAACTCCATGCTCTCGCGTTCTACGGGGGTGTCGTCGTACATGCTGTGCCACCTGTTCGTGCTTCGTTTGCTGCGCTGCATATGCCGCAGAAGCTTGAAAAAAGCCATGCGGCTATTTTTGGCTCATGAATTTCGTGCCTTCCTCCCCCTGCGAAGTGGAGGAAAGAACCCTGATACCTCACGGGAACAACAGTTGTCCTTCACCCCTGGCCCGTGCAGAATCCCCCCCATGGCAGCAGGCAGGTCAGACGAGGCGGAAGCGATCCTACGCTTCTACGAGGAGGCGGGGGTAACCACCGCCGAAGCCGAGACCTCCGGCGGCCTTTGGACGATGAAAGACGAGGAGCCTGCGTCTAAGAAAGCGCCGAGCCGCACCGCCGCTCCCTCTCCACCAATCGCGAGCAAAGCTGCCCCCGCCAGCGCCGCCGACGGCCTCGCCGATGCCGAACAGGCCGCCGGTTCCGCGCAAACCCTCGAGGAGCTCTGCCAAGCCATCGCTGCCTTCGAGGGCTGTTCCCTCAAACACGGCGCCCGCGGCCCGGTCATCTACGACGGTATCCTGGGCGCCGACGTGCTAGTACTAGGCGAGGCACCAGGCGCCGAGGAAGACCGCATCGGCAAGCCCTATGTGGGCCGCTCGGGCCAGCTTCTCGACCGGATGCTGGCCGCTATCGACCTCTCCCGCGCGCCGAAGGAGGGTCAGGGGGCGGTCTGCCTCTCCAACGCCGTCTACTGGCGCCCGCCGTCGAACCGGAACCCCAGCAAGGCCGAGGTCGCCACCTGCCTACCCTTCATGAAGCGCTTCATCGAGCTTTCCCGTCCGAAACTCGTTCTCCTCACAGGCAATGTCCCCAACCAGGCGCTCTTCCCGGACGCCCCCGGTATCACCCGCGACCGGGGCAAGGTGAAGGTCCACGAAACCTCAGACGGTCAGAAGATTACCGCCCTGCCCCTCTTCCACCCCGCCTTCCTGCTGCGCCAGCCGATCCAAAAGCGCTGGGCCTGGCGCGATCTTCTGACGGCGAAAGCAACGCTTAACGAAACCCTGTCCTAACTCCGCCCCATTCCCCTTCCAGGAGAGCTAAGTGATCAAACGCGTTCTTCTTGCCTGTTCCGCCCTTCTCGGCAGCGCCTTCGCGGCCGAGGCCGACGTGCTGTCCGATGCCGACGAGAAGCGCTACCGCGACGTCTTCATGCTCCAGGACGCAGGCCGCATGAGCGATGCCGACAAGATCATCGAGAAGATCGAGGATCCCATCCTGCTCGGCTATGTCCTCGAGCAGCGCTACATGCACCCGACGGCCTACCGAAGCTCCTACTCGGAACTCTCGCGCTGGCTCTCATCCTACGCGGACCACCCCGATGCGCGGCGCATCTACAGCCTCGCCATGAAGCGCAGACCCAGCGGCGCCAGGCCCCAGCGGCCCGTCTCCAGGCGCTGGCGCACCAGCTCCACCACGATCCTGACACCGGATCTTCAGGCCGACTATGACAGCCTGAGGGGCGGCAGGAAGGAAGCCGTGCGCCGCATCGAGGGGCGCATCCGCTACCTCCTCGGCAAGGACCGGCCCACCCAGGCGCTCGCCTATCTCAACGATCCGCGCCAATTCAACCAGCTCACCTCGCGCCAGACCGACCGCATCCGCGGCTGGATCGCCGAGAGCTACTATGTCCACGGCAAGCTGTCCGACGCGCAGCGACTGGCCGAGCAAGCGGCCAACCGCTCAGGCACCTCCGCCGTCATGGCCCAGTGGACGGCGGGTCTCGTCGCCTGGCGCCGCGGCGATATGGAAAAGGCCTTCCGCTACCACTCGGCCATGGCCGACGAGCCGCATCAAACCTCGAGCCTTCGGGCAGGCGCCGCCTTCTGGGCCGCCCGCGCAGCCCTCGCCACGGGGCGGTCCGACGAAGCGCTCCTCTATCTCGACGTCGCCGCGAGCTACCCCCTCACCTTCTACGGACAGCTCGCCCTCGGCCAGCTCGGCCAGGGTTCGGGCGTCGACTGGTCACCCATCGAGCTGACGGAGGGCGATCTCGACCAGCTCCTCGACAAGAACCCGCGCATCACCCGCGCCATCGCCCTGTCGGAGGTGGGTCGTCATACCGACGCCGCCATGGAGCTGCGCTACGCCCATGGCGAGCTGAAACCCGAGGACGACCGCGCGCTTCTGGCCCTCGCGGGGCAGCTCAACACACCCTCTGCCCAGGTCCACCTCTCCGAGGCGACGGCCATCCGTGAGGACACCTCCCGCGCCCTCTGGGCCTCGCTCTATCCGGTGCCGGAAGGCTTCGAGCCGAATGGCGGCTTCGAGATCGACAAGGCGGTGCTGTTCGGCCTCATCCGGCAGGAGTCGAAGTTCTCGAACCGCGCCCGCTCCCGCGTGGGTGCTGCGGGCCTGATGCAGCTCATGCCAAGGACCGCGAGCTACATCACCGGCGACCGCCGCCTGATGCAGCGCGGCTCCAAGGCCTCCGAGCGCCTCTACGATCCGGGCTACAACATGCAGCTCGGCCAGTCCTACGTGCAGATGCTGCTGACCGAGTACAATAAGGGCGCAGGCGACATGTTCGAGATGGCGCTGAGCTACAATTGGGGGCCAGGCAATTTCCGCCGCTACAAGGCCCGCGCGGGGATCGACGACCAGCTTCTCCTGCTCGAGAGCGTGCCCAACAAGGAAGCACGTCAGTTCGTGGACGTGGTGATGACCAATATCTGGGTCTATCGCGACCGCCTCGGCGAGCCTGCCCCCGACCGGGATGCGGCTTCCGCAGGGCAGAGGCCGATCTATCAGAGCGTACGGTAGCTTCCATCAGTCATCCCGGAAAGCACGCAGTGCTTATCCGGGATCCACGGCCTGCGGTTTCTATAGAGACAACGGACGGGACATTTTGAACAGCTAGGTCCATGGGTCCCGGATAGCCTCCGGCTTCCGGGATGACGAACTCAGCTCGCTCTCAACACACCCTACAGCTTTCGCTGGCACACTCTCCCAGCACCCCGCTAAGAGCCAGGACGCGATGAAGAGCTTCTCCCTCTCCTCCGAGTTCCCCTTCCCTGCGGATGTGGTGTTCGAGGACGTCCTCAAATACTGGCGCCTGGCCGAGCTGGAGACGGGCCGCGAGGGCTTCACCCACTTCCCCGACCGCATGGTGCGCGAGGGTGACCTCATCGTCCTCCCCTACCGGATGATGGGGGTGAAGATCTTCGACTACCGTATCGAGGTCACCCGCGTGGACCTGCGCGAACGCATCCTGACGAGCGAGGAGACCGGCGGCCCCATCCGCTCCTGGCGCCACCGCATCGACGTGCGCCCCATGGAGGGCGACACCTGCTGCTATACCGACCGCGTCACCATCGACGCAGGCCCCCTCACCCCCTGGATCGCCGAAAGCGCCCGAACGATGTACGAGCGGCGCCAGACCCTGAGGGCCGAGACCCTGGCCGAGGCGTAGCCGCCTGGCCAAGCCGACCGGGTTCTTAGGAAGCGCGGTTGGCTTTGGCGCCCGTTCTACGGATCACCCTCCCGTCCGAAGGCCCTTCCCTTAACTTCTCGTTGAGGTTAGGGTGTCCGAAGGGCCAAAGGGGTGGTTGACGGCATGACGCGTATCGAGACGATCTTCGGCGGTTTCCTGGCCGTGGCCGTATTGTCGGTCTTCGCCTTCGTGTTCTTCGGATCGACGACGGACGGGACAGCCTCCTCGTCGACTTCCAGCACGGCGAGCCGCGGCGCTTTCGTTCGCACCAGCGTGGCGACCCTTCTCGATGAGGACCGGGCGGAGGAGTACGAGATCCCCGCCACCGCCTGCGGCTGCTACAATATGGGCTACGACCTCATCCGCTCCAACGTGAAGGCCGGTACCGAACTTTTCGAGGGTCAGGTCCAGGCCTGCTACGACCGGGTGGGGCCGATGGGTGCCGAAGCGCTGTCCGACGGCGCCATGGCCGCCTCCGCCGTGCCGCGCGAGCGCAAGAGCTGTCGCGCCGGCGACTATATCGCGCGCTAGCTCTTTCCAGCCCCTTCGGCCCTTAGGGGCCGGTTCATCAGCTTGGCGATGGTTTCGTCGACCCCGTCGCGCCCCTCGACAATAGCAGCAACCCCTTCGCAAATCGGCATCTCCACCCCCGCCGCCCTAGCCTTCTCGGTGAGCGGCCTCGCGGTGGCCGCCCCCTCCGCCACGCTGCGCTGGCTTCGAAGATAAGCGGCAGGTTCCGCCCCCTGGCCGAGCGCCAGCCCGAGTGAGAAGTTGCGCGACTGGGGCGAGTTGGCGGTGAGCACGAGGTCGCCAAGCCCCGAAAGGCCGGACAAGGTCTCCTGCTTTGCCCCCATCGCAAGCCCGAAACGCTGGAGCTCGGCGAAGCCGCGGGCGATCAGCGCCGCCTTGGCACTCTCGCCGAAGCCCTTGCCGATGGCGATGCCGCAGGCGATGGCGAGGACGTTCTTCACCGCGCCGCCTATCTCGGCGCCAAACGGGTCGTCCGAGGCGTAGAGCCGGAAGTTCGCCGCGGAGACGAGGGACAGCCAGCGCTCTCGCTCGGCCTGGCTCTCGCAGGCGAGGGTCACCGCGGTGGGCAGGCCCCGCGCCACATCGGCGGCGAAGCTGGGGCCGGAGAGGACCGCGCCCCTCGCTTCGGGCCAGGCCTCGGCCAGCACCTCGTGCATCGGCATAAGCGTGCTGCGCTCCAGGCCCTTCGAGCAGAGGGCGACGGGCAGCGCTGCCTCGGATGAGGCCTGCCGCAGCTCTTCCATCCAGTGGCGCGCATGCTGGGCGGGCACGACGAAGAGGCAGGCGTCGCTGCCCGCGACATCGACCAGATCGCTGCTAGGCGTGAGGAGGTCCGGCAGGGGCACGCCCGGCAGATAGGCCTCGTTCTCCCCCGCCTCGGCCACGGCTTCCGCCTTGTCCGGCGAGCGCATCCAGAGGCGGACCTCATGCCCCTCCCTGGCGAGCAGCACTCCCAGAGCCGTACCCCAGGAGCCGGCACCGGCTACGAAAACCCGGCTCATACCTTGGCTCCCCTCTTGCCCCGACCGATGACCGGTGCCGCCTCACCATCGAGGGGCCAGCGCGGGCGGGGCGCCAGGGCCAGTGCGTCCTCCTGGGAAGGGGCGAGCCCGGCGGCATGGAGCTGATAGCCCGCCAGGGCGATCATCGCCGCGTTGTCGGTGCAGTAGCGTAGGGCGGGCGCCTTGAACGAGGCGCCCGAGCGCTCCGCCAGCGCTTCGAGCTCGCTCCGCAGCACGCTGTTGGAAGCGACGCCCCCCGCCGCCACCAGCGCCTTGGCGCCGCTTTGGGCGAGGGCGCGTTCGGTCTGGCGGATGAGATGGGCGATAGCGGCCTTCTGGAAGGAGGCGGCGAGGTCGGCCTTGGTGCTCTCGTTCAACGGTGCGGCCTCCTGCGCGGCCTGACGAACGGCGGTCTTCATGCCGGAGAAGCTGAAGTCGTAGCCCTCCCGTCCGAGAAGGGGCCTCGGCATGGCGAACCGCTCGGCGTCGCCATCGCGAGCCAGCCGCTCGATGGCGGGGCCGCCCGGTGCCGGCAGGCCCATCAGCTTGGCCGTCTTGTCGAAGGCCTCGCCGGCCGCGTCGTCGATGGTGGTGCCGAGGCGCCTTGCCTGCCCCGGCCCCTCAATGATCAAGAGCTGGGTGTGCCCGCCGCTGACAAGGAGGAGGAGGTAGGGCAGCTCCGCCCCGCCCTCGAGACCGACGGAAAGGGCGTGGCCCTCCAGATGGTTCACCGGCACGAGCGGGACGCCGCTAGCGATGCTGAGCCCCTTGGCGAAGGTGAAGCCCGCCATCACCCCGCCGATCAGGCCCGGTCCGGCGGTCGCCGCGATTAGGGAGAGGTCGGGGACGCTCACCTCGGCTTCGGCGAGCGCCTCCTCGGCCACGATGTCGATGAGGTCGGCATGGGCTCTCGCGGCGATCTCAGGGACGACGCCGCCAAAAGGAGCGTGAGCTGCATCCTGCCCCCTAACGATCGAAGACAGAACCTCGACGTCCTCACCGATGCACAGCACTGCCGCGGCGGTGTCGTCGCAGCTCGACTCGAGGCCCAGGACCAGTTGCGGTTGCTCACTCATCCGGCGGGGGATAGCAGCGCGGTGATGATCCAGAAACCCGTCACCATCGCCTCACGCCGCTCGCCCCTCGCCGTCGCCCAGGCCGAAGCCGTACGCGCCATGCTGGGCAAGGCTGCGGAGCTGAGGGAGGCGGCGTGGGAGGAGAGCTTCCCCATCAAGACCTTCGTGACCATCGGCGACCGCAACATGGCGGGCTCCCTGGCGGAGGTCGGCGGCAAGGGCCTCTTCGTGAAGGAGATCGAGATGGCGCTCCTGACGAGGGAGGCCGACATCGCCGTCCACTCCATGAAGGACATGCCCGCCGAGATGCCGAAGGGCCTGGTCCAGGCGTGTGTACCGGAGCGGGAGGACCCACGCGACGCCTTCGTCTCACTGACCGGCGCGAATATCGAAGAGCTTCCTGAAGGGGCACGGGTCGGCACGAGTTCGATCCGTAGGGCCTCTCAGCTTCTCGCCCGCCGCCCCGACCTGAAGGTCGTCCCTTTCAGGGGGAACGTGGCGACGAGGCTGAGCAAGCTGGAACGGGGCGAGGCGCTGGGCACCTTTCTGGCCGAGGCAGGCCTGAAGCGGTTGGGCCGGAACGAGGTCAAGCGCTGCCCCATCGAGACGGATGTGATGCTGCCTGCACTGGGTCAGGGAGCCTTGTGCATCCAAACCAGGGAGGATGACGAGACCTCCCGCGAGCTTTGCCGAGGCTTCAACGACGACGCGGCGGAGATCGCCACAACCGCGGAGCGGGCCTTCGTCGGCAGGCTCGACGGATCCTGCCGAACGCCGATGGCAGGGCTCGCCGAGCTTGACGGCGACAGGCTTCGGTTCAGGGCCGAGATCCTGCATCCCGATGGACACCTCCGCTGCGACACCGAGAGGGACGCGAGTCTTGGCGGTAAGGACCATGACGAGCGCCTCCTCACCGCCTTCGCCCTAGGGGCCGAGGCGGCGGAGGACATTCTCGGCCGCGCCGAGCCGGACCTTCTTCATGCCATCGGGCAGTAGCTTCCACGCCTTGCTGGTGGTGAGGCCCGAGCCTGAGGCTACGGCCTTCGCGAGGCTTCTGGAGGGACGAGTGAGCACGCAGGTTCTGCCCTGCCCGGTCACCCGGATCGTCTTGCTTCCCGCCAAATTACCAATAGAGAACTTCGATACCGTCCTTCTCACCTCGCCGCGTGCGGTGCCTGCTGCGGTAGCAGCCGGTCTGCCGGTACTGGCGGTGGGAGAGAAGACCGCAAAGGCTGCTGCGGCGGCAGGGCTGACCATTATTGCCGCCGGTGCCGGGAGGGTGACTCAAGATCTGCCCTCCCTCCTGCCCCGAACCGCGTCGGTGCTGCATCTGGCCGGGGAGGATATCGCCGTGGACCCGGCGCCCTTCTTTGCGGCGCGCGGACATGCCTACCGCCGGGAGACCGTCTACAGGGCGGAGCCCCTGCCCTCCCTCCCCCAGGACGCCGAAGAATGCCTCCGCCGACCAGGCGAGCTGGCGGCGATCTTCCTCTCCGCGCGCAACGCCGCCCTCTTCGCCGGACTGGCAAGGCCTCTTCTCGAAGGGGAGGAGCTGCGCCTCACGGCCTTCTGTATGAGCGAGCGCATCGCTGCAGCCGCCGCCCATACTGGCCTTTTCGGTAATGTGTTGAACGCCGATGCCAGAGGCCCCTCGGCCTTCGTTGACTTCATCACGCCGCGCTGCACATAACGCCTAGAGATGGCGGAACGCTTGGGGTTCTGCCCGTTGAGCACAGTGACAC
This sequence comes from Parvularcula maris, assembly GCF_024505085.1. Lineage (GTDB taxonomy): Bacteria > Pseudomonadota > Alphaproteobacteria > Caulobacterales > Parvularculaceae > Parvularcula > Parvularcula maris. The sequence goes on from NZ_JANIBC010000002.1 coordinate 312,797, forward strand.
AAGGGGGCTTTCGTGGCCGACGACGACAAGAAGAACGACGAGACCGAGACCCCCGCCGCCGAGGACGAGACGCCCGCTGAAGCCTCCGCTTCCGCCGACCACGACGACGCCGTCGAGGCGGAGATCGTCGAGGAGCAGGACGAGGAGCCGGTCGTCAAAACCTTCGAGCCAGAAGGCCGTGCCGGCGAGCCGGTGAACGACAATCGCCACGAAGCCGACAACCCGGAGAAGAGCGGCTCCGTCATGCCCTTCATCGTCGTCGGCGGTCTCGCCGCCGTGGTGGTCGCCGCCGTCATCTTCTTCGCCGACGCCGCCGATACCGGACCGAGCGTTGAGGAGGATGGGACGGTGCTGGCCAGCGAAGGCGGCGATGCCGTCCTCTTCCCCGGCAACGAGCTCGCCGGCAGCGAAGGCAATGGCGGCCCTGCCCTCCCCCGCCAACCCGCAACGCCCCGCACTTCCTCCAGCGAGTCAGCCGCACCGGCCCGGCCTCGGCAGGAAGCGCCCAGGGCGACCGAGGCGGAACCTACGCCCGCCGAGCCGCAGCCGGAGCAGCCGGTCGTCGCCGAGGCCCAACCTGCGGAGGAGAACGAGCAGCCCGACCAGCAGCCGTCCGGCGAAAACACGGCGCCTTCCGAAGAGGCGCAGGCGCTCATTGCATCCTTGAACCAGGCCGCGAGTGAAGGTTCGCAACGCTCCGCTGCGCAGGAGCAGGGCGAAGAGGAACAGAACAACCAGGCTCAGACTGCGGATGCTGCCCAGGCAGAAGAGACCGCCGACGACAGCCAGGCTGCCGAAGCCCTGATCGCCTCCTTGCGCCGCCGTTCGGCCGAGAGGGAGGTCGAGCGCCAGGCCGAGGCTGAAGCTGCCGCCGAGACCGAACGCCAGGAACAGCTCGCCGCTGCCGAGGCGGAGCGGGCCGCACGCCGGGAAGCGCGAGAGCAGGCCGCCGCTCTGCGTCAGGAAGCCGAAGCGCGCCGCGCCGCGCAGGAGGAAGAGCGCCGTGCCGAGCTCGAACGCCAGCGCCAGGAACAGGAAGCGGCCCGCCTTGCCGCCGCTCAGGCCCAGGAGGATGAAGGCGCCACCGAAGAAGAGGCCGAGGCTGCCAAGGACAATGCGGAGGCTTCCCGCCAACGGGTCGCAGGCCTTCGCCGCCTGGCCGAGCAGCGCGCCGCCCAGCGCCGGGCCGCCGAGCGCGGCGAGGAAGCGCCCGCTCAGGAGGAAGCCACTCAGACCGAAGCCCAGACAGCGCCCGCTCCGGTGGCCGTCATCCCCGAGGAGCGGATCGAGGACCTCCGCCGCGAGCTGGCCCGCGACGTGAGCCAGGAGGTCGAAGGCGTGCGCTCCAGCGTGCTGGCCGAGACCGAGGAGGTCATCGACACCCGCCTCGCCGAGACCCGCGAGCAGATCCAGCAGACCGAGCGCGCCGTCACCGAAACCCAGCGCGCGGTGCAGGAGACCGAGCAGGGCCTGAACGAGATCGGCGAGCGCGTCTCCGAGACGACCCGCGTGGTCTCCCAGACCCAGGCTCAGGTGCAGGAGACCAATGAGCGCCTCGCCCAGCTGCAGCAGAGCCTCACCGAGCAGCAGAGCAGCAGCCAGGAACGCCTCGCCGCGCTCGACACCCGCATCAGCGAGCTGGCGGTGCGGGACATCGACGTGACCCGCCGCCGCGACCTCCTGATCGCGCTGACCCAGCTCGCCGAGAACGTCGATGAGGGCCGCCCCTTCCGCCGTCAGCTCAACGCCGTCGAATCGATCACCGGCGGCACGGACGACCTCGCCGCCCTGCGCGTCTTCGCCGACCAAGGCATCCCCACCACCGATGCGCTGCGGGCTGGCTTCGACGATGCCGCCCGCGCGGCGCTCGCGGGGACCAAGCGTGACGAGGCCGACGGCGTCTTCGGCAAGTTCGCCGCCAACGTCTCCAGCCTCTTCACCGTCCGCCCCGTAGGTGATGTCGAAGGCGACACCACCGGCGCCATCATCGCCCGCGCCGAGGCTCGTCTGGACGAGGGCGACGTCGATGCCGCCACCACCGAGCTGCGCAGCCTGGAAGGCCAGGCCGAGGAGGCATTTGCGGGGTGGCTCGCCGCCGCCGAGGCTCGCGCCGTGGCCCAGCGTGGCTTGGCTCAGCTCGAAAAACAGGTGACGGGACCGTCGAACGAGTAGACGAGGACCGAGCGGACGTGTTGGCGATCCAGAAGGAGTAAACGATGATCAAGGTCTTCCTCTGGATCGTCTTCGCCCTCATTGCGGTCTGGGGCGCGAGCGAGCTGGCCGGGCTCGACGGCTTCACCGTGCTGGAGCTCGAAGGCACCCGCGTGGACGTGCCGACCGGGCTCCTCCTAGGCCTTATCGCCGGATCGCTGGTCTTCTTCTTCTTCAGCGGCACGACAGCCGCATGGCTGGCCGGGCTGCCCTCCCGCATCAAGCGGCGCGGCCGGGACCGGCGCCGCGACCGGGGCATGATCGCCCTTGCGCGCGGTCTCGAAGCTGTAGCCGCAGGTGACGCCGCCGACGCCCAGCGCCATGCCCGCTCCGCTACCAAGGCGCTGAACGAGCCGGCCCTCACCCGGCTTCTGACGGCCCAGGCCGCGCAGCTCGCAGGCGACAACGAGACCGCGCAGCTTAGCTACACCGCCATGCTGGAGGCGCCCGAGACGGAGTTTCTCGGCCTACGCGGCCTCTATATGCAGGCGATCGAGCGCGGCGACCGCGAGGAGGCCCTGGCCCATGCCGAGCGGGCCTTCGAGCTACGACCCGGCACCGCCTGGGCCTTCGAGAGCGTTCTCAAGCTGAACCTCGAACGCGGCGCTTGGGGCGATGCCCTCGAAGCGCTGCGCCTCGCCAAGCAGAACTCGATCGCCGAAGGTCTCGAATACCGGCGCATGGAAGCGGCGCTTCTGACGGCGCAGGCCTACGCCGCCAACGACGCAGGCGACGCCGACACCGCCCGCAAGGATGCGGAGGCGGCGCTCAAGAAGGCCCCCGCCCTCACCCCCGCCGCAGCCCTCGCCGCCGAGAACGAGCTCGCCGCCGGGCACCGGGCCAAGGCCGCGAAGATCCTCGACAATGCCTGGGAGACAGAGCCGCATCCGGGCCTCGCCGCCGTGCTGCGCCGCATCTTCTCGCACGAGCGGACCGAGCGGCTCCAAGGCCGCCTGGCCAAGCTCGCCGAGCGCAACCCCGACCACCCCGAAAGCGTACTGCTCCTGGCCCGGGTGCAGCTCGATGGGGGCGATGCTGCAGCCGCCCAGGATACCCTGGCGCCGCTCCTTGCCGGGCGTCCGAACCGCCGGGTCCTGACCCTGATGGCCGAGATCGCCGAGAAGCGCTACGGCGACGCTGCCGCGAAGCCCTGGTTCGACCGCGCCGCAAGGGCGCCCGCCGAGGCGATCACAGGCCTCGACGGCTCCTTCCACTACACCAGCGAGGGCTGGCGGCGGCTCATCCGCGAGTTCTCCGAGCACGCCCGCCTCGCTCCGCCGCCGCTAGAGGTGGAGACCCCCGAGCTGCCCGCCGATGAGGTGAAAGCGCTGCTCGCGCCGCCCGCGCCGACCCTGGAGGAGATGGCGGAGGACGAAGAGACGGCCCTCCCGGCTCCGGAGGATGCCGACCTCATCGAAACCGAGGCCTCGCCCGAGACTACCGAAGGGACCGAAGAGGGCAGCGGCGAAGCCGAAGTGACGGTACTCACCCCGCCACCGGCCGACTTCGTCCTTCCTGACGGCGAAAAGGACGAGACTACCGAAAAGAAAAGCGCGGCCTCCGCTTAGGAAGACCGCGCTCTTCAGAACTCAGGCGTGAGCTCTGGTTAGAGGCCTGCGGTCTCCTTGACCCAGGCATCGAGCTGCGACTTTGGCGCCGCGCCCACCTTGGTGCCGATGATCTCGCCGTCCTTGAACAGCATCAGGGTCGGCACGCCCCGCACGCCGTACTGGCCGGGGGTGTTGGGGTTGTTGTCGATATCGACCTTAGCCACGGTCAGCTTGCCCGCATGCTCGCCCGCGATCTCTTCGAGGGCGGGGGCGATCTGCTTACACGGGCCGCACCAGGTCGCCCAGAAGTCAACAAGGACGGGGCCTTCGGCGCTCAGGACGTCGTCCTGGAAGCTTTGGTCGGTGACGGTTTTCGTACTCATGGCGAATTCCTTTCGTCGGCGAACATAAGACGCCGCTGGAGCGCCGCAAGGCATGAGCGATTCTGGAGGAAGAGTCAGCGCTCCTCATGAAGTTCGAAAACCGTTGGGCCTGCGGTGTAGACCAAGAGCGGCTGGACCGCACGGCTTGGAAAGAGCCGCCGCAGAAGCTGAGCGTAGAGCTCGGTCTGCTGGCGGTGAGCACGGGGGATGTCGGCGCTGCTCTCCGGCACCCAGCGCGTGGTCTTGAACTCGGCGAGGATGACCTTTTGATCGGTTACCAAAAGCCGGTCGATCTCGCCGCTGATCGTCTGCCCTCCGATCTCGCCCTGGATCGACACCTCGCCCTGGGCACCCGGCCCGAAGAGCTGCGTCAGTTCCGTCCGCTTCAGGACGGTCAGGGTGGCCGCGAGAACCTCTTTCTGTTCCTCATCGTCCAGCCCCCTGCCCTCGCGGCGCAGGATCTCTGCGGCGACCTCCACCCAGTCCTCCGTATCGTGGGAAGGAAGGACCTCCAGGAGGCGGTGGATCAGGATGCCGCGCAGACGCGGATCGCCGGAGGCGGGCGTCCGAGCGATCCGTCCCCTCACATCCTCTTCCCTGTCGCCTAAGAGAGAGGGATAGACGACGGTCGGCGCCGCTTCCTTCTCGGCGCGCCTTTCCAACCAGGGTGGCGGCGCAGCGTAACGGGCCTCGGCCTTCGAGTCCTCGATAGCCGCGACTTCAGCCTCAACGCAGTAGCGCTTCTTCGTACGGCCGTCATCCAAGGGAATGGTCTGCACCGGGTGGTCCTTAGCCATCTCGCCTAGCGCGTCGCCCACCATGGCGTGCCAAGACGAGGGGCCGCTCCCCTTCGGCTCCTTTCCTCCGCACACGACCAGGTGCTCTGCGGAGCGGGTCATCGCCACGTAGAGAAGGCGGTGATACTCTTCGATACGGCGCTCGTCGCTTTCCGCACAAAGATCGCTAATGGCCGAAGGACGGTCTCCGGCAGAGGAGGGCACCAGCACTGGCAGAACGGCTCCGCCCTCTCCCGTCATCGTCACCCAGGGGTTGGTCTTAAAAACGTCCGAGCTTCGTTTGAGATAGTCCGCATCACCGATATAGACGAGAGGCGCCTCCAGACCCTTCGCTCCGTGAACGGTCATGACCCGGACGCCGCCCGTCTCGTCACCGGCCACTTCGCGCTTGATCTCGCGCTGCAGCTTCTCCGCATGCCGCAGGAAGCCGTGGATGCTGCGCGGCTCCTGCTCCTCGAAGGCGAGCGCCTCTTCGAGAAAGGCGTCGGCCGCCTCTCGGTAGCCGTCGCCAAGACGCCGTCTGAACCTGGTCCTGCCGGTAAGGCCGTCCGGCGCGCCGTCGAGCGCCGCGGAAAGAAGGCCGTAAGGACCCGTGCGGCTGCCTGCGTCGAGGAGAGACTGAAGCTCGGGGGCGGCAATGTCCGCCAGGCTGCCGAGCCTTCCTCCCCTTCCCTGCTGCTCGCGCACCGCCTTCCAGAGGCGCGAGGCGCCGCGCTCACGGTGAAGGGCTAAAAGGTCCTCATCCGTCCACCCCCACATGGGTGATTTGAGAAGCACGGCGAGGCTGAAGCAGTCGTCCCTGTTCGCCGCGAAACGAAGCAGGCAGATGAGGTCCTTGACCGCGACGTCCTCGTTGATGGCGATCCGGTCCGTACCGGCACAAGGCACCCCTGCCTCGGCCAGCGTACGGATCGTCTCGCGGAAGCGCGGGCCACGGCGTTGAAACAGGACCATGACGTCCGAGGGCTGAAGCCGGGCGCCCTCGCGGCAGGCCAGCGGCGGAGGGCCGTCCAGCTTGGCCTTGATGTCCGCGGCGATGGCCTCGGCGACGCGCCGGTCCTCGCTGGTCGCGGACGGCGCGTCGACGCCTCTGTTCCAGACGGGCGGCTTCTCCTTGTCGATCTTGGGGAAGTGGTCCCACAGCTCGACCGAGCCGGGAAACGCAGGCTTGGATGAGACATGATCCGCATACCCGCCAGCCACTGCCCTGAACCGCTCGTTGCGGAACACCGCATCCACCGTGCTGAGGACCGGCTGGGAGGTGCGGAAAGAGAGGTAGAGCTCACGCGCGGCCAAGTGGTCGGCCATGACGGCCCGGTAGGCCTCGCGGTTCTCGTTGAAGAGCGCCGCCTCCGCCCCGTTGAAGGCGTAGATGGACTGCTTGGGATCACCCACCACGAACAAGGTCCGTGCACGCTCCCGCCCGGTGCTCTCTGGCTCGGCGGAGACGATCTCCTCCACCAGCCTTCGGAAAAGCTCCCACTGCACGGGCGAGGTGTCCTGGGCCTCGTCGAGGAGGACATGCTCGATACCGGCATCGAGCTTGTACTGGATCCAAGGGAACTGCGTGTCGGTAAGAAGCTCCAACGTGCGCTCGACGAGATCATCGTAGTCTAGGGCGTTACGCTCGGCTTTCTTAACCTGGTAGGCCGTCAGTACGCCAATCGCCAGACGGTCCATGTGCTCGTTCTCGCGGTAGCAGTCGAGGGCCTTGAGGCGATCCTGCCCATCTTCGATATGGGCGCAGTAGGCATCCCAGCGGCTTTCCCAGTTGGCGATCTTCGTGCTTGCCTTGGTGAGACCCTGCTTCTGCCTCGTTCCGGTTTTGGTATGCAGGGCGGAGAAACGAAGATGATCCGGGTGAGGATCGCTTTCCACTATATCAGCCAGCGCTTGAGCCAGTTTGCCTGCCGTGGCGTTGAGCTCGGGGAACACCTGAAGGATCTCCCGCGTCAGGCTGTCGCTCTTCAGTCGGGTCAGGCACTCCTCAGCGATCGCCATCTCGCAGTCGTCCTTACACCCCGTCGCCTGGCGAAGCACCGTACCGAGATCGGTGCTGCCGATGCTCAGCGAGCGGAGCCCCCTGGTCTTTGCAGCGTAGGAAAGAAGGGCGCGCTCCAAGGTCAGCCCGCTAAAGTTTCCAGGCTCCTCCGCCTCGCCCTGAAACCTCTTGGTTGCCGAGCGGAAGCTGTCATGGAGCGGATGGTTCCCATCGGCGGCGTCCAGAGCGAAGTCGCGGACCACTTCGGTCAGCAGCGCCTGGGCCTCGTCCTCTTCGAGCGGCACGAAACCCACCGCCAGCCCCGCCTCTGCCGGAAACCGGCCAAGAATCGAGGCGCAGAGGCTGTGGATGGTCTGGATCTTCAGACCGCCGGGGCTCTCCAGCGCCTTGGCGAAGAGACGTCGCGCGCCAGCGAGTTCGGAAGTAGGCGGCGTCTCACCCGTCACCTCTTCGATCGCTTTGGCAAGCTCGCCATCGTCCTTGAGCGCCCACTCGCTCAGCATACCAAGCAGCCGCTCGGCCATCTCGGCAGCGGCGGCCTTGGTGTAGGTGATGCAGACGATGCTGGCCGGCGGCGAGCCCGCCAGAAGCTGTCTGATCACACGCCGCACGAGCACGTAGGTCTTGCCCGTACCGGCATTGGCCGAGACCCAGGCCGAGGTAGCCGGGTTGCCGACCTCGCGCTGGATACGGATGGTGGCTTCGAGCTCACTCATCGCCCTGGTCCTTGATCCACTCGCCGCGCCTCGCCAGCCAGTCGAACGGTGTATCCGTGTCGTCCCTGTAGGGATGAAGCTGGGATGGGAAGGAGGTCGTTCCCGTATAGACCGTCCCTAGCCAGTCACGGAACTTCTCTTCAAACTGATAAAGCTCTTCGCGCAACTTGTCCCCCTCCTGCCAACTATCGTCACGCCCCTTGCCGGATACAAGGCCGTCCGCGTTGCTGCCTGTAAGCTTGACAAAGGAGACCTGGCGGACCGGGGTCCGGCCTAGGCCTTCGAACGCCCCGTCCTGCAGCATCAGTGCGGTGAGGTAGAGCTGCGGCGAGTACTGCTTCTGCTCCTTCAGGCTGGCGGAGCCGCCTTTCTTGTAGTCGATCACGTGCAGTGATCCGTCCTCGAACCGGTCGATGCGGTCGGCGCGCGCGGTGATCTCGATGCTACCGCCGCCGTGTTCGAAGGTCCAGACCCCCTGCTCCTCGATGGCCGCCGGGGACGAGCGCTCTCTCGCTTCGGTTTCGAAGGCCTCGAAGTTGGTCAGCGCCTGGTCGAGAAACTTCGCGTTGAGCTGCTGCTGCACCGCAGGCATGTCGTAGCGCTGCATGATATCGGGGAGCAGTTCACGGAGCTTCTCGATGATGTCGTGCGTGGGTGTACCGCCTTCAGCGGCGACGAAGTCCTCCAGGAGGGCGTGGAGCATGGAGCCGCGCTCCGCATGGGAGAACGGCTCGGCGTAGCTTGGCAGCGGACGCAGAGCCAGGATACGGCTGACGAAGATCTCATACGGGTCGCGCAGCCAGGTGCTGATCGCGCTGACCGAGAGGCGTTTGGGGAGAAGGTCCGCTTCCGCTCGGGGGGCGGGCCGGGGCACCGGTTGGGCCTCTCCGTGAGAGCCGTAGCGATGACGTGCCAGCGCGGAGAGACGGGGAGCTGCGTCGTGCCGCCCCTCCTTGTCGATCTGTCCAAGGAAGCTCTCCAGACGGACCATCAGCCGCGAGGCCCTGGCAGGGGACCGCCCCTGCCTCGCCGACCGGGTCAGCAGAACCTCGGGCTGTGCGGCAAAGTCCAGAAAATCGTGGGCCACCCGGCCTATATCGAGCTCGGGTTCGGGCAGACCCAGATGCTTCCTCATGCCGCGCGAGAGGAAGGGGTCCACCGGCGCCTCTACCGGCCAGACGCCCTCCTGAAGACCTCCGACCACGACCAGATCAGCCGTCTGAAGACGCGCTTCGAGGAGGCCGTAGATGGCGAGACGCGGGTGCTGGCCGCCGGGGGGGCGGATGCTGACCCCGTCGAGAAGCGCGTCGAACACTTCCGGGTAGTCCTGAAGCGTCGTTCTCCCAAGATCGACGCCGCCTTCGAGGAGGTCCGCGAGATGGGCCTCCAGCGCCTCCCCGTCCTCGAAGCGGAAAAGCCTCTCCTCGCCTTCTTCTTCCGAAGTTGCAGCAAGCTCTGTGGCGGCAGCTAGGTGAAGCCTCAGAAGATCGGCGACGGAAGACGGCGCCGGGCCGGGGATCTCCATGATGTTGCGGAGCCGACCCAGCAATATCCGTACTCGGTCCGTTCGCTCGGCGTGACGGTCCGAACGCCCGGAGAAGGGACGCCAATCGTCACCCAGCGAACGCTCGAGCCCGTCCCACCCTTCGCGCGGCTCGCGGCCCCTGAGGAAGAGGTCGAAAGCTTGCACCATGGGACGCCGCTCCTCGGACGACAGTCCCGCACCGAAGAGCTGGTGCCCTACGAGCCCCGCCAGCGAGACGGCGTCGGAGGGACGGACCATGACCTTGGCGACGAGGCGAAGAAAGGTGGCGCGGTAGGAACCCCGAAGCGGGGTACCGCCGCTATCGTCGATCTCGATGCCCCATCCGCCGAGCCGGGACGCGACCCGCCGCGCCAGAAGGCGGTCTGCGGTGACGAGGTAGGCGCTCTTTCCCTCCTCCTCCAGCACCTCGCGCAGGGCCAGCGCGATGAAGTCGGCCTCTTCCTCCGTCGTCGCCGCTTTGGCGTAGGACAGTCCGTGAAGGGCGTCTTCGGAAAGGTGCTCCTCCTTGAACCGCTGGAAGCTCTCCGCCCAGTTCGCCGTGGCTTCGGCGGGGGTGAGCGCCAGGGAGAGGAGTGCGGTACGCCCGCGATGACGCGCATCACTTCCCTGGTCGGGGGTGAGGTCCACGACGTCCCCGCGGGAGATACCGCCGAAAGCCTCGTCGAGCAGGCATTTGAAGACGTGCTGGGGATGGGGCGCCTCGATGGCGTCCCACGCCTCCGAAGCCAAGCCGAAGTCCAACCCCGGTAGGATGACGGCGCCGTTGGGCAACCTTGAGATACAGGACAGGAAGTCCACGGAAGACGGGGTGGTTCCCAAGAACCCGGCGGCGAGGACCAGCTCGTCCGTCTGCGTCTCGGCCAGACGGGCACAGAGGTCCCGAAGCAGTGTGGCCCGGCGAGCACGCCCGTCGAGATAGCCCTCCTCCCCAAGCCAACGGGGATAGTCTTCAGTCACCACACGGAGGGTCTTGACCAACCGTTTCCAGTGAGCCGCCCCCTCTTCGATGTCCGGCGACTGCTCGAGCTTCGCGATGGCATCCTTGGTGACGCCGTGCTCGGACAGAAGGTCCGACGTCTTCGACAGCTCCGCCGCTGCCCGGAGGGCGCCTGCCCAACTGATCGGCCTCTCCTCTTTCGCGCAAACCTTCTGGTAGATGGCCGCCAGCTTCAACCGCTTGGCCGTCGAGGAGGGGGCGGGCGGAACGATGCCGGAAGCGAAGCGCGCGGGCGGCATGTCCTCCTCGTCGAGGTCGGCCGTAGCGGTGATCTTAGGTAGCAGCATCACCCCCTGAGGTGCCGCCGAGGCGAAAGCCTGCTTCAGCGAGCGGACGGCCCGGCGTGAGGGCACGAAGATCCGTACCCGCGGCAGGTCTTCGATCCGGCTCCGGAAGTCGGAGAGGAGCGCTGCCACCAGATCCGCGAAGAAGGGCCGACCAGGGGCCATCCCGTAGACGGTCGGCTCGCTGCGTGCTGCCTTCGAGAAGATCACCGAACCCTCAACCTTGCCGCTCGCCCAGCCTTTCCTCGGCTGCGGCGTGGCCTTCGGGATCGCCCACATGCATCCACTCGCCGGTGTGGACGATCCCCCTCATCCGTCCAGATGCCTCGGCTTTTGACCAGAACGCCCGCGTACTGACCGGCTCGATGGGGGAGCCTTCGAAGAGGCTGCGGCGGAGGATCTGAAGCCCTGTGAACACTAGAGGCTGTTCTTCCCGCATAGGGACGACTTTGCCCGATCCATCGAGCGAGAAGTCGCCCTTGCCAGGGTAACCCGATGTCCGGTCCTTCGGCACCAAAAGGAGGAGCACGTCAGTCTTCTCGTTCCAGGCCTTCGCTAGAGCATCGGCGGGGTTGCCGCCGAGGAGGATGGCATCGGTATTGGTGCTGAAGAAGGCCTCTCCCAGGTGCGGTAGCGCCTTGAGAATGCCGCCGCCGGTTTCGAGGAGCTGCTCGCGCTCGTCGGAGACGACTACTTCGACCTCTGAGACCGCGCCGAGATGCGCCTCGAGCTGGTCCGCACGGTGATGAACGTTGACCACGGCGCGATTCACGCCCCCCGCCGCCAACGTCTCGAAGGCGTAGTCGATCAGCGGCTTGCCAGCCACCTTGATCAGAGGCTTCGGGGTCTCGGGATCGAGCGATCTGATCCGTGTACCAAGCCCCGCCGCCAGCACCATGGCCGTGTCGATTCTCATGGCTGGAGAAGCTCCGGGGCCACGCGCTCTAGGACTTCGCGGACGGGGCGAAGGGGCTCGCGCGCCAGGTCCTGGGCGAAGTGGTGTCGCACCCGGCTCATCATCGCAGCGTAGCGTTTCTTGCCAACCTCGTGGATCAGACGGGCGAAGAGGCCGAGGATCTTCGCGTTGCGCTGCGCGCCCAGTACCGCGTAGTCCGTCTCGAAGCCTCGCGCATCCTCCGCACCCGACACGCCGCGCTCGTAGACAAGCTCCGCCGCCCGCTCGCCGACATCGCGTCTGGCGTCCTCGATCAGCGAGACCCAGTCGTAGGCAGCCTGGCCGACCATCATGTCCTGAAAGTCGAGAACTCCGACCCCCTCTTCCGTCAGCAGGAGGTTCTCGGCATGGAAGTCGCGGTGAACGAAGTGGCGGGGAGTAGAGAGCTGGCCGAGGACCTCGCGCCAAGCGGCCAGAAGCTCCGCTGTGTCCTGCTCGCAAAGGACCCGTCCGAGTTCTTTCGGAAGGTACCACCGGTCCAGAAGGCCCGCTTCGGTCTCGTAGGCGAGCCGGTCATAGGCCTGTACCGGCCAGGTACCAGTGAAATCCGCCGCCGGTTTGCTGCGTAGCACGTCCAGGACATCGGCGGCTGCAAGGTAGAGCTTCTCCTCCGCCTGCTGATCAGCAGCGGCCTCGGTGAGAAGCCTGCCTTCGAGCTCGGAGACGATGGCGAAGCCGCGCTCGAGATCGCAGGCCAGAACGCTCGGCACCTGAATGCCTCGTTCGCCGAGAATGGTCGCCGTCTCGCGATAGGCGACGAGGGAGTTGGCCGAACCCCTCACGCAGGCGCCGTAGCCGAGCCGCAAGCGCTGGCGCTCGTCAGCCTCCGGAGGACAGGGGGGCTCCTTCGCCGCGTCCGCCGCGTCCATGAGCAGCGCAGGCGACGGTCCGCCTTCGAGCCGGTAGTACTGCCTGGTCGAGGCGTCTGCGGTGAGGGGTGTGGGGACGGCGGCCGCGAAGGGTGTCGAGCCGAGGAAGTCGGCGCGCTCGCGGCTGCGCTTGTCCGTCTGCAACGCTGCCTCCGCCATCACGCCGGCTCCTCAAACATAGGGGAGAGGCGGGCGGCCCAGTCGCCGTCCTTCCAGCCAAAGCGAACCATCCGTATGCCCTCCTTCTCTTCCTCGATCGTCAGATCGAGCGCGTCTCCGGGGAAGATCGCTTCCGCCCGCTCCGGCCACTCGACCAAGGTGATCCCTGCCTCGATGAGGTCTTCCAACCCGAGCTCGAAAGCCTGCTCAAAAGCTTCGAGCCGGTAAAGGTCAACGTGGTGAACGGGAATGTCCATTTCGTAAAGTTCGACCAGGGCGTAGGTGGGTGAGCCCACGTCGATCCTCGCGCCCGCCAGCGCTTGAATGATGCTGCGGGCCAGGGTGGTCTTTCCGGCACCGAGGTCGCCGCGAAGCAGAAGGCAGTCCCCTCGGCGAAGGATAGGAGCGAGGGAGCGGCCGAGCGCTCCCATCGCGTCCTCGCTCCCGACCCGCCTTTCCATGTCTGCCCCGCCTCCGAACGTGCCGCGACCCAAGGATGCAGCCGCAAACCGTTTTCCCGCGCCGGGTTGGAAGTCGGCGCCGCCTCATCTAGATGCCCCCGATAACGAAAGGGAAGTGCCCGTGGTCAAGATCACCTTCATCGAACATAGCGGCGCCGAGCACGAGGTGGACGCGAAGGAGGGGCTGACCCTCATGGAGGTCGCGGTGAAGGCCGGGGTGCCGGGCATCGACGCCGATTGCGGCGGCGCCTGCGCCTGCGCCACCTGTCACGTCTATGTCGATGAGGGCTTCACCTCGAAGACCGGCGAGCCCTCCCCCATGGAGGAGTCGATGCTCGACTTCGCCTCGGAGCGCCAGGACAACTCCCGCCTCTCCTGCCAGATCGGGGTGAAGAGCGACCTTGAGGGCATGCGGGTGAAGATACCGGAGTTCCAAGGCTGAGCGCCGCCGCTCCCCTCCCCGAAGAGGGTCTGCCGCCGGACGGCAGGCCCGAGGTCACCCTCGCCGTCACCCGCGGCGCCACTCGGCTGGTGCTCGATCTCGGCTATGCGCCGATGCTGGAGCTCTCCCTTCCCAACGGACGCCGGGCGGACATCGCCGGGGTCTCCAGGAAGGGCGAGATCGTCATGGTCGAGGTCAAGTCTTGCAAAGCAGACTTTGAAGTCGACAACAAATGGCCAGAGTACAAAGACTACTGCGATCTCTTTTACTTCGCGGTTCCTGAGGACTTTCCTGTCGAGTACTTACCGGAGGAGGAAGGACTGATCATCGCCGACGGCTTCGGCGGTGCGGTGGTGCGCCCTGCCCTGAAGGATCCCTTGGCCGGAGCCAGGCGCAAACAGACCCTGATCCGCATCGCTCGCAAGGCAGCATTCCGCGCGCTCAGCTAAGCTATTCTAAAGTCTTACCGCCGGGAAACCTAGGAAAAGCCCCCTGAAACGAAATGCGGCGGCACCATGGGGGATTGGTGCCGCCGCGGATTCCAAAGGCCGATCGCACTCCGCCTTCGAACAGGCAGCGACGTATTGGGTGGGGGGATCGCGCTGCCTGGAACTATTGCTAGCCTAGTATTCGCCCCCCTGCAACCATCTTTCTTCTAACTGTTCTTTAGTCACGGGGTCAGCTCTTGCTGCAGCGCAGCATGGGACGGCAGAACCTTCGCAGCGCCCACGGCGAGCAGCCGATCGCCGTGACCGCCGAAACAGTGCCCGCCCCCCGTGAAACCGAAGGCCTGCATGCCCGCGGCGAGTGCGGCCTCGACCCCGTAGACGCTGTCCTCGATGACCAAACAGCTCGCCGGATCCGTCCCGAGCCTGTCGGCGGCGTAGAGGAAAATGTCGGGGGCGGGTTTGCCCTGCGACACAATGTCCGCGGAGTAGACATGCTCGCCGAAGAGCGGCTTGAGCCCGAAGCGCTCCACCTTGCTGTCGAGGAACGCCTGCTTCGACGAGGAGGCCACGGCAACGCGGCAGTCGGCGGCTATCGCGGCCCTTACCGACTGGGCGGCTCCGGGTACCGCCTGCATGGTGTGCTTGGCCGCCCGGCGAGCCGCGATCATGCCTTCGAACAGCGCCTCGCTCTCTTCCTCATCGGGCGCACGCCCCAGGACATCGGCGTAGTCCTGGACCAGTTCTTCGCGGAAGCGGTCGTCGCGCTTGCCGGTGTAGCGGCGGATGATCTCCTCCGCTGAAAAGGAAAAGCCCCGGTCCCTGAGGAACCGGGCGCTTTCTTCGAGGCCGACGACCTCGCTATCCACGAGGACGCCGTCGCAGTCGAACAGGACGGCGTCCCAGGAAGCCACGAACTTAAGCGCCGAGGCTGGCGAGATAGGCGAGGAGCAGGAGGGCCACGATGTTGGTGATCTTGATCATCGGGTTCACCGCCGGGCCCGCCGTGTCCTTGTAGGGGTCACCCACCGTGTCGCCGGTGACGGCTGCCTTGTGGGCTTCGGAGCCTTTGCCGCCGTGGTGGCCGTCCTCGATATACTTCTTTGCGTTGTCCCATGCGCCGCCGCCGGCGGTCATGGAGAGGGCGAGGAAGAGACCGGTGATGATGACGCCCATCAGCATGGCGCCGACCGCTGCGAGCGCCTGGCCTGTGCCTGCCACCGCGCCGACGCAGAAGTAGAGCACGATGGGGCCGAGGATCGGCAGGAGCGAGGGGACAATCATCTCCTTGATGGCGGCACCCGTGAGAAGGTTCACGGCGCGACCGTAGTCCGGCTTCTCCGTCCGGTCCATGATGCCCGGCTTCTCCTTGAACTGGCGGCGCACCTCCTCGACGATGGCCGAAGCCGCCCGGCCCACCGCCTGCATGGCGAGGGAGCCGAAAAGGAAGGGCAGAAGCCCGCCGAAGAAGAGACCCACGATGACGTAAGGGTTGATCAGCGAGTAGTCCGGCACGATCCCCTCGAAGAAGGGGTAGGTCTCCGGGTTCGCCGCAAAGTAGCGAAGGTCCTCCGCATAGGCCGCGAACAGCACCAGCGCGCCGAGACCCGCCGAGCCGATGGCGTAACCCTTAGTGACGGCCTTGGTGGTGTTGCCGACCGCATCCAGCGCGTCGGTGGTGTCACGCACCGAGCCTTCGAGCTCACTCATCTCGGCGATGCCGCCCGCATTGTCAGTGACGGGGCCGAAGGCGTCGAGGGCCACGATCATACCTGCCAGCGCCAGCATGGTCGTCACCGCGATGGCGATGCCGTAGAGACCGGCCAAGCTGAACGCTGTGATGATGCCGATGATGATGATGATCGCCGGGATGGCGGTCGCCTCCATTGAGACGGCGAGGCCCTGGATCACATTGGTGCCGTGGCCGGACTCCGATGCCTTGGCGACGGACTTGACGGGCCTGAACCCGGTGCCGGTGTAGTACTCGGTCACCCAGACGATGGCGCCGGTGACGGCGAGGCCGATGATGCCGCACCAGAAGAGGCTCATGCCCGTGAAGGTCTTGAGCCCTTCACCGCCCACACCGGGCATGAAGAACTCCTCGCCGAAGGGCACGACCAGCGCCGTGACGATGAGAAGAGCGATGATCGAGAGACCGCCGGTGACAATCAGGCCCTTGTAGAGCGCGCCCATCACATTGGTGGACCCCTTGCCGAGCTTGACGAAGTAGGTGCCCGCGATCGAGGTCAGGATGCACGAGCCCCCAATGGCCAGCGGGTAGAGCATGAAGCGCTGCACCGCCGAGAGCGAGCCCTCCTCCGCCGGAAGACCGACGAAGATGATCGAGGCCAGCACCATGGTGGCGGCGATGGTCACGACATAGGTCTCGAAGAGGTCGGCGGCCATGCCCGCGCAGTCGCCGACATTGTCGCCTACGTTGTCCGCGATGGTGGCGGCGTTCCTGGGGTCGTCCTCGGGGATGCCAGCTTCAACCTTGCCAACGAGGTCGCCGCCCACGTCAGCGCCCTTGGTGAAGATACCGCCGCCGAGACGGGCGAAGACGGAGATGAGCGAGGCGCCCAAGCTGAGCGAGATCAGGCCGTTGACGACCCGGCGGCTCTCCTCCTCGAAACCCAAGGGGCCGGTGAGGAGCGCGAAATAGACCGCGAGGCCCAGAAGGGCGAGGCCAGCGACCAGCATGCCGGTCACGGCGCCCGCCTTGAAGGCGATGTCGAGGCCCTGTTGGAGGCCGTGACGCGAGGCCTCCGTGGTGCGCACATTGGCCCTCACCGAGATGAGCATGCCGATGAAGCCAGCGGCGCCTGAGAGCACCGCGCCGAGGACGAAGCCCACCGCGGGCACGAAATCGCCGCGGAAGAAGATGAGGAGCAGCACCGTGGCGATGACGCCGACAATGGCGATGGTGGTGTACTGGCGGGTCAGATAGGCCGAAGCGCCTTCCTGGATGGCGCCAGCGATCTCCTGCATGCGCTCGTTACCGGCGGGCGCGGCCAGCACCTGCCTTGTGGTGTAGATGCCGTAGGCCACGGCAGCCAGCCCCGCCAGGATGACGAGAAACAGTGAAAAGCCCATGGATGCTCCCCTGAACAGTTGAACCCCGCATGCGCCGTTGCGCCGCGGTTTTGACGTGTGGGCTTGGCAGCGCTCGCGCGCAAAATCAACGCAAGGGAGCCATGTGCTGCGCCGCAGGAGTGAAGAAATAGCAGTTCGCGCGAAGGGGCGGTCTCGTCACGAGAGCTTTGCGTTGCCGACCCTTGGACAGCTCTCCATGCGAAGCCAGATGAGGGGCAGAGAAGGAGCCCTGCCATGACCGAGGAACGCCGCATCATCTTCATCAGCCCCGGCCTGCCCACCTCCGACGGGGCGGGGGTCAAGCTGACCCGGATGCTGGGCACCAACCGGCTGCCCGATCTCGACCCTTTCCTGATGCTCGACCATTTCGGCTCGGAGGAGGCGGCAGACTATATCGCAGGCTTTCCCGACCACCCTCACCGCGGCTTCGAGACCGTGACGGTGATGAAGGAGGGCCGCATGCGCCACCGCGACAGCCGCGGCCATGAGGGCGTGGTCGGCCCCGGCGGCATCCAGTGGATGACCACGGGGCGCGGTCTCATCCACTCCGAGATGCCCGAGCAGAAGGAGGGTGCCATGTCCGGCTTCCAGCTCTGGGTGAACCTTCCGGCGGCGAAGAAGATGATCGAGCCGCGCTGGTTCGATCACCAAGCGGAGAGCGTACCGGTGGAGGCCCGCGAGGGCGCCTCGGTGCGGGTGCTCTCCGGGCAGACCTCCCGAGGCAGCGAAGGCCCGGCGGTCTCGGCGGCGCAGGAGGAGCTCGGCATCCTTCTTCTGGACGTGCGGCTCGAACCGGGGGCGTCGTTCGAAGAGCCCCTGCCCCACGGGCACAACGCCTTCGTCGCTGCCTATGAAGGTCAGCTTCAGGGGAAAGAGGGCGAGCTAGCCGCCCCCGCCATCGGGGTGCTCTCCCGTGGCGATGTCCTTCGCCTGCAAGCGGGAATTGAGGGAGCCAGCTTCCTCCTCGCTGCCGCCGCCCCCATCGGCGAGCCCATCGCCCGCCACGGCCCCTTCGTGATGAACACCCAAGACGAGCTGCGAACGGCGTTCAGCGACTTTCAAAGCGGACGGCTGGGGTAGCCTCGTCATCCCGGAAAGGACGCAGTCCTTATCCGGGACCCATGGACCGGTGATCGTCATAGGCTCGACCGTTCCGCAGTTTATCACCCTCAGTCCGTGGATCCCGGATAGCCTTCGGCTTCCGGGATGACGGCTGGAAGCCACATTCTCCTGTTGCAATGCAGCCCCCCGCTTCCCCCCAAAGGCGGTGCGGGCTACCAAATCGTAGCCTGCCTCCCCTAGGAGGACCGATCAGTTCCGGAGATTGCCCCCGCGTGACCACGATAGCCGACCGTTTCCGCCTGCCCTGCGGCGTGTCCCTCAAGAACCGTCTCGCCAAGGCGGCCATGACCGAGCAGATCGCGGGGCCGAGCCATCTGCCCAATGAGGGGCATGTGCGCCTCTACAAGCGCTGGGCCGAGGGCGGGCCGGGCCTCATCATCACCGGTAATGTCCAGGTGGACCGGCGGCACCTGGAGCACCCCGGCAACATCGTCATCGACAAGAAGCTCGGCGACCCGACTATGAAGTGGCTGCGCGCCTTCGCCTCCGCCGCCCAGGAGAACGGCGCCCGCGCACTGATGCAGATCAGCCATGCGGGCCGGCAAACGCCCAAGCTGATCAACCCGAGCCCCCTCGCCCCCTCCGGCATCAAGGTGAAGCTGCCCGGCGATCAGTTCGGCGAGCCCCGCTCCATGACCACGGCGCAGATCGACGAGGTGATGGGCCGCTTCGTCCTCGCCGCCCAAGTGGCCTCCGAGGCGGGCTTCTCGGGCGTGCAGGTCCACGCCGCCCACGGCTACCTTCTGTCGAGCTTCCTCAGCCCCCTGGCGAACAAGCGCTCGGACCGCTATGGCGGCGCGCTGGAGAACCGGGCGCGGCCCCTCCTCCACATCGTCGAGCGCATCCGCGCCGAGCTGCCCGAGGACTTCATTCTCTCCGTCAAGCTCAACTCGGCCGATTTCCAGCGCGGCGGTCTGACCACGGAAGACAGTCTGCGCATTGTCGAGTGGTTGGAAGAAGAAGGCATCGACCTTCTGGAGATCTCCGGCGGCAGCTACGAACAGCCTGCCATGATGAACATGGACGGGATGGAGAAGCGCCATGAGGAGGGCAAAGCCGAGAGCACCAAGGAGCGCGAGGCCTACTTCCTATCCTTTGCCGAAGCGGTCCGTGAGCGGTCCAACGTGCCGCTCATGGTCACGGGCGGCTTCAGAAGCCGCCGTGCCATGGACGAGGCGCTGGAGGGCGGCGCCTGCGACGTCATCGGCCTGGCCAGACCTCTCTGTGTGCGTCCTGACTTGCCCAACGACCTTCTCGCCGGTGAGAATGAGGCGGCGAAGGCCTATGAGAAGAGCCTCGCTATCGGCCCCGGCGTCCTTTCCCCGCGCTCGCCGATCAAGTTCATCAAGGCACTGAACGGTTTTGCCGTGATGAGCTTCTTCTACGAGAACATCGCCCGCATGGCGGACGGCCAGAAACCGGTGGAGGAGATGCCTCTCCTGCGTACCTTCATCAAACAGCAGAAGCAGACGGCCAAGATGGCCAGGGCGCTGAGGTCCTGATGCCCCACGGACTTCCCGACGAGCTGGAGATCGACCGCGCCGAGGTCATGAACGGCGCCGAAGCCGCAGCCGACCGTCTGACCGCTCTTTACGAGGAGCAGGTCGAGATCATCCGCGAGCGGTTCGACGCCTTCGTCGCTGGCCGCGCCATCGAGCAGGCCAAGGGCTACGGCGTCTACCCCTGCATCCACGCACGCATCTCGGCCGAGAAGTCGACCCTGACCTCCTCCCTGGCGCTGGGGCAGGTGGCGAGCGAGCACGCGTTTGCCACCGCCGTCACGCACCCGCGACTGTTCCGTAGCTATTTCATCCGGCAACTGAGCAAGGTGATCGACACTTACGGGGCGGAGATTACGGTCGGCCTGTCGAACCGTCCTATCCCCCTGCCCTTCGCCATGGAGGCGGCCACCGCGAACCTGACCGAGGAGCAGCGCGACGCGCTGCAGCGGCACTTCTTCACCCCCGACCTCGTCTCCACCAATGACGACATCGTTGACGGCAAGGCGATCCTCGACCGCTCAGGCCCACTGCCCCTCTCCATGTTCACGGCGGAGCGTACGGACTACTCCCTCAACCGCATCCGCCACTATACCGCGACGGACCCGGAGCATTTTCAGCCCTTCGTCCTTCTGACCAACTACCAGCGCTATGTGGACGAGTTCGTCATCTGGGCAAAGGAAGAAGTATCTGCAGGGCGTGCGGAGCTTCTGGTGGAGCCGGGCGGCCGGGTGACTGGCGCCGACGGCGAACCCTCCGCCCCGCCCGCGCCCAAGCTGCCGCAGATGCCTGCCTACCATCTGGTGCGCAAGGGCCAGCGCGGCGTGACCCTCGTCAATATCGGCGTCGGCCCTTCCAACGCCAAGACGATCACGGATCATCTTGCAGTGCTACGCCCCCATGTTTGGCTGATGATCGGCCATTGCGGCGGGCTGAGGCGTACCCAGCGGCTAGGCGACTATGTCCTGGCACACGCTTACCTGCGCGAGGACAGGGTCCTCGACCACGCCTTGCCGCCCTCGATCCCGCTGCCGACCCTGGCCGAGGTGCAGCTCGCGCTGAGCCAGGCGGTCTCGGATGAGACGGGCCTCTCCGGCGCCGAACTCAAACAGCATCTGCGCACCGGCACGGTGGTGACCACGGACGATCGGAACTGGGAGCTGCGCTTCGAAGAGCTGGCCGTGCTTCTCAACCAGTCCCGCGCCATCGCCATCGACATGGAGAGCGCCACCGTCGCCGCGGCAGGCTACCGCTACCGCGTGCCCTACGGCACCCTCCTCTGCGTCTCCGACCGCCCCATCCATGGCGAGATCAAGCTGCCGGGCATGGCCAACGCCTTCTACCAGGCTCGGGTCGGCCAGCACCTCAAGATCGGTCTACGGACCTTGGAGCTTCTCAGGTCCGAGGCAGACAAGGGGTCGTTGCACTCGCGGAAGCTGAGGAGCTTCGACGAGCCGCTGTTCCGCTGAGGCACCTTAAGGGAACGCTGAGCACACCGGCGGCTATGTTTCAGCGCTACCTGGCTTGCGGGCAGTAGCGCTGGAGGTAGTCCTGGTGGGTGGGAAGCTGCGCCACCGTCTTGGTCACGTTGTCCCTGATGTGGCGTAAGAACCCGCGCAGCTCCTCCTCCGGCATGGCGTCGGCGATGGGGTGGTAGGTCTCGGGGGTGAGCCCCTGGCCGAGCATCACCTGCGTCCAGCTGTTCTCGGCGAAGAGCTGGTCGTTGGCGCGGAAGACCCGACCCGTCTCGCGGAAGAGGTCGAGGCGGTGCTGCAGCGTCTTCGGCAGCTCAAGCCGCCGCATGTGCCGCCAAAAGGGTGTGTCCTCCCGCTCGGTCAGGACGTAGTGCAGCACGATGAAGTCGCGGATGTGCTCGAGCTCGTAGAAGGTCTGCTCGTTGAACTCGTCCACGTCCGCCCGGCTCACACCATCATGAGGGAACATCTGCAGCAGGCGGTGGATGGAGCGCTGGATGAGGTGGATCGAGGTCGACTCCAGCGGCTCGATGAACCCGCTGGAGAGGCCGATGGCGACGCAGTTGCGGTGCCAATGGCTGCGCCTCGTACCTGTCCTGAAGCGGATGACCCGCAGCTCGGTCATGCGCTCGGTCAGGCCTTCCTCATCCAGCAGGCTCAGGAGCTTTGCCTGCCCTTCATCCTCGGACATGAAGCGGCTGGAGAAGACGATGCCGTTGCCGGTGCGGTGCTGCAGCGGGATCTGCCAGCGCCAGCCCGCCTCGTGCGCGACGGCTCTCGTATAGGGAACGGGGTCGCGCACGGACTTCGTCTGTACCGCGATAGCCCGGTCGCAGGGCAAAAGGTGGGTCCAGTCGTCATAGCCGACACCCAGGGCGCCCTCCATGAGAAGCGCCCGGAAGCCCGTGCAGTCGATGAAGAGGTCGCCCTCGATGACGGTCCCGTCCTGCATGGTGATCGAGGCGATATCGCCGTCATCGCCAAGGTCGACCGTCCCGATACGGCCTTCTTTCCTGGTGACGCCGTCCCCCTCCGCCATACGGCGCAGGAACCGTGCGAAGGCCGAGCTGTCGATATGGAAGGCGTAGTTGAGGCCGAGCTTCGGCAGGTGGGCGAAACGCCCCTCCTCCGCCGCGATCAACTCCAGGCAGTAGTCGCCGAACTCCTCCGCCATGCCGAGCGCCTCGCCGCGCCGCCAGAAATGCTGGAAGCCCGCCGTCCAGTGGTCCTTGCCGGTGATGCCGAAGGAGTGGATGTAGCGGTGGTCCGGCGTGCGCCAGTTCTCGAACGCGATGCCGAGCTTGAACGTTCCGCCCACCTCCCGCATGAAACTGGCCTCGTCGATACCCAAGAGGCGGTTGTAGGTGAGAAGCGTCGGGATCGTCGCCTCGCCGACGCCGACCGTACCGATCTCCTCGCTCTCGATCAGGGTGACATCGGCGACGTTCTTCAAGGTACGCCCGATAGCGGCGGCGGTCATCCAGCCTGCCGTCCCCCCTCCGGCGATCACCACGCGCTGGCGTTTGTCCGTTCTCATCATAAGTCTCAGCGGTTCAGCCGGTTGAGCAGGAACGCTCTCGTCCTGCGAGCCAGGTTCTCGTCGATAGGAGAGAGAATACCCCTTGCATGTTCGGGAATGTGCGCACGCGCCGCCTCCGCATCGCCGAAGACGTAGTGCTCGAAGAGATCACGCCAGATCATGCGCTCGTTCTCCGGCAGATCGCGTAGGGTCAGCATGGCGTGGTTGAGGACGTCTTGGGGCGTGCCGAGATAGCTCGGCACCGTCCGCCACCAATAGTTCACCAGCATGTTGAAAGCGCCGAACGCCTCCACATGGTGCCACCACATGGACGGGATGAAGAGCGCGTCGCCCGGCTCGAGGTCTGCCTGCTGAGCATGCTCCAAAGCATCGGCGAAGCGCGGAAACCGTTCATCGTCAGGGTTCTTCAGGTCCACGAGGCTGATCGGCCTGCCCGCCGGGGTCAGCTCGAACGGCCCAACATAGAGGTTGGGCGTCTGGTCGGGCGGGAAGAGCGTGAAGCGGCGCTTGCCCGCTGCCACACAGGCGATGTTGAGCGGCAGGTCGTTATGGGCCGCGATCCTCGTCTGTGTACCGATCCAGACGGAGATGAGCGGGTCCTCGGCACCGGCGATCGAAAGCTCGTTCTCACCAAGGAAGCCGGGGAGCGCGCGGTTAGCCTCCACCGAGGCAAGATAGATGAGCGGCGGCTCGTCCTGGGAGCCGAAGTGCAGCACACGGTCTAGTATCTCCCCGAGCGGCGCCTGCCCACGCTGGACGTTCTCACCGTCGAACCGGTCGCTATAGAAGATGCGTCCGCCAAGCTCCGGCGGGCCTGCCGCCACAGGAAAGGCCCCCTGCCCTTCGAAGCGCCTGAGATAGAAGCGGATCTCCTGATCCGACGACCGTGCCGCCTCTACTGCTGGCCAGTGGCTGACGAGGCCTCGCAGGATCACGGGCTCGTTCAGTGCCGTGATCTCTTCAGGCACCGCCCCGTCATAGGGTCCCTTAACCTCCCGGACGGAAGGTAGGCCGGACGGACCTGCACGAGAGGCGGTGTTCGTCATGCCGCCCTGTCCTTACGCGCCACCAGACTGCCGAGCTGGTTCATAGAAGCGACCATCATGAAGAGAGGCTGCAGATAGCCGCGACCCTGCAGCCTACCAAGCTCCTCAGCAGACAGAGCGGTCAGCCGCTCTTCAGCGATGGTGCTGTAACCGGCCAGGCGCCCCGTCTCGCCGCTTCGAAGTTCGACATCGAGGGTGAAGGGCTCGATCAGACCCATCTCTTCCAGCATGTCTGAGAAAGGCGCCACCTGCTGCTCCGCCTCGTGAACGTCGCCGAGAAGGCCGGCGATCTCCGAGAGGAAAGGTGTCTGCCCGCCCTGTTCGAGGAACACCCTCTCGCCCCCGTCCCTGGTCACCCGCGGATGGTCGAGGTCGATGTGAACCTCCATCTGATCCGTACCCCCCTGGGGAAGGCCGATCAGGAAGGGCTGCATCCGCATGTAGAGGGGAACGTAGAGCGCATCCCAACCCTCCTCGTCGAGAAACAGGTTCTCGCCCTGCTGAAGACCGAAAAGCGCGAAGGGCCGGTAGAAGGGCTCCTCCCCGATCCGGCTGAGAACGATGGGGTAGCTCGACTGCACCTGTCTGAACTCGCTTGGGAAAACGGGGCACGCCATGACGGCGTCGCCGAGCTCCGCGCCCCACCCGCGGTTAACCTCCAGCGCGGCATGGTCGATATTGTTGAGCTGTACACGGTTGGCCATGCTGGTCGGTGTCCTCAGTCTGCGGTCAGTACGTCGAGCAGTTCGCGGTTGCTGGGCAAGCCTGCGAGGCACTGCTCGGTCGTTCGGGCGATGTTGGTCAGCGTGCCGCGAATGGCCTGCGGGTCGTCCTTGCGGCGGCGTCTTACAGGCGGCGCGGTCTCGAAACCCATGCCGTAGAGCACATAGGCGTAGCTTGCGGCGGGGAAGATCTCCCGCGACTGCTGAAAATCCTCCCGGCTCGGCGGTTCGAACCGCCACTGCCCCAGAAGCTCGTGCAGACGCTCCGGCCATGTCGATGGATCGCGATGCGCCTGCCAGTAGGGCTCGCTTCTGCGGCTGAGCACATAGTGCAGCTTGAGGAAGTCGACGATCCGCTCCCATCGGTAGGCGAAGCGGCCGTTGAAACGTGCCGCAGCGAGCGGCAGCGCGGCTCTGTTCTCCGGCAGCGTGTCGCTGAGCATCGAGGCCATCAGCTCGATCATGACGATGGCGGATGCCTCCAGCGGCTCGACGAAGCCCGCCGCCATGCCGATAGCCGCCACGTTGCCGGACCACGGCTTCTCTCTGTAGGCGGAGCGGAACTTGATCAGGCGTGCCTCTTCGCCCGATAGGGAGGTGCCGGGAGAGACCCTCTGCAGATAGTCCGATAGGGCGTGCCGCGCCTCCTCTTCGGAGGAGTGCTGGGACGAGAAGACGTGGCCGATGCCTCGCCGGGTCTGAAGTGCGATGTCCCAGACCCAGCCCGCTCCGAGCGCCGTGGCCGTCGTCTGGGAAGCCACCGCCTCCCTTTCCTCCTGGAACGGAAGATGAACCGCCAGCGCCCGGTCGTTGAAGAGGACGTCCGATACATCGGTCACCCCCGCCCCCTCGGTTCTGCCGATCAGGAGCGCACGGCTGCCGCTGCAATCAGCGAAGAAATCGCCCTCGATCCGCTGGCCGTCCGTGGTCAGTACAGCTTGAACCATACCGCCCTGCGAGGTCACGACATCCTCGATATCCGCCGGTATGTGGCGAACGCCGAGTACGGAGGTTGCGTGCTGCTTCAGAAGCTCGGCGAAGGCCGGGGCGTCGAGGTGGTAGCCGTAATTGGCGACGGCTGCGTATTCGGGGGTCGAGGCCTGCTTGGGCGCGCGGTTCGCCTGGCAGAGCGCTGCCTGGTGACTGGCTACCTCGTGGAACGCCACACCAGTTCCCACCGTGCGCCAGAGGCTGAGCACATCCACCTCGTCCTCGTTCGGCGGCGCCTCGAAAGGATGGTAGTAGCTGTCGCCCTCTTCCCCACTCACCCAGCTGTCGAAACGAGAGCCCTGC
The DNA here is from genome assembly GCF_024505085.1 of Parvularcula maris. GTDB lineage: Bacteria > Pseudomonadota > Alphaproteobacteria > Caulobacterales > Parvularculaceae > Parvularcula > Parvularcula maris. Next base: position 338,405 of record NZ_JANIBC010000002.1, read on the forward strand.
TTGAAGGAAGCGTTGCACCGCTTCAGGAAAGTCCGCTCACTGATGCCGATACGCCGCAGCGTGTCGCGCAGGCTCGGCCAGGTTCCCTCGCCTACGCCGAGGATGCCGATGCGGGGGCTCTCCACCACGGTGACCTGCAGGCCGTTCGCCTGCGAAGCGCAGTGGTCGGCGGCCAGGATCGAGGCCGTCAGCCATCCGGCCGTGCCCCCGCCCACCACGACCACGCGTCTGATCGCGCCCTGGGCTTCCTCCGTGTTCGGTAGCGTGCTTTCCGTGTTCATCTCCAAGGTGCCCTAGCACAAACGATCATACCCGGCACGGTGGCCGGGTATGATGTCTTCTCAAGGTGAAAGATCGCCGCACCGCATGGGAGGAACAGTGCGGTCGAACTTACCCGCCTTAGAAGGTATAGCGAACGCCGACATTGTAACGCGGCCCGTTCTGGGTGGCGAAGTTCACATAGGCGGCACTGTTGCCGACCACCGTCCGGGTCTCGTTGAGGACGTTGATGCCCTCGACATAGGCGGTCAGCTTGTCCGTGACATCGTAGCTCGCGCTGAAGTCGAGCTGGCCGTAGGCCTCGACGAAGAGCGGGTTGTTGGCTTCGCCGTTCACCCCGAAGGTCGAGGCCAGGAACTCGTCGCGCCAGTTATAGGCGAGACGGGCCTGGATACCGTCCTTGTCGTAGAAGCCGACGAGGTTGTAGCTGTCCGACAGACCGGTGAGGGCGAAGACCTGCTCACCCGACCCTGCGCTGGCCGCGCCGGGCTGGTTCGGATCGAAGGTCACGTCGCCGTCCACGATCGTATAGTTGGCGATAAAGCCGAAGCCGGTCTCGCCGAAGACATGCTGCCAGGCGAACTCCCAGCCGTCCACCGAGCGGGTTTCCTCGTCATTGATCGGACGGTTGATCTGGAACTGCAGCAGCGGATCCTCACCGGCCACACCGAAGATGTTGCCTGTGGTGTTCCCGGCAACATCCGTACCCGTCACCTCGAAAGTGTTCGGATCGGCATTGTCGAAGATCCACTGCCGGATGGCGACCAGGTCTTCATCCGACCCCAAAGCAGCGACCGCTGCGTTCCAGCGCGCACCGCCGACGGGGGTGTAGATGTCGAACGGCGTGTCAAAGATCGTCTCGACACCGTTGAAGTTCTCGACCTCTTTCCAGAAGTAGCCCACCGAGATGTAGCTCGCGTCGTTGTAGTAGTACTCCGCAGAGAAATCGAGGTTGGTCGAGAGAAACGGCTCGAGAGCGGGGTTGCCCGCGCTGCCGTCGCCCCCGTCAATGCGGAAGAGCTGCGCCACGGTCTGACCACCCTGAATGTCCGCATAGGACGGACGGGTCATTGTCTTGCTGTAGGACGCACGCAGAACGACATCGTCATGCGGGTTGACCTGGAAGTCGATGGCCGGGAGCCAGAAGTCGTAGTCGCCTTCGAGCTGCGTGAAGTCGCGGTTCTCGGGATCGTTGACGCCCAAGAGACCGAACTCGTTGGCCGCGACCCACTGGGTGCCCGTGGGGATCGGAACGAGCGCTTCCGAGGTGACATCCGTCTGCTCGTAGCGCACACCGGCGATGATGCTGGCGGGCATCGAGCCGATCATGAACTCGGTGTCGATCTCGATGAAGGCCGAGTAGCTCTCTTCCTCGGTGCGCCGGTCGGTCGCCACGGGAACGTCGTTGATGCAGTTGCCATCGCCGCCACAGATCGGACCGAAGGTGCCGATGGACTGGTCCATGATGGAAATGAGGCGCTCGAAGTCCACCACGAAGAACTCGCCGGGAATGCCCTGATAGCCGCCAAACTGATCGAAGTTCGATGCCAGATTGGTCCGCTCCCAGATATCGTCGGGGTAGTCGTCCGGCGAGCCGACGCCGCCCCAGCTATCACGCTGGTTGTTGGAGAAGGTCGATTGGAAGTCGTTCTTCGTCGCTGTCAGACCGAAGTCGATGCTGCGGACGATCGACTCGTCGAAGGCGTAGGTCGCGACGATCTGCGCCTGGTCGATCTCGGTGCGGATGAAGCTGTCCTGGAAGGTCGAGCCGGTGCCGAGCATGCGCGCGGCGGCGATGTTGCTCGATCCGTCCTGGAAACCGAGGGCCAGGGTGGGGATCTCGGTGCGGAAGTCGAGGTCCTGACGCCTCAGGCTGAAATCCGCCGTGGACACCACGCCGGACGTGCCGAACGGGCTGTTCGAGCCGGACTCGGCGCTGGAGCTGTGAATGTCGAAGACGACGCTGAGGTTCTCGGTCGCCTCCCACTCGGCGTTGAAGCCCACGGAGTTCTTCTCGCTGAGCGTGCCGGTGCGCGCCGTGCCCATGGAGAGGTCGGTGCCCGCATCGCCGAAGTCCTCGTTGTAGAAGAGGATGTCGGAGATCGGGCCGTCGCCCCATGCGCTGGTCGTGTTGCCGTGGTTGAACCAGACCGAGAGGTCCGAGGTCCGGGTATCGATCTCGTTGCGCGAGTAGAAGTAGTCGAGGGTGGTCGTCAGCGTATCGATCGGGCGGTACTGAAGCGAGACCTGGCCGTTGATCCGCTCACGCTCGATGCCGACGAGGCTATAGTTCGCGTTCTGGGGAACGGCGTAGACGTCGTTGTCGCCGGGGCGGTTCTCAGCGCGTCCGTCGCGGGGCAGCGTGCCCCAGTTGTTGTCGGAGCCGAGATAGGCACCGCGCCACCCGCTGGTGGTGCCGAACTGGGCGAAGCCGCTCTCGCGCTTCTGGTAGGCACCGGTGATCGCCACACCGACTTTGTCTTCGAGGAAGGTGTTCGAGTAGAAGCCGGAGAACTCAGGGGTCACGGCAGGATCACCGCCGTCGAGCTCGGTGATCGAATCGTCGATCACCGCCTTGGCGCCGAGTGAGAGCTTCATGCCGGGAGCATCGAGCGGACGCGCGGTGAGGATGTTCAGTGTCGAGCCAATACCGCCGGTGGGCAGGGCCGCGCGGCCTGTCTTGTAGACCCGGACGCCGGCGATGCCTTCCGAAGCGAGGTCGGCGAAGTCGAAGCTCCGCGAGGACGGCGCGCCGCCTTCGAGGAAGGCCGTCGGCATCTGACGACCGTTGAGGAGGACGAGGTTGTACTGGGGACCGAAGCCGCGGACGGTGACGGTGCTGCCCTCGCCGTTACGCCGGTCGATGGAGACGCCGGAGATACGCTGCAGCGACTCGGCGAGGTTGGTGTCCGGAAACTCGCCGATGTCCTCGGCGGTGATGGCATCGACCACGCCCTGGCCGTCGCGCTTGATGTCCGAGCTAGCAGCCAGCGCCTTGCGGATGCCGCGGACGATGATCACGTCGTCGGCGAGCGCCGTATCGGCGGAGTTTCCTTCCTCTGCCTCCACGTCCTGGGCGAAGGCCGGCGCCGTGACCGCCAGCGCCGAAAGGCTCGTGAATAGAGCCAGCGAAGTCTTCAGACCTCTGATGTTCGTTCCTTGTTTCACGTTGCCCTCCCTGGCGGTGTGTTCTCGTTAGCGAGCCTGGGTTTCCCACGGCCCTTGGGGTTTCCCGTTCCACTCGGTATCGGTGAGACAGGCCTTGCCGCTTTCGCGGTCTCCACGGCACTCCTCCACGCGCACCCAGTCGATGAGCAGGCGGGAGGGGAACGACTTCCGATCGAAGCCGCCATCGTTGGATTTCTCGGCGAGGTTGCCCCCCACCGCGTAGTTCAGCATCAGGTAGAAGGGCTGGTCGAAGGGCGCGAAGCTCCGCCCTCGAGCCTCTTCGGATGCGGTATGCCACTCATCGGCGTCGATGCGCATGAAGAGCTCGCCATCGACCAGCCACTGAATGCGATCCTCCGCCCACTCGACCGTGTAGACATGCCAGTCGTCAGCAGGCGTTCCTTCAGCCATCTCGTCTGCTTTGAGGAAGAGGTAGGTGTTGTCGGGCGCTCTATCGCCGAAGTGAAGGGCGCCGGAGGTCCGGGTCTCGATACCCGCCTCGCACTCCTCGCAAGGCGTGCCGAGATTGACCGCCTCCATGATGTCGATCTCGCCCGAAAGCGGCCACTGACCGTAGACGCTGCTCTCCGGCATCATCCAGAAGGCCGGCCAGGTACCCTGCCCTTCGGGAAGCTTCATGCGTGCGGAGAAACGGCCGTACTTCCATGAAGCCAGACCCTTCGTGCGGACCTTGCCCGACGTGTAGCGCCTGGTCGTCTCGCCCTCGCCGAGATAGGCGAGCTCGTCCGGGTAGGTCGGACCGGTGAAGCGCTCGCGCTTGGCGATGAGATGGAGCGCGCCGTCTTCGACGCGGATGTTGCGCTGACGGTCCGTATAGCACTGGCGCTCGTTATTGCCGCCGCCCCAGCAGGAGATTTCAGGCTGCCACTTGCTGCGGTCCAGCTCCGTGCCGTCAAAATCGTCCTGCCAGACGACTTCCCACTGGGCATCGTCAGAGGCTGCCCGAGCCTCTTCCACGCCATACAGTATGCTGAACAGCCCGAAGGCTGCTGCCGCAAGCGACACGCCACATTCCTCCCGATCGAGCGGGTTCTGCTCCCGCACATTTTTATACGTTAAGAGGACAACACCGAGCGGCTCATCTCAAGCGCCTTGCGGTAGAACGGACTTCTCCTGCGCCGAAGCGGACCAAACCGGATCATCTGCCGCAGACTGTGCGAAAGAGTGGCGCTGTTTCGCCGCACCCTTTCGCGCCTGCAGCATCACCGCTCACTGAGGGTGAAGCTCGCGGAGAGCGCCGTGTCCGAGGACCCGCCGACCATCACGTCGAACGCACCCGGCTCGACCAGGAACTCGCCTCTCGGGTCGTAGAAGCCCAGCTCCTTTTCGGTCAGCTCGAACCGGATAGTCCGCGACTGACCGGGCCGCAGGGAGACCTTCTCGAAGCCTTTCAGCTCCTTGACCGGCCTGCTGACGCTGGCCACCCGGTCGCGGATATAGAGCTGCGCGACCTCCTTGGCCTCGTGGTTGCCTGTATTGCGAAGCCGGACGGAGACCTCGAAGCCGTTGCCCTTCTCCCGCACGCGCAGGCGGTCGTATTCGAAGGAGGAGTAGCTCAGTCCGTGTCCGAACGGATAGAGCGGCGCGTTGCTCTCATCCATGTAGTGGGACCAGAAGACCTCCGTGCGCGGACCGGGGCGGCCCGTGTTCAAGGCGTTGTAGTAGATGGGGATCTGTCCCACCGAACGGGGGAAGGTCATGGGCAGCTTGCCGCTGGGCGAGACCTTGCCGGTGAGAAGGTTGGCGAGCGCCGTGCCGCTCTCCTGACCCAGATGCCAGGCTTGGAGGATGGCGGGCACGTTCTCGTCAGCCCAGGTCAGCACCAAGGGCCGCCCGCTCATCACCACCAGCACCGTGTTGGGGTTGGCTTCGACCACCTTCTCCAGAAGCTCCTGCTGCAGGCCCGGAAATCCGAGCTCCGCGCGGCTTCGCGCCTCGCCGCTGTGATAGGCGTCCTCGCCGAGGACCAGCACCACCTTGTCGGCGGCGGCCGCCGCGCGCACCGCCTCCTCCATGCCGGAGCGGTCGGTCATGTTGACCTCGATCTCGGTGGCGAAGTTCGTGTCGCTGGTCTCCAGCACGACGCCGGGCTCATGGTCGAAGGCGATACCAGCGGCTTCGAACCCCTCCACCACCGAGACGGCGCTGTCCTTCTCAGCCTTCGCGCGCCAGTTGCCCAGGGGGCTGTCCTTATCGTCGGCCAGCGGTCCGATCAGGGCGATGCGCTCGCCCTCTTTGAGGGGTAGCAGCCCGCCCTCGTTCTTGAGAAGCACGGCCGATTCCTCGGCGACCCGCCGCGAGACGTCGCGGTGCTCGGGGTCGCTGAGCACCTCGGCCTCCCGCGCCTCGTCGATATAACGGAAAGGGTCGTCGAAGAGCCCCAGATCCACCTTCGCCTGCAGCACCCGGCGCACCGCATCGTCCACCAGCCCCTCATCCACGATGCCTGTCTCGACCAAGCCTTCGAGATGCTCGAAATAGGCGTAGCTCTCCATGTCCATATCCGATCCGCCGAGGATCGAGAGCCTCGCTGCGTCCTCGAGATCGGCTGCGAAACCGTGGTCGATCATCTCGCGGCCTGAGCCCCAGTCGGAGACGACGAAGCCCTCGAACCCCCACCGGTCCTTGAGGATGTCGCGCTGCAGGAAATCATCCGCCGTCGCCGGAATGCCGTTGAGGGTGTTGAAGGCGTTCATCACCGTGAGCGCCCCCGCCTCCTCGATCCCGGCCTTGAAGGGCGGCAGCACCGTGTTGAAGAGGGTCACCGTGCCGAGCTCGGCGGCGTTGTAGTCCTTGCCCGCCTCGGCAAACCCGTAGGCCGCGAAGTGCTTGAGGCAGGCCGCGATCGTGTCGACGGCGGAGAGGTCCTCGCCCTGGAAACCCCTCACCCGCGCCACCGCGATGCGCGAGCCAAGATAGGGGTCCTCGCCCGCGCCCTCCATCACCCGGCCCCAGCGCGGATCGCGGCTGATGTCGACCATGGGCGCGAAGGTCCAGTTGAGCCCTTGGGCCGCGGCTTCCTCGGCAGCGACCGCGGCGCTCTGGCCGATGAGGTCCATATTCCAGCTCGCCGCCTCAGCTAGAGGGATCGGGAACATCGTTTTGTGACCGTGGATCACGTCATAGGCGAAGACCATGGGGATCTTCAGCCGCGAGTTCTCCATCGCGTAGGTCTGGATGGTGCGCACATCCTCCGCCCCCACCACGTTGAGCATCGAGCCGACGATGCCCTTCTCGACGGCTGCGAACTTCCGCTCTTCCATATCACCCGTAGGTGCCGGCCCGGTGGGGTCCCAGAAGCCGTTGAACTGGACGAGCTGACCGACCTTCTCCTCCAGCGTCATCCGGTCGAGCAGCGCCTCGACATCGGTGCCCGCTTCCTCCGCAGGCTGAGCGGAACCGATGGCGAGGGCGGCAAAGGAGACGAAGGCGTTCAGCATGGGCGTTCCTCATGGGCTTGTTCTGTTTGCCCCACTCTTCGAAAAGAAGACCGGCGCGGCAAGGCCAGCGCGGTGAAGCGGACTTTTCCAGCGGTGAAACGGACAGGACCGATCACCGAGACTTCATTTCATCCGGCCTGACAGCGTCTTGACGCCGTCACGGTAGGTCCGGCTGGACTTCACCTCGGCCCCGCTCTCCAGCACGATCCGGGCCTCTCCCTTGGTCATCGGGTGGATCTCCCGAACCCACGCTGCCGAGACGATGGCCGAGCGGTGCACGCGGATGAAAAGGTCTGCCGGGAGCTCGTTCTGAAGCCGGTTCATCGGCCTTCTGACGGCGTACTCACGGTCCTTGGTATGCAGCAGGCAGTAGTCGCCAGCGGCCTCGATCCAGCCGATCTCCTCGAAGCGCAACACATAGGTCCGCCCGCCATCCCTGACGCTGATGGTGGGAACGTTGGCGGCGCGGTCCTGGCTTTCCGGCGGGTAGACGGCCAGCGCCTTGCTGGGTCCGCCGATCACCCGGTGGAGGCGCAGCGCCTTCTCCACGGCCCTTCCCACCCGTTCCTGATCGAGGGGTTTGAGGAGGAAGTCGATGGCGTCCACATCGAACGCCTCGAGCGCGTATTCGGGATGGGCCGTGGCGAAAATCAGCAGCGGCTTGGGCTCGGCGGTCAGCCTGCGGTAGGCCTCGACCCCCGACCGGCCCGGCATCTCCACGTCGAAGACCGTTAAATCCACCCCGCCGCGGTCGATGACGGCTGCTGCTTCGTCAATGGACTGGACGGCGGCCACCACCTCGATCTCACCGGTGGCGATCAGGAGATCGCGCATCAGTTCAAGCGCCGGAGGCTCGTCGTCGCAGATCACGGTTTTCAGCATCGCTAACGCGGCGTTGTGGACCCGACCGCTCATCCTTGTCCAGAGCTTGCCTGTCTTCGCAAAGGGCGCACTTGCCTCTAGACTGCTGCCATGTCGCTGTTTCCGAACCTGCCCCACTCCCCGGCCCTGCGTTCCCGCGAGGGGCAGTACTGGATCTCTCAAGTCGTGGGATGGGCCGGGCTGGCGCTCCTCAGCTATCTCAGCCTGACGCTGTGGTACAATCCGGGCGAGCTGGTACCGGCATTCCACACCATCCTCCAGTCCGTCCTTGGGCTGATGGTCAGCCACGTGCTGCGGCTGGTATCGAGGTGGTCCTGGAGGAAACCTCTCTCTTTGAGGGTCGGCGTCAATATCCTCGGCGTGGCGATGGCGGCCCTGGTCTGGACCGCGCTGCGCCTCCAGACCTTCACCTGGCTCACCGGCGAGGTGGTCAATCCGGGCGATTGGGGCGGCTGGTTCTTCGCCTCGATGATGGTCTTCGGCTCCTGGCTCTTCTGCTACCACGCGGTAAAATTCTACCGCCAGGCGATCGAACAGCGCGAGCGGGCGCAGCAGGAGAAGGTCAAACGGCTCGAAGCCGAGGCGTTGTTCCGTGAGACGAAGATGCGCATGCTGCAGTACCAGCTCAACCCGCATTTTCTCTTCAACGCCCTCAACTCGGTCACTGCCAGGGTCCACAGGGGGGACCAGAAAAGCGCCGTGCTGATGCTGAGCCGGATCGGCGAGTTTTTACGGCTCTCCTTGGAGCAGGACGAAAGACTTCAGCACACGCTGGAAGAGGAAGAGGAGATGGTCTGTCTCTATCTCGAGATCGAGAAGGCGCGGTTCGGAGACCGCCTCGTCACCCACTTCCGGATCGACGAGAACGCCAGCCGGGCCGTTGTCCCGACCCTGCTTCTCCAGCCCCTGGTGGAGAACGCGATCAAGCACGGCGTGAGCCTCTCCCTCAGGACGACGACCATCGAAGTCGTCGCGGAACGGCGCGGAGACCGCCTCCACCTCTGCGTCAGGGATGACGGCTCGGGCAACCCCTCCGAAGGGCGCGTTCTCGCATCCCGGCGGGAGGGGATAGGGCTCAACAATGTGGAGGAGCGGCTGAGCTCCACCTATAGGGGCGATTTTACCCTGACCTACGGGCCGAGGACGGACCAGGGTTTCAAGGTGCTGATCGACGTCCCGTTCAGGGAGCTCTCCTTCGAAGAGGCCGGCCTGGAGGCCGCAGAGTAGTCAGCTAAGCCGCAAGACCTTCCCGCCTGCCGCCTCCGCGTCCTCTTCATCGTGGGTGACCAAGAGGCAAGGGAGGGAACGCTCACGGACCAGGCCGAGGGTAAGCTCGCGCACCTCCCCTCTCAGGTCTCGATCGAGCGCGGAGAAGGGTTCGTCGAGAAGAACGGCGCGGGGCTCGGCGATCAGGGTTCGGACCAAAGCGACCCTAGCCCGCTCGCCGCCAGACATCTGTTCGGGATATACCCCTGCCAAGTGTTCCGCCCCTACGCTACCCAGCGCTTGGAGCGCCCACGCCGCCCTCTCGGGCTTCTTGCCGCCGCTGGGCATAGCGAAGAGGAGGTTCCGAAGAGCCGTCATGTGCGGGAACAGCGCGGCGTCCTGGAAGACGATACCCACCCGTCGCTTTTCAGGCCGGAGGTCGCCGATAGGTTGACCGTTCAAGATGACCTGACCGCCGGTTTCCACCCCCGGCGCCGCCGTCCCGCTAAGAAAGCTGAGGAGCGTGGACTTACCCGAACCGCTGCGTCCGAGAACGGTCAGGCACTCACCGCCTTCTACTTCGAAGCTGACATCCCGGTAGAGCTCCCTACCCGGAAGGCTGGCCCATGCTTCCTTGATCTCAAGCATGGCCCGAGCCCCTTTTCGATGCAGCACGCCGAACGCCTTCGCTCAGTAGCAGGAGCAGGATAGGAAGGCTTGTCAGCATCAGCGCGAACGCACCTGCCATGCGCCGGTCGCCCGCGGCAAGCGCCACCCCTTCGGTGGTGAGGCTCGCCACCCGCCCCGCTCCGCCCACGAGGGTGGGCAGGTAGAGGCCCACCGAGATGATCGCGGTCAGGAACAGGCTGGCGGCGATGGCGGGCGCTAGAAGAGGTAGGCGGATGGTCAGAAAGGCTCGCCGCCGCGTCGCGCCGAGGCTGCGCGCGGCTCGCTCGAGGTTGGCGGGTATGGCCGCGTCCGCTGCGCGCAGCAGAAGAAACGCATACGGCACTGCATAGACCAAGTGCAGCAGCAGCGCTCCCATCAGCCCCCCATCGGCCCGCCACAGCGTCAGCACGGTGCCGAGCCCGAACATCAACACCGGCTCGGGCACGAGAAGCAGGCTCAGCAGCACAGCGGTCAGAATGCGGCTCAGCAGCGCCCGTCCGCGCACCAGCTCGCCGGCACCGAGCCCGATCAGGGTGGCGATCGGTGCACTGAGGACCGCCAGAAGACCGCTGGTCGCGAACGGACCGGTCAGAAGCTCGCCCTGTTGTCGCCAGAGGGTCAGCGTGAGGCTTCTCGGAAGAAGGTCGGGAAAACGCCAGGGACCGGCGAAGGAGGACAGGCACAAACCCAAAAGCCCGAGCACGGCAGCGACGAGAAGCCCCAGACAGGCATAGCGGACGGGCCGGATCAGCCGCTCACCGAACCCCGAACGGCGCCCCGTCTGCAGCCTCGTTCTCATGATAGCGCCTCCCGCCCTCAACGCTGCCTCCCAGATCGCAGCAGCCGCTAACGCGATCAGCACCAGGAGCAGCGATCCCGCCGCCAGGGTGCTGCGGGCGGAGAGGTCGGGGTCGGTGAACCACTCGATCAGCCTGACGGGTAGAGGTGCTCCCAAGGTAGGGCCGAGGATCAGGCCCTGCTCGCTGGCGCCCACGGCGTAGACCAAGGCGATCAGGGCTGCGATGCCGGTCTGCTTGTGGATGAGCGGCATCTGCACTGAGAGCCAGCCCCGTAAGGGGCGGTAGCCCAGCGCCGCCGTCTGCGCAGCCAGGCGCTCTGTCGGAAGAGTTCTAATAGCCGTCAGCACCATGATGAAGAGGAACGGCAGCTCCTTCGCGGCGAGGCCCAGGGTGAGAGCGATTCCGAAAGGATCGCCAGGCACCGGAAACTGCGGCGGCGCTTCCCAGCCGAAAAAGGGACTGACAGCTCGCGCCAGAAGGCCTGAAGGCGCCAGGAGGAAGGCGAGCCCGAGGGCGACGGCGGTATGGGGCACCGCGAGGAGGAGCTTCATGGCCCCCTCCCGCTTGGCGCTATGTTCTGCCGCCAACGCCGCTAGGGCCATGGCCCCGCCATAGGCGATGGCCGTGGCGGCGAGGCCGGTTGTCAGGGACAGAAGAGCGCTGCGGCCGATGCCGGGGGCGGCAAGAAGAGATCTCAGCCCCTCCCCCGTCCATCTCGAAGCTCCGCCTACGGCCTGTCCTATCGTCAGCAGCAGGGCGCTCGCCAGGACGGCCGCCGCGAGGCCGGATGTGAGAGCTGCACCTAATAGCCCAGCCCAGTCCTGAACGTCCCGCCGCCGCCTCGGCATCATCGGCGGTAGCGCTCCTGCCAGGCTGCCTCCAAGCGCTCCGTCCACTGAGGGTGGGGTTCGGCGAGCATGATGGCTGGAACAGGCGGCGCTTCCGCCCCCGTCAGAGCGAGAACCGGGCTGTCACCCCAAACTTCGGGGTCGGCCTTCCTCGCCTGCGCCTCCTCGCTGAGAAGAAAGTTGACGACCGCCAGCGCCCCTGCCTTATGGGCCGCATTGCTCGGTATGGCGAGGAAGTGGGCGTTGCCGAGAGTGCCGCTTTCGAAGGTGTAGGCCTCGACCGTTTCGGGGAGCTGCCCCCTCGCCACCGCGCTCGCCGCATCGGTGGGGTTGAAGGCCATGGTGACGAAAACCTCGCCATCGGCCAGGAGCTGGCGCTGGGCAGGTGCCGAGGACGGAAAATCGCGGCCGCCCCGCCAGAGATGGGGGTGAAGCTCGTCGAGATAGGAGGAGAGCTTCTCCCAGACGACGCCGAAACTCTCCTCCGTAGGCTGCTCATTCAGCAGCGGCTTCAACTCGTCATCGCTGAGAACGATCTGTTTCAAAAATGTCGTCCCGGTGAAGTCCGGGGGAGCGGGATAGGTGAACCTCCCCTCATTCTCCTCCGCCCACGACAGAAGCTCGTCGGGCGAGGCGGGGGGCTTCGCCGCCACCGCGCGGTCCGCCGCGAAAGTCAGGTAGGAGCGTCCCCACGGCGCCTCGTAGCCCTCGGTCGGTACCGCGAAGTCGGTGCGGAGGGTCGCATCCCCTTCGAAGTCGATCGCCTCCGCCGAAGGCAGCCGCTCCGCGAAGGGGCCGTAGAGAAGCCCAGCCTCCTTCAGCGCCGCGAAGTTCTCGCCGTTGATCCACAGAAGATCCACCGTGCCGCCTTCGGTCCGCCCAGCCGCCTCTTCGGAGAGGATGCGGCTCACGGCTTCCGCGGTATCGTTCAGCTTGACGTGGCGAAGCGTCACACCCTGCCGCTCGGACAGCTCCTCCCCCGCCCAACGCAGATAGGCGTTGATGCGCGGATCACCGCCCCAGGCGTTGAGATAGACCGTCTGACCCTCCGCCCGCTCCAGCACTTCGTCCCAGGAGGCCTCAACCGAGAGGGGTGCGGCGGGTTTTTGTGCACCGCCGCAACTTTGCAACACCAAGAGAAGAATCGCAGCCAAGAGCTGTCGCCGAACTATCACAATCGCCCCCCTTTATGCCAAAGCGGCGCCTTCACTCCTGTCCGGTCTGTAACCAGGCTTCAACACCGCGCGAACAGCGCCTCATCACTTTCGCAGGGATTCGACCATGGGTTACCTTCTTTCCGGCGTTGCAGCAGCCGCGCTTCTTCTCCCCGTTCAGGCCTCGGCGCAGCCGGCAGAGATGGACGACGTCATCACCGTCACCGCGCAGAAGCGCGAGCAGACCCTCGCCGAGGTGCCGCTCTCGGTCGATGTCATCTCCGACGATGAGCTCGACAACATCACCGCCAACGGCGCGGACATCCTCTTTCTCGCCAGCCGCACCCCCAGCCTCTACGCCGAGGGCTCCTTTGGCCGGGTCTTCCCCCGCTTCTACATTCGCGGCCTCGGCAACTCAGACTTCGACCTCAACGCCAACCAGCCCGTCTCCGTGGTGCGCGACGAGGTGGTGCTGGAGAACCCGATCCTGAAGGGCCAGCCGATCTTCGACCTCGACCGCATCGAGGTGCTGCGCGGACCGCAGGGCACGCTCTTCGGCCGCAACACCCCCGCCGGTATCGTCAAGTTCGAGACCGCCAAGCCGACCTTCGAGCCCGAAGGCTATGCCCGCCTCTCTTACGGCAGCTTCGACACCTATGATGCCGAGGCCGCCGTCAGCGGACCGCTCACCGACAAGCTCGCGGGCAGGCTCTCCTTCCTCGCGCAAGGGCGCAACGACTTCGTCGACAACACCTTCGAGGACGGCCCCATCGACGGCTTCGAGAACTTCACCAGCTACGCCGCCCGCGCTCAGCTCCTCTACAACCACAGCGACGACATGCGCTTCCTCCTGAACGTCCACGGCTACGAGCTCGATGGCGGTAGCCGGACCTTCCGCGCCAACGCCATCGCGCCGGGCGGCGGCTTCGCCGACGGTTTCGACCGCCGCGAGGCGGCCCAGGACGGCATCCAGTTCCTGCGCACCGAGCAGTATGGCGGCAGCTTCCGCAGCGAGTGGGATGTCGGCCCCGGCACGCTGACCTCGATCACCGCCTATGAGAGCGTCACCGTGGATGCCCGCGGCGACGTGGACGGCGGCTTCGGCGCCGATTTCGCGCCGCCCTCGGGACCTGGCTCGATTCCAGGACCTGCTGGCGACCCGGACAACATCTCCATCCCTTTCCCCGCTGAGAGCCAGGACAACATCTCGGACCACTACCAGTTCACCTCCGAGACCCGCTACGCCTTTCCGGCCACGGACAGCATCGACCTCATTCTGGGTACGTTCTTCTTCCGCGAGGAGCTCGAGATCGAGAGCTTCAGCTTCGACACGCTGGCGGGCAACGTCATCAACGGCTTCGCTATCCAGGACCAGGAGACCGACGCCTACGCCGCCTTCGGCTCGGCGGAGTGGCGTGCCACGGACCGCGTGACCATCAATGCGGGCCTGAGGGTCAGCCGCGAGGAGCGCGACTTCGAAGCCAGCCGAATCGTCGGCCCCTTCGGTGCGCCGCCCCTCGGCCCGATCGAAGCTGACCTCGAAGACACCCAGGTCACCGGCGACTTCTCTATGCGCTATCAGCTTACGGATGGTCTCTCGGTCTACGGCCGCTACGCCCGCGGCTTCCGCGCGCCCAACGCCCAAGGCCGGGTGGTCTTCGGCGACTTCGTGACCGTGGCCGATACCGAGACCATCGACAGCGTCGAGCTCGGCACCAAATACGACCTGCCCGAGGGTCTCGGCTTCGTCAGCGCCACCCTCTTCGGCTTCAACACCAACGACCAGCAGCTCACGGCCGTTGGCGGCGCGGGCAACTTCAACCAGCTCCTCAACGCCGACGGCGTCGTAGGCTGGGGCGTGGAGATCGACGGCGCCATCGAGCCGGTGGAGAACCTCTCCATCACCTTCGGCTACAGCTTCAACGACACCCGCATCGACGACGAGCTTCTCGAGGTGGGCATCTGCGGCTCTCCGTGTACGCCGACCGATCCGATCAATCCGCTGACGGGCAACGCGCAGATCGACGGCAACCCGCTGCCCAACGCGCCCGAGCACATCGCCAACGCCGCCGCGCGCTACGAGGTGCCGGTCAGCACGGGGATGGTCTACGGCTTCGTCGACTGGGCCTACCGTTCGGAGATCAACTTCTTCCTCTATGAGAGCGAAGAGTTCCGCTCCGGCGACAAGTCCGAGGTCGGCGCACGCCTCGGCTATGTGCACGGCGAGGGCGGCTTCGAAGTGTCCGCCTTCGGACGGAACATCTTCAACGAGCGCGTCTTCGACGGCGCGGTGGACTTCAACAACTTCACCGGCTTCGTCAACGACCCCGCCACCTGGGGCGTCGAAGCGCTGGTGCGGTTCTAAAGAAGAGAGGGGCTAAGGCCCGTTATTGCTTACCTCTCCCGCCTCGCGGGAGAGGTCAAAACCTGGCGCAGTCAGGTTTTGGGTGAGGGCCTCGGCGAAGCCGTTCTGCAAGGCTAGTCATCAAGACTCGCGCTCAGAACCCCCTCACCCTCGGTCCCTCTCCCGTGAACGGGAGAGGGAGGCGGTAGAGGCACGACCAGAAACCCTGCCCAGCACGCTTTCGATATTGCCGATCAGCCGCTCCATCACCGGGTCCGCACGCCCCTCGTCGCGGCGCACCACCCACATCTCGAACAGCATACCTTCGACCGGTCCGTAGACCTCCACCAGATGCTCCGCATCGAGACCGATGAAGCGGGGCAGGAGGGCCAGTGCCCGATTGTGATGGGTCGCCTCCAGAACCAGGGCCGTCGAATTCATCCGAAAACGGACAGCCTCCCCGCCGATATGCTCGGTCACCCATGTCGCGCTCGGCAGGCCCGCCATGGTGGCGGCGAGGCTGATCCAGGCTTCGCCGCGCAGCTCGTCGAAGGTTTCGAACCGGCGTTCGCCATAGTGCTCACCGGCACCGAAGACGGAGAACCGGCCGTAGCCCTCGGCCCTCAGCCTTCTCGCCTTAAGAGGCCCGGATGCTGGTCTCTTGTTGCGCAGGGCCAGATCCGCTTCGCCCTTCGTGAGGTCCACAAACCTGTTGGTGGGGCGTAGCTCGATCTCCACCCCTTCCAGCCCCTCGCCCAGCACGGAAAGCCGCTTGGAGAGGAAGCCGCCGATCAGCTCGCCGCAGGTCACCGCGATCCGGCGCCGCCCCGACCGGCCCTCCGTGAGCTGACGCTCGAACCGCTGCACCGCAGCGCGCATGTCCCCGGCGGGGCCAGCCAGCGACCGCGCCAGCTCCGTAGGTGCCGCGCCTTCGAGACCCCTGACGAAAAGCGAACCGCCAAGCTTTCCCTCTAGCGCCTTGATCCGGCGGCTGATGGTTGCCTGGGTCGTCCCCTCGGCCCGCGCCGCTTCGGAGAAGCTGCCGTGCCGCAGCACCGCTTCGAGCCATCTGATGTCCTGCCAGTCCGTCACGCCGCGCCCCGGTTAGCCATACATAAGCGTATAGCCCCATCCGCTGGCGGGGAATACCGCCCGGCGCAGCCATGGCGCATCTCCTAGTCACCGGCCTCAACCCTCAAGGAGCCAGACCATGACGAACCTCAACGGAAAGATCGCCCTCATCACCGGCGGCAGCCGCAGCCTCGGCCGCAACGCCGCCCAGCACCTCGCCAATAAGGGCGCCGACATCATCATCACCTATGTCCGCAACGAAGAAGCTGCCGCGGAGACGGTGCGAGACCTCGAGGCCCGCGGCGTCCGCGCCGCCGCCCTCCAGGTGGACCTCGAAGGCAGCGCCAGCATCGCTTCCTTCACGGAGCAGTTCAAACATCAGCTCAATGAATGGAGCGCCGAGCGCTTCGACATCCTCGTCAACAATGCGGGCATTACCTCCGAGCACCCCTTCGGCCAGATCCCCGAAGCGGAGCTCGACCGCCTCTACGACACCAACTACAAGAGCCTCGTCCTCCTCACCCAGGCGCTGGAGCCGCTCATCAACGACGACGGGCGGATCATCACCATGGGCACGGGGCTGACCCGCGTCACCTTCGCTCCCATGGTGGTCTATGCCGGGATGAAGGCGGCGGTGGAGACCTTCACCCGCTACCTCGCCCAGGACCTCGGCAAGAGAGGGATCACGGTGAACGCCGTGGCGCCCGGCGGCATCGACAACGACTTCAACGCCGACCGCTTCGAGAAGATGCCGCAGATGAAGGGGATCCTAGCCGAGAACACGGCCCTGGGGCGGATAGGCCGCACCGAGGATATCGGTCCGATCACGGCCTTTCTCGCCTCGGACGAGGCAGGCTGGATCACGGGCCAGAGGATCGAGGCAAGCGGCGGCTTCAAGCTCTGACCGCTCGCTGGCCGAACGGGTTTAACGAACCGTTCACCAAACTTTCCCTAACCTTCCCCCGGACCGTCTCACTCTTCTTCGATCCGGGGGAAACCCATGCGCTTCTGGCCACGCCGACTTGCCCTATCGTTCCTGATGCTGAGCGTCATTACCGCGCTCACCGCCCTCATGCCGGCCCGCGCTGAAAACGAGAGCCGCACGGGCTACTCAGGCTACCCCGTCCCCCGCTTCGTCGCGCTGAAGAAAGACGAGGTCTACGGACGGGCCGGTC
Organism: Parvularcula maris; assembly: GCF_024505085.1. GTDB lineage: Bacteria > Pseudomonadota > Alphaproteobacteria > Caulobacterales > Parvularculaceae > Parvularcula > Parvularcula maris. Next base: position 355,462 of record NZ_JANIBC010000002.1, read on the forward strand.
CTGGTCTCGACGTGGTGGTGATCTACAAGAAGCGCGGCCTCCCTGTGAAGGTCATCGCCGAGACCTCCGACAATGTCTGGCGCCGGGTCGAGGACCATATGGGCCGCCGCGTCTGGATCAACCGCTCCATGCTCGCCGAGAACCGCCACGCCGTGGCCATGCAGCCCTCCATCCTCTTCGCAGGACCCACCCAGGCGGCGCTGCCTCGGGCACGGATCGAGCCCGGCGTCATGGCGGCGCTGGAGGAGTGCGAGGGCGGCTGGTGCCGCATCAAGACCAAGGACTATCGCGGCTGGACCGAAGCCAGCACCCTCTGGGGCGCAGGGCTCTAGCTCTCGATATATTCTGTATACTCACGGCGCAGGAGAGCCAGCTTCGGATCGATATAGGTCCGGCAGAACGGCGCATCGGGCCGCGACCTGCGGTAGTTGAGAAACCGCTTCTCGTTCAGTTGGAAACCTCGCAGGGGCAGAACCTTGGTCACCGGCTCGAAACCGAGCGAAGATGCGACCCCTCCCAGGACCGCCGTGACCTCTCCTGCCATCTCTTCATTCGTCACGTAGACGGCACTACGGTACTTCTCACGCATGGAATGATCCGAACCCGACGCATGGGTGCGCAGGTGGATCTCCAGAAGGGCAGCCAGCGGGATGATCTCGCGGTCGACCTGCAGCAGCACCCCTTCCGACGGCGCATCGTCCGGTGGGTCGCTCCACAGAAAACCCTGCCGCACGTCAGAGACCCCGCGCAGGGACTGGAACACCGCTTCAGTGCACCAATGGCACCCCCCGCCAAGGCCTAGCTCGTTGATCTTCATGCCCTGGAGATGGGAAGGGCCGGGTCCAGGTCAAAGCCTAGCACCCATCTCTCCCTCCGGGAGAGGTGACCAGAAAACCTAACCCCCACCCCCTTCGTTCTTGTTTGCGAAACCTCGCGGCCTTAACCCTATCCGCTTAGCCCGGCGGAGCCCCCCTTGCGGTCACTACTGAAGTCCCTCGCCACGGTGTCCGGCCTGACGCTGCTCAGCCGCCTGTTCGGCTTTGTCCGCCAGCTGATCCTCGCAGGCGTCCTGGGCGCGTCCGGCAACCCGGTGGCCGATGCCTTCATGGCCGCCTTCCGCCTGCCCAACATGTTCAGGCGCCTCCTCGCCGAGGGCTCGTTCCAGGCCGCCTTCGTGCCCCTCTTCCAGGGCGCCGAGGCGGACGGCGACCGCGAGGCAGCCAAGGCCTTCGCCGAGGACATCCTCGCCTGGCTGGTCTTGATCCTGACCACGCTCTCGGCGCTGATCATGATCTTCACCCCGGTGGCGATCTCGATCCTCACCTCGGGCTTCAGGGACGACCCGGAGCGCTTCGACCTCGCTGTCCTCTACGCGCGGATCATGTTCCCCTACCTTGCCTGCATGTCGGTGGTGGGGCTCTACGGCGGGATGCTGAACGCCATCGGCCGTTTCGCCGTGGCAGCGGCCGCCCCGCTCCTCCTCAATATCTGCATGATCACCGCCATGCTGGCCACGGCGCGGATGGAGGTGGAGGTGACCGGCCTCTACCTCTCCGTCGGCATCCTGATCTCCGGCGTCCTCCAGCTCCTCGCCCTGGTCTGGGGAGCCGCCCGCTCCCAGCTCCTCCTGCGCCTGCGCCTTCCCCGCTTCAGCCGCGCCGCCAAGCGCATGCTGGCGCTCGGCACCCCCGGCTTCATCGCCGCCTCGGCGCTGCAGGTGAACGCCATTGTCGGCACCAATATCGCCAGCCAGCAGAACGGCGCCGTCTCCTGGCTCGCCTATGCTGACCAGCTCTACCAGCTCCCCCTAGGCATGATCGGCATCGCCCTCGGCGTGGTGCTGATGCCCGCCATAGGACGAGCCCTCAAATCGGGCGACGAGCTGAAGGCCCGCAGGACGCTAGAGCAGGGCTTCCTCACCGCCCTCTTCTTCGCCCTGCCCGCGGGCGCGGGGCTCGTCGTGCTCGGCGAGTTCGTGGCGGAGGCTCTGTTCCAGGACTTGGCAGGGCTCGCCACCAGAAGCCTCGGCGCGGGCCGCTCGGCGTTCAACGACCGCGACGTGGAGATGGTGGGCGCGGCGCTCTTCATCTTCGGCTTCGGCGTCCCCGCCTTCGTTCTTCAGAAGGTCTTCGCCGCCGCCTTCTTCGCGCGGGAGGACACAGCCACGCCGATGAAGTTCGCCCTCGTCTCGATCACCCTCAACGCGGTCATCTCCATCGCCTTCTTCCCGGTGATCGCCTTTCTCAGCGTACCGGCGGGAACCGTGGTGGCGAGCTGGACCGAGGTGGCGCTCCTCTCCACCACCTTGAGGCGGCGCGGCGTGGTCCAGTTCCGCCATCTCTTCGGAAGGCTTCTGGGGATCGCCGTCTCGACGGCGGCCTTGGTGGCTGCCCTCCTCGCAGCGCTCCGATACAGGGCGGAGGCCGAGGCGGCGCTCTTCGGTCAAAGCTGGCTCCTCCTCTTCGCCGTGGCGGGGGCGGGGGCGGTGCTCTACCTCGTGCTGGGGTTCCTGCTCCGGGCGATCAGGCTGCGGGATTTCAGGGGGGCTTAGGAAAAGCGGGACGCGGCTCATCTCTCATCTCTCCCTTCGGGAGAGATCGACATCTTCGATGTCGAGTGAGGGCGAGCAGCGGACAAAGCTATTTCCTCGAACGCCCTCACCCGAAGCCTGCCGCAGCAGGCTTCGACCTCTCCCGGAGGGAGAGGTGGGCCAGAGCACCGTAAGCTCCTCCCCTTCCCTATTCAGCAACTTGTGGCATAGTGCCCCTTGGGCACAGGCACGGCAGGGTTATGGCGCGTTCTTTCGATCAACATGTCCGCTTCAGCGGGTCCTTCGGCACGGTTCTGAAGATGCTGATGGTGATCGGCTTTGTCGGGCTGATCGTCTTCTACCTTTCGCCGCTGAGCCCGCAGCCGAACAACCTCCTGACCGAGGCCTTCCTCGCCAACCCCTATCTCAACGGCTTGATCCTAGGCGTCTTGGGCCTCGGCATCATCTACTTCCTGAACCAGGCCACCGAGGTCGATCCCGCCATCGGCTGGATCAAGCGGGTGAGGAACTCCGTCGACAGCGCCCACACCGTGGTCCCGCGGGCGCCGAAGATCATCTCCACCGCCGCCTTCGTCCTCCATGAAAGCCAGTGGCCCCAGCGCCCCCTGACCCCCTCGCAGAAGACCTCGATCCTCGACTCGCTCTCGCTGCGGATCGACGAACGTGCCGATATCGGCCGCTACATCACCAATGTCCTCGTCTTTCTCGGGCTGCTCGGCACCTTTTGGGGCCTTCTGGGCACAGTCTCCGGTGTGGCCGACGTCATCTCGTCGCTCGCGGCCAGCGGCGGCGAGGGCTCGGCATCGGACGCGGTCGCCCAGCTCATCACCAACCTCAAAGGCCCGCTCGACGGCATGAGCACGGCGTTCAGCTCGTCCCTCTTCGGCCTCGGCGGCAGCCTGGTGCTCGGCATCCTCGCCCTCTTCGCAGGCCAGGCGCAGAACCAGCTCTACACCAGCCTAGAGGACTGGCTCTCGCTGCAGACCAACGACAACGCCAATGGCGGGCCCGCCCCCGAGGGCGGCTCGGCGCACTACTCCGCCGCCGAGATCGACCACACGCTGCAGCGTCTCGAGGCGGCCATCACCAAGCTGGCCTCGGCCCAGCACGAGGGCGCGGGCGCCGTGCAGCAGGAGATCCGCCAGCTCGGCCGCACGCTGCTCGAGGGCACGCGCGGGGGCAGGAGCTAGCCCGTGCCCCGCCGGCGTTCCCGAGGCGGCGAGGCGGCCATCTGGCCGGGCTTCGTCGACGGTCTCTCCTCCCTCATCCTGGTCCTCATGGTGGTGCTGTCGCTCTTCGTGGTGGCGCAGTTCTACTTAGGCGAGGAGCTGACCCAGAAGGACAGCGAGCTGGCGCGGCTTCAGTCGCGCATCGCCTCTCTCGCCGACCAGCTTGGCCTGTTGGAACTGGAGAACGCCGAGCTGCGCGGCCAGGTGACGTCCCTCACCGGTCTTTTGGAGGAGAAAGAGGCCGAGATCGCCGCGCTCACCGGGCGCCTCGCCGAAGCCGAGAGCGCCGTGGCCGCCTCTGCCGAGGAGCTCGAGGCCGAAAAAGCCCTCAGTGAGGACCAGAAGTCCGAGATCGCCACCCTCAACGCCCAGCTCGCCGCCTTGCGCAAGCAGCTCGCCTCCCTGCAGGAGGCGCTCGAAGCCGCCGAGGCCAAGGACCTCGAGCAGCAGGCCCAGATCGAGAACCTCTCGACCCGCCTCAACGCCGCCCTCGCCAGAAAAGTCCAGGAGCTGGCCGAGGTGCGCTCGCGCTTCTTCGAGAGCATGCGGGAGGTCCTGCGCGACAACCCCAACATCAAGGTCGAGGGCGACCGCTTCATCCTGGGCTCGGACCTTCTCTTCGGCTCTTGCTCCGCGAGCCTTTCGGAGCGCGGCCGCTCGGAGCTGCGCCGGGTGGCAAATGAGCTCATCAAACTGGAGCGCTCGATCCAGAACCTCGACAACCAGGAAGGCGTGCGCGGCTGGATCATCCGCGTCGACGGCCATGCCGACCAGCTCCCCCTAGGACCCAACTGCCGGGTGCTCTTCGACAGCAACTGGGAGCTCTCCACCGAGCGGGCGCTCTCGGTCGTGCGCTACCTTGAGAACCAGGGCGTGCCGGGCAACCGCTTGGTGGCGGCAGGCTTCGGCGACGAGTACCCCCTCTACGGCGGGCGCGACGCAGCCAGCCTAGCTGGCAACCGACGCATCGAGCTGAAGATCACTCAGCGTTAGCAGAACATGCAGACGGCAGCTTCTCATCCTCGCGCCTAAGAAGCGCTGCCATGCACCAACGCATGTCAGCATGGCGCAAGAACTCACTTCTAGTGAACGTTAGCTGATCAATATGATTACTGAGCAGTTCATCGACCCCTTCGATGGCGGCGATGCGCTTCGATAGCCTCAGCTGCTCTTCCTGTTTTAGGTCCGCGACACAGCCTCGATCAAGATACAGCCATCCAGACGCCCTTTCGTCCTTGCAGGTCCGTCTCACTGCTTGAACATCCTTTGGTGAGAGCGCGGAACGTAAAGCCTTTCGGTATGGTGCGGTAGCGTCGAAACGAAGGTGGTCACCGTCAGCCGACAGAATTTTCAACGCCTGTTTCCGTGTGTCACTATCAAGGGCAGTCAAGGCATCGGCGCCGATCAGGTCACTCAGTACCTCCCAAGTCAGATCGATCCCGGTCGATTCCGAGGCCAGAACGGCACTCGTGATGAAGCGCTCGCTGTCCCGGTCCTCTGCCATCCGCGCAACCTGCGCGTACTCGATGACCGCACCGAGATAGTCTGCTGCCGCGTCCAAGCCATCCGCCTCGTTCTCGAAGATCGGAGCGAGGTCCGACACAAGCCGATGCGCGGTCTTCTTTCGCAGATTTTGTTCGTTGTAGGCGTCGCCAACCAGAACGAGCACGACGCCGATGGCAAGGAGAGCTGCCTCGACCAGCTTTTCGAGCCAGTTGATGCTTCTCCACTGTGACTCAACACTCATGCACCCCTCCCATTAAGCTCTAGTCTACGGCGGTATTCACCGCCGGACCACCCTCCGACCATACCCCTGCATCGGCGTGGGACGAAGGCTCCATTCACGCCGTGCAGCTATGGCAAACTAAACATTGATACCGCAGATTCCTCTCCGAGAACGCCGACCACAGCTGAATAATCTATTATCCTTCAAACCCTTAAGTGGTTTCCCACGATTAACTGCGTTTTCCGGCTGGTTTTCCCACGACTCACGGCATAGGTCTTGCTGACGGAGGCCGTATGATGACCGCGGACACACTTCTCAAACGAGCCGAGCGCCTCAGCGAGCGCTCCGGCCTGTCGATCACCACCATCTCACGCAAGCTCCTCAACGACGGCAAGGGGCTTGAGCGCATCAGGAACGGGGGCGGAATGACCCAGAAGACCCTAGACCAGGCGACCGAGCGGCTGGACGCCCTCGAAGTCGCCGAGACCCCTCGTGCCAAGGAGCTTCTCAGCCCCGAGGCGATGACCCATCTCGACCGGCTGGAGGCCGAAGCCATCCACATCATGCGCGAGGTGGTGGCCGAGGTGGAGAACCCGGTCATGCTGTACTCGATCGGCAAGGACAGCGCGGTGATGCTGCATCTGGCGCTCAAGGCCTTCTACCCGGCCAAGCCCCCCTTCCCCCTCCTGCATGTCGATACGACCTACAAGTTCCGCCAGATGATCGAGTTCCGCGACGCGCTGCCCGAGCGCCTAGGCGTCGACCTCCGCGTCTGGAAGAACGAGGAGGGCATCGCCAAAGGTGTGAACCCCTTTACCCACGGCTCGGCCGTGCACACGGACATCATGAAGACCCAGGCCCTCAAGCAGGCCCTCAGCCACTACAAGTTCGACGCGGCTTTTGGGGGCGCGCGGCGCGACGAGGAGAAGTCCCGCGCCAAGGAGCGGATCTTCAGCTTCCGGACGGCCGATCACCGCTGGGACCCCAAAAACCAGCGCCCCGAGCTCTGGAACATCTACAACACGCGCACCGCGCCGGGGGAGAGCACGCGGGTCTTCCCGATCTCGAACTGGACCGAGCTCGACGTCTGGCAGTACATCGCCCGCGAGAACATTGACATGGTGCCGCTCTACTTCGCAGGCGTCCGCCCCGTGGTCGAGCGCGACGGTACGCTGATCATGGTCGATGACGACCGCATGCCGCTCCATCCCGGCGAGAAGCCGATGGAGAAGATGGTCCGCTTCCGGACGCTCGGCTGCTACCCGCTCACCGGTGCCGTGGAGAGCTCCGCCGACACCCTGCCCAAGATCATCGAAGAGATGCTTCTCTCCAGAAGCTCCGAGCGCCAGGGCCGGGTCATCGACCACGACCAGTCCGCCTCGATGGAGAAGAAGAAACAAGAGGGATACTTCTAATGGACGGCTCGGTTTTCAACGAAGGCGACGACATCCACGAGTACCTCGCCCAGCACGAGAAGAAGGACATGCTGCGCTTCCTGACCTGCGGGTCGGTGGACGACGGCAAGTCGACCCTGATCGGCAGGCTCCTGCACGACGCTAAGTCTATCTTCGACGACCAGCTCGAGACGCTGGGTTCGGACAGCAAGAAGTTCGGCACCCAAGGCGGCGAGATCGACTTCGCCCTCCTCGTCGATGGCCTCGCGGCGGAGCGCGAGCAGGGCATCACCATCGATGTCGCCTACCGCTTCTTCTCCACCGACAAGCGCAAGTTCATCGTCGCTGACACCCCCGGCCACGAGCAGTACACGCGCAACATGGCCACCGGCGCCTCTACGGCGGATCTCGCGATCATCCTGATCGACGCCCGCCACGGCGTCCTGCCCCAGACCAAGCGCCACAGCTTCATCTGCTCGCTGCTCGGTATCCGGAACGTCGTCGTAGCCATCAACAAGATGGACATCGTCGATTTCCGCGAGGACAAGTTCCGCGCGATCGAGGAGGACTACCGGGAGTTCGCCAGGCAGCTCGACTTCGAGACGATCGTCTGCATGCCGCTCTCGGCGCTCAAGGGCGACAACATCCTCACCAAGTCCGAGAAGACGCCATGGTATGACGGCTCGGCACTTCTTCCCTATCTCGAAACGGTCAAGACCGAGCGCAAGGACGGCCAGCCCTTCCGCATGCCTGTTCAGTGGGTCAACCGCCCCAATCTCGACTTCCGCGGCTTTGCCGGCACGGTGGTCTCCGGTGAGGTGCGTCCCGGCGACGAGGTGGTGATCCTGCCCTCCGGCAAGCGCACCAAGGTCGCGCGCATCGTCACCCGTGAGGGGGACCTCGCCTTCGCCGACAAGAACCGCGCGGTCACCCTGACCTTGGAGGACGAGGTCGACGCCAGCCGCGGCGACGTGATCGCCGCTGCGGGCAGCCCCGCCGAGCAGGCGGGCCAGCTGCAGGCCAAGATTATCTGGATGGACGAGGAGGAGATGCTGCCAGGGCGGCAGTACATCCTCAAGTCCAACAACCGGATGATCCCGGCGCAGATCACCGACCTCAAGCACCGCATCGACGTCAACACGCTGGAGCACCTCTCGGGCAAGACGCTGAAGCTCAACGAGATCGGCGAGTGCAACCTCTCGCTCACCCAGCGCCTGGTCTTCGATCCCTACCAGGACAACAAGGCGATGGGCAGCTTCATCCTGATCGACCGGCTGACCAACACGACGGTCGGTGTGGGGATGATCGACTACGCGCTTCGCCGTTCGAAGAACGTGCACTGGCAGGCGCTCGAGGTCGACAAGGAGGCGCGCCGCAAGCTGACCGGCCAGAAGAGCGCCATGCTCTGGTTCACCGGCCTTTCGGGCTCGGGCAAATCGACGGTCGCGAACCTGGTCGAGAAGCGCCTGCACGACCTCGGCAAGCTGACCTATGTCATGGACGGCGACAATATCCGCCACGGCCTCAACCGGGACCTGGGCTTCACCGATGCCGACCGCGTGGAGAACGTCCGCCGCGTGGGCGAAGCGGCCAAGCTGATGGTCGACGCGGGCGTCATCACCCTCGTCTCCTTCATCTCTCCGTTTGCCAACGAACGCCGTGCCGTCCGTGAGCGGATGGAGGACGGCGAGTTCATCGAGGTCTATGTCTCGACCCCGTTGGAGGTCGCCGAGCAGCGCGATGTGAAGGGTCTCTACAAGAAAGCCCGCAAGGGTGAGATCAAGAACTTCACCGGCATCGACAGCCCCTACGAGCCGCCGGTGAGCCCGGAGATCGACATCGACACCTCAGAGGTTGCCGCCGAAAAGGCCGCCGAGATGATCGTCGAGTATCTCGACAGGAACGGCTATCTGGGTTGATCGGGAGAGGGCTCCTAAGCCCCTCCCCCTCAGCCTACCGGCAGCTCCCCCTCGGGGAGGGGGAGCGAAGTAGAGAAGGGCGTATGGACTGCTTCCCTCCCCTACTCGTGGGGGAGGTGCCCGAAGGGGGGAGGGGGCCGGCCCTTACCCCATAGGGCGCTCCGTATTCTGCGCAGCAGCAATCAGCCAACGCTCATTCTGCTTCTCCAGCAGAAACGACAGACGCCCTCGGCTACTCTGCTTCTCTCCGTCTTCACGCAGCACCGCCCCATCGATCCGGTAGGCGCACTCGACGTAGGCGAGTTCTGTAGTCTGCCTATGAGTCCGAAGCTCCGTGATGGTCAGCTCAGCCTCCTTTAAACCTTTTTGAAAAGCACCGGCATGGGCCCTCTCGATCTCAGCAGGGCTGTTCATCAGCTTGCCGTAGATATTGGTGAAGTGGGCGTCCGTTGCCATCAGTCTTCGGATCTCTTCCGCCTGCTTGCTGTTCCAGGCCTTCACAAATCCTCGGACAACGTCCTGCGGGTCACTCACGGCGCGGCTCCTTGTGCGTCGAGCATGTTCTCCAGCACCTGAAGCTGGTCCGCCTCGGCGGGGGGCTTGTCCCAGCGCAGACGGTTGATGCGAGGAAAGCGCATGGCCACCCCCGATTTGTGGCGCGGCGAGCGCTGCAGGCCCTCGAACGCCACCTCCAGCACCAACCCCTTCTCCTTGTTCGCTGTCACCGAGCGCACGGGGCCGAAGCGGTCTATCGTGTTGTCACGGACGAACTTGTCGATCTTCTTCAGCTCCTGATCCGTGTACCCGTGATAGGCTTTGCCGACGGGAATGAGCTCCCCCTCCCGCCAGCAGCCGAAGGTGTAGTCGGAGTAGAAGCTCGAGCGCTTGCCCGAACCGCGCTGAGCATACATCAGCACGGCATCGACGAGGTAGGGCTCCTTCTTCCACTTCCACCAGTACCCCTTGGGACGACCCGGAAGGTAGGGTGCGTCATTCAACTTGAGCATGACGCCTTCGATGGCAGCGATCGGCGGATCCGAACGCATGCGCTCCAGCTCCTCCCAGCCCGACGCCTCGATCCGTTCGGAGACATCCACTCGCCCCCTTCCCTCGCTGAGCAGCTCCTCAAGACGCACCCGTCGCTCATCCAGCGTCCGCTCGCGCAGATCCTCCCCCTCCGCCCAAAGAAGGTCGTAGGCACGGACAAAGGCCGGATGGGTCTTCAGCATCTTGGCACTGACGGTCTTGCGGTTGAGGCGCTGCTGCAGATCGTTGAATGGGCGCACCTTGAACCGGTCCGTGGTGAGAGGATCATAGATCAGCAGCTCTCCGTCGATGGCGGCATCCACGGGAAAGCCCTCGATCACGTCCGGGAAAGCGCCGGAGATGTCGTCTCCCGTGCGCGAGTAGAGTCGCGCCTCGTCGCCGTCGCGCACGAGCTGCACGCGGATGCCGTCCCATTTCCACTCCTTCCGCATACGGGAGAGGTCGATCTTCGGCTTGTCCAGCTCCTCCACCGGATGGCTCAGCATGACCGGGCGGAAGGGCGCGCGCATGGCGTTGACCGGTTTCTCCGCGCGGCCTTCGAGCCAGGCGAAAAGCTCCTCATAGGGAGTGGTGAGACCGTGCCAGAGCTCTTCGATCTCTTGCGGCTCCACCCCGCCATACTCAGCCAGCGCCACCTTCACGAGGCGCGAGGCGACGCCGATCCGAAGCCCGCCGGAGATCAGCTTGATCAGTGCCCAGCGTCCGGAGGGGTCGAGCGCGTCGAGCCAGCGCTCCAGAAGCTGCGGCGCCTCGGCCTTGGTGGTCTCGTTCAGCTCCTCGATCACCTCGGACAAGGAGGGCACGTAGTTCGCCCCCCGCTTCTGCGGCCAGATCAGCGCCGCCGTCTCGGCGCTGTCGCCTGTGTAGTCGCGGGAGAGGTCGTAGAGCACGGGGTCGACCCGGCTCGTGACCAGCGCCTTGATGGCCGCGGGCTTGAGGGTCTTCACCTCCAGGTCGCGGGTGATCGCCGCCACCGCCCAGCCCCGCTCGGGATCGGGCACGTCGGCGAAGTAGTCCTTGAGGAGCTGCACCTTGGCGTTGCGGGAAGGGGTGAAGATCAGCCGGTCGAGCAGCTCGGCGAAACGGTTCATGAGGGGGATGTAGGGTTCAAGAGAGAGCCGTCATCCCGGAAGCCGAAGGCTATCCGGGACCCATGGACCATAGACGATGCAAGGCGTTCAACCGCCGGGGTTTGCCTCAAAAGGCAGGCCATAGGTCCCGGATAACGCTGCGCGTTTCCGGGATGACGGCAAGCGGGAACCCTACGGAAGCAGCGTCTCGTAGAAGAGCCGGTCCCCCCGGCGCACTAGAATCTTCACCGGACCCGAGCGGGCGTCGCGCAACTTCTCCAGCCGCTCGCTCACAGTCTCGACGGTCTCCGCCTGCTCCCAGCCGATCTCCAGGATCACGTCGCCCGGCTGCAGCGAGGAGTGGCCGGTCAGGTGGTTGGCGACGCCGGTCACCATTACGCCCTTAATGTTCTCGGGTAGGTCGTAGCGGCTGGCGATGTCGGCGGAGACGGTCTGCAGCTTGAGGCCCGCCATCTCCACATTGCCGCTGTCTTCGGAAAGGCTCGCCATGCGCGCCTCGCGCGTGACCAGGGTGACCCGGAGGGACACCCGCTTGCCGCCCCGGTTGACCACCAGGGGGATCGCCTCGCCGATCGGCGCGTCGGCGATCCGGCGGGTGAGATCCCGGCGACCGCTGATGGCGTTGTCGTCGAAGCGCAGGATCACGTCTCCAGTCTGCAGGCCCGCCAGCGCCGCCGGGCCGTCGGAGACCGCGATGCCCGTGACCAGCGCGCCCGCGCCCCGCTTTAGGCCCAGCCGCTCTCGGGTCGGCCCGTCCACGTCATCCAGAAACGCACCGAGATAGCCGCGCGTCGTCCGCCCTGTCTTGATGAGCTGGCCCACCACCGGCGCCGCCAGCTCCGAAGGCACGGCGAAGCCCACCCCGACGCTGCCGCCGGACTGGCTGAAGATCACGGTGTTGATGCCGATCACCCGTCCGCGGCGGTCGAACAGCGGCCCGCCCGAATTGCCGCGATTGATGGCGGCATCGGTCTGGATGAACTTGTCATAGAGCCCCGCGCCGATGTCCCGGCTCTGCCCCGAGACGATGCCTGCGGAAACCGAGGAGCCGAGCCCGAAGGGGTTGCCGATGGCCAGCACCCAGTCGCCGACCCGCATCCCCTCGCTGTCGCCGAAGGTCAGCGCGTTGAAGCGGCGGTCGGGGTCGACAATCTCCAGCACGGCCAGGTCCGTCTCGGCATCCGTGCCGCGCACCTTCACCCGGTAGGGCCGGTCGTCGCCGAAGATCACCACGAGGTTGCTGCCTGCGTTCTCGATGACGTGGTTGTTGGTCACGATCATGCCGCGGCTATCCACCACGAAGCCCGAGCCCAGCGCCCTCGGCTCGGCATTGAGGCTGGCGCCCGGCGGCAGGGAGGAGACGTTGACCACCGAAGGAAGGACGTCCTCGACCAGGTCCGCGAAGCTGTCGGGCGCGGCGGCTGCCTCGATCGGCAGCGCGATCACGAGAGCGGCGGCGAACAGCCGGACGGCGGTCGCGAGGTCCTTGAACATGGTCAGCCCTTCCCTTGCTGCCCCTTGGTTACCGCAGATTAGGGTTCAGCGGAAGGGTCGAGATAGCTTGCCAATTGACAGTCAACCTGCCGAGTTTCACCCTCCTCCCATGAACGAGCATGTGCAAACGAGCGAGATACTCGAGGAGATACTCCGCGAGGCCAAGGCGGAGACGACGGCTGACGGCAAACCTATAAGCAAGGAGCTGAAGCAGCTGATCGAACGAAGCCTTCAACAACCTGATTGGGAAGCCATCAAGAAGCGGATGAAGGGTGTTCCCAAAATCACGCTGAACCCCACTGCCACAGAGATCATTCGAGAGGAACGCGACAGCAGATGATCGTTATCGATGCGTCGCTGACCATCGATCTCTGTCTAAGCGTCGAGGGTGATGAAGCGGTCTTAGCGGAAGTCCGCAATGAAGGCGTCAGTCTCGTTGCGCCGGAAATTCTGGATCTTGAACTTGTTCATACGCTGCGCCGACTGGTTCGAAGAAGGGTTCTAGAAACACCGCGAGCAAGTAGGGCGCTCCAACTCTTCGCGGATCTTCAGATCAAACGGTTTCCTCACGCAGCACTTTTGCCGCGAATTTGGGACCTGCGAGACAATCTCGGTGCCTATGACGCTGCCTATTTCGCCCTGGCTGAGTGGCTCGATGCGCCCCTGTGGACCAGAGACAAGAAGTTCGCCTCTGTCCCGACCCATGGCGCCGCCATCCGCGTCCTCTAGCCGCGCTCCTTGCGCCCCTCCCCTCCTTACCCTAATTGGGTTCCACGAAACCGAGCTTTCGGGGCGGGGTGAAAGTCCCCACCGGCGGTGATCGGGGAGCCTCCCCGTCAGCCCGCGAGCCGACGCCGATAGGCGCAAGTCCTTGAGGCGGAAGCAGGAACCGGTGCGATTCCGGTGCCGACGGTCATAGTCCGGATGGTAGAAAGCTTGGCCTGCCCGCCGCTTCGGCGCGCCTGTCGGGGCGCTTCGAGCGGCGTGCGCTTTTGCGCCCCTGGGTGCGCCTGACGCTGTGCTTGCGCGGCGCTATCGGGCGCATTCCGGTCGCGGAAGCCGGTCGGCTGTGCGCCCCTCCCAAGAAAGCTCACCACCGGGCCGCCGCGCCCAAAAGTTGAGGAGCGCCGCGCTGACCAGCGACGCCGGACATATCTTACGCGCCGTGGAGCTGGCGCGCCGGGCCGAGGGCTTCACCCATCCCAACCCCATGGTGGGCTGCGTCCTGGTGCGCGATGGCGGAGTCGTCTCCGAGGGCTGGCACAAGGGGCCGGGGCAGGATCACGCCGAGGCCATGGCGCTGCGCCTCGCAGCCGAGAAGGCCCGCGGCACCACCGCCTATGTCACGCTGGAGCCCTGCAACCATTACGGCCGCACGCCCCCCTGCTCGAAGGCGCTGATCGAGGCGGGCGTGGCCGAGGTCGTCTATGGCCTGCGCGACGTGAACCCCGAGGCTGAAGGAGGAGCCGCCGCCTTGCGTGCTGCCGGGATCGAAGCGCGCCTCACCGAGAGCCGCGAAGCCCGCTCCGCCTGCGCCGAGCTGGTGCGCCCCTGGGTACACAGCCTTCGCTGCCACCGCCCCTGGGTCACCGCCAAGGTCGCCATGTCCCTCGACGGTTTCACAGCCACCGAGGCTGGCGAGTCGAAATGGATCACCGGCAAGGAAGCGCGCGCCAGAGGGCACGACCTCCGCCAGCGCACCGGCGCGATCATGGTCGGCAGCGGCACGATGCTGGCCGACGACCCCAGCCTCGATGCGAGGCCGGAAGGCCGCAAGGCAGCGCCGAGCCTGAAGGTTGTCCTGGACAGCCAGCTCCGCACCCCCACGGATGCCAAGCTGCTGAAGAGCTTCGGCCCAGCCCTCATCATCGGCCATGAGGGCGCTGATCCGGCCAGAGCCGACGTACTCCGCGAAGCAGGAGCGGAAGTCGAGCTGCTGCCCGGCGAAAACAACTGCCCCGATCTCCTCGCGGCTCTCCGCCTCCTGAAGAAGCGCGACATCACCGACCTGATGATCGAGGGCGGCGGCACCCTCCTCGGCGCAGCCTTCACAGCAGGCATCGTGGATGAGGTCTGGGCCTTCATCGCTCCCGTCATCCTGGGCGGCGGCAGAAACGCCGCCTCCGGCGCACCGTTTCAGCGCCTCCGAGACGCCTACCGCCTCCAATGCCTCACCGCCGAACCCGTGGGCCAGGACATCCTCCTGCGCGGCCTGCGCCAGAGAAAGGTACCGTAGATGTTCACCGGACTGATCGAAGAGATAGGCGAGGTGGTCTCGCTAGACACCCGTGACGAAGGCACCGACCTCACCGTGCGCGGCCCCCTGGTCGTCTCCGACGCGAAGCTGGGCGACAGCATCGCCGTCGAGGGCGTCTGCCTCACCGTCACGGACTTCACAGAGGACACCGCCACCTTCGGCCTTGCGCCGGAGACCCTGCGCCGGACGGGGCTTGGCAGTCTGAAGGAAGGCGACCCCGTCAACCTCGAACGCGCGCTCCTCCCCACCACGCGCCTGGGCGGGCACTATGTCCAAGGCCACGTGGACGGAACGGGCCGCCTGCGAAGCATTGAAGAGGACGGCGACGCCCTCTGGGTCACCATCGAGGCGCAGCGCGAGCTGCTGCGCTACATCGTCGAAAAAGCCTACATCACCGTGGACGGAGCGAGCCTGACCGTCACGGCGGTCGACGAGGAAACTTTCTCCGTCATGCTCGTCCGCCACACCCAGGCGCTCATCACCCTGCCAACCAAGAAGCCGGGTGCCGCCATCAACCTAGAAGCCGACATCATGGCGAAGTTCGCCGAGAAAATCCTGAAGGAGCAAAGCCGATGAGCCGTCCAAAAGGTGGGCCGTTCGGCCAACTCAGAGACTACGAGAACGACCAGTTCTCGGCGGTTTGCATACCGGAGATGGTTCTTTGGTTGCAGAAACTCGAAGCAGATCTCGGACGAAAACTAACGGAGGCCGAGTTTGAACCTGCCAAGGCGAAGTGTCCTGCCATCCTTATGGAAACAGATGACGCCGATCAGATGCGCAAGGGAAGGCACGCGGTCGACGATTTAAATTGGAACGAATGGAAAGCGGTAGGCAGCCGCTTAGGAGAAACCGAATGACTGGATTTGTAAGTGTCGAGGCCGCCGCCGAAGAGCTGCGCCAGGGCCGTTTCGTCATCATCGCCGACGACGAGGGCCGCGAGAACGAGGGCGACCTCGTCATCGCCGCCGAGTTCGCCGATGCCGCCGCCGTCAATTTCTGCGCCGTGCATGGAAGGGGCCTCATCTGCTGTGCCCTCGACCCCGCGATCATCGAGCACCTGAAGCTCAAACCCATGGTCCCGCAGGAGGACAACCAGTCCGGCTTCGGTACCGCCTTCACCGTGTCGGTCGAGGCGCGGGAGGGGGTCACCACCGGCATCTCCGCAGGCGACCGTGCCCGGACCATCGAGGTGCTGATCGATCCTGAAGCGAGGCCCTCGGACCTTGTCTCCCCCGGCCACATGTTCCCCCTTCGCGCCCATCCAGGTGGCGTCCGCGCCCGCGGCGGCCAGACCGAAGCCTCCGTCGAGCTCTCCAAGATCGCAGGTCTTCGCCCCGGCGCGGTCATCTGTGAGGTGATGAACGAGGACGGCACCATGGCGAGGCGCGACGACCTTCTCGCCTTCTCCGAGAAGCACAACATCCCCATCACCACCACCGAGGCGATCAAGGAGTATCTGATCGGCCTCTCCAGCATGGCGGCGGAGTAGCCATGGCCTCGCGCCAGGAAACCGTCGACTATATCGTCGAACAAACGTCGGATGCAGGGGACGTCCGTGCCAGGAGGATGTTCGGCGAGTACGGCATGCACTGCGACGGCAAGTTCGTGGCGCTGATCTGCGACGACCGGTTCTTCGTCAAGGCGACGAAGCCCGGCCTGGCCCTCCTCGGCGAGCACGAGACCGCCGCGCCCTATGACGGCGCGAAACCCTACCCCATCGTCTCCGAAGAGCGTTGGGACGACCGCGCCTTCATGAGCGAGTTGATCCGGGTCACGGCAAGTGCCCTGCCCGCCCCCAAACCAAAGAAGAAAGCCAAGACATGAAACGCATCGAAGGAAGCGGCTCCGGCGCCAGCCTGCGCATCTGCGTCATCGACACCCAATGGAACGACTTCATCGTCGGCAGGCTGACGGAGGGCGCACTCGCCACCCTGCACCGTAGCGGAGTCGACGACGGCAACATCGCCCACGTCACCGTACCCGGCGCGTTCGAGCTGCCGCTCGCCTGCAAGACCGCCGCTGAAACCGGCCGCTACGACGCCATCGTCGCGCTCGGCTGCGTCATCAGAGGCGCCACCACCCACTACGATTTCGTCGCGGGCGAGGCAGCGAAGGGCATCGCCAAGGTGGGTCTTGACACCGGCGTCCCGGTCGTCTTCGGCGTGCTGACCACCGAGACCATCGAGCAGGCCATCGAGCGCGCCGGCACCAAGCTCGGCAATAAGGGCGCCGAAGCCGCCGCCTGCGCCGTCGAGACCGCCAACACCCTCAAAGCGATCAAGGAGGCCGAGTGATGGCCGAGCGCCCCACCCGCGAAGACGCCCAAGCCGCCGTCCGTACCTTGCTCGCCTATATCGGCGACGACCCCGACCGCGAGGGCCTGATCGACACGCCCAAGCGCTTCGTCAAGGCCTATGACGACTGGTTCAAGGGGTACAAGGAGGACCCCGAAGAGGTTCTCTCGCGCACCTTCGAGGAGGTGGAGGGCTATGACGACCTCGTGCTCCTCAAGGACATCAAGCTCGAGAGCCACTGCGAGCACCACGTGGCTCCCATCCTCGGCAAGGCGCACGTCGCCTACCTGCCCGAGGGCCGGGTTGTCGGCCTCTCCAAGCTCGCCCGCCTGGTCGACATCTACGCCAAGCGCCTGCAGAGCCAAGAAATCCTCAACGAGCAGATCGCCCGCACCATCGAGAAGGTGCTCAAGCCTCGCGGCGTGGCGGTGGTCATCGACGCCACCCACCAGTGCATCTCGACCAGAGGAACGCATAAGGACGAAGTGTCCTGCGTGACCCGGACGTTCCTTGGCGAGTTTAAGACCGATCCGAGGCTCGAGGACCGGTTCTTCCGGCTGATTGGGTCGTAGCGCCTCGGCCCCCTCAGCCTGCCGGCAGCTCCCCCACCAGTGGGGGAGCGAAGTAGATAGCCAACGCCGGTCACAGCCTCCCTCCCCCATCCCATGGGGGAGGTGCCCGAAGGGCGGAGGGGGCAGCTACCCCGTCAGCTCGTCCATTCGCTGATTCATCGCCTCCGGCATCCGCCGGGGGCGGCCTTCGAGCGTGATGACCGCCACCGTCACCACAGCCTCAGCGAGCAGCGTCTCTCCGCGCCATATCTTCTGATCAAAGATCATCTTGGCACCCTTCGCACTTTGAAGAATCGTCTCCACAGTGATAATGTCGTCCAGCTTCGCGGGCACCTTGTAGCGGATGTCGAGCCCCGCCACGGCGAAGGTGCAGGGATCGTCCGTCTCCATCAGCGCGCCCAGGTCCGAGAAGCTGGCCCGCAGCGCCTCCGTCCGCCCTCGCTCGAAATACTTCACGTAGTTCGCGTGGTAGACGATGCCGGTGACATCGGTGTCTTCGAAATAGATGCGGTAGTCGGAGCGGTTGGTTCGCAAGGGGTGCATCAGAAAAGCTCCGGGTCTCGGGTGGGGGCGGCAAGGCCTAAATGCTTCCAAGCGCGGTCGCTGATGACGCGGCCCCTGGGGGTTCGCTGGATGAAGCCCTGTTGCAGAAGGTAGGGCTCGATCACGTCCTCGATGGCGTCGCGCCCCTCGGAAAGGCTGGCTGCAATCGTCTCCACACCGACGGGCCCGCCGCCGAAATGCTCGGCGATAGTACGCAGGTAGCGGCGGTCGAGACCGTCGAGGCCCCGCTCGTCCACGTCGAGCCTCGCCAGCGCCTTGGCCGCCACTTCGCGGTCGATCGTGCCGTCACCCTCCACGGCGGCCACGTCGCGGACCCGGCGAAGAAGACGCCCGGTGATCCTCGGTGTACCACGGCTTCGGCGGGCGATCTCCATTGCGCCGTCATCGGTAATGGACGTGCCGAGCTTCGTCGCCGCGCGCC
The DNA here is from genome assembly GCF_024505085.1 of Parvularcula maris. GTDB lineage: Bacteria > Pseudomonadota > Alphaproteobacteria > Caulobacterales > Parvularculaceae > Parvularcula > Parvularcula maris. The sequence goes on from NZ_JANIBC010000002.1 coordinate 374,021, forward strand.
GCACGATCCGCGAGAGGTCCTCCGGCTCGTAGAAGTCGAGCCTGAGCGGAATGCCGAAGCGGTCCAGAAGCGGCTTGGTCAGTAGTCCCGAGCGAGTCGTGGCGCCCACCAAGGTAAAGCGCGGCAGGTCGATCTTGACCGAGCGCGCGGACGGCCCTTCGCCGATGATGAGGTCGAGGTGGAAATCCTCCATGGCCGGGTAGAGGATCTCCTCGACGGCCGGTGTCAGCCGGTGGATCTCGTCGATGAAGAGCACGTCCCTCGCCTCAAGCCCCGTGAGGAGCGCCGCCAGGTCCCCCGCCTTGGAGATGACCGGGCCGGAGGTGGCGCGGAAACCGACACCGAGCTCGTTAGCCACGATCTGCGCCAGGGTCGTTTTGCCGAGGCCGGGCGGGCCGAAGAAGAGGGCGTGGTCCATCGCCTCGTCCCGGCCCTTGGCCGCCTCGACGAAGACGGAGAGGTTGTCCGTGACGCTCCGCTGGCCGACAAAATCCTTGAGGTATTTCGGGCGCAGCGCCGCGTCGTCGTCCGTAGGCTGACGCTCAGGCTCGGTGATCCGCTCGTCGGTCATCTCGGCGCCAGCAGTTTGAGGGCGGCGGGGATGAGGGCCTCGACCGGCATGTCTTCATCGCTGCCCTTGGCATCGGCCACGGCAGCACGCGCGGACGCCTCATCATAGCCGAGATTGACGAGCGCCGATACCGCCTCGTAGCCCGCACCCGTCACCTGGCTCGCCGCAGGATGGCTCGCTTCCGGCACGGCCAGGGGTGCGCGGCCCGCGAAGACACCCGCGGTCTTGTCCTTCAACTCGGTGACGATCCGTGTAGCAAGCTTCGGCCCCACGCCCTGTGCCCGCGCCACGGCCGTCTTGTCGCCGAGGGTGATCGCGTCGAGCAGGGCGCCGGGCTTGAGCACCTGCAAGATCGCCAGCGCCGCCTTGCTACCCACCCCTTGCACGCTCTGCAGCATACGGAAGCAGCGGCGCTCGTCCTCGGTCTCGAAAGCGACGAGGCGGATGAAGGTTTCAGCCACCAGGGTCTCGACGGCCACGGCGACATCCTCCCCCACCACCATCTTGGCGAGGGTCCGCGGCGCGCAGCCAACCTCGTAGCCGACGCCGTTCACGTCGATGATCGCCGTATCCGCGCTGACGCTCAGCACAGAGCCTTTCAGGTGACCGATCATGACGCCGTCAGCATCCGCGCCTTGCGGTGGAAGGAGTGGCACAGGGCGATGGCCAGCGCGTCGGCGGCATCGGCGCTCTCGGCGCGGCTGCCTGGCAGCAGCCTCGATACCATGTCGGAAACTTGGGTCTTGTCCGCATGGCCGGTGCCGACCACGGACTTCTTGATCAGGTTGGCCGCGTACTCTGCCACCTCGATCCCGTACCGCGCGGGGGCGAGAAGGCACACACCCCTTGCCTGGCCGAGCTTCAGCGCGGAGCGAGGGTCGCGGTTGACGAAGGTCTCTTCGACGGCGGCCTCCTGGGGTTTCTGATCGTTCAGCACACGTTCCAGACCGTCCAGCAGAGCACACAGCCTTGTCGCCAGCTCGTCCTTCGGCGAGGGGCTGATCCGGCCCGATGCGATATAGCGCAAACGGCTGCCCTCCGCCTCGATGACCCCCCAGCCGCAATGGCGAAGGCCAGGGTCGATGCCGATGATGCGCACGCTGCTCATGGGAGGACACGCTTTGTTCTCATGGTGTTTGTCATGCCCCGCGCTGCTCGATGTCGCAAGGCCCCTCTCCCCACATCGAAGATGTAGACCTCTCCCTAGGGAGAGGTGGTAGCGTCCTACGAAAGCGCCTCGACAAAGGCGCGCATCCCCGCGGCAGGGCCGCCTTCGGCGTTCCAGATCGCGCTAGAGATAGCCACGAAATCCGCTCCCGCCTCCACCAGTCCCCTCGCGGTAGCCGGGGTGATCCCGCCAATCGCCACCTGGGGGACGGTCGCCATGGCCTGCCACCTTGTCAGCACGTCCGGCTCGGCGTGGTGAAGGGATTCCTTCGTGCTCGTCGGGAAGAAGGCGCCGAAGGCGACATAGTCCGCCCCCGCCTCGCCCGCTTCCATGGCAAGGTGGATCGAGCCGTGACAGGTGACGCCGATATCCTTGCCCTCTCCCAGAAGCTTGCGCGCCTCGGCGACGGTGCCGTCGGACTGGCCGAGATGCACGCCGTCCGCCCCTGCCAGCTTGGCAAGATCAGCCCGGTCGTTGACGAGGAAGCCTGTCCCCATCCGCTCGCAGACCGGCATGAGCGCTTCGGCAGCGCGCAGCACCTCATCGTCGGAAGCGCCCTTCAGGCGGAGCTGCAGGCATGCCGCCTCGGCGTTCGTGCCCGCGCCCTCGCCGAGGACGGCGGCGAGCTGCTCAGTGAAGGCGTCGAGGTCGTGAACGGCTGGCGGCGTGATAAGGTAGAGGAGGCCTTGGGACATGGGCCGGCTTTAGGCGAGCCTCCGCGCGCCGTCATCCCGGAAAGCCGAAGGCTTATCCGGGACCCATAGCCTGACGAATGCTGAAGAGAAGAAGACGGAAACAGTCCTTGGATCCCGGATAGCGCTGCGCGCTTCCGGGATGACGGGGTGCTACGCCGCCTGCGGCTGCACCAGGGACAGAAGGCGCTCCTGGGACAGACCCGCATAGACAGGGTCCGGCACGATGTTCAGCTCCTCGCGCACCTCGCGCAAAGGCCTGTCGAGGAGCGCCGGGAAGTCGGTGACGATGAGGTCCGCCGAGCGCTCGCCCATCAGCCTTGCATTGGTCATGATCTTGAAGACCGGAATCTCCGGCGCCTCGGACTTGATACGGAAGCTCGCCAGTGCCGCGAGGTACCGGATGCCCCGCGCCCCGCTGATCCTGGTGGTGTAGTTGAGAAGCGCCGCCTCGCCCAAGCTGTCCCGGTTGTAGCCCGTCAGCACGTGGTACATGTCGTGGGTCAGGTTCTGGAACCAGATGAAGGCCGCGTATTCGGGATAGGCGGCCTTGAACTCTTCGGTGATGAGCCCGTCCGCGTGGTAGGCCTCGGACACGCCGTCGGTGCGCAGGTTCTCGCGGTCCATGAACTCGGCATAGGTCCGCCCCACCGTGCCCACGGGCAGCTCCCGCAACCGCGCCCGGTCGTCAAGCGCCCGCAAAATATAGGTCGGGTCTTCCCCCGTCAGGATCTCCCCGTTACGGCTCGCCATCCACCGCTTGAAGGCGGGAAGCATGCTGAGGCCGGCGATATTGGCGCTGAACTTGAAGACCTGGGAGGTGTCCTCCTTGTCCCGCATCAGCCCGAAAAAGGCAGCCAGCGATTTGTCCGGCCTGATCGGCGGCGGGGGCGGGAACATACCGTCACGATAGGCCATCGCTAAATCCTCCATCGCTCGTTGTCGTTCAGTGCATGACGGACGCAAAACCTGTACCGGCTTTCGCTGCCATGCACTCCTAGGGAGCAATGCTCTAAACTGTGGGCCGGTTCGGCTTCGGTCTAGAGGATGATCGCCTATCATTGTTATGCGCTTGGTCGATATGGCGAGGCCTCGCCATGAACCGGGGGGCCGCCTCCGTGGCGATCCGCGCCTCCGAGATGACGGCCCGCAAGGACACGGGGTCCTGCACCGGCGGCGTCCACACCCCCGAGCCGCCCGAGCCGTTGATCTCGAGTTTGCCGTAGCCAAAGATGCGCGAGAAGATGCTCTGGTGCAGGTTCACGTTCTCGAGCGAGGAGAGCGGGATCTCGTTGGTGTAGCGGCTGATCACCCCGGACTTGAAGATGATCCTCTGGGTCGTCACCCCGAACTCGGTGGTCTGCATGTAGATCTGGCTGACCAGGAACAAGAGCCCGCCGAACGTGCCGATCATCATCGACCCCACGGCGATCACCGCGTTCGCCTCCCCCTGCAGCGCCCGCCACAGGAACCACGCCACCGGCCAGATCCCCACGGCGAAGAGGATGCTCCAGGACAAAAGCCGCATCAGCCACGGAAACCGCGCGATGAGAATGAGGTTCTCGTGCTCGGGCAGGCTCTTGGAGACGTAAGGGGTGAACAGGGCGGGGCTCCGGTGCAGCTAGCAGTGAGGATGTAGCACGGGAAAGATAACGTTCGGCATAGGAAAGCCGTGAGGGCGGAGGCCGTAACGACTTGGCTCCCCGCAGAAATCCACGCAATCTAACAAACTCGGGCACATCATCGGCATGAATGGGGAAGAGGCAGGTAGTGAGCGTACAAAGAGTACAAGGTTTCCTGAACGAGCTCAGCCGTCTTCGGCAGATGGCCGGGCACGTGAACGAGCAGACGATCCGCCCTGCCTTCCGAGACCTCCTCAGGGATTGGTGCCGAAGCGAGGAGCTGCACCTTCTAGAGGAGCACCCCCACACCACCGCCAAGAACAGGACCGTCTATCCCGACGGGACCATCGTCCACGATCTGCGCGTTCCCCACGGCTACTGGGAGGCGAAGGACACCAAGGACGATCTCGACGAAGAGATCGCGGACAAGCTCCGCAAGGGCTACCCAGACACCAACATCATCTACGAGAACGCAGCCGTCGCGGTCCTCCGCCAGAACGGGCGCTCGGTCATGCGCACGGACATGACCGAGCCGGAGGGCCTGTCCGAGCTTCTGACCCTGTTCTTCCGCTGGGAGCGGCCGGAGATCCGCGACTGGCGCTCCGCCGTGCGCCAGTTCCAAGCCGACCTCCCCGCCGTCGTCGAGCAGCTGCGTGAGCAGATCAGCGCTGCCTATGCCGCCAATGACGACTTCAGGGACAAGGCCGAAGACTTCCTCGACCACGCGCGCAGCACCATCAATCCGATGATCGGCGAGGCCGACATCCGCGAGATGCTGATCCAGCACGTCCTGACCGAGGACATCTTCAACCACGTCTTCAACGACAGCGATTTCCACCGCGAGAACAACGTCGCCAAGACCCTCTACGATCTCGAGAAGCTGTTCTTCAGGGGCAAGGTCAAGCGCGGCACCCTCAAGGCGCTTGAGCCCTACTACGCCGCCATCCGCGCCGCCGCCGCCTCGATCACCTCCCACTGCTAGAAGCAGAAGTTCCTCAAGATCATCTATGAGGGCTTCTACCAGATCTACAACCCGAAGGCCGCCGACCGCCTGGGCGTGGTCTACACGCCGAACGAGATCGTCCGCTTCATGATCGACGGGGCGGACTGGCTCTGCCGCGAGCATTTCGGCCGCGGGCTGATCGACGAGGACGTACACATCCTCGACCCCTGCACCGGCACGGGCACCTATGTCTGCGAGCTTTTGGAGAGCTTCCGCGGCTCCCCGGACAAGATGCGCCGCAAATACGAAAAAGAGATCCACGCCAACGAGGTGGCGATCCTCCCTTACTACGTCGCCAACCTCAACATCGAGGCGACCTATGCTGAGATCGCCGGTCAGTATAAGGAGTATGAGAACCTCTGCTTCGTCGATACCCTCGACAACGTCGCCGCCCTAGGGCTGAGGCGCGGTCACCAGCACGACATGTTCGCCGGCGTCTCGGACGAGAACATCAAGCGCGTGCGGGAGCAGAACAAGCGGACGATCAGTGTGGTGATCGGCAACCCGCCCTACAACGCCAACCAGCAGAACGAGAACGAGAACAACAAGAACCGCACCTATCCGCGCATCGACCAGTCCATCAAGGACACCTATGTCAAGCAGTCCACGGCCCAGAAGACCAAGGTCTACGACATGTATGCCCGCTTCTTCCGCTGGGCCACGGACCGGCTGGGCGATGACGGTGTGATCGCGTTTGTGACGAACTCAAGCTTCGTGGACTCCAAAACCTTCGATGGGTTCCGCAAGGTGATGGGGGCAGTCTTCGATGAGATTTGGGTGGTCGATCTGAAGGGCAACGCACGTACGAGCGGGGAACGACGCCGTCAGGAAGCCGGAAACATCTTTGATGATCAGATCAAGGTGGGCGTAGCCATCAGCTTCTTCGTCAAGAAGAAGAAGCGCGGAAAGAAGAAACCTGCCCTCATTCGCTACGATGCCGTTCCTGATTACTTTGGCGTTGATAATAAGCGCACTTGGCTGACATCTACACCGCTGTCGGAGCGCGTAATGACCACCGTTACCCCCTCCACGCGGGGCAACTGGATCAACCAGGTCGAGAACGAGTGGGACGACCTGCTGCCCCTCGCGGACAAGAAGGTGAAGTCGGCGAGACCTGGAGCGCCGCAGAAGGCTGTGTTCAAATTATACGGGAACGGAATAAATACGGCACGTGATGAATGGGTTGTGAGAGATGACGCTACCGAACTCCTTACGGCAGCAAACGTAGCGTATCATCTGATTGACTACGCCGACGCTGACGAACCGAACGTAGAAAATGGCATGAAGTGGTCGCGCAACTTGAAAAGGAAGAGAAAGCGCAACCTTGCTGAGAAACTGGATAAGAAATTTGTAGAAACATATGAATACAGGCCTTTCCGAAAGAGGAACGTTTACTTATCGCCTCTCCTTATTGATGAACAAGGATATTGGAAGAAGCAAGGATGTATTAACAACAAACATGTTGCTTTCCCAGCTGCAGGAAGTTTTCGATGCCTAGCATCTGACCGCGCTATGGACTTTCACTTCATAGGCGACGCACGTGTAGTTTCACGCTACCGCTACAACGACGAAGGCCAGCGGATCGACAACATCACCGACTGGGCGCTGCGCAAGTTCCAGGAGCGCTACGGCAAGGAGGTTACCAAGGACGCGATCTTCGCCTACTGCTACGCCGTGCTGCACGACCCGGTCTACCGCGAGACCTACGCCATCAACCTGAAGCGAGAGCTGCCGAGGATCCCCTTCTACGAAGGCTTCGAGCGCTGGTGCGCCTGGGGGCAGACGCTTCTGGACCTCCATATCGGCTATGAGGAGGTGGCGCCTCACCCCCTCACCCGCATCGACGAGCCGAACCCCCGCCGCGCCGAGGGCACCGCCCCCAAGGTCATCCTGCGCAGCGATCACGGGGCGGGTACTATAACGCTGGACGCGGACACCAAGCTCACCGGCGTGCCCGAAGAGGCCTGGGACTATGTCCTAGGCAACCGGACGGCCATCGACTGGGTGCTCGATCAGCACAAGGAAAAGAAGATCCGCGACGAGACCGTCCGCCGCCTCTTCGACACCTACCGCTTCGCCGACCACAAGGAGCGGGTGATCGACCTTCTGGCGCGGGTCACTACCGTCAGTATTGAGACCGTCGCGATCACCAACGCCATGGCCGCCGCCAAGAGGGATTAGCGTAGGACGGCTGCCCGCGCGTTGATCGTCTGGTGCGGCACCCTCTCCGGCAGCCGCGTTCGTGCGTTGCCGCCCGCGCCTCAAACTTCGTGCACACACAAAAAGACCGCCGACCCTTCACGGGCACGGCGGTCTTTCTACTTATTGAGTTGTAACCTCTACGGACCGGAACTTACGCCTCGTCCTCCATCGCCTCGGTCCAGGCGCCCTTCTGGGCCAGGCCGTTCATCTTGGCCCGGTGTGCGAAGGCGCGCTGGGCGGCCTCTGCATTGCCCTTATCGCCCTTCCAGGTGTCGAGCGTCGAGGCCTGCAGCGCACGGCCGTAGGAGAAGCTCAGTGCCCAGGGCATCTGGTCGGCGAAGTCCCGGTTCATGGTGTTGAGGTTCTCGGTCGCCTCACGCTCGGACTGGCCGCCGGAAAGGAAGACGATCCCGGGCACCGCCGCCGGAACCGAATTGCGGAAGCAGCGCACGGTCTTCTCGGCGATCTCGTCCGTGGACGCCTGTTTATCGGACTTCTTGCCGGCGATGACCATATTGGGCTTGAGGATCGTGCCCTCGAGGGCGACGCGGGCTTCGAACAGGGCGGTGTAGAGGATCTTCAGCCCCTGCTCCGTCACCTCGTAGCAGCGGTCGATATCGTGGTCGCCATCCATCAGGACTTCAGGCTCGACGATCGGCACGATGCGTTGCTCCTGACAGAGAGCCGCGTAGCGCGCGAGCGCGTGCATATTGGCCGTGAGGCAGGAGTAGCTCGGCATGGTGCGGTCGCCGCCGCGGCTGATGTCGATCACCGCGCGCCATTTGGCAAAGCGCGCGCCGAGCTGGTGGTACTCGGCCAGGCGCTCGCGCAGGCCGGTCAGGCCCTCGGTCACCTTCTCGCCGGGGTGGAAGGCGAGGTCTTTGGCGCCCATATCCACCTTGATGCCTGGGACGGAGCCAGCCTGTTCGATGAGCTTCACCAGCGGCGTACCATCGGCAGCCTTCTGACGAATGGTCTCGTCATAGAGGATGACGCCGGAGATGTTCTCGCTCATCGCGTCTTCGGTACGGAAGAGTAGCTCGCGGTAGTCGCGGCGGTTATCCTCGGTGCTCTCCAGACCGATCGAATCGAAGCGCTTCTTAATCGTGCCGGTCGACTCGTCCGCCGCCAGAATACCCTTGCCCGGATGCACCATGGTGCGGGCGATGCCGTTGAGTTCGTCCAGAAGTTCGTTGTTCATCTTATCCCCGTTGGGTTCGGGCGGTGCTAGGGTTCCCCTCACCGCTTCTTCTCCGTTGGGCAGTCGCCTGCCCCGATCACTACTTCTCCAGCGCCTTCACGCCGGGCAGCTCCTTGCCTTCCATCCATTCAAGGAACGCGCCGCCGGCGGCTGAGACATAGGTAAAGTCGTCCGTCACATCGGCCATGGCGAGGGCCGCCACCGTGTCCCCGCCGCCCGCGACGGAGGTCAGCTTGCCCTGTTTGGATAGCTTGGCCGCGTACTGAGCGAGCTCCACCGTGCCGGTGTGGAAGGGCTCGGTCTCGAAGGCGCCGAGGGGGCCGTTCCAGATGAGGGTCTTGCAGCCCTCCAGCGCCTCGGCATAGCTGTTCACGCTGTCCGGGCCGAGGTCGAGGATCATCTCGTTCGGCTCCACCGCATCCGCGGCGCGCACCTTGGTGGGCACACCGGCCATGAACTCCTCGGCGACGACCACATCCTTGGGCAGAAGGATGTCGCAGCCCGCTTCAGTGGCCTTGGCCATGATCTCCTGGGCGGTGGGCACGAGGTCGGGTTCAGCCAGGGACTTGCCGATCTCGAAGCCCATGGCGAGGAGGAACGTGTTCGCCATGCCGCCGCCGACGACCAGCTTGTCCGCCTTGGTGACGAGGTTCTGTAGGACGTCGATCTTGGAGCTGACCTTCGCCCCGCCGACCACGGCCATCATGGGCCGCTCAGGCTGGCCGAGGGCCGCCTGTAGATAGTCGAGCTCCCGCGCCATGGCGAGACCTGCCGCAGACGGAAGATGCCGCGCCACCCCTTCAGTCGAGGCATGCGCTCGGTGCGCGGCGGAGAAGGCGTCGTTGATGTAGACGTCGCCCAGCGTCGCGATCTCGGCGGCGAAGCCAGGCTCGTTGGCCTCCTCGCCGCTGTGAAAGCGGGTGTTCTCAAGGATCAGAATGTCGCCGTCCGCCATCTGGTCCACGGCCTTCCTCGCCCGCTCGCCGGTCGTGGCATCGATGAAGGAAACCCGGCGCTGAAGCGCATTGGCAGCCGCCTGGGCCACATGCTCCATGGACATCTCAGGCCGGACCTCGCCCTTGGGACGCCCGAAATGGGAGAGAAGGATCACCTTCGCCCCTGCATCGGCGAGGCGCTCGATGGTGGGCTTCGCCGCCAGCAGCCGGGTCTCGTCGGTGACGCGGCCGTCCTGCATCGGCACGTTGAAATCGACCCGGACCAGGGCGCGTTTGCCGGAGATATCCCCGAGGTCGTCGATGGTTCTAAAAGCCATGCTCGTTCTTTCGCATGGCGGGGCGGCAGAGCGCCGCTCCGCCGCCTGATGTTTAGTTTAGAGGTACTTGCCCATAGCCAGCGCCGTGTCGGCCATGCGGGTGGAGAAGCCCCACTCATTGTCGTACCAGCTCAGCACGCGGACGAGGCCGCCATCGACGATCTGGGTCTGAAGGCTGGCGAAGGTCGAGCTGTGCGGGTCGTGCATGAAGTCGCCGGAGACGAGCTTCTCGTCCGTGTAGCCCAGAACACCCTTGAGGGCGCCTTCGGAGGCTTCCTTCATGGCGCCGTTGATCTCCTCGACGGAGGTCTCGCGGCTCGGCACGAAGTTGAGGTCCACCACCGAGACGTTCGGGGTCGGCACGCGCACGGAGGAGCCGTCGAGCTTGCCCTTCAGCTCGGGGATGACGAGGCCAAGCGCCTTCGCCGCACCGGTCGAGGTGGGGATCATGTTCTGCGCCGCCGCCCTCGCCCGGTAGAGGTCCTTGTGCATCGTGTCCAAGGTCGGCTGGTCGCCGGTATAGGAGTGGATCGTGGTCATGTAGCCGCGCTCGATACCGCAGGTCTCCATCAGGACCTTGGCGACCGGAGCGAGGCAGTTGGTCGTGCACGAACCGTTGGAGACGATCTTGTCGTCAGCCGAGAGGGTGTCGTGGTTCACCCCGTAGACGATGGTCTTCACATCCGCCGTGGACGGAGCAGAGACAAGCACCCGCTTGGCGCCTGCATCGAGGTGAGCCGAGGCCTTGTCGGGCGCGGTGAAGATGCCGGTGCATTCGAAGACGATGTCCACGCCCTTGTCGCCCCAGGCGAGGTCCGCGGGGTTGCGCTCGGCAGAGACATTGATCGTCTTGCCGTCGATGGTCATCGAGCCGTCGCCCGCCTCGACGCGGCCAGGGAAGCGGCCGTGCAGGGTGTCGTAGGCGAGAAGATGGGCGTTGGTTTCGACCGGGCCGAGATCGTTGATGGCCACGACCTCGATGTCACCGCGATTGTGCTCCAGGATCGAGCGCAGGGTCAGGCGTCCGATGCGGCCGAAGCCGTTGATGCCAACTTTCAGGGTCATGTCAGTTTCCTTCGATCAGTGCGCGGACCTTGGCCGCCGCGTTCTTGGCCGTGATGCCGAAATGCTCGTAGAGTTCTTGGTAGGGGCCGGAGGCGCCGAAGCTCTCCATGCCGAGGAAGTCCCATTTTATGCCGCCGAGGCTGAGAAGCTCGCCCCAGCCCATCTGGATGCCCGCCTCGATCCCGAGGCGCGGTTTCGTGCCGAGCGTGTCTGCAATATGCGTGCCGTCCGCGCTGAGGAAATCCTCCGCACAGTTCATCGAGACGACCCGTACCGGCGTGCCCTCGGATGCGAGCTGGTCGGCGGCGGCAAGGGCGATCTCGACCTCGGAGCCCGTGGCGATGATGGTGGCCTGGTAGTCCTCCGCATCACGCAGGACATAGGCGCCGGTGTTGGCGAACGCGGCTTCCGCGCTCTTGGTCACCATCGGCAGTCCCTGGCGGGTGAGGGCGAGGACCGAGGGGCCCTGATAGGAGAGCGCCGCGCCCCAGGCCGCCGCCGTCTCCGCCTCGTCGGCGGGACGGTAGACTTTGAGGCCCGGAATGGCGCGCAGGGAGGCGAGATGCTCCACCGGTTGGTGGGTCGGACCGTCCTCGCCCAGCCCGATCGAGTCGTGGGTCAAAACATAGATCACCCTCGTTCCCATAAGCGCAGCGAGGCGCATGGAGGGGCGCATATAGTCCGCGAACACCAGGAAGGTGCCGCCGTAGGGGATCACCCCTCCGTGCAGGGACATGCCGTTCATCATCGCGGCCATGCCGTGCTCGCGAATGCCGTAGTGGACATAGCGCCCGGCCGGGTTCTCCGCATCGAGAATACCGAGTTCCGCCGTCTTGGTGTTATTCGATCCGGTCAGGTCCGCAGAGCCGCCGACGGTCAGCGTGGTCGCCTCGTTGACCACATCGAGGCAGTTCTGGGACGCCTTGCGGGTGGCGACCTTCGCGTCTTCGGCCACGACCTTGTCCGCAAGCTGTTTCAACGCGGCGAGGGCATCCGCCGGGTCGCCCTTCATCGCGGCATCGAAGCCAGCCTTGTTCGAGGAGGCCGAGAGCCGGTCCTCCCACTCTCCGCGAGCCTTCGCACCACGGCTGCCCGCCTCGCGCCACGCCTCCATGACGTCCGAAGGCACCTCGAAGGGTTCGTGCTGCCAACCGAGGGCCTGACGAGCCGCGGCGATGCCTTCCTGGCCGAGGGGAGATCCGTGCACGCCGGAGGTTCCGGCCTTCGGACCCGCGCCCTTGCCGATGGTGGTCCGGCAGGCGATCAGCACCGGGCGGTCCGAGCCCTTGGCTTCCGTCAAAGCGCGGTCCACCGCCTCCATGTCGTGGCCGTCGCAGCGCATGGTGCGCCAGCCGCAGGCCTCGAAGCGGGCGATCTGGTCGGTCTTGTCCGAGAGGCTGATCTTGCCGTCGATGGAGATGTCGTTGTCGTCCCACAGCACGACGAGCTTGCCGAGCTTCTGGTGCCCGGCAAAGGAGATCACCTCCTGGCTGATCCCCTCCATCAGGCAGCCGTCACCGGCGATGGTGTAGGTCATGTGATCGACTACGTCCGAGCCGTAGCGCGCCGCAAGGTGCTTCTCGGCGAGCGCCATGCCGACCGCGTTGCCGAGGCCCTGGCCCAAAGGCCCGGTGGTGGTCTCGATGCCCACCGCGTGGCCGTATTCGGGATGGCCCGCGGTCTTCGCGCCGAGCTGGCGGAAGCGCTTGAGCTCCTCGATGGTCATGCCCTCAAAGCCGAGGAGGTGCAGCAGGCTGTACTGCAGCATCGAGCCGTGGCCCGCCGAGAGCACGAAGCGGTCGCGGTCCGGCCAGTTCGGCTCGGCTGCGTCGAACTTCATGTGCTTGGTGAACAGCACCGTCGCCACGTCTGCCATGCCGAGGGGCATGCCGGGATGGCCGGAGTTCGCCTTCTCCACCGCATCCATGGAAAGCGCGGCAATGGCCGCCGCCATGCGCTGCTCGATCGACGTGTCGGCCATAAGGGGGCTCTCCTTGATGAGGGCGAGTGTTCAGCTTTCGCGGAACCGGATGCTCCCGACTCGCTTCGGGGTCAAGCCGCGGGAGGTGGACAATCCTGCGATCAAGCGCCGTCTTGCGCCCTTCGCGCTGAGGCCGTAGCTGCCATCCGAAACCACGAATTCTACAGCCACCGGGCGACCCATGCTTCAAGACAAAGACCGCATCTTCCAGAACCTCTACGGCCTGCGCGACCCCTTCCTAGAGGGCGCGAAGCAGCGCGGCGCGTGGAACGCGACCAAGGAGATGCTGGATCAGGGGCCTGAGTGGATTATAAACCAGACGAAGGAGTCGGGGCTACGCGGACGCGGCGGCGCCGGGTTCTCCACCGGTCTCAAATGGTCCTTCATGCCCAAGGAGGTGAAGGACCGTCCGCACTACCTCGTGGTCAATGCCGACGAAAGCGAGCCCGGCACCTGCAAGGACCGGGAGATCATGCGCCACGACCCGCACCTCCTGATCGAGGGGTGCCTGGTGGCGAGCTACGCCATGAAGGCCCATGCCTGCTACATCTACATTCGCGGCGAGTACATCTTCGAGCGCGAGCAGCTCCAGAAGGCCATCGACGAGGCCTATGAGGCCAAGCTGATCGGCCGTGACAACATCCACGGCTGGGACTTCGACCTCTATCTCGCCCACGGCGCAGGCGCCTATATCTGCGGCGAGGAGACGGCGCTTCTCGAGAGCCTCGAGGGCAAGAAAGGCCAGCCGCGCCTCAAACCCCCCTTCCCCGCAGGGGCGGGCCTCTATGGCTGCCCGACCACGGTGAACAACGTCGAGTCGATCGCGGTGGTGCCGACGATCCTCCGCCGGGGCGCTGGCTGGTTCAAGAGCTTCGGCCGCCCGAACAACCACGGCACCAAGGTCTTCTGTATCTCAGGCCACGTGAACAAGCCGTGCAACGTCGAAGAAGAGATGTCGATCCCGCTCAAGACCCTGATCGATCGCCATTGCGGCGGGGTCAGGGGCGGCTGGGACAACCTCAAGGCGGTGATCCCCGGCGGATCCTCGGTGCGCTGCCTGCCCAAGGACATCTGCGACGACGTGCTGATGGATTTCGATGCCCTGCGCGAGCACCAGTCTGGCCTCGGCACTGCGGCGGTCATCGTCATGGACAAGTCCACGGACATGGTCAAAGCCATCGCCCGCATCGCCTATTTCTACAAGCATGAGAGCTGCGGCCAGTGCACGCCTTGCCGCGAGGGCACGGGCTGGATGTGGCGGGTCCTCACCCGCATGGCCGAAGGCGATGCCGAGATGGGCGAGATCGACAAGCTGCTCGACGTGGCCGGTCAGATCGAGGGACACACCATCTGCGCCCTAGGCGACGCCGCCGCCTGGCCGGTGCAGGGTCTCATCCAGCACTTCCGCCACGAGATCGAAGAGAAGATCACGAACTACCGTAGAGCCCCGGCAGCGGTACAGGTGCCTTATATGGCCGCCGAGTAGAAGGTCGGCTCGAACATCTTCGTAGGGAACTGACACTCTTCCCACCTCTCCCTCCGGGAGAGGTTGAAGCCTGCTATGCAGGCTTCGGGTGAGGGCGCTGGTGGGGCTACCTCAGTGTGCCGCTCGCCCTCACTCGACATCGAAGATGTCGATCTCTCCCGGAGGGAGAGATGACCAAGCGACCATCGTGAGCGCCGAGTGCGAGCACCGTCGTCGTCGAGACTGACTCGCCTACCCGGCGCTGACCGCCCAGCCTATTACTCAGGGATATAGGCCGGCAGCTTCGGCTGCAGCTCTTCCTTGTAGATCTCGGCTAGCCTTGCATCGGCGTCGGCCACCGTCTCGTCCGGGTGGATCGGCGTCATCATCCTGATCATAGCGCCGTCCGAACGCTGGGTCGTGGCCACATCGTACATGAGGACGACCTTCATCCAGATCTCGTCGGCGATATTCCGGCCACGCTGGTTGTACCAGTAGTAGACGAGGTAGCGCACCTGGTCCTTCTTCATGACGATGCGGTTGAAGGCGTGGCCCATGGCGTTGCCTTCGCCGGGGGAGACGATCTCCTGCACCTCGAACTGCCAGCCGCCGCCGGGCAGGCACTGACGCGGTGAGTGCCAGGACTGGCCGTTGCGCTGCGCCATGAGATAGGCGGTGTAGAGGTTGATCTGCTCGCCTTCGGGGCTCTGCAGGTCGAGCACGATGTAGTCGTCGGCGCCCAGAACGCCCTCGGTACGAACGTCGAGGGGTTTCTCCTGAACGTCCCAGCCTTCGGATCGCAGCTCCAGCGCGAGCCCGTCGAAGCTCTCGCGGTCGGGGGCGTAGTTGGGCTGCTCGGTGGTGTGGATCAGGACGGCGACCGCCGCGACGAGTGCGGCCGCGCCGCCCGCCATCATCATGAACAGGTTGCGGTTCCAAGGCTGCCTGGGCGCGATCGGCGAGCACTCGGGCGGGCCGAGGGTGGCGAGGACGTTCTTCTGGCCAGAGAAGCGGGCGAGAAGCACGATCAGACCCAGCAGGATCGCGATGCACATGATGAAGACCACATAGCCTTCGAAGAAGTGCAGCAGCCCTTCGGTGTGGGAGGTGTCGCCGCCGGAGGTCAGAACGCCGGTCAGGGCGATCCTGAAGCTGTTCATGAAGATGGTGATCGGGATGGTACTGAGCAGCACCAGAGCGCGCTGCCAGAGCGGGCCTTTATAGAAGTAGGCCGCCAGCGCCCCGAGGCTCAGGAAGGGGAAGAGGTAGCGAAGACCGGAGCACGCCTCGACCACCTGCAGCTTGGTCACGCCGAGGTCGATGACGTTGCCGGTCAGGAGCACCGGAATGCCGAACATGCGGATCATCGCCACGCCGAGCTCGGAGGACCAGAGCTGGAACGTCCAGGAGGTGACCGTGATGATCCAGAAGGGCGGCGGGATCATGAAGAGGAGGAAGGCGAGCGGGAAGAAGGCCGCCCTGGTGAACGACACGCCGCCGAACAGAAGCGCCGCCCCGAAGATGCTGACGATCAAGCCGACCTGCTCGATCAGGAAGATCTGCGTGGTCTGGTAGCCCACCACCAGAAGCGCCGAGAGGCCGATCATCACGAGACCGGCCCAGTGCGGCTTGCCCAGGCTCTCGCGCAGGGCCTCGCGGCGGTCCCAGAGCAGATAGGCCGTGATCAGCGGGATGAAGTAGGAGTGGCTGAGCTCCTGCTGCATGCCCCACCGCTCGAACAGGTTCATGATCCCCATATGGAACAGGAAGACCAGGGCCAGGAGCAGCGCCCCGCCTACGGCATAGGGCTGCCAGTCGAAATCGGAACGGCTCGGCGTTTGGACGGTGGTGCTCAAAGCGGATCTCTCAGTTCGGAACAACGTTCCCGCGCCCGTGCAGGAAACGTGCAGGCCCAGCTCTAGGGCAATGACGCGCCGGTAGCAACGCACGCCTGCCTCTACCACCAGTCAGTTAAGGGTCTTCCCCCGGAAAACCACCTCGAAGATGCGTCCCCGTTGGCACTGGTGCTTTGCGCCCCGATCCTCTAACCGCCCCAGAACTTCTTTCGCGCCCACGACCGAGTGACCATGACCGAGCTTCGAACCATCAAAGTCAACGGCCGCGAGATCGACGTCGATCCGCGCCTCACCCTGCTGCAGGCCTGCGAGGAAGCGGGCGAGGAGATCCCCCGCTTCTGCTACCATGAGCGCCTGTCGGTGGCGGGCAACTGCCGCATGTGCCTGATCGAGGTGAAGGGCGGCCCGCCCAAGCCCGTCGCCTCCTGCGCTCAGAACGTGCGCGATCTGCGCCCCGGCCCCGACGGCCAGCCGCCTGAGCTCTTCACCAACACGCCCATGGTCAAGAAGGCGCGCGAGGGGGTGATGGAGTTCCTGCTGATCAACCACCCGCTCGACTGCCCCATCTGCGACCAGGGCGGCGAGTGCGACCTGCAGGACCAGGCCATGGCCTATGGCCGGGGCGGCTCGCGCTTCGAGGAGAACAAGCGCGCCGTCGAAGAGAAGTATATGGGGCCTCTGATTAAGACGATCATGACCCGCTGCATCCAGTGCACACGCTGCGTGCGCTTCGCGACGGAGGTCGCAGGCGTCGACGATCTAGGCCTCGTCAACCGCGGCGAGAACGCGGAGATCACCACCTATCTTGAGAAATCCGTCGGCTCGGAGCTGACCGGCAACCTCATCGACATCTGCCCCGTGGGCGCCCTCACCTCCAAACCCTACGCCTATACGGCCCGGCCCTGGGAGCTGAAGAAGGTCGAGACCATCGACGTCATGGACGCCATGGGCTCGAACATCCGGGTCGATGTGCGCGGGCGCCAGGTCATGCGCATCCTCCCCCGCGTCCATGACGGCATCAACGAGGAGTGGCTGGCCGACAAGTCGCGCTTCATCTGGGACGGCCTCGCCAAGCGCCGCCTCGACAAGCCCTATATCCGCGAGGCGGGCAAGCTTCGCCCGGCGAGCTGGGACGAGGCGTTCGGCGTGATCGCCGCGCGGCTTGAGACCACCGCGCCGGAGAAGGTCGCGGCGATTGCGGGAGACCTCGTCTCCGCCGAACCGGTCAAAGCCCTCAAGGACCTGATGGGCAAGATCGGCACGCCGCATCTGGACTGCCGCCAGGACGGCGGCTCCTACGGTGTGCTGCCGAACGGTGAGCGGGCGCCGCGTTCCTCCTACACCTTCGCGCCGGGTATCGGGGCCATCGACGAGGCGGACATGGTGCTGCTGATCGGCACCAACCCGCGTATCGAAGCACCGCTTCTCAACGCGCGCATCCGCAAGAACTGGCTCGCTAAGATGGACCTCGATGTCGGGGTCGTCGGTGAGCACCACGACCTCTCCTATGAGAGCGTTCATCTGGGCAGTAATGCCGGAACCCTCTCCACGCTGATGGATGAGAAAGGCGGCTTCGCGGAGAAGCTGCGCAATGCCGAGCGTCCGCTGATCATCCTCGGCGCAGGCGCCCTCACCCGCGGCGACGGCCACGCGGTCATGGAGGCGGCGCTCAAGCTCGCGAAGAGCGTCGGCGCGAGCGGCGGCGAGTGGAACGGCTTTGGCGTGCTGCACAGTGCGGCGGGCCGCGTGGGCGCGCTCGACCTCGGCTTCCTGCCGGGTGAAAGCGGCCGCGACTTCGCCGGTATCCTCGAAGGTGCGGCCTCCGGTGATATCGAGGTCGTCTACAATCTCGGCTGCGACGAGGCGGATCTTTCGGCCCTCGAAAAGGCCTTCGTCATCTACCAGGGCCACCACGGCGATGCGGGCGCGAAGACCGCCGATGTCATCCTTCCGGGTGCCGCCTATGTCGAGCAGCCTGGCCTCTACGCCAACCTCGAGGGCCGGGTGCAGATGGCCAACCGGGTCTACTTCCCCTTCGGCGAGGCCAAGGACGACTGGGCGATCCTCCGTGCCCTGTCCGAACGGGTGGGCCATACCCTGCCCTATGACGACCTCTTCGCCCTCCGCCAGGCGATGATCGAGGATGCCCCCTCCTTCGGCTCGCTCGATACGCTGGAGAAGGTAGAAGCGCCGTCTGCGGACCTCTTCGGCGGCGCTACGCTCTCGAACGAGCCCTTCGGCGTGGTCTTTGGCAGCTACTACAAGACCAACCCCATCGCCCGCGCCTCGGACATCATGGATGAGTGCGAGAAAGCCGGTGTGCCGCAGCCTACGCAGATCGCTGCGGAGTAGAGGCTGCGCCTGAGGTCATCTCTCCCTCGGGAGAGATCGACATCTATGATGTCGAGAGAGGGGTTAAAGCCACTAGAGCAGTATCCCCTCTCCCCAAATCAGCAGATTTGGACCTCTCCCAAGGGAGAGGTTTAACCGGTAGCTACTGCGGCTTCTTACTCGAAGCCGGGGCCTTCCACCGTGTAGCCGCGCGCGGCGAGCATCTCCGGCACGCCGTCCTCGCCGATCAGGTGGCCTGCGCCCACGGCGACGAAGTCCGTGCCCGAACCTTCGAGCTCGGTGACTAGGGCATCGACCCAGCGCTGGTTCCGCTGCACCAGGAGCACTTGGTAGAGCTCTTCGGAGACATCGCGCATCCCGTCGATGATGAAGTCCTCGAGCCCCGAGACGTCACCGGCGGCCCAGTCCTGGGCGAAGGCCTGGAGCTCGGCCTGGCCGTTGTCGATCTGCTCGATCGTGCTCTTCAAGAACGCGACCTCCGTGTCTTCGTCGAGGTTGGCGAAGAAGCTGAACTGCTCTTCAGGCGTCTCGAAGGCCTTCTCCTTGCTGTCGTCCACATCGGCGGCGAGCACCATCTCCGCACCGCTGCCCGGCTGGAAGCCGTCCTGCATCAGGTCGAGGGCGCCGATGGTGACCGCGGCGAGCCAGGGGCGCATCTGCTCCATCTGGGCGACGGGGAAGCCGATCTGCTCGGCCACCCGCTCGAGCTCGGCATAGGTCTCCTCGTCCAGACGCTCGGAAAGCGGCTGATCCTGGGACATGCCGTACTCCATGATGACAGGCTGTATGGCGGCCTGGTCCTGAAGCTGGGAGGGCAGGATCTCGAACCAGACCTCCTCGGCCTCAGCCAGCGCCTGTTCCATCTCGGCGCTGCGCCATTCGAGGTCTTCGGGCAGGAAGTGGATGGTGGGGAAGAGCGTGACCGTGCTGTCCTCGTCGGTCACGGTCCAGAAGGGCGCGCCCCCCGTACCGGCGCCGGTGGTCTCGGTCATGCCGGTGTCAGGGGCGGTTTCTTCGGCTTCGACGCGCTCGATTTCGGCCGCGTCGTCGGCGGGTTCGCCGCCGCAGGCCGCCAAGGCAAAAGCCAGGGCGCCGAGCCCCGCCGTCATGTTCAGATGTTTCATGGTCGTTCCTTCGGGTCAGACTTCGTCCTAGGAACGCCTCCATAGGGTCAGTCGGTTCGCCGTGCGAGCCAGACTTGCACGCTTTCTTTTGATCGCGCTGAAGCCCAAAAGCCCCCCGCCGACCCAGAAACTGATCTCTGCCACCCCGGCGAGCGCCGCGGTCGAGGCAATGACCTGCGCCTTGTCCCACTCGCCCTCAGCCGCCGCAACGCCTAGAAGAACCGCCAGAAGAATGCAGGAGAAGCTGACCGCCAACATACCGTAGGCCAGTGTTTTGGTCTGGATCATGGTCTCGTCCCTGCTTCTGCCTACGCGTGAATCATCGCCGATCACGTTTCCGCTAGTCAAGTTACGGAAAACTATCGGCCGTGCTGGTTGACGGTGGCGCCGGGAGGTTTCGTTCGTGTTAGAGGGCGCCATGACCGATGCCCTGCGCCTGACTAGAAACGGCCCCGTCGCCACCCTGACCCTCTCCAACCCGCAAAAGCGCAACGCCATGGGGGCTGCGTTCTGGGAGGACTTGCCGGACACGGTGGAGGAGCTGTCGGGCAGCGGCGAGTGCCGGGCGCTGGTGATCGACGCCGAAGGCCCGGTGTTCAGCTCGGGCATCGACCTCGGCATGTTTCAGAACGTGAGAAAAGACGGGCTGGGCGCCGCCGCGGGTCTCGACGCCTACGCGCTCATCCTGCGCATGCAGCGGGCCTTCACCGCCATTGAGAAGGCGCGCATGCCGGTGATCGCCGCCATCCAGGGCGGCTGCATCGGCGGCGGGGTCGACCTCGCCACCGCCTGCTGCATCAGGCTCGCGAGCGAGGACGCCTACTTCTCCGTCTACGAGATCAATATCGGCATGACCGCCGATGTCGGCACCTTTCCGCGGCTTCTGAACCACCTACCTGAAGGTGTGGTCCGTGAGCTGAGCTATACGGGGAGGAAGATGGGGGCGGTCGAGGCCCAGCAGCGGGGGCTCGTCAACCGCATCTACCTCGATGCCGAAGCCGTCCGCGCCGCCGCTCAGGAGATGGCGGAAGAGATCGCCTCCAAGGCACCCATGGCTGTCTACGGAACGAAAGACATCATCACCTATGCCCGCGACCACGCAACGGACGAGGCCTTGGACCGCATCGCGCTATGGAACGCTTCGAACCTTCAGCCTTCGGAGCTGATGGCGGCCATGGCAGCGAAGCAGACCGGCGAGCCAGGGCAGTTTGCGAGCCTACCGCCGAAGCGGCGGGTGGATGGGAAGTAGGCCGAGACATCTAACTGTCGCGTAAGCATTCATTACAAGACGCTTTCCCACGGCTTGTCCGTGGGACCCAACTCCAGGCGTTTCACCTGGCACACTCGTTGGGAGATGGGTCCCATGGATCGCTACACGACCATGGGAAAGCGTCTGAAGCAAGGGGCTGGGTTCGGAGACTAAACCCGCTCCGCCGCCGCGATCTTGCGCCGTGCCGCCTTGATCACCGGGATCTCGATCATCTTGCCGTCGAGGAGCGCCACGCCGCCGCCTGCTGCGTCGAAGGCCTCGACCACTCTCCTCGCCTGCGCCAGCTCATCCTCCGTAGGCGCCAGGGCCTCATGGATAGGCTGAAGCTGCGCTGGGTGGATCGCCGCGCGGGCGTGGATGCCGAGGCCCTTTGCCCGACGGGTCTCGCGCTGGAGGCCGTCTGGGTCCTTCACATCGAGATAGGGCACATCGAACAGCACCTTACCCGCTGCCCCGAAGGCCGCCGCGCATCTTGATCGTCCGTAGAGGTGGCTTTCCCATGACAGGTCGCAGCCGATCTCTCCGGCAAGGTCGATGGCGCCGTAGATCGCACCCACCACCGCCGGGTGATCCGCGATGGCCTCGGCCATTCCCAGCGAGCGGGCCGTCTCCATCACCACGATGATGTTGTCCGTCCCTGACGCTTCGCGCAGACGGTCGATGTCCCCGAGGGCCATGGGTTTGGGCAGCATGACGAAGTCTACACCGCCCGCGCCTTTCAGGGCCGCCAGATCGTCGGCGAAATAGTCCGTATCGGCACCGTTGACGCGCAAGCCGATGGCTCGGCCGTCATCGCCGCGCCCCGCAAGATAGAACAGCACCGCCCCCCTCGCCTCTTCCTTTCCCTCGGGCGCCACCGCGTCCTCGAGGTCGATGCAGACGAGGTCCGCCCCTGCCGAGGCCGCCTTGTCGAAGCGGTCGGGCCGGGAGCCGGGGACGAAGAGGAGGCTGCGCCAGAGGCTTCGGTCGGGAAGGCTCACTCGACCCCCGCCGACAGCGCATCGTCAATGTCCTTGGCGCTGTGGCGCTCTTTGAGCTGCTTGTCCTCATTGCCCCAGACCTTGGACACGATCATGCCGCGGCGGACCCCTTCGCGCCCCTTGAGCTGCTTGGACCAGCGCTGCACGTTCTCGTATTCGTGTACGGAGAGAAAGGTGTCGGCATCGCCGTAGAGCTTGCCGAGGGCGAGCGCTCCGTACCAGGGCCAGATGGCCATGTCGGCGATGGAGTAGTCGTCTCCGGCGATGAACTCATGGCGGCCAAGCTGCTTGTCGAGCACATCCATCTGCCGCTTCACCTCCATGGCGTAGCGATCGATCGGGTACTGATACTTCTCAGGCGCGTAGTTGTAGAAGTGCCCGAAGCCGCCCCCCAGGAACGGCGCCGAGCCCATCTGCCAGAAAAGCCAGTTCATGACGCTCGTGCGCTCAGGCCCTGTCGTCGGCAGGAAGGCGCCGAACTTCTCGGCCAGATAGACCATGATCGAGCCGCTCTCGAAGACGTTCACTTGGGGCGTAACGCTGCGGTCGACCATGGCGGGGATTTTGGAGTTGGGGTTCACCTCGACGAAGCCGGAGCCGAACTGGTCGCCCTCGCCGATATGGATCAGCCAGGCATCGTACTCGGCGTCGCTCATGCCCTTTTGCAAGAGCTCTTCGAAGAGCAGCGTCACCTTGATGCCGTTGGGCGTGCCGATGGAGTAGAGCTGGTGCGGGTGCTCGCCGACGGGCAGCTCCTTGTCGTGGGTCGCGCCGGAGACAGGGCGGTTGATCGAGGCGAACTTGCCGCCGCTCTCCTTGTCCCAGGTCCAGACTTTCGGCGGGGTGTAGACGTCGCTCATGGCTTTGCTCCGGCAGATGCTTGCCTGCCGGACTTAAGGGGCCGGGGCGCCGGTGTCAGGTGCGCAAGGCAGTGTTGCGCCAAGAGCGTCGTAGGGCGGTTTGCGAAGCCAACCGCCTGGCTCGTGGCAGAAAGCGTCGCGTTCCGCTCTACAGATCGAGCTCAGCTTCGAGCGCGCGGCTTTGAATGAAGTGCTTCCGCGGCTCGACCACGTCACCCATCAGCTTGGTGAAGGTCTCGTCGGCCCGGTCGGCCTCTTCGATCCGTACCTGGAGGAGCTGGCGGGCGTCGGCATCTAGCGTCGTCTCCCAGAGCTGCTCCGGGTTCATCTCGCCGAGGCCCTTGTAGCGCTGCAGGGTGATGCCCTTGCCGCCGACGCGGCGGAGTTCGGCCAGGAAGTCAAGCGGTCCGTAGACGGTCATCTCCGTCTCGCCCCGGCGCAAGGTGGCGGGACCGGCGAAGGCATCGCGCACGGCTTCGGCTGCTTCGGCCAGGCGGCGGGCATCGGCGCCGACGCGCAGCTCCTGGGTGAGGACATAGGCCTCCTTCACCCCGCGCACCTCGCGGGCGAGGACCACATCGCCGCCCTCGTCGAGGCGCGCGTTCCAGCCGCGCTCGTACTCTTCGGAGATGTCGTCCAAGCGCGTTTGCAGCCTGCCGAGTGCTTCGCCTGAAGGCTCCTCTTCGCCCAGCACGCCTTCCAGTGCGGCGAGCACTAGCACGTCACGGCGCAGCCAGGCGGGGAAGCTTTCGACCCGCTGCGCCACCGTCCTTGCACTGTCGATCAGGGCAGCCAGATCAATGCCAATCCGCTGCTCGCCCTCGGCCGTGACGAACACCGCCCCGTCCACACCTTCCGAGTAGAGATAGTCAGCCAGTGCCTTCTCATCGAGGAGGTACTGCGCCGACTTGCCCTTCTCCGCCCGGTAGAGGGGCGGCTGGGCGATATAGAGGTGGCCGCGCCGGATTACCTCCGGCATCTGACGATAGAAAAAGGTGAGAAGCAGTGTACGGATATGCGCGCCGTCCACATCGGCGTCGGTCATGATGACGATCTTGTGGTAGCGCAGCTTGTCGATCTTGAAGTCGTCGCGTCCGATACCTGTCCCCAGCGCGGTGATCAGCGTACCGACCTCCGCCGAGGACAGCATCTTGTCGAAGCGTGCCCGCTCGACATTGAGGATCTTACCCTTGAGGGGCAGGATCGCCTGGTTCTCACGGTTCCGCGCCTGCTTGGCCGAGCCGCCCGCCGAGTCGCCCTCGACCAGGAAAAGCTCGGATTTGGCCGGGTCGCGCTCCTGACAGTCAGCCAGCTTTCCGGGTAGGGAGGATACGTCGAGCGCGCCCTTGCGGCGGGTCAGTTCGCGAGCCTTGCGCGCGGCCTCCCTAGCAGCAGCGGCCTCGATGACCTTGCCGACGAGCTGCTTGGCCTCGGCAGGGTGCTCCTCGAACCAGGTGGCAAGCTCCGCGCCCACGACCGTTTCCACCACGGGCCTGACTTCGGAGGAGACGAGCTTGTCTTTGGTCTGTGAGCTGAACTTCGGATCGGGCACCTTGACCGAGACGATGGCCGTCAGCCCTTCACGCGCATCGTCACCGGAAAGGGTCACCTTCTCGCGCTTCAAAAGCCCCGAGGACTGGGCATAGCCGTTGACCACGCGGGTCAGCGCCGCACGGAAACCGGCTAGGTGGGTACCGCCGTCGCGCTGGGGGATGTTGTTCGTGAAGGTCAGGACCTTCTCGTGGTAGCTGTCGTTCCACCACATGGCGACCTCGACGGAGATGCCGTCGCGGTCCGCCTCCATGGTGATCGGCTCACGGACGAGGGGCTGTTTGGAGGCGTCGATATGCTTGACGAAGGCGACGAGGCCTCCCTCATAGTGAAGCTCCTCCGTCTTCGGCTCGGCATGGCGCCGGTCGGTGATGACGATGCGCACGCCGGAGTTCAGGAAGGCAAGCTCGCGCAGCCGCCGCTCCAGGGTCTCGTAGTCGAACTCGGTGGTGGTGAAGGTCTCCTTGGACGGAAGGAACGTCACCTCCGTACCCGAATGGTCGGCGTCGCCCACCACCTTCAGGTCCTCGTCCGCCTCGCCATGGCGGAAGGTCATCTCGTGGGTCTTGCCGTTCCGCCAGATGCGCAGATCCAGCCGCTCGGACAGGGCGTTGACCACCGAGACGCCCACGCCGTGCAGCCCGCCAGAGACCTTGTAGGAGTTCTGGTCGAACTTACCGCCAGCATGGAGCTGGGTCATGATGACCTGCGCCGCCGAGACCCCCTCCTCCTCATGAATGGCGGTGGGGATGCCGCGGCCGTTGTCGCGCACGGTGACCGAGCCGTCATCGTTGAGGAAGACCTCCACATGGTCGGCATAGCCCGCCAGCGCCTCGTCGATGGCGTTGTCCACCACCTCATAGACCATGTGGTGCAGGCCCGAGCCGTCATCGGTGTCGCCGATATACATGCCCGGCCGCTTGCGCACGGCGTCGAGCCCCTTGAGCACCTTGATCGAGTCGGCGCCGTACTCTTCGGCGCCGTTTGATGGGGTTTGGGGGGCTTCGGAAGCGGCCATTTCGGATCCAAAAATATCGCGTGTGATTCACGTATGAATATAGGCTTTCGAACCGCCGAACCCAAGCGTTTTCGCGGTGTTCGGTCGGGTTGCGCTAGGCCAGCGAGCCTATCTGCCCGGCGCCGGGGCGGAGGTGGTCCATATCCGGCAGGAAGGGTGCGAAAGCCGCCTCGTCCGTCCCGGTGAGAAAGGCCTGAAGGCCAAGCTTCTCAAGGGTTTGCGCCAGTGCCTCGCGGCGGGTTTCGTCCAGATGGGCTGCGATCTCGTCAAGCAGCAGCACGAGCGCCGAGCCCCCCTGTCCCTTCGCCGCCGCAGCCCTCGCCAGGATGAGCCCGATCAGGAGCGCTTTTTGCTCGCCCGTGGAGCAAAGCTTGGCCGGCATGGCCTTGCCGAGATGGGTGACGACGAGGTCCGAGCGGTGCGGGCCGACCAGGGTTCGCTTGGCGTCACGGTCGATGCGGCGGTTGCCCTGAAGGCGTGCTCTGAAGGCCTCCATCGCCGCCTCCGGGCCTTTCTCCCCGAGCATTAGGTCCACATCCCCTTCGATGAAGACCGAGGCCTGGGGGAAAGCCTCCTGACGCAGGGCTTCATAGCCTCGAGCTAGGCTCTCCGCCGTCTCACGCCTAGTGCCAGCGATCTTCACCCCCGAGGCGGCCATTTCGCTTTCGAGGGCTGAAAGGACCTGCGGCGGCGCGCCCTGCTCTAGCGCCGCCATGCGCTGGCGCATCGCTTTCTCGTAGCGGGCCGTATCCTCCGCATGGGCGGATGAGCCTGCGGCAGCGATGCGGTCGAGGAAGCGGCGGCGGTCGCCGGGCGCATCCATGAAGAGCCGGTCCATCGCCGGGGTAAGCCATAGGAAGCGGAGGAGGTCCGTCAGCGTGCCCGCTTTGCGCACGGGCTCACCGTCGATGCGGATCTCGCGCTTGTCGAAGCGGGGCGGCGGGATGGTCACCACCAAGCGCCGCTCATCCTCCCCGTCATCGCAGAGGGTGATACCAGCACCGGCGCCTTCCTCCGCCCCCTGACGGACCACTTCGGGAAGGCGAGAGCGGCGCAGGGTCCGGCCCGGCCCGAAGAGGGTCAGCGCCTCGAGGAGGTTCGTCTTGCCCGCACCGTTCGGCCCCGTGATGACCACGGAGCGCCCCGACAGATCGGCCTGAAAGCTTTCATAGGAGCGGATGTTGCGCAGAGTGAGCGCGGTGATGCGCACCCTGACCGCCTCCCGGTCAGACCCGCAGCGGCATCAGCACGTAGAGCGCGCTCTCATCTTCATCGTCGCGGATCACCGTGGGCGAGGCGGTGTCGGCGAAGGCGAAGGTCACCGTCTCGCCGTCGATTTGCGAGGTGATGTCGAGGAGATACTTGGCGTTGAAGCCGATCTCGATGGCGTCGCTCTGATAGTCCACGGCCAGCTCCTCGGTCGCGGTGCCGGTCTCGGGGCTGTTGACGTCGAGGGTCAGCTTATCCGCATCGAGAGCAAGCTTGACCGAGCGAGTCTTGTCCGCGGACACGGTCGAGACCCGGTCCACAGCCTTCGCGAAATCCGAAGGTGCAACACGCATCATCTTGTCGTTCCCCTGCGGAATGACCCGCGCGTAGTCAGGGAAGGTGCCGTCGATCAGCTTGGTGGTGAAGGCGATGTCCTCGAAGGTGAAGCGCACCCGGCCTGGCGCCACCAGCATCTCCACCGTCGAGCCCGCATCGTCGAGAAGCCTGCGAAGCTCGATCACCGCCTTGCGCGGCACGATGATGCCCTGAAGGCCCTCCGCCCCCTGAGGAAGCTTGCTGTCGAGCCGCGCCAAGCGGTGCCCATCGGTGGCCACGGCGCGAAGGGACGCATGCCCCCCATCCTCGAACGCATGCATGTAGATGCCGTTGAGGTAGTAGCGCGTCTCCTCCTGGCTCATGGCGAAGCGGGCCTTGTCGATGAGACGCGCCAGCTCGTCCGTCTCCACATGGAAACGCTGGCCGTCCTCGGCCTGGGGCAGCGAGGGAAAGTCGTCCTCGGGCAAAACAGCCAGGGAGAAGTCCGATGTCCCAGCGGAGAGCCGCAGGCGGCCTGCGCCGGTCTTCTCCAGCGCGACTTGCGTTCCGTCAGGCAGCTTCTTGACGATGTCGAACAGCGTGCCCGCCGCCGTCGTGGCGCTGCCAGGGGCGTCGGTGTCGGCGGGCACCTTCTCCACGATCTCGATGTCGAGGTCGGTGGCGGTCAGCGACAGGGTCCCGCCGTCAGCCTTGAGCAGCACGTTGGAGAGGATGGGGATGGTGTTGCGCCGCTCCACGACGGATTGGACGTGGGAGAGGGCTTTGAGAAGCGTTCCGCGCTCGATGGTGACTTTCACGGGGTACTGGCTCCTGGCTTGGCCGGTGATGCGGCCTGTCGAATCGCTACCGCCCTTGGGCGGGGCGTGGACAAGAGCATATCGCGCGAAACAAGGCTAGGGCCGGGTTTGGCGTGGTGCAGTGGGGACAAACTGTAGGGCGGCTCGCGCAGCGTGCCGCCCTACAATCCTGTTGCTCCAATCAGTCCCGGCCGAACTCGTCGAAGATCTCGGAGATGCGGGTGCCGAAGGTGGCATCGCTGCCCGCGAGAATCTCGGCGGTGCGGATCGAGTGCATCACCGTGGTGTGGTCGCGGCCGATCATCGAGCCGATGGCGGTGAGCGGCGTGTCGGTCAGTTTGCGGACGGCGAAGCAGAAGGCGTGCCGTGCCCGGACGATCGGCTGCTTACGCGAGCGGCCCATCAGCTCGTCCTTGGCGAGATCGAAGGTCTTGACGGTGAAGTCGAGGATCGCCTCGGGGGTGGCCTGGGGCTTGCGCTTGCTGAGGTGGTCGGAAAGCAGGGTACGGACGCTCTCATCGTCGAGCTCCCCGCCGAAATCGGCACGGGCTTCGGCGGCGACCTGGACCAAGCTCAGCGCGCCTTCGAGCTCACGGACGGAATCCTCGCAGCGGCGGGCGATAAAGTCGAGATGACGGGTGGGCACCGCCGTGCCGGTGCTGTCGGCGGCCTCTTCGGCGAACTGCTTGGCGATCTTGGTACGGAGGGCGAGGTCCGGCTTGCCCATGGCGACGCAGAGGCCGCCGGCCAGGCGGCTGGCAAGGCGGGGCGAAACCCCCGTCTCCGCCATCTTGGAGGGCGGCAGGGCACCGGCGACCATGACCTGCTTGCCCGCGCTCTTCAGCCGGTCGATGAGGCAGTCGAGCTCCTCCATCGTCCGCTTACGGCCTCTCAGAAGGTGGATGTCATCCACCAATAGCATGTCCGTGTTCTGAAGGAAGCTGCGCAGCTCCTTGTAGCTCTTCGAGATGAAGGCCTCGCACATATCCGCCATCAGGGCGTCATAGGTGAGGTAGAGCACGTTGTCGTTCGGGCGCTGGCGCAGCCATTCCTGGCCCACCGCGTTGAGAAGATGGGTCTTGCCGCGCCCCGCGGCGCCGTGGATCGTCGTCACGGACGGACTCTGCGCCTCCAGCACCTTCATGGCGGCGCGGTAGGCGAGGCTGTTGGTCTCGTTGGTGCGGAAACGGTCAAGGGTCATGCCCTGGGCGAAGGTCGCCGCGCCCTCGGCATCGAAGCTGGGTCGCTGGGCCTTGGCGGGCTTCGCCCCGCGGGGCTGGTCCGCGCGCCTGGTGCTGACGGGCATCCGGCGGGCCGCAGGCTTGGGCGCCGAGGCGTCCGCCGCGCTCGCCGACGCATGGTTCATACCGAGCTCGGGCGCACCCTTTATGTCGAGGTTCTTGACCGGGCTGATGCTGTCGGACCACATCTGGCGCATACGGACGAGGTAGCGCTGGGAGATCAGGCTGGCGGAGAAGCGTGTCGGCGCACAGAGCGTGACCTGCTCGTCGCTCGACTCGACCAGGCTCAGGCGGTCGAAATAGCTGTCATAGATGGCAGGGCCGAACTGCTCTTTAAGCTGCGTTTTGAACTGCGAAAACTGCTGCGTGGTCTGAGCGTTTTGCATGTCGAACCTATCCAATAGGGAATCGTTCGGCCCGAAGAGGCGAGCCGTGGAGGATTATCGTTTCAAGAGACAGCCGACGCCCGCCGACTGGGTTACCATATCGGCTGCGGGAGCCGAGAGTCTAGCGAAAACGACCCGAGGCCGAACCTTTCGCAGTCACAATAACGTACGCAGAACAATCAGTAAAAAGCTGGTTAAGAACGCAACAATTTTGGCGCTTCTGCGTCATTTTTTTCTCCCTAGATATGGCACCTGCCCGTGCCCGCCTACGAGGATCAAACTGCCCTGATAGACGAAAGATGACAAGCCGGTGACGCACCAGGAGATGGATTCGTTAATGGGGCCGGCAAGGGGGAAAACCGCTCAGAATCAGGAAGATTCAGCATGGCCGTTTCAGACTCACAGAAGAGAATCTTTTTCCACAGATCAGAGCAGTTATCCCGCGCAACAAAAAAGGCCGCCCACGGAGTGTAGGCAGCCTTCAAAAGGTTTGTTCCGCTAGCGGAAGGAAGCTTACGCGCTCAGAGCAGCGACCCGCTTGCTCAGCCGGGAGACCTTCCTCGACGCGGTGTTCTTGTGCATCACGCCCTTAGAAACGGCGCGCATGATTTCCGACTCGGCCGTGCGCAGGGCTTCCTGGGCAGCGCCGCGGTCACCGGTGGCGACGGCTTCTTCGAACTTGCGGATATAGGTACGCACACGAGAGCGGCGCGACTTGTTCACAGCCGTGCGCCGCTCGATCTTGCGGACCATTTTCTGTGCCGACGTGGTGTTGGCCATGGGCGGGTGAGATCCTTCTCGACGAAAAACGAGCGCGCGGCATACAAACCCGCCCCGCCCCCGTCAACGTGGAACTTGCGCTTTTTTCGGTTAGCGCTGGCAGGCGCTGCAGTAGAAGGTGGAGCGGCCGCCCTGCACCAGCCGTTTGACCGTCGCCCCGCAGCGACGGCACGCCTCGCCCTCCCGGTCATAGACATCGAAGCGCTGCTGGAAGCTGCCCTCCCCCCCATCGGCATGGGCGTAGTCGCGCAAGGTGGAGCCCCCCGCCTCGATGGCCTCGTCGAGCACGTCGTGGATGGCAGCTGTCAGCGCCGCCGCCCTCCCCTCGCCCACCGTGCCCGCCTGACGTTTGGGGCTGAGTTTCGCCCGGTAGAGCGCCTCGCAGACATAGATATTGCCGAGCCCCGCCACGACCCGCTGGTCAAGAAGCGCCGCTTTGAGGGGCGTCTTCTTGCCCGTGAGGCGCCTTCGAAGCTCGGGCGCGGTAAGGTCCGTGCGCAGCGGCTCCGGTCCCAGATGACCGAGCCTCGGTGACCGGGAGACGTCCCCACTCGGCAGCAGCTCGATGAAGCCGAAGCGCCTCGGATCGGCATAGGTCAGGCGGAACGCCTCTCCTTCCTTGCTCCTCAGTCCGACTTCGAGGTGCTCGTGTCCCTTAGGCGGGTCGGGGGCGTAGAAGGCGCCGGGCCGAACCTCCGCCGCGCCGGAAAGGGTGAAGCGACCCGTCATGCCGAGATGGGCCAGAAGGGTCTCGCCGGTGCTGAGCGGCATAAGCAGGTACTTGGCGCGCCGGTCGACGGACAAGATCTCCGCCCCGACAAGGCGCTCGGCCATCCTGTCGGGGAAGGGAAAGCGCAGATCGGGACGCCGCTGATCGACATGGGTGACGACCGCGCCGGTAAGTCGAGGCGCAAGGCCCCGCCTGACGGTCTCGACTTCGGGGAGCTCAGGCATGGCCCCGCCTAGAGCGCAGCGCCACAAAAGGGAATCCGGTTTCCTACCGGGGGAGAGCGCCCATCATGGCGTTCTTCTCGACGGCGTCGAGAAGGTCGAGGGACCGGATGAAGGCCTCCGCCTCCTTGCGGCTCGCCCCCTCGTCGCGGGAGAGCGGCATGGTGTGGGCACGGCCACGCTCGCGGACCTCGTCGAGCTCGGACTGCACCGCACCGGCGGCGATCCCGCGCAGGATCTCGGCACCGCGATCGGTGACTTCGAGGGCGGCGATCGGACCGCCGCGCTTCTCGAAGGTGATGATCGCCCGGCCGGGAAGGCGCGCGCTGGTGATATTGAACGCTTCTTCCGATTCAGCTTCCGGACGCTCTTTCTGGCGCCCTAAAAGTCCCATCAACATGTCCAACCCCTCGCTCGAAAGCTAACGGTCGCAAGACCGATGCCAGAAGGCTACAATGGAAAAAGCAATGTTGGGAAGAGCAAACAACGCTCTTTTCACACATATGTGCGGGAACTTTTGGAACATTCGTGCATCAGAAAGCACTTTCGCGCGCGTTGTGTTCTACCGTTACGGTTTTAGCGAGTTTGTTACTCTGGTTGCAGTCCTCAGGCCGCCTCACGTCACGGTTGGCTTCGGCCACCTTCTTCAGAACCGCCTCCGGGCGGCGGTGGGAGAGCGGTCCCGTTTTGAACCCGGCCAGGGTCAAAAGCATCTGCCGCCGCAGGAACGGGAGACGGTAGAGCCGGGCGAAGGCTGCGTCCCTGAGAGGCGGCAGCAGCGAGCTGTCCGACTGGAAGAACGGCGTCAGGGCGCGGCTCATCTGCTGGTAGAAGCCCCAGCACCCGGCCCGCTGCCGAACGAAGGCGCGCAGGGCAGCATCCACATGCTCTGAAGCCGCTATGGCCTCCGCGAGGGCGACCCCGTCCTGGATGGCGAGGTTCGCTCCCTGGCCGAGCTGCGGGCTCATACCGTGGGCGGCGTCGCCGAGAAAGACGATGCCCTCGCCGGCGGGGGCGGAGAGAACCACGTCGTTATAGGTGGCGGGGACGAGGTCGCCCGGCTTCTCGAAGACACCGATCTCCTCCTCGATCTCCGGCCAGATGGAGGAGACTTCACGGCGCCACGCGGCCATGTCGGTTTCCGGCCATTCCTGGAGCTGCGCGATGGGCAGGCTCCAGAAGAAGGCGGCCAGCGGCCCCTCCCCTTTCGGGCCTCGGCCGATGGGCAGGCGGCCGATCATCTTGGCCGCGCCGCGGTAGCGCTGCTGCAGCACGGTCTCATGCCCCCGCCTCATCGGCATGATCCCCCAGACCGCCCCGAAGGGGTAGGGCTTGGCCCGCTCCGTCCGCCCCGGCTCGCGCAGCACCGAGCGGGCGCCGGAGGCATCCACCACGAGATCGAAGGGGCCGAGCTCGCCTTCTTCCGCGGCTAACACGCGCTTGCCGTCCTGCAAGCGGTGCCCGGTCACCATCCTGCCGGTGACGAGCGCCGCCCCTTCGAGAAGGGCCGCCTCGAGCAGCCTATCGAAGAGAACGCCGCGGTGAATGCCGAAGCCGAAGGCGCCGGGATGAAGGTCGGGATAGGCGACATCGAACACCGCGCGGCCTTTCTCCGTGCGGCCGTCAAGGCGTAGGATAGGCTGACCGGCGCCCAGGACCTCGTCCAGAAGACCGAGCTCGCCTAGGGCCGCAAGACCAGGGGGCTGAAGGAGCAGGCCCGCGCCCAGCGGCTTCGGATCGCCAAAGCGCTCGATCAGGGTCACCTCGTGCCCCTGCCGCCTCAAAGCGATGGCCGCCGCCATGCCCCCAAGGCCGCAGCCGACGATCGCGATGCGCAACATTCCTAACATGCTGTCATGTGTGGTGATGCGGAAGGGTCGTTCCAAGGGGCGGGGTGACGCAGCGGCGCGTTCGAGCGGCGTATCGGTGGTTTGGTCCGGGAGGAGGTCAGGCAGCACTGAAACCCGCCCGCCAGGGCTTGGCGGCGGCTGCGTGGTGGTGGAGGCTGGAGCGGATGGGTCATCGTCGCTTCAGTCTGGTTGTGTAGGCTGCAACGCTGCACCATCCGCTCCCGGTGCGCTGACGAGAGGCCGGCTGCGGAAGGGGGCTCTGGGTCCCTTACAGGGCAGTCAGCGCTTCAAGCTCTCGCTGCCCATCTCTGTCAGAAGGGTCCCACCTTACCGGGATGAACCTCCCTCCCCGGAAGCGATCCGAGGGAGATGCGCAGAGCACCGCCTCCCCGCCTGAACAAGCTACCGGTCAGCTCCACCATGCGGGAAGAAGCAGGGAGACTATACGGGAATACGAAGGGGCGGGGATAAGTGGGTGTGCGGCGGCCCCCTCCGCCCCTTACGGGGCACCTCCCCCACGGGGTGGGGGAGGGAAGCAGCGCTTCGTAGGGCGGTTCGCGAAGCGTGCCGCCGTTCACGAGGCCCCAACCGTTGCAAGGCGGCACGCTTCGCGAGCCGCCCTACGGGCCGTGCCTTGCTCCCTCCGTCATCCCGGACAGCAAAGCTGATCCGGGACCCATGGACTGGGGCGGGCAAACCGCGCTCCCGCTGTTCCGGTGACTACCCATAGGCCATGGGTCCCGGATAGCGCTGCGCTCTTCCGGGATGACGGGGGAAGAAAGAGAAGGGCGGCCCCTGGCGGGACCGCCCTTCTCCAATTTTGCCAGTGAGCGAGACTTCTTAGAAGTCCATGCCGCCGCCAACGGATCGGCCTTGGCCGATCCGTCAGCTTGTTCTTGCATGGGCGCTACCGCTCACTTCGCTCGCTGTTTGAGCGCCGGGCGGAAGCCAACTTCTAAGCGCTGCTTAGAAGTCCATGCCGCCCATGCCGCCCATGCCGCCGCCGGGCATGGCGGGGGCGCCGCTGTCTTTCTTCGGCGCGTCGGCGATCATGGCTTCCGTGGTGATCAGGAGGCCGGCCACGGAGGCTGCGTCCTGGAGCGCGGTGCGGACCACTTTGGCCGGGTCGACGATGCCGGCCTGGAGCAGGTCACCATACTCTTCGGTCTGGGCGTTGAAGCCGTAGGTGTTGCTGCTTTGCTCGAGCAGCTTGCCGACCACGATGGAGCCTTCGACACCGGCGTTCTCGACGATCTGACGCAGCGGCGCCTGGAGGGCGCGGCGGACGATGTTGATGCCGGCTTCCTGGTCGGCGTTCTCGCCGGTCAGGCCTTCGAGAGCTTTGGAGGCGTAGAGAAGCGCCGTGCCGCCGCCGGGGACGATGCCTTCTTCCACGGCCGCGCGGGTAGCGTTCAGGGCGTCATCGACGCGATCCTTGCGCTCTTTCACTTCCACTTCCGTAGCGCCGCCGACCTTGATGACCGCAACACCGCCGGCGAGCTTCGCCAGGCGCTCCTGCAGCTTCTCACGGTCGTAGTCGGACGAGGTGTCCTCGATCTGCTGGCGGATCTGCGAGGTGCGGGCTTCGATGTCCGACTTCTCGCCGACGCCGTCAACAATGGTGGTGTCGTCCTTGTTGATGACGACACGCTTGGCCGTGCCGAGCATGTCGAGGCCGACATTCTCGAGCTTGATGCCGAGATCCTCGGAGACGACCTGGCCGCCGGTGAGGATGGCGATGTCTTCCAGCATGGCCTTGCGGCGATCGCCGAAGCCGGGAGCCTTGACGGCTGCGACCTTCAGGCCGCCGCGCAGCTTGTTGACGACGAGGGTGGCGAGGGCTTCGCCTTCGACGTCCTCAGCGATGATGAGCAGAGGACGGGAAGACTGAACGACGCTTTCCAGCAGCGGAAGCATGGCCTGCAGGTTGGAGAGCTTCTTCTCGTGAAGGAGGATGTAGGGGTCTTCGAGCTCGACCGACATCTTCTCGGCGTTGGTCACGAAGTAGGGCGAGAGGTAGCCGCGGTCGAACTGCATGCCTTCGACGACGTCGAGTTCGGTCTCGGCGGTCTTGCTCTCTTCGACCGTGATGACGCCTTCATTGCCGACCTTGTCCATGGCGTGGGCGATCATCTCGCCGATGGAGGCTTCGCCATTGGCCGAGATGGTGCCGACCTGGGTGATGCCCTGGCTGCCTTCGACCGGTTTGGCGTTGGACTTGATGGTCTCGAGGACGCGGGCCACGGCGGTGTCGACGCCGCGCTTGAGGTCCATCGGGTTCATGCCGGCGGCGACGTATTTGGCGCCTTCCTTGACGATGGCTTGGGCGAGGACGGTGGCGGTGGTGGTGCCGTCACCGGCGACGTCGTTGGTCTTGGAAGCGACTTCCTTGACCATCTGCGCGCCCATGTTCTCGAACTTGTCTTCGAGCTCGATCTCCTTGGCGACGGAGACGCCGTCCTTGGTCACGCGGGGGGCGCCGAAGCTCTTCTCGATGACCACGTTGCGGCCTTTCGGGCCGAGGGTCACCTTGACGGCGTTGGCGAGGATATCGACGCCTTTGAGCATGCGCTCACGGGCATCGGCTTCGAAGCGGACTTCTTTAGCTGCCATGTTTCAATTCCTTGGTGTTCAGGTTGATGCTTGCGACTCTAGGCCCCGGACGCGCGTCCGGTTCAGGCTGCACACCGGCTGTGTCCGGGAGCTCCTTCTGCATAGGAGCCAACGCCGAACCGGCCGGGACCGCCCCTCGGCGTCAGCCGAGGATACCGAGGATGTCGCTTTCCTTCATGATGAGCAGGTCTTCGCCGTTCAGCTTGACCTCGGTGCCGGACCATTTGCCGAACAGGATCTTGTCGCCGGCCTGGACGTCGAGGGGCGTGATGTCGCCGTTCTCGGAGCGGGTGCCGGAGCCGACGGAGACGACTTCGCCCTGCTGCGGCTTTTCCTTGGCGGTGTCGGGGATGATGATCCCGCCAGCGGTCTTCTCGTCCTCTTCGGTGCGGCGCACGAGAACCCGGTCGTGGAGCGGTCTGAAAGCCATGAATGCTCTCCCGTTTGATGTGGTCTGATCGAGATGCAGCCGGTTAGCACTCACGCGGCCCGGCTGCTAACGAGCTACTTAAGGGCTGCCGGGCGAGCGTCAATAAGTTTGATGCGGAGATTTTCGTAGGGTGGTTCGCGCCACAAAAGACTGCTTAGGCGTGAAGTTGGGCCTCTGTGTCGAACGCCGCATCCGGCTTGCGCTTGCCCCTTCCGGGATGAGGTCCACGCAAGAAAGGCTACAGAGTTTCCTAACGCCTCGTTCATCAACCTTGCGATTCCGTGATCGTAGGATAGTATCACGAGCATGACCCGCGCCTTTCTCGTGACCGCCCTAGGAGCCGCCGCCCTCGCACTTTCCGCCTGCGAGACCACCCCTTCGGCCGGTTCAGCTGGATCGCAAGGCGACCTTCCGGCGCCACTCGGTGCGGCGCCAGGCTTTGCCCCCGAAGCCAGCCTCCAGCTCTGCCCGCGCATGACGGTGAGCAACGCCCCCGCCGCCGATGCGGAAGGTAGCGTCAGAGGCTACCACCCCTTCGCCGATATTGGCGGGGTGGCGGTGCTCGTGAACCCGGCACCGAAGGCCTGCCTCAGCTCCGCCTTCGGGCAGCGCAGCGGCAGGCTGCACAAGGGTCTCGACTACCAAAGCGATCCGGCAGGTCCGGTCCTGGCCGCCCAGGCGGGGACGGTGGTCGAGTCCGGCTACCGCGACGATTACGGCCAGTATGTCCTGATCGACCACGGAAGCGGGGTCTTCACCCGCTACGCCCACCTCGCCACCCTGACCGGCGCCGCCCGAGAAGGAAGAGTGGTCCAGCTCGGCGTCATGGGCAACACGGCGAGCTACCGCATCCCGGTGCACCTGCATTTCGAGGTACTGACCGGCGACTACGCCACGGCGAAGAAGAGCTTCGGCCTCAAGCCGGTCGACCCGCTGAAAAGCGTGAAGGCCCGTGCCGCGAGCTGAGCTTGGTTCTCTCTCCCGCGGGAGAGATCGACATTCATAGTGTCGAGAAAGGGGAAGCAGCCTGGCTTTCCTCCCCTCTCGCCCAATCGGAAGATTTGGACCTCTCCCCAGGGAGAGGTAGAGCCGCTTCATGACCGATGAGGAAGCGATGGAGCGCGCGATGGAGCTGGCCAGGGCGGCGGCGGAGGCTGGCGAGGTGCCTGTGGGCGCCGTGCTGCTGAGTGCCGAGGGGCAGGTTCTGGCCGAAGCGCATAACGCGCCTATCACCCGCTGCGACCCCTCGGCCCACGCCGAGATGCTGGCGCTGCGCCAGGGGGCGGAGGCGCTCGGCAACTACCGCCTCACCGGCTGCACCTTGGTGGTGACCCTGGAGCCCTGCGCCATGTGCGCGGGCGCCATCAGCCATGCACGCATCGGGCGGCTCGTCTACGGAGCCTCCGACCCCAAGGGCGGGGCGGTGGCGCACGGGCCGGAGCTGTTCGAGCAGCCGACCCTCCACCACCGGCCCGAGGTCTCAGGCGGTTTGCGGGCGGAGGAGGCTGGCGGTCTCCTCAAGGGTTTCTTCCGTCTGCGCCGCCGGTGAGCGGGTCAGCTTGAAGGCTGCGCCCGCGCCGATCAGGGCTGCGATGGTGCCGGTGAGGCCGCCGGGGAAGGTCAGGGCGAGGCCCTGGGCCATGGCGACGATGTTCACGCCGAGGGCCACGACACCGGCGAGGATGGAGACACCGCCCAGCACTTTCGATAGCCCGCTGCTCCGTTTCAGGAGCGCGTAGCCAAGACCGGCTGCGCCCGCGCCGAGAAGAGCCTTGCCGAGGAAGAAAAAGAAGAAGGACAGGTTCAGGACGCCGATGGTGAGGGCGAAGTTCGCCTCGCCCGCCGTGCCGAAATTGCGGAACAGGCCGATGCCAATGGCCGTCGAGACGAGACCGGCGATGCTGCCGAAGGCGACGGCGTTCCATGAGGCCCGCTCGGAACCAGCCTGCTGGGCGAGACCCAAAGCGGCGATGGCCCCGATGGCGAAGCCCACCGTTTCGGTCAGCCACACGGTGACGATCTCGCTCCAGCGGTTCGTCACATAGGCCTCGAAGCCCGCATAGCCCGGCTCGGACGGGCCGCCGAGGGTGCTCATATAGACGGCGGTGGTGGCGACGGGGATGAGAAGCCCGGCGGTCGCGGCGATGCCGGCCCGGCTTCTCTCGGCACTGTTGTTCATGTCAGCTTCCTTTCCGGCCTGTCATGGGCCGATCTGCGTTGGGCCATCATTCGCTGGGGCGGGCCGATCGGTTACACGCGAAGAGCCGTCTGGCAGCGGAAGCTCTTTGACCCCCTCCCCCGCTGCGTGCGAAGACGGGCCGAACGAGGAAACATCCGAAGGAAGCGCCATGCATTTCGAGCACTCCGACAAGACCAAGGATCTGATCCGCCGGGTCGAGGACTTCATGTCGGCCCATGTCTGGGACGGCTACGAGACCTATAAGAAGCAGCACGCCGAGCTGCGCGCGAAGGGCGACCCCTGGCAGATCCCCCCGGTGATCGAGGAGCTCAAGGACAAGGCGAAGGATGCAGGCCTCTGGAACATGTTCCTGCCCGACAAAGAGCTTGGCGCGGGGCTGACCAACCTCGAATACGCGCCGATCGCGGAAGTAACCGGCAAGTGCCACATCGCGCCGGAGGTCTTCAACTGCGCCGCCCCCGATACGGGTAACATGGAGGTGCTCTACAAGTACGGCACCGACGCGCAGAAGGAGGAGTGGCTGATGCCGCTCCTCGACGGCAAGATCCGCTCGGCCTTCCTCATGACCGAGCCTGCGGTGGCCTCCTCGGACGCGACGAATATCGAGTGCCGCATCGAGCGCGACGGCGACGAGTATGTCATCAACGGGCGCAAATGGTGGAGCTCCGGCGCGGGCGATCCTCGGTGTGCCATCTATATCGTGATGGGTAAGACGGACCCCTCCGAGGCGACCTATAAGCAGCAGTCGATGATCCTCGTGCCCGCGAACACGCCCGGTATCACGGTGGAGCGTCACCTGCCCGTCTTCGGCTATGACGATGCACCCCACGGCCATATGGAGGTCGTGCTCGACAATGTCCGCGTGCC
The DNA here is from genome assembly GCF_024505085.1 of Parvularcula maris. Classification (GTDB taxonomy): domain Bacteria; phylum Pseudomonadota; class Alphaproteobacteria; order Caulobacterales; family Parvularculaceae; genus Parvularcula; species Parvularcula maris. Next base: position 412,935 of record NZ_JANIBC010000002.1, read on the forward strand.
TGCCTCAAACATGCTGCTCGGCGAGGGTCGCGGCTTCGAGATCGCCCAAGGGCGCCTAGGGCCGGGCCGCATCCACCACTGCATGAGGACGATCGGCGCGGCCGAGCGGGCGCTCGAAGCCATGGTCCGGCGCCTCGGCAGCCGCGAGGCGTTCGGCAAGCCGGTCATCAAGCACTCCATCTGGGAACAGAGGATCGGCGAGGCGCGCATCAATATCGAGATGACCCGTCTCCTCTGCCTCAAAGCCGCCTGGATGATGGACACGGCGGGCAACAAGGCCGCAAAGGGCGAGATCGCCATGATCAAGGTGGCAGCGCCGAACATGTGCCTCAAGATCATCGACGACGCGATCCAGGCCCATGGCGGCGCAGGCGTCTCGGACGATTTCCACTTGGCCGAGATCTACGCGCATATGAGGACGCTGCGCCTCGCAGACGGGCCGGACGAGGTGCACAACAGGGCGATCTCACGGCTGGAGGCGGGACGCTACTTCAACCGCGACGGCTCTGAAGTGGTGCACGGAGCACAGGCCGGATACGGGCAGACATCTTAGTTGAGAGGCGCTACCGTCGGCCTGACCGGCCTCCTACTTGAGCGCTTCGTAGCCGGTCCACCTCAGGTGGAAGAAAAGGTCCGGGGGACCTTTTCTAGGCGGAGAAGGCCACGGCAGTGGCGCTCGACTTCGCTGCGCTCCGCTCGCGTTCTTCGGGGGCGAGGTGATACTCGTAGGGTGGACGCTGGCAGGCGGCCACCTCTTCAGGGGCAAAACGCCGCGCAAGGTGGCCGCTGCTCGCGTCCACCCTACGGGGAGAAGATAGTTTCAGCCTACGCCGCTTTCGTGGCGCGCCCTGCGTTCCAGGCGAAAGGCTGGAAGGCCTTGTCCACCGGCGTGTCGGCGATGTGGTTGACGTAGTTGGACAGCACCTTCTGGGACAGGCCGAGAATCACGTCGAGCACGGCGCGTTTGTCGAAGCCTGCGGCGTAGAAGGCCTCGAGGTCGTCCTTGGACACCTCGCCTTTCTCGCGCACCACGGACAGGGTGAACTGGCGCAGGGCCTCGAGGCGGCTGTCCGCCAGCGGACGTTCCTCGCGCAGAGCATTGGTGACGTCGTCGGAGACGCCTTGGCTCTTCGCAATGGCTGTATGGGCCGGCACGCAGTAGTGGCAGTGGTTCTCGACATTGATCGTCTGCCAGACCACCGTGCGCTCCTCATTGGTGAAGGAGGTCGCCTGGAAGAGCTCGTGCAGCTTCTGATAGGCCTCCAAGTGCTGCGGGCTCTCCGCCATCACGCCGTGGAGGTTGGGGATGGAGCCGAAGGCCTTTTGCGAGCCCTCGAGCAGCGGCTTGGAGCCTTCGGGGGCTGACTGGATATCGTGGATGGTGAAGTCGGACATGGTCGTTCTCCTGATGACGCTACGCTGACAAACGCGCAGCCCTGATGGGTGCTTTCGGCACCTGACAGGGGCATCTTCGCCAAGGACACGGCGAGGTTTCTTCGGCCACGCAGGCGTGAGAATGGTGGCCCCGCCAAAGCGGGAGAACGAGGGGAAGCCTCGACGGGGCCGTAGAGGGAGAGGTTAGTCGCTCTCGCCTTCATCATCGTCGGTCTCGATCTCGACCGAGCCTTCTGCGCCGAGGACCATGGCGCCGCTGGTGCAGGCGGCTTCCGTCTTCGCCTTGGCCTTCACCTCATCGCCCTCGGCGAGCATGGCGTAGAACTCCGCGCTGCCGGTCTCGACATCCCCGATCTCGAAGCCGTCCGGCTCGGAGAGGCCTGTCGTCTCGACGGTTACGTCCAGAAGCTCGAAGCTGACGCCGCTATTGATGGCACCGACAGGAGCCTTCAGCGAGCAGCCCTCGCCGATGTCGCGGCGGCGGGAGACCTTGGTCCATACCACCTCGCCGTTCTCGTCCGTGTAGCCCATGGCCCGGACCTTATCCATGACCTGAAGGCGGGCGATGAAGTCGACGGGCTTGAGGCTGCGGCCTGCGCCCTGCTGGGCGAGCTTGTCCTGGACGCGACTGTCCTCGGTCGGGGTGACGACCACGCCGAGGCGCGTGGTGAAGCTGCCCGTGCCCGTGTCGATCGAGGCGATCTCGTCCACGATGGCGACGTTGTTCTCGACCTCCACCTCGAACTCGTCGAGCGTGAGAACGCCGCGGCCGTCGAAGGTGCCCTCGATTTCGATCCGCTGGCCGACAAAGGGGACGAGCGCGGAGGCGTCGTAGACTTCGAAGGTCTGTCCCGAAACGACGATCGCGTGGATGTCGAGCGTGCTGGTATCGACACGGTCCAGGATGCCTTCGATCTCGAAAGCCTCGCCGTCCTCACCGAAACCCTGTTCGGCGCCCAGCTCGATCTCGACGGCGATGTAGTTGTCGTTCTCGTCGATGTCGGCCTTCACCTCGACAAAGGTGCCGACAAGGTTCTGGCTGATGACGAGGTCGTCTTTCACCTCGGTGGCGGCGGTCACCTCGAAGCGGGCCTCGTTGATGACGATGGCCTCGCCGTTGCCGATGACCTCGTCGACGAAGCCCTTGACCTCGATCTCGTCGCCGTCCTCGTCCGGGTCGCCCGCTTCCTGGCGCTCGAGAAGATCGACGCGGCTGGCGATGAGGCCGTCGGCGGTCACCGTGCCCGAGACCTCGACGAAGACCGCGCCTCCATGGGCCGGGGAGAGATCGGTCAGGTCGAAGACATTGTCGCCGTTTCTGTCCGTGAAGTCCTCGGAGAGCACGGTCAGCTCATCGACCACCACGTTCTGGCCGACCACCTTGAAGCTGCCCAGAAGCGGATCGTCGGCATCGGCGTCGATCCGCACGACGGGGCCGCGAATGTCCTCGTCATACTCGACCTCGTCCGCCTCATAGGTGCCGTTGGCGAGACGCCTCGCCTCGATACGGACCCTGTGGCCGAGCTTGAGGAGGGACTGGCCGCCGCCCACGCCGTTCTGACCCTCGACCTGGACGATGGTGGAGTTCAGCACCTCGAATTTCTTGCCGCCCACATGGATGGAGCCGAAGCCGGTGATCGGCCCTTCCACCGTGACCTTCTGGGGAGCGTTGCCTCCGCTCTGCTGGTTCGGGGTGTCCCTGGTGGGATCGGCGGGGTCGTCGCTGGAGCCGCCGCCGCAGGCGGCAAGTGCGGCTGCAAGCGCGATCATCGATGCGCGAAGCGTAAGTTTCATGAATTCCTGCCCTTTTGTTCTTGCCCTGAAGCCGCCTATCCAAACGAACACGCAGCCGTGAGGCGAATGAGTTTTTGGCAAGCCGCCGGCACCCACCGGTAGCTTGTGGCTTGGGGAGAAAATGAGCGGCGGTTCTCACCGGGCGGTTCGCAGACGCTGTCGGACTTGTTTCAAATGCCCGCCGACAGCCCTCCTATCGTCCTTTCCGAAAACGACGAGCTTTCACCTGCCCTCACCCTCACTCGGCTCTGGCCCTCCTAGGTCCAGGCGCCTTAGGTCGAACCCATGAACGAGGTCCCGCCCATCATCCTTTGCAGCGCCGGCATCGTCGTCGGCGCGCTATCGCTACTGATCGCAGCGCTTTTGAGGGCGAAGGCGGGGCGGGCGGTGACGTTTTGGGGCGTTCTCTTCTCGGCCTCGGTCATCGGGCTGTCTCTCGAGGACCTGCTGCCGCCGCCCTACGACCACGGCGCGGGGCTGGCGGCCACCTTGATGGCGGGGAGCTTCTGGCCCTTTACGCTCTACCTCTTCGGCACGGACCGACGGAGGGAGGTCGTGCTCGGGCCGATGGCGGTGATCATGACCGTCTTTGTTGTTGGGCACCTCTTTCCCATCCACCGGGAGGCCATGCTGGTGCACCGCTTCGTCATGATCGCTATCGGCGCCATGGTGGTGGGACTGGTCTGGCGCAGCGAGGAGGACGACCTCGACCCGGTGCGGCGGCAGATCAGACGCCCGCTGATCGGGCTGATCGGCGTCTGGGTGGTCTTCGTGTCGTTCCTCGGCGCGCTGGCGAGTTTCGGGCTGCGGCCCGATGCCTTTCTCTTCGTGGACGAGATGGGCACGGCGGTGATCGCGCTCATCGGCACGATCCTGTTCACCGCGCCGCGGCCAGGTCTCTTCGCCGCGCCTAGAGCGGCGCCGCCGCAGCCGGAGCTGAAGCAGCACGCCGACACCCGCCTCCTCGAAGCCCTGCGCCGGGCCATGGAGGAGGACGAAGCCTGGCGCGAGGAGGGTCTGACCGTGGGCGCCCTGGCCGAGAAGCTCGGCACCCAGGAGCACCACCTCCGGCCCCTCATCAACCGCGAGCTCGGCTACCGGAACTTCGCCGCCTTCATCAACGAGCACCGACTGAGGGAGGCCAAGAGACGGCTGCGGGCGGAGGAGCACGCCTCGGACACGGTGGCGAGCATCGCCTTTGCCTGCGGCTTCGCCTCCCTCGGCCCCTTCGGCCGGGCCTTCAAGGCGGCGGAGGGGGTGACGCCGTCGCAGTACCGCCGGGGGGCTGGCCGATCCTCGAAAAAGCTCACCGATTTCGAAGAAGGGGGCGCTAGGTCCGGGATCGGCGAGACGGAGACCTCCCGCCCCGGCAGTCTGCAGGTCGATGCCTGACAACAAGGAGACGAGCCATGGACATTCTGACCGAGTGGGCGATGCGCGTGCCCCACGGCATCGTCCGCGACCTGGAGCGCTACGCCATCGCAACGCTGATCGTCTGGTTCGTGTTGTGGGTGGCGCTGCGCTCGGTGCTGCACTTCCGCAAGATCAGAGAGGACAGCCCGGCCCGCTCGCAGATGCTGATGGAGTTCCTGCACTCGCTTCGTTCCATCGCCATCTTCTCGGTGATGGGGTCCCTCATCTGGCTCGTCTACCGGCTGGACCTCGCCCCCTGGGAGGAGGTGAACGAGAGGCTCACCGGCCCTTACTGGTTCTGGGGGTCGATCGCGGCGATGATCGTGGCCCACGACGCCTACTACTACTGGACCCACCGCTGGATGCACCAGCCGAGGAACTTCCGCCTCTGGCACCGGCGCCACCATCGTTCGAACAACCCCTCCCCCTTCACCGCCTACAGCTTCGACATCCGCGAGGCGGCGCTGATGGTGAGCTTCATCCTGGGCTGGGAGCTGATCGTGCCGAACCCGCATGGCTCAACGGGGATGTACGTCATGATCCTCCTGTTCAAGAACACGCTCTTGCATTCGGGCTACGAGCTGATGCCGCGCTGGAGGGGGAAACCGCTCCTCGACTGGATGACGACGACCGTGCATCACGACCTCCACCACAAGCGGGCGGGCACGAATTTCGGGCTCTACTTCACCTGGTGGGACCGCTGGGGCGGCACCGAGGACCCCACCTACCACGCCGAGTTCGACCGGGTGACGAGCCAGTGGGGCAGAAAGAAGCTCCCCCTCGCCCCCGCCGCGCCGCTGGTCTGAAGCCCCTTCCCCTCCGCCGTCATCCCGGAAGGCGCACAGCGCCTATCCGGGACCCATGGAACGGGCCGAACAAGCTACGCTGCCGTTGTAGCTGCAGTCACCCATAGGCCATGGGTCCCGACTCTTCGGCCGGGATGACGGCGCATCCTCCTTGTGCAAACCCGCGCTACTCGTGAAGAGAGGGAGAAGGTCCGGCAACAAGGAGCCCGCCATGCGCAAGGTCTATGTCCTCATCAAATGCGAGCTCGGCAGAGCCTATGAGGTGGCGGAGAAGCTGGGCTGGCTGGAGCGGGGGCCGGAGGTGGACTCGATCTCCGGCGAGCACGACCTCATCGCGAGGCTCTATCTCGAGCATGACGAGGATATCGGCCGGGTGATCGCCAACGAGATCCACGCGGTACCGGGCATCAAGGACACCCAGACCCTGATCTGCTTCAAGGCCTTCTCCAAGGACGAGGGTCCCAAGGCCGAGTGAACCTCTGGCCCGGTCGTCTGTTCAGCTTTCAGCGGCCACACGAGGAGGAGCCTGACCATGGCGCAGCAGCACGCAGCGAGGGCAGAGACCGGCGGTGATATGGACGATGCCCTGCGCGAGCGCTTCGAATGGCTGCCCTACAGGCTCCTAGGCGGGGCGGCTCTTTTGGGCTGCGCTGCGGCCCTCATCGCCGACGTGGTGATGTGGTTTCTCGTGGAGGGCTACTCGCCGGCGGCGCAGACCATCAGCGAGCTTGGGGCGGGGCCTCACCAGGCCGTCCAGGACGGCGGGATCACGGCGTTCTCGATCGGCACGGCCCTCCTCGGGCTGGGGCTGACCCTGCGCGGGCGCGGCGGACGGACGGCCATGTCGGTCCGGGCGGCGGTGTTCCTCCTGGCCGTGGTGATCGCCGCCATCGCGCTCTATAACGAGTACGGCGACGGGGACACGGACGGGCTGGAGATCCACCGCTATCTTCTGGGGGCGCTCTACCTCCTCGTGCCCTTCATCCTTTTCTTCGGCCACCGCGCAGCCCCCATTAGGCATAAGAGCACCAAACAGGTCTGCCGCTACGCCGCCATCGGCTGGCTGGTGCTGGCGCCCCTCTTCTTCGTGGTCCCCGAGGGCTGGAACGGCGCCTATGAGCGGGCACTGGCTCTGGTGCTCGTGGGGGCGGTGGGCATCTCCGCCTGGCGCCTCTTCCGCAGCCCGGCGGAAGAGACCGACTAGCCGCGAGGCTGTCCCCCGATTACGGGGCCGGGCAGAGCGGCTCTCTCGAAGCATCTCGAACGGTTCGCTTCATCAACAGGCAGGAATTGTTCTGCCCGTTTTACGGCCTAATTTGAGACAACAGCGCTACAGACCGCGCCATTACTGGTTTTCATCGGCCCCAACTTTTTTATAGTTAAGTCATATTAGCTATCTCTTTTAGTACGTTTTTATAAAAGTCCGACGCAGATTGCCCTCAGAACGAACGAGGGCGATATGGCCATGCTACGCAAGACACTGATGATGACCGCGGCGAGCACCGTGCTGACGACGGGGGTCTCGTCTGCTCAAACGAGCAGCGGTGAGGAAGCCGTAGCTTTCAAACCCATGTTCGGGGACATCGTGGCTTTCCAGGGCGATATCCTTCCCTTCACCCGCATGACCAACTCGCTGACGGGGGACATCACTCCTTTTGCTGGCGACTTGGTTCCCTTTGCTGGAGATCTGGTCCCCTTCACGGGCGATCTCATCCCCTTCGCCGGCGACTTCCAGCCCTTTCACGGCGACTTCACCCCGTTCTACGGCGACATCAGCCCCTTCTGGGGGGACATCACCCCGTTCTGGGGCGACATCATGCCCTTCCGCGGCGACACTTCGCTGAGCGGCGACATCGTTCCCTTCTGGGGCGACCTCATCCCCTTCGCCGACGGCGACGTGGTCGAGGGCGGCCTCGGCAACTACTGGGCCGAGATCGGCCCGATGTGGGGCGACATCTACGCTTTCTGGGGCGACACCGCCGAGGCCTCCTCGCCCGACTGGGAGAACGTCCGCGACGAGTTTGCGGGCCTCGTCTCCTTTAGCGCCGAGCGCTGGGGCACCGCCGTCGCTCAAGAGACCGGCAAGGACTTCTACCAGGGCTTCGCCAACGAGCTTCTCAGCGCCTTCGGCCTGGACCTCGACGACCCCGCCTCCTTCGCAGAGATGGACGCCGCCAGCCGCTCGGCCTTCTTCATGGCCTGGTATGACGGCCTCATGGCCTTCAGCGGGATCGACCAGATCGACCACTGGATGCCGCAGATAGGTTGGAGCCCGCTTCTGACCCAGGAGCAGGGCGCCGGGCGCGACGCCCGCGTCGGTCTGATCGACGCCTCGATCAGCCTGCAGGAGGACACGTTCGAGTACCTCGTCCATGCCGGCGGGTACGAGGTCGAGACTACCGGTCACGGCGCCGCCGTCGCCAGCCTGATCGCCGCCCGCCACGATGGTCAGGGCACGATGGGCATCGCGCCGAACGCCACCGTCTACGCCTACAACCCCTTCGATGCGACGGGTACGGCAGACACGCCGGACATCGCCGATGCTGTCAGCACGCTCGCCGGTATGGGTGTCAGCGTCATCAACATGTCGCTCGGCGTTCCGGGTGCCACCTTCCACCAGGATCTGGCGGACGTGATGACCGATCCGGGCCTTCGCGCCTTTGCCAATGACGTTCTGGTGGTCACCGCCGCCGGTAACGAAGGCGCCGTGCAGACCACGGATGTTGTCTGGGGCCAGGGCGGTCTTCTGACCAGCAACCTGATCCTCGTCGGCTCGGTAGATGTCACCGGCCAGATCTCCAGCTTCTCCAACCGTCCGGGCGAGGCCTGCTTCGTCTCCGCAAGCGGCAACTGCGCCGAGGGCGACCGCCTGATGGACCGCTTCCTGGTCGCTCCCGGCGAACTTCTTCTGGTGGCGGACAATCAGGGCGGCACCATGCGGGCCAGCGGCACGTCGTTTGCCGCGCCGCTCGTCACCGGCGCCATCTCGCTTCTCCACGACCGCTGGCCCTGGCTGCAGCAGCACCCCGAGGAGACGGCGGAGATCATTTTCGCCACCGCCCAGGACCTCGGCGAAGAAGGCGTCGACGCGGTCTACGGCCACGGTCTTCTCGATGTGGAGGCGTCCCAGTCGCCCATCGACTTCGCCGACCTCACCGTCTACGCAGGCAACAGTAACATCGCCTACCGCACCAGCATGGGCCGTGTGAAGGATGCCGTCCTCGATCCGGGTACGCTCGATCTTCTCGACAACGGCGGCTACTACCTCATCGCCTTCGAGAATGTCGGCGATACGAGCCGGGACTTCCGCGTACCGCTGAGCCAGATGCTGCACGGGGTGAACACCTCCCTGTTCGGCCGTGTCGAGACCTTCCAGCGCCACGTCGCCCGCAGGCTGATGGACTGGGCGCACACGACGAGCGCTGCGGGCTTCGCGCCGCAGACCCTGGCTGCCACCCGCGAGTGGAGCCTCAGCTTCACCCCCACCGGCACGGGTCAGGGCGAAGGCTTCATCCGCTTCCATTCGGAAGAAGACGGCCTGACCATGGTCGGCGGCCTCGGCACCGGGCTTCACAATCTCAGCCAGGTCGAGGGCTTCACCGCCCCCGACGCCTTCGATCCGCGCCGCGGCGGCGCCAACCCGATGCTGGGTCTTGCCGCAGGCGGCAGCTTCGCTGCCGTCGCCAAGGAGCTGACGGGCAGCCTCAGCCTGACGGTCGGCTACGCAGGCACGCCGTTGGAGCAGGTGCAGCAGGACCTCTTCACCGGCGCGCCGATGAACGGTGAGCGGACCTTCGCGGTACAGAACAACGTCGCGGCCCACACCGAGCTCTCCTACGCTCCCAGCGAGCGCATGACCCTCGGTTTCGGCGTCACCGCGCTCAACGAAGGCGACAGCGTCCTCGGTGCCCAGGGCGGCGGCGCGCTCGCCGTCGGCGAGAGCACGAGCAGCGTCGGTCTGACCCTTTCGGGGCGCCTTGGCCTGACCGAGCGTCTCGGCCTCTCCGCCACGGCCACCGGCATGCGCGCGCTGGCCACCGACACGAACCAGGCGGGTCTGGGCGTCGCAGGCGGCGGCATCCTCGCCAGCTCCTTCCGCGTCGAGGCCAACATGACCTCGCTCCTCAAGGAAGGCGACCGCGTCACCCTCGCGGCCATCCAGCCCCTCAATGTCGAGGCCGGTGCGCTGAGCTTCAACCAGGCCCAGGTCACCGACCGCGAGACCGGCGAGCTCGGCATGGCGTCGAACGAGTGGGGCCTGTCCGGCGGACCGCGCCACCTCGCCTTCGAGAGCGCCTACGCCGCCTCGTTCAGGGACGACCGGATGCAGCTCTCCGCCTTCACCCGCTACGACCTTAACGATGTGGACATGACAGGCAGGCACAATGCTCTGTCAGTGGGTGCGCGCCTGGCGTTCACCTACTGAGCCTTGGGGAAGGGGCTGAAGGGGAACGCAGTGCACAAGCCGCGGCTTTCATCGCGAAACGGGGGCAGGCCATGGCGGTCTGCCTTCGGCCTGATCGCCCTTGGCATCTGCGCCGCCATCCAGCAGCCCGCCTGGGGCGCTGGGGACAGCGCTAAGCCCGAAGCGGTAGAGGCGGCTGAGCCCGAAAACCCGTCGAGCCTTACCGGCAGCGGCGATCAGGGCGGCGGCAGCGCGCCGGAGCCGCAGGACTATAAGGGCTTCGTCGAGCGGGCCAAAAGCGCCATGATGACCGCGCCCGAGGAGGCCTTCCAGGCCGCGGAGAAGAGCTACGCCCTCGCCGCTGCCGGGGCATCCGACCAGACCGAAGCCATGGCGACCTCCCTCTGGCTCAAGGCCGAAGCGGGTCTTCGCACCGGAAGGGGGGACGAGGCCGCCGAGGCTGCGCGCCTTGGCCTATCGCTCATAGAGGACCGCCCGGACCTCGCCCTTCTTGCCGCCGACCTCACCCTCGCCAGGGGCCGGATCGCCGGGCAGGACGGCGATATCGAGCTCGCCGTGCGCAGCTACCACGAGGCGTACGATCTCTATGTGACGCTGGGGAATGCCAGGAAGGAGAGCCTCACCCTTCAGTCCCTCGGCTCCGTCCACCGCGATGCGGAGAGCTACGAGAAGGCGCTGGACTTCTTCAACCGTGCCAAGATGGTCTATGACGGCGACGACATCGTCCGCCTCTCCATCACCAACAATGTCGGCAACATCCTCCGCGATACGGGGAAGTATGACGAGGCCATGGAGCGCTTCGACGAGGCCGTCGAGATCGCGACGGAGATGGGAAGCGACGTCCTCGTGGCAAGGGTTCTGACCAATGTCGCGCAGCTCGAACTGGAGCGCGGACGGCTGGATGCCATGGAGGAGGTCATCGAGCGCGCCGGCGCCCTCCTGCAGACCGAAGAAGGCGCGCGCTGGCTGCGCTTCGTTCACGGGGCGGAGGCCGAACTCGCCCTTGCCAAGGGCGATACGGTGAGGGCGCTCAGCGCTCTCAAGCTCGGCTTCGAAGGCATCGACCCGACCACGACCACTATGGCCTTCCGCGAGATGCACCAAACGGCGGCCAACGCCTACGACCGCGCGGGTCTCTACCGGCTGGCCTTCGTTCACCTGACCCAGTTCAAGCGCCTTTCCGACGAGGCCAAGTCCCTCTCCACTTCGGCCAACCTCGCCCTTCTGGGTGCGGAGTTCCAGTTTGCCGAGCAGAAGCTCAACATCACTCGCCTGGAGAACCAGTCCCGCGTGACCATGGCCGAGCTCGACGCGGCCGAGGCCAAGCAGCGCTCCTTGCGCGCGATCATCGTCAGCGGCGGACTGGTCCTCATGGTGGCGGGCGCCATGGGCTTCCTGACCATCCGCAACCAAGAGAAGATCAAGCGCATCAACGGCGATCTGTCCGAGACCGTCTCGAAGCTGAGCGAGGAGATCGGCGCCCGCGAGCAGGTCGAGAAGGACCTGATCGTGGCGCGCGACAAGGCCGAGGACGCCGACCGGATGAAGTCGGTCTTCCTCGCTACGATGAGCCATGAGCTCAGAACACCGATGAACGGCATTCTGGGCTTCACCGAGGTCCTCCTGTCCGGCGATCTGACCGAGGAGCAGCGCGAGCAGATCGAGATCATCGACCAGTCCTCCGGCTCGCTCCTGACGCTGATCAACGACATCCTCGATATCAGCCAGCTCGAGGCGGGCAAGTTCAAGCTGCGCGAGATGGATTTTGACCTCCGGGTCACCGCCTTCAACGCCGTCAAGCTGCTGCGAGCCAGGGCGCTCGAGAAGCACCTCTCCCTCATCGTCGATGTGGAGGAGGACGTGCCCGCCCAGGTGCATGGCGACGAGGACCGGCTGCGCCAGATCATCCTCAACCTCGTCGGCAACGCGGTGAAGTTCACCGAGCAGGGCTGCGTCGTCCTCAGGGTGATGCGCGGCGATGCGCCCGGCGAGATACGCTTCGAGGTCCATGACAGCGGCATCGGCATCCCCCAGGACAAGATCGCGACCCTCTTCGACCGCTTCTCCCAGGTGGACGGCAGCCATACCCGCAAGCATGCGGGATCGGGCCTCGGCCTCGCCATCTCCAAGGAGCTCAGCCACGCCATGGGCGGCACCATCGCCTGCAGCTCCGAGCCGGGCGTGGGCAGCGTCTTCTCCTTCACGGCCCGGCTCATCCCCGAGGGTGCAGCGGCGAGCGAGCCGATCAAGCAGCGCTATGCGGGCCGCCAGGTCGCGCTTCTCGATCCCCTTCCCCTGCGCCGCGAGGCGATCGCCCGCATCGCCGCACGCAGCGGCGCCGAAGTGCTCCGCCTGCCCAAGCCCGCCGAGGTGGCGGGGGCGGATCTGGTGCTCGTAGGAGGCGACGGGACGAGCTGCGCCGCCAAGGACGCGGCGGTGGTTCGCCAGTCGGGAGCGGAGCCTGCCAAGGTGCTCGGCTACGGCCTGCAGGACAAGGCCGCCTCGGGCTCGATCGGCTCTATCCTCGACCCCATCATCACCAATCCGAGCCTCGGCAAGGCCATGAACGCTGTCCTCCTGGGTGAAGGAGAGGAACACAAAGAGCGTAAGACGGTCTCGGCCATGCGCTCGGGCAGCGCCAAGGCGATGACCGAGGACCTGACCGGGCGCAAGGTGCTGATCGTGGACGACGTGGCCGCGAACAGGAAGCTGGTGGAGTGCATCCTCAAGCAGTTCGGGGTGGCTTGCGTTCTGGTCGAGAACGGCCAGGAGGCTGTGGAGGCCGCGCAGCACGAGAGCTTCGGGATCATCCTCATGGACGTCTTCATGCCCGTCATGGGCGGGCTGGAGGCGGCCCGCACCATCAAGCGCGGCGGCGGGCTGAACGCCAGCACGCCCATCTTCGCCCTCACCGCCTCCCCCTCGGCGAGCGAGCGGCAGGAGGCTCTCGACGCAGGCATGAACGGCGTCCTCACCAAGCCCATCGACGTCGCCAAGCTGCGCAAGGTGGTGGTGGATACGCTGACCGGGCGGCTCGACCCCGGCGCCCATCTGGCGGAAGAGGCCTAGGGGCCGGACCCCGGACTATCCCCGCCGTGCAAACCCGCTATATGCGCGGGTTATGAGCAACCACATCCTTCCGCCCGACATCCTGGAGAACGCGAAAGCCTGGCCTATCCAAGAGGCCAAGGCCCTGAAGAAGCGCCTGGACAAGACGGCCAAGAAGGACGGCCTCGTCACCTTCGAGACCGGCTACGGCCCCTCCGGCCCGCCCCATATCGGCACCTTCGGCGAGGTGGCGCGGACCTCCTTCGTGCGCCATGCCTTCAGTGCGCTTTACCCGGATTATGAGACGCGGATCCTCTCGGTCTCGGACGATATGGATGGTATGCGGAAGCTTCCTCCTGTTCCAGGTGCTGACGCGCTCGAGCCCTATCTGCAGCAGCCCCTTTCCCGCGTGCCCGATCCGGCAGGCGAGGCTGAGAGCTTTGCCGGGGCCAACAACGCAAAGTTGCAGGCCTTTCTCGACCGCTTCGGCTTCGATTACGAGTTCATCTCAGCGAGCGATGCTTACAATTCAGGCCGCAAGGACGGCGCGCTGATCCGTATGCTGGAAGTCTATGACGAGGTCATGGACATCATCCTACCGACCTTGGGTGAGGAGCGGCGGGCGACGTATTCTCCGATCCTGCCCATCAGTCCGGATAGCGGGCGGGTTCTTTACGTTCCGCTCCTCGAACGAGACGCGGCTTCGGGCACGATCGTCTATGAGGACGAGGACGGCACGCGCCGCGAGCAGAAGGTCACTAGAGGACAGGCGAAGCTTCAGTGGAAAGCCGACTGGGCCGGGCACTGGTATGCTTTCGATACGGATTATGAGATGTCCGGCGAGGACCTGACCGAGAGCGTGCGGCTGTCCCGCCGGATCATCCAAGCCATGGGTAAGGAGCCGCCCGTGGGCTTCAACTACCAGCTCTTCCTGGACGAAGAGGGCAAGAAGATCTCCAAGACCAAGGGCAACGGCCTGACGATCGAGGAGTGGCTACGCTATGCCTCGCCCGCGAGCCTGCAGCTCTTCAACTTCTCAGCGCCGAAGAAGGCCAAGAAGCTCTATTTCGACATCATCCCGAAGACGGCGGACGAGTACTGGTCCCATGTGGAGAAGTTCGCGGACCAGGAAGATGCGAAGCGTGCGGACAACCCAGCCTTCTTCATCCACCAGGGCGATGTCCCTTCCGTCACCCCGCCGGTGAGCTTCTCGCTGCTCCTCAACATCGTCGATGCCTCGGGTACGTCCGACCCCGAAGTGCTGCGCGGCTTCGTGGCCAAGTACCGGCCGGACGCGAGCGAAGAAGAGATGGCGGCGCTCGAGCCCATGCTCGGCTACGCGGTGAACTACTTCCAGGACTTCGTGCTGCCGAAGAAGAGCTTCCGTGCGCCTACTGATGAGGAGCGCGCGGCGCTCGAGTTCCTGGTGCAGCGCTTCTCCGAAGTGGGCGAGGACGAGGCGGAGGACGTCTACCAGACCATCGTCTTCGATGCGGGCAAGGCACAAGGGTTCGAGAACATGCGCGGCTGGTTCAAGGCCCTCTACGAGGTGGTGTTCGGCCAGTCCGAAGGCCCGCGCATGGGGCCGTTCGTCAAGATCTACGGCCCGCGGGAGACGGCGGAGCTGATCGGCCGTGCCCTGAAGAGAGAGGCTTAGCGTGCAGGCGGCGGAGCAGCTCGAAGAGGGTCTGGCGGAGGTCGGTCAGAGCCTCGAGGAGGTGGGTGAGAAAATCGCCCCCGCCGCCGAACGCACCGAGACCCTGCTGACGCAGATCTGGGAGCTCCTGCCGCTTCTGGCGGTGGCGATCGTGGCCGTCTGCCTGTTCTACCTCGCAGGGCGCTTTTTAGGGTCGCGGGACTTTCTGACCAAGCGGCTGTCCCGCGGCAGCGACCTGATCGAGGAGCTCCTCCGCCGGGTGATCCCGGTCGTCTTTCTCCTGCTCGGTATCGTCTTTGCCCTGAACATCCTCGATGCGGTGGCGATCCTCTCCGCCATCCTGGGGGCTGCGGGTGTCGTCGGTATCGCAGTGGGTTTTGCCATTCGCGACACGATCGAGAACTTCATCGCCTCGGTCATGCTGTCGATCCGCCAGCCCTTCAGGCCCAAGGACTATGTGGACATTGACGGGCGCCAGGGCTTCGTCGTGCGGTTGACCAGCCGGGCGACGATCCTGATGACCGCCGACGGCGTCTCGGTGCGCATTCCCAACGCCAATGTCTTCAAGGCGGTGATCGTCAACTATACGCGGAATGCGGAGCGCCGGGCGACCTTCCAGCTCGGCATCGACGCCGAGGACGACCCCCAGGCCGCCATCGAGCGGGGCATCGCCCATATGCTGGCCCTGCCCTTCACCCTCAACGAACCCCCGCCCAAGGCCTGGATCGAGGAGGTCGGCGACAGCAACATCCTCCTCACCTACGCCTTCTGGATCGACCAGCGCGAGACGGACTTCCTCAAAGCCAAGTCCGCCGCCATCCGCGTGGTCAAGGACATGCTGGAGGAGGAGGGCTTCACCCTGCCCGAGCCCATCTACCGCCTGCGCATCGACCAGATTCCCGACGCCCTCAAAGCGGTGGTCCACCAGACCGATCAGCCCTTCGAGGAGGCGCCGCCCAGGAAGGAAAGCCCCAAGGCGGCGCAGGTCACGGCGGATACGTCCGTAGACGACACGGTGCAGAAGAAGGTGGATGCCGACCGGGCCGAAGCCAGTGACGATGATCTTCTCAGCGAGGATGCGCCGACGGAGTTCGGCGACCAGGGCGAGGGTGAGAACCCATCCGGCAGGAAATAGCGCACGGGCATGCTGCGCTGGCGAAAAAGGTCAGCGATATAATATCCAGTAGCTTTTTATCGCCTAACGAGATTGCAACCACCAGCGAGCCTGCGGCACCCTGTCCCACTTCAGTACGTAATCAGGGACCTTCCATGACAAGAAAAACAAGCTGGCTCGCAGCCGGTGCTTCCCTTCTGGTGCTCGCCGGCGCGGCCCAGGCCCAGGACGACCTCACCCTCACCGAAACCAAGGCATCGACCGAGCGCGGCATTGCCGCGGCGGGCGGCGATGCGCCAGGCCGGGTGAAGAACTACCTGCGCGGCCAGGGCCTGACCGAGGACGCCATCGGCAGCCTCGAGCTCAAGCGCGAGTGGAAGGGCCGCGGCGGCCGTATCCATATGAGCTTCGAGCAGGTCGTGGACGGCAAGCGCGTCATCGGCTCGCTGGTCAAAGCCTCCGCCGACGCCGAGGGGCGCCTTCTGACGGTCTCCAAGCGCCTCGCGCGAGGCAAGTCGGAACTCGCCAAAGCCAACATCTCCGCCGAGGAAGCGCTCGCTGCCGCCATGGCCGAGAACTTCGCCTCCGGCCCGCGCGGCGGCGTCATCGCCGGGCGCGAAGGCAATCTCGTCACCTTCGAAAGCGAAGCCTTCTTCCACCAGGCCCCCACCGCCGAGGAGGTCGTCATCGCCACCCGCTCAGGCAAGATGGCCCACGGCTGGCTCGTCACCACCTGGTCGGAGGCGGGCAACCAGCTCTTCGAGACGGTGGTCAACGCGAAGGGCAAGGTGGTCTCCGTGGAGAGCCGCACCGCCGAGGACAGCTACAACGTCTTCGCCATCCACCCCGGCGTCTCGAACCAGGCCGTGGTGCAGGGTCCGGCGGCTGGCGGCACGCTCAGCCCGGACGGCTGGCTCGGGTCCGGCGCGCAGTACGCGACGCTCATCTCCGGCAACAATGTCCGCGCCTATCTCGACACCAACAACTCGAACTCACCGGACACGCCTTCGCGGCAGGTGACCGACGGCAACTTCACCACGGTGGCGCTGCTGAACCAGTCGGCCAGCACCGAGATCAACAAGGAAGTGGCCGTTCAGAACCTCTTCTGGCTCAACAACATGATCCACGATGAGCTCTACGCCTTCGGCTTCAACGAGGGTGCGGGCAACTTCCAGGAGAACAATTTCGGACGCGGCGGCGCGGGCTCCGACAGCGTC
This sequence comes from Parvularcula maris, assembly GCF_024505085.1. Taxonomy (GTDB): domain Bacteria; phylum Pseudomonadota; class Alphaproteobacteria; order Caulobacterales; family Parvularculaceae; genus Parvularcula; species Parvularcula maris. Next base: position 429,805 of record NZ_JANIBC010000002.1, read on the forward strand.
GAGGCCCAGGCCCAGGACGGCGGCGGCGTCAACAACGCCAACTTCGCCACGCCTTCGGACGGCTCGAACCCGCGGATGCAGATGTATCTGTGGAACACCACCAATCCTGGCCGCGACGGCGACCTCGACGGGGATATCGTCTGGCACGAGTACGGCCACGGCCTCACCTGGCGGATGATCGGCTCCATGTCGGGCTCGATCTCGGGCGCCATCGGTGAGGGCATGTCGGACGTCCTCGCCATCGTCATGACCGATGACGACGCGGTGGGTGAGTACGCCTACGGCAACAACACCGGCATCCGCCGCTACCGCTATGAAGGCTACCCGCTGACCCTGGGCAATTTCTCCGGCAGCTCGGTCCATTCCGACGGTGAGATCTACGCCGCGACCCTGTGGGACCTGAAGAAGCGCTACGCCGCCGCTGGCCATAGCCGCGATGTCCTGATGGGCGATGTCGTGGACGGGATGAACTTCACCGCCCCCGGCCCGGACTACCTCGACATGAGGAACGGCATCCTCGACTCGGCCCCCGCCGACCGCGACTGCCTCGTCTGGGAGAGCTTCGCCGCCTTCGGCATGGGCGAGGGTGCGGCGATGACCGCCGGGCGCTTCTCGGTCAGCGTCACCGAGAGCTTTGCCGTCCCCTCCTCCTGTACGGATGGCGGCGGCGGTGAGCCCCCGGCTCCTGCCGCGCTCACCGCGCTCGACCTCACCTCGGCGACCTCGGGCCGCAAGAACTGGGTGGCGACGGCGAGCCTCACCACCGACACCGCTGGCGCCACGGTGGGTTATAGCTGGACCGGCGGCTCGACCGGCTCCTGCACCACGGACGGCAACGGCTCCTGCACCGTCACCTCGCCGAGCTACCGTCTGGGCAGTGTGACCTCTGCAACCTTCACCGTGCAGACCATCAACGGCGCCGCGGCGACCTCGTCCAACGGCACGGCGCTGAGCGCCACCGTGAACGAGCCCGCTGGCGGCGGCGGCGGTGGTGGTGGCGGGGGCGGCAAAGGCAAGCCGAACAAGAACCGCTAGGCTTCCAGCCCATAGCATCGAAGGAAGGCCTGGCCCCGCGCCGGGCCTTTTTGCTGCCGACGATCTGCCCAGAGAACTGGCACTCAAACCCTCCGAGTGCTGCGTTGTTTTCGGGCCGCAGCGGTCTTTCCTTGCCAAAATGTTGGAAGGTTCCGTCTTGCCGATGATGCTCTCGCAAGCGCACCATCCTATATGTCGGGAGGGGCTCTCGCGCACGATCCTCGCACGCTCGCGGCATTTGCGAGCACGGTGTGACACTACGTTTACGTTTGCGCGTTAACCTTACCCCTCGCTCGGACGAATGTCCGAAGTGATGGCCCGAGTTGTGTGCGGCAGGTTTCGCGGGGTTCGGCGCCCCCGCATCAGATAGCCGGAATGGTGGTTCTTCCGGCGAGAGCATGAGGTGGCAGATATGAGCATGACCGATGGACTGGATGTCTTCGACGCGTTTGCGGAAGGCTATGAGCGGACCAAGCACGAGGAGATGTCGCTGAGAGACTACCTCTTGGCGTGCCGTGACGACGTCATGATGTACGCCTCCCCGGCGGAGCGGATGGTCAAGGCCATCGGCGAGCCGGAGATGATCGACACCTCCAAGGACCCGCGCCTCTCCCGCATCTTCTTCAACCGCACGATCAAGCGCTACAAGGCGTTCGAGCACTTCTACGGCATGGAAGACACGATCGAGCGGATCGTGGGCTATTTCCGCCACGCCGCGCAAGGCCTCGAAGAAAAGCGCCAAGTGCTCTACCTCCTCGGCCCCGTCGGCGGCGGCAAGTCGTCCCTCGCCGAGCGCCTCAAGGACTTGATGGAGGAGTACCCGATCTACGTCCTCAAGGCAGGCGACGAGCTGTCGCCGGTCTTTGAGAGCCCGCTGGGCCTCTTCCAGTCCGACGACCTCAAGGGGCTGCTCGAAGAGAAATACGGCATCGAGAAGCGCCGCCTGACCGGCATCATGAGCCCTTGGGCGGTCAAGCGCCTGGACGAGTTCGGCGGTGACATCTCCAAGTTCTCGGTGGTCAAGCTCTACCCGAGCAAGCTGCGTCAGATCGGCATCACCAAGACCGAGCCGGGCGACGAGAACAACCAGGACATCTCCGCCCTCGTCGGCAAGGTGGACATCCGCAAGCTGGAGCATTTCAGCCAGGACGACACCGACGCCTACTCCTACTCAGGCGGCCTGTGCCATGCGAACCAGGGGCTTTTGGAGTTCGTCGAGATGTTCAAGGCGCCGATCAAGGTGCTCCACCCGCTGCTCACCGCCACCCAAGAAGGCAACTATGTCGGCACGGAGAGCCTCGGCCCCATCCCCTTCACCGGCGTGATCCTGGCGCACTCGAACGAGAGTGAGTGGCAAGCCTTCCGCAACAACAAGAACAACGAGGCCTTCCTCGACCGTATCTCCGTGGTCAAGGTGCCCTATGCGCTGCGCCCCACGGAAGAGACGGCGATCTACGAGAAGCTGCTTCACTCCTCCGAGCTGAAGACCTCGGCCTGCGCCCCTGAGACCCTGCCCATGCTGGCAAGGTTCTCGGTGCTGACACGCCTCAAGGAGCATGAGAACTCCAACCTCTACTCCAAGATGCGGGTCTATGACGGCGAGAAGCTGAAGGACACCGACCCCAAGGCGAAGAGCCACCAGGAGTACCGCGACGCCGCCGGTGTCGACGAGGGCATGGACGGCATCTCGACGCGGTTTGCCTTCAAGGTGCTGTCCGAGACCTTCAATTTTGATACGGAGGAAGTCTCCGCCGATCCCGTGCACCTCATGTATGTGCTGGAGAACGCCATCAAGCGGGAGCAGTTCCCCGACGAGACCGAGAAGAAGTATCTCGAGTTCATCAAGGCCGACCTGTCTCCCCGCTATGCGGACTTCATCGGCAAGGAGATCCAGAAGGCTTATCTCGAAAGCTATGGCGAGTACGGACAGAACCTCTTCGACCGCTACATCTCCTATGCCGATGCGTGGATCGAGGACCAGGACTTCAAGGATCCCGACACGGGCCAACTCCTGGACAGAGCTACCCTCGACACGGAGCTTTCCAAGATCGAAAAGCCCGCAGGTATCGCCAACCCCAAGGACTTCCGCAACGAGGTGGTCAAGTTCGCCCTGCGTGCCCGTGCGGCCAACGGCGGCAAGAACCCGTCCTGGACCTCCTACGAGAAGCTCCGCAGGGTGATCGAGACGCGGATGTTCACCCAAGTGGAGGACCTCCTCCCGGTCATCTCCTTCGACAGCAAGAAGGACTCGGACACCGCGAAGAAGCACGACGACTTCGTCAGCCGCATGGAGGACAGGGGCTACACCCCCCGCCAGGTCCGGCGCCTCGTCGAGTGGTACATGCGGGTGAACAAGGCGGGTTAGTTTGCAGCAGCCCTCTACTGTTCTACCCATTCCCGAGGCCATCGCGCACCCCGCCGATGGCCTCGAACTATTTCGAGTATGGCGATCAACCGAAGCAACCTATGTTGGTTGGTTCGTAGGCGATGAATGGACCAGTACCAATTTTGCCCAAATAACTGCTGACTTCGCCCGTGAATTGATGAACCTCCAGTCTCGAGATGATGCAGTACAGAACTCCGATATTGTCGCATTGGCTCTGGGTGATGTGCATGAACCTCAAGCTGACTTTAGCGGACGGTACGGCGGCACTGCATCTACAAGACCGAATGACGTAGCCGAACACATGCTACCAATTCCGGTGCCTGCTGATGAAATAGAGGATGTCTATGAAGTTGCCCGGGGATGGGCTGACGGCAAGCGGCTTCAGGTATCGCTTCGAGAGGATATCCTCATGGACCATAACAGGGCCGCTTGGATTATCTTGCAGCTTATCCAACACGCTGCGAACGCACTGCAGCAAAGAGATGGCAGGGATTTCGACGACCTAGTGGAAGAAATTTCCGCACAAGTCCGCAACCTCGGTACATAGCAAACCATATTGACTACATACGTAGTCCTTGCTACTCCCCGTTCGATAGGACGGGGAGTTTTCTATGCGTATGATCCTGATGGCTGCTGTTGCAGCGCTACCTGCCGCCGGCAAAGCCGAGGTGCGGACCGGCGACCACGGCATCGTTGTAGCGTCGAACGCCGACAAGACCCAGGAGGCTATGGGAGAGCTGAAAGCCGCCGCGACAGCCTTCGAGCGCACCTTCGGCGTGGCGCCGCCCCGTGGCATCGTCATGGAGGAGGGAAGCTCCGAGCCTGTCGCCGAAGACGGTTTCGCCTGGATCATGCCCTGGGACTTCGGCGGAGCGGAGGAAGGCCCGGATCCGAAGATCGTCGCTTCCATGCGTACACAGATCGTGGAGCAGCTTTCGGCAGGCGGGCGGACGCCTTCCGAGACGGAAGTGGACGCCGTGCTGGCGAAGGGCCTGGCGCAGCTCGGCCCTCGGAAGAAGAAGACCGAGGTCAAACCCCTGCGCCACGAGATCGCCCACGCCCTCTACCGCACGGCTCTCTGGCCTGCGGCGGACGGCCAGCGCCAGTATGGCGGCGGGGCGCCGGACTGGCTGGACGAGATCGCTGCGGTGGCCGCCGAGGACGAGGTGCTGACCGCCAAGCGCCGCGCGCGCTTCGAAGCGATGGCGGCGGACGACCGGCTCATTCCGCTCGAAGAGTTCTTCACCATGGAGCACCCCCTCTTCGGTGCCGTTACGAAGATGCTCGACGAGCGCGGCCGGACGAACGGCGTGATCCGTATGACAGCGGAGGATTTCGAAGCGATGGACGTCGATGTGAAGGGCGCGCCGCTCGACTTCTACGCCCAGGCCCGCGGTGTTCTCGACTATCTGAACCAGGAGGCCACCCAGCCCCACGTCCTGACGGCGATGACTGAGGCCCTTCGCAGCGGCGACACCATGGAGGGGTTCCTGCGGCAACGGGGCGAGGAGTACGGACTACCCCGCGGCCTTCGCGGGATGGAGCGGGAGCTGAAGGCTAGTGCTCGATAGCGGACCGGGCGAGTTCGGCGGCGAGGCTTGCCGCCAGGGCGTTCGACAGGCCGATGACATCGCCGGACTGATCCGCGGTCTGCGGCAGTGCTTCGATCAGCTTGTCAGGACAGGGAAGGATACGCTGGCCCCTGCCCTTCTCGCAGCCGACCCGGTGCACCCGCCGCCCCCCCTCCGTCACAGCGCTGATACGGGCATCGAGAGCCGGCCGGTAGGCGCTCTCCTTATCGTCCCTCGTCAGTCCGAAGGCGGAGGCATCAACACGTAGCAGCACCTCCCCGGAGAGCGGTTCCCTCTCCTCATCGAGGACAGTGAGGGTCAGGGACCGCCCGGCGAACTCCGCCTCCAGCGCCGATAGGAGCCGCTCGCCCGGATCGTAGCTGCCGAGTGCCGCGGCCAACTCCTCTTCACGCCGGGTAGCCCCTTGCGAGGCCATCCGCCTCGCCGCCGCATCGGCGAACAGCCCGGCGAGCGGCACCGCCGAGCCGATCGCTACCGCGACGCTGCGTCCGGTGGAGCCGCGGTCGATGACATCGAGCTGGCGGGGAAGGTCGCCGTCGACGATCAGCACGCTGCGCACCGGCTCGGGGGCCAGGGTCGAGCCGGACGGCCCCCCGGAGCACGCCGTCAGCATAAGGACCGCCAGCCCGCCGGCAATCTTCCTCACGGGCGCCTCAGCCCTTCTTGGCGTTCTCGAGCCCCTCCTGGATCAGGCGCTCGGCCTCCTCCTTGCCCTTCCACTCAATCACCTTCACCCATTTGTTGGGCTCGAGGTCCTTGTAGCGCTCGAAGAAGTGCCAGATACGGTCGCGCATGATCTCGGGCACGTCCTCATAGGTCTTGATGGTGTCGTAGTAACGGGTGAGCTTGGGATGGGGCGCGGCGAGGATCTTCTCGTCGAGCCCTGCCTCGTCCTCCATAAGCAGCACACCGATGGGACGGGCACGGAGCACACAGCCCGGCACCAGCGGGCGGTTGCCGAGGCACATCACATCCACCGGGTCGCCGTCCCCCGACAGCGTGTGAGGCATGAACCCGTAATTGCAGGGGTAGCGCATGGAGGTGTAGAGGAACCGATCGACGAAGATCGCGCCCGACGGCTTGTCGAACTCGTACTTGATGGGCTCGTTCCCCAGGGGGACCTCGATGATGACGTTGATGTCGGTCGGCGGGTTCTCGCCGGCGGGCACTTCGGAGATACGCATGGTGCTTGGCCTTTCTCGGAGGCTCGTGGAGAGCCGAGCTTTGATCCTTTGAACCGCTCTAACGGTTTTTGTGCAGCGCGAAAGGGCCGGGGCGGAGAAGGTGAAAGCGGTTGACCTGAGGGTCCGCTTCTCGCACCCCTCCCGATGCGCGGTTCTGCCCCCCTCCTGCGCCAAACGGAGCTCCTATGGAAGCCAGAGTGATCAGCCTTTCCGAACACGGCCACGACATGACGGCCGAGACCCTGTTCAAGGCGATTTTGCCGGAAGGCCAGAGCAAGCTGCGGGTGGACGACATCTACGCGGCGCTGCGGGTCTGCGGCCTGGAGCGTACCGACAAGCGCATTAAGGAGACCATGCGCAACATCAGGCTGCTGCCGCGCACGGCGGAGCTCGACCTCGAGGCCTTCACCAAGGTGCTGGCGCCGGAGAACGCCACGGTCATCGCAAGGGGCGTGGCGGGCGACTTCATCATCCCCAACTTCGTCTCCTTCCGTCAGCGCCTCTCGCGCATCTTCCGCGAGGTGGAGCACAACCGCGAGGGCAAGGTGGCGGACTACATTCCCCAGCTCGCCCGCGTCGAGCCGGACCTCTGGGGAATGGGGGTCTGCACGGTGGACGGCCAGCAGTTCTCCATGGGCGACAATGACGAGACCTTCTGCGCCCAGTCCTGCTGCAAGCCGATCAGCTACGCGGTGGCGCTCGACCGGCTGGGCCGCGACAAGGTGCACAAGCATGTGGGCCGCGAGCCCTCGGGGCGGGGCTTCAACGAGCTGACCCTCGACGAGAACGGCCTGCCCCACAACCCGATGATCAATGCGGGCGCGATCATGACCTCCTCGCTGATCAGGCCGGAGCTCCCCCTCGCCGACCGCTTCGACCACGTCATGCAGACCTGGCGGAAGCTCTGCGGCGGCAAGCGTGCAGGCTTCGACAATTCGGTCTTCCTGTCCGAGCGGGACAATGCCGACCGCAACTTCGCCCTCGCCTACATGATGCGCGAGCAGGGGGCTTTTCCCAAGGACACGGACCTTCTGCAGACCCTCGACTTCTACTTCCAGCAGTGCTCGATCACCGTCGATGTCAGGCAGATGGCGGTCTTGGCCGCGACGCTCGCCAATGGCGGGGTGTGTCCTGTCACCAACCAGCGTGTGCTGACGTCCGAGACGGTCAAGGACTGCCTCAGCCTGATGTACTCCTGCGGCATGTACGACTTCTCCGGGGAGTACGCCTTCACCGTGGGCATACCTGCGAAGTCCGGCGTGTCCGGAGCGCTCTTCATGGTGGTGCCCGGCATCTGCGGCTTCGCCCTCTACAGCCCGCGCCTCGATGCGCTCGGCAACTCCGTACGCGGCGTGGATTTCTCCAAGCGTCTGGTCGATACCTTCGCCTTCCACACCTATGCGGGCATGGTGGACGACCACGGACTGATCGACCCCAGAAAGCCGCAGGTCGAACGCGATGCCGACGAGGTGGCCTATATGTGCGCCGCCGCGTCCAAGGGAGACCTGGGCGAGCTGCGGCGCCTCGTGGCGGCGGGCGTCGACCCTTCCAGCGCCGACTATGACGGCCGGACGGCGCTGCACCTCGCCGCGTGCTCGGGGCAGGAGGAGGCGCTGCGCTACCTTCTGACCGTCTGCGAGGACTGCTCGCCCAAGGACCGCTGGGGCCACACCCCCCTCGACGAGGCCAGGGGCGGCGGCCATGGCGGGGCGGCGGAGCTTCTGGAAGCCAGCGGGAAATAGCCCGGCGGAAGACCTGCCGCCCAAGCGCAAGAACGCGTGAGGCAGGGGTCTTGCGGCTTGCGGTCATTGGAACTTGGCGGCCAGTCTCACATCGCCTAACCCGCGCCTTGGAACCATAGGAACAAGGGAAGCGCTCATGTTCGAAGACCTCAAGGGCCGCAAGGCCGTCATCACCGGCTCGACCTCGGGGATCGGCCTCGCCTTTGCCGAGGGGCTCGCCAAGATGGGGGTCGACATCACCCTCAACGGCTTCGGCGACCAGGGCGAGATCGAGGACAACCGCGCGAGGATCGCCGGTGAGACAGGGGTCGATGTCCGCTATGACGGCGCCGACATGACCAAGCCCCAGGAGATCCGCGACCTGATCAAAGGAGCCGAGGCGGCCCATGGCCGCGTAGACATCCTCGTCAACAACGCAGGTATCCAGAAGGTCGCGCCCATCGACGAGTATGATGACGAGGTCTGGGACCGGATCATCGCCATCAACCTCACCTCCAACTACCACACGATCAAGGCGGCGCTTCCGGGCATGAAGGAGCGCAAGTTCGGCCGTATCGTGAACATCGCCTCCGCCCACGGCCTCGTCGCCTCGCCGTTCAAGTCGGCCTACAACGCCGCCAAGCACGGCGTGGTCGGCCTGACCAAGACCGTCGCACTTGAGGCGGCCGAGTTCGGGGTCACCTGCAACGCCATCTGCCCCGGCTTCACCTTGACCCCGCTCCTCGAAGCGCAGATGGCCGACAACGCCAAGGCCCGCGGCATCACCGAGGAGGAGGCGAAGGCCAAGCTCCTCAACGACGCCCACGCCACCAAGGAGTTCGTCACCTACGACAACCTCGTCGGCATGCTTGCCTATCTCTGCTCGGATGCAGGCTCGGGCGCGACGGGCTACCCCTACGCCGTCGACGCCGGCTGGACCGCACACTGACGGAGCCTTCAGCGCCCCCCGCCCGCAAGCGGCTCAACCTCGCCCTTCAGGGCGGCGGGGCGCACGGCGCCTTTGCCTGGGGGGTCTGCGACAAGCTGCTCGAAAGCGAGACAATCGAGATCAACGCCATCACCGCCACCTCGGCGGGGGCAATGGTCGGCACCTGCCTCGCCTACGGCTATCATCTGGGTAGGGGCCAAGGCGCGCGCGACAAGCTAGACGAGTTCTGGGAGCGGGTCGCCGACCTTCAGAACCCCTTCGAGCTGCCCATGACCTCGCCGCTCCCCTTCTTCGAGGAGGCGCGGAAGTTCTGGGCCAACCAGACGATGGGCGCGGTGACCTCAGCCTTCTCGCCCTACCAGCTCAACCCCCTCAACTGGAACCCGCTAAGGGACCTCGTGGACGAGGTGGTCGACTTCGAGGCGCTCAGGCAGTGCCGCTCCATCAAGCTGTTCGTCAGCGCAACGAATGTCCGCTCGGGGAAGGTCAAGGTCTTCCCGATGGAGGAGGTGAGCCTCGACGCCTGCATGGCGTCGGCCTGCCTGCCGCACCTCTTCCAGGCGGTGGAGATCGGCGGCGAGGCCTATTGGGACGGGGGCTATATGGGCAACCCCTCCCTCTGGCCGCTCTTCTACGAAACGGAGGTCGAGGATCTCCTTCTCGTCCATATCAACCCGATCGTCCGCTCTGAGCTTCCCACCACCGTGCCGGAGATCGAGAACCGCCTCAACGAGATCACCTTCAACGCCTCTCTCCTGAAGGAGCTGCGCGCCGTCGGCTTCGTGCAGAAGCTGCTGCGTGAGGGCTGGCTGAAGGACGAGTATAAGAGCCAGCTCTCGGACATCCGCTACCACGCCATCCGCGCCGACAAGCTCCTCGACGACTTCCCCCTGGAGACGAAGTTCAACACCGACATCCACTTCCTCCGGGAGCTGAAGGAGATCGGCCGCGAGGCGGCGGCGAAGTGGATAGGCGAGGCCTGGGACAAGCTCGGCGAGGACAGCACCTGTGATCTCAGGGGCGAGTTTCTGGACCTTTAGGCTGCGACCGCACTGCGCTCACCTCTCCCTCCGGGAGAGGTCGAAGGCTGCGCCAGCAGGCTTCGGGTGAGGGCGTTCGAGGGCTGAGTTTAGTCTCGTGCTCGCCCTCACTCGGCATCATAGATGCCGATCTCTCCCGGAGGGAGAGATCGGCAAGGATGAGACCCCCTACTCCTCCTCGCTCAGCGCCTCCAGCCGAGGCTTCAGCTTCTTGACCATCGCCAAGTCGCTGTCCGGCACGGCATCGAGGTTGTCGGCAAGCGAGGACATGCGCTTCAGCATCGAGCGCATCTTGGCAGGGACATATTGCAGCTCGGCATCGCTCATATTGGCGGCCTCGCGCATATCCTTGAGCTCGCCCTTCGACATCTCCGAGCGCATGAAGGCGGCCATGAAGCGGTCGCCCGCTTCGCCGAAGCTCTCCATGGAAGAGAAGCCGTTGCGCTTCACCGAGGCGCGGAAGGGCTGGCCCGCCTCGGGGTGGCCTGCAAGCCGCTCGGCCAGGGAGCTCATGAAGACGATCTTGCCGTCCTCCGACAGAAGCATGTCCATGGCGCCCGCCGGGTCGTCCTCCATGTCGAGGTCGATATCGAAGTCCACATCCTCGTTCTCGTCGGCATAGACCTTCATCTCCTCAAGGACGGTGATGAAGCCCTCCGCCTCCCTCTCGGTCAGGGGGGCGGCGTGGGCGCTGCCGATCACCAGCAGCAGGACGGAGAGAAGACGGAGCATGAGAGGACCCTTCTAGAGTAGCCGCGTGCGCGGGGCAGGCGGGGCGCGTTCGTGGCGCAGCTCGCCGCCCTCGATGGGCGAGGTAAGCTGCTCGCCCTCAGCTTTCCAGCTTCCCACAGCCCGGTCCACCGGCCAGTACACATAATCGGCTTGCGGTCCGGCAATGATCTCGAAGGCCGGGGCGAGGTCGGTCTCATCCACTGTCAGCCACTGGGCGTAGTCGTCAGGCCGAACCACGACCGGGGTGCGGTGGTGGAGCTTCGCCGCCTCCCCTTCCGAGGCGCGGGTCAGGAACGCCGCCGTTCGCAGCTCGCTACCGTCGGCGCCGAGCCAGTCCTCGTAGATGCCCGCCAGGGAGAAGAGCGGCAGCTCCGGCCCGAGCCCGATTACATAGGGCTGTTTGACCCCTCCCTCCTCGCGCCACTCATAGAAGCCGTTCATGGGAAAGAGGCAGTGCCTCCGCCGGAAAGCCGCCTGGAACATCGGCTTCTCGTGGGCGGTTTCGGAGCGGACATTGATCATCGGCTTCTTCAGCCACTTCCCCTCCCGGTCCCAGGAGGGCACGAAGCCCCAGCGCACGAGCTCATAGGCGCGGGTCTCGCCGTTCTGGACGATGATCGGCACGGGCTGGCTCGGCGCGATGTTGTAGCGCGGCGGGGCGTTGTCCCAGGGGACGATGCCGTAGTGCTCGGAAACCTCGTAGGGCGTATCCTTAAGTAGGTAGCGCGCGTTCAAAGGAAGCTCCCATGGTTCAGACACCCGGTTCCCGCCCCATCCTCGCAACCGGCGGGGTCGTTCTCAAGGGCTCTGAGGTGCTTCTGATCCAGCGGGGGCGTGAGCCCTTCAAAGGCCAGTGGTCGATCCCCGGCGGCAAGGTCGAGCATGGCGAGCGGCTGGAGGACGCCGTGCGCCGCGAGGTCATGGAGGAGACCGGCGTGACTTGCGAGGTGCTCGGCTTGATCGGCGTCTTCGAAGCCATGCCCAGGCGGGAGGGGGAGCCGCACTTCGTCATGGCGGACTATGCCTGCCGCTGGGTCTCCGGCGAGCCCCTCGCCGCCGACGACGCCATGGACGCGGCCTTCATGCCGCTGGCAGAGGCCCTCGCCCATGTGGCCTGGGACGAGACCAGGCGGGCCGTGCAAGGGGCGCTTCGCTTCGCTAAGGAGGCAGGATGATCGCCCTCCTCGCCGCCCTCTTCCTCGCCCAGCAGCCCCCGGTCAGCGACGCGCCCGCCGCCGCGGACGTCTATGGCAGGCGCCAGCAGGACCTCATCCTGCTGGCCGCGCGGCTCGGCAGCCTCCACCGCCTCAACCAGGTCTGCCCGAGCTACGGCCAGATCACCGTCTTCCGCGACCGCATGATGGAGGTGGTCGATGTCGAACGCCCGCCCCGCGACACGAAAGAGGCGATGATCGCAGGCTTCAACGACGGCTACCGCCAGATGACCGAGCGGCACATGACATGCTCACTGGAGGCGGAAGAGGATTTCACCAGAGCCGCGCTGTCGGCCCTGTCGATCAGCGACCGGCTGGCGGCGCCTTTGGGGGTTTGAAGGGGTTTCCTCCCCTTCAGGGGAGGTGTCAGCGAGGCTGACGGAGGGGACGACGAACTAAGCGAAGACGATTGATTGACAGTCCCCCTGCGCCCTACGGGCACCTCCCCCTGATAGGGGGAGGAAAGCAGACAACCGGCCTTTCCTACGAAGAACGCGAGCGAAGCGCAGCGAAGCCGAGCCGGCGCTCAAGTAGCGAGCGCGAGCGAGCGGTAGCGCCACTCAACATTACTAGGCCTGCCCTCTGGCAGGCCGGAGCGCCCACAAAAACATTGACCCGCCTCACGTTAGGGTGAACAATTCTTAAAGGGACAGGCAAGGGTGGGTCTTCGGCCATGTGGCGGCTTCTTTCCGCGCTCGTGATTCTGGCGTCGCTGGTGTTCAACGTGTTCGCGTTGACGGCCCTGCTCGACGCCTGGGAGATCGCTGATACGGCCTGGCGGCAGCCTTTTCACCGCCTCGGTGCTCTTTACGAGGTGCCGGTGCGCCTTCTGGCGGAAACGGTGCAGGGGCCGTTATCGGCCCTGGTCGGGGACCGGATCGAGCTGCCCTGCTGGTGGATCCATGTCTTCGCCATGTACGCCTCCTCGGCGGCGGCGATCTATGCCGGGTCGATGGGCCGGGCGGAGCGGGAGAAGCGCGTGGGCGAGATCATGCGCGGGGGCGCTTCGATCTTCTTCCCGCTGGCCATTGTCACCTATCTCGGCAACCTCATCGTCCAAGGCTTTCGCAACCGGATCGTCTCGCGCTTCCTGACCCAGCACAACAAGACCGCCCTCTTCTACGCGGCAGGGGTTCTGGGGATGTATGCAGGCGGCAACTACATCAACGCCGAGATACTGACCGGACCGCCAGCGCCGGGACAGGAGTTCTCGGTCAAGAACGAGGGCACCTGCCGCTTCGGCGACGGCGACATTGTGGATCAGCTCATCCGCGCGGTATCGGCCGAGTAGCAGACTCCGCCGTCATCCCGGACTTTGAAGGCGGTTCACCGTAGGTGAAGCAGAAGGTCCGGGGGACCTTCTGCAGGCGGAGAAGGCCACGGCAGTGGCAAAGGCTATCCGGGACCCATGGATTGGGCTTTCAATACAGAACAAGAGCTCTTTGCGTTTCGGCGGCCAGTCCATGGGTCCCGGATAAGTGCTGCGCACTTTCCGGGATGACGGCGCTGCTATGAACTCCTGATCGTCTCGTCGAAGCGCACGGGCTCCCCAGCCCCTTCCAGGACCACCTCGCCCTCCCACATGACCGTCCGGCCGCGAATGATCGTGCCGATGGGAAAGCCCTGGACCTCGCGGCCCGCAAAAGGCGTCCAGCCGGACTTGTTGGCCATCATCTCGTCCGTGAGGGTCACTTTACGCGAGAGGTCGCACACGGTGATGTCGGCGTCGTAGCCGATGGCGAGCCGGCCCTTGCCGCGAAGCTGGAACAACCGCTGCGCCCCGGCCGAGGTCAGATCCACGAAGCGCTGCAGTGTCATCCGGCCCTTGGCCACATGGTCGAGCATCACCGGCACCAGGGTCTGAACCCCCGGCATGCCGGACGGCGACAGCGGATAGGGCTTCGCCTTCTCCTCGATCGTGTGCGGCGCATGGTCCGAACCCACCACATCGAAGAGCCCCATGCGGAGATAGTGCCACAAAGCCTCCGCATGCTGAGAAGGTCTGATCGGCGGGTTCATCTGCGCCTTGGTGCCGAGCCGATCATAGGCTTCGGGGGCGGAGAGCGTCAGGTGCTGCGGCGTCACCTCGCAGGACGCGATGTCCTTGTTGGCGGCCAGCATGGGCAGCTCGTCCGCGGTGGTCACATGAAGAACGTGCACCCGCCGCCCCGTTTCGCGGGCGATCTTCAGAAGCCGCGTGGTGGACTTCACCGCCGCCTCGACCGAGCGCACCTCGTAATGGGAATGCACGTCGCCCTCGCGGGCGAGCCGCGCATTCGCCTCCATCGTGTCCTCGTCCTCGGAGTGGATCGCCACCCGTCTGCGTCCTGACGAAAGCGCCGCGCGCAGGCCCTCATCGTCCGGCACCAGAAGATTGCCGGTGGAGGCGCCCATGAAGATCTTCACCCCGCAGACACCGGGATGCATCTCGAGCTCGGCGAGGCTCGCCGCATTGTCCGTGGTCGCACCGACATAGAAGGCGTGGTCGCAGTGCATCCGCGCCGCACGCGTCAGCTTGTCCTCGAGCGCCTCGACGGTGGAGGTGGAGGGCTTGGTGTTCGGCATCTCGAAGACGGCGGTGATGCCGCCGAGCACCGCGCCGCGCGAGCCTGTCTCGAGGTCTTCCTTATGCTCCGCCCCCGGCTCGCGGAAATGCACCTGGGTGTCGATGCAGCCGGGAAAGAGGTGCAGCCCGGTGCATTCGATCACCTCGCCGCCGGAAAGGTTCTCGCCGATGGCCGCGATCTTACCGTCCGTGATCGCCACATCGCGGATGCCCGCGCCGTCATGGCCTACGACCGTGCCGCCCTTGAGAACGCGCTCGTAAGCCATCAGCGCTGCAGCCCCAGCATGGGCGGCACCAGAAGCTCCGGGTCCACCGGGGTGCCGTTGTAGTTGACCGTCCAGTGAAGATGCGGCCCCGTGGCCCGGCCGGTCATGCCCACCGCGCCGATCACCTCGCCCTTGGTGACGATCTGCCCCGGCTTCACGTCCACCCGGCTGAGATGCAGCATCGCCGATTCGATCCCCTGGCCGTGGTCGATGAAGATCAGCCCGCCCTCGAAGTACATGTCGCTCTCGGCGAGCGTGATCTTGCCGGTGGAGGGGGCGCGGATATCGGTGCCCTGGAAGTCCATGGGGCTGGTGCCGACGGGGGCTGCGATGTCGGTGCCGGAATGGGGCCTTTTGGGGTCGCCGTTGAGGATGCGCTGCGCGCCCATCTTGCCGGAGATGCGCCCGCGCACCGGCCAGTCCCAGCCCGCCCGCCAGTAAGAGGTCGCGGCCCGGTCGGCCCTTGCCGCCCGCTTCAGCTCCTGGTCGGCGCGGATCTTGGAGAGCTGCTCCTCGGTATAGGGGTTCACCTTGGCCGGATCGAGGTTGTCGATGCGGCTCACCGGAAACTCGCGCTCGCCGATCAGGGGCTTCCGCTCCTCGACCGTGCCGTCGGGATAGGTGAGGACGATATCGGCACGGCCTTCATAGTCGCGTCCGAAACCGAGCGCGAAATGGCCGTCGCTATCCACCGCCACGGGATCGCCGTCGAGGGTCACGCGCGTACCCGGCTCGGTGACCCAGAAGCTCAGCCCCGCCTGCACCAATCGGCCCCTGGTCAGGCTGACCCGCTCGGTCACCACCTCCGCCGGGGCCTCGTCCACCAGATCGTCCTCGACGGGAGGGAGCTCGGTCACGGCGGGCGCCTGCTCCTTCGTAGGCGACAGGCTCGGCGGGGGCGGGGTCTGGGCACAGGCGACCGCGAACAGGCACGGCGCGGCGGTCAGAAGCCATCGGTACATCTAGAAACTCCTCCCCTGGGACAGGGCGTCCTCGCGCGCTTTGTTGGCGGCGGCGGCGTCGGCATAGGGCTGTTGCAGGTCCACGCTCCAGTAGCGCAGCTCCTTCAGCGGGATCACCCGGTCGGTAACCGCGCAGCGCACGAAGGTGCCGGGCTTGAGGACATCGAAATCGGCGTCGAGGTAGCGAAGCTGCGCCTCCCCGCCAGCGCTCAGATCAAGGCTGTTCATGGGGCTTTCGATACGCGCTTGCGGCCCCTGCGCCAAGCTTTCTTCCCCGTCATCCGGGAAGCCGAAGGCTATCCGAGACCCATGGCCGACGGTTTTTCGTCCGGAACGACACCCGAACCTCTGGTGACGACTAGTCCATGGGTCCCGCATAAGCGCTCCGCACTTTCCGGGATGACGAAGCGCAGGTGTTGGGAGCCAAATTCGAACCGGAGCCCCTTTTCCCACAAGGCCAGCGTTGACCCGCGCGAAGGGCAGCTATAGAGGGCGCGGCGATCACTTTCGCGGCGCGCAAACATCGGGGGCGACGTCACGGTTTCATGAGCGACGACGAGGCACAACGCTCTGACCTCTCGGACTTCGGCGACAGGCTCGCCAAGGCCAAGGGCGAAGAGGAGGCGAAGCGAAAGCCCGCCCGCCGGTCAGGCGCCGCAGCCGGTGACGGCCTTCGGGTCGCGATCGAGTTCGTGGTCTCGGTCCTGGTGGGCTGCGGCCTTGGCTACACGATCGGCAGCTTTCTGGGCTCGCCGGTCATCGGCCTTCTGATTGGAATGCCCATCGGCTTCGCCGCGGGCCTGAGGACTGTGTACCGCAGCATGGCAAGACCGCCCGCTGAGGGAGGAGAGAACGAATGAGCTTGGGGCTGAACCTCAACCCGTTGATGGACCGCTTCATCGAGCCTCTGGCGGCTGGACCCATGGAGCAGTTCGAGATCGTGCCGATTTTCGGCCTCGACTTCGCCGAAGCCATCGACCTCAGCTTCACCAATGCCAGCCTGTGGATGCTCATCACCGTGGGCACGGCGCTTCTCTTCTTCACCTTCGCCACCCGTCAGTCCAAGCTGATCCCCGGCTCGGTCCAGTCCATGGGCGAGGTCACCTACGAGTTCGTCGCCAACATGGTGCGCGACACGATGGGCGAGGAGGGGCGCGGCTTCTTCCCCTTCGTCTTCACGCTCTTCATCTTCGTCTTCCTGTGCAACTTCCTCGGCCTCCTGCCCTCCATTCCGGGCTCGCCGACCAGCGTGCACACCTTCACGCCCACGAGCCACATCATCGTCACCTTCACCCTGGCGATCCTGTCGGTGGGCCTCGTGGTGGTCTACGGCGTGTTCAAGCACGGCTTCGGCTTCCTCAAGCTCTTCGCGCCGTCCGGCGTGCCGCTCTGGCTCCTGCCGCTGATCACGCCGATCGAGATCGTCTCGTTCCTGTCGCGCCCGGTCAGCCTCGCCGTCAGGCTTTTCGCCAACATGCTGGCCGGCCACGTGGTGCTCAAGGTCTTCGCCGGCTTCGTCGGCACGCTCCTGACCGCGGGCGGCGTCCTGTCCATCCTCTCCGTGATCCCGCTCCTCGGCATCATCGGGGTGTTCCTTCTGGAGTTCCTGGTGGCGTTCCTCCAGGCCTTCGTCTTCGCCATCCTCACCTGCATCTACCTGCAGGACGCGCTTCACCCGAGCCACTAGGCCGAGCGCTCAACCCTTTCCACCAAACCGCAAACCAACGACTATCTAAGGAGACCATCATGGACGCGGAAGCAGCAAAATATATCGGCGCGGGCCTTGCGGTCCTTCCCCTGTTCGGTGTCGGCATCGGCCTCGGCATCCTGTTCGGCAACTTCATGCAGGGCGCCTTCCGCAACCCGTCGGCCACGTCGGGCCTGACCGGCAACTTCTTCATCGCCTTCGCGCTGACCGAAGCGACGGGCCTCTTCGCCCTCGTCATCGCGTTCCTGATTCTCTTCTCCTAAGATGATCAGGCAGCTCATGGCGGGCGCTGCCGCAGCGCCCCTGCTGCTCGGATCCGCCATGGCCGCAGCCGCTCCAGCCGACGTCGCCGACGCGGCCGGGGTGGAGGCGGAAGGCGGGCTGCCGCAGCTCAACACCGAAACCTATGCCAGCCAGGTCTTCTGGCTGCTGATCGCGTTCCTCATCCTCTACCTTCTGATGTCGCGGATCTTCCTTCCCCGCATCGGCGGCGTGATCGAGGAGCGGCGCCAGCGCATCGCCGACGACTTCGACAAGGCGTCGGAGTTCAAGCGCCAGGCCGAGGACGCCGAGGCCACCTACCGCCAGGCCCTCGCCGATGCGAAGGCCCGCGCGGCCTCGATCGCCCAGGACACGCGCGACCAGATCGACGAGGAGATCAAGTCGATGCAGGCCGACACTGATGCGAAGCTCGAAGCCGAGATCGCCGCGGCCGAAGCCCGCATCGAGGAGACCTCCGCCAAGGCCCAGATGGCCGTGCGCGAAGCCGCGCGTGAGACCACCCGCGCCGTGGTCATGACGTTGATCGACGAGCAGCCGAGCGACGACGCCATCGACGCGGCCCTCAACGCCGCAGCCGGGAGCCGCGTATGATGTTCATCGTTCAGGACGAGGACGTGGTCCGCGAGGCGGGCAAGGAGCTGACCGAGGACGACGGCAGCCGCGAGGCCTATGAGGGCGCGCCGGACTATCCCGGCGAGCACTCTTCGGTCCTTGAGGACACCAATCTCTGGGTCCTGGTCGGCTTTCTGATCGTGCTCGGCATCCTGGTCAGCCAGGGCGTCTTCAAGAAGCTCGGCGGCATGCTGTCAGGCCGTGCCGACACGATCCGCAGCCAGCTCGACGAGGCGCGCTCTCTGCGCGAAGAGGCCCAGCGCCTTCTCGCCGACTACCAGAAGCGCCAGCGCGAAGCGGAAGGCGAGGCCGAGGAAATCATCTCCCAGGCCAAGGCCGATGCGAAGATCATGGCCGCCGACGCCCGCACCAAGCTCGAAGAGCAGGTGGCGCGCCGCACCCAGGCCGCCCACGACCGCATCGCCCGCGCCGAGGCGCAGGCGCTGGCCGATGTCAGGGCGCAGACGGCGGACCTCGCCATCGACGCGGCCCGTGAGATCATTCGCGCCCGCACCGACGGCTCCGCCCAGAAGGCCCTTCTGGACCGCTCGATCGCAGAAGTTCGCGGCAAATTGAATTAACCTGAGGCGACATTTTGGTTAGAGACCCCGTTCGTTCCCAAAAGAACAACGGGGTTTTTTATGCGCCTACTCACATCCGCCTTGATCGGCACCGCCTCGCTGGCCCTGATGGCCTGCGCCTCCACCGACAGCAATGACAGCTTCGCCGACAAGCTCGACGCCATCGAGGACACTTGGCGCGAAGGTCAGTCCGACGTGAAAAAAGGCCAGGAGATGATCGAGGAGGGCAATGACAAGCTCGCCTCCAACCGCAAGCGCCGCGAGCGCGAGATGCGCGGCGCCGAGGAAGGCGAGGAGCGTATCGCCAATCTGCGCGTCCAGATCGCCCAAGCCGCTGCCGGCTCTGAAAGCTCGGCCCGGATCGAAGAGATGTCCGACAAGCTCAACAACCTTCAGAAGAAGGTGAAGGAGCACAAGGAAGAGACCGAGGATGCCGAGGTCGACATCCGTGACGCTCAGAAGAAAATCTCTCGCGGCGAGAGCCTGGTCGCCCGCGGCGAAGCCGCCAAGCGTGATGCCGAAGCCCGCTACCGCGCAGATACGGGCCGCCCGCTGAGCGAGACCCTGGGTGAGAGCCGCTAAAGCGGTTCGCCGCCGAACCGGTTCACCGGTTGGGCAGTTCGCGAAGTGCTTTTCTGAAAACTTGGAACCGGTCGCCCCTTGGCGGCCGGTTTTTTGTTGGCGTTTGTATTATTTGCAAACGTAAGCGCTGCTACTTCCTCCCCCTCAGCCTACCGGCAGCTCCCCCTCGGGGAGGGGGAGCGACATAGAGAACAGGCGGTGGTGCTGCTTCCCTCCCCCACGAGTGGGGGAGGTGCCCGAAGGGCGGAGGGGGCCACCTTCGTTCATAAAATGAACAAACACCCTTTTTCGTAGCTATTCCTTCGTCGCGCCCGCGTGCCGTCCCGTTCGGCTGAGCCGAACCGCCGCGCTGACGACCTGCGCACCGAGGAGCGCCGTCAACGGGATGCCTCCGGCCACGGCCATGGCCCGCGTCGTCGTCTGTCCGCCCTCGGACAGGATCGCGGCGAGGGTCAGAAGCGAGAGCACCGCGCCGAACAGAAGCCTTCCCCGCAAGGAGGGGTCGGTGGTCTGCTCGGCGAACATCGCGATCACATAAGCGCCGCTATCGGCGGAGGTCACGAGGAAGAACGAGACCAGCAGCACGGTGACGATCTGCATGAGGACCGAGAACGGGAACGCTTCGAGGAGGGTGTAGGTCGCCAGGGGGGCGGTTGCGAAGTCCGCCACCCCCAGATCCATGCCCCCCTCCTGCAGGCCAAGGGCAGCGCCGCCCAGAACGGCGAACCAGAGAAGAGTCAGAAGGGACGGAGCGCCCACGGCGGCGAGGACGAAGGCGCGAAGGCTCCGCCCCCTGCTGATCCGCACCAGGAACACGCCGACGAAGGGCGTCCAGGCCACCCACCACAGAAAATAGACCAGCGACCAGGCATCGGTCCACGCCCTCGCCTCCCCCGCCGCCCGCAAGGTGACGGAGAGACCGGGTATGTCGGTGACGTAGCCCGCGGCGCTCTCCCAAAGTGCAGCCGCCACGTCACCGGCAGGCGCGACGATCAGCAGGAAGAGGAGAAGCACTCCTGCCAGCACCATGTTTACGTTGGAGAGGAGCGCAATGCCGCGCCGCAGTCCCAGCGCCGCCGAGGTGAGGAACGCGGCGCTGAGAAGCAGGAGAAAGCCGAGCTGCACACTCGGCCCCGCCTCGAGCCCCGGCACGATCACCCCGACACCGGCCGATACCTGGAAGGCCCCCTGCCCCAGCGATGCGACCAGGCCGAAGACCACGGCGAGGAGCGCGATCAGATCGACGACCCTCGCGGCGGGCGCGGGCAGCCCGGGAAAAGCCGTGCTTGGTAGCGGCGGCTTTCCCGACTTGGCCGACAGAGCGATGGCGATGGTCGCCGCCGCGTAGATCGCCCAGGCATGAAGCCCCCAGTGGAACTGGGTGATGGCGAGGCTCCGCCGCCTCGCTTCGTCCGTCAGCGGCTCGATGCCCTCCCCCGGCGGGGGGCTCGCGAAATGGATGAGGGGCTCGGCTGCTCCCCAGAAGACGAGGCCTGCCCCCATCCCGGCGGCGAACATCATCGCGATCCAGGTCAGCATACGGAACTCGGGCACCTTGTCCGTCCCGCCGATCACCTGACGCCCCCAGGGCAGCATGCAGACTGCCGCGCAGAAGAGAAGGCAGAGATTGGCGAGCAGCAGCGTCCAGCCGCCGAACACGGAGAGAAAGAAGCTGGCGATGCGGGTCAGAAGCTCGGCGAACCCGCTGGGGATGAGGACCGCCAGAAGCGTCGCCCCGCAAAGGGCAAGCGCAACACCCCTGCCGCGGCCGGGGATCATCCGCTTTTCCGCAGAAGAACGAAGGTCACACCGGCAAGGCCCAGCGCCAACCCGTACCAGGTGAGCGCATAGCCGAGATGGGCGTTGCGGAACTCGAGCCGGGTCGTGCCGCCTAGGGGCAGCTCGGTGGGCAGCGTGCTGTCGATGGCGAAGGGGAGGACGGCGTCCTTCCTCCCCGGTGCCAGCTCATCCGCCAGCACCTCGATGCTCCTGGTAAAGAGGAGATTGCTGCCGGCGTCTGGCGCGACGGCTGCGCTCAACCCACGCTCGGGGCCGTAGTTCCTGACGAGGCCGGTGAAGGCCTCGGCGTCGGGCAGCTCGTAGCTCTCCGCCCACTGATCCTGCGGCACGAAACCGCGATTGACGAGAAGAATGCGCCCCTCCGGCTCGTCCAAGGTCATGGCCTGGAACACATAGGCCCCCGCCCGCCCCTCCCAGGTGCCGAAGACATGGGCGACGTCGGGGCTCTCGAACCCGCCGACCGCGCTGACGGGCAGGTACTCCGTATCTTCCCCCGCCTCGGCCCGTCCGAGCGCTTCGGCGATGGAGACAGGCGCAGCGTCCACCCGCGCTTCGGCCTTGGCGATCAGGTCCTCCTTCCACTGAAGACGCTGCACCTGCCAGGTGCCGAGCGTCAGCAGGACCAGAATGGCCGCGCCGGAGAGGGTGAGAAGGAGGGGTTTGGAGGAGAGCGTCACGACGACCGCCCCTCGCCGGCATTGTACTTGTACTGAAGGCCGATCATCAGGCCCTTGGCCGGGCGCAGGGCGGCCAGCATGGCGCCGAAGGTGGCAAGGATCGAGACGAGCGCGACCGCACCCGCCGGCAGGCCGAGGGCGATGCATATCCCAGCCACCAGGACGGCGACCACGCCGCCGAGCAGCGTCAGGAAGAAGGCGGGGCCGTCGCCGGAATCAGCGAAACCAAGGTCCAGACCACAGGCGAGGCAGGAGGGTTTGACCTTGAGCCAGCCCTCGAAGAGCGCCCCCTGCCCGCAGCGGGGACAGCGCCCGGAGGCGGCAGCACCGACCGGGTCCGTGCTGCCGTGATAGGCGCTCACCGGTCCGCTTAGCTCAGGAGGCCCTGATTGCCGAGGACGTAGATGGCGGCGAAGAGGAACAGCCAGACCACGTCCACGAAGTGCCAGTACCATGCCGCCGATTCGAAGCCGAAATGGCGCTGACGGGTGAACTGGCCGCGCAGGCCCCGGATCATGCAGACAGCCAGGAAGATCGTGCCGACGAAGACGTGGAAGCCGTGGAAGCCCGTCGCCATGAAGAAGCTCGAGCCGTAGATCGAGCCGTTGTTAAAGGCGAACATGTTGCCGGCCAGCGCCTCGTAGTACTCGACCACCTGGAACACGGAGAAGATCGCGCCGAGGAACACCGTGGCGATCATGCCCCATTTGAAACCCGAGCGGTCGCCGACCTGAAGCGCGTGGTGTGCCCAGGTCACGGTGGTGCCCGACAGCAGCAGGATCAGCGTGTTGACCAGGGGAAGCTGCCAGGGGTTGAGGGGCTCGACACCGCGCGGCGGCCACTCGCCGTTCAGGGCCAGCGCCTTGGCGTCGTTCTGCAAGGTGGCTGGCAGGCCTTCGGCGTTCAGAAGAGGCGTGCCGTCGGAGAGGAGGATCGCCTCGCCCCCGCCGGGGAAAAGCGCCGCGGCGAAGAAGGCCCAGAACCAGGCGACGAAGAACATCACCTCGGAGAGGATGAACAGCACCACGCCGTAGCGCAGGCCGATGCGCACCACGGTGGAGGTGTTCTCGCCGGTCAGCGATTCCTTGACCACGTCGCGCCACCAGCCGAACATCGAGAACAGCACGCCGCCGAGCCCGGCGATGAACAGCCACGGGCCGGACATGCCGAAGAGCTTGATCTCCGAGTAGCGCCACACCACCGCGCCCAGCATCATCAGCGTTGCGGCAACGGATGCCACCAGGGGCCAGGGGCTTGGGTTGACGAGGTGGTAGTCGTGTTTGACGTCGGCGGCCATCTTGCACTCTTGGGTTGGAGGTTTGCCGCCTGTTATCGCCCAAGCCCCGTGAAGGCAACGTGACTTTCTGGGCTTTTGCTTCGCCCGAGCTCCTGCACAGTTTGGACAGAGCTAAGCGACTATCGCTCCGTCATCTCGGGGCGGCGTAGCCGAGCCCAAGATCCAGAATCGAAGCAGTTGGTAGGGAGGCGCACTCCTCAAAACCTTCCGCCCGATTCTGGATTCCGGGCTCACCCTTCGGGTGCCCCGGAATGACGATAAGCCTCAAGCCGGCTGCGGCGCCGCCCCGATCGGCTCCTCACCGCCCCCGCGGGAGAGTTTCGCGGCGGCTTGGCGAAGGGCGTCCTTCCTGGTGGGGAGGATGTTCTGCGGCTTGATCAAGGCGATCAGGCCCAGTCCGTCGAGCTTCTGGCGCACGGGCTCCGCCATGTTGCACAGATAGACGTGCCGGTTCTCGCCCTCCGCATCCTCGATGATCGAGCGGATGGCGAAGGCGGCCGAAACGTCGAGGGTGGGCATCTGGGCGAAGTCGAGGATCAGCACCTCCTGCCCACCCAGGGTCTGGCGCACCTGGTGGGCGAGGTCGGCGGCCGCGCCGAAGCTGAGCGGTCCGTTGAACTCGAAGATGCGCACCCGGCCCTTGGCCTGCTCGTAGAGTTGGCGCTCCTCCTCGTCGAGGTCGGTGAGGCGCTCCTCGCCCAGGGCTGCAAGCTGGTCCTTGGCGATGTTGTGGACGTAACCGAGGGCAGCCAGGAACACGCCGATACCCACGGCAGCGATCAGATCGACGAAGACCGTCACGGCCAGGACGACCGCCATCAGCACGAGGTCCCAGCGCGGCCCCTTATGGGCCTTCAGGATATAGGCGACGTCGATGATGTCCCAGCCCACCTTGATCAGGATGCCCGCCAGAACGGCATGGGGGATCTCGGCGGCCAGCGGAGTCAGCGCCAGCACCACGGCGAGAAGGACCAGACCGTGGATCATGCCCGAGAGGCGGGTCACGCCGCCGGTCCTGATATTGACCATGGTCCGCATGGTAGCGCCCGCGCCGGGAATGGCGCCGAAGAGACCGGCGATACCGTTGCCGATGCCCTGGCCGATCAGCTCCTTGTTCGAGTCGTGCCGGGTGCGGGTGGCGTTGTCGGCCACGAGGCTGGTGAGCAGGCTATCGATGGCCCCGAGGAGGGCCAGGATGATCGCCGCCTCCAGCACCAGGAACGCCACGCCCCGGTCGAACTGCGGCAGCACGAAGGGCGGCAGCCGGTCGGCGAAGCTGTCGAAGGTGGGCAGCACCTCGGCGAGCTTGGGCACGCCCTCGAAGGGCAGGCCGATGAGCGTTCCGATGATCAGCGCCGCAAGCGCGCCAGGGATGAAGCGGCCAATATTCTTCGGCCAGAAGAAGACGATCAGAAGCGACAGAAGCGCGATGCCCGTGGCGATCAGATTGGGGTTCGCTATAGCGCCGGGGATCGCCTGGATCGCGGCGATCACCCCGCCCCGGTCGGGCTCGGATCCGAAGATGCGGCTCGCCTGAAGAAGGATGATGATGACCCCGATCCCCGACATGAAGCCTGAGATGACGGGGTAGGGCACCAGGCGGATATACTGGCCCACCCGGAAGACGCCGAAGAGGATCTGCAGGATCCCCGCCAGCACCACAGCCGTAAAGATGATGCCCGAGACCTCGGCGAAGCTGGCCGAGCGCTCCAGGGTCAGCTCGCCGACAAGGCCTGCGAAGACCACCACCATTGGCCCCGTCGGCCCGGTGATCTGGGTGTTGGTGCCGCCGAAGGCCGCCGCAAAGAAGCCGGTGATGATGGCGCCCCAGAGCCCCGCGATGGGGCCGGCGCCCGACGCCTCACCGAAGGCGAGGGCGAGCGGAAGCGCGACGATCCCGGCGGTGAGGCCGCCGAAGAGATCGCCTTTTAGATGCTTGAACGTGATCAATGGGAGTGCCCCTCATGAGCATGGGCGGCCTGCATCCGCTCCATGTGGTAGGCGATGCGGTCGTGGTAGCGCTTGGAGACCTTCTCGAACTCGCGGGTCTCGTCGTTATAGGCCAGCACCTCGCCGGTCCTGATGTCGTAGACCCATCCGTGCAGGTGCAGCTTTCCCGCCGCCAGCTTGGCCGCGACCTGGGGGTGGGTCCGCAGGTGCTGGAGCTGCAGGAGGACGTTCTCCTTCAGGAGCTCCTGCATCCGCTCCTCCTCGGTCCAGTTAGCGCCCTTCTCTTCCACGATGGAGACCGCAGCCGAAGCGTAGGACAGCCACCTCTTGGTGTGGGGCAGCTTCTCGAGGGCATCGAGGTTCATCGCGCCCTTCATGGCGCCGCACTCGGTGTGGCCGCAGACGACGATGTGGGGAACGCCCAGGGCGCCGATGGCGAACTCGATCGAAGCGGTCATGCCGCCGGTTTCGGTGGTGTGGGGAGGCACGATGTTCCCTGCGTTCCGGCAGATGAAAAGCTCGCCCGGCGCAGTCTGGGTCATCAGGCTCGGGTCGATCCGGCTGTCCGAGCAGGTAATGAACAGGGCTTCGGGATGCTGTCCCGTGGCGAGCTGTTCGAAGAGCGCCTTCTTCTGGGGGAAGACTTCGTTTTGAAACTTGACGACCCCGGCAACGATACTGGGCATGATGACTCCTTTTATCCGCGCAGCTCGTTCCGCCGCGCGTTTGGTCACACCTACGGGGTTTCGTTCGAAAACCTAAGCGCCGCCTACAGTTTGGACGCGGCATCCTTGAGGGCAGTCATCAGACCCTGTTCGATGACCGGGTGGTAGATAGGGTATCCAGAGAGCTCCTTGACCCCCAGCCCCGCCTCGATCCCCCAGGCCAGAAGGTGGCCGAGATGCTCGGCATCGGGGGCGATCATCTCGGCGCCGAGCAGCTTGCCCGAGGGCTTTTCGGCGTAGAGGCGGATGAGCCCGAGGGCGCGGTCGTCGATCTTGGCGCGGCCCTGGTCGTGGAAGGAGGCGCAGCCGATCGCCAGGTCTCTTCGGTCTTTGAGCTCGCGGAAGGTCTTACCCACCGACGCCATGCTCGGCTCGGTGAAGGCGATGCGCATGGGGGTCTGCGGTTTGACACCGGGCATGTCCGGCCAGGCGCCCGCATTGGCCCCCGCCGCCTCGCCGCTCCGCTCGGCAACGGGGATGGTCATCTCGCCGTCATCGGCGTCGCCCGCGATGAAGACCGGCATGTCCTCATCGCCCTTGCAGCGCCGCGTGACTGGACAGAACTCGGGCACGCCCTTCTCGGAGATGATGCAGCCCGACTCCTCCAGGCAGAGGTCGTCCAGTGCCGCCTCCCGGCCGGTGGCCACGAGCACGTAGTCGAAACGCTCTTCCCTCGTTCCGCCATCCGTCTTCAGCTCCAGGCGGAAGACATCTCCGTCCCAGCCCATCTCGCCGAACTCCGCGTCGGCGTCGATCACCAGGTTCTCGGACATGATGGAGAGCGCCTCGTCCGACACGTCTTCGTCCGAGAGGAACCCCACCTTGCCGCCCTTCGAGTAGCAGTGCACCTCGACGCCGAGATGGGCGAGGGCGGTGGCGATCTCGGCGCCGATCACGCCGGCGCCGAAGACGACCATCTTCTTGGGCAGCTCCTCCAGCTCGAAAATGTCCTCGACGAGGGCGAATCGTCCTCCCGTCCCCTCGCGAATCGGATCGGGCACGACGGGGCGGGAGCCGGTGGCGATGACGATCCGCTCGGCCTCGATGACATCGTTCCCCACCTTGAGCCGGCCCGGCGATTGGAACCGGGCCGCGCCGCAGAGCCAGTGTTCGTCGGGAATCTCGTTGATGGACTGGAGGGTGCTTTCGACGAAGTCGTCGCGCAGGCGGCGGAGACGGCTGAACATCTTCGCGGCGTCCACGGTGACCTCGCCCGGCCGGACCCCGAACTTGGCGGCGGACGCCATGGTCCGGGCCTGTTTGGCGGCGGCGATCAGGAGCTTGGAGGGCATGCACCCCACCCTCGCGCAGGTGGTGCCCAGGGGGCCTTTGTCGATCAGGACGATGCTACCCGTGTACTCTCGGGCGGCCCGGTACGCTGCCAGCCCCGCCGTACCTGCGCCGATCACGGCCAGATCGAAGGTACGCATGAATTGCTCCCGTTCTAATAGAACAGACCAACAACCGGGCAGCGGCCACAGTTGCCTTAAGGAGCGTTTATGTCCTAAAAGATTTTCCGCCGGAAATCAGCGACTTAACCTACTTTACGGGGCCGTTTTCTCGATGGCGACCCGCAGCACGGGCGGGCAGCGGCGCTTCACCTTGCGCAGCGCACCATCGACCTGGCTGAAGCGGCAGCGAAGCTTGCGCACCACGATCTGCACGGGCCTGAAATAGGGAGCGAGGAACAGAAGACCGAAGGCGATCATCAGGAGCCCGACCGGGATGGGCATCGGGAACAACACGATCCCGAAAACGACCAGCACACTGCCCGTGACCTTGTGCAGCAGCGTCAGAAGACTAGCGGTCAGTGCGCCCATACGTCCTTCCTTCTCCCCGGTGCGATCCCGTAACAAACTACACAGGCTCTCGCAATGCTAAACTAGGAGCGATCAGCAGCTTATGAAGGCACCTTACGGCTTTTTCCTCTGCGGCTTAAGGGCTGTTGGCGCCGCCGGGGGACCCTGCCATAGCAGATCATGGCCTACCGATCCCTCCGCGACTTCATCGACAAGCTAGAGGCCGAAGGCGAGCTTCTGCGCGTCTCCGAGCCCGTCTCCACCCATCTCGAGATGACCGCCTTTCACCGTGAGACCCTGCGCCGCGGGGGGCCTGCGATCCTGTTCGAGAACGTGGTGAACGAGGCTGGGGAAAAATCGGACATGCCGGTGCTGGTGAACCTCTTCGGCACCGTGCGCCGGGTGGCCATGGCGGTGACCTTCGGCGGCAAGGAGCGGCGCACCGGGGAGGAGCTGCGCGAGGTGGGCGAGACCCTGGCCTTCCTGCGCCAGCCCGAGCCGCCCCAGGGTCTCAAGGACGCCATGGAGCTCTTTCCGCTTGCGAAACAAGTCTTGGCCATGCGCCCCTCTTCGGTGAAGCGCGCGCCGTGCCAGGAGGTGGTGCTGACCGGCGACGACATCGATCTTCACAAGCTGCCCATCCAGACCTGCTGGCCGGGCGAGCCCGCGCCGCTGATCACCTGGCCGCTCATCGTCACCAAGGGGCCGTCGGACAGGCGCGAGGACGCCTTCAACCTCGGCATCTACCGGATGCAGCGCCTTTCCAGGAACAAGACCATCATGCGCTGGCTCAAGCACCGGGGCGGGGCGCAGCACCACCACCGGTGGAAGGGGGAGAAGAGCGAGCCCCTGCCCGCCGCCGCCGTCCTGGGCGCCGATCCGGGAACGATTCTCGCCGCCGTGACGCCGGTGCCCGACACCCTGTCGGAGTACCAGTTCGCAGGCCTCTTACGCGGCAAGAAGGCCGAGCTCGTGGACTGCAAGACGGTCCCGCTGAAAGTCCCCGCAGAGGCGGAGATCGTCCTCGAAGGCCATGTCAGCCTCGACGAGTACGCCGATGAGGGCCCCTACGGCGACCATACGGGCTACTACAACTCGGTGGAGAAGTTCCCGGTCTTCACTGTCACCGCCATCACCATGCGGCGCGAGCCGATCTACCTCTCCACCTTCACCGGCAGGCCGCCTGACGAGCCCTCGGTGCTCGGCGAGGCGCTGAACGAGGTCTTCATCCCCCTCCTCCAGCAGCAGTTCCCTGAGATCACCGATTTCTGGCTGCCGCCCGAGGGCTGCTCCTACAGGATCGCCGTCATCTCCATGAAGAAGGCCTATGCCGGCCACGCCAAGCGGGTCATGCTCGGCGCCTGGAGCTACCTCCGCCAGTTCATGTACACCAAATGGGTGATCGTCGTGGACGACGACATCGACGCGCGGTCCTGGGAGGATGTCTGGTGGGCGGTCTCCACCAAGATGGACCCGGCGCGGGACATGACCGTGCTCGAGAACACCCCCATCGACTATCTCGACTTCGCCTCGCCGGTTTCAGGCCTGGGATCGAAGGTGGGTCTCGACGCCACCGACAAGTGGGAGGGCGAGACTCACCGGGAGTGGGGAGAGGTTCTGACCATGGACCAGGGGGTCGAGGAGCGGATGCACGCGCTCCTCGACCGCTTGACGCAAACGTCAGGTGCTGCAGACTAACAGTTCCACTAGGGTTGGGCAGTACCTTTGCGTGGCGGATCAGGGCGCTACGTCTTGAGGGCACAGTCTGGACGGTGAATTTGGGCAGAGGCAGCACCTTTTGGATCGGTCTTATGGCCGCGTTCAGCCTCGCCGCTTGCGGCGGCGGAGGCGGCTCCAGCACGCCCCAGCCCCCGGCTCGCAGTCCTGCCCCCGCGCCCTCCCCGCCGCCGCCATCTCCTCCGCCCCCTCCCCCCGCCGAGACCTTCGTCATCACCGGGCAGGGCTTCGCCGACCCCAAGCTTGTGGCGGACAGCGACACCAACTACGCCGGAGGCGGCGGCAGCGGCCTCAGCAACAACTCGCCCGGCACGGCCCAGGCGATCAGCAGCGAGGCGGAGATCAGGGGCTGGATCTACTGCAACGGCGTCGCCAACCCAGGCGGCTGCCAGGCCGGCTCGGACGAGGAGGATTTCTACCGCGCCGAGCTGAAGGCGGGGCAGCGCATCTCGCTCGAGATTGCCGATTTCGACCCCGACCGCACCAACCAGCTCGACCTCGATCTCTATCTTTACGACGATGGGGGGGAGCTCGTGACCTTCTCCTACGCCTTCGCCTCGAAGATCGAGCAGATCATCGTGCCCCAGGACGGCAGCTACTTCATCCGCGCCAACGCGTTTGCAGGGCGGTCGAACTACATCCTCACCGTCTCCCCGCCCGCGACGACGGGTCCGCCCTCGCAGAGTGCGGTCAGGCTCGATACCATGGCAGCCGATCGTCTGACGGTCCTGCGTGACGAAGCGCTCTCCCTCTCCCCCCGCCTGCGACGGGCCGACCGCTCTGCGCTGAACGCGGCGCGGGGCCGTAAGGGCGGAGCGAGGCAACTCTACCTCGACCCGGCGGAGCGAGGAGAAGCTGACGATAGCGAGCGGATCGTCTCCACCCGATATCTCACCGAAGCGCGCCGAAAGGCTTTGGGAGCCGAGGGCCTGCGCCGCTACGAGGCCAAGCTGGCCCTCCTGCGCGAGGTCAAGACCGCCAACACAGCCGCCCAGCGTGAGGTGCTTCAGACCTACGCTTATCCGAGGCTCCACTCCGTGGACCCGCCGCCCAACCCCGACCTTCAGTGGAACCTCGGTGCGGTGCGCTGGCAGCAGGCCCTGGAGGAGATCGAGCTGCGCGAGCCCGGCGGGGTCCGGCGCCCGCTGATCGCCGTTCTCGACAGCGGCGTCCTGTCCTCGCACCCCAAGATCGCGCCCGTTCTCGTGGACGCTCGGGATTTCGTGCCGGACTTCATCGACGGCGACGACTTCGATGCGGAGGCCGAGGAGATCGTCGACCTCAACGATGCCGATAACGACGAGTGCTTCAGCTATCACGGCACCCATGTGGCCTCGATCGCCACGGCCCCTCGCGAGGGCGGCCCGATCAACGGCACCGACATGGTCGGCGGTGCCCCCTTCGCCGATCTGATGATGCTCAAGCTCGGCTACAGCATCGGTGAGCAGTGCGGGCTCATCGTGGGCGACGTACCGGCGGCGATCCGATACGCCGCAGGGCTCCCCAACGTCTCGGGTGAGCTGCCGCCGCGCCGCGCCGACGTCATCAACATGTCCTTCGGCGGTGACGGACCCGACGCCGCCACCAGGCAGGCCATCGCCGAAGCGGTGGCGGCAGGGGTGATCGTCGTGGCCTCCGGCGGCAATGACGGCGACCAGCCCAACGCGACCGATCCGAACTACCCCGCAGCCCTCCCCGACGTCATCGCCGTCGCGGCGACCGATTTCAGCGACAACCGCGCACCCTACTCCTCCTTCTACCCGCAGATCGAGCTTGCGGCCCCCGGCGGTGACAACCGCAACGACAGCAACACGGACGGACGCAGCGATGGGATTATCGGCGCCATCGGACGGGTCAACAACGCCCGCACCTCGGTGCTCCCCCGCTTCGGCCTCTACCAGGGCACCTCCATGGCCTCGCCCATGGCAGCGGCGGGCTTCGCTCTGATGAAGGCGGTCTATCCCGAACTGACCTCGGAACAGGCGCACCGCCTGATCGAGGAGGGGCTCCTCACCGACGACATCGGCGCGCCGGGGCGGGACAACGGGACCGGTTTCGGCCTCGTCAACTACGAGAAGATGGTGGAGACCGCCTTCGCCCTGCGCGACGGGACGCTGAACCTCCGCCCGAGCTTCAGGGCCGAGCCCGCCGCCATCGACTTCGGCAATATCGGCACGGAAGTGGTGCTCACCATCAGCCGCCTGGGCGAGCCCAGCTTCTCGATCACCAATGTGGTGGTCGAGCTTCTCACCCCTTCGGCTCCGGTCGGACCGGCGGCGCCGATCAGTGTCGATGCCCAGGGCTTCGGCACCTACGCCGTGCAGGTCGATCGCCAGGGGCTCGAGGCCGGCTCCTATACCGGTACGGTGTTCATCGAGACCAGCGACGGGCAGAGCAAGACCGTTCCCATCGCGTTCGAGGTCGCCGCCTCCAGTCTCGAAGCCGAAACCGACACGGCCCGCGTTCAGCTTCAGCTCCTCGAAGAGGGCGGCGGCTTCCGCACCGTGCAGAGCTTCAGCTTCGGCGGGGCGGGGCAGTACTTCGATATCTTGGATGTGGAAGCGGGCACCTACCGCCTCCTCTTCAGCACCGATATGGACGGCGACCTGGGCGTCTGCGATCCCGGCGAGCTTGGCGGCACCTTCCCCGGCGGGCCTTGCGATTCGCCAGAGA
Organism: Parvularcula maris; assembly: GCF_024505085.1. GTDB lineage: Bacteria > Pseudomonadota > Alphaproteobacteria > Caulobacterales > Parvularculaceae > Parvularcula > Parvularcula maris. The sequence goes on from NZ_JANIBC010000002.1 coordinate 461,875, forward strand.
CCTTCGTCGTGCCAGCCGAAACGTCCGAGGCGCTGGAGCTCGTCCTGCAGCGCGCGCCCGAGTAAACCTCAGCCGTTCAAACTGTGCCGCTGGAAGTCCTTGCACGTTAAGGGCTGCGCGCCATACTCCTCATCAGTAGCGGCGGCGCAGGAGTGCGAAGAGCGTGGACGGGTTCGACCATCCCCTAACGGCAGACGTCAGGACGGAAGCCGCGCCCGAGCGCGAGCCGCTCTTCCGCCTGGAGGACGCCCGGCGCTACGCCACCGACCCGATCATCTGGCTGAGCGCCCTGGGTCTCGCCGTCTTCGCGCTGGATTTCATCCTTCACGAGGCCTGCGGCGCGACGGAGGATTTCTGCGCGGCGCCCGGCCGGACGGTGCTGAGCGGCGTGGTCCTTATGCATCTGGTCCTGGGCGGGCTCGCGCTTCGGGCAGCCTTCTCGCGCTACTTCCTCCTGCCGACCCAGCTTCTCGCCATCGTCGTCGCAGCGTTGCCGCTGGCTCATTTCCTGGCGGCAGACCATGATGGACGGGCCGCCGAGATGGTTCTGCCCCCGCCCACCGACCTCTCCTCCATCGAGCTGGCCCTGGCCGAGGCCACGGCGCAGACCCTGCTGCTCGAGGACCGGATCGCCGAGCTCGATGCCGAGCGTGCCCGGCTCGCCATGCCCGGCACCCCCCTCCCCTCGATCGAGGACGTGCGCGAGATCGCTGCCGAGGAGGCGGCCCGCATCGCCGCCGAGGAGGAAGCCGCCCTGAACGAGCGCCTGGTCACCACCGAAGCGGAAATGATCGAGGCCATCGAAGCGCGCCAGCGCCGCAGCGCCGCCCTCGCCAGTGTCGGCCAGCGCATCGCCGCGGCAGGCCCTCTCCTGCGCCCCACCGGCGAGGAAGGCCCGCCCCCGCTGCCCGCCGAGATCGCCGAGGTGGCCGACCGCATGGCTCTCTCCGAAGCGGACCGGCGCAGGCTCGCCACCGATGGCGACGCCCGCACCTGCATCTCGACCAGGCTTGCCGAGCGCGGTCCCCTGGCCGCCCTCAACCAGCGCCTCAATCCCGATCGCCTGGCAAGCTACCTTGCCGTATGTTTCGACGAGTGAGCGAAACCCTCTTTCAGTTCGCCGTGTCAGCAGGGGGACGATGTCGCCCAGAACCCAGGAGCCGATCCTTGCTTCGTTCTCTTTGGCTGTTTGCCTTCGCCCTTCTCGCCGCGTCCTGCGCGGGGGGTTCCGATGCCGGGCGTGAGGCGGCCAGGGGCGGGGTCGCCGGGGCCGCGCCGCCTGCGAAGCCGGTCAGCGAAGCCGCCACCGCCAGCGCATCAGCGGAGCCGAGCGACCTCGACTGCATGGCCATGGCCCTCTACCACGAGGCCAGGGGCGAGGGGGACGCGGCGATGGAGGCGGTGGCCCATGTCATCCGCAACCGGAAGGATGATGACGGCTTCCCCTCGACCGTCTGCGGCGTGGTGAGGCAGGGGGGCGAGACCCCGCCCTGCCAGTTCAGCTTCTGGTGCGACGGGCGCTCCGATGTCGCCCGCAACAAACGCGCCTATACGAGGGCCGAGGCGGCGGCGCGGCGGGTGCTGAGTGGTCAGTCCGCCGACCCGACGGAGGGCGCGCTCTACTTCCACGCCGAAAGGGTGAGCCCGAGCTGGGCGTCATCCTTCCGCGAGACCCACCGCTCCGGCGGGCATATCTTCTTGGCCGAGTAGCCGCCGCAGTCGAGCGTAACCTCGCGCTCCGTCCTGGCGAACAGCTTTTCGTCAGCCCCACGGAGTGTCCCATGCGCCTTGTCTCCCCCACCGTCCACGGTGTGATCGACTACCTCGCAGCCGCGGCCCTGATCCTAGGCCCGCTTCTCCTCTTTCCGTCCGCCACCCCGGACTACGCGGTGATGATCCCGATCGCGGCAGGCGTCGCCCTCATCGCCTATAGTCTCATCACGGACTACGTGCCGAGCGTCAGACGGATCATCCCCTTCCCCGTCCACCTCGCCATCGACCTCACCGCGGGCGCGGTGTTCGTGGTGCTCGCCTTCTTCGGCGGCCTCTTCGGCCTAGTGCAGCTCTTCTACTTGGTGATGGGCGTCGCCGTCATGGCCGTGGTCCTGACCACGAGCCAGGAGAGCGACGAGACCTTCGCACAGTACACGGCCGAGTAGCCGGTACCGAACCCCATACCGGCTGAGCTTCCCTTCAACACTCAGCCGGACCACAGGACCAACGGGCAGCTCCCTCCTCCGCCCGTTGGTCTTGTTTCGCGTATGAGGAGTGCTTCGTCCGCACCAGCACGAAAAGCCGCCCGTGGGCGGTTGTTCGGTTAGCCCCTACCGAAGGGGCGCTGGAGCGGACGGCTTGCCGTCGCATCTCAGTAATCGTTTGTGCGCGAGGCGCACCGTCCGCTCCCGGCGTGGCTGCGAGAGGCCGGCCGCGGGAGGGGGGTCTGGGTCACCTCACATGGCGGTCAGCGCTTCAAGCTCTCGCTGCGTGTTTCTTACGGCCGAGGGCAGCACCTACCCGCTGCCCTTAGGCGCTCTGCCTACGGATGGACTGCGGAATGCAGCCGCCGAGACGAGCCTACCTTACGGGCCTCCCTGGGGCGTCACCCCAGGAGCCACACGCACACACCGTCCCTCCCCCAGGTCGCGTGACGTCCGGACCGCCCCTTCGAGGGGGGAGGAAAGCATGGCCGGAGCATAAGGGACGCGAGCTTCACGGGGATAAGTTGCCGGTGGCCGCCGCCATCAGGCCGGAGAGCCGGTCGAAGCCATCCCTGTTCCGGCGCTTGCGATGCTTGCGAAGCTCCTGTTTGCGCTTGAGGCGGAGCATGGCGAGCTTCTCGGCTTCCTGCGCGAGCTGGCGGCGCTCGAGGGGCGAGAGGCGGGTTCTGGTCTTTCTGGGCATGGGGGGAGTTTGCGGGGGATGGAGCGGGAGGGGATAAGTGACTGCGTCAGAGCTCATCCCCGTCATCCCGGAAAGCGCGTAAGCGCTTATCCGGGACCCATGGACCAAAGCTCTCAGGCTACGCAGTCGTTCCTCGTGAAATCAATCTCAGGCCATGGGTCCCGGATAAACCTTCGGTTTTCCGGGATGACGGCTAGAGCGGACCGAGTTCGAAGAAGAGGTCCCGCCATTCGGGATTCTGTTCCTCGATCAGCTCCAGCTTCCAGGACCGGCGCCAGCGTTTGAGGCGCTTCTCCAAGGTGATCGCCGACTCCATCCGTTCGTGCACATCGTACCAGACGAGGCGTTTGACACGGTGACGCTCCGTGAACCCCTCGATGGCGCCCTCGCGATGCTCCCATACCCTCTTCGCCAGGTTCGAGGTCACGCCGGTATAGAGCGTGCCGTTCTTGTGGCTGGCGAGGATATAGACCGTGGGCCGCATGAGCGGAACGTAGAGTGAACATAGTGGAGCGCAACTCTCTTCAGCAGCGTCATCCCGGAACCCGAAGGGTATCCGGGGCCCATGAACCCGATGGGTCGGTGAACCACCCCCTCCGTCATCCCGGCCGTAGCCCGTAGGGCGAAGAGCCGGGACCCACGGATCACGGGCGATGGTACGAAAAACGGTTGAGCTGCGTGAGCCCGTCGGTCCATGGGTCCCGGATAAGGGCTACGCCCTTTCCGGGATGACGGGGGAGAGGAGCGGTCCGCAAGAGCAACGCCGGACGGCGGATCACCTGCGGTGTTCCGCCCTGCGCCGCCCGTTCATCCGTAGGCTGCATGAAAGCGAAGCTGGACTGCACCACCCACGGGCGGGAGAGGTGCATTCCAGCTTCGCTTTCATGCACCGTACGCTGGCTAGCTAGCTCCGAGTGCCGTATACGGGTTAACCTCTCTTTTCCAGTGGCCGTTCGTCTTTGACGACCCGCCCAGGCGGGGGCTTGAGTTCGGACGTACTGGTAGGAGGACGCGGATTACTATTGCTGGAAGGCAGATTACGCGGGGGATTTTCTTGGTTAGACACGTGGCATCTCCATTGCGACTAAGATTGCATCAATAACTCCCACTAGATACAGTATAGCCACGGGCGCCGATAGGATCAACAGATCCCTTCTAAAATCATCGAGCTTATTGCTCCGTTTTTCGTTCAAAATAGCATTCTTGGCCGCGCACCGTATAAATTCTTTTATCAACTGGTGTGAGTAGTTTGCCAACGCAACAGAGCCATCTATTGCAATATTTTTGTTGCTATAGTTTTGCTCATATTGTTGTTCCCATGCGTCCATAGTCGCTATTTCGTCATATTTGTTCCCTGATACAATTCTCCATAAGCGAAAAGACAGCCAAACAATTAGACAACAGCATATGCTGAAAGCTGCGATTTTCGTTGCCAATGCCCAGCGAGCTAAGCTGTCTACATCAGCCATCCCCCCGAAAGTTGAAGCTACCAAGACTACAAATAAAGAGGTCGGTGGCGCGAACTGCCGATGCAGGACAGCTTTTCTTTTTAGTTCAAACTCATATTGATCCTTGTAGAATTCAAAACGGTCCAAGCCTACCCCCGCATCTTCTCAAACTGAGCCCACACGCCCTCGGTTCCGTGCCAGGCGCCCTTCGTCGCGCCCTTGGAATACTCCGTGGCCCGCGCTTCGAAGAAGTTGGCGTGCTCGACGCCGTTGAGCATCTCGCGGAGCCAGGGGAGGGGGTGTTTCTCGACGCCGTAGACGCGCGGAAGGCCGAGCTGCTCTAGGCGCCAGTCGGCGATGTGGCGGATATAGGATTTGATGTCGTCGGGCGTCATGCCCGGGATGTCGCCTGCCTCGAAGGCGAGGTCGATGAAACGGTCCTCGAGGCCCACCACCGTCTTGCAGCAGTCGACGATGTCGTCGGCCACGGCCTTGGTCAAACAGTTCGTCTCCTGAGCGAAGGTGTGGAAGAGCTTGATCATGCCCTCGCAGTGGAGGCTCTCGTCGCGGATCGACCAGGTGACGATCTGGCCCATGCCCTTCATCTTGTTCTGGCGCGGGAAGTTCATCAGCATGGCGAAGGACGCGAAAAGCTGGAGACCTTCCGTGAACGCACCGAACATGGCCACGGTGCGCGCCACATCGGCCTCGGTCTCGACGCCGAACTGGCCCATATAGTCGTGCTTGTCCGCCATCTCCTTGTAGTCGAGGAAGGCGGAGAACTCGCTCTCGGGCATGCCGATCGTCTCTAGCAGGAGGGCGTAGGCGGCGACGTGGATCGTCTCCATGTTGGAGAAGGCCGCCAGCATCATCTTCACCTCGACGGGTTTGAAGACACGGGCGTAGCGCTCCATGTAGTTGTCGTTCACCTCGACATCGGACTGGGTGAAGAAGCGGAAGATCTGCGTGAGGAGGTTCCGCTCGCCGTCCGAGAGCGCCCGCGCCCAGTCCTTGCAGTCCTCACCCAGGGGCACCTCCTCGGGCATCCAGTGGACCTGCTGCTGCTTCTTCCAGTACTCATAGGCCCAGGGGTAGCGGTGGGGCTTGTAGCCCTTGGACGGGATCAGAAGGCCGGGGGTGTTGCCGTTGGGGTCTAAGGCGTCGAACATTGAAGGTCTCCTGATCGGTGGCGCCCAGGCGGCTTAGCGTGAGTCGCGGGGGCGAGGGTTAACTCTACCATATCTTGTGGCGGGAACACTTCCCACCCCTGTTTGTCCACAAGATGGAGGCGGCTTGCTGTCGCAGCGCCTGTCCCTTACGGCTACGGCCCATGAAGATGATCAAGCTGACCAAGACCAACGATGTGACGATCGCGCTCAACCCCCGCTACATCATCGAGCTCACCTCCAAGGGCGAGAAGGGCTGCGACGTGTCCATCGCCCAGAGGAGCGATCTCGGCGCGAGCGGCGTCCTGCGGGTGAAGGAGAGCTTCGAAGAGGTCCTTCAGCTCGTCGAGCGGGCCTGACGAGACCCAAGATGAGCCTTGGCAAGATCATCCTCTACGCCATGGGCTTGGGCATTCTGGTGGGGCTGATCGTCAGCAAGGTGGCGCCCGACCTCCCTGCCTCGCTGATCGGCATGGTGGTGACCATCTTCGCCACGGTGGCGGCGGGACGGCTCCAGCCCCCTCCCCCTAGGCGGTAGGCTTATCTTGGGTTAGGCTGTCCCCATGGGGATGATCAGGGCGATGGCCGCACTTGCCGCGGCGCTACCGGCAGCAGCAGCGGCGCAGGAAATGGTGGCGGACGATCCGCGCGCCACCTGGACGATCGCGGTCGAGAACGACGGCTATTTCGGCGACGACGACAACTACACGAGCGGCCTGCGCATCGGCTATCTGAGCGGCAACCGGAAGAGCGACGCCTTCGGGCGGTTCTTCGCGCGGCGGCTCCTGCGGGTCGATCCGGCCAGCGAGGGTGTGAAGCTGCGCCGGGGTTTCGCCCTCGCCCAGGAGATCTACACACCCGAGGACCTCGACACGCCGGAGTTCCTGCCCGACCAGCACCCCTATGCAGGCTACCTTTACGGCGAGCTGACCTCGCTGGTAGAGCGGCCCAACCGGGTGGACCTCCTCTCGGTGCAGCTTGGCGTGGTGGGGCCGAGCGCGCTGGGCCAGGAGGGTCAGGACTTCGTCCATAACATCACGGGACGGGAGCTCGCCCAAGGCTGGGACAACCAGATCGAGGACAGCGTCGGGCTGAACCTAACCTATGATCGGCAGCGGCGGTTCTTTCACCTCGGCAACCGCAACGCTTTCGGCCTCGATTGCGTGGGCAATCTAGGCCTCAGCGGGGGCACGGTGAAGACCGCCGCCCGGATCGGCGGAAACCTGCGCTTCGGTGAGAACCTCGGCACCAGCTTCGGCCCGCCCAGGGTGCGCCCCGCCCATGCAGGCTCCGGCTTCTTCGTCCCCCAGGACAAGCGCTCTTGGTACATCTTCGCAGGCGGCCAGGTGGAGGCGGTGGCCCACAACATCTTCCTCGACAACTCGCTGTTCCGCGACAGCGGGCCGGATGTGGGCTCGAACACCATCGTGGCGGACTTCCAGGCGGGCACGGCCATTCAGCTAGGCCGAGCGCAGATCGCCTTCACCTATATCCTCCGTACGCCTGAGTTCGAAGAGCAGGAAGGCAGCCAGCGCTTCGGGGCGTTCTCGATCGCGAAACGGTTTTGAGACTTAATATTTTGGCGCTACCGCTCGCTCGCGCTCGCTACTTGAGCGCTTCGTAGCCGGTTCGCCGTCAGGCGAAAGAAAAGGTCCGGCGGACCTTTTCTAGGCGGAGAAGGCCACGGCAGTGGCGCTTGACTTCGCTGCGCTTCGCTCGCGTTCTTCGCGGCAGTGTTAGTCTGCTGCTTCGCTCCCCCTCAGCCTGCCGGCAGCTCCCCCTCGAAGAGGGGGAGCGAGATAGAAGGCCAACGCTAGTTCTGCTTTCCTCCCCTACGTAGTGGGGGAGGTGCCCGAAGGGCGGAGGGGGCCAGCTACGTTTATTAAGATTTGCCCCCGTCATACCGGTTGTAGCGTAGCGAAGGTGGAGCCGCAAAGCGGATCGACGGACCCGTGGACTGACGGATCAAGCAGCCGCGACGGCTGGTCCGTGGGTCCCGGATAAGCCTGGCGGCTTTCCGGGATGACGGCAGAGAGGCTCGGCTACCCCTTCGGAAAAAGCCCCTGCAGGTTCTCGAGATAGGCCGCCCAGGCCCTTCTGCCCTCCTCGGTCAGGCTGGCGGAGGTGCGAGGTTTTCGGTTCTCGAAGCGCTTGTCGATCGCCACATAGCCTGCCTCCTCGAGCTTGCGCAGGGCCACGGAGAGGTTGCCGTTGGTGGCCTCCAGCGCCTCGGCCAGCTCGGTGAAGAGGGCCGAGCGGACGGAGCTCAGATAGGCCATCACCCCCAGGCGCAACCGCCCGTGGATGACATCGTCGACCTTGCCGGGATCGAAGCCGCCGCTCATGCCTCGTCCGGGGACGGCGCGGGCTCGCCGCGCAGCAGGATGAGGCCGGGGAGAAGGCCGACCAGGGTCACCGCCGCCGCACCGTAGAGGTAGAGCTCGGCCCGCCCGATCAGGGTCAGGCTGACCCCGGCGAGGATCAGGGAGAGAACGGAGACGAAGCGGAACCAGCCGATCTCCGCCGCCCTGCCCGTAACCGCGAAGGCGATGCCGTAGAGGACCAGGGCCACGGCCATGATGGTGTCCATCAGAAGAGCGTCCGCGGCCCCCAGGACCAGTGCCGCCAGCGCCCCCGCCACATAGGTCGAGATGGCGATGCCGACCATGCTCCACGTCTCCCGCGCGACCGTGTTGCCGAAGGACGCAGCCCCTGGCTTGGCCGGGAAGGTCCGGCGAAGGACCACCATCCCCAGGATGCCCACGATGCCGAATGCCAGCCAAAGGAAGCCGAGGGCCTCCCCGCCGAAGGGTGTCCGGCCCGAAGCGATCGCGTAGTGGCCGAGATAGGTGAGGGCGATCAGCCCGCCCCAGAACACCAGATACCTGCCGCTCAGCAGAGGCGCCTTGGTGCCTTTCTGGGCCAGCGCCCTCAGATAGGAGAGGTCCTGCTCGGTGGTCTCGGTCATCATGCCCCTCCCGCGGGATCGTTTTCGTCGGCGAAACGCCGCGGCAGAGGCCGCGGCGCTCGCTTCTTACCGTGCTCAGTAGCTCATGGTGAGGGTGATGTCCGCACCCCCCTCTCCCACGGTGATCCGCGCGTCGCCGAAGGTCGGCTCGCCCATGACGGGGGTGCCGCTGATGGCCCAGCCGTCCACCGGCATGCCCGCCTCGCTCATGTCGAACTGACCGTTGCCGTTGAAGTCGTGCCAGACGCTGACGGCATAGTCGCCGGGGGGCACGTCGAAGCTGAAGGCCATCGAGCCCGCCTCCACATCCTCGGTGATGGTCCCCGCCGTCCCGCGGTTCTGCATGTACTCGGCCTCGCTCTGAACCGAGATGTAGAGCTTGCCGCCCCGGTCCTCGACGCCCTCCAGGCTGACGGAGAGATCGGCGGCGCTCGCCATGCCGGCCATGGCCGCCAGGCTCGAAAGGGAAAGGATTGTCTTGCGGATCATCTGAAACCTCCTCGTGTCCACAACTAGTTTATGGTATAAACCTAATTGGATTACAAGGGGTCGGTGCGGTGAATGTTGGGGGCTCGCGATAAGCGCTGCCGAGGAGGCTGGGAATGCGCTTCGTTGAGCGATTTTGTTGTTTGCAGACAGACCGGAGGCGTGAGCGCTGCCTCCTCCCCCTCAGCCTGCCGGCAGCTCCCCCTCTAGAAAGGGAGCGAAGAAGGGGCGAAGCCGAGTTCTGCTTCCCTCCCCCATACCATGGGGGAGGTGCCCGAAGGGCGGAGGGGGCTGCCAGCGTTTGCAAACGACACCAAAACCGTTTTCCCAAACCGGACCCCACCGAAGAGGCGTCGTGCCCTGCCGGGAAAAGCCGAAGCCTTACGGCCCTGTAGCTCGCCTTTGGGCTCTCGCGCTGTAACTCCCTATCAGACCCCCCCGAAAAGGGGCATGAAGGCGCCGCCCGTTGGTGTCTCGAAAGGAACCCGATGCGCATGCTACTGCCCCTTCTTCTGACCCTCAGCCTCGCCGCCTGCGGCGGCGACCGGTCCCGTCCCGATGTGGCGGCGGCCGCCGTGATCCAAGCGGAGGGACAGGCCGAGGCGCTGGTGGCGGGGGGCTGCTTCTGGTGCGTCGAGTCCGACCTCGAGAAGCTCGACGGCGTCGAGGAGGTCGTCTCCGGCTATGGCGGCGGGACGAGCCCCATGCCGACCTACAAGAACTACGAGCGCGGCGGCCACCGCGAGGTGGCGCTGGTGCGCTACGACCCCAGCGAGATCAGCTACCGCGAGCTGATGGCGTTCTTCCTACGGACGATCGACGTGACCGACGATGGCGGCCAGTTCTGCGACCGCGGCTACGGCTACACCACGGCTGTCTACTACGAGACCGAAGAAGAGCGCGAGATCCTCGCGGAGTTGAAAGCGGAGGCCGAGCGCGAGATCGGCGACGAGGTGGTCACCCCCATCGAGAAGCGGACCACCTTCACCGCCGCCGAGACCTACCACCAGGACTACTACAAGAAGAAGCCCCGTCAGTATGCTGTCTACCGCAGCCTTTGCGGCCGCGACCAGACCGTGCGGCGGCTTTGGGGCGAGGCCGCCGGTGAGCGCCTCGCCGCCAAATAGGAGCTAGGCGGATGGTCTGGAGGCGATCAGCACGCCTCCCAAGAGCACCAGAAAGAGAACGTTCGTCGCGATATTGAGCGGGAAGCCCCAGAAGGCCGAGACCCCGCTGTCGAGCACGAACCAGACGGTCAGCCCCATAAGGCCTGCGTTCCAGATCGCTCTCTTCTCAACCTTCATGGCGATGACGAGCGTCGTGATCCAGCCGGTCATCACCGCGCCGATCAGTCCGTAGGCGAAGTTGATGTAGCGGTCCGTCAGATCCGCCTGAAGCTCCGCAGGCCGCTCGCCGCCGAAGAACATCGCCTCGAACGGGAAGACCCGCGCGAGCTGCGGCAACACGGCGAAGAAGACCAGATAGGCGATGAACCCGGCCATGATGCGGCGCCCGGTCCGGGGCCGAAGGGCGGGGCTTCTACCGGCCGTAGGGGCGGAGAGGGTGGCTGACATGGGTACCTCCTTCGTGTCGTCCTCCCTCGGCTTTTCGGGCTGAGAGGTGCGGAACACCATGACCTCGGAGGTCATGGACAGCCCCCACCATGCCCGGCACAACGGCTCCATGTTCGGTGAAGAGCTCAAAAGGTGGCGCGCCATCAGGCGGATGAGCCAGGAGGACCTCTCGGGCGCCTCCGAAGTTTCCGCCCGCCACCTGTCCTGCCTCGAACGGGGCATTGCGAGGCCGTCGGAGAAGATGGTGCTGCGCCTTTCCGCCGCCCTGTCGCTGCCCTTGCGGGAGCAGAACGGGATGCTGCATGCGGCAGGCTACGCGCCGAGATGGCAGGACGGGGGCGACGAAATCCCGCCCGCGCTGAAACCGGTGATCGACCGGCTTCTCGAGGGCTGTCCGGACCCCGCCTATATCCTCAACGCCCATTACGAGGTGATGCACTGGAACAAGGCGGGGCTGATGGTCCTGGAGCTGATCAAGCCCGGCATCAGAAAAGGCGACGACCTGGCCGCCGCCTTCTTCGGTGACGGGCCACACCGTGAGACCATCTCCAACTACGGCGAGGCGGCGGGGTTCTTCCTCACCCGCCTGCGTGCCGAGGCCGCCGATCAGGGCGAGGACTCCCCCCTCTGGAAGACCGTGCGCCGAGCCGAGGCTGACGAAGCGATCACCATACCGCCCACCGGCGGGGCGGCTTCCCTGCCGGTCATGCCTATAGAGGTCGTCCTGGGCGGACAGACCCTTCGCCTGCTGACGGTCCTTCTCACCTTCGGCTCCCCGCAGGACGCGATGGTGGAGCAGCTCACCATCGAGCAGCTCTTACCCGCCGACGAGGAAACACGCGAGGCGCTGCGCCGGATGAGCGAGGGGCTGGCTCTGGCAGGCTAGGGCCTTGGGCTTCGGCGTCCTAGAGGAGCTCGTTTCTCCCTTTGGCCTGCAGCTCCTCGACGATTCTTTTGACGTCCTGGCTCCGATCCGTGGGCAGAATGAGAACCGCATCCTTCGTGGCCACCACCGTCAGCCCCTCCACCCCGACTGCCGCCACCATGGGAGCATCGGCGGAGGTACGGATGAAGGTGTTCTCGCAGTCGATGCCGATACACCCCTCGCCGATCTTCTGCCCGGCGAACTGCTGCGCCGCCGCCCAGGAGCCGATATCGTTCCAGCCGATGACCACTGGGCTGACGACGGCCGCCTTGGAGGTCTTCTCCATGATGGCGTAGTCGATGCTGTCGCCCTCGACAGCGGCGAACTCCTCTTCAGGCAGACGAACCACGCCCCCCTCGCGGGACGCCGCCTCGAACGCCGCTTTGGTGGCTGCGAGAAGCTGCGGCGCATGGGCTTCCGCCTCGGCGAGGAGGTCCGCTGCGCGGTAGAGGAAGATGCCCGCGTTCCAAGTGTAGCCGCCCTCGGCCAGGTAGCCCTCCGCCGTCTCGCGGTTCGGCTTCTCCACGAAGCGCTCGACGCGGTAGACGCTGTCCGTCAGCGCTTCTGCCTGTTTGATGTAGCCGTAGCCGGTCTCAGGGCCGTCCGGCGAGATGCCTAGGGTGACGAGATAGCCCTTTTCGGCTGCGGCCTGCGCCTTCTTCACCGCCGCGCGGAAAGCTTCGGGATCGGTGATGTGGTGGTCGGCCGGAAGCAGGAGCACGAGGCTGTCCGGTCCGTGTTCCTCCGCGAGCAGCGCCGCCACGATGGCAGCAGGCGCGGTGTTGCGGCCCACGGGCTCGAGCACGACGGTCCCCCTCCCTTGGAGCGTGTCCTGGATCGCCTCCAGGTGAGCGCCCGAACCGATAATGATGGGGTCGGCATACTCCTCGCCGGAGGACCGCTCCAACGTCTCGGCCAGCATGGTCCGGTCCGTGACGAGGGTCTGAAACTGCTTCGGCGCCGCCCTGCGGGATAGGGGCCAGAGCCGCGTCCCCGTTCCTCCTGCCATGACGACGGGTATGATCGTGCTCATCTTCAGCTCCTCTTGCCACGCCGGGAGAACAAGGTTGCGCGCTGCCGGTCAAGTGGCGGCAACGCCAGCTAGGGGGTTCGGTTTGCATGTTTCTTCGGTGGAGAGGCAGCCTTCGGCTGAGCGCGTCTTCGTTGTTTGCAGACAGAAGGAGACTTGAGCCCTGATGGCTCCTCCCCCTCAGCCTGCCGGCAGCTCCCCCTCGGAGAGGGGGAGCGAGATAGAGAGCGGCGTTGGTTCTGCTTCCCTCCCCCACTGGTGGGGGAGGTGCCCGAAGGGCGGAGGGGGCAGCGGCGGCCGTAAACGAGACAACCACAATTGATAGACCGCACACAGCCCACCGCTCACCCTCACTCGACATCNGGCGGCCGTAAACGAGACAACCACAATTGATAGACCGCACACAGCCCACCGCTCACCCTCACTCGACATCGAAGATGTCGATCTCTCCCTAAGGGAGAGATGAGGTGCTCACCCCCAGCGGTGTTGCCTCTCCATTTCTCTGCAAATGCGCACGAATAGACTCGGCTTCGTGAAAGACCCGCAACCTAACCTCAAGCTGCTACACATCTCACAATTCTCACGCAATAGTGAGGACATAGGCAGGCAGAGCTAGGGTTCGGGCACGCAGGCAGTCAGGGCGTCAGGCGGAGAGCAGGCCGCCTGTTCGGCCACAATGTCGCCGCAAGATCGGCTCCGTTCCGCCTCGAGCAGAGACCATGCTTCCGCCCTGATGGGTGGTCGCTTTGTTGAGTGAAGGGGAGAGACGGTATGTTCTCCAGTCGGATCCTGATGGGCGCCGCGTGCGCCGCGCTTCTCACCGGATGCCAGGGCGGCGGTTCGAGTGAGGGAGAGGTGCCCCAAGAGCGCACGGACGCTCCGGTCGAGACCCCCGCCCAGAAGGTAGAGGTGGACCCCCCTATTCCCCCGTCGCCCTCGGACAAGATGAGCCAGGGTGAAGCCGTCGCCTTCTCCCAGCAGGCCGCCTTCGGCGCCAGCTCGAGCGAGCTCGACGAGCTGCGCCAGATCGGTCCCGAGGAGTGGATCGAGCGCCAGATCGACACCCCCCGCCTGCCCTACACGCTGAGGGTCCAGGGCATGGAAGAGAGCCCCCGCGCCCGCGACTTTCAGGTGTTCTTCTGGGAGCGCGCCATCCACGGCGACGATCAACTCCGCCAGCGGATGACCTTCGCCCTGTCGCAGATCGTGGTCATCGGCGTGACCGACGGCACGCTGTCGAAGTCGCGCGAGAGCTTCGCTCTCTATGCCGATCTTCTCAACAGGGAGGCGCTGGGCAACTACTGCGACCTCATCAAGAAGGTGACCTACACCCCCTCCATGGGCCAGTACCTGACCCATCTGGGCAACCGGAAGGCGGACCCCGAGCGGGGCTATGTGCCGGACGAGAACTACGCCCGCGAGGTGATGCAGCTCTTCACGATCGGCCTCGACGAGCTCGACAGCGCCGGGCGTAGCCAGGGCCGCCCCTCCTTCACCGAGGAGGATGTCGAGGCCTTGGCGGCCGTGATGACCGGCTTGAGCTGGCAGGGCACCGACTTCAACAGGCCCAAGGTGTCCGAAGACAACCGCTACCGCCCCATGGCGGCGTTCGACGAGTACCACGAGGACGAACCGAAGGTCTTTCTCGGCCGCTCGATCAGCTTCGGCGCCAATGCCGAGGCCAGCATCGACGAGGCGTTGACCCACCTCCTCTCGCACCCCAATGTCGCGCCCTTCATCAGTAAGCAGCTCATCCAGAAGCTGGTCAGCTCGAACCCGAGCCCGGACTATGTGCGCCGGGTGGCCGAAGCCTTCGAGGCCGGGCGCTACACCATGGCGAGCGGCGCTACCGTGGGGACGGGCAAGCGCTGCGACATGGCCGCGACGGCCGCGGCGATCCTCCTTGACGAGGAAGCGCGCACCCCCGGCCTGAACCCCGACGGCGGCAAGCTGCGCTCGCCGATCCTGCGTCTGGCCTCGTTCCTGAGGGCCTACCGCCGCGACAATGAGGTCTCGCGCGAAGGCGTTGCCCCCTATGCCTGGCAGCTTCAGTGGCTGTCAGACGGCTTGAAGCTCGGTCACAACGCCTTCGCCTCCCCGTCGGTCTTCAACTTCTACAGGCCAGGCTATGTGGCGCCCGGTACCGCTTCGGCGGAGGCGGGGCTGGTCGCGCCGGAGTTTCAGATCGAGACCGCCCCTGCCAGCGTCGGCTATATCAATTTGATCGCCGACTACGCCTACGCGGCGCGCACGTCCGATACCCAGCCGGACATGCTGCTTCTCAACTATGACAGGCTCGATTCCCTTGCGGACGATCCCGAGAAGCTGGTCGCTGAGATCGAGCGTGTGCTGATCGGAAGGCGGCTTCAGGAGGAGGTGCGCCAGGACATTCTGCGCGCGGTCGACCTCGTCTGGTACGGCGGCGACAAGCCCGAGCGCGGACTCGCCAACCGCCGCCGGATCGCGCTCACCATGGCGCTGACCTCCCCCGACTACATGGTCCAACGCTGAGCCGAGGTGACAGAGATGACGGATTTCTCCAGACGCAGCTTTCTCAAGACCTCCGCCCTGGGCCTGACCGCCTCGGCCTTCATGCCTCTCCCCGTGCTCGCGCAGGGCGGGGGCGGCTACAAGGCGCTGGTCTGCATCTTCCTCTATGGCGGGGCGGATACGCACGATGTGCTGATCGGCCAGGACGAGGGCTCCTACCAGGCCTGGGCGGCTGCACGGGAATCGATCGTGGGCCGCTACGGGGAGGGCGAGCTGCCGACGAGCCGCGAACGCAGCGCGCTCCTGGCCCTTCCGGGTACGGCCGGTCAGCCGACCGTGGGCCTTCCCCCCGAGATGTCGGCGGTGAAGGAGCTCTTCGACCAGGGCCAGCTCGCCTTCGCCGCCAATGTCGGCCCGCTCGCCGAGGTGACCGACCGCGCGGGTGTCAAGAACAAGACGGCGCTGCTGCCGAACAAGCTGCGCTCGCATAACGACCAGCAGTCGGTCTGGCAGACCTTCGGCACGGAGGGCGCTCGGATCGGCTGGGGCGGCAGGCTCCTCGACAGGTCCGGAACAAACTCGGCCTACGCAGCGATCTCGACCAGGGGCAACGCCGTCTTCCTCAGCGGGGACGACGTCCGTCCGACCCAGATCCCCTCGAACGGCAACATCAAACAGGCCTGGGGGACGGGCGAGAAGCACTTCGGCTCCGAAGAGCTCGCCTCGATCATGCGCGCCCACTATGCGAGGACCGCGGACGGCTCCCAGAGCCCCTTCATGCGGGACATCGCCCGCTCGAGGGCCAAGGCGGTCGCCACCACCGCCGAGCTTGCACGCCTGATGGAAGGCGCCACCTTGGGCGACACCGTGCGTATCGAGGGCAACGGGCTTTCCCAGCAGCTCGGCACCATCGCCGACCTCATCCAGCTTCGCGGCGATCTCGGTACGGACCGCCAAGTGTTCTTCGCCGGTATGGGCGGCTGGGACACCCACCGCGAGCAGCACCTCAAGATGCCGGTGCTGCTCAACCAGCTCTCCGAAGCCATGGCGTCGTTCCAGCGCGGGCTCGATGCCGCGGGCCTGTCCCAGATGGTGACGACCTTCACCGCCTCGGATTTCGGGCGGACGCTGATCAACAACTCGGCGGGCACGGACCACGGCTGGGGCTCGCACCATATGGTGATGGGCGGCGGCGTCAGCGGCGGGCAGATCGCAGGCACCGTTCCCTCCTTCGAGGAGGAACACGACCACGACTTCCGTCGCGGTGCCCTCATCCCCACCATGGCCACGGAGCAGTACGGCGCCGAGCTCGGACGCTGGTTCGGCCTGTCGGAGGGCGACCTCGACCTCGTCTTCGCCAATAGAGGCCGCTTCGACCGGACGCCGCTGGGCCTCCTCGCTTAGGCCCTACAAGATCAGGGCGCGGATGCCGTAGGCCACCGTACTCACCGCCAGGACGCCTGCCGCCCAGAGGCCGACGAACCACAGCCACTTGCGCAACGGTTCGGGCAGGCGGGCCATCAGTGGTAGCCCTCGTTCGGATCCATCTTGCCGCGGAACACCCAGTAGGCGTAGCCGGTATAGGCGAGGATGATCGGAATGAGGACGCAGGCGCCGACGAACATGAAGATCTGCGACTTGAACGGGGTCGCGGCATCGGCGATCGTCACCTCGGTGGGGATGATATAGGGGTACATCGACACCCCCAGCCCGGCAAAGCATAGGGCGAAGAGCGACAGCGCCAGGATGAAGGGCCTGTACTCGTGCTTGTTCACGGTCAGGGAGCGGAACATCAGGAAGGCGATGGCTGCCACCGCCAGCGGTACCGGCGCGGTGATCAGGATGTTGGGGAAGGTGAACCAGCGCTGGTAATAGGCGTTCTCCAGGAACGGGGTAGCGAGGCTCGCGGCTAAGATAAAGCCGATGGTCCCGATGCCGAAGGTCCAGGCGAACTTGCGCGCGCGCTCCTGAATGTCGCCTTCGAGCTTCATGACGAGCCAGGTGGAGCCTAGAAGGGCGTAGCCGACCACCACCGCGACACCGGTCATGAGAGAGAAGGGCGAGAGCCAGTCGAACCAGCCGCCGCCGTAAGCCCTGCCGTCCACCTCGATGCCCTGCAGCAGCGCGCCTAGCGCCACCCCTTGAGAGAAGGCCGCAACGACGGAGCCGCCGATGAAGGCGAGGTCCCAGTATCTCAGCCAGCGCTTGGTCCGCCAGCGGTACTCGAACGCCACGCCGCGGAAGATCAGGGCCAGGAGCATGGCGATGATCGGCGCGTAGAGCGCGGGCATGATGATGGCGTAGGCCATGGGGAAGGCGGCGAAGAGCCCTCCCCCGCCCAAGACCAGCCAGGTCTCGTTACCGTCCCAGACGGGGGCGACCGAGTTCATCAGGAGGTCGCGCTCCTCCTTCTTCGCAAAGAGGGGGTAGAGGATGCCGAGGCCGAGATCGAAGCCGTCCAGCACCACATAGATGAAGACGGCGGTCGCCAGGAGAAACGCCCAGGAGTTCGCGAGCCAGATCGAGACTTCCATGTGATGCTACTCCGCGGGTCCTGGTTCGGGGTGGGGGGTCTGCACGCCCTCGGCACCGACCTGGGCGGCGGGGGTGATGCCGGAGGTCCTGATCGGACCGTCGCGGGTCTCCTCCATCGTCTCCTCGCCGAGATGCGGCGGGGTGTGCATCAGACGCAGGATGTAGAAGACGCCCGCGCCGAAGACGAAGAAGTAGATGACGATGAAGGCCATCAGCGACGCCCCCACCGCAGGCGCGGCCAGGGGGCTGACGCTGTCGACCGTCCTGAGCTGTCCGTAGACGGTATAGGGCTGGCGTCCCACCTCGGTGGTGATCCAGCCGGCGATGACCGCGACGAGGCCCGCCGGGCTCGTCAGAAGCGCCGCGCGGTGGAGCCATTTGTTGTCGTAGAGGCCCTTCCGCCAGCGGGCATAAAGGCTGAACGCGCCGACGCCGAGCATGAGGAAGCCGAGGCCCACCATGATGCGGAACGACCAGAAGACGATGGCCACGGGGGGCTGCTCGTCATCGGGGATCGTATCGAGCCCCTCCATCGGCGCGTTGGGGTCGTGCTCCAGGATCAGCGAGCTGAGCTTGGGGATGCCTACGGCGTATTTCAGCTCCTGGGCCTCGTCGTCGGGGATACCGAAGAGGTAGAGGGGTGCGCCTTCGGGGTGGCTTTCGTAGTGCCCCTCCATCGCCATCACCTTCTGGGGCTGGTGCTCCAGCGTGTTGAGGCCGTGAAGGTCGCCGAGGACGATCTGAAGCGGCGCCACGATGGCTGCCATCCACATCGCCATGGAGAACATGGTGCGCACGCCGGGGTTCTCGCGCTGACCCCGCAGGAGGTGGTAGGCCCCTACCCCGCCGATGATGAAGGCCGTGGTGAGGTAGGCCGCCGTCAGCGTGTGGGCGAGGCGGTAGGGGAAGCTGGGGTTGAAGATGATCTCCATCCAGTTGACCGGCACGAACTGCCCCGTTTCGCTCACGGCGAAGCCCGCAGGCGTGTGCATCCAGGAGTTCACGGAGAGGATCCAGGTCGCCGACAGCGCCGTGCCGAAGGCGACGGCGAGGCAGGCCACCATGTGAAGGGTCGGCCCCACCCGCTTGCGTCCGAACAGCATGATGCCGAGGAAGCCCGCCTCCAGGAAGAAGGCCGTCAGCACCTCATAGGCCATGAGCGGCCCCAGCACCGGTCCGGCGATATCGCTGAACACGGACCAGTTGGTGCCGAACTGGTAGCTCATGGTGATGCCGGAGACGACGCCCATGGCGAAGGCCACGGCGAAGATCTTGATCCAGAAGTTGAAGAGCCGGAGATAGGCCTCGTCCTTCTTCCAGAGGTAGAGACCGTTCAAGACCGCCAGATAGCTCGCCAGCCCGATCGAGAAGGCCGGGAAGATGAAGTGGAAGGCGACGGTGAAGGCGAACTGGATCCGCGCCAGAAGGACAGCGTCGAACTCGGCGAACATGGGCATCTCCCTGAGCGCCCGCCGCCCCGGCGCGCGCCGCTCAGCTCCTGACCCCTAGGTGGGCCGAAGGCGCCTCGGTGCAAAGCGACATTTGCGCTCATGCGCAACTATCGCTGCCATGAAACCCGGTAGACGGTGCGGGAGCGGAAGGTCTCGCCGGGCAGGAGCGCGGTGCTGGGAAAGCCCGGCTCGTTGGGGCTGTTGGGGAAGGCCTGCGTCTCGAGCGCCGCCCCTGCGTGGGGCGCGAATCTCGGCCCGGAGAGCCCGTCCCCGGTATAGACCTGCAGCCCTGGACGATCGGTGACGACGTCGAGGCGCCGCCCGCTCGCCTCGCAGGTGAGGCGCGCCGCAGGCTCGTCCCGACCGCCGCGCAGGACGAAATTGTGGTCGAGGCCGCCTGCGCCGATGACTTGGCTGAGCGGCACGGGGCGCCGCAGATCGGTCGGGCCGCCGACCTCCTCGATGGTCCCGGTGGGGATGCCGTCGTCGTCGGCGGGGGTGTAGCGGTCGGCTGCCACCTGGAGGCGGTGATCCGCCACCGTTTCCTCCGCACCGAGATTGAAGTAGCCGTGGAAGGTGGGGCTGAAGACGGTTGGCCCCGATGTCCTGGCCGTGGTCTCGAAGGTCAGTTGCGCCACGCCGTCCTGGGCGGTCAGCGTCAGGACCGTCTCCGTCTCCAGCCTGCCCGGAAAGCCCTGGTCGCCGTCCTGCGAGACGAGCCGCAGGGCGAGCTGCGCCTCCCCTGTCACCTCCCCCTCCCAAAGGCGCTCGGAGAACCCGTCCTCGCCGCCGTGGAGGGTGTTGCCGTTCTCGTTGCGGCTCAGCTCGTAGGTCTCTCCGCCCAGCGTGAACCGCCCACCGGCGATCCGGTTGGCGTAGCGGCCGACCAGGACGCCGATATACTCCGTATCGGCCACATACTCCTCGAGGGTATCGAAGCCGAGGAGGATGCTCGACGCGCCGTTCCTGCCCGGCACGATAAAGGACCTGACCGCGCCGCCATAGCTGAGCACCTCGACCGAGCAGGGACCGGCTTCGAGCCTCCAGAGCAGCACCTCCCTCCCGTCCGGCATGGCGCCGAAGGAGCGCTTTGTGACCGACCCCGTCACAGCGGCAGGGCCTCGGCCAGTGTACCCTCCGCAAGCGGCGTATCACCAGGCTGGCAGACGAGACAGGACGCCGCCGCGAGAGGGGTGAGGAGGGCGCTGTCGCCGTGCGGGTCGATATGGAGCTCGCCCTCCGCCATCGCGGCACGGTGCCAGGTCGTGCGCATTCCTGGAGGCGGCAGGGCGGCGGCGAGGGGCGCCCTCATGCTCTCCGTGAAGACATGGCTGCCCCGGCCCGTCAGCGTCCCGATCAGCGGCGCGACCAGCAGCCTCGCCGTCACCATGGCCGATGCCGGGTTGCCGGGCAGACCGGCGATCAGGGTGCGTCCTGCCCGCGCGTGCCAGAAGGGCTTACCGGGCCGCACGTCGATACCGGCGAAGCGCTCCTCGGCCCCTGCCTCCTGGAAGGCTGCGCGGAGGAGGTCCTTCGCACCCACCGAGGCGCCGCCAATGGTGACGATCAGGTCCGCCTCATCGGCAAGCCGCCGGGCTGCCTCGGTCACGGCAGCGAGGTCGTCTCGCAGGTGAAGCCGCCGGGTCACCTCGCCGCCCCACTGCCTGATAAAGGCGGCGATGCCGTAGGAGGCCGCGTCGATGATCTCCGCCGGTTGCGGCTCCCCGCCTGGGGGAACCAGTTCGTCCCCGGAGGATACGATCGCGATCCTCGGCTTTGTGGTGACGCAGAGCTCCGCATGGTTGGCCGCCGCCGCCAGCGCCAGGGCTGCGGGGGTCAGAAGGGTTCCCGGTTTCAGCACCGCGTCCCCTTGTCCGAAATCGAGCCCGGCGGGACGGATGAAGCTCGCCTCGCTCGGCTCTTCGGTGAGGGTGGCTTGGCCGTCTTCCTCGCGCACGATCTCCTGCACCACCACCTTGTCCGCGCTGGCGGGCACCACCCCGCCGGTGAAGATGCGCACCGTCTCGCCTTGGCTGAGCGCCCCTTCATAGGGAGCACCCGCCGGGGCTTCGCCCACCAGCTTGAAGGGGCCGGGCAGGTCGGCCTTTCTGATCGCGTAGCCGTCCATGGCCGAGAGGGCGGAGGGGGGCTGCGCCCGGTAGGCAGCCACCTCTTCCGCGAGCACCCGCCCGAGGGCGTCATCGAGAGGCAGGCGCTCCGTACCGAGCGTACCTGCGCCAGCGAGGAGACGTCTTCTGGCCTCGTCCAGTGAGAGAAGCGGATTTACCATGCTAGGCCTCCCTCCTTTCCCAGTCGCCCGACTTCCCGCCGGTTTTCTTCAGCAGGCGGACGCCTTCGATGACCATGTCTTTCTGAACCGCCTTGAGCATGTCGTAGAGGGTGAGGCAGGCGACGCTTGCCGCGGTCAGCGCCTCCATCTCCACGCCTGTCTGGCCGGTGGTGCGCGCGGTCGCGGTCACGACGAAGCCCGGCAGGCTCTCATCGGGCTCCGCCGTGACCTCGCAGGAGGAGAGCGGCAGGGGGTGGCAAAGGGGGATGAGGTCCGAGGTGCGCTTCGAGCCCTGAATGCCCGCCAGGACGGCGACCTGCCGGGCGTCCCCTTTCCTGCCGCCCTGCATCGCGACCTCCAGGGTCGCCATGCTCATCCGGATACGCCCTTCGGCAACGGCCTCTCGCGCCGTCGAGGGCTTGGCCGAGACGTCCACCATGCGCGGGCGGCCATCCGTATCGAGATGGGTGAGCGTGCTCATCGCTCGCCGAGCCGGGGCAGGATGTCGACGAGGTTGCAGGGGCGGTGGCGGCTGTCGAGCTGCGCAACGATCACTTTGTCCCAGCCGTCGCGGCAAGCCCCCGTGGAGCCCGGCAGGCAGAAGACGAAGGTGCCGCCCGAGCCGTCCCCCTTACGGACGATGCCGGCGCAGGCGCGGCTTTGAAGGGTGGAGAGGCCGACGCTTTCGAACGAGACCTGGTGGAAGATCACCGAGAAGCCGTCGATCTCCTTGGCGAAGAGCGGCCTGACCGCCTCCACCGTGACGTCGCGTCCCGTCAGGCCGGTGCCCCCGGTGGTGATGATCGCGGCGACCTCGTCATCCTCCGCCCAGTCCCGGACCATGCCTGCGATCCGCTCGGCATCGTCCGGCACGATGGCCTTCGCAGCCACCCGGTGGCCCGCGCTCTCGATCCGCTCACGGAGGAGCCCGCCGGAGGTGTCGTCCTCCTCCGTCCTCGTGTCGGAGACGGTGAGAACGGCAATGCCGATGGGTTCGAAGGCGATGCTCTCGTTGATTCCGTATGCCATGCTTCTTAGCCCGTCCACCTCTCTCTATCTTCGATATCCCGCGCCGTCGGCTCGACCCAGCGGGAACCCTCGGCGGTCTCTTCCTTCTTCCAGAAGGGTGCTGCGCTTTTCAAATAGTCCATCACCATGTCCGCCCCCTTGAAGGCTTCGCGCCGGTGGGGAGCGGCAGCGGCTACAAGCACGATCGGCTCCCCCGGCACCATCCGGCCGATCCGGTGGATGATCAGAAGACCGTTGAGACCGAAGCGTCTCACCGCGTCCTGCATGAGCTCCCCTATCCGGCGCTCTGTGTACCCTTCATAATGGCTGAGGGTCAGGCTCTTCGTTCCGCCGCCCCTGACGATGCCGGTGAAGCTCACCAGCCCGCCCGCATCCTGCAGCGAGCGGCGAAAGCGTTCCAGCGCCTCCTCCGGTTCGAAGGGCGCGGCCGGAAGGCGAAGCTCGATCATCCGCCTGACACCGGGGGCAGGAAGGCCAGCTCTGACGCGCCTTCGAGCGCGGCGTCCCCCTTCACCACGCGATCGTCCAGCACATAGACCGTGCTCGGAGCACGAAGGAGCGAAGCCAGCTCGTCGTCCTCTACGGTCAGCCTCTCCACAGCGTCGGCTACCGTCACAAGACCTTCTTCGGAGAGCTCGCGGGGCGGTCCCGCCCGCTCGCCGATCCTGCCCAGAAACACCACCTTCATCCCTCACCCCCCCGTCGTGTTCATGCCGCGCGTGACGGCCTGCGTTCCGGCGGCGTAGGCCTCCTCGAAGCCGTGCCGCTCCGGCTTGCCGAGCAACGCCCTGTCGATCGTGTCGTCAAGAGCCTGCCCGTCACCGCTGCGCAGCACCGAGCGCAGATCGGTACCGTCCTCCTGACCGAGGCACAGGACCAAACGCCCCGTTGCGGTCACCCTCACCCGGTTGCAGCCCTCGCAGAAATTGTTCGTCAGCGGGGTGATGAAACCGAGCCTTCCGCCCGTCTCCGCAACCTCCCAGTAGCGCGACGGCCCGCCCGTGCGGTGAGCCGACGGCGTCAGGGTCCAGCGCTTTTCCAGCTCCTCCCGAACCGCTGATAGTGGTAGGAACTGCCGCCGTCTGTCCACGCCCGTTTCGGCCATGGGCATGACCTCGATGATGCTGACATCATGCCCCTCACCGTGAGCCCAGGCGATGATGCCGGGCAGCTCCTGCGCGTTGTCCTCGCGCAGCGCCACCACGTTGATCTTGATACGGATGCCCTGCTGATGCGCCGCGCCGATCCCGTCCAGCGCCTTCGAAAGGTCCCCGCCCCTGGTCACCCGCCGATAGGTTTCAGGATCGAGGCTGTCGAGGGAGACATTGATCCGCCTCACGCCGCTGTCGGCCAGAAGCACTGCATGCTGAGCCAGCAGGGTGGCGTTGGTGGTGAGGGTTAGCTCATCGAGCGCGCCGCTGCGAACGTGGCGCCCTAGCCTTCGGACGATGCCCGCGAAGTCCCTTCTGACCAGCGGCTCGCCCCCGGTGAGCCTCAGCTTGGAGACTCCTCGGCTGATGAAGGCCTCCGCCAGCCGGTCGATCTCGTCCGGGGTCAGAAGGTCCCTTCTAGGCAGAAAGTCGGGACGCTCCGCCATGCAGTAGGTGCAGCGTAGATCGCAGCGGTCCGTCACCGACAGCCGCAGATAGCTGATGGTCCGCCCCATACCGTCGGTGAGAGGCCTGGCTATCGGCTGTCCGTCATAGGCCATCAGAAGAGCTCCATCTGGACGAGCGCGCGAAGAAGAAGGCGGCAGGCGACGACGAGGATCAGCACGGCCGTCAGTCGGCGGAGGAGTTCCTGGGAGAACCGCACCGAACCGAGGAGCGCCCCCGCCTGCCCGCCGATAAGCACCGCCAAGAGCAGCGGCCAGAAGCTGGCCGCCTCGCCAAGGGCGCCGGTCCCGGCGAGCTTGGAGAACTGCCCCGCCATGCCCGCCGCCGAGTTGACGAGGATAAAGAGCGATGCGGTGCCTGCGATCCGGCGGGCTTCGTCCCAACGGGTCAGATACAGGAGGGGAGCCAGAAAAATGCCCCCGCCAATGCCCACCATCCCCGACAGAAGACCCAAGCCCCCGCCCATCACCGGCTCGCTGACGCGGTAGGCGGAGGGTCTGGGTAGCGCCGCCGCGGACAGGCTAGCAGGCTTCCTCGGAACAGGCGTCAGCATCAGGCACCCCGCCGCAAGAAGCGACACCCCCAAGAGCAGAAGGAAGAGGGTCTCGGGCACAGCCAGGCTGCCCCCGAGCCAAGCCAGCGGAACCGAGGCGGCGCAGAGGGGAAGCGCCTTGGCCCAGGGAAGGGCACCGGCCTTGGCGAACCGCCAGACCCCGCCGCTGACCACGGCGATGTTGCAGCTCAGCGAGACGAGGGGAAGGACGCGGTAGTCCGTGTCCGCCGCCGCGAGAAGCGCCGTGTAGGTCGAGCCCCCGCCAAACCCCACGCTGGCGTAAAGGGCCGCCGTCAAAAGGAAGAGGATGGCAAGGACGCCGGCGCTCATGCGGCAGCCTCCTCAAGGTCCTGAACGGTATCGACATCCCTCAGCTCACCCCGCAGCGCATCTACGAAAAGGGGAGCTGTCTCCTTCCGCCTCAACAAAGACCCGGCCCCCTGGTCTCCCTCCAGCGCCTTGAGTTCAGCGAACCAGGAGCCCGGAAAGCAGGCGGGCGGCGCGACCAGCTCGCCGTCGCGGGAGAGGCAGGGGCGGTCATCCGTACAGGTCTTCAGCACCTCCTCGGCGTGCCTCGCCGAGACAAGCGGCATATCCGCGAGAAGGATTAGCAAGCGGTCAGCCTGCTGCTCGGCCGCATAGGCAGCTCCGATGGCAAGGCTCGTCCCCTGGCCCCGCTCGGGCGCAGGCTGATGAATGTGGTCGATTTCGCCAAGCTCGCGCGCCACCGCGTCCGATCTGACCACCGCTGCAAGACCGTCCAGCGGCAGGGAACGTAAGACTTTCGCAGCGTAGGAGACCAGCGGTTTCCCACGCCAGGGCGCCAGCAGCTTGTCCTCCTCGCCGAACCGGCGCGAGAGCCCGGCCGCCAGAAGAAGACCGACGCGCTTCACGACACGGCCCTTAGATGAGAGGGCTGCTCCTGATACGGATCGAGCCACTCACTCTTATAGGCAGCGACGATGTCCGCCAGGACCGAGACGGCGAGGGTCTGCGGGTCGCGAGCGGAAGGGATGAGACCGATGCGCCCGCGCAGACGCGATATCTCCTTCTCTTCCGTACCGAGAGCGCGTAGGGCTTCCTTTCGCGCCTCCGCCGCCCTGGACGAGCCCTGCGCCCCGACCCAGAAGGCCGGACTGCCGAGGAGCTTGCGAAGCGCTGCGGGCTCCCACTCGTGATCGTGGAAGAAGAGGGCGCTTGCGGTCTGGGCATCTACCGGCATATCGGGCATCCGTCCTGGCACGGACAGGTTCTTCGCGCCGATCACACCTTCCCCGGCCAGCCTTCCGAGCAGCGGAGCGTCGGGGGAGTAGATCAGCACGTCGTAGCCTCCGCCGAGCGCCAGGCGGCAGAAGGCTTCCGCCTCCTCCCCCTTGCCGATCACGACGAGGCGCAGGGGCGGGACCAAGGGCGCGGCGAACAGCTCTCCGTCGTACCCAGCCTGCTGCAGCGGGAGGATGGAGAGCACTCCACCGCGATCAATACCCAGCGCGAAGGCCTCGCGCTCGGCTATACGAGCCGCGGCCTCGCGCAGCACTCCATCGTCAGGGGACGGCAGAAGCAGCACGTCGATCCCCGCCCCGCAAGGCAGGGTGATATCGCGGTAGGGAGACCCCTCACCAAGCCGGACCGTGCGCGGCTCCCCCTCCCTCAGCGCTTCCAGCGCCAGGGCACGTAGGGCCTCTTCGGCGCAGCCAGAGGAGATACTGCCCGCTCGCTCGCCGTCCGGGGCTACGGCCATGAATGAGCCCACGGGCCTGTAGCTCGAACCCGTCACTTTCGTCAGCACGCAAAGTACCCCGCCCCTCTCCGAGAGGAATGCGAGGGGGTGTTGGCGCGGGGCCGGCTCTGGTGGGGCGTGATGCACGCCGGAGCATAACGGCCCCGAACGTCCGCCTTCAACGGGGCGCGCTGCTCAAGGCGCCGCCAGGGCCTTCACATTCGCGCGCTCGGCCTCCGTTGCCTTCTCGGCGGCCAGGATCACCCTCTCGCAGGCGCTCAGCAGCTCGGCCCCGCGCTCGGACAGCCTGGCCCCGCCGCCGCCCTCGCCGCCTGCCGCCTTCTCCACCACCGTGAAGCCTGCCGCGGTGTTCAGCTCCTCGGTCAGCTTCCACACCCGCCGGTAGGACATGCCCAAGGCTTCAGCCGCCCTGCGCAGCGACCCCGCCTCCCGAAGCGCCCGCATCAGCGCCACCTTACCAGGCCCGATCCGCCCCCCGCCGGGCAGGTCAAGACGGATGGAGAGGGTGACATCGCCCGTGCTCATACCCGAAAGACTGGCCCGCCCAGCCCTCCGCCGCAAGCAGCTGAAACGTTTGCCAGACAGCCGGCCTCTGGTAGCCCTAGCGCTTCGGCGGGAGCGGGCAGGCATGGACATCGAAGACTTCATCGAGCGTTGGAAGGGTTCCGGCGGGGCGGAGCGCTCCAACTTTCAAAGCTTCGCTGCCGAACTCTGCCAGCTCTTGGGCGTCCCTACCCCCGACCCGGCGAAGCCCGAGAACGCCCACAACGACTACGTCTTCGAGCGCTCGCTGAAGGACCCCGTGGCGAACAGCACCAAGTTCGTGGACCTCTACAAGCGCGGGCACTTCGTCATGGAGGGCAAGCAGTCCGCCCCCGGCGGCAAGGAGGACGAGAACCAGCTTCGCCTCTTCATCGCGTCGGAGGGCGTGAAGGCAGGCCATGCCGAGCGCAACACCCGCAAGTGGGACCGGGTCATGCGCGCCGCCTTCAACCAGGCGAGGGGCTATGTCGGCATCCTGCCCGAGGGCCATGCCAGCCCGCCCTTCCTGCTGGTGGTGGATGTGGGCCACGCCATCGACGTGTTCGCGGATTTCTCAGGGCGGGGCCGCTACGACCTCTTCCCGGACAGAAAGCGCTACCGCATCTGGCTCGACGATCTGCGCGATGAGAAAGTCAGGGACCGTCTGCGGACGATCTGGACCGACCCCTACAGCCTCGACCCAGCCAGGGAGAGTGCCGAGGTCACGAAGGACATCGCCGAGCGCCTGGCCAGGATCGCCAAGCAGCTCGAGGCGCGCCGCAACGATGACGGCACCCCCCGCCACGAGCCCCAGGAGATCGCCGAGTTCCTGATGCGCTGCCTCTTCTGCATGTTCGCGGAGGATGTGGGCCTTCTCCCCGACCACCGCTTCGAAAAGCTTCTAGAAGAGAGCCGCGAGCGCCCCCTCGACAAGTTCCCCGCCGCCATCGAGGCTTTCTGGCGCGCCATGGATATTGGCGGCGATATCGGCTTCAGCGGCGACAAGTTCCGCAAGTTCAACGGCCGCCTCTTCAAGAACGCGGTCGCGCCAAAAGTCAGCATGGACACCATCGCCGAGCTCCTGGCGGCGGCCAAGCGCGACTGGCAGGCGGTGGAGCCAGCCATCTTCGGCACCCTGCTGGAGCAGGCCCTCGACCCCCGCGAGCGCAAGGAGCTCGGCGCCCACTTCACGCCCCGCGCCTATGTGGAGCGCCTGGTGGTGCCCACCATCATCGAGCCGCTCACGGAGGATTGGAACGCGGCGCAGATCGAGGCGGACCTTCTGGAGCGCAAGGGCGACCACGAGGGCGCGCTCGACGCCATCCGCAGCTTCCACCGCCAGCTCTGCAACACCCGCGTCCTCGACCCCGCCTGCGGCACGGGCAACTTCCTCTATGTGGCGCTGGAGCTGATGAAGAAGCTCGAGGGCGACGTCCTCAACGTGCTCGAGACCTACGGCGGACAGCGAGACCTCGACTTAGACGACGCTACGGTGGAGCCAAGCCAGTTCTTCGGGTTGGAGATCAACCCGCGCGCTGTGCCGATCGCCGAACTCGTTCTGTGGCTTGGCTATCTCAAGTGGCAGATCGCCAATGGCGGCATAGACAGCATCACACCGCCAGTCTTGAAAGCGCATGGCAACATACGGCAGCAAGACGCCCTCCTCGCCTATCACGACAAGACCCTGCAAAGGGACGAGCACGGAAGACCCATCACCCGCTGGGACGGCCACACCCTCAAGAAGCACCCCGTCACCGGCGAGGACGTGCCGGACCCGGACGCCCGAACCGAGGCCTACACCTACGAGAACCCCCGCCGTGCCGAGTGGCCCGAGGCGCATTTCGTGGTCGGCAACCCGCCCTTCATCGGCGGCAAGGACCTGCGCCGCGAGCTCGGCGACGGCTATGCCGAAGCGCTTTGGAAGGCGAGAAAGGACGTGCCCGGCGGCGCCGACCTCGTCATGCATTTCTGGGACGAGGCGGCAACCAGGCTCCTGCGCAAGCCAAGTACGGCTGCGAAGAAGAAAGGCGAGACCAACCCCCTCAGGCGTTTCGGCTTCATCACCACCAACTCCATCACCCAGACCTTCTCCCGCCGGGTCATCGAGCGGCACATGGCCGCGAAGGACCCCCTCCACCTCGCCTTCGCCGTCCCCGACCACCCCTGGCTCAAGGCGACGGACAAGGCCGCCGTGCGCATCGCCATGACCGTGGCCGAGCCGGGTACGGAGGAAGGCACGCTGGCCGAGGTCACAAGCGAGAAAGGTCTGAACACGGACACACCGCTGGTGGAGCTGGAGAGCGAGAAGGGGCTGGTCAAGGCGAACCTGACGTTGGGGGCGAACCTCTCTGAGGTTGTTCCCCTACTAGCAAACTCTCTGGTTGTCGCTCGAGGTGTTCAGACCGTGGGAACGGGATTCATTATCGAAGCACCCATGGTCCGAAAGTTCTCAGAGTCTGAACAAGGAGTGATTGTTCCCTTCTTGAACGGAAGCGACTTAATGCAGAAATCCCGCAATGTCCTCGTGATCGACACTTTCAATCTGTCTAAAGATAATATTCAAGAAAGGTATCAGGGGATTTATTCTCATTTGCTGGAGCATGTTTGGCCAGTACGGCAAACCAATAATCGCCCTTCATATAAGGACCGTTGGTGGCTGTTTGGGGAACCGAGCTTAATCTATCGGGAGGGTGTAGCCCCGCTGGACAGATTCATAGCTAGCTCTCGTACGGCCAAACATCGAGTCTTCTCTTTCCAATCATCTCGGTCAGTGATGGAGAGTAAAGTTATTACGGTAGCGTTGGATACTGCAGAGTCGCTAGCGGTTTTGAGCAGTCGAACTCATATTGTCTACGCGAACGCAGCGGGCGGCTGGCAAGGAGCTGGCAATGATCCCGTGTATCAGCATACCGAAACCTTCGACCCCTTCCCCTTCCCCAATCATCCCTCCCCTGACCGTCTGGCGCAGCTGGGCGAGCGGCTCGATGCTTTCCGTAAGGAGCGTCTGGAGGATTGGGACTGGCTGACCATGACCCGCCTCTACAACGCGCTGGAGCGCTACCGCGAGGCCATGGCTGGTCACGGCGATCTCACGGAAGAAGAGCGCGACATCCATGAGCGGGCGCAGGTGTCGATCCTCGCGGACCTCCACGACGAGATCGACCGGGAGGTCTTGGGCGCCTACGGATGGTCGGACCTCGAAGGCGCCCTCGTCGGCAAGCCCGGCGGCACCACCCCCAGCCAGCTCAAATCGAAGGAGCAAGAGGAGGCCGAAGAAGAGCTCCTCACCCGCCTCGTCGCCCTCAACAAGAGCCGCGCGGAGGAGGAGGCGAGAGGCCATGTCCGCTGGCTCCGCCCCGACTACCAGATCGAGAAACTAGGCCACAAGGTTCCGGGTGCCGAAGATAAGAAGAAGGCTGCCGAGGAGGCCGTACCCGCGGCGGTCAAGCCTTCCTGGCCCAAGGACCCCTTCGAGCAGATCAAACAGGTCCGCGCCCTCCTCCAGGCCGCCAGGAAACCCGTCACGACGGAGACCCTGGTGGTCAGCTTCAAACCCAAGCTCACCAAAGCCCGCACCGAGCGCCTGGGGGACGTCCTAGCCTCCCTCCAGGAAAACGGCCTGGCCTACGAGACAGAAAACGGCTTCACCGCAGCCCGCTAGGCGCAGGGGTAAGCCCTCCACCAAACACCCTCCAGCGCGCAACGCTAGAAAGGGAAGGCACCCGACCGGGTGCCCGGACCGGCCAGGTCCGCCCCGCCGGAGGCGCTGCGCGCCGTGAGGCAAAAAACCGCGAAGCAAGGCACCCAAGCGGGTGCCCGAGCCCAATGGCTCGCGCCGTCGCAGCGCCCCTGCGCGTGAGACAAGAAAGTGGTGCCTGGGGCGGCATGGGATTGGTAGCTTAAGAGCCTGTTCTTAATGCAGTTCTTGGAAGACCCGCCTAGCCGTTACCCGGTATGTTACCCGGTCAGACGATCGTCGGCAGGCTTCTTTAGGCATCATACAGGCTCGACTGCATTGCGATAAAGGCATCACGGATGGCGCGAACGTCACCCAGTTTGGCCCGCGCCTCGCCCATGCCGCCATACCTGTTCTGTAGCGCAGGGGCCAGCGCGCCGGTTCTTAGCTCGCTGATCCCTTCTCGAACGTAGGAGGTCAGCACGCCTTCCAGGAACACTCGCATCTCCTCGCTGAAGCCAGACAACCCTCCTTCGCGCACCGCGTCCGCACGTTCGGCGCGGGCCTTGGGGTCGAGGTCGAAGCGGATATAGGCGAGCACGTCGAAGAGGTCGCTGCCCGGCTTCTGCACTAAGGAGCGCAGCGTCTCCAGATCATCCCGCGCATAGCCCTGGTCAGCCAGTGCCTCCAGGAACGTCTCACGTCGGTCAGGGTTGCGCCATGCGTTGCGCAGGGCGTCCTCGTCCGGGGCTAACTTACCAAGATCGCCGAACAGGTGCTTGATGTAGTCCCCCGCGCTTACCGACTCGCCCTTCAGCCAGTAACGGGTCGTGCCGATATACTTGATCGCGTGGGCCTTGCCGCTGGGCAGCTCGACCACCAGAGGCTCGCTGGGACCGTCCCGCTCCTCTTCGCTTTCCGTTTCCTCGTCCGGCTGGTCTTCAGCGTCCTCCCCTTCGGGCTTCCCGCCGCCCGCGCCCTTGATCTTCTCTTCGGGCTCGCCGTCCCATTCGGGGTCCTCGAACAGCTCCGACGCTTTCACGAAGTCCCAGATGGTGAAGTGGTCCTTGCCGTCGAAGGTCCGTGTGCCGCGCCCGATGATCTGCTTGAACTCGACCATGTTGGTGACGGACCGCAGGAGGACGATGTGCCGGACGTTCCTCGCATCCACCCCGGTGGAGAGCTTCTGCGAGGTCGTCAGCACGGTGGGGATGGTCTTCGCGTTGTCCTGGAAGGTGCGCAGCAGCTCCTCCCCCCTCGCGCCGTCATCGGCGGTCACGCGGACGCAGTAGTTGGGGTTCGTGCTTCCCGCCTCCTCATTGATGAGGTCGCGTAGGAGAGCCGCGTGCCGCTGGGTCGCGCCGAAGACGATGGCCTTCTCGCTCTGATCCACCGCGTGCAGCCACTGGCGGACGCGGGAGCGCTCGCGCGCGGGCATCTCGATTGTGCGGTTGAAGTTGCGCTCCTCGAAGACCTGACCCAGCTCCGGCTCCTGCCCGGACAGCACCTTTCCGTCCCCGTCCCATACCCAGTTATCGTGGCTGCTGGCGATCTGGCGCACCTTGAAGGGGGAGAGGTAGCCGTCCTCGATCCCCTCCTTCAGCGAGTAGACATAGGCGGGTTCGCCGAAATACTTGTAGGTGTCGCGGTTGTCCTCACGCAGGGGCGTGGCGGTCAGGCCCAACTGCACCGCCGGGGCGAAGTGCTCCAGGATGCCGCGCCAGCTCGACTCGTCCCGCGCGCCGCCCCGGTGGCACTCGTCCACCACGATGAAGTCGAAGAAGTCCGGCGGGTACTCGCCGAAGCGGAAGTCGGGTTCGTCCGTGTCCGCGCCGTCCTCGTCATCATCCTTGGGCGGCTTGGTCATGAAGGTCTGGAAGATGGTGAAGAACAGGCTGGCGTTCTTCGGCACCTTGCCTTCCTTCTTGATCTCCTTCGGCTCGATCCGCACCACGGCGTCTTGAGGAAAGGCGCTGAAGGCGTTGATGGCCTGGTCCGCCAGCGTGTTGCGGTCGGCGAGGAAGAGGATGCGGGGCCGCCGTCCGCCCTCGCCGTCCCTGGTCCAGCGGGCCTGGAACAGCTTCCAGGCGATCTGCACCGCGATGCCGGTCTTGCCGGTGCCGGTGGCAAGGGTCAGGAGGATGCGCTTCTCGCCCCGCGCGATACGCTCCAAGACCGCGTCGATGGCCCGGTACTGGTAGTAGCGCGGCTCCCACTTGCCGCCGTCCTCGGCGAAGGGGATGACGCCGAAGCGCCCGCGCCAGTCCGTCTGCTGAGCGCTCTGGGTGCGAGGGGGGAAGGCGCGGTCCCACAGGCCGTCCGGGGTGGGCGGAGCTTCGACGTCCCGTCCCTGCCCCGTCTCAAGGTCCATCTCGTACCAGGCGCGTCCGTTGGTGGAGTAGGCGAAGCGCGCACCGAGCTTGCCCGCATCGTCCTTGGCCTGCTGCAGCCCCTCGCGGTGGGAGAGCCCCGCCCGCTTGGCCTCGACCACGGCGAGGTACTTGCCGCAAACCTCCAGCACATAATCCGCCACCGTCGGCCTGCCCCGCCTGCCACACGACTGAAGCCGCCCCTTGGCGATGGTCTCGCAGCGCACGCGGGCAGGCGCCTCGTCCCAGCCCGCAGCCCTCAGCGCCGGGTCGATCCTCTCGCGCCGCGTCTCGGCTTCGGTCTCGTCGGCATGGGACATGGGGTCAGGTCAGCTCCCCTGCGAAGGCGCGGGAGAGGAGGGAGGATTGCAGGCCGGTGAGGTCGTTGCGTTGGGCAGCATAGCATGCCTCCCCGCGCTCGCTGGCTTCACGCACCTCGTTCATAGCCTCACAAATTGCGGCTTGTACTTCCACGGAAGGATGACATACCCAGAATGCTTTCACTTCCGGATAATAGATCGTTTGGTGGACTGATCCACTTGCGAACCGGCGTATCGCCTCCCCTTGAGCGAGAAGAAGAAGTTGAAGAAATTCCGGCAACAGGTCTTCGCCACAAACCCAGTTGACGAAGTCTTGGCTCGTGGCCGCTGCGACACCAAGCCTCGTTACGTATCCAACTGACGCCGTTCTGGAAAGACAGACCGTCCCTGGGGGGAGAATGCGAGCGCTAGAGTTCGCAATACCTTCTTCGTTCGTATTCTCGTTCGTCGTCGTCAGAACGCTGCCATGCGCACCGCGTGCGTCCTTGATCCCAACCCACGGGATATTGCCGCCCCACCAGTCAGGACGTTTGCGGCTTGGTGTATGGCCGGACTCGAGTCTTGCTAGATCAGTGAGCTTACTCCAGCGCCAGCCTGGTCGAGCTTCGATTTCAGGCGCGAGGACAGAAAGGGAGTAGTCTCCCGTAATGGGTCGCAGCGTTGCTCCGCGCCCGCCCGTTCTTGTTGCACCGTTCTTGGTGTCGGTTTCTTCCCTCATGGACACACGCTCGGGGGTTCGCCCAGCGGTCCAAGTCCTAGCCTCGTTGCGGAACACTCCCCGAAGCGCGGAAAGGAACAACCCCTCCGCGTCCGCCACGTTCGCTTCGACGTTCGCGCGGGCGCGGGCTAGGCCCTCGAAGGCTTCGTCCAGCACCGCCACGATCCGCCGCTGCTCCTCGATCGGGGGGAGGGGGACGGGAACCTTTGCAAGATTTTTTCGGCTGATGCGGCGACGTGTGGTCCCAGTACATAGTTCGTCTACAGCACGTAGGTACGATACGGATTGCATGTAGTAGGTTAGGAATGCAGGTTCCGCATCGCCTGGCTTTGTTCGGATGATGGCACAGTCTACGGCCGTTATCATTCGTTCGCCAGTTTCGGGGACGATACAGCCTCTTCCAACCGGGTCAGGCAATCGCGAGACAAGAATATCGCCTGGCACAACTTCCGTACAAGACAAACGGTCGAATGTTTCATAGTCGATGAAGCGTGCTTTCTCGCGACGATCTTTGAAGTAGCCCGACCCCACGTTGCCAGTTTGCAGCAACCGAATGCCTTCAGGAGCTTGGTCCTTCGTTTCGATCCAGTCGCCATCTGTAAAAGTGCTGCACAACTCCCCCAAAGGCACCTCAGCCCACCCTGCCTTCACAGCATCCCCCTGATGTCCTTCAGGATCGCCGCCGTCTCGGCGTCGCGGGCCAGCATAACGTCGATGATCTCCTCGGGGCTGCGCAGGGGGGGCGGCTTCCGGCGCGTTGGGGTTGCGCACGGAGAGGTCGAGCGTGTCCTGGTCGAGGTCGCTTACCTCCACGGACCAGCTCTTCTCGCTATCCGCTTTGTCCTTCTGCAGGCGGACGAAATCGGCGAGGTCGTCATCGGTGAGGGGACTGGTCTTGCCGAGCTTCCGGCCTGGGTCCAGCTGGTAGTACCAGATGCGCCTCGTCGCCTCGCCGCGCTCGAAGAACAGGACCACCGTCTTCACCCCCGCCCCCTGGAACGTGCCGCCGGGCAGGTCGAGAATGGTGTGAAGGTTGCACTCCTCTAATAGCTCCCGCCGCAGCGCAACGCTGGCATTGTCCGTGTTGCTCAGCACCGTGTTCTTGATGACCACGCCCGCACGCCCACCGCCCTTCAGCTTGCGGACGAAATGCTGGGTGAAGAGGTAGGCGGTCTCGCCGCTACGGATGGGAAAGTTGTGCTGAACCTCTTTCCGCTCCCCGCCGCCAAAGGGCGGGTTGGCGAGGATCACGTCGTGCTGGTCGGCGGGGCCGTAGTCGAGCACGTTCTCGGTCAGGGTGTTGGTGTGGCGGATGTTCGGCGCCTCGACCCCGTGCAGGATCATGTTCATCACACCGATGATATAGGCGAGGGACTTCTTCTCCTGCCCGTAGAAGGTCTCGTTCTGAAGCCGCTCGCGGTCGGCCGCCGTTCTGGCCTGCTTCTCCATCGCCTCATAAGCTTCGCACAGGAAGCCTGCCGACCCCGCCGCCCCATCATAGACCGTCTCCCCGATCCTGGGCTGCAGGACCTCGATCATGGCGCGGATGAGCGGGCGGGGGGTGTAGTACTCGCCCCCGTTCCGCCCGGCATTGCCCATGCGCTTGATGCGGTCCTCGTAGAGGGAGGACAGCTCGTGCCGCTGGGCCTGCGTGCCGAAGGACAGCGCATCGACCTCGTCCAGCACGTCGCGAAGGGAATAGCCGGAGCGGAACTTGGACCTGATCTCGGTGAAGACCTCGCCGATCTTGTAGGCGAGGGTCGAGGGGTCCGCGCTCTTGAAGTCGGAGAGGTAGGGGAAGAGCTCATCATCCACGAAGGCAATGAGGTCGTCCCCCATCATCGCCGCGTCATGGTCGAAGCTGCCGTCCGCATCCTTCGGCGCCGCCCAATCGGCCCAGCGGTAGCCCTCCTCCAGGGTGGGGGAGTAGTCCTTACCCTCCAGCGCCGCCCGGTCCGCCCGCTCGCTTTCGAGGTCGTCGAGGTATTTCAGGAACAGGACCCAGGAGGTCTGCTCGGCATAGTCTAGCTCCGACGACATGCCCTCATCGTTGCGAAGGGCACGGTCGATCTTGTTGAACGCGTTCTCGTACATGGCACCACTGTCTAACCAAGCGGACAGAGTGGCGCGCTGCGTGCCCGCGGACAAGCGAAGAGGTTAGCCGGGGCCATGCCCGCGCGGCACGTCCTCCAGCCGCTCGGCAACCTGCCAGTCCGCTTGTCGCAGGCGGTCATAGGTCTTCTGGTGCATCCCCTTCGGCTTTGGCGGGAAGAAGTCGAGGATGCCGTCGTCGCTTCCCAGCTTCTCGCGTACCCGCATGGCCGATGCGAGCCCCGGCACGCGGAAGCGCTCGTACTGGCTTTCGTAGGTCGCCTGGTGGCAGCTTCGGCAGGCGAAGGGCGAGCCGTAGAGAACGCGGGCGCGGGCATGGCAGGAGGGGCAGGAGAACCAGCGCCGCTGCCCGCCCATCTTCTGCCCGGTGAAGGCCCAGCCGATGCGCTGTCGCTTATCCTGCCACTCCTCACCAGGGCGGCGGGTGCGGTAGATGAGAGTGAAGGCGTCCTCGTCCACCTGATAGCTGATCGTGGAATGGGTGTGCCCGCCTCGCGACCATGTCAGCGTACCGGCGCGAAAGCCGCCCCCCTCGCTCTTCAGATGGTCCAGCACCCCCCAGCGGCGAAGGTCCGCAAGGTCGATGCTGAGAAGCTCGCTCGTCTTGGTCGCGCACCGCGACCGCGCCGCCCCCGATCCGTAACCGCCCATGCCGTTCAGCCCTTCCTGCTTTCTGGCAATCATGTGGAAAGTTGAAGTCTGGCCCGTTCCGGGGCGAGCGGGAAGATGTTCAGAACTGTTCAGGTTGAGCGGGGGCGGCGCTGTTGGATTGGCAGCGGAAAACGGCAGATAAAACCGTCAGTAGCAGTTCTGCCTGCACCTACGCCGGTGACCCGATCCGCTCTACCTTAGCAGCGGCTAATGAGGCGACCACAGCACAGCCCCAATCAGGCCGCCGAGCTACCCCCTCTTCGGCGATGACGGGACCTGTCAGCAGCTGAAGAAGGGAACAGACCGACCCCGCGTGTGAGGAGCAACCAGCACACCAAGAACGGGCATTCCGAGGATCGGTGCATCTCCGGCGCATCAGGGCTACACCACGTATCCGCCGTAGACCGCTCAACCGCTGGCTTCCAGCACCCATCGGATACCGATAACCGAACAGCGCGACGATCCCGGACGAGCCCTCAACCCCGCACCAACACTGGCACAGAGCGCCCAAAGCACCACGTGCGTTGTGTGTGATCAGGCACAAGCGGCACGCCGGGCCATCAACGGGAGAACAAGACGATGCTCTTTGGGGAAGATCAGGTTTGGGTTTCTGCCCAGTGACGAAAGGTTATGAGAACCTCCGCAAGGTTTCTCGGGCCTCCCGAACCCTTGAACTTACCGCTCTCGATCCGGCATTTCAGCCAGTCGTTTTCGCTTCGCTCGATATCGACGGTTAGGAAGTTCCTGCCTTCGAGATAGGTGCCGACATAGTCGATCTCGACGATCCATCCGGGATTGTCAGACGTCTCCACTTTGATCCCATACTCATGTTCCCAGTCGCCGTCGCACTGACGAGTGAACCAGTCTTCGATCCAAGCTAAGTGATCCTGTTTAAAGGGTATCGGCTTGCTCATTGTCAGCCCTTACTTTGGAAGCTCGTCAGTTCGTGCAGGACGAACATCTTTCGTGCCCTTTTCATGGACGTGAGGGGTGGGGACTGAAGTTCCATCCTTGTTCGTGTGTGGCTTTCCAGTGACATCGACACGCTTGACTTGATCAAAGCCCGTCGGGTTTTTGTCATTCGGTCGCCACTGAGCATGACCTGTCACATTCCCGTCTCCGTCGCGTTTGACTGTCGAATGTTCGCCAGAAGCATCAGGGTCCGGTTTTAGACGATTACCGCCCCGTCCGGCGCCGCCACAGTTGTGCACCAGCACGCGCTCTTCGCCAACGAAGTAGGTGTGGAAGTCGGCGACGGTGAGGTTGTAGGTGGCGTCGATCCGGTTC